>JADLAX010000085.1 GCA_020848035.1 Anaerolineae bacterium | reverse complement strand
GCACCCCGTGCGGTAATTTTATGGGGGTTTTTCAGTTTTGGCGTGTGGAACACACGCCAAAACTGAAAAACCCCCATAAAATTACCGCACGGGGTGCGTAGCACCCTCGTGCGGACTATCGTCTTTGTCGGGCCGTGGCGTGGATAAATTTGACAAGATATAATCGTGGGTTATAAATAGACGGGAGCAGGAATTATCCTCAACTTACGCATCCCCAATTCAACACATCGTCAGGTAGATGTTCGTTAAGCGGAATTCATAGAAATCACAGAGGAATTACCAATGTCATCAAAATCAGCGTTTACGGGTTTGTCCATGCCCGTTTTCACCGCGTTTGGTTGGGCGGGTCAAGAAACCGCCATCAACTATGCCCTGGACCAGCTTGAGCTGTTTATCCATGCCTTACACAACAATTTGTCACGCCAGGCCCGGGCCGATTTGCCTTTTGCCGGACTGAGCCGAACGAATCGTTCGGTTTTTCTGGCAGCGGACGAAACTACGGAAGCAGATTTGCACCTGGCTTTTTTTGCCCGGCCCCTCAGCCTGGAAATGCAGCTGGCCATCACCAATAAAAAGGCGTTGGCCAAGGCGTTGAAAAATGCCGAAACCCAGCCCGTGATGGCCCATCGCCTCATCACCGAACTGGGGGCCGATTGGTCCCTGCGCGTGCAGCAAATGCAGGTAGATGAAGAAAGCGGTGAAGTGGCGCATTACCAGGATTTGTTCAAAGACAGCATCACCGCGCTGCTGCCTGATGTTTCGGCCGAGGTGATGAGCAAAGCTGCCTATTTGAACAATGAAGAAAAGTGGGTGACGCCATTTTATCTGAGTCGGCGCTACCCGGCAGAGCAGGCCGCTGCGATGGGGCTAAAAATCACCGATGTGCTGCGTGACCAGATTGAGCTGCTGCTGCCGCTGGTTCATTTCCTCACCGGGCGGCAGGCAGGCGGGTCAAAGCGCAAACCCCGGCCTAAGGCACGCACCGTCAAACCAATGATGGGTGGCAAAGTGGAGGAGGAAACGGCCGTTTCTTCCATCGAAACCGTGCTCAAACCAGAAGACAGCTTTACCCACATGGCCGAAATTAAGCCGCTGCACCTGCGCCGTGGTTTCATCAACCTGACCTCGGCCCACTGGCCCTTCTTTGCCCTCAATTCGCGCACCGAAACGCGCCCTGTCACCATCTACTACGATGGCCTGTACGACAAAGACAGCGCTGTCTGGCGTATGCTGCCCAACGACATGGCCCGCATTGTGCTCAGCCCACCGGTTCATCACTGGTTTGAAGGTAACTTCACGGAAAGTGATGAAATTCAGGTCACCGTCACCCGGCTGGACAACGAGGAAATCCAGATTTCCTTAAAGCCTGCGGAATAAAATTTATTGCTGAGGCCGCCAAGGTCGCCGAGTTTTTCCTGACGGATTTTCTTTGCGGCGATTAGGCTGATTTTCACGAGCGCTGTTGACCGTTGGCAGCGCTCTTTTTATTGAGGGGTACGGCCGTTCCCCCGCCAAAATTGTGCTAAAATACGGCCCACACCGCGACAGCGCCACCACCGCCTGCCGCGTAGGGGAAGCAGCAATGAAAATTGATGTTGAATGGGCGGGGCAGGTTGATTACCTGGCCGCCTGGGATTGCCAAAAAGCGCTGGTGGCCGAGCGTATCGAACGGCCCGAAACACCCGGCAAATTTCTCCTGTTGGAACATCCGCCGACGTATACTTTGGGAAGGAACGGCCGTCTGGCAAACCTCCTCCTCAGCGAAGCCGAACTCACCGAACGGGGCATCGCCTTTTACCACGTGGACCGGGGCGGCGACATCACTTACCACGGGCCGGGGCAGCTGGTGGGCTATCCCATCCTCTCGCTTAAGCAGGTCTACGTGCAGCAAGGGCTGGGCCTGGTGCAGCGCTACGTTACCGATCTGGAGGAAATGATGATTCGCACGCTGGCCGAATTTGGCATTGTCGGCCAGAGGTTTGAGGGACATCGCGGCGTCTGGGTGGAAACGGCCAACGGGCTGGACAAAATTGCTGCCGTGGGTGTGCGTATCCAAAAGGATGGCCTCACCAGCCACGGCTTTGCCCTCAACGTCAACCCCGATTTAGCTTATTTCAACAATATTATTCCCTGCGGCATTCGCGATCACGGCGTGGCCAGCATGGCGCAGCTGCTGGCGCAACCTATCTCGGTGGCCCAGGTGCTGCCGCCCCTCGTCGCTGCCTTTGCCGACGTTTTTCAGGTCCAAACCAACCTTCTGGCCGAACCAGTGCCAGCTTAAATACAAAGGTGAACCATGTCATCTCACATTCCGTTAGATACGATTGAAGAAACACCCCAGCCGGAAAATCGGCCGTCGCAAAGACGGCCGTCCTGGATTAAAGTCCGCCAGATTCATGACACCAACGACAACTACCACTTCCTCAAGGGGCTGATGCGCACCCAGGAGCTGCACACCGTCTGCGAAGAAGCCCGCTGCCCCAACATCGGCGAGTGCTGGGGGGCGCGTACCGCCACCTTCCTCATCATGGGCGACATTTGCACCCGCAGCTGCCGCTTTTGTGACGTAAAGACGGGACGGCCGTTGCCCCTCGATTGGGCCGAACCAGAACGGGTCGCCCAGGCCGTCCAGGCGATGAACCTCAAACACGTCGTCATCACCTCCGTCAACCGCGACGAGCGTAAAGACGGCGGCGCGCCCATCTTCGCCGCCTGCATCAACCGCATCCGCGAGGTGCAGCCCGGCTGCTCCATCGAAGTGCTCATCCCCGACTTCAAAGGCAGCCGCGACGCGCTCAAAATCGTCATGGATGCGCGGCCGGAAATCTTGAACCACAATGTGGAAACCGTGCGGCGGCTCTTCCGCGCCATCCAGCCGCAGGACCGCTACGAATGGGCCGAGGCCACCCTGACCAACGCCAAGGAGCTGGAGCCAGACGTGTTGACGAAGAGCGGCATTATGGTTGGGCTGGGCGAAACGTGGGACGAACTGCTGGAAACGATGCAAGATTTGCAGAGTTGGGGCGTGGATATTCTGACCATCGGCCAATATTTGCAGCCCACCAAGCAGCACAATCCCATCGAGCGCTACTACACGCCGGAAGAGTTTGCCCGGCTCAAGCAAATTGGTCTGGAAATGGGCTTCAAGTGGGTGGAAAGCGGCCCCCTGGTGCGCAGCAGCTACCACGCCGACAAGCAGGTTGAGGCGCTCTCCAAAATGATCCACAAGCAGCCTTAAACTGGCAGCTGAATTAGTTCCGGAGTGGGGGTAGGGAGCAGGCGGTAGCCGCTTTCCGTCAACAAAACCAGATCGTTCACAGCTGCTGCGGCCGCCCCCGAGTCCTGCAGGGCGGCTCTCCAGACTGAGCCGCCCGGTGACAGTAGTGTTGTTTTATTGTTTTACTTTTGATCGGCTGTTTCTCGCATTTGAGAAATTTCTTGGATCAGGTTATCAAGAGAAATGGGTTCTTGCTTGTTCGTGGCCTCTTCTGAATGATAAAATAGGCCATCGTCTCCCTTTACCAAATAAGCATTGGCAGATACTCCCATTAACGTAGTGATTGAACGCACGCCGATGTCGAAGTAGGATGTGCCGTCAGGGCTTGTTATCAGTTCGACAGGACGACTTGGATCTCGCCAGGCCAGCTCTGTTTGCATAGCAAAGATTACAAGTTCTTGATTAACTTTCAAATCCACTGTCTCTGCTTCTACCTGCACACCGCCTGCGGCGTCACTGGTAACAGCATCTATCGGGCTTTTACCGAGGAGTGTCAAAACGACTTCCTGGCCAACGCCAATCTGATCCACAATTGGTTGGGTGACAGCCAGCCTGATTTCGTAAACCGGCCAGGCCGAATGGGTAGTTGTCAATTGTTTGCCTTCTGCTGTTACGCCTTCCTCCGTGGTTTCAGTCCAATATTCTCCACTGTCTTGATTCCATCGAGTGGGCGAGATATCTAGCACCCTACCGGCGAAAATTAGATCTGCTTGAGTGAGCAATTCCTCTCGGGAAAAATAGATGCTTTCCGTCTCAAAACTAACGATAATATTCTCCTCTCCTATCTTTTCAGAACTGGCAGATACCGCAGAATCAGAGGAACCCTGCGTTCCGCACGAAACAAGTAGGAAGAGTGCTATGTTAAAAAGAAGAGGCTTAAATATACAGTTTTGGGTTCTTGTATTCACAACAACATCTCCTTGTCTCTTTTATGGATAAACGACGTTCAAGCCGTTCCTATCGTCAAACTCAATGTCGCGTTTATAGGTTTTACCTGCGGCGTACCCATCACACATGGTTGGTCTTGTACTCTCAGAACCAAGACAGAGATCTGCATATTGAGTATGGCCAAAACCAATAAAGTGTCCAAACTCGTGTGTAGCTACAGACCAGGCATCCCAGGCACTACCTGGACTGCCGGTACCTGTATACCAGGTGAAAGAGCTATTGAAGACTATATCAGCATCAATAATCGTACCACTGGAACACGTTCGGGTTGTTACAGCGGCTTGCCCACCTGTTGCACCCAAGGTGACGTCATTATTACTTGTGTCATTTCTGGATATATTTAGCGAAGAAGAGGGATCGTTGTTCCATTGATTACGACCATTGCTGACCGCACTATTCCATGCTGAAGTCAGTGTATGCCCATCATAAACAGGGTTATTTGTCGGCCATTTGCAACCAGACCAACTATAGGCATGTACTTGATTGACCACACTAATCAATATTGCTGCTAAAGTCAGTACAATCAATCCGAACTTGAAACCAACAAATTTTTTAAGCTGGCATATTTTCTCAATCCCGATCAAGTTAAGGTAGATCCAGAGTTGAGCCATCGATTTTTCCTCCATAAGCTAAACTGATAGCGGCTAGCTGGACTTGAAATCTAACGTGAAAATTATTTGGGGTGCGTTAAGTGGCTTTAATGGTAAATTGTTGAAGGGAACTTATTGAATATTATCCTCCCCCCCCCCCATCGTTCTTCTATAGTACTTTGGTATTTAAAAACCTTTTTGTTTTCCTCATCTCTATTGTTAACTTCCAAAACTATTCCAGGTTGTAAGGGTTATCTGCTTGGGATACCATTACCCAATAAACACCTGTAAACCCTAGCGAAGGAAATCGTATGGCACGTACAAAAATAGTCGCCACCATCGGACCTGCCTCCAACAATCCCGAAACAATCCGCCGCATGATTGCCGCCGGAATGCGCGTGGCCCGCGTCAATTTCTCCCACGGCGACCACGCCCAGCACACCAAAACCGTTAAAATGCTCCGCGAAGTCGCTCAAAGCGAAGGCAAAGTGCTTGGCATTTTGGGCGATCTGCAAGGTCCTAAAATCCGCCTCGGCCACGTTAAAACAGGCGGTATTCAGCTCACCCTGGGCGAGGAAGTGGTCCTCACCCCTCATCGCGGCCAGCCCGCCATGATCCATCTGCCCCATCCAGACCTCATCGAGGTCATCGAGCCGGGTGCCCGCCTGGTGATTGGCGATGGCGAGGTAGAATTTGCCGTCGCCGAAAAAATGGGCGACGCCCTGCGCTGCATCACCACCGTGGCCGGGCTGTTAGAATCGCGCAAAGGGGTCAACGCCCCCGGTACCGATCTGCCCATTTCCAGCATCACCGACAAGGACAAAGAAGACCTGAAGCTGGTTTGTGCCTTAGCGCTGGATTACGTGGCGCTGTCGTTTGTGCGTACGGCCGCTGATATCGAAGAACTGCGCCAACTCATGAAGGCCGAAGGGGCTGATATTCCCATCATCGCCAAAATTGAAAAAAGCGAAGCCATTGCCCACCTGATGGAGATTCGCGATGCGGCCGATGGCATGATGGTCGCCCGGGGTGACCTGGGTATCGAGGTCCACCCGCAAGAGGTGCCGCTGCTGCAAAAGCGCATCATTCGCGCCTGCAACGACGTGGGCAAACCGGTCATCACCGCCACCCAGATGCTGCAATCCATGGTGGAGCATCCGCGCCCCACCCGCGCCGAAGCCAGCGATGTAGCCAACGCCATCCTGGACGGCACCGATGCGGTGATGCTCTCTGGCGAGACCGCTTCCGGCAACTTCCCCGTCGAGTCGGTGCTGATGATGAAACAGATCAGCGAAATTATCGAAGGCGCTTTCCCGTACACCGACTGGCGCAACCGGCGTCAGGCTGAAGTGGCCGAGACGCACAACGTGGCCCAGGCGATCAGCTCTGCCTGCTGCGATATTGCCGAGCAAATCAAGGCGCGCGCCATCGTCAGCGCGACGATGTCTGGCTACACCGCCACGCAAATTGCCCGCCACCGCCCGCCCACGCCGGTGATGGCCGTTTCGCCGTTGGAAAGCACGCAGCGTAAATTATCGCTGGTGTGGGGCGTGGAGTGTGTGTTGGTGCCAGACTTTACCAACACAGACGGCATGCTGGAGCAAACGGCCGCTGCCATGCTGCGCTACAACCTGAATCCCGGCGATAAGCTGGTCATTACCGCTGGTGTTCCATTTGGTCTTGCCGGGCACACCAACCTCATCCAGGTCCACGAAATTCATTAACCGCCCCCGCAGTGCGCCACAGCCGCCCTGTAAACTGCTTGTGAAAAAATTAGGGGCGATTTACAATACGTCACCAATCGTTCGCAGCAGTTTCAGGGAATTGACGGAGAAATATAGATGAGTACAGCAGCATCGGGTCCACTAAGACTTGATTGGGAGCCACCAACAATCAAAGGAATTGAAGATACCGGATTATCTCAGGGGTTTTTGCAAGACCTGGCCCTGAAAATTATGTATTTTCGGGGGCAGTTAACCGGGCACGACATTGCCGAATACATGCACCTGCCCTTCGCCACCGTTGTCAGCACCGTTATGGAGTTTCTCAAGCGTGAGCAAATGTGCGAGGTGAAAGGGTCGGGCGGTCTGGGCGCAGCCACGTACCAATATTCCATCACCACCAAAGGGGCCGAACGTGCCCGTGAGCAGCTGGAGCGTACCACCTACGTCGGTGCCGCGCCTGTTCCGTGGGACAGCTACGTGGCGGCCATCAAGGCCCAAGGTGGTAATCGCCTCAAAGTCAGCCCCAAGATGATGCAGCAGTCGCTGTCTCACCTGATTTTGGAAGAGTCTGTCTTTAACAAAATTGGCCCGGCGGCCAACTCGGGCAAATCTATTTTCCTCTACGGCCCGCCCGGCAACGGCAAAACAACCATTGCGGAAAGCATCGGCCGTATGATCCTGACCAACGACATGTACATCCCGTACGCCGTTGAAGTTGATGGCCAGATCATCAAGGTGTTTGACGAAATTAACCACGTGGCCATACCAGACAATGAGCGTCGCACTACCACGGGCCAGCTTGGCCCACGCCGGGGTGATGCCCGCTGGGTGCGCATCAAGCGCCCGGTGATCATGGTTGGTGGTGAGCTGACGCTGGACGGCCTGGAGCTGATTTACGATCCGACCAACAAATATTACGAAGCCCCCTTCCAGATGAAAGCCAACGGCGGCATGTTCCTCATCGACGACTTTGGCCGCCAGCAGGTGCGCCCGCGTGATTTGCTCAATCGCTGGATTGTGCCGATGGAAAAGCAGATCGATTTCCTGGCGCTGCACACCGGCCGCAAAGTGGAAGTACCCTTTGAAGTGCTCATCGTTTTTTCTACCAACCTGCCGCCGCGTGACCTGGTGGATGAGGCGTTTTTGCGCCGCATTCGCCACAAAATTGAGGTAACTTCGCCTTCTTTTGACAACTATCGCGAGATTTTTAAGCGGGTGTGTGAACGCCGCCGCGTGGAGTATGACGAGCAGGGGGTGCGCTACCTGCTGCAAGAGTATTACATCAAGCGCAACCAAAAGCTGCGGGCCAACCATCCCCGCGATATTTTGGACCAGCTGCTGGACATTGCTGATTATCTTGGTGTCAAACCGCAGCTGACCAAAGAGCTGATCGACCAGGCGGCCGATTCTTATTTTGTGCAGCTGTAAGCGATAAAAAATGAGAGAGTGGTCTTCTGGGCAACGGCCGTTCATCATCGGTCATCGCGGTGCCAGTGCCGAAGCGCCGGAAAACACCCTGGCCGCCTTTGCCCTGGCTCAGGCGCAGGGGGCCGATGGCATTGAGTTTGACGTGCAGCTCTCCGCCGACGGCTGGCCGGTGGTTATTCACGATGGCAAGCTGGACCGTACCACCAGCGGCCAGGGCAGCGTGCAGCACTTTACCCTGGCCGAGCTGCAAACGCTGGACGCGGGCGACGGGCAGCTTATTCCCACCCTCGATGAGGTGTTTGAAACCCTCGGCCCCCATTTTTTGTACAACGTGGAGCTGAAAACGGCCGCTTTGCGCGACACGGGTCTGGCCGCGGCCGTAGCCGACCGCATCCAATCTCACGGCGTGGCCCGGCAAACGGTGGTCTCCTCGTTTAATCCCCTGGCAGTGCGTTATGCCCGCCGCCATCTCACCCAGTCAACCTGGGTGGCCCACCTCAGCTACAAATCGGGTTTTCAACTGCTGAAGTCGCTCATTCCCGCCCAGGCAGTGCATCCGCATTATGGCATGGTAACGGCCGCTTACATGGCCTGGGCCAAAAAACATGGCTGGCGGGTGAATGTGTGGACGGTTGATGACCCGGCCGAGGCGCGGCGGCTGGCTGATTTGGGCGTCAGTGCCATCATTACCAACAAACCAAAGTTGATTCGGGAAGCGTTGGTGCACCATGAACGTTAAAGTAATTTTGAATCCCTACGCCAATCGCTGGCGGGCTGGTTCGCGGGTGGCTGAGGTGCGGGCAGCGTTTACGGCCGTTGGCCTCACCCCAGATATTGTGCAGACGAGCCAGCCACGAGAAGGCATTACCCTGGCCGAAACGGCCGCTGCCGAAGGCTGCGACGCCGTGGTTGCCGCCGGGGGCGATGGCACCCTCAACGAAGTGGCCAATGGCCTGCTGCGCGCCGCCGGGAATGGCCCGACGGTGCCTTTTGGCATTCTGCCCATCGGCACGGCCAACGACTTTAGCGACATGGTGGGCCTGCCGCGCGACCTGACCCAGGCGGCGCGTATCATCGCTGCGGGCAAAACGCGCCAGCTCGACGCCGGGCGCATTAACGATCACTTTTTCATTAACAACTGCGCCGTGGCCATGGAACCGATGATCACCCTGGAAAACATTCGCATGAAGCGGCTGTCGGGCGAAATTCGCTACGTCGTGGCGCTGTTGAAGGGGCTGGTTAAGCTCAAAGCGTGGCAGATGGAGCTGCGCTGGGATGGCGGTGGCTACACTGGGCCGACCTACCTGCTGTCGGTGTGCAACGGGCCGCGCACCGGCGGTTTTTACATGGCCCCCGAAGCGGCCGTTGATGATGGCTTGTTTGACTTTGTGTTTGCCCCCAAGGTGCCGAAGCGAACGGTGCTGGCCATTTTGGTGAGGTTGTTTCGCAAGACGCACATCACTCATCCACAGGTGGTGTACGGCCGTACCACCCACATCACCATCACCAGCCAACCCGGCACCCCCATCCACGCCGACGGCGAAATCATCGCCGAAGCCGCCACCCACATCGAATACGAAATTCTCCCCGGCAAGCTGACGCTCCTGCAAAGTTAAGAAAGTTCACCGCAGAGCACGCGGAGAGCGCAGAGAAAAGAGATAAAAATCTGCGTAATCTGTGAAAACTGTGGATCCCCTACTGGTAAATGATGAGGACAGGTTGGGGAACCAGGTCCATTACCTCGGTCGGCGTCATGATCGGGTAATCGCCATCGGTGGGGAAGAGCTTGAAACCGCCGAACTCGAAGGCCGGTTCGCTGGCGTAGGTGGTGTAGTTGTAGATTTTCACCCCGGCCGGGCCGACGCCGTCGCCATCAATCACGATTTCCACAAAAGGGTAATCTTCAATAGCCGCCTTGTCGGGCAGCATTGAGGGCAAAAATTGGTGCAAAATCAGCACACGGTTTAGTCCAATTGCCATCCCAATCTCGTTTAGCCGCGCCTGGATTTGATTGATTTGCGCGGCATACAGCTGACCGACGTTAACCCCCGGTATTTCCCCGCTCTGCATCGTAAATTCTGGATCAATCGCCAGGTGCACGTGCGGTTCGTATAGCAAATGTTCTATCCGGCCGAATTCCACCAACAAATCCGCATAGCCTGGCTGAATGTCGAGGATAACGGCCGTTTCCCCCACCTTCGCCTCGGCCACCCACTGCTCAATCAGCTCCAGGCTCACGTGGTGGTGGTAGCCAGGCGGGTAGGGATTAGCCACCGTGGTCACCAGGTGGTAGGTGGGCAAAATCAACCGGTCGGTAAACGGTGCGTATTCGGCGACAGTGGCCAGCAGCTGGGTGTGCATCTGGTCGCGCGGCAGCTCGCCCAAAATGCCGAGTCCTGGCCCGGTAGGGCTGCCGTAAAAGGCAACCAGCCGGAATTGCGTCAGGTAACCCTGCGGCTGGCTGGGGTCGAGGACGAGGTGGTAGTTGGGAACGGCCGTTGCCGTGGGCAGTGGTGTATTGGTGGCAGTGGCGGTGGGCGGAACGGCCGTAGCTGTTGCTTCTGGCGTAGCGGTGTTTAGGGGGATGGTTGGTGTGAGCGGCGGGGTGGGTGGCTGGGGCAGCAGGGCCAGGGTGGGTACCAGCGTAGGCAAGGGCTCAATCGAGCTGAGCAGCGTCGGTGGCACGCTGCACGCTGCCAGGATCAAAAATAGGAGAATGACGAGAAATCTGGGGTGACGGCGCGGGGCCGTCATGAAGCCACACTTTCGGCAACGGCCGTTTCTTCACGCAGCTCTTCGTACAACCGGTACAGGTTGGCCCGGTGCAAATCGGCCACCAGCCCGTTGAGCGGAATGCGCGACTTGCCGCAGCTTTCAATGCCGATCTTGTCCAGCGCGTCCACAGGCTGGTTTTTCTTCAGCACTTTGCTCACCTTATCGTGAATCCGCTCCAGGTAATCCAGGTCATCCTGGATGATGGCGTTAACCTCACCGCGCAAAATCACCTCGCCATGCCCCTGAACAATGGTATCTGGCTCCAACTCCAGCATCTTTTTGAGAGATTCAGTTAACGCTTTGTGGCTGCCATCAAAAACGGTGGGGACGGGCATACAGTTGTCGGAGGCAAACAAAATCTGGTTGTTGGTGACATACACCCCAACGAGGTCCATGCTGTGCCCTGGCATGTGGTACAGCTGCAACGTTTTGCCGCCCAGGTAAAGGTTTAGCACCCCATCCTTAAAGACCAGCTCCGGCAGGATGATCTCCACCTCTTCCAGTTCTGGCATTTGCGCCTGCGCTTCGGCCAGACCCGAACGGCCGATGCTGTCTAGCAGCTGGCGGCACAGCGCATGGCTGATAACTTGGGCTTCGGGGAAAAGATAGGTACCCTGGGAATGATCGGCATGATAATGGGTGTTGATGACATACCGGATCTTCAAGCCTTGCCGCTCTTCCAGAAACTCTTTAATTGCTTTCGTTTCTTCTGGGAAGTACAGCGTATCGATCAAAATCACGCCATCTTTGGTGAGAATGGCTCCCGCTGTAACCTGGGCATATAACTGACTTGTAAAAACGTAGATGTCGTCAGCAATTCGCTCACGCACCATAGAGCTGCTATTTCCTTCTGCTAATGGACCCCTGCGAACAGCCTGTCCGTTCTTATAACCCCGCCGTGCCGTGTGAACCCCGTAATTTGAACCTGCATATGCAGGTGGGAGCCTTTTCGCGAGTATCTGCCTGGCTGAACGACTTCCGCCGCGAGCTACTACATCCCCTCAGCGCATTTTTAGCCCCCAGTTGTGAAGCGTTGGCTCAACACTGGCAAGCTCATCACGCACACAGCAGGGCTAGCGAGATACTAGCACAGTCAGAATCGGATGACAAGGTTGTGCCCGGCTTCACAAACCAGCGATTTTTTCGCTGACCACCAGTGGTGAACGGGTTGGCAACGGCCGTTTACCTACCCAGATGAGGCTGTCTGTTGAGAAATTTCTGCCAGGGTTTGTTGCAGCTGAACGGCCGTAATCGGGGCCATCAACTCGACATTTCCAATCTGCACCACGGGAATAATGTAGCGATATTTTTCGAACAGCGCAGATTCTTGGCTAATGTCGACCTGGCTCAGCTGGTGCGGGAAAAGCGGCTGCAAGGCATCTAGCTCAGCTTTAACCTCGTCGCACAGGCCGCAGCCTGGTTTGGTAAACAGGGTAACGGTGATCATAAGCTTCAGGCCGCCAGGGATGTGGCAACGGTGCCCGCACAAATGGCCAGCAGCAGCACCAGGAGGTAAATATTGGAAGACATAAACAGCCCACGGGCGTATTGCGGCGTCGGCGTGTGGATTAGCTTGAGGTTGCGCCAGAACAAATCGGCCGTGACCCAGGCGACGGGAATGAGATAGACCCAGCCCAGCACCGGCAAAACAACCAGCAGCAGACCGCCCAGCCCGGTAGGCAGCGTGTGGCTCATCACCCACCAGGCCGCCTGACGCGGCGAGGTGTGCACCGGCAGCATGGGCACGTCCGAGCGGGCATAATCGTCCCTGTACAGCAAAGCCAGGCTCCAAAAGTGGAATGGCGTCCAGAGGAAAAGCAGCAGCGACAGGACCAGCGCACCCGGATCGTTCCAGTTGCCCACCGCCGCACTGCCGCTTAAAACGGCCGCACTGCCCGCCGCGCCACCCACGACAATGTTGAGCAATGTACGCGGCTTCAGCCAGATGGTGTAAATGGCGACGTAAATAAACGCCCCCAGCAGCAAAAAGAAAGTCAGCGCTGGGTTAAACGGCAGCACGGCCAGGGAAGGCACCAGGATGAGTCCAGCCGCCACGTAGGGCACCCAGGCTGGTTTGGCAATCGCTCCGGTGACCAACGGCCGTTGTCGGGTGCGTCCCATGTTGCCGTCTGAGTTGCGCTCCCAATACTGGTTTAGTGCCGAAGCGCCCGCTGCCGCCATGCCGCCGGTGAGCCACAGCAGCCCCAGGCTGCCCACTCCCGGCCAGCCGCCTGCTGCCAAAAACGCGCCGCCTGTTGCCGCCATCAGCAGCAAAAAGACGATGCGCAGCTTAAACAGCACCACAATCAGTTGCAGCGTGCTGCGCCAGGAGGGAACAACGGCCGTTACCGGCGTGGGTCCATTGTTTTGGGTTGTTTCAGAAAATGACATTCGGTCTCCGAATGGGGTCTATGTTTACTTCCGAGAAATATTGTAACAACATTCACAATCGGGCACAAACCGCGCCAATAAAATTTGCTTATGCTGAAAACGGCCGTTAAATTTAGGCCACCATGAGCCGATTCTATCATTCCCTCTTTGAACCGGTGAGCGCGTTAACACACGCCTTAGGTGCGGCGGCTACCTTGCTTGGGTCGGGTTGGCTGGTCTGGCAGGTGTGGGGCGAGTGGACCAAGGTGTTTGGTCTGGTCATTTACGGCCTCAGCACCACGGCGATGTTCCTGGCCAGCACCCTGCTGCACGGTGTCAAACCACGGCCCCGGCTCCATTTTCAGCTGAACCGGCTGGACCATATGGCCATTTTCCTGGTCATTGCCGGGACTTACACGCCGATTGTCCTCACTTTTTTCCCGGCTGGCTGGCGCTGGTCCGTGCTGCTGGTGGTGTGGGTAACGGCCGTTTTCGGCATCTTCTATAAATTGCTCAGTCGGCGCATTCATGGCTTTATGAACGCTTCTATCTACCTGATCGTGAGCTGGGGAGGGGTGCTGCCGTTGGTTTTGGCCGGGAATGTGGCCCAGTGGCTGCCGCCCGGCGGCTTGCAGCTGCTGCTGGGCGGCGGGTTGATCTATTCGGTGGGTTTTGTGGTGTATTACCGCGAATGGCCGGATCCGTGGCCAGGACGTTTGGGCCATCATGAAATCTGGCACCTGTTTGTGCTGGGCGGCAGCCTGAGCCACTTTTTGTTTATGCTCTGGCACGTGGTGCCTGCCTGAAACAAAAAACCACCAGTTTTTAGGCTGGTGGTTGAATAATTCCTTCGGTAGAGAGCCATTCTGTTACGTTTAGCTTGGCATTGGTTCGACCCTTTTGACCGCAAGATTGCTCTTCGTCCAGGGAGCCAACTGACCAGAACTTCAGCTGTAATCTTGTTTCGGCCCTCTACATACAGAAGAATAACGGCCGTTCCTTACAGCCTACCTAAAGCCGCCAAAGTAGAGAAATTGCTCCTATTCCAACTTGACATAGGCAGATTTTAACTTGACATAGTCTTAAGCCGTGCTACACTGGCACGAACATGCGCGCAAGATTTCGGCGGACAATAGAACGTGTCCGGCAGACCCTCTTAGCAGTATTTTCCCCCGCCTGGCGATTCTTGGGCCGGCTTGGTTTAGCATTCCGCAATATTCTCACCTGGATTGTCTGGAAACCGATTTTTTACCTCACCATGCCCATCTGGCTGCCGCTGCGCTGGATGTTGTGGGACACGCTGGTGGCGGCTGCTCCACCGGTCTGGCGCTTTCTCGGCCGCCTGGGTCTGGCTCTGCGCCATCTGCTGACGGCCTACCTGTGGTGGTCATTTTTGTTCTTGGTGGTACGGCCGTTGCAATGGCTCTACGCCCGAGTCCTTAAACCGGCAGTCGTGGGAGTGGTTGCTTTCTTCAAGCGACATTGGTTGCGGCTGGTGGCCGTCCTGGCCAAACGAACGGAGCCATCGCGCATTTTGCTGCGCCGCCGCCTGTTGTCGCGCTGGCGGGTGTTTGTGGCGCGCTGGCGCGTGCTGCGTCGTCGGCCTAAGGTGCCGGTGGTTGCCCTCATCGCGCCCCCGGTTCCCCATGAAGGTCGGCGCGTGGTGCACACGTTCCGCCTGACCACAGCCATTGCCGCCGTTGCCCTCATTGCCCTGGTGGCGGCCTTGAGCATGCGCGATCCTCAGGTGGCCAATACGGCCGTTGCCGATGATCGGCCGTCGGAATCACCCACCCCCATTACCATTATTTTGACCCCCACACCGCTGCCGCCGACGCCCACGCCTATTCCCACCGTACCGGTGAAATTGACCCCCTGGGCTACCCCGAATCCATTGGAAGGGGGCGGTGCGGTGATTTTTACTCAGCATGTGGCGGGCAACAGCGACATCTTCATTTTGCCAGTGGACCAGGTTGAACCAATCCGCCTGACCACTCATCCGGCGGAAGACAAAGACCCCGCCTGGTCGCCCGATGGCACCGAGATTGCCTTTGCCTCGCGGCGTGATGGCAATTGGGAACTGTACGTTTACAACATTCCCAACCGCAGCCTGCGCCGGGTCACCAACGACATGGCCTACGACGCCTCGCCAACCTGGTCACCCGATGGCCAGTGGCTGGCGTACGAGTCTTACCAGGGTGGCAACCTGGACATCTACCTGATCAAATCCGACGGCAGCGAAGGCCCCTTCCGCCTGACCGACGCCCCCGCGCCGGACTATGCCCCAGTGTGGTCGCCGGGCGGGCGGCACATTGCTTTTACCAGCCTGCGCAGCGGCAGCCGGGATATTTTTATTCGTGCCCTGGACGCGGGCATCACCGATGTGGCCCAAAACGTGACACAAACCCCGGATTTGGAGGAAGATGAAGCATCGTTTTCGTCAGACGGCCGTACCCTGGTTTATGCCGAATACAGCGCCAACTTCCCGGTGATTTACGCCCTGCCGCTGAGCGCCAACTACGAACCGGCCGGTGAGCCGTACGGCGTGGGTCAACAGGGGCGGTCGCCCGCCTGGTCGCCCGACCGGCGTTCGGTGCTCTCCGTGTATGAACAGAACGGCCGCAGCTTTTTGCTTTCTGGCAGCCTGGAGGCGTGGAACGTGGCGCCGCAGATGTTTGTAAGCAACGGCCGTATGGATGATCCCTCGTGGACGGCCGTACGCCTGACGCCTGAGATCATCAACCGCCTGCAAAACATCGACCGCCTGGCACAGGGTGACCCGCTTTACGTTGAAGCGCTGGCTGAACCCGTCGAAGGGCAGCCCCCATCGGTGCTGTTCCCCATTGCTGTGAATGCGCCATCGCCGTATTTGAGTGACGGTGTAGACCAATCTTTTGCGGCGCTGCGCCAGCGGGTGCTGGCTGAAGCGGGCTGGGATTTCCTGGGCCAGCTCGACGGCATGTTTGAAGAGCTGGATGGTCGCCCCTTACCGGGCCAACCGGTCCAATCGTGGAATAAGGCAGGCCGCGCTTTTGACTTTTATTTCCGCGAGGCGCTGGGTTTTGAACCGCGCGTGGAGCTGGTGAAGCTGGAAATTCAGGGCGAAATTTACTGGCGCGTGTACGTGAAAACGGCCGCTCAAGATGGCAGCCAGGGTGAACCGCTGCGCACGGTCACCTGGGATTTGCAGGCGCGCAGCGGCGATGATCCCAGCTACTACGAGCAGGGCGGCAAGTGGCGTGAAAGCATCCCCAGCGGTTATTACATCGACTTCACCGCGCTGGCGGCAGATTACGGCTGGCAGTGGACCCCCTCCAACAGCCGTTGGCGCACCTATTTCCCCGACATTCGCTTCTGGCACTACGAAAAACGAGACGGCTTAACCTGGGAAGCGGCCATGCGGCAGCTTTACACCGATGATGAACTGGTGCCTTATCTGGAACGGCCGTAAATCCCCCATCCTTGCCTTTTTCCTGTTGAGTGGGCTGCTGATTAGCTGCGGCGCTGAGTCATTTACGCCGCCGACGCTGGTACCTGTCCTCTCTTTACCCTCCGCACAACAAACCGAAATTGCTGTTACGGCCGAATCTGAAGCGGCCGGGCGTGTTTCGTCTGGTGGCCGCACCCCAGGAACCCGTCTGGCCAGCAGCAGCTTGCCTACGCCTGCCGGTGTGGGCATTCGTCCCGACGAAGCGCAGCAGCTGTGGGTGCCCGATGCCGGGCCAGAACCGCCCGAAGGATGGCGTCCGCCGCCGTACGCTGTGCCGCTCTCTTTTCACTACGACGACCATTACTGGCTGGCACGGCCGTTGCCTTCCGGCAGCCGCAACTACGATTTGGAGTGGTACCCTTACGGCAACGATGTGCAGCTGCCAGACCGGCCCTCCTACCGGATTCATCATGGCCTGGACTTCCCCAACGAGACGGGCACGCCCGTGTTGGCCGCCAGCAGCGGCACGGTGGTGTTTGCTGGGCCGCTGCCCAGCCCGCTTAACGGCGTCAATTATTACGGCAATACGGTCATCATTCAGCACGATTGGCAGTGGCTGGGCCAGGATGTGTTTACGCTGTACGCCCACACGCTGGAGCTGTTTGTGCAGGAAGGGGACGAGGTGGAGCAGGGGCAGCTAATTGCCGGTGTGGGCAGCTCCGGCGAGGTGAGCGGGCCACATCTTCATTTTGAGGTTCGTGTAGGCACCAATAATTACCACGACACGCGCAACCCGGCGCTGTGGTTGGCCCCATTTGAAGGATGGGGCACGCTGGCGGGCCGTTTTGTGGACAAAAACAACCAGTTTATTTCCGGTGCGGCCATGACGCTGCTGCCACTAGATGGGGATACGGCCGTACGCAAACAGCGCACTTATTCCCTTGTTGTCAGGTCAGATGAGATATGGCAGGAAAACTTCGTCTTTGGCGATTTGCCCGCCGGCCGTTACCGCCTGATGATTGATATGAACGATGGCGTGCATATTTACGAGCGCGAAGTAGAAATATTTCCCGGGCAGACCAGCTTTGAGATTGTCTCGGCCACGTTTGAATTTACCCCCACCGCCACGCCCATCCCCAGCGACACCCCGCCGCCTGTTGACCAAACAGCCCCAACCCCCGAAGGTTAACCAGCGTCTAAAATTCAGTTGCAGATTAGGTAACCGTTCAGTTGGTATCCCGCACGAGGGCGCTTCGCGCCCCGTGCGGGGGAAAGGTCTGGGTTTTTTCAGTTTTTGGGGTCATTTTGACCCCAAAAACTGAAAAAACCCCCTTTATCATCGGCATCGCCAGGCGCGAAGCGCCGAGGCGATGCCCTTACTGCGGGGAGAGCTGAACGCTTACCAGATTGGGCCACTCTTCAAGATCGGCCAATCTGTTCAGTGGAGAATTTCGTTGCGGTTTGGCTGGCTGCCCGAATCCAGCACAAACTTGATGTGCTGCACCAGCTGGATCGGCGTTAAATCCTTGCCGATGAACCCTTCTGCACCGAGGGCGATGGCTTTCGCTTCGTTTTGCGGCGTGTCGTAGGCGGTGACAAAAATGATGGGGATGGTGGTGAACTCACGCAGCCGGTGATACAGCTCCCAACCGTCAATTTCGGGCATCATCAAATCAACCAGGATGAGGTCGGGCATGCCTTCACGGGCTTTGTCTAGCCCTTCCAGCCCGCTGAAGGCTACTTCGGTTTCATAGCCTGCCAGGTGGACCATCTCTTGCATCAGTTTTGCCATTTGCGGATTGTCATCCACGACGAGAATTACAGGCATTTCCTTCCCGTTCCTCTAAAAATTTGCCCAGGCAGAGACCAATTCAGGTTGGCTAATCGGTTGGCAGCAGCTGGTTTGTGGGGGGCAACGGCCGTTTCTCCAACCATAAACCGCTCCAGCCAATCCGTCAAGGCCGGGCCAAAAGTTGACATAATACGTTGACACCTTTTCTGGACTTATGCTAAAATTTTGCTATGTTTTCAGCAGGTTGGTTTAGCAATCTAAAGCAGAATGGGCAGCGTTACGGCCGTTTCCTCACCGTAGGTTTTATGTTGGCCCTCGTGCTGATGCTGCTAAGCCCAACCCACACTCAGGCAGCCGATCCGCCAGGGCTGCACCGCTCTACCAGCACCCCCGAAGGCGTTTTGCTTTCCCCCATGTGGGGCCCGGCCATTCGCCAATGGTCTACTTACATCGGCGTTTTGGCCCGCACCCACGGCCTCGACCCAGACCTCATTGCCGCAGTTGTCCAAGAAGAGTCCAACGGCCGTCTCGATGGCGTCAGCTACATGGGGGCGGTGGGCTTGATGGGCGTGATGCCTCAGGGACCCGGCCTGGAATGGCGTCCCACCACCGAAGAGTTAATGAATCCGTCGGTGAATATGCGCTGGGGTGTGGCGATCCTGGCTGAGGTGGTGCGGCAGGCGGGTGGTGATCTGGCGTCGGCGCTGGCGGCATACAGCGGCGGCTGGGATAATGCCAGCGGTCTGGTGCCGCAGGCTTATGCCGAGGCCGTGTTGGACAATTATGCCCGGGCGGTGCTCATCCGCAGCGGCATTTCGCCCGATATTGCCGCCCAATGGACGATTGCCGTTGAAATTAATAAAGGTTATGTACCCACAGAACCGCTGCTGGTGCTGGGTTCGCAGCCGATTTCCGGGCTGTACACCTATGCACAACACCGTGTTTATGATTACGTGGATGAATTCGGCCGTTCGTTTTACATAGACGGTTATGCCGTGCCCGTGGCGCTGCTGGTTCCGGCCAGCCCGGACCCCAGCAGCACAAACTTTGGCCGCGGCGATGAGATTGAACTGCACTTGCAGGCTCGCCTAAACGAGAATGGCGTGAAGATTGACACCAGCAATCCACGCATAATCCTGGCCTGTTTGCCCAGCTTAAGCCGTCTGCGCGGTATTGCCAGCACGCGTTGGTTTGCCCCTTCCAGCTGCCCCTCCTGGCACCGTTGAGCCAACTGAATAGGACAAACGTCATCGTTTCCGGTTGGCTGATTCCCTTTACTATTGGGTCAAACAGGTCGGCTTTTTGCTGAGCCACGGAGAAGTTAGCTGCTGGTGCAACAGCCGGTTCGCCACCGCTATTTAGCTATTTAATCTTTGAACGGCTGCTAAACGGCCGTTTTTTATTTTTCTGACTGATTACATTATGCCTACACCCTTCATGCATCTGCACACGGCAGAACAAATTTACGCGCTGGCCGGGTCCACGGGGAACGGCCGTTTACAAGCCACCCTCGCCGCCGAATGGCCCGCCTTTTACCTGGGCAGCGTCGCACCCGACGTCAATGCCATTTCGCCCATTCCGCGCCGGGAAACGCACTTTTACCGCGTGCCGCCCGCTGAGGCCGAGATGGCCTACCCCACCATGCTGGCCCGCTACCCGCAGCTCAACAATGTGGCCCAGATGCCGCCTGCCCAGGCGATGTTTGTGGCCGCCTACAGCGCCCACCTGCTGCTAGACCTGGTCTGGCTGCGCCAGATTGTGGTGCCCTTTTTCTACCTGCCCACACATTTGGGCGACCGCCAGCAGCGCGAGCTGACCCACTTCATTTTGCTCACTTACCTGGACACGATAGCCCTGCGGGCGCTGCCGGAAACGGCCGAATCCACCCTGGCTGCGGCCCATTCCCAACAATGGGTTCCGTTTATCGCCGATGACATTTTGGGCGACTGGCAAAATATGTTGGTCGAGCAGCTGGCCCCCGGCGCGCCGGTGAAGACCATCGAAATTTATGCCGGGCGGTTGGGCATGTCGGCCGAGGCGTTTGCCGCCAATTTGCAAGACCCAGACTGGATGCAGGCCCAGGTGTTCGACAAGATTCCGGTGGCCGAAGTGCAGGCGATTTTGCAGCGGGCCATCGCGCCCAGCTTGGAACTGATCACCCACTATCTAAAAATTCCTGTTTGAAGGACGAGTTAACCCAATGAACCACATTCCCACCCTTTCCCCCGTTCGCGACACGGTACAGGCCCGTTTTCCTGATGGCCGTGCCTTTAACGCCCCGCCCGGCACCACGCTGGAAGCGTTTTTTAAGGCTGCCCAACCCGAAACCAACAGCCTGATTGTGGCCGCGCTGAAAAACGGCCGTCTTCGCGAACTGTCCCATCCCCTCACCGAAGATGCGCTGCTGGTGCCTGTCACCGCGGCCGATTCCGACGGCAGCCGCATTTACCGGCGCTCCCTCAGCTTTTTGATGATTGCCGCTGCCGCCGAAATCTGGCCGGAACGCACCATCACCATTCAGCACTCACTGCCGTTTGGCGGCTACTACTGCGAATGTGACGACGAGCCTTGTTTTGAGGCAAGCTTGCTGCCCGAGCTGAAGGCGCGGATGCAGGCGTTGGTAGACGCCGATTTGCCCATCCACCAGGTGCGTGTGCCGTTGGAGGAGGCGTTGGAGATCTTTCGCCAGAGTGGTGACCTGGAAAAGACCAATCTGTTTGCCAAGCGCCGCAAAGATTACCTGACGATGTACGAGCTGAACGGGGTGCGCGACTACTTCCACGGGTTTATGGTGCCGCGCACCGGCTACCTGGAGCATTTTGATTTACGGCCGTACAAAGACGGCTTCATTTTGCAGTTCCCCCGCCGCCACGAGCCCAACCTGCTCCAGCCATTTGAAGACGAGCCGCGCCTGGTGCGTGTTTTCCAGGAGTACGACGATTGGCTGCGCATCATTGGCCTGCCCAGCGTGGCCTCGTTGAACAGTGCGTTGGAAAACGGCCGTATGCAGCAAACCATCCTCGTCGCCGAAGCGTTCCACCAGCAGCAGCTGGCCCAAATCACCACAGAAATTGCCAGCCGCCGCCATGAAATCAAGATTGTGCTCATCTCCGGGCCAACCTCGGCGGGCAAAACCACCTTCAGCAAACGACTGGCTATCCAGCTGATGGCCCACGGCATCTTCCCCGTCACCATCGGCATGGACAACTACTTTGTCAACCGCGACATTACCCCGCGAGACGAAAATGGCGATTATGACTTCGAGTCGCTGGAGGCGCTGGATGTGACGCTGTTCCGCGAGCACCTCAAGCTGCTGATGCAAGGCGTGGCCATCGAACAGCCGGTTTATAACTTCCACACCGGCATGCGTGAAAAAGGCACCACCCTGCAAATTGGGCCGGAGCATGTGCTGCTCATCGAGGGCATTCACGGGCTGAATCCGAAACTGGTCGAGGGCATCCCGCCGGAAGCGATGTACCGCATCTTCATTTCGGCGTTCACCCAGCTGAACCTGGACAAGCACAACCGGGTACCCACCACCGACACCCGCCTGCTGCGCCGCATCGTGCGTGATGCCGCCCATCGCGGCTACTCGGCCGCCGACACCATTGCTCGCTGGCCCAGCGTGCGCCGTGGCGAAAAGCGGCACATCTTCCCCTTCCAAAACAACGCCAACGTCTTTTTTAACTCGGCGCTGGTGTACGAACTGTCGGCGCTGAAGCGGCTGGCGGAGCCGCTGCTGCTTCAGGTGGAGCCGGGCACGCCAGAGCGCATCGAAGCTAACCGGCTGCTGGCCTTTTTGCAATGGTTTGATCCCATTCCCGAACAAGGGCTGGAAATGGTGGCCAGCGACTCAATTTTGCGCGAGTTTATTGGGGGGTCGATTTTGGAGAAGTTTGAGCTGTGGCGGAGTTAGGGAGGTGACAGGGTGAGGGGGTGACAAGGTGAAAGGGTGAACTTGACGACTATATCACCCTCAGACCTTCACACCCTCACACCCCTCACCTGGTCAGGAAACGGAGGCTTATGGAAACAGCGCAAACAACACAACCTGAACAAGCACGGCTAGGGGCCTATGTTGAGGTGGAATTGATCGATGAGCGGGGCAATCGGGAACCGATGAACTTTGACCTTGTGCGTGAGGAACATGCGGATTTTGATCGTGGCCGGTTAGGTGTGCAAACGCCGCTGGCCAAAGCGCTGATCGGCAAGCGGGTAGGTGCGCTCGTTCCCTATCGCATGGGCGATATTCGCCAGGTGCGGATTGTGAGCGTGCGCCCATCCCAAGCAACGACGCTCGAAAATACGGAAGAGCAACGCCAAGCGCAGTTACAAAAAGCGCTGGACGCCGTCGAGCGCACCAATGCCGAAGTCTTTGCCGCCTCTTACACCGGCAAATGGGGCGATTACGACTTGCGCAACGATGAACCGTAAGCAGCAGGCTCTATATGTGTTTCAAGGTCTTACGCCGGCTGACGGTGAGCATTCCGGGAAAGGGCCACTACTACCCTGGTTGGTCGGACATTTCCTGGCCCTTTCCCGGAATGCTTGGACGAGATCCGCAAAATCCATATTGAGCCTAAGCAACAAACATTTTAGTTTACACGGATAGGAAGAACACTGTTTGATAAGATGGTGCTTTGACATCAAGATGATTTATGCCATCCGTCTTAACTTTTTTATTTTGAAATAAAGCATAGAAAGAAGCTATCATGATTACAGGTGAAAATCTAGCGTGGACTTTTGAGCGTGATGCTAGTTATGTACACAGCCACCTGGAAGGCTTGACCCATGCGGACGCGTT
>JADLAX010000084.1 GCA_020848035.1 Anaerolineae bacterium | reverse complement strand
CTTAGGCATCGAGCCAGGCGAAATTATTGAAGCTGGTGGCCACAATGGCGCGATGCTGGGCGTTTACAACGGCGACTGCGACTTCGGCACGGCTTTCTTCAGCCCGCCGCTGCTGCCAAACTTTGCCCGCACCTGGTCCTACGGCGTTGACGACCCGGAAATCTGGCGCGAAGCTGGTGTCAGCCCGGTGCGCAATGAAGAGGGCCGCACCTTTGTGAACGGCGAGCCCGCAGAAGGTGGTTACCGGGTTTTGGATGCCCGTACGCTGGTCTCCGACACTGCGCCGGACATCTTCGACACCACTCGTATTCTGGGCATCACCGACCAGATTCCGAATGACACCGTTTCGTTTGGGCCGGAATTCCCGCTGAATATGGCCAACAACATTGTGGACGCTCTGATTGAGTTCACCGCTTCTGAAGCGTGTGCGACCTCCATCTGCTCCGATGATTTCTACAGCTGGACCGGCGTAGAAGCGGTCACCGACAGCTTCTATGATCCAGTACGTTCGGCTCTGGATGCCCTGGGCATCACCGAAGAAGACATTCTCGGTGGCTAAACGTTAATCTCTAACTTTAGGAAGCCGGGTGAACAAGCTTGTTCGCCCGGCTTCTTAATTTATTCCCTCGTGTTTCTTGCTTAAAACCCTCAGGGTCTTGCCCCTTTGGGTAAATCATTCAGTCATTCATACCCTCTGGGTCTCACGCTCATGTTAAAAATCAAAAACCTCACAAAAGTTTATGAAGACGGCACGGTGGCCTTGAAAGATGTCAGTTTTGAGGTGCCTGATGGCGAATTTGTGGCCGTCATTGGCCTCAGCGGCTCCGGCAAGAGCACGCTGCTGCGCTGCATTAACCGACTGATCGAACCCACTTCCGGCGAAATTTGGTGGAACGGCATTGAGCTGTCGGGGGTGTCTGGCGAGGAACTGCGCCGGGCGCGCCGCCAGATTGGCATGATTTTTCAGCACTTTAACCTGGTTAACCGCTCCTCGGTGCTGACCAATGTGCTGAGCGGCCGTTTAGGGTACGTCAATCCGATTGCCAGCGTGTTGGGTCGTTTTCCACAGGAAGATATCAAACGCGCCCACGCCAGCCTGGCTCGCGTGGGTATTGGCGATAAAGCAGAAAACCGCGCCGACGAGCTGAGCGGCGGCCAGCGGCAGCGGGTGGGCATTGCCCGCGCCTTGATGCAGGAACCCAAGATGATCCTGGCCGATGAGCCGGTAGCCAGCCTGGACCCGGCCCTGGCCCACAGCATCATGCGCCATTTGCAGCAGATCAACAAAGAAGACAAGATTACTGTGTTGTGCAGCCTGCATTTTCTGGACCTGGTGCAGCAGTACAGCACGCGAGCGATTGCCTTGAACCAGGGCAAGCTGGTCTTCGACGGTACGCCGAAAGAGATTAATGACGAGAAGTTCATTGAAATTTACGGCCGTGAAGCTGAGAGAATCGGTTAACGGTAATCGGTAATCGGTGAATGGTAAGACCGCTAACGGCTAACGGATTACCGACCACGAACTCCAAAGAGCGCCCATGAAAAATGAGAACAAAAACGGCCGTTTCCCGCGTTGGCTCAAAACGGCCGTTATCCTTCTGGTACTGTTTTTGCTGTACGCCTACGGCTTGCAGGTGACCCGGGTGAACCTGGCAGAACCGCTCGAACCGCAGCGGCAAGAAAACCTGGTTAGCCTCATCCGCAGCTTTGCCCGGCCCGATATTTTTGCCTACGAGACGGAAACACGGCGTACGGCCGTTTCCCTGCGCATGCCCTGCCCCGAAGAAATCCGCGGCTCCCAGGTTTCCATCGAAGGGCGACAGCTGCTGCTGGTGCCCAACTGCGTCACCACCACCCAGGACCCCATCACCATTACCGGCAGCGGCTTCTTGCCCAACGCCGATATTCTGGTGGCCTGGACCCCCACCGGCAGCACCTCCACCCGTCGCGTGGCTGATTTGAAAGCCAGCGAAACGGGCGAAGTGGCCGTCACCTTTACCATGCCCGACGTGCGCCCCAGCGAAGAACCGCAAACGCTGGAGGTGGTTGAGGTGATCGACCGCAACATTGTGGGGCTGAGCGAAACCACCTACGAAGCGCTCGACAAGATTGTTGAGACAATTTTAATGGCCCTGATGGCCTCAACCATCGGCACGCTGATCTCCATTCCGCTCTCCTTTGTGGCCGCGCGTAACCTGATGCAAAACGTGAAGGCCCCGATCGCCAGCATCATGTCTGGCCTGATTTTGCTGCCCATTTTTGGCGGCGGGGCGTATTGGCTGGGCCAGCTGTTGGTGGGGCCGCTGCTCAGCCCGGAAGCCACGATGCTGCCCGCCTTGCAAGACAGCCTGACGGCGCTGGGTTTTGTTGGCAACTTCATTTTTGTGCTCATCGAGCTGCTTTTCCTGCTGCTGCCCCTGACGCTGGGGCTGTTGGGTGCCCTGCTGGCCAACCTGATCGGCAGCCGTTTGGGCGAACAGGCAACGATGCGCCTGCCCGAAGGCACGCTGCGCATTTTGAACTTTGGTACGACGGTGGGAGGAACGGCCGTCCTCTTCATCCTGCTGGCCTATGGGGTGGTGTGGATCAATGTGCTCGGCATTCGTGAATTTGTGCCCGAGGGCTTCTGGGCGCAGATTGGCATCTACCTCTGGCCGGGATTGGTTCTAGGGGTGCTCGCCGCCTTGTGGACGCTGCGCGCTCCAGCCAAGCATCACTACCCCATTGGCCTGGTGGTGTACAACGTCACCCGCACCATTTTTAACGCCGTACGCTCCATCGAGCCGCTGATGATGGGCTTCGTTTTTGTGGTGTGGGTGGGGCTGGGGCCGTTTGCCGGCATCATGGCCCTGACGCTGCATTCGATGGCCGACCTGGGCAAATTGTTCTCCGAAGAGGTGGAAAACATTGACGAAGGGCCAGTGGAGGCGATTACCGCCACCGGGGCCAGCCAGCTCCAGCGCATTGTGTACGCGGTCATTCCGCAGGTAACGCCGCACTACATCGCCTACATCTTTTACCGCTGGGACATCAATGTGCGTATGTCCACCATCATCGGGTTTGTTGGCGGCGGTGGCATTGGTTTTGTGCTCCAGCGCAACATCAACCAGATTTTGTACACCAGGGCCAGCGTCATGGTGATTGCCATTGCCATTGTGGTGATTGTGCTAGACAACATCAGCGCCCGCGTGCGCAGCCGAATCATTTAAGCTTGCCACAGAGCGTACAGAGGAGCTAGAGGGGTCAAATCTCTCTCATCTCTGTGATCTCTGTGGCACAAACAAAAATTATGACGACGTTTAAACGAGAAGAAAAATCACCAGCCAGACAGGCACTGCAAACTTTTTTGGCGTTTGTGGTGCTGTTTTTGCTGTACGCCATCGCCGTACAGGTAACGGAAATTGACCTGGGCACGCTGCAATCGGAAAACCGGCAGACCCAGCTGGTAAACGTGCTGCGCTTCCTGGCCGACCCGGATGTCACCAATCCAGACATCATCGACCCGCTGTTTGTCGAGGAAACGGAGCCGTTTAACCTGACGGATGTCAGCCTCAACACGCTGAACCTGATCGTTGAGACGATTTTTATGGCGCTGCTGGCCACCACCATCGGCACGCTGCTGGCGATACCGGTTTCCTTTTTGGCGGCACGGAATTTGATGCTGGAAGTGACCTCGCCGTTGGCCAGCTTTATGCTGGGGCTGGCGCTGCTGCCGCTTGGCGGCGGGCTGGGCTGGCTGGGGGCCAGCCAGATGGTGGCCTTTGCCCGCAACTTCAACCAGCAGCCGCTCACGGCCGTGATCATGCTGCTGGTGACGGGAGCGGTTGGTTGGGCGCTGCTGCGCTTTGGTCCACCTATCGTCAGCGAAACACAACGGCCGTCTAGCGGTACGGCCGTTGCCATTGCCAAAGTTGTGGTTTTGATTCTGCTCACCCTGTTTGGCCTGGCGCTGCTGGTGGCGGTGGGTCAGGCGGCCGGAACCTGGCTGACCGACACCTTAACTGCCCTGGCCTTCCCCGTGGGCAGCTTCTCGGTAAACTTCAGCTTTGTGGGCAACTTCTTTAAGATTGCCGCCGACTTCCTCAGCCTGGTCCTGCCTGCGTTTACGGCGCTGCTGGCCGGGTTTGTCGCCCTGTTGATCGGCAGCCGCTACGGCCAGGAAGCGGTGCTGCGGCTGACCGGCACACCGGCCCGTTTGCTGACGGCCGTTTGCACCTTTGTGGGGACGGCCGTTCTCGTCTTTGGCACCGGCGTCGTTTTGAACTGGCTGTACCAGTTCGATAACCCGGCCAACTGGACCTGGATTCCGGCGCTGATTGTGGGTGGGCTGGCCGCCGTGGGTTCGCTGTTGGTGGCCCCGAAACGGCCGTTTGGCATCGGCCTGGCCATCTACACCATCGCCCGCGGCATCTTCAACACCCTGCGCTCCATCGAGCCGCTCATCATGGCCATTGTGTTTGTGGTGTGGGTGGGGCTGGGGCCGTTTGCGGGCGTCATGGCCCTGACGCTGCATACCATCGCCGCCCTGGGCAAACTGTTCTCCGAGCAAATTGAAGGCATCGACGAAGGGCCGATTGAAGCGATTAACGCCACCGGGGCCAACCGGCTGCAAATGATTGTCTTTGCCGTCATCCCGCAAATTATCCCGCCGTATATCGCCTACACGCTGTACCGCTGGGACATCAACGTGCGCATGTCTACCATCATCGGCTTTGTCGGCGGCGGCGGCATTGGCTTTTTGCTCAGCCAGAGCATTCGCCTGCTGCGCTACCGCGACGCCAGCGTCATGATGCTGGCCATCGCCATCGTCGTTTCGCTGCTCGATTACCTGAGCGCCAACGTCCGCCGCCGTGTGATTTAATTTTCTCACCGCAGAGGGCGCAGAGAACGCAGAGATCAAAAAACTCCGCGCTCTCCGCGCCCTCTGCGGTAAATTCCCTGGGAGCTGTTAATGGATTTTGCCGAACTGAATCAACTGCGGGAGGTGGTGGTAGCAACGGCCGTAACCGCCGGAAAATTGGCCCGCGAGCTGTGGTCGCAGCCGCGCCAGATCAGCCAGAAAGGGTTTCGTGACCTGGTCACCGACGCCGACATTGCCACCCAGCAGTGCATCACCGACGCGGTGCAGGCGCGTTACCCCGACCACGGCTTCCTCACCGAAGAAGAAGACAGCCAGCTGCCCGCCAGCGGACCCATCATCTGGATCATCGATCCAGTAGACGGCACGACCAACTACAGCCGCCAGATTCCCGAATTTTGCATCTCCATCGCCGCCTGCCGCCCCACCCCCGGCGGTTACGAGCCGCTGGCTGCCGCCATCTACGACCCGATGCGCGACGAGCTGTTCAGCGCCGCCCAGGGCCAGGGGGCCACACTGCAAATTGGCGGCGCTGCCCCCATTCCCATGCAGGTCAGCGCCGTCGCCGCTACGACGGAGGCGGTGATGGCCATCGACTGGAGCGCCTCAAGCCGGTCGCGGGTGCACATCATGGAGTTGATCAACAAACTGGCGGAAAGTTCATTTACGCTGCGGGCCATCGGCACGGCCGCTTTGGCCATGGCCTGGGTGGCGGCGGGCCGGGTGGATGGCTACCTGAACCTGCGGCTGCGCCCGTGGGACGTGGCCGCTGCCCTGCTGCTGCTGCAAGAAAGCGGCGGCACCATCGTGCAGCCCGGTGGCGAACCGATTGTGTGGGATACGGCGGGCATGGCTTGTGTGGCGACAAACGGCCGTTTGACCCTCAACCTCTAACTCTCCCACCCTTCAATGCTGAATTTGGGCAGATTGTGCAGATGAGGTACGGCCGTTTCCACCTAACCCATGCTAAAATTCAGCAGAACAAAGTAAGCGATACGGCTAGCGTAATTTGTGCAAACGATGACAGCAGCCAGAAAGGGTTGCTTTCTCCCGAAAAAATGTGCCACAGCAGTAAATTAAGGTTAATATGAAGATCAGTAGCCTCGGCATATTGCCTATTTTAACTTTCTTGTTTATTGGTTGTTCGCCTACATTAACCGGTGAGGCAACTCCTCCCTTATTGTCAGCTGAATCTGAAGAGCTTCTTGAGCCGGTTATTGTGGTGCCGACATCAATTCAGGAGAGAACAACATTCCCCATTGTCACACCAACAGCTTCGCCTCTTGACTCAACAATAATCATTCCAACATCAACTAGCACAGTTATCCCCACTGCAACTACTACGCCTACTCCGATACCACCAGATGCAGATTTTTCGCTAATGTGCTCAGGGGAGCATCATTCGTGGGAAGAAGGGGAGGGACTGACAGGGGTGTTGGCCTATGTCTCTCTCGACAATGCCTCATGGCCAGCTACAGATGATCAGACTGGAATTATTGGCGGGGCATCTTTGGTCTCTCAAATATTTCCCCCTTTTCAGGATATTGAGGTAATAGGTTTTTCACCGGATGGCAACCTATTTGCTTTTGCAAAACTGATACCAGGTGAAATTGGACAGTTACAATCCGCAATCCACCTTATATCTTCAGATGGCAAGACTTTTGAAACCCCAATTTCTGTGCCTGAAGGGCCAAACATATATTGGTTTGGGACCTGGATTAGTAACGAACTAATCATGGTACAAACTATACATTTGCCTGAAACTGGTTTTGGCTCCTACTCAGTAGATTCTTTTTCTATATATAACGCATTTACTGGAGAAAAACGGCAAGATCTTTTTGATAGTCTGCCGAATCTGGCTCCTTGGTTGAGAGTCTATTTCTCGCCTGATATGACAAGAGCTGTTTATTTTAGCGATCCTCGCAGTTCTTTTGGCGAATCAATTATTTTATGGGATATAGAGAAACAAACTATTTTATGGCAAGCGGCATTTCAGTCAGCATTTGGGGTTGAAGAGACATCATTAGGGTATTCTGGATTTGATCAGACAGCCTTTTGGGCACCAGACAGTTCAGCCTTTGTATTCACTACCTTTAACGCCAATGTGGATAATGAACATCAATACAGTTCTACGCTAGTCAGCCGAGATGGGGATGAAAAGCGCATTCTGCTCAGTTCACCAACATTTGAAAGCACAATGGTCTTAGGAGGTCTGTGGTCTCCAAACGGCCGCTTTATCTATTATTTTTTCGGAAATAGCTACGTTTATGATCTTGCAAAAAGTGAAGTAACAACCTTATGTTCAAATTTTTCCAGCTATTTTGCATGGGCACCCAATAGTGAATCCATAGCCTACCCCGAAACAATTGATGGTCAAAATTATTTGGTAGTTTATGATATTTTTTCTGCGGAATCGGAAAACATTGGCAAAATTCGTTCGATTTCAGGTCTACAATGGATTACGGTTGAAGATTGGTTAACTATTTATTGGGAATAACTTTTTCCAGCTGATTTATGTATGCCATATAAGAGCATCTCGCCAAGCTAAATTTGGGCAGATTGTGCAGATGGGTACGGCCGTTTCCAGACAAAATTCAGTTGCCAACAACAACGCTTAGAGTACAATCCCCTCATATGCGCTGGCCTCCCTACAAACACGTCTTCTTCGACTGCGACTCCACCCTCACCACCGTCGAAGGCATCGATGTCCTGGCCGAGACCGCCGGTAAAAAGTG
>JADLAX010000083.1 GCA_020848035.1 Anaerolineae bacterium | reverse complement strand
GTTATGCAGGCTGCTCCCTGCGTTTTGGCGATGGGGTGATTCAATTGCCCCTACCGCTTTTTAGAGACATTCATTTTTCGCATTTTTGAGCCATTTTGGCTCTGATTGCACAATAGTTACGCTAAAGTAGTTCCATTTTGAAGGAGCGAGACACCCGTTACTCAACGGCAGACATCTGTTTTCAACGTACATTTTTACGATTGGTATGCGCTGCTTTAGTGGGGTACTCGATAATCGTAAGTGGATGCTGATGTAACGTTTATTTGGTATTTGGTGACAGCTTCGCGAGGTTTAGGCCTAATAGCGCTTACTGCTGCAATGTTACCTGGATGACGCACTGGGCGATAGTGTTTTGCGCCTGGTCGGCGGCGGAAAGGCGGATGAGATACGGGCCTGTTTCCCACTGGCTCAGGTTCACACTGCCCAAGAAGCCGTCTACTACCGGCTGTTCGATGTTGCGCCCCAGCAGCGAGGCCCACTGGCCGCCAGTTTGTGGGCCATTGGCTTCCAGCGTGTAGTAGCCAAAGTTCTCAAAATCGGCCGTGCCGTTAAACATGATTGTCCCGGACACCACCGCGCCATTGCGCGGATCGGTGATGTTGAGCTGGATGTTGCAGCCGACGGATGGCGTCGGGGGTGGGGTGGGGGTGCCAACGGCCGTTGCTTCCTCTTCAGGCACCGCTGTCTCCAGGGGATTGGGGGCCGGCTCGCCGGGATTGCTGGCCAGGGTGATCGTGGGCACCAGCGGCGGTGTGGGCGTCGGTTGGCGCGTCAGCAGCGGCGTGGGCGAGGCCAGCGGCGTGCGGAAAATGTCGGGGGTAGGTGTGGCCGGGCGCAGCAGGGTGGCGGGCAGCGTTGGCGCTACCTGCTCATTCACGTAGTACACCCCGCCAATAATGCCAGACAGAATCAAGATTACCAGCAGAGCGGTGTTGCGCCGCTGGGTGTTGGTCTCGCGCTCCAGGTTGAAAAAGGCCACACGCAGCTGGCGCTGGGCGCGGATAAATTCACTGACATACCAGAAAAGCCCTAAAGCCGAGACAATGTAAATCCAGACATCGTTGCGTAGAATGAAGACGTAGAATCGATCCATGTTGGGTTTTGGGTTTGCCTGCCAGCCGAAAAACAAGGCTTGGAGCAAACCGGTGCGCAAGATATACAAATGAACAGAAGCGCAGAATGATTGCGCCAAATTTTAGCCAGTACGGCCGTCTCTGCCCATTCAACTCAGGTTGCGATTGTATCTTGGATCTACAATTGTTGCAGGATGCCTTTCAAGAGCACCGTCAGCCGGGGAATGATTTGCTTGCCAGTTTCTAATACTTCTTCATGATCCAGCACGGTGCCGGGTTTGGGGTCTGGCACGGCCATGTTGGTGATAGAGGAGATGCCCAAAATTTTCAGGCCCGCATGACGGGCCACGACCACGGTGGGCACGGTAGACATGCCCACGGCATCGGCCCCCACTGTACGCAGGAAGCGCAGTTCGGCCGGGGTTTCGAAGCTAGGCCCAGCGACGTAGGCGTAAGTGCCTTCCTGGAGCGCAAAGTTGTTGGCCGCGGCCACCTGGTGCGCCATCTGGCGCAGCGACAGAGTGTACGTACCAATCATGTCGGGAAAGCGCGGCCCCATACTTTCATCGTTGGGGCCGCGCAGGGGGTTCAGCCCGGCCAGACCCAAAAAGTTGATGTGGTCGGCGATCAGCATCAGATCGCCCGGTGAAAAGGTGGGGTTAATGCCCCCGGCGGCATTGGTCACGATGAGCGTCTGAATGCCCAAAGCCCGCATCACGCGCACCGGCAGGGTGATTTGCTCCATGCCGTACCCTTCGTAGTAGTGAGCGCGGCCTTGCTGCACCAGCACCGTTTTGCCTTCCAGCTGGCCAATGACCAACCGGCCGCTGTGCCCCACCACCGTCGACTGTGGCCAGCCGGGAATCTGGTCGTACGCGATGACGTCGGGTTCCTCAATGCTGTTAGCCAGCTCGCTCAGCCCGGAGCCGAGCACCAGGCCCACGGTGGGTTGGTAGCGGGTGTGTTGGCGGATGGTGGCTACGGCCGTTTCTACTTGCCGGGAAATTTCTGTACTGGTCATGGGCTTGTCCTGTAAATAGATGAGAGACTGGAACATAGCTATTGCTACGCTCCAGTCTCCGCTTGTCTGGTTGGTTGAATGAAAAAAGTTGATTATTCGGCCGTTTCGGCGTGTGTTTCTGCTTCTTCCAACTGTGTGTAGATTTGCGTGGTAGAGATGTTGGCATGGCCCAGCAGCTTTTGCACTTCTTGCAGGTCTGAGCCACGGTTGAGCTTGTGGGCGGCGAAGCTGTGCCGCAAGGTGTGGGGCGTCACTGCCACGCTCAGCTCAGCCTCTTTGGCGTAGGCTTTAATGATGAGCCACAAGCCCTGGCGGGTTAGCTGCTGCCCACGATGGTTGAGGAACATGGCAGTTTCATCTTTATCTTTGACGAGAAACGGCCGTCCATCCTCAATGTAGTTCTCCAAAATTGCCTTTGTGTCATGATCGAAGGGCAGTTCCCGAACCTGTGCGTCTTTGCCAGGGCAAAACAAGACGTTGTTTTCCAGGTCCATATCTTCTAAACGCAGCGACACCACTTCTGTAACGCGCATCCCGGTCGAATAGAGCAGGTTCAGCAGCGCCATGTCTCGCAAATTTTTGGGCGATTTTTTCTGAGAGGGAGCCTCTAGCAAGCGCTCAACTTCCTCAAACGATAACGTCTTGGGCAGGCGCTTTTTGACTTTGGGCGAATCTATCACCGTGGTTGGATTTTCCGCGACAATCTGGTTGGCGTGCAGGTAGTTAAAAAACGACTTGACTGCCGCCACTTTTCGGGCCACCGAGGACGAAGCATACGGTTGGTCCTTCATGTAGTCCACATAGCCGTTAATTTCATCAACCCCAATGGCCTGCCAGTTTTTGGTGCTGTTTAAATGCTGACCCTGCAAAAAGGTCATAAACTGACCGAGGTCGTTTTTATAAGCGGCTATTGTATTGTTTGAATAGTTGTACTCTTTTTGAAGGAACTTCAGGAAGGCGAGCAGCTGTTCTTCCATCGCCTCACACTCCTTGCTTTGCCCAGAGTCTTATCGAGGGCTGAAATTCGTGTAGGGATAAACGTACCTTGTATGCAGTGAATACATTTACCCAACGATAGAGGAGCCGCTCTTAAAGATATGTGTTAGTGCTGAGCCAGAAAGTGCCAGATGAAATAATATCGGACAACTTAATCTAAGATTATGTAAGTTAAACTAGGGGCATTATAGCAATTACTTTTCATAAGATCAAATACAAATCAACATAATGATCATAAGTTTGGTAGTCAATCGGTGCTATACGAATAAAAAAAGCTGTGGCATCGTTTCGACGCCACAGCTTTTTCGATGGTTCAGAAATCGTTGTAAGGATTATTCCTCTTTGATGAGGACCAGATCCGTGCTTGTGGGTATGTCCGACAGAGTTGCATCGGCGGCTAATGTTACCGTGGCCTGGGCCAAGATACCGTTGCGATACTGGAAGGGTTGGAGCTGATCGCCATCCTCATAAAAAGTTTCCGCCAGATCCTGGCTGCGAAGACGGAATTTTAGACCATCGGGTGCTTGAATAAGGAATTCAGGGGAGGTGGTTGGAGTAAGATTCATGCTAATAATTTCGCCGCGAACGATAAACGTGTCGCCGGGATTAACGCTTGCCGGGTTAACGGGCAGACCTGTTTCCGTGTCTGTTCCGGTCATTGGCCGATTGCCAAAGGGTGAATCGGGCGCGGCCGCTTCTTCCGCCGGGGCAGCTTCTTCGCTGGCTTCTTCGACAGCGGCTTCGGTTTCACTTCCTTCTTCGGCCGCCGGTTCTTCACTTGCTTCTGTGGCTTCTTCTTCAGTTGTTTCAACAGTGGTCGGTTCTTCCGCTTCCGTTTCTGCTGCATCGGAGGTAGTGGAACTGCTTGTATTGTTCGTGGCGGGGGTTTCAGTCTCAGCCGCACCACCGCCACATGAGGCTAGCAGGAACAGGGCAACTAACCAGAAAACTACTGCTTTTTTATTCATTTTTGTCTCCTCTTCTCTTTAAATAAAATGGGGGGGTAATGACACTATAATAGTGACACTTTTTTGTTTAGGCAATTTACCTTAAATTTCCTATTAAGAAAGTTCGTGTAGAAATGGGTATTAGGCTTTTTTTAACAACGATAGGAGTCTGGAAAATGACGATTTTTAACGAGAAGCGATTAACAAATGCCGTTTTTAAGCTGGATATTGAGCGCATGCGGCAGGGGTGGTATTCCGACAAATATTTTGCCAATATTTTGAAGATGCTGGAGGGAGTCGGTGCGAACAGTGGCTACCAGGGCGACTACGCACGTGACATTGGCCGTGATCCCAAGGGGCTGAACGTTGGGGACATGGAGGTTGAGGTTCAGTTTTTTACGCGGCGTGCGGGTAAGACGGTGGTAGTGGGGGTAGACAAAGCGCTGGCCATGCTGCGCCATTGTACCGGCTATTTGGACAGCCGTGGAGAATGGGTACCGACGTGGCAGCATTTGCGGGTTACGGCCGTTCACGATGGCGCTACTGTAACCTACCACGACGATCCGCTGCAGGTTCAGCCAGTGATTAAAGTTCAAGGAAGATATCGTGATTTTGCGTTGCTTGAAACGCCAATGCTTGGTATTCTGAGCCGAAGCAGCCGCATTGCTACCAATGTGTACAATGTTTTGCAGGCCGCCCGCGGCAAATCAGTGCTTTTTTTTCCGGCGCGGTTTGACCTGCACGAGGTTCAGGCGGCCGATGGCTACGCCTATGACGTGGCTGTGGCCCGTTTTAATCAGGATTTTGGGGGGCAGTTACGGCCGTATGTCTCTACAGACGCTCAGGGAGATTGGTGGGGCGGCGCCGGGGGTGGGACCATTGCCCATGCAGTGATTGCTTGTTTCTTAAGTGATACGGCCGCGGCCATGCTGGCCTTTGCCGAATACGTCCCCGCCGATGTTTCCCGCATTGCCCTGGTTGATTTTAACAACGATTCTATCACCGACTCACTGCGTACTTTAAAAGCGATGTTTGACCGGTACAGCGCCCTCATGGCGGCAGGCGATGAGGTAGAGGCGCAAAAATACGTGCTGTTCGGCGTGCGCCTGGATACCAGCGGCAGCCTGCGCGATGTGAACGTGCCGCCGTTGGGCGATCCGCTGCTGGATTTGGGCGTCACGCCCCGGTTGGTGTTTAATGTGCGGCAGGCGCTCGACCACGCCTGGCGACAGTGGAGCTTAACACCAGAAGAAGCGGCGCTGGCACGGCCGTATTGCCAGAATGTAAAAATTGTGGTCACTGGTGGCTTTAATCCGGCTAAAATTGCCCGTTTTGAGAAGCTCCGTGTGCCGGTCGACATTTATGGCGTCGGTTCCTCGCTGTTGGTGAATGACAAAGAGACCAACACCGACTTTACGGCCGATGTGGTGCGGGTGTCGGTGGGGGGGCAATGGGTAGACATGGCCAAAATTGGCCGGAGTGCCAGCGAAAATACCGCCCTGCAATCGGTTGACCTGACCCATTTATAAACCAGTTTTTGCGAATGTAAGCACAGCTTTAAGAAAGGTTGAGTAAAGAGATGAAGAGTAATGCACAACAACACAAAGCAGATTCAAAGTTCAAAGCATTATTTCGCCGGGGGACCGAACTGCTGCATCAAGGCAAGGTTCAAGAAGCGGCCACCTTGCTGGAAGAGGCACATTCTCTCAAACCAGAGCATTTTGATGCCAGCCTGAATCTAAGTGGTGCATATATCTTAACCAAGAAGTTTAAGCAAGCCGTGAGCCTGCTGGAGACCCTGCGCGAGCAAGCCCCAGACAACGCCATGGTCTGGACAAATCTGGGTGCGGCGTACCTGGGCAATCCCGTTTTGGCACGGGATGAAGACCAGCTGCGGGCTATTGCGGCATTTGAGCAGGCATTGTTGCTGAATCCCATAGCGCCCAATGTTGCTTACAACATTGGCTTAATTTACCGGGATCGCCGGGAAAATGAGATGGCAGTTGCCTGGTTCCAGCGGGCACTTCAGGCGAACCCCAACGACCACGATGCGCGGAATTTTACTGCCAAACTGCGTGAAACGGACGGCCGTACCTAATTTCTACTATTTACAGGTAACCAACTAAACTTATGAATACAGTTATTTCGACCACCCCTTTTGTAGACCGCATGGCCGCGGTCGGCTTGCCCAAAATTTTTATCGAGACCTTTTTGTACTACTACGAACAATTGGTCACCGGCCAGACGGGCTACATTGCCGAAGAGGACATCCGGCCCGTAGCTGGGCTGCCTGATGCGGAAAAATTTCCCCGGCGGATGGCTGAAATTGGCAGGCGGGCGTTGATGAAAACGGCCGTTATCAAGCTCAACGGTGGACTGGGTACCAGCATGGGGTTGGAACAGGCCAAGTCGCTCCTGACGGTGAAGGAAGGTCTCTCATTCCTGGACATCATTGCCCAGCAAGCACAGCTAACCAACGTGCCGCTGCTGCTGATGAACAGCTTCTCTACCGAAGAGGATTCCCTGGCGCTGCTCGAAAAGTATCCCGATTTGAACAAGGATTTGCCGCACAGCTTTTTGCAGCACAAAGAGCCCAAAATTCGACAAGACAATTTGCAGCCAGTGGAGTGGCCGGAAAATCCCGAATTGGCGTGGTGCCCGCCTGGACATGGTGATATTTACACCGCCCTGGTCACCAGCGGTACGCTGGAGGGATTGTTGGAAAAAGGGTATGAATACGCCTTTGTTTCCAATGCCGACAACCTGGGTGCGGTGGTTGATCTGGCCATCTTGGGTTATTTTGTGGACAATGAAATTCCCTTCATGATGGAAGTGGCCGACCGCACCGAGATGGACAAAAAAGGGGGGCACCTGGCCGAACGGCTTGATGGCCAGCTTGTTTTGCGTGAATCGGCCCAATGCCCGCCGGAAGATACGGCCGCTTTCCAAGACATCAACCGCCATAAATATTTCAACACCAACAACCTCTGGTTCCACCTGCCCACGCTGTACCGCCAGATGAACGCCCACAACAATCGCCTGGGGCTGCCCATCATTCGCAACAGCAAAACGGTGGACCCGCGTGATCCCCAATCGCCACCTGTGTACCAGCTAGAAACGGCAATGGGTTCGGCGATTGCCGTCTTTGAGGGGGCGCAGGCCATTCGTGTGCCGCGCAGTCGTTTTGCCCCCGTCAAAACCACCGAAGATTTGCTGGCGGTGCGCTCCGATGCCTACACCCTCACCGAAGATTTCCGCATTGTGCCCAGCGGCAGCCGCAAAATGCGCCAGTTCAACATTACCCTGGATAACCGCTACTACAAATACGTCAGCGACTTGGACGAACGGTTTCCGCACGGTGTGCCATCTCTGGCCAAAAACAAAAGCCTGGTGATTGAAGGGGACTTTATCTTTGGCAAGGATGTGGTGTGCCAGGGAGACGTTCACCTGCGCAACGAGAGCGGCCAGCCAATCCGCATCTCCGATGGCACCGTTTTGACCGGGAGCCTGCATTACGCTTAGGGGTAAATTGCTGCATAACGCGGCTACCTGAAGTGGTTTTTGTCAAAATTTCGCGTTGTTCTCTCCCTGGTTGTGATACAATTCTCGCCATGAGCCGATCTCTTGTGATTATTGGTGGTGGGTTGGCCGGATCAGAAGCGGCCTGGCAGTTGGCCGAGCAGGGCATCCAGGTGCGCCTGTATGAAATGCGGCCGCAGCGGCCAACACCGGCCCACGTGACCACCCAACTGGCTGAACTGGTGTGCAGCAACTCGCTGGGTTCGATGCTGCCGCACAAAGCGCCTGGGCTGCTAAAGGCTGAACTACGCGGTCTGGGGTCGCTTATTTTGGACTGCGCCGTGCAAACGGCCGTTCCCGCTGGTTCATCCCTGGCTGTGGATCGCGACAAATTTGCCGAGCTGGTCACTACCAAAATCGAAGCCCATCCGCACATTACCCTGATTCGTGAAGAGGTAACGGCCGTTCCCCAGGAACCGGCCATCATCGCCAGTGGTCCGCTTACTTCAGCCGCGCTCACGGGCAGCATCAGCCAGCTCACTGGCGAAGAGTACCTCTACTTCTACGACGCCGTCTCCCCTATCGTCGATTACGATACCATTGATATGACCATCGCCTTCCGCCAGTCGCGCTACGACAACGGCCAGGAAGAAGAGGGTGACTACATTAACTGCCCCATGACCAAAGAGGAGTACGACCGCTTTTGCGACGCGCTGCTGGCCGCCGAAACGATCACCCTCAAGCAGTTTGAGCAGGAAGACCCCCACTTTTTTGAAGGCTGCATGCCCATCGAGATCATGGCGCAGCGCGGGCGCAAGGCGCTCGCTTTTGGCCCGATGCGGCCGGTGGGGTTGGTTGATCCGCGGAGTGGCAAACGGCCGTATGCCGTCGTCCAGCTGCGCCAGGACAATCTCATTGGTTCGCTGTACAACATCGTTGGTTTTCAGACCAACCTGAAGTGGGGTGAACAAAAACGGGTGCTCCAGCTCATCCCCGGCCTGGAAAATGCCGAATTTTTGCGTTACGGCATGATGCATCGCAACACCTACATCAATGCGCCGCGCCTGCTTCAGCCAACGCTGCAATACCGTGGCCGGGCCGATCTCTTTTTTGCGGGCCAGATTACCGGGGTGGAAGGGTACATGGGCAACGCCGCGACCGGGCTGGTTGCCGGGATTAACGCCGCGCGGCTGCTGCATGGACAGTTTCCAGTCATCTTCCCGACCAGCACGATGCTGGGCGCCCTGACGCATTACGTTACCCACGCCAGCAGCAAGGATTTTCAGCCGATGAAGGCCAATTTTGGCCTGTTTCCGCCGCCGCCTAACCAGCTGGCCAAGTCGGATCGCTACCGCTGGTACAGCGAACGTGCCCTCACCGCCATGCGCCGTTTTGCCCGGGCCAACGGGCTGCGCTACGACCAGGCGCTGGCTGAGGGCAATCTGGCTGAGGCAGTGGGGGAACGGTTAACGGCCGTTTCTCCGTGATCAACAACCATTTGGAAATGGCAGGAGAAAGGAATTGACGGACACCCTAAAGTTATGGCTCAGACAACAATCGGCCATGCTTTGCACGGTTACTTTTCGCCGGGCACCCAACATGCTGCCCGACGAAGACGACCTGATCCAGTTCCTTTCCGTTTTGCTCAACAGCGTGGGCACACTGCGTGAAGTGCAGCTGGCGGCGGTGCAGTCCTGGGCGTTGATGGCTATTGGCCATGATGCTCCTGCCGCCTACGACTGGATGGTGCTGCTGCGCGTGCTGAAAGAGGAAATCGGCCGTAGCCTGGAAAAACAGTTCCCCCCAGCTGAAGCCCTCACCGCCTGGCGGCAAATTGACGATGTGCTCACCTACGCCATCATCGAAGCCACCCAGCTGGCCTCCGACATGCAGCGCTCGGAGCTGCTGAACCACATGGAGCAGCTGCGCACCCAGCAGGAAAAGTTTAAGGAAAGCAAAACGAAGTTTATCGCCGTGGCCGCCCACGAGCTGAAAACCCCGCTCACCATTCTGGAAGGTTACACCAACATCCTGCGTGCCGAAACGCAAAACGATCCGCAGCTGCACATTTACCTGGAAGGGTTGGGCAACGGTTTCCGCCGCATGCACGAAATTATTGGCGATATGCTCGATGTGTCGCTGCTGGATCTGCGCACCGTCGAGCTGAAATACCAGGAGCTGAACCTGGAAAAAACGGTGCTGCTGGTGGCCGACAGCGTGGACCGCTACTACGCTACCCGCCGCGTCGATTTGAAGATCATTCCCTTTGAGTTTGACAACAACAGTTTTGGTGACCCGGAAAAGCTGAAAAAGGCGCTGAGCAAAATCTTGATGAACGCGCTGAAGTATACGCCCGACAATGGCCAGGTGGTTGTTTCTGGCAGCCTGGTGCGCCAGGATGAAGTGACCGATGAGCTGGCTGGTTTTGTCGATATCCAGGTGACGGACACAGGCATTGGCATTGATCCGGAGAACCTGGAGACGATTTTTGAGAAGTTTGGCAGTATTGGCGACGCCAGTCTGCATTCGTCGAGCAAAACGAAGTTTAAGGGGGGTGGACCTGGGTTGGGGCTGCCCATTGCCCGGGGCATTGTGGAGGCACACGGCGGTCGGGTTTGGGCCGAGAGTGCTGGGTTTGATGAGGAAAAATGCCCCGGCAGCACCTTCCATGTGGAACTGCCCATCTGGCTCAAAGCACCGGATCATTCGTCTGAGCTATGAAAAAACGAGGATTTTAATGGACATTTTGGCTGAGATTGTATTGCGAGAGGTAACGGTTTACCCTGACCGGGCGCGGGTGAAGGGTGTGGGTGGCTGCGAGGTGGAAAACGGCCGTCATCGCCTCATCATCCCCCATTTGCCGCTGACCCTGGACACCAACTCGGTACGGGTGGGCGGCAGCGGCAGCGCCCGGGTGCGGCTGCTGGGCGTGGAGGTAACCCGCCAATTTTTTGAGCAGTCGCCGGAAACGGCCGTACGCGAGCTGGAAACCCAAATTGAAGCGGTGCAGGATGAGCTGCGCGCGCTGGAAGACCAGAAAGCGGGTTGGCAGGCCCACGGCACCTACCTGGACGGCATTCGCCAGGCAACGGCCGAATTTGCCAAAGGCCTCTCGCGGGGCAAAACCACCGTGGCCGCCCAGCAGGAAGTGATTGCCTTTTTGCAGGAACAGGACACGGCGATGCGTACGGCCGTTCGCGAACTGGATCAGCAGCAGCGCGAATTGATGCGCCGCCTGCAAAAGCTCCAGCAAGAGCTGAAGCAGATTCGTTCCAGCAGCCCGTCGCAGCAGTACCAGGCGCAGGTTGAGATTGAAGTGACCGAAAGCGGCCGTTTCCAGCCCGAAATCAGCTATGTGGTGCACGAAGCAGGCTGGCAGCCGCTGTACGATATTCGGTTGGTGGAGGAAAACGGCCGTACCGCGCTGGAAATCAACTACCTGGCCGAAATTACGCAGCGCAGCGGCCAGGCGTGGTCTGGTGTGAAATTGGCTGTATCTACAGCTCGTCCGGCGCTGAACCAGCAGCTGCCGCGGATTGATCCCTGGTTTATTCGTGAATTCCAGCCGCCGCAGCCCCGCCTGATGGCCCGCACCGCCGCCCCGGCCCCTGCGCCGCAAGCCAAGATGGAAATGATGATGATGGTGGACGCGGACCCCGTTGAGGCTGAACTGAACATAGCGGCAGAAATGGTTACGGCCGAAGTGCAGTCGGAGGGAACGGCCGTTACCTTCACCGCCCCTGGCAGCACCGACATCCCCAACGATGGTTCGCCGCACAAAACGGTCTTGCAGCAGCTTCGCCTGGAGCCGAAGCTGGACTACCTGACCATTCCTAAATACAGCGACACCGCCTTCCGCCGCGCCACGGTCAAACACGAGCAGTCTGGCCCGCTGCTGGCTGGCCCGGCCAGCCTTTTTGTCGGCACCGAGTACATCGGGCAGACGCACATCGAATTTACGGCACAGGGTGACAAGCTGGAACTGCTGCTGGGTGTGGAGGATCGGATTACGGTGGAGCGTAAGCTGGCCCGGCGCGACGTGGACAAAAAGCTGCTGCGCGATCAGCGGGAGCTGCGCTACGGCTACACCATCGAGGTGCAAAATTTGCTGCCCACCGACGCTACCGTGGTGGTTAAGGATCACATTCCGGTTTCGCGTCATGAGCAGATCAAGGTAAAATTAGACGTTGCTCGCCCGCAGCCAGCCGAGCAAACCGACTTAAATCTGCTGGAATGGCGGCTGGCGCTGCCTGGCGGCGGCAAACAAATCGTTCAGTACGAGTATGTGGTAGATCACCCACGCAGCTTACAGGTCGTGGGTCTATTGGATTAGCGGAGGCACCTATTTCCCCAAAATTTTATGAAACAGCCCAACCCAGAGAGCGCGCCTTTTTGGTCGGGGCGGAATTGAAACACGAACACCCGCTGCTTCCCGCCGAAGACAGCCTGGAAGAGTTAGGTCGCCTGGCCGATACGGCCGGGCTGGAAGTGGTTGGGAAAACCATCCAGCGTTTAGAGCGCCCAGACAGCGCCACTTTTATCGGGTCTGGCAAGGTGGAAGAGGTGAAGATACTCATCGAGGAGCTGCAAGCAGGGGTGGTGATCTTCGATGAGGAGCTGAACCCGCGCAACCAGCGTGAGCTGGAAAAGCTGTTTGGTGAAGACATTAAGGTGATTGATCGCACCGCGCTGATTTTGGACATCTTTGCCCAGCACGCACAAACTCGCGAAGGCAAGCTGCAAGTGGAGCTGGCTCAGCTGGAGTACCGCGTGCCGCGCCTGACCCGCATGTGGACCCATCTGGCACGCCAGGCGGGTGGCCGCGTGGGCGGCATGGGTGGTGGTGTGGGCCTGCGTGGCCCTGGTGAAACCCAGCTAGAAACCGACCGCCGTGAAATTGGGCGGCGCATCAGCACGATCAAGGATCAGCTGGAAAATGTGCGGGCCCATCGTGAGCGGCACCGGGCCAAGCGGCAGCAGACCGAATTGCAGGTGGTGGCCATTGTGGGCTACACCAATGCGGGCAAATCGACCCTGCTGAACAAGCTGAGCGACGCTGACGTGCTGTCGGCCGATATGCTGTTTGCTACGCTGGATCCAACGACGCGCAAGGTGGACATGCCCGGTGGCCGCGAGCTGCTCTTCACCGACACGGTGGGATTTATCCAAAAGCTGCCGACCAACATTGTGGCGGCGTTTCGGGCCACCCTGGAAGAGATTGCGCAGGCGGATTTGCTGCTGCATGTGGTGGATGCTACGCACCCCAATGCGGAAGCGCAGATGGAATCGGTGGAGGAGACGCTGGCCGAGCTGGAAGTGGACCATTTGCCGATGGTGGTGGCTTTAAACAAGATTGATTTGCTGCCGCCGGGCGAGAATCCGCTGGAGCTGTTTGATTTGCCGTACCCGGTGGTACCGGTTTCCTCGGTGACTGGCCAGGGCGTGGCTGAGCTGCTGGTGGCCATCGACGCGGCGATGGTGCGCTATTTGGAGCCGCTGCAGGTGCTGCTGCCGTATAAGCGGGGCGATTTGCTTTCGATGATGTATGAGCGGGGTCAGGTGGACAGTGAGGAGCATACGCAGGAGGGCGTGGTGGTTTACGGCCGTCTGCCCAAGCGCCTCGTGCCTTACTTTGAACCGTACCTGAGGGATCACAAAACGCTCAAGGAATAATTTGCTTTATGAATGATTTTCTCGATAAAGTCAGTGATTTTCTAAGCAAATACCCTGGTTTGCTGCCGCTGGTGGGGCTGGGGCTCATCATTTTGAACCTGATTTTGCAGATTTTTCCCGGCAGTTGGTTTGTTGATCGCCATATTTTGCTGCACCTGGGTGTGATTATCAGCCTGATTGGGCTGCTGCTGATACGGCCGTTAACCTGATGCCTATCGTTTGTATGGAAAGTTTCACCCACACACTCCTGTTTTAACCACCGTCTTGCCGCACTGGCCAGGTAGTTTTTTGACCTATGATTCCCATCGAAACAGTTGCCCAAAACGGCCGTGTTCAGGCGGCACTTGCTCACTTTTCTGCCACTGTCCCCCATCTGGTAGACCAATCGATTGATATCCAGCAAATCCCCGCGCCCACCTTTGCTGAAGCCGAGCGGGCGGCTTACCTGGAAGGCCGATTTGGCGAGGTGGGTCTGGTTGACGTGCAGCGGGATGGACTGAACAATGTGTACGGCCGTTTCCCCGGCAGCCATTCGCCGCACAAAGCCCCCGTCATCATTTCAGCTCACAGCGATACCGTGTTCCCCGCAGGAACCGACCTCACCGTGCGCCGCGACGGGCATCTTATCCACGGCCCCGGCATCGGCGACAACTCAACCGGGGTGGCCGGTTTGCTGGTCTTGGCCGAGACGTTACGGGTGCAGGAGATACGGCCGTTGGCCGACATCTGGTTTGTGGCCAACGTAGGCGAGGAAGGGCTGGGCGATTTACGCGGTATGCGGGCCGTGGTGGAGCGGTTTGGCAGCAGCGCCATCTACCTGGTGGTGGAAGGCGGCTTGTTTGGCCAGATTTCCCACCAGGCCATCGGCGTGCATCGTTACGAGATTACCATTCATACTCCCGGTGGCCATTCCTGGGGCAATTTTGGCCAGCGCAGCGCCATTCACGAGCTGGGTCGGTTGATTGCTGCCATCGATAAGATTCAGCTGCCGCTGAAGCCCAAAACCACCTACAACGTCGGCGTCATCGAAGGTGGCACCTCGGTGAACACCATTGCCCAGACAGCCAAAATGCTGCTCGATTTGCGCTCGGAAGATCCGCACCGGCTGGCCATTTTGGTCTCCGAAGTGGAAAGGTTGGTCATTAACCGGCAGCGGCTGCGGGACGTGGCGGTGGAGATGAAGCAAATCGGCAACCGGCCGCCCGGCCAGATCGGCCGCGATACGCCGTTGGTGCAGCAGGCGGCACTGGCGCTACGTTTTGTGGGCAGCCCCAAGGTAAACTTTATCGCCAGCAGCACGGACGCCAATGTGCCGCTGAGCCAGGGGTATACGGCCGTCTGCATCGGCCTCACTGAATCGGGCAACGCCCACCGGCTGGACGAGTACATGGACAGCACCCACCTGGCCAAAGGCATGAGCCAGCTGCTGCTGCTGGCCTTATCCGCCGCCGGTATCTGACGTTTTGGTCAAAGATTTCGCAGATTTGGACAGATTGCGCCCTATTTTAATCCGCATTAATCCGCGCAATCCGCGGCCTATTTCCTGAGGAGACAGTGATGAACTTTGAATTAAGTGAAGAACAGCGTGAGTTTCAGCACATTGTGCATGACTTTGTGGCCAAGGAGCTTAAGCCGATGGCCCGCGAGACGGACGCGACGGGCGAGTTTAACTGGACGGCCGTTAAAAAAATGGGCCCCGTCGGGCTGCTGGGGCTGGAAGTGCCGGAAGAATACGGTGGAGCGGCCGTCGATGCCGTCAGTGCGGCCATTGCCATTGAAGAGCTGGGCTGGGGCTGTGGCTCCACCGCCCTGGCGATTTCGGCGCACAACGGGCTGGCCCTGGGGCCGATTGTGAAATATGGCAGTGAAGAACAGAAGGCCCGCTGGCTGCCGCCGCTGGCCACTGGCCAGGGCAAACTGGGCTGCCTTTCGCTCACGGAGCCAGGCGCGGGGTCGGATTTACAGGGTGGGGTGCGGACAACGGCCGTTAAAGAAGGTGACTCCTGGATCATCGACGGGGCCAAAATGTGGATGACCAATGCCTCGATCTCCGACCTGATGGTGGTGCTGGTTCGTACCGATTCGGCCGGGGGCAGCCATTCGCTGAGCCACATCCTGGTACCCACCCACACACCCGGCATCAGCATCGGCCCGGCGGAAAAGAAGATGGGGCTGAAAGGTTCGCCGACGCATGCGGTGACGTTTGAAGAAGTGCGTGTCCCCCTGGAAAATGTGCTGGGGCAGGAAGGGCGGGGATTGCAGCAAACATTGGCCACGCTGGACAGCGGCCGTATCGGCATTGGCGCGTTGGCGGTGGGGTTGGGACAGGCGGCGTATGAAGCGGCCGTGGCCTATGCCCACGAGCGCGAGACGTTTGGTCAGCCCATCGCCCACTACCAGGCGATCCAGTGGATGCTGGCTGACGCCGCCACCGAACTGCAAGCGGCGCGCCTGATGGTCTATTGGGCCGCCTCGCT
>JADLAX010000082.1 GCA_020848035.1 Anaerolineae bacterium | reverse complement strand
TATCGTTAAGAAATGGGAAGAATGAAGATGAAGAAAATTGGTGTTTTAACCAGCGGCGGTGACGCTCCTGGGATGAATGCGGCCGTTCGGGCCGTGGTGCGCGCCGGGATTGCTTCCGGCGCTGAAGTGTACGCAATTTATGAAGGCTACCAGGGCATGGTCGATGGCCAGGGCATGATTCGCCGCATGGCCTGGCAAGATGTGGGTGGCATTCTCTACAAAGGCGGCACCCTGATTGGTACCGCCCGCTGCAACGATTTCCGTGAGCGACACGGCCGTTTACGCGCCGCCCGCAACCTCCTGGAACACGGCATTAACAACCTGGTGGTCATTGGCGGCGATGGCAGCCTGACCGGGGCCAACATCTTTCGCCAGGAGTGGCCCAGCCTGCTGGACGAGCTGGTGGAACGGGGCGAGCTGCCCTACGACCTGGCCCAGCAACACCGCGAACTGACCATCGTGGGCCTGGTTGGCTCGATTGACAACGACATGTGGGGCACCGACATCTCCATCGGGGCGGACACGGCGCTGCACCGCATCACCGATGCGGTAGACGCCATCTCCAGCACGGCGGCCAGCCACCAGCGCTCCTTCGTGGTAGAGGTGATGGGCCGCCGCTGTGGTTACCTGGCGCTGATGAGCGCCATCGCCACCGGGGCCGACTGGGTGCTCATCCCCGAAGCGCCGCCCAACCTGGACGAGTGGGAAAACAAGATGTGTGCCGTGCTGAAAAATGGTCGGGAAAACGGCCGTCGCGACAGCATCGTCATTGTGGCCGAAGGGGCACGCGACCGGTATGGCAACGAGATCACCTGTGGCCATGTGAAGCAGGTGTTGGAAGATCGCCTGCAAGAAGACGCCCGCATCACCATTTTGGGCCACGTGCAGCGCGGCGGTTCGCCCAGCGCCTTCGACCGCAACCTGAGCACGCTGATGGGCGCAGCGGCCGTGGACACCATCATGTCGGACCGGGTCGTTGGCCAGGCCACCCTGATTGGCCTGAAGGGCAACAAAATCACCCACACCCCGCTGGAAGAGTGCCTGCAAAAGACCAAAGCCATTGACGAAGCGATTAAAACCTGCAACTTTGAGCGGGCGATGGAGCTGCGCGGCAGCGGCTTTCGTGAGGCGTTCCAGACGGTGCGCACGCTGGTGCGGGCCATTCCGCACGATCCGCTGCCGGGGCAAAAACAGCGGCGCATTGCCGTGATCAACAGCGGCGCACCAGCACCAGGAATGAATACGGCCGTTCGTGCGGCCGTTCGTCTGGGGCTGGACAAAGGGCACGCCATGTTTGGCATCTACAACGGCTTCTCCGGCTTTGCCGAGGACGAAATGGAAGAGCTGAACTGGATGAGCGTCAACGGCTGGGCCTACCTGGGCGGCTCGGAGCTGGGCACCAATCGGCACGTGCCCGCCAACAGCGATTTTTACAAAATTGCCCGCAGCATCGAAGAAAACAACATCGAAGGGCTGCTGATCATCGGCGGCTGGTCGGCCTACGTGGCCGCCCTGGAGCTGTATCAGCGGCGTAACAACTACCCCGCCTTCAATATCCCCATCGTCTGCTTTCCGGCCACCATCGACAACGACCTGCCCGGCGCGGAACTGAGCGTGGGCGCCGACAGCGCCCTCAACAGCATCATCGACGCCATCGACAAGATCAAGCAGTCGGCCGTGGCCTCGCGGCGCGTGTTTGTGGTGGAAGTGATGGGTGAGAAGTGCGGTTACCTGGCACTGATGAGCGCCCTGGCTACCGGGGCCGAGCGCGTTTACCTGCATGAAGAAGGCATGCGCCTGACCGACCTGGCCAAAGATGTGGAATCGCTGGTTTCCGGCTTCAAAGAAGGCAAACGGCTGGGGGTCATTATTCGCAGCGAGGGGGCCAACGAGACGTACACCACCGACTTCATGTGTGCCTTGCTGGAAGAAGAGGGCGGTGACTACTTCACGGCACGCAAGGCGGTGCTGGGCCACATGCAGCAGGGTGGCAACCCCACCCCGTTCGACCGCATCCTGGCCACGCGCCTGGCGGCCAAGTGCATTAACTATCTGGAGGAGCAAATTGGGGCGGCTGATCCCGGGAGTGCCGCCATTGGCCTGCAAAGCGGCTCTTTTCGGTTCACCGAGTTTCATGACATGGAGCGGCTGATGGACATGGACAATCGGCGGCCCAAGCACCAATGGTGGATGGAACTACGGCCGATTGCCCGCACGATGTCCAGCGGCCGTACCTACAACGGCCGTACCAACCAACCGGACACCCTTACCGATGAAAGTTCAGTGTGAAAGACGGCCGTTACCTTGACACACCCATCCCCCCATGCCTACAATGCAACCATGATGTTTTGCTGGGGAAAGACGCCAGAATTTGCCGGGGTGCCGCCCAAATAGTAGACACCTCCATTCACACGCTTTGACAAACAAGATGAGACAATTTCGCCCAAAACCTACCCTTTTTTTACTGACCCTCCTGGCGTTCACCGCTTTGGGCTGCCAGCTGGCTTCTGTTTTGCCCGCCAATCAAAGCAGCAACCTCAACACTGTTGAAGCTGGCACCACCGAGCCTCAGCAAGTAGATCTCGTTGAAGTGGATGCGCCCGCCCAGGTCACTGAACTGGTAACGGCCAACCTGGAAACCCAGTTCATTGAGGTGTACCACCGCGTCAATCCGGCCGTGGTGCACATCTTTGTTTTTGATGAAGATGGCTTTTTGCTCGGCACCGGCAGCGGCTTTGTGTTTGACCAGGCGGGCAACGTGGTCACCAATAACCACGTGGTGGCCGATGGCCGTGAATACGAGGTGGTTTTTGCCAGCGGCGAGCGGCGGCGGGCCACCCTACGCGGGGCCGACGTCGACAGCGATCTGGCCGTGATTCAGGTTGATTCGCTGCCCGCTGATGTGCAGCCAGTTACCCTGGGTGATTCCAGCCAGCTGCAAGTGGGCCAGTTTGTCATTGCCATTGGCAACCCGTTTGGCGAAGCTGGCTCTATGTCGATTGGTATCGTCAGCGGGTTGGGCCGCACCATCGAATCGCAGCGAGTGGTCGCCGGGGGCAGTTTCTCCATTCCCCAGGTGATCCAGACCGATGCAGCCATCAATCCAGGCAACTCCGGCGGCCCGCTGCTGAACCTGAGCGGCGAGGTGATTGGCGTCAACAGCGCCATCCTGTCTACGTCGGGGGCCAATTCGGGCGTTGGTTTTTCCATTCCGGTGAATGCCGTGCGCAACATTGCGCCGGCGCTCATCGCGGAAGGCGAGTACAGCTACCCCTACATTGGCATCAGCATGTATCCGCAGGCGTTTACGCTGCGCCAGCTGGAGGCACTAGAGCTGCCGCCTAACGGTGTCTTCGTATCGGGTGTGACGGAAGGGACGCCAGCAGCGGAAGCCGGTTTAATTGGGCATAATCTAAGCACGTCATTTACTGCTAATGGCGATTACATCATTGCCATCAATGGTGAACCGGTACGTAATTCTGATGATTTGTTGAGCTATCTTGTCTTCGAGACCACCGTGGGCGAAACGGTGGAGCTGACAATCATTCGCGAGGGAGAGGAGGTTAAACTGCCGCTAACTTTGGGCGAACGGCCGTAATTCCCCCGCCCCTCACCCACTAGCCATCATCACGCGCTCACTGCACCTTTTTAACTGTTTAGCACATTTACAGGAGGTCGTATGATTACCCAGGACCAATTCCAGGAACTGCTCTCTTTTCAACCCACCGAGACAAAGGTTTTGAGCCTCTACCTCAGCACAGATACGAGTCTGGAGCCGCCCGACATGATCCGGCTTAAGGCCAAAAACCTGCTGCGCGACGTGAGCGGCTACGAAAAGGATGTGCAGGCAATTGAAACGTACCTCAACCACAGCTTTGATTGGTCGGCCCAGGGGCTGGTTGTGTTCAGCAGCCAGGATGGTGACTTTTTCCGCGCCTATCCCACGGCCGTTTCCTTCCGCAACCGTCTGCGCATTACCCCCAAACCTTATCTCAAGCCGCTTGGCCATTTGCTCGACCATTACGCCCACTACGGCGTCATTTTGGTAGACCGCGTCGGCGCTCGCTTTTTTGCCTACCACCTGGGGGCGCTAGAAGAAGCGGAAGGCTACATGGGCGAAGAAGTGCACAAGCTAAAGCAGGGACGCGGCTCTTCAGCCGTGGGCCGGCGTGGTGGAATTGGCGGCGGCAGTCGAGAGGAAGAAGTGGCCCGGCGCAACCTGCGCGAAGCAGCCAGTGCGGCCGTTTCTTTCTTCAACCACAAGCCGATTCGCCGCCTCTTCCTGGGTGGTACGGCCGAAACCACCGCCCAATTCCGCGATATGCTGCCCAAGCAGATGCAGAGCTGCCTGGCGGGCACCTTTGCCGTAGACATGAACGCCTCTGAGCACGACGTGCGCCAGGCGTCCATTAAAATGCTGCAAGCGGCCAACGAAGAGCGGGAGAAAAAGCTGGTACAGTCGCTCATCGGCACCCAGGCGCGCGGCGGGCAGGCGGTTTTGGGACTGGACGACACGCTGCAAGCCGTCAGCGACCGACGCATTCAAACGCTGGTCATCAGCGACGGCTTCCAACTGCCCGGCTTTGTGGACACCAACAGCGGCTTTGTGGTGGCCAACCTGGCCAAAAGCCCATTCAGCGACCGCGAACTCACCCCGGTCGATGATGTGGTCGACAGCGCCTTTACCCTCAGCTTGAGCCAGGGCGCTCATGTCGAAGTCATTCGCGACGATGCCGACCTGGACCACGCGGGCAAAATCGGGGCGCTGCTCCGCTTCTAAAGGCGTGTTCAGAATTAACTGTGGCGTTTACAGATTGGGCCGATCTTGAAGATTGGCCCAATCTCGCTACGTTAAATTTGCGCCTCTGCCTCAAAAATCGCGCCATCCCCCATACTTTTCATTCTGTTGAACGGCCGTTCTTTCGGGTATAATTTTCGCCATGCCAATCCTTACTTTCTCGTCGCGACAAGCCCGGAGGAATAAATCATGAATGCATCTACACTGCTGGATTTACGGCCGTTGTCCGTTGGCGAACTGCTAGACAGAACCTTTCGGCTTTTTCGCAGGCATTTTTTGACCTTTATATTAGTTGCAATCATCATGCAGCTGCCCGTTTCAATCTTGCAAATTGGCTCCACCTTACTAGCCAACGATTTTGCGGTCGACCCGGTGGCAGAAAATCCATTCGAGAATATCGCACTTTTTCTTCCGGCCATGTTGATTACGTTTGGCATCGCGTTTGCCTCGTTTATTATTAGCCAGGTAGGCACAGCCGCGCTGACCCAGGCCGTGGCTGACAGCTACCTGGGACGACCGGTCAGCTTCGACAGCGCCTTTAGCCGAATGGGCAACACCTGGTTTACCCTCATCCTGGCCTCGATACTGTCCGGATTCCTCATTTTTGGCCTGACCATCCCCATTGTTTTGGGTGCGCTCATCCCTTGCCTTGGATTTTTGGTAGCATTGATTGGTTTTTTCTTTCTTGGAGCCATTGCCAGCATTCTGTTTTCGCTGCTGCCACCGGTTGTGGTGCTGGAGAGAGCTAGCGTCATCGACGCCGTTGCGCGAACTTGGGCACTGAGCAAGCTGCGCTTTTGGTGGGTGTTTGGCTATCTAATTTTGTTGAGTGTCTTAACTTTCGTGATTATTTTTGGGCCTGCGGCTGTGATTGGCGGGGTACTGGGAATCGTTTTGGGCGAAACAAGTCTCCTTGTCCAGAGCATCGTGCAGCAATCGGCTACGCTGGTATTAACGGCCGTTTTCCTCCCCATCCGCATCGCCGCCATTACCTTGATGTATTTTGACCTGCGCATCCGTTTTGAAGGGTTTGACCTGATGGTGCTGGCTTCAGCCAACCAAACCGTTCTCGACGATACCGCTGACCTGACCACAAAAACTATCTTATGACCGCATTTACCGATAATTTGCAACCGCTGAGCATGTCCCAACTGCTGGATCGAGCCATCCGGCTGTACCGCAGCAACTTTCTCATCTTTGTCGGCATCGTCGCCCTGGCGCAGATTCCGGCAACGGCCGTTAACATGCTCGGGCTCTGGCTGGCTTCGGCCCCAGACCTGGCCTTTAACCCCTCGGCGTCCCTCACCGACTTTTGGCTGGAAATTGCCCAAAGCAGCGGCTTTGGCAACAACCCGTTGCTCTGGCTGGGGCAGCTCGTCTCCCTGCTGCTGGTGCAGCTGGCCACCGCCGCCCTCACCAAAGCCGTCGCCGAAAATTACCTGGGCCACAAAATTGGTCTGTTTGAAGCGTACCAACGAATCGGCCGTCATGGCCTGACCCTGCTCGTCGCCGCCTTTCTCAGCATCCTCGTCATCCTGGGCCTGCTGGTCTGGTGGGTGATCGTGCCCTGCGTCGGCTGGATTAGCGGCCTGGGCATGCTGTTTTTCTTTTCCCTCGTCATCCTGCCCCTTGTTGCGCCAGTTATTGTGCTGGAACATCGCTCGGCCAGCCAGGCGATTCAACGCGCCTGGGATCTGGCGCGGCGGCGCATCTGGTGGCTCATTGGTTTTATGCTGCTGCTGGGGCTGTTTGGCCAGCTGGTGGTCACCGGGCCTGGCGTTTTGTCCATTTTTATCCTGCAAGGTGCCCTGGGCAGCGGCGTGAACACTACCACCACAAGCCTCATCCAGCAGGTGGTCCTCCTGCTGCTCAACCTGATCTACCTGCCGCTCCAGCTCACCTGCGTCACCCTGCTTTACTTCGACATTCGCGTCCGCACCGAAGGGTTCGATCTGGCCGTCCTGGCCCTGAGCGACCGGGTTGATTCGGAAACCGTGCGGGTGACTGCGCCACCGCTGGAAAAAAACACCCTGCCCCGCTGGGAAGAAATTGGCTATTTTTCACTCATCACGGTGGCTATTGCCGTGCTGTACATTGCCCTGCTGCTGATTTTTGTGGTAGCGGCGTTGGGATTTAGTGGATTTTAATGGCCTGGTGGGGGAGCAACGGCCGTTTCCAGCCGTACCTGATCGCTGTTATGCTGCTGCTGGTGGCCACACGGCCCGCCCTGGCCCAAACCAGTTCTCTGACGCTGGACGCCTACTGGGACACCCTCACCCACATCCGCGATGATTTACGCGCCGCCGGGGATGACGCAGCGGCCGTGCGCCAAACGGCCGTTTCCACCCTCAGCGCCATCACCGAAATTGAGCTAAATGACGGCCGTCGCCAACCCATTGACCACAGCTTCTTCATTCGCCAGCTGCAAGACGAAGCCGTGAGCACCACCCAGCTAGACCAGCTGTTCACCACACTCCTCCTCAGCCGTCAGGGCTGGCCAGCCCCCACCCTGCCCGAGCTGGACGAAACAGCGCTGAACGACATTTTAAGCCAGCCGGAATTCCAATACACGGTGGACGAACCAAACTTTTTGCAGCGGCTGTGGCAGGACATTCGCCAGGCGGTTGAGGACTTTTTCCTGCGTCTTTTCCCCAATGACAGCACTGTCCGCCTGCCGGTGGGCAACCTGCTGGCCATCCTGGCCGCCGTGCTGGTGGTGGCCGTGCTGCTTTACGCCCTGCGTGACCTCATCACCGGCTTCAGCGCCGATGCCGCCCTGCACGCCGACGATGAGCTGGGCGGCCAGCCGCTGACGGCCGAACAGGCGCTGCAGCGCGCCCAGGAACTGTCGACCGGGGGGGATTATCGCACGGCCGTTCGCTACCTTTACCTCTCCGCCCTGCTGCTGCTGGAAGAACGCGGCCTGCTGCGCTACGACCGCTCGCTGACCAACCGCGAATATTTGCGCACCGTGGCCCATCGCCCCGAGCTGGCGGCCATCTTGCGCGAGGTGATCGACGTGTTCGACCGGGTCTGGTACGGCTTCCAGACGCTCAGCGCCAGCGAGTATGAAGCCTACGCCCGGCGTGTGGAAACGCTGCGCCAGCAAAAGGAGGCGCGATGAAACGCCTGAGTCGCGACGCGTGGCTGGCCCTGCTCCTCTTCCTGCTGCTGACGGTGGTTACGGCCGTTTCCGTCGTCCAGCAAGCCCAGGCCAGCCTGCAAGACCCGCCGCTGGCGTCCTACTCCACCCAGCCGCAGGGCAGCCGGGCGCTCTGGCTTTACCTGGAATCGCAGCAGGTTAAGCTGACCGACTCGGTTGGCACCGCGTTTGGTGTGCCCAGCGGAATCGATCTGGCCCTGGTGCTGGAGCCAACGGTCGCCTTTACGCCGGGTGAATGGGAGCTGCTGCACAGCTGGGTAGAGGAAGGTGGCACGCTGCTGCTGGCGGGCACCGACAGCGTCACCATTGAGCTGGCGGAGCAGCTGGACGTGAAGTTTGGCCTGGCGCCGTCTTCGGAAGCGGCCGTAACCAACCAGACCCCCCTGCTGCAAACCCCGCCGCTCGGCAGCCTCAGCGCCGAAAGCAGCTTCTTTTTGCGCCCCGAACGCAACGATTTTGTGACACTGCTGGCCAATCGGACCGGATACCCCACCGCGATTGCCTTTGCTGAGGGAAACGGCCGTGTCATTCTCACCACCGTCACCGGGCCATTTAGCAACGAAGGGCTGCAAACTGTGGGCAATCCTGAGCTGGTCCTGAATCTGCTCAACGCCGCGCCAGACGGGCGGAGCATCTGGTTCAACGAATGGCACCACGGCATTCGCCCGGAGGTAGACGGGGCGCTCACGTCGAGCAACTGGCTGCAGCGCACCCCGGTGGGCCGCGCCCTGCTGCTGGTGCTGACCATTATTTTTATTGGGCTGGTGCTGCGCGGGCGGCATTTTGGCCGGCCGGTGCCGCTGCGCAAAGACGTGGTGCGCCGCGCCCCGCTGGAGTACATTACCGGCATTGCCAATTTAAGCCGGCGGGCGGGGCACCGAACGGCCGTTCTCCACCATTACCACGACCGGCTCAAGCGCGATTTGGGCGCCCGCTACCGCCTCAATCCCAGCCTGCCCGACGAGGAGTTTATCAACCAGCTGGCCAGCTACCAGCCTAATCTAGACACCGACGCCCTGCGCCAGACGCTGCGCAAGCTCTCCCAAACCAACGTCAGCGAGAGCGAAATGGTGCAAATCGTCCGCGAAGCGACTTCGTTCGGTGAAAAATAATTTACATGACCAACGGGGCCTGAGCCTGTCGAAGGCCGGCCTTCGACAGGCTCAGGCCTCGTTCAAATGTCATTAGCTCTCGTTCCACGCTCCGCGTGGAATGCAGTTCGCGACGCTCTGCGTCGCACGGGACGCGGAGCGTCCTGACCCTCATTCCCACGCTCTGCGTGGGAACGAGCAACAAAGGAAGAAAAAATGGAACCAACTCAACTCAAAACCATCTACGAAACACTGCGGCGCGAGGCCGACAAGGTGCTGGTCGGCCTGGAAGAGCCGTTTGAGATGCTGGTGATTGCCCTGCTGACCGGTGGGCACGTGCTGCTGGAAGGCGTGCCCGGCACCGCCAAAACGCTCATGGCCAAGACGCTGGCCCAGCTGGTGCAGGCCAACTTCAGCCGCATCCAGTTCACCCCCGACCTCATGCCGTCGGACATTTTGGGTACCTCGGTGTTTGATATCAGCAACGGCCAGTTTTACCTGAAGAAGGGGCCGATCTTCACCCAGATTTTGCTGGCCGATGAGATCAATCGCGCCCCGGCCAAAACCCAATCGGCCCTGCTGGAAGCGATGGAAGAGCGGCAGGTGAACCTGGAAGGCACCCGCTATCCGCTGGGCATCCCGTTTATGGTCATCGCCACGCAAAACCCGATTGAGTACGAGGGCACCTACCCGCTGCCGGAAGCGCAGCTGGACCGCTTCCTGTTCAAAGTGACCGTGCCCTACTCCGATTTAGACACCGAAATTGAGGTGCTGCGCCGTTACCACAACGGCTTCGACGCCCACGACCTGGCCGCCACGGGGCTTAAGGCCAAACTCCCGGCGGAAGCCATCGGCAAGGTGCGGCAGGCAATTAACAAAGTGGTGGTGGAAGATGGCGTGCTGAACTACATCGCCCAGGTGGCCGCCGCGTCGCGCCAATCACCAGATCTGACGCTGGGGGCCAGCACCCGCGCCGCGACGCACGTGCTGCTCTCGGCCAAAACGTACGCCGCCATGCAGGGCCGCGACTTCGTGACGCCCGACGACGTGAAATTTGTGACGCCTGCGGTGTACCGCCACCGCATTTTGCTCAAACCCGAAGCCGAAATTGAAGGCCTCAATCCCGATACCGTTATCCGGCGGCTGCTGGGCCAGGTTGAGGTGCCGCGATAAAGGGGAGATTGGAGATTAGAGATTGGAGATTAACCAGATCGCCAATCTCTAATCTCCAGTCTCCAATCTCCATTATGATAGACACGGCCGTTTCCCATCCACCAACCCTCAAAGCAGTCAACCTCTCCCCCCGGCGCATTCCCGAAATTCAGGGCAATCCGCTGGCCTTTTTGCAGCGCAATGCCGCCGAGCATGGCGATTTTATTCATTACCCGCTGGGGCTGTGGGAAGTGTTTCAGCTCAATCACCCCGATCTCATCGAGCACATCCTGGTGACCAACCAGCGCAACTACAGCAAAAACACGGTGCAGTACAACACCCTGGCCAAAATCACCGGGCGCGGGCTGTTGACCAGCGACGGCCGTTTCTGGCGCAGGCAGCGGCGCATGATCCAACCCGCCTTTCACCGGCAAAAGGTGCTGGGCTGGGGGCAGATGATGATGAAAGCCACGCAAAATATGCTGGCGGGCTGGGACAAAGCGGCCCAATCGGGCCAGCCGCTAGACATCGACGAGGAGATGATGGCCGTCACCCTCAACGTGGTGGGCGAGGCACTGCTGGGGCTGGATTTGCAGGCCGACGCGGGCCAGCTCACCCACGCCGTCCTGACGATGCTCGATTACGTCGTTTACCGCTCGCAGCAGTTGGTGGCCCTGCCGCTGATGGTGCCCACGCCGCGCAACCGCCGCGTCCGCGACGGGCTGCATCTGCTGGACGATCTTATCGACAAAGCGATCCACGACCATGAGCAGGGCCAGGCCAACCCGGACACCATTTTGAGCCAGATGCTGACGGCCGTTGACCGCGAAACGAACGAACGCATGAGCCGCGACGAGCTGCGCGACGAGGTGATCACTTTGCTGGTAGCGGGCCACGAAACGGCCGCTTCTGGCCTCACCTGGCTCTTTTACCTGCTGTCGCAAAACCCGTGTGTGGCAGCAGAATTGGTGGCGGAGATTGATGGGGTGGTAAACGGCCGTCTGCCCACCACCGACGATTTGCCCAACTTACCCACTGTCCAGCGCGTCATTGCCGAGGCGCTGCGGCTCTACCCGCCCGCCTGGGTCATCACCCGCCGAGCCATCGCCGCCGACACGCTGGGCGGGGCACAGATTCCGGCCAATGCACTCATCATCATGAGTCCGTACACCCTCCAGCGGCATCCGGCCTTCTGGGCAAATCCGGATCAATTCGACCCGAACCATTTCACGCCCGAAGCGGAGCAAACCCGTCCGCGCTACGCCTATTTTCCCTTCGGCGGCGGGGCACGGCTGTGCATTGGCGATCAGTTTGCCAAAGTGGAGATGGGGTTGGTGGTAACGGCCGTCTTGCAAAAATACCGGCTCCAGCTGCTGCCCAACCACCCCGTCATCGCCGACCCACTCGTCACCATCCGCCCCCGGCACGGCCTGATGATGACCCTACAAAGGAGATAATTTTGCCACAGAGAACACAGAGGAAAAAGAGGTTATGACTAAATATTGGAATCCTCAATCACCGGCAACTGATCGCGACATCGAAAAATTAACACAACTTGTAGATTTTGATTTGCCACAATCTTATCTGATTATGCTTAAGCGCTTTAACGGAGGCGAAGGAGAACTGGCTTTGTCACCAATGTGGCTCCAACTCTGGAGCGTCAATGAAGTTTTAGAATATTACAATTCAGAATCCCATTTGAGGGAATTTCCTGACTATTTTTTCTTTGCCTCGAATGGTGGTGTGGAAACTATTGCCATGCATAAATCTTCTACCGGTTCCATGGAAATAGTCATGATCGATGCCGTTGCAGGCATACAAAGTGTAGAAGTGATTGCGAAAGATTTTGGAGAGTTTGAAGATGCAATCGGCAAAATTTTTGAAAAATAAAAATTTTTTAGGTCTGTGCGCTCGGGCCGGTCTCCTGACCGTGCCCGTTGATGGCACGGCGAGGACGCCGGCCACAGCAAAAGCATCAAACCTCTTGTTCCTCTGTGCCCTCTGTGGCAAAAAATAATATGCAGCCAACTAACCGAGGCATCCTCATTTTGCTCCTGGCCGCGCCCATCATGGCGGCAGGCACCTGGCTGCCCGCGCTGCAATGGGTGGCGCTGGGCTACCTGCTGCTGGTGGGCGGCCTGCTCTGGTTCGACTGGCGTTCCGCCGAACCGATCGAAAAGCGATTCGACATCAAGCGCGAACACGACCAAAAGCTCAGCCTGGGAGCCGATAATCCCATCAAAATCAGCGTGCGCAACCGGGGCAATCGCCCCACCACCATCTGGCTGCGCGATGAACCACCGGACGCCTTCAACGTCTCCACCCGACTGCTCACGGGCGAAGTGGGGCCGCGCCGCACCTGGGAAGCTGCCTACACCGTGCATCCGCTGCGCCGGGGTGACTACCAGTTTGGCAACCTGAACCTGCGCTGGCTGGGGCCGCTGGGGTTGGCCATACGCCAGGGCAAACTGCCGCTCACCGAGCCGGTCAAGGTGTACCCCAACCTGCTGGACGTGCGCCGCTACGATCTGCTGCTGCGCAAAAATCGGCTGCAAGAGATTGGCCTGCGCAACACCCGCCAGTTCGGCGAGGGCACCGAATTTGAGCGCCTGCGCGAATATTTGCCCGACGACGAATACCGCCGCATCGATTGGAAAGCCACCGCCCGCCGCCACCGCCCCGTCACCGTGGAATACCAGACCGAGCGCAGCCAAAACGTCATCGCCCTGCTCGATGTGGGCCGCATGATGCAAAGCCCCGTCGCCCAAATGGCCAAGCTGGATTACGTGGTCAACGCCGTGCTGCTGCTGGGCTACGTGGCCACCGGCAAAGGGGACAAGGTGGGCATGATGAGCTTTGCCAACGACGTGCAGCATTACCTGTCGCCCCGGCAGGGGCGCGGCCAGTTTTACCGCATGTTGGAGCTGCTCTACGCCGTTGAAGCCCAGCCGGTGGAGTCTGATTACGGCCGTGCCCTCAGCTACCTGGCTGCCAAGCAGCGCAAGCGGTCGCTGGTGGTCATCTTTACCGATTTAACCCACGGCATCAGCCTGGAAGGGCTGGTGAAGCACGTCTCGCTGCTGGCGCGGCGCAGCCTACCGCTGGTGGTCACCATCAGCGACCCGGACGTGGTGCAGGCGGCCCAGCAGCGGCCCGAAGATTCGCAGACGGCGTACCAGCGCATGGCCGCTGCCCAACTGCTGGACCAGCGCCAGATCACCCTGGATCGCCTGCGCCAGCAGGGCGTCCTCACCCTCGATGTGCCCGCCAACCAGCTCTCCATCGCCGTCATCAATCGCTATTTGGAACTAAAAGCCAAGACCATGCTATAGCAAAGCGAACGTAGAATGAACGAATCAGTTTGGATCATGCTTTTGTTAGGGGCCTTTGTCCTTTTTTGCATTTTGGGGCTCGCATTTGAGGGGCTTGCAACCGTTTCACGTGATCGACTTGGACGATTACCTGATTCTGGCGGCAAAAAATTTTACCAGCGATTCGTTCAACCTTATTGGCCACTTTGGCTCATACCTGTTTTGATGACGACCATTGGCCCAGCCATCGCTAGAAGCTACTATGGGTTTTATTCGGCAGATGTAAGTAGAAGTTTGCTCTTTCTTATTTCGTTCCTTGCTTTTTTTACGTTTGGCTTCAACGCCTTTCTCCTTCCAGAATACTCAACCTTAAGGCCGGTACAGAAGCTGAGCACAAGAATAATTGTTATAGTTACGATGATTTTGATGATCATCGTATTTGGGTTCTTAACAATTCCCCGAGCAAGTCAGCAGCTTGAAGGAATAGTATCCGGTCCCAGCTTTGGTGAAGGTGTATTGGAAGGAAAAGATAGAGACTCTATCCCAAGAGGTGGCGTAATATACAAGCTTGAGATTGACGGCCATGACTACCAAACTCCTGATTCTCAATTCTTTAAAAATGCTGTTGTGGGGGAATCTATTCATTTTGCACACAATAGCTCAGCGGATTATTGGCGTCCCGAAATATTTAACCCAGCCAAAATTCGCTTAAGCACCTGGGATTCCATCACGCTCATTGCTGCGATTGTAAATTGGGTAATCCTGAGCTTTTTAGTCGTTGATGGCTGGGTTTCACTCATCACGCGAAATATTGAACTACTCATGTAAAAGTGATGATGTGTTAGCCCCGGTGGCCCTGGCCATCCAGGTTGGCGCTACGCTCGACGACCTGGCGGCCATCTTTGCCGCCCACCCCACGCTAAGCGAACTGGCCTTCGCCGCCGCCAGAACCGCGTAAAAAGATTGGGCCACTCTTGAAGAGTGGCCCAATCTCGTCAACGTTGCTGCTGCCGCCCGGCCAGCAGCAGGTAGCTGTAGAGCAGAATGCCGGTCACAATGCCCACGCCCCACTTCACCGGCCAGGGGATATTTTCATTGGGCGAAATAAAGCCTTCGATCAGCCCGGCCACAATCAAAATCGGCACGCAGGCAATGATCAGCTTGACCGCTTTGCGCCCGGCCAGCATGAGGGCGTCGCCCCGCTTCAACAAGCCCGGCTGCAAAATGGCCCAGCCCAGCATCAATCCAGAGCCACCGGCAATGAAAATGGCCGACAGCTCAATGACGCCGTGGCCGATGACAAAGGTCCACAGCTCAAAACCGACGTCGTAATGGGCCGTCAGGCCAGTGATGCCCCCCAGCAGCAGGCCATTAAAGACAAGAATGTACAGGCTGAACAATCCGGCGCTAATGCCCCCACCAAAGGCCATGAAGGATACCTGGATATTGTTGGTCATGAGAAAAGCGGAGGTGTACGGCCGTTCCTCCACCGGTATATTGGTCCACAGCTCCTGGTCTTCGATGAGCGGCCGTAACGACTGCACGTTGGCGGGCAGCAGCCAGGTGGAGGCATCCGGCTGCCAGTTGGTGAGAAAGCCGGCAATGAGCGCGGGCACAATGAGCAAAAGAGCGGCCGTTATCATAAACGGCAGCGCTTCACGGAAAGTGGTCGGTAAACCAACCAAAAAATAATGCTTCAGGCGGCGCACCGCCAGCGGTTCGCCCTGGTAAATGGTGGCGTGGCCGCGCGCCACCAGCTGGTTCAGAAACGCCGTCACCTGGTGGCGCGGGTATTCCCGCTGCGCCAGGGCCAGATCCGACGTGACCGAGCGGTAGAGCAGCCCCATCTGCTGCACTTCGGCCGGGGATAGGCGATTCATCTGTTGACTTTTGTCCAGGAGTGCGGTTAACTGCTGCCAATCGGCCTGGCGCGAACGGTAAAATTGTTCAGCATTCATGAAGATGATTATACTAAAGAGGATCACACAAAGAAACAAAAGTTCTCAAGACCTGACAGGTTTTCGAGGCATATTTGGCAGGCTATTATTCTGGCAGAAACCTATCAGGTCTGATTGGTAATAAAAATGGCAGCGGATAATTAATGACAGCACCGGATGAATTTCTCAATATCGACACCCCCGAAAACGTGGTATTTGGCTACGAAGTCGTGGGCATTGGCTCACGCTTTTTGGCCGCTTTGGTAGATACCACGATCATTGGCCTGCTGCTTATGGCCACCAACGCCATCCTCATTTTGGTGGTGGTGGGCGGCTTTGACGAGCTTTCTTCAGCCAGCTCATTCCTGCTGGCCATGCTTTCCCTCATCAGTTTTGCCTTTTTCTGGGGCTACTATATTTTTTTTGAGATGACCTGGAACGGCAGTTCACCGGGCAAGCGCCAGGTGGGCATTCGCGTCATTCGCGCCGACGGCACGCCCATCACCCTGGCCGAATCGGTCATTCGCAACCTGGTGCGGCTGATAGATTTTCTACCTGGTGCTTACGGCCTGGGGCTGGTGACGATGTTTATCGACAGTAAGGCGCGGCGGCTGGGTGATCTGGCGGCTAATACGCTGGTGGTGCGGGAGCAAACGGCCGTATCCCTCGAATCCCTGGCCAACTCCACCACAACCAACCCCGTCGTCAGCCGCGCCCCCGGTGCCGCCGAGCAAGTCGCCGCCAAATGGCCCGTCGACAAACTGACCGAGGCCGACATCCAGCTAGCCGAAGCGCTGCTCCAACGCTACAACGACCTGCCCAACGGTGCCGTCCTGGCTAACCAGATTCTCAACCGCCTGCTGGAGCGGATGGCGCAGCCCATCAATACGGTTAAGGCGGGGGAAGCCATCTACGCCATCAAACGCATCGTTCAAATCTACCACTACGAACGGTAAAAAAGTAATTGGGTAATTACGTAATTACCCAATTACCCAATTACATTCTTCCCCCCGCCGCCAGATAATCCGTGTAGCCGCCATCGAATTCGGTGAAACGGCCGTCCTTCAACTCCAGCACCCGGTCCACCACCTGATCTAAAAAGTAGCGGTCGTGCGACACAATCAGCAGTGTGCCGTCGAACTCCTCCAGCGTTTGCTCCAGCACCTCAATCGAGGCGATGTCCAGGTTGTTGGTGGGTTCGTCCAGCAGGAGCAGATTCGGCCGTTCCAGCACCAGTTTGGCCAGCTGCAAGCGGCTGCGCTCGCCGCCGCTGAGCTTGCCGATCGGCTGCTGCATCTGGTCGTAGGTGTAGAGGAAGCGGTGCAGGAAGGCGACCGCCACCTCGCGGCTTACCGGGGCTGATTGGCGAATCTCGGTGATGAGGTCGCGGCTGTAGTCCAGCGTCTCGTGCTCCTGGGCATAGTAGCCAATCTTCACGCTTGGCCCGATTTTAATCTGGCCGCCGTGAATAGCTTCCGGGTCCAGCAGCTGTTTGAGCAGAAACGATTTGCCCGCGCCGTTCGGCCCCACCAGCCCCACCCGCTCACCATGCCACAAAATCTGGTTGAGGCGGTTGAAGATGGTACGGCCGTTGTCAAACCGTCTTGTTACATTTTCCAGCTCCAGCACCTTGTTGCTGCCGCGCCAGCCCGCTAGGTCCAACGTCATGCGCCGCTGCTCGGCCACTTTTTCCACCTTGTCCATCTTGTCCAGCATTTTTTGGCGGCTGCGCGCCTGCCTGATGTGCCGCTCATTCACCACCAGCGACGCCCACAGCTCAAAGCGGGCAATCGCCGCCTCGATGCGGGCAATCTCTTTTTGCTGGGCGGCGTACAGCTGCGCCTGGCGCAGCCGGGCCAGCTCACGGGCGGTCGTGTAGCTGGTGTAGTTGCCGGGGTAAAGGGTGAGACGGCCGTTTTCCAGCTCAGCAATGTGCGTGGCCACCTCATCCAGCAAATAGCGGTCGTGCGAAATGATGACGACGCAGCCGCTGTAGCCGCGAATCACCTTCTCCAGCCGCTGCTTGGCGGCCAGGTCCAGGTGGTTGTCGGGTTCGTCCAGCAGCAGCAAATCCGGGGCCTGCACCAGCAGTTTGGCCAGCATCACCAGCTTCTTCTGCCCGCCGCTCAGATGCTCCGTCTGCGTCTCCCAACGGTCCTGGCCAAAACCCAACTGCACCAGGGTCTCTTTGACGCGGCTCTCGTAGCTGGCCCCGTCCAGCTGCTCCAGCTGGTGCAGCCACTTTTCGTGTCGGGCCATCACTTTGGCCAGCCGGTCGCCATCGCCATACACCTCTGGCGTGCCCATTTGCTGCTCCAGTTCGGCCAGCTGGTGATGAATGGCGGCGATGGCGGGAACGGCCGTCATCGCCTCTTCCAGCGTGGTGTGGCCCGGCGGCAAGTCGGGTTCCTGCACCAACCGGCCCCACGTCAGCCCCGATTTACGAAAGATGTTGCCCTCGTCTGGCTCCAGCTCCCGCGCCACCAGCTTCAACAGGGTCGATTTGCCCGCGCCGTTGGGACCAACCAGCCCGACCCGCTGCTGGTTCTGCACCTCCCAGCTGAGGCCAGAAAAAATCAGCTTGCCGGTAAGCGAAACGGTTACTTTGTCGAGGTTGAACAATATCTCAGCCATGATCTACTCCATTTTTTTGCGTAGCAGGCTGGCGACTGAAAGCTGCTGCCAGCCTCCAGACGCTTGATTTTGCAACAAAAAAGGCCGAGACGTTTCGCCTCGGCCTGATTAAACAATTACTTTACATAAAATTCATTCGGGAGGCGTACCGGTATTGGGACGCCGCAAAATAGAGCCCAGGCGGGTCGCTTCAGAATACCGACGGTCAAACCACAGAATGAACATCATAGACAAAGCATATCCTAAGGAGCGGTCGGGTGCAAATGACCGATTACCAAATCAACGGTATACTTTGGCGCATGAAGAAAAAGGTTTCTCTCCTGTTTTTTGTGCTGCTCTGGCTCACCGTCAGCTGCGATCTGGTCAACAATTTCAGTCAGAGCCAAGCCACGGACCCCACCCCAGCTGCCGTGCCGGGCGGTACGGCCATTGCCAGCCGCACCCCCTCCGCCGACACCACACCAGACATTGCCATTCCGACAACGGCCGTTAGCCAAACACAGCCGTCATTGCGTGTCTGGATTCCCCCAGAAATTGCCCTGGCCACCGAAGACAGCGCCGCCATTCTCAACGCCCAGCTGGCCGCCTTTCGCAGCAGCCACCCCAACGTCCAGCTCACCATCGAACAAAAAGCCGCCAGCGGCCAGAGCAGCATTTTGAACTACCTGCGCACTGGTCGGTCCGTCGCCCCCGCCATTTTGCCCGATCTGATCGCCATTCCCATCGACCAGCTTAATCCGGCCCTAAACGAAGAGCTCATTTTCCCCCTGAACGGCCTGGTGGAAACCGCCTTGCTGGAAGATTTGTTCCCCGCCGCCCTTGAGCTGGTGCTGAAAGACAGCCAGATCAGCAGCTATCCCTTTGTGGTTACCGGCCTGCCGCATCTGGCCTACAACAGCACCACGGTCACCGAAACCGTTCCTACCCGCTGGGAAACGCTCGCGTCGCTGCCATATCGCATGATTTTACCGGCCAACGGCACCCCCGGCGGGCTGCTGTGCCTGGAATTCTACCTGGACGCAGGCGGCCGCCTCACCAACGAGGCGGGCCAGACGGCACTCCAGGTGGAGCCGCTGGCCACGGCGCTGCAGCAGCTGTTTACCGCCAAAAGCAACGGTTTTATTTTGGACCAGAGCAGCAATTATTCCACCCTGCAAGAGTCGTGGCCGCTGTTCCAGGCGGGCACGGCCAATTTTGCCCTTACCAACAGCGAACAATTTTTACGGCAGCGGGATGAACAGGGTGTGTTCCAGGTAACGGCCGTTCCTGGCCTGCAGCAGCCGCTAAATCCAATCATCACCGGGTGGGCCTGGGCCATCAGCACCTCGGATCCCACCCGCCGTGCCCTGGCTGGCGAGCTGCTCATCAGCCTGATCGACAGCAGCGCCCTGGGCGAATGGAGCTACGCCAGCAACTTTTTGCCCGCACGCCAGGCAGCGCTGGCCTTCTGGCCACCTGACGATCCGTACGTGGCGTTTGCCCGCAGCCAGCTCAATCGAGCCAGGCCGATGCCGTTCAGCAGCACCAGCAGCGTCATGACCGTGCTCAATAACGCTGTGTTTGACGTAATGACCCTGGCAAAAACACCGCAAGTTGCCGCCGAAGAAGCTGCCGCAGCGCTCCAGCCCTAAGCCAACATGACCCCGCTCCACTTTGCCAATCACCCGGCCCACCTTCAAGCTATTTTGCAGGCTGCCCTGGATCAGGCCGATCCGCAAACGGCCGTTTACCAACATCTCCACAAAAAAGATGGCCAGCTGCACCTCGGCCCACACCCGGTTGAGTTGGGCAACGGCCGTCTCTTCATTCTCAGCCTGGGCAAAGCGGCCGTACCGATGGCCCTGGCAGCGCTGGATGTGGTAGGCGAAACGGCCGTCGCTGGCGGCGGCATCCTCACCAAACACCTGCCCGACACGCCGCTGCCCCTGCCTGCCTGCGTGGGCAGCCATCCCGTGCCCGATGACCAGAGCGTGATGGCAACAACGGCCGTGTTGGAACCGTTGGCCACCCTCACCGAAAAAGACCTGGTGCTGTGCCTCATCTCCGGCGGGGCGTCGGCGCTGTTTACCCGGCCCCGCCTGCCGCTGGACGACTGGCAGGCGCTCAACCAGGCGCTGCTGGCCAGCGGCTGCCCCATCCAGGCTGTCAACACGGTGCGCCGCCAGTTGGATGCCGTCAAAGGCGGCGGGCTGGCGCGATGGGTTGCCCCAGCCCGCATCATCAGCCTGATTTTGAGCGATGTGGTGGGCAACGACCTGGCAGCCATCGGCAGCGGCCCCACGGTGGCCAGCCAGGAAACCCCAGCCCAGGCGCTGGCCATCTTGCAGCGCTACACGGTGGAGCGGTTTTTGGATACGGCCGTTGCCCAAACCATCACCAACACCCTAAAAAACCTGACCCAAACCAGGCACACCCCACCCACCAACATCATCGACAACCTGATCATCGGCAGCATTCAGCAGGCGGTGCAGGCGGCGGCAGCCAGGGCCGAAGCGCTGGGCTTTCAGACCCGCCTGCTGACCACCCGGCTGGAAGGCGAGGCGCGTGAGGTGGGCAAATTTGCCGCCGCCCTGGCCAGCGACGCCCCGGCGCAAAGCGCCACCCTGCTTGGCGGCGAAACGACGGTGACTTTGCGCGGAAATGGCATTGGCGGGCGCAATTTAGAAACAGCGCTTGCGGCGGGCATCAACCTGGCGGGCTGGCCCCAGCGCACCATCACCAGCTTCGCCACGGACGGCGACGACGGCCCCAGCGGCGCGGCTGGAGCCACCGTGACGGGGCAAACGGTGCAGGATGGGGAAACGGCCGTAACGTTCCTGGACAACAACGACAGCTACACTTTCTTTCAGCAGCTAGACGCCGCCGGGCACGGTCCCCATCTCATCCATACCGGGCCAACCGGCACCAACGTGAATGATCTTATTGTTATTTTGAACTACGAAACGTAGAGACGTTGCAATGCAACGTCTCTACCAAAGGACACCCAATGACCATCAAATTTGGCACCGACGGCTGGCGCGCCGTCATCAGCGAAACCTTTACTTTTGGCAACCTGCGGCTGGTGGCCCAGGCCATCGCCGACTATGTGCGTGAGGAAAATGACAGCAATCCCAGCGTGGTGGTAGGCTTCGACACCCGCTTTTTGTCCGACCGGTACGCAGCTGAAGTGGCCCGCGTGATGGCCGCCAACCGCATCGACACCTGGCTGGCCCGCGCCGACACACCCACCCCGGCCATCAGCTACGCCGTTAAGCACAAAAATGCCACGGCGGGCGTGATGATTACCGCCAGCCACAATGCGCCGCGCTACAACGGCGTCAAGCTCAAATCCTGTTTTGGTGGCAGCGCCAGCCCATCGCACCACAAACGCGTCGAGCAGCTGCTGGAGCGTAACCTGTCCACCGCTCGCGGCCCCAACCTGATGGACCTCGACGAAGCGGTCAAGATGGATCGGGTACACAAGTTTGATCCGGCCTGGGCTTACTACGAACACCTGAGCAATCTGGTCGATCTGGACATTTTGTCCAGCGGCGAGCTGCGCGTGGTGGCCGACGGCATGTTTGGCTCCGGGCGGGGGGCAATCAGCGAGGTACTGGCACGCGGCCGTACCCACGTGCACAACATCCGCCACGAGATGAACCCCGGCTTTGGCGGCATTCATCCCGAGCCGATCACCCGGCACCTGGGGCTGCTCATGTCCACCATTCAGAGCGGCCACTGGGATGTGGGCCTGGCCACCGATGGCGACGCCGACCGCATCGGCGCGGTGGATGCACAGGGCAACTTTGTCGATCCACACCGGATTTTTGCCCTGGTGCTGCGCTACTTGTTAGAAAAGCGCGGGCTGCGCGGCAAGGTGGTACGTACCGTTTCCACCACGCGCATGATTGACCGGATTGCCGCGCAGTACGGCCTGGAGCTCATCGAAACGCCGGTAGGCTTCAACCATATCGCCGATTTGATGATTGCTGGTGGTGTGGTGATGGGCGGCGAGGAGTCGGGCGGCATGAGCATCCAGGGGCACATCCCGGAGGGTGACGGCGTGCTGCTGGGGCTGCTGCTGCTGGAGGTGATGGCTGCTGCCAAAATGCCGCTGCATGTGCTGGTAGAGGATCTGCTGGCCAAGTACGGCCCGGCCCAATACGCCCGCACCGACATGAAGCTGACCCGCCCGGTGGAGAAGAAGCGCATGGTGGAAATGCTCATCAATCTCGCCCCGGAGGCGATTGCGGGCGTGGCGGTGGAAAAAGTGGAGACGGTGGACGGGGTGAAATATTACCTGAACGATGGCAGCTGGCTGTTGATACGGCCGTCTGGCACCGAACCTGTCCTGCGTGTCTACGCTGAAGCGCCCAACGATGAGCGCGTTAAAGCGCTGCTCGGCTTTGGTGAGGAAATGGCGGCCAGAGCGTAGTGGAATCCTTCAACCCCCACCCTAACCCTCCCCCTGGGAGAGTTAGGGAATCTGACTCCCTCTCCCTCGTAGGGAGAGGGCTGGGGTTAGGGTGAATTCCCTAATTAACGATTACCTGCTGCCAAACTGCTCGATGATGCGGGCGGTGTGTTTGGTGCCCAGCAGGAAATAATCCAGGCGCATGTTTTCGTTGGGGGCGTGGACCTGGCTGCCGGGGTAACCGACGCCAGCGGCCACCAGCGGCAGACCGAGCGTGTGGATGAAGGGGTAGTTCGGGCCGCTGCCGCCAATCATCGGGGCGACGTTGGGCTCTTTGCCGTAGACCAGTTCGGCCGTTTCGTTGGTCAACTGCACAAACGGGTCATCGGGGTCCACTTTGGCCGGACGGCCGCCGCCGTTGAGCTTGATTTGGATGTCGCTGAAGCCGTGGGCGTCCAGGTGGGCGCGCAGTTTGGCCACCACCTCGTCGGGCGTCTGGTTGGGCACCAGGCGGAAGTCTACCTTGGCGCTGGCCTGGGCAGGCAGCACCGTTTTGGAGCCGGGACCCTGGTAGCCTGAGGTCAGGCCGCAAATGGTGCAGGTGGGTTCGAAAACGGCCGTTCGCTTCAATTCCAAATCATCCGTCAGGCCCAACAAAAAGCCATCCAGCTGGAACATCTCTTTCAGATTCTCAGCCTCCGACGGCATGGCGGCCAACATTTCCAGGTCGCGAGCGCTGGGCGGCTGCACGTTGTCGTAGAAGCCAGGAATGAGGATGCGCTCGTTTTGGTCCTTGAGCGTGTTCAGCGCCCAGACCAGCCGCCAGGCGGCGTTGGGGAAAATCGAACCACCCAGACCGGAGTGGGCGTCAATCGAGGCGGTTTGCACCGACAGCTCGACGTAGCAAATGCCGCGCATACCTAACGCCTGGCTGGGACGGCCGTCATGATCCACCCCGCCAAACTCCCAGATGCAGGCATCGGCGGCCAGTTTCGCCTGGTGTTTATCCACAAAGGCGGGCATGTTGGGGCTGCCAACTTCCTCTTCGCCCTCGATGATGAACTTGACGTTGCAGGGCAGCTCACCGCCCATCGCCTCCTTCACGGCGGCCAGGGCGGCCAGGCGGCAAATGATGTGCCCCTTGTCGTCGCTGATGCCACGGGCGTACAGCTTGCCGTCGCGCTCGGTAAGCTGGAACGGCGGCGAGTCCCACAGCTCCAACGGTTCGGCAGGCTGCACGTCGTAGTGGAGGTAGAAGAGGAGCGTTTTGTCGGAACGGCCGTCGCCTTCCCCATAGACCACGGGGTAGCCATCCGACGGCATCACCTCGGCGCGGAAACCCTGCTCGCGCAGCATGGTGGCCACCAGGTCGGCGCATTCGGCAATGCCATCATTTTGCGCCGAGACGCTGGGCTGGGCGCAGAGGCGGGCCAGCTGGTCAATCCAGTAAGTGACGTTTTGATCAATGTGGGCGTCGATTTTGTCCCAGAGGGGATTTGTTGGTTCTACTGTCATTTTGTTGTCCTTTAGGTGTGATTTTAGGGAGATTAGTAATTGGAGATTGGAGATTAGAAATTGATGCAAATCTCCAATCTCCAATCTCCTGTTTATTCAAGATGGCTGGTGTCGTTTAGCCGGGTAACAACCGCGCCGTGTGAATTGACTTCGATGATGCTGAGGCCGGTGTTGCCGCGCATGGAGAAACGGCCGTAAATCGCCGGATCTATGCCCATCACCTGGCCCAACAGGGCGTGCAGCAAGCCGCCGTGGGTGATTACCGCCACCATGCCCTCCCTGTGCGTGTCGCGCACCGATTCGTAAGCGCGCCAGGCGCGGCTGAGCACATCGGTAAACGCCTCGCCGTTGGGGGGATCGATCATGCCACGGGTCGTCCTGGCCCACACGTCGGGGAACTGCTCACGCGCCTGTTCGCCCGTGAGGCCGCTAAAGTCGCCCACATCTCGTTCGCGCCACACCTTCTTCTTGATGGGCGCGATGCCCAGTTCCGCAGCCAGGGGTTCGGCCGTTTGCACACAGCGCTGCAAGTCACTCGTATAAATCGTGTCGATAGGCCAGGAGCGCAGGCGCTGACACAGCGCAGCGGCCTGTTTTTGCCCGGTTTCGTTTAGTGGAATATCGGCGTGGCCCTGCCAGCGGCCCGAGTGGTTCCAATCCGTCTGGCCGTGACGCAGCAGCAAGATGGTCAACAATGTCACGAGTCTAGCCTTCCTCCTCTTTTGCTTTGGCAATCATACGCTGCACTTCCGTCACGGCCGCTGCGGGGAATGGGGTGAGAAACGGCCGTAGCTCCTGCACCGCCAACACCAACAGCCCTTCCGCCGCCAGCAGCGGACTAAGCGCCAAAATCCGGTTAACCTCTGCGCCCAGCACCGGGAAAACCCGCTCAAACCGGCGAAACGGATCCAGGTTATCCAGCAAATGCTGCGCCTCCGACGTGTGAAATTCGGCCAGCAGCCGCAGCAGATGGGTCAGGGCATGGGTTTTGATGAACTGGTGCCCGCTCAAGCGCTCGCCACGGGCATAGCGCCCCACGCCCACAAACAGGTTCATTAAAAACTCAGCAAACCGCCGCTGGGGATCCGTTTTGGCCTGGGCCGCAAAATCCTCAGTGGTTAAGGCCAGCTCAGCCAGCCTGGGGGTGATTTCCGCTTTGTCCAGCAGCACCCGGTAGCGGTTGATGCGGGCCATTTGCAGCTCATCTTTGTTAAAAATGGCAAACTCCAGCAGATGCCCCCCGGCATACAGTGCCTTCATGCCGTGCTCCGTTTCGCGAAACGAAAAGACCAGAGCGTCGGGTCGGGGCAGCCACGACAAATCGCGGCGCATGTCTTCCTGCACGCCGTGAATGGTGATAACAAAAAAGTCGTGGTCTGACCATTCGTCGGGCTGATAATCTTGCTGGGCCATCGAGCCAACCGCTATCAGGGCCAACACGCGGTCGTCCCCGGCCAGCTTCAGGCGCAGCTCCTCGGTAAATTGATTGTACTCAGTCAGGTTCATTTGGGTGGCTCCTCCTTGCGGGCGTAGCGCACCAGCCAGGTGTCGCGCCGCCCCGCCTCCTGCCAGCCGTCGAGGATGTGGAAAGCGGCCGTTTCCAGCAAAGAATCCAACAACTCCGGCTGCCAGTAAGTAAAAAAGCGCTGGTGGGTCTGGTCATAAGGGTTGGTCACCCAGGCCGCGCCATCGCCCAGCTTGACCGAAAGATACAAAACGCCGCCGGGCCGCAGCACGCGGTGGAATTCGTGCAGCGTGGGCAGCACCTCTTCGCGGACCAGGTGCAGCAGCGACGCGCACACCCACAGGCCGTCAACGTTGTCGGCCACGGGCAAACGGCGCATGTCGGCCTGGGTAAACGGCACCTGGTTGCCCAGCCCCTCGCGGCCGGCCAGCATCATCTCATAGCTGTAGTCCAGACCGATGGCTTGCAGGTGGTGGTGGCGCAGAACGGCCGTATCCATTCCCGGCCCACAGCCCACATCCAGCACGATGGCACCAGGCGACAGCAGCGCGGCAAACTTCTCCAGCTGCGCTTTCATCTCCTCACTGGCCCCCCGTTCCTGCTGGGCCTGGGCATAAGCGGTTGCGATGTGCCGGTAGGTCTGGCGGGTTTGCTCCAGCTGGTTCATAAGGAGTTTGCCGGGGAAGTGGGTTTCAGGCGAAGCGAGGACGCAATTTGCACCAGCGTGGGACCATCAATCAGGGTCATCGGTTTGCCCCGCGCCCACGCCCGCGCCGCGTCCGAAATTTCGGCGGTGGTGATCAGAAAAGCGTGCGAGACACCTTCATGCATGAGGGTGCCGTACAGCTCGCGCACAATGTCAGGCCCGATGGTGCTGCGGTAGCGCTTGCACTGGACGATGGCCCGCCTCCCCCCGGAGCGTGTGATGACCAAATCAACACCGAGGTCCCCACTGCGGCCGCGCAGCGCCACTTTATACCCTTTTTGGCGGAACAGCCGGGCCACGTATTGCTCAAATTCGGCCGGATGCAGGTTGTAAAGCGTGGTCAAATCCAACGGCTCCCAGGGCGAAGACGCTTCCTGGCGCGCCTGCCACCAGATCACCCCCCAGAGCAGCAGGATGGTGGCTAACCAGGCCACTTCGGCCAGGCGCACCAGTTCAAGCACCAGGGCGGGCAGCTGGGTAAACCACTCTGGCTGGCTGACGGCCCGAATAAAAATCCAGACGAGGTAAACGGCCGTTACCAACCCAATAATCCAGCGGCTGCTCAAAGAAACGGGCCGACGCAGCTGCGTTGTCAACTGAGGGGAGGTTTGGCGCATGCGCCAATCGGTGCGAACTACCATGTGCAGAATTGTAATCGTGTCGGGCGAGATTCTCAAACCCAATCTATTAACTGACACCCCTGCCGGGCAGTATTCTTCATGCAACTTGGCGCAGAAAGCGGGAAAGGCCACCCACGGCGATGGGGGGAGTAGTACGATTCTCCAATTGTCACCACCAGGGCGAAACGATACGCTTCCTCCTGAACATTTGGGTTCACCAAACCATTTTCTCAACAGATAAGCACCAGGCAAATGCTTCACTCCATCAAAAATTTCCTTTCGCCCCCGCCCTTTGTTGACCGTGAAAAAGAGAGTTCCGCCAGGATGTTCCACGTCATCCTACTGGCCTCGCTGGGAATATTGATGGTGTTTGTCGTGCCGATGGGGCTTTTGATCGACACGCTGAACATCTTAGTCTTTTCGGTTTTGTTTTTGGGAACCCTCACCGCGTTTGTGCTTAATAAACGTGGTTATGTACGCACGACAGCGGCCGTTTACCTGGCCTTTTTCTATGTGCTCATTGTCGCTGAGGCCATTTTTACAGATGGTTTGTTGAGCGGTGGACTCATCTTTCTGGTGGCGATGGTCTTTGTGGCTGGGTCTATTCTGGGAACCCAGATAGCCGCTATGTACAGCATAGCTTCCATCGCCGGCTTATTTTTGCTCTATATTGGTGAATTGAATGGTCACATAGCCTCAGGCCATGCGCATGAGGTTCATTCATCCAGCATTCTGGCTTCGTTCATCATTGCCATCCTTGTCATGGGCATTTTTACCCACCTGACGATGGACAACTTCCACCAATCAATGACCGAAGCCCGGCAACACCAGCAAGCTTTAAACCAAACCATCCAAAAGTTACAGGAAACGATGGTCTCCAAAGAAGCGGCCGAAGCGGCCACGCGGGCCAAATCTGAGTTCCTGGCCAACATGAGCCATGAAATTCGTACCCCACTCAACGGCATCATCGGCATGACCGGGCTGATGCTGGACACCGCCTTGACCTTTGAACAGACCGACTTTGCCGAAACAATCCGCAAAAGCAGCGACAACCTGCTCACCATCATCAACGATATCCTCGATTTTTCCAAAATTGAAGCAGGCCAGCTGGAATTGGAAATCCAGCCGCTCAATATTCGAGACGTGGTGGTAGAAGGGTTGGATTTGTTGGCCGCGCAAGCCACGGAAAAAGGGCTTGAGCTCACTTATTTCATCCATCACAAAACGCCTACGATGGTGATGGGGGATGTTACCCGGCTGCGGCAGGTGTTGGTTAACCTGATTGGCAACGCCCTGAAGTTCACCGAAAAAGGGGAAGTGGTGGTTTTTGTAGACAGTCAGATGGTTGGCGACGGCCGTTACCGCACCCATTTTGCTGTTAAAGATACCGGTATTGGCATCTCTCCGGCCAACCAGGAGCGGCTGTTTAAGTCGTTCAGCCAGGTCGATTCGTCCACCACGCGCAAATTTGGCGGCACGGGTCTGGGTTTGGTCATCAGCAAGGAGCTGGCCGAACTTATGGGCGGCAGCCTGTGGCTGGAAAGTGAAGAAGGTGTAGGCTCCACATTTCATTTCACAATCACAACGGCCGTTGCTCCCTTCACCCAACCCGCCTATCTTGCCGCCAAACAGCCCTGCCTCACCGGCAAGCGCATCTTAATTGTCGACGACAATGAAACCAACCGGAGAATTCTGGCCCAACAGGCGCTCTCCTGGCAGATGAGCCCCATTCTGGCCGCCTCCGGGGCAGAGGCACTAGACATTTTAGCCACTACCACCGATCCCTTTAACATCGCTATCTTCGACATGCAAATGCCGGGCATGGACGGCCGTTCCCTGGCTCAAACCGTACGCCAAACCAACGACGACAACACCTTACCCATCGTCTTGCTCACCTCACTTGGCTGGCATAAGGAAACGCAGGACGGCCGTTTGTTCAATGCCCACCTTGTCAAGCCCACCAAACAGGCCCAGCTGTACGACGTGCTCATCAATTTGCTGCGCGAGGATGGCAGCCATTCCACCCCCAATCAAACAGTGGCCGCCAACGAACCAGCCGTTGAACCCTTTCCCGCCGACACGGCCCATCACCCACTGCGCATTTTGCTCACTGAAGACAACGTCATCAACCAAAAGGTAGCGCTGCGCATGTTGGCCCGCCTGGGCTACCGCGCCGACGTGGCGGGCAATGGAGCGGAAGCGATCGAAAGCCTCAGGCGCCAGCCATACGACGTCATCCTGATGGACGTGCAGATGCCGGAGATGGACGGCGTCAGCGCCACCCGCTTCATTCGTGAAAACTGGCCAGCGGCGCAACGGCCGTACATCATCGCCATGACGGCCAACGCCCTCACCGGGGACCGGGAAAAGTACCTGGAAGTAGGCATGGACGACTACATCAGCAAGCCGGTCAAAATGGACCAGCTGGCCCAGGCCTTACAGCGCTGCCCGGCGGTCACCTCTCCCTCCTGATTTTCCCCTTTTCACTCCAGAAATTTTCTAAATTAGGTGCATCTGCAATGGATGACGGCCGTTTCCATTTGTCGTAAAATGAAGCAGCATCTAATCCTGAAACCGCGCCAATTTCTGGCCCTGTCAGCCGCATCATTTTGTGGAGAAACCATGAGAGAAAAACAACTTTTTACCTGGCATAACATCCGCCTTTTACTTGTGATATTGTTGGGCCTGGGGGTAACGGCCGTATCCGCCTCCGCCCAATCAGATGACCCCGCCAGCCTTCCCCCACCAGACAGCGTCACCATCGCTGGCACACTCCAGCCAGCCATTGGCTGCTCCGGCGAATGGAACACCACCTGCGCCGAAAGCCAGCTCACCTACGACGAACAAAACGATATCTGGCTGGCCACCTTCGAGATGCCCGCCGGGAATTACGAATACAAAGCCGCCCTCAATGGCGGCTGGGGCGATAACTACGGCCTCAACGCCGAATATTACGGCCCCAATATCCCCATCGAAGTACCAGAAGATGGCCCCGTCACCTTCTGGTACGACCACAAAACCCGCTGGGTCAGCGACAGCATCAACAGCCTCGTCGCTACCGCCGCAGGCAGCTTCCAGGATGAACTGGGCTGCGCGGGCGAGTGGGCACCCGACTGCCTGCGCGCCATGCTGCAAGACCCCAACGGCGACGGCATCTACACCTTCATCACCATCGGCATTCCCGCTGGCGACTACGAAGCAAAAGTTGCCCTCAACCGCAGTTGGGACGTCAACTATGGCGTCGATGGCGAGCTGGATGGAGCCAACATCCCATTCACCGTCGGCGAAGGCCAGGCCGTCCTCTTCGGGTTTGATCCTTCCACCAATCTGCTCACCATCGAAACCAGCGATGACATTCCGACCGACCTGGTAAATCAGGGCGGTGGTGGCAGCGGTCTGCCTCCGGCAGCCGCCGCCTTCCCTGACCTTGTCGTCGTGCCCGGCACAATCCAATCCGTGCTCGGCTGCGCCGGTGATTGGGCCCCCGACTGTACCAACACCGAGCTAACCTACAGCGAAGAAAACCAGCTCTTCAGCGGCACTTTTGATATTCCTGCTGGCGATTACGAATACAAAGTGGCCCTCAACGGCAGTTGGGACGTCAACTTTGGCCTCAACGCCCAGCCCGGCGGCCCCAACATTCCGCTTTCCCTCGCCGAAGATACCAGCGTCACCTTCTACTTCGACAACCAGACCGGCTGGGTGGCCGACAGCGTCAACAACCTCATCGCCAACGTGCCCGGCAGCTTCCAAAGCGAGCTTGGCTGTGCTGAAGATTGGCTGCCCAGCTGCTTCGCCAGCTGGCTGCAAGACCCCGACGGCGACGGTGTATTCACCTTCCAAACCGTCAGCATTCCCGTTGGTGAATACGAAGCCAAAGTCGCGGTGAACGGCACCTGGGACGTGAACTACGGCGAGGGCGGCGCACTGGATGGAGCCAACCTCGCCTTCAGCGTCACCGAAGCCGACATGCTCGTCACCTTCACCTTCGACTCAAGGAGCAACCTATTGAATATTTCCGTCGGGTCCGGCGGCATCCAGGGCAACATCAGCCAACGCAGTGCCCATTGGGTGGCGCAAGACACCATCGCCTGGGATATTGAAGATGCCCCCGGCAACCAATACTTCTTCCACTACGATCCGCTGGGCGGCGCGTTTTCGCTCGGTTTCGATGGCATCTCGGGCGGCGAAGCGGTACCGCTCACCGTCGATCCCAATGGCCTGAGCGAGGAAATCATTGCCAAGTTCCCCCATCTGCGTAACTTCACCGCGCTCAAGTTCAGCGAGGACGATTTAGGCGTAGCCCGGGTGGCCCTCAAAGGCCAGATTGCCGTCTCGGCCCAGGATGCCGATGGCCAGACAGTTAACGCCGCTGGCCTGCAAATTCCCGGCGTGCTGGATGCTTTGTACCCGTACGACGGCGCTTTGGGCGTCACCTTCAGCGACGGCGTGCCTACCCTCACTGTTTGGGCACCCACGGCCCGGCAGGTGCGCCTGCACCTCTTTGACGATGCCAATCCCAACACCGAAGCCGAAATTTTGACGATGCGGCCTACGCCCAGCAACGGCACCTGGGCCATCACCGGCGCGGCAGATTGGGCTGGCAAATATTACCTATACGAAGTACAGGTTTATGTGCCCACTGAGGGCAGCGTGCAGACCAACATGGTCACCGATCCGTACTCCTTCAGCCTGGCCACCAACAGCACCCGCAGCCAAATTGTGGACCTGATGGACCCGGCCACGATGCCCGATGGCTGGCTGGACGTGGTAAAACCAGGGGTAGCTGCGCCGGAAGACATTGTGATTTATGAGCTGCACGTGCGCGACTTTAGCGTAAATGACGCCAGCGTGCCCGAAGAGCTGCGCGGCACCTACTCGGCCTTCACAGTGATGGATTCCAACGGCATGCAGCACCTGGCCGCGCTAGCCAATGCGGGACTATCGCACCTGCACCTGCTGCCCACCTTCGACATCGCCACCATCAACGAGGACAAATCGACCTGGGTTTCGCCATCGTTTGAGGAGCTGGCCGCCCTGCCCGCCGATTCTGAGGAGCAGCAAGCGCTGATTGGCGCTCTTCGAGACCAGGATCCGTTTAACTGGGGTTATGATCCTTTCCACTACACGGTGCCGGAAGGCAGCTACGCGGTGAATCCAGAAGGGGTCAATCGCATCATCGAGTATCGCCAGATGGTAGAAGCGCTGAATCAAATTGGGCTGCGCGTGGTGGTAGATGTGGTGTACAACCACACCAATGCCAGCGGCCAGGCCGACAATTCGGTGCTGGACCGGATTGTACCGGGTTATTATCACCGGTTGAGCAGCAACGGCCGTGTAGAAACAAGCACCTGCTGCCAGAACACGGCCACCGAACACGATATGATGCGCAAGCTGATGGTGGATTCGGTGGTGACCTGGGCCGTGGCGTACAAAATCGATGCCTTCCGCTTTGACCTGATGGGCCACCACATGAAGGAAGATATGCTGGCCGTGCGCGCCGCGCTGGATGCCCTGACGCTGGAAGAACACGGTGTGGATGGCAAAAACATCTACGTCTATGGCGAAGGCTGGGATTTTGGCGAAGTGGGCGGCAATGCGCGTGGCGAAAACGCCACGCAGTTTAACCTGGCGGGGACCGGCATCGGCACGTTTAGCGACCGGCTGCGGGATGCGGCGCGCGGTGGCAGCCCGTTTGGCGGCCAGACCGAGCAGGGTTTCCTGAACGGCTTACTGGTCTATCCTAACGAGACCGACCAGGGCAGCGCCACCGAGCAGCTGGTGAAGCTGCAAAACTTTATGGACATCATCCGGCTGGGGCTGGCGGGCAATCTAAGCGATTTTACCTTTGTCGGCTCGGACGGAGCGCCGATTTCGGGCGGCGAGGTGCTGTACAACGGTTCGCCCGCAGGTTACACGGCCGATCCGCAGGAGCAAATTGTCTACATCTCCAAACACGACAACGAGACGCTGTTTGACATCATCCAGTACAAAGCACCGCTGGGCACCAGCACCGGCGACCGGGCCCGGATGCAAACGTTGGGCAACTCGATTGTGATGTTCAGCCAGGGTGTGCCCTTCTTCCAGGCTGGGGACGACTTGCTGCGCTCCAAGTCATTGGACCGCAACAGCTACAACTCCGGCGATTGGTTCAACCGGCTGGACTTCACCTACCAGAGCAACAACTGGGGCGTAGGGCTGCCGCCGTCGGGGGACAACCAGGGCATGTGGCCGACGATGCAGCCACTGCTGGCCAACCCCGACCTGGCCCCGACGCCAGCTGACATTGCCTTTGCCCGCGACACCTTCCGCGAACTGCTGCAAATTCGGATGAGTTCGCCGCTGTTCCGGCTGCAAACGGCCGAACAGGTGCAAAACCGCCTGCAATTCCACAACGTCGGCGCGGAACAGCTGCCCGGCCTGATTGTAATGAGCCTGAGCGACCTGACGGGTGAGGACATTGATCCGAGCTTTGACATGGTGGTGGTGCTGTTTAACGCCAATCCAGAGAGTGTGAGCTTTACGGAAACGGCCGTTAGCAACCTGCCTTTCACCCTCCACCCCGTCCAGCAAAGTTCGGTGGATGGGGTGGTACAAACGGCCGTCTTTGATGCCACCACAGGCACATTTACGGTACCGGCGTGGACAACGGCCGTTTTTGTTCTGCCACAGGGCAGCGTAGCCCAACCTGACCGCAGCGAAGCCATTGACATCGAAGAAGCTCCGGCCGAGGAAGCCCCGGTTGTGGTGGAGGAACCAGTCGAGGAAGCAGTGGGAGAGGAAACGGCCGTTGACACCGAAGCCGAAGAAGCCCACAGCGAAGAAGAAGGGCACGGCGAGGCAGAAATGATCGAAAATGCGCCGGGCACTCCCTGGCTCATCTGGCTTGGCGCAGTGGGCGGCGGCTTCCTGCTGGCGCTGATCATTGCCTGGGCCAGTCGCCGCCAGCGGCCTGGCAGCAACCATCACTAAGAAAGTAATTCAGTAATTGGGTGACTGGGTAATTGCACAACATCGGCAGTTACCCCTTCACCCCTTCACCCCTTCACCCCTTCACCCCTTCACCCTGTCACCCTGTCACCTTGTCACCCCCTCACCTCCTCATTTCCCTACCCTGTTTAGAACAAATGTGGTATACTTATGTCTCGTAAAAATGAGTTCAAAACGAGGCAAAATAAGCTAAATTTCTCCTGATTTGTACCCTTTCATCTACAAGCTAACAACCAGATACGCTGCCGTTCTTCAGGCAACAGATGGTTGGATTTTGCCCGTTTAGCGTAAAAAGGAACGTTTCATGGCTAAAAAAACCGAAGCGGAAAGAAAATATGATGCCAGCAGCATCCAGGTCCTGAAGGGTCTGGAAGCTGTCCGACGTCGCCCCGGTATGTACGTAGGCGGCACCGATATCAAAGCGCTGCACCATCTGGTGCATGAAATTGTAGACAACTCCATTGACGAAGCGCTGGCGGGCCGATGCGGCCGTATTGAGGTCACGATCCACCCGGACAACAGCGTCACCGTTCAGGATGATGGCGTCGGGATCCCGGTTGCCCTCCACCCCACCGAAAAAGTGTCGGCGCTGGAGCTGGTACACACCACACTCCATGCCGGTGGTAAGTTTGACAACGACGCCTACAAGGTGTCGGGCGGTTTGCACGGCGTGGGTGCGGCGGCCGTAAACGCCTTATCTGAATGGATGGAAGTGACGGTGCGCCGCGAGGGTGCGGTTTGGTACCAGCGCTATCAGCGCGGTATTCCCGACGCCCCGGTGAAGAAAATTGGCAAGATGGACAAGGATGGCCCAACCGGAACCACCACCCATTTTAAGTTTGATGAAACGATCTTTGAGGCAGAAGCAACCTACAAGTTTGAAACGTTGATGAACCGCTTCCGCGAAATGGCGTTTGTCACCAGCGGCGTTTTTATGACCTTGCGCGACGAACGGCCGTTGCCCACCCGTGAGATGAGTTTTTACTTTGAAGGCGGCGTGAAATCGTTTGTGCGCTATCTGAACCGCAACCGCAAGCCTATCCATGACCCCGTACACGACCAAAAAGAGGTGGACGGCATCGAGGTGGAAGTGGCCCTGCAATACACCGAAGGCATCGCCATCTCCGAATTTGCCTTTGCCAATACCATTCACACCCCGGATGGCGGTACCCATTTGACTGGGGTGCGGACGGCCGTTACCCGCGTTATCAACACCTACGCCCGCAAAAATAACTTCCTCAAGGAAAAAGACACCAACTTCTCCAGCGACGACACGCGTGAAGGGCTCACCACCGTGGTCAGCGTGAAGCACCCCGACCCGCAGTTTGAAAGCCAGACCAAGGTGAAGCTGATGAACGCCGAAGTGGCGGGCATCGTGGCCGCCGTCACCGCCGATGCTTTTGGCCTGTACCTGGAGGAGAATCCGCGGGAAGCCAAGAAGATCATTGAGCGCTGCCTCACCAGCTCCCGCGCCCGCGATGCAGCCCGCAAAGCCCGCGAATTGGTAATGCGCAAAAGCGCCCTGGAAAGCCTGACGCTGCCCGGCAAGCTGGCCGACTGCTCCGAACGCGACCCAAACAAGTGCGAACTGTACATCGTCGAAGGTGACTCGGCCGGGGGCAGCGCCAAGCAAGGGCGCGACCGGCACTTCCAGGCCATCCTGCCCCTGCGCGGTAAGATTCTCAACACCGAGCGGGCGCGGCTGGACAAAATTTTGGCCAACAACGAAGTCAAGGCGATGATTTCGGCATTGGGCACGGGCATTGGCGAGACGTTTGATGCGGGCAATTTAAGATACGGCCGTATCATCATCATGTGCGACGCCGACGTGGACGGCAGCCACATTCGCACGCTGCTGCTCACCTTCTTCTTCCGCTACATGCCCACGCTCATCGAGAAGGGTCATCTCTATATTGCTCAGCCGCCGCTGTACAGCCTGAAAGCGGGCAAAGAAATGCACTACGCCTACACCGAGGCGCAAAACCAGGAACTGCTGAAAGAACTGCAAAAAGCGGGCAAAAAATACAGCCTGCAGCGTTATAAGGGTTTGGGCGAGATGAACCCGGAGCAGCTGTGGGAAACCACCATGGACCCGGCGGAGCGAATGCTGCTGCAAGTCACCATTGAAGATGCGGTGGTCGCCGACAAAACATTCGACATGCTGATGGGCAGCGAAGTCGGGCCGCGCAAGCGCTTCATCATGACCCACAGCAGCGAGGTGCGCAACCTGGACGTGTAGTTGTTTGTGTTACGTTATCTCGGTTGATTGGTGTGCTCCTGCTGCATCCGCGTTAATCCGCGCAATCCGCGGCCTATTTTCGAAGGAGAACGGTATGTCGCCCCAAAAACGCATTCTGGTGACAGGCGCAACGGGCAAGGTAGGTCAGGCATTTATTGACCGCTTTTTGGCGGAACCCCAGTTTGACGCCTTCGTGGTCAGGGCACTTTGTCATAACCGGGTGTTGACCCCGCAAGACCGGGTGGAAGTGGTGCGGGGGTCCATTGACAAACGGCCGTTGGTCGAAGACGCCCTCTCCGGTGTGACCCACGTTTTGCACCTGGCAACCAGCAAGGAAACGCCGGAAACCATCATGGATGTGGCGGTTAAGGGGCTGTTCTGGATGCTGGAAGCGTGCCGCACAAGCCCCAGCTTTCAGCAGTTCATCCTGATCGGCGGGGATGCCAGCGTCGGCCACTTTTTTTACGACCACCCACTTCCGGTAACAGAAGCGCAAAAACATTCGGCTTACCCTGGCTGTTACGCGCTGTCTAAGGTGCTTGAAGAGGTTATGCTGGAGCAATATTTCATTCAGTACGGGTTGAATGGCTGTTGTTTACGCGCACCGTGGATCATGGAAAAGGACGACTTTAAATACCAGCTCTCTTTTGGGGCGGATGTTTTTGGCGGGCCGCGCTGGTGCGATTTGGTAGGCCCGGAACAGGCCGAGCAGTACGTGGCGGCTGGGGCGGTACCGGTGATGATGGGGGTAAACGGCCGTCCCATAAAACGCAACTTTGTCCATGTCCACGATCTGGTAAGCGCCGTCTTTCACGCCATCGACAACCCCAAGGCCAGCCAGCAGACGTTTAACATTTGCATGGATGAACCCGTGGACTATGGCGAGCTGGGGCAATACCTGGCCACAACCCGGGGCTTGCCTACCGTAGAGATTCCAACCCCCTATGTTTCAACCTGGCTGGATAACGCCAAAGCCAGATTTTTGCTCGATTGGCGTCCCGAATACGATCTAAAAAAGATGGTGGAAGCCGCCTGGAACTACCAAAGAGCCGCCGCTGATCCGCGCATTATCTGGTATCCCGGCTAATCCTGCCGCAGCCAAAAAGCCGTTATCGCAAGGCACTCCAAAAAAATGGCTCTTTAGGATTTCAGAGGATTAGCACCGAATTGGCGCAAATTCACACGAAAATTAGCGTTTATTCGCGTCAATTCGGTGTAAAAAAAGACTGACCCTGCCAAATCCGAAAGACCCAGAAAAATCTGCGCCATTTGTGAAATCCGTGATTGTTTGTGAAGCCATTGGAAATCAAAGATTTCGCAGATTTACCAGATTTTTTAATCTGCCTGATCTGCGAAATCTTTGATACTTTACTTGCGTTTGAAATTCCGCCCCAGATTCTCACAAATCAGCCCTGATTCCACTCTAAAATCCGGTCTAATCCGCGTCAATCCGTGGCAAAAATAAGCTACAGCTCGCCCGCAATGTACGCTTCGGTCAGCTTACGCGCTTCGTCGTCGGTGAATTGCTCGGGTGGGGTCTTCATGAAGTAAGACGACGGGGCGATCAGCGGACCACCAATGCCGCGATCCAGCGCCAGCTTGGCGCAGCGCACCGCGTCGATCATCACGCCCGCCGAGTTGGGCGAATCCCACACTTCCAGCTTGAGCTCCAGGTTAAGCGGCACGTTGCCAAAAGCGCGGCCTTCCATACGGATGTGGCACCACTTGCGGTCGGTGAGCCACGGCACGTAATCGCTGGGACCCACGTGCACGTTTTCCGCGCCCAGGTCGTAGGGCAGCTGGCTGGTAACGGCACCCGTCTTGGAAATCTTCTTCGATTCCAGCCGTTCACGCTCCAACATGTTGTAGAAATCCATGTTACCGCCAAAGTTGAGCTGGTAGGTGCGGTCCAGGTGAATGCCGCGATCTTTAAACAGGTTGGTCAGCACACGGTGGGTAATGGTGGCCCCCACCTGGCTCTTGATGTCGTCGCCGACGATGGGCAGGCCCCGTTCGGCAAAACGCTTGCTCCAATATTCCGAGCTGGCAATGAAGACCGGGATGCCATTGACAAACGCACAGCCCGCTTCCAGGGCCTGCTCCACGTACCACTTGGTCGCCATCTCCGAACCGACCGGCATGAAGTTCACAATGACATCTGTGCCGGTATCTTTGAGGATTTTGACAATGTTGTCGGTGGGGCCAGGCGCTTTTTCTACCACGGTTTTGACGTATTTGCCTAACCCATCGTGGGTCATGCCACGGGAAACGGGCACGTTGAGGTAAGGCACGTCGGCAAATTTGATGGTGTTGTTGGGATGCGCCCAAATGGCTTCGCTTAAATCTTTGCCTACCTTGCCCTGTACCACATCGAAGGCGGCGGAAAACTCAATATCGCGTACATGATAACCGCCCACGGTAGCGTGCATCAGACCGGGGATATCGGCATCGTCGGCCGCTTCTTTGTAATATTGGACGCCTTGAACCAGTGATGAGGCGCAGTTACCAACACCGATAATGGCTACGCGCACTTTTTTTCTTTCTGACATGTTTTCTCCTAACTTTTTGGGCCGGTTTCAGTCGGGAGCAGGCAAAGCGTTGAATGGGTACCGATCAAGCAGATGTTGAATCTGGGTGAGCACAAAACCCTGGCTCAGCGTGTCAGGCTCTCGATTGTTGAAGCCCGATTGTTTGATGAATCAAATGGTTCCAACGTGCGATTATACCTCTGTGGCCCAAGATTACAAAACATTATGTCAACTTCTAGAACCACGTTCGGGAATCTTTCAGGTAGGTAAGGACGGTGTTACGGCCGTCTTCCCCCACCCCGTCACCAAATGGATCGCTGCCCGGCGGCAGACACTCCAAAATGACAGGCACAGTGGGCACGGCTTCCAGTGCCCAGAGGTGCAGGCCCAGCTTCAAATGTCCCTGACCAATGGCCTGACGATTGGAATCCGCCATGTAAAACAGGGCCAGCCTGTCGCCAGCACTGCGTATGGCGGTCGCAGCATCTTGCTCTTCGAGGTTCATGTGGAAGGCGCTGAGAGTGAGGCCGAGGTTGGGCTGGTTGAGGCGGGTGAGCATAGCCAGGGTTTCGGCCGTTGTCAGGCACAAGAAGCTCTCGTACCGGTTCACCACCTCAACGGCCAGCCGGATGTTGTGCTGCGCTGCGACGGTGGCCAGGTGAGCAACGGCCGTTTCAAAATATTCCCGCTCTGCCTCATGGCTGCGCACCGGACGAATGCGCCCCGGCAGATTGCGCAGGGTGACCAGCGGGGTCTGGAGGGTAACGGCCTTTTCAATCACCTCTGCCACATGGTCAAGGGCGAGTTGGCGAACGGCCGTGTTTGGGTGCGCCAAATCCACCGGATTGGCCGTGAGGGCAAAGCAGGAGAGTCGATTTTCCTGCAAAATGTGGGCCGCGGCAGCGGCCGTTTCAACCTGGGCGAAGGGCAGCACCACGCCATCGTACTTCATTTCGGCCACCAGCGGCGCAGAATCCGCCAGTGGCATCTGGCCCAGGGTCCACAGAGCAACACCTAGTTTGGGGCGGGAAAACACTTCCATCTTTTTCTCCAGATTTTTAAGAGATTTATCCGTGGATTTCGCAGCTTACACAGATTTTTATCTGTGTAATCTGCGAAATCTTTGATGCATAATCTTGTCAGCGGCGCGACTCCAAACGCTGCGTGATAAGCAGTGCGGTTCCCAGCAGCAGGAGCAGAAAGAGGCCAACGGCCGTCATCAGCCACCCCAATTGAAAGCTGCGCGGGACAAAGGTAAACACAACTTCGTGCTCACCTGCGGGCAGCAGCACGCCGCGAAACAGACCATCGGCCTGAAGCAGCTCGGCGGGTGCGCCAGCGACGGTGACCTGCCAGCCGGGGTAGTGGGCGTCGGTGAGCATCAGCAGTTGCGAATCGGTACTGCTGGTTTTCACCACCACCTGCTCCGGGGCGTAACGGATGATTGTGGCAGTGGCGGTGGGGTCGGGCGGCCCTGTTTGATTTTCGCCACTGCCGAGGAGAACGGCCGTTTCTCTCAGCGAAAATTCGGGCTGCTGGAGGGTTGGTAGGACGGCCGTTTCGTCCGGCTGCCACACCCAGCGAGAGAGCAAAAAGGCCCGCGGCAGCACGTCCAGATTCTCATAGATTTTCACGTCGCCGGAATGGATGAGGCGATAGTTGCCCAGCACCAGCGGTTGAAAAGTATCATCGTTTTCGTTGATGAGCGTCGCGCCATGAATTTGCCAGGTTCCCTGTTCAGGTCCGTGCAAAATGAGCCTGGTTGGGGCTGTGGGCGACAACCAGTTTGCCACGCCACCACCGCTACCAACGGCCGTCACGGGCAGCTCCAAACGGCCGTCTGTCGCTGTTTCCACTTCTACCCACCCCGGTTGGCCTTCGGCCACAAAAGCCACGGCGGTGGCCGTAAAGGGGGGCGTGTAGGCAATCGGCATCAATTCACCCGACCCTAATGCAATGGGAAACTCCAGGTCGAAGAAGGCGGTTGTGCCAGGGGCCACTTCCTGCCAGACGTCACCCACTTTGTCGGTGATGAGGTAGCGGCTGTTGGTGAGATCAAGCCAGGTATCAGGCGGAACGGCCGTTAAATGCTCACGGAGACGGCCGTCTGTGGTTCGGGTTCCCTCTGGCAAAACGAGCTGCACAAATTGGCTATACGAATTGAGCGGCAGAATGCCTCCATCAAACCCATCCACCGCCGCCAGGCCAAAGCTCAGCGGCAGGTTGGGACCGATGATCTCCTTTTGTTTGATGGCGATGGTGTAATCGTACTGCGCCGCCAGCGACAGCTGATCGGCGTAAATGGTGTTGATTTCCGCCTGGTCGCCCACGTCGAAGAAGATGTCGGACAAACTGAGGAAGCGGTCTGGCGGTGTGGGGCAAATCGTTTCGCCCTGGCACGGAGTTTCGGCAAGGAGGCGGGCCAGCGGCGGGCGCAAGTCGAAATACGCTTCGGGCGTGGTGAGGTTGTTGTAGGGATGGCTGCGCGTGCCCCAGAAGAGCAGCCCGGCCATGAGCGGCAGCAGCAGCCAGGGTGAACCCGGTGGGCGCATCTCCAGCTTAAAGCGGAACCGATTTTCCGGCGCGTAAGCCACGCGCTGCCCCAAAATAAGGCCAAACAGCAGGGCCAGCTCCAGCAGCCAGAGCAGCAGGGTGAGCGGGCCAGCCGCTTCAAACGGCGCTTCGGGGCCAGTGGGCAGGAAAATCGCGCCGATTGGGGCCAGGGCATTCCAGGCGATGAGGCCGATGAGGAACCAGATGGCGTAGCGAAACGGCCGTTCCACATGCCACAAATTTTCTTTCGCCCGCAGGGGAACCGTGCGCCAGTCCCGCTGCCGCACCAGCCAGCGATCCAGCACCATCTGCCAGCCCAGCCCGGCCAGCAAGGCCACGCCGAGAGCGTACACCGCCAGCCAGCGGGCGGGCACGCGGAACAGGTCGAAGCCGGGCAGACGCGCCAGCAGCCAGTTCAGCGGGTTGAAAATGCCCAGCGCCAGCAGCAGCCCCAGCAAAACGAGGGTGATGGCCGGAACGACGCCGCGCCAGTTGCGCCACTGCCACGCCGCTAAAAAGGCAAGCAGCAGCGCCGTCAGCGGCAAAATGGCGACGTATTCGCTGAAGAGGGATTGACCGTAGGCGGGCAGCAAAGCCCGATTCAGCAGCAGCGGGTGCAGCGAAAAGGAAAGCACTTCGTTAGGGGTCAGCCCGCCCTGGCGGCTGGACTGCTGGATCAGTTCAAAGGTGGGCAGGAGCTGAACGGCCGTTAGCAGCACCGCCACGCCGCCCCCCATCAACAAAACCAGCGGCAGCCGCCGGTAAAATCGTCGCCACTGGAAAGAAAGCCCGAGGCCGTGCGGCGAATCGCGCAGGAGCCATTTCTCTAGCCAATGGGCCGCGCCCCAGACGATGAGCATGACGCCGGTGATGAAGCTGGTCTGGGTATGCCCGGCCAGCAGCTGCAAGCTAAACAGCAGGGCAAAGCCCACCGCGCCCTGCCCCACCAGCACCCAGCGGTTGCCCAGCTTGCTGCGAAAGACGCGGGCGGCAACCCACAAAAACCAGGGCATCCAGGCCAAGCCTTGCAGCTGGTTGATGTGCTCCACCTGGGCGGTGAGATAACCACCGAGGGCAAAGAGAACGGCCGTTACCAGGCCCCCCCAGCGCCCCAACCCCAACGTTTGCCGTCCAGCCAGGTATGCCCCCACCCCGGCGATGAACAGGTGCAGCAAAATCGAGGCGCTGACGGCGTAGGGGGTGGGCAGCAGCAGCCAGACGGGCCAGTTGAGCGGGTAAAAGAAACCAACCTGACTGTTGGCCAGGAAGGGTGCGCCCATGAACAGATGGGGATTCCAGAGGGGGATACGGCCGTTCCGCAGCGCCTCAGCCGCCGCGTCCCAGTACGGGTAAAAGTAGAGGAAGGTGTCGCCGCGCGCCAAAATGAGGTTGCTGAAGGCCATCTTGTTAAAAAAGAGGCCCAGCAGCACGGGCAGCCAAACCAGCGGTGGCAGGCGCTTAATTCGCTCAAACCAGTTCATGCTACCGCTCCATCATTTACCGCAGAGAGCGCGAAGGGCGCGGAGATTCTTTGGCTATTTTTCTGCTGAAATAAGTATGCTAATGGCTCTATAAAACTTAAATCAACTGATTTCGCAGATTGTCCAGATTTTTTTATCTGCGTAATCTGCGGAATCTGTGGATAAATTATTTCATAGAGGATGATTTGGTTGGATTGGGCAACGGCCGTTAGCGTGAAGCCAGCTTGTTGCACGGTGCGGCGGATGGGTTGGGCCATGTCTGCGTTTGGTAAGGCGAGGTAGCGCGGCGCACCATCCTGGCCAAAGGCGGCCAAATCAGCGGCCAGGGCGTCGGCGTGGGGGAACCAGCTGACAAAGACACGCTTGTCGAACAGGTGGTAGCGCCACTGCCAGCTGAACCAATGATCGTAGAGCACGGTGCCGTAGGGGGCGTCGGCCAGAGCGGCGGCAATGGTCGCGGCACCTTGGTCGGATTGGGGGGAGCTGCCGAGGGGGGTACGGCCGTTCCGCGCCGCCCACGAGGCTGAAACCAACAGCAACGCCAGGAGAACAACCGCCCCGCGAAATTGCAGGACGGGAGCCACCAAGGGGAATTTGGCGCGCAGTTCATCGCAGGCGCGCGCCAGTAAAATCGCCAGCAGGGGCAGCAGGGGCAGCAGGTAGCGATCCCACACGGGAATGGCCAACAGCCAGTGGAAGAGGCCATAGCCGAGGATGAAAGTCAAAATGAGATGATCCGTTGGCTGAGACCTGTCAGGTCTGCGGCAGACCTGACAGGTCTGGATGACAAACCAGGCGATCACCGGGATGAGCAGGAGGAAGATGAGGGGGGCAACGGCCGTTTGCCACAGCTCCACCCACGCCCACAATCTCGGCCAAATCTCCCACGAGTAACTCAGGCGGACGCCGCCGAAGTTGCCAATCTGGTTGTGCCAGAGGAGGAAACGGCCGCTGCGGGCAAATTCCCAGGCAAACAGGGCCATAATTGGCGGCAGAAGTCCTGCCAGCCACCGTCCCCATTGCATTAGCCGCCAGCCGAGAACCCAACCAAGCCCCAGCAGCAGCGGCAAAAAGAGCACGGCCTGGTATTTGGTGAGCAGCGCCAGGCCAAAGAAAATGCCTGCCCAACCGGGTTTCAGGCAAGATACGGCCGTAAATCCAGTCATCAGCAAAAAAGTCATCAGCGGGTCGGTGAAGGCTGTTGCGCTGAATTGAATGCTTAACGGAAACAGGGCCACGAGGGCGGCGGCGATGACGGCCGTTTCCGCCCGGCGGTACAGCTTCCAGGCCAAAATGCCAACCAGCGGCACCAGCAGCAGCGAGGCAATCCAGTTGGGCCAGCGGGCGGCAAATTCGACGGGGCCAAACAGCGGGTAAAAGAGTGCTTGCAGGTAAAAGAGCAGCGGCGGTTTATCCACCGGCGGCAACATCAGCAGCGGATCGCGCCAGATGGCGATTTCGCGGGCCCAGGTAGCAAACAGCGCCTCGTCTGCCTGGAAGCTGTTGGCAAACAAACCGGGAGCGCGGAGAACGGCCGTTAACCCGGTTATCAGCAAGAGGGGCAGCTTGGGGAAACGATTCATTGCTGCGCATGACGGTAAACGGTAATCGGTGGCCGGTAATCGGTGAATTGCCTACCGATTACCGTTTAGGGATTACCGATTACGGGTCAGTCCACAAATCGGTACTTCAACAAATAATAAAGCGCTTTCGGCCCTTCTACCCACGGGTTGAGCTTTTTGCCTTCGTCAAACTCACGGCCGTTGTACGAGATGGGCACTTCGTAAATGCGGTGGCCGCGTTTGAGCACTTTGGAAGTAATTTCCGGCTCGAACTCAAAGCCACGCGAGCGCAGGGGCATATCGCGGATGACGTCGGCGCGGAACACTTTGTAACACGTTTCCATGTCCGACAAGATGGTGTTGTAAACGATGTTGGTGATGAGCGTCAGCAGCTTATTGCCCACCATATGCCAGAAAAACATCGTCTTGGTTGGCCCACCGCGAAAACGAGAGCCGTAAACAACGGCCGCTTTGCCCTCCACAATGGGCCGAATCAGTGCGGGGTAATCACGCGGGTCATACTCCAAATCGGCATCCTGAATCAGAAAGATGTCCCCACTGGCGTGGCTAAAGCCGGTACGCACCGCGGCACCCTTGCCCTGATTTTTCTCATGGAGATGAATTTTGATGGTGTCAGCCAGTGCTTGAATTTGCGGATACAAATCACGCGTACCGTCGGTTGAACCATCGTCCACCAAAATAACCTCGTCAGCCAGCTCTACCGCCAGTACCGCTTTCACTGACGCTTCCAACGTTTCCCGCTCGTTATAAACGGGCATAATCACAGATAATTTCACAGAATCCTCTTCCTAACCTGGTCAAACCAGAAATTACAAGATTTTATCAACAGATTTTGCAGATTCAGCAGATTAAATCTTTTTAATCTGCGAAATCTTTGATTTTGCCTGCGACGAGGCGAGCCAATTGTATAACAACCCCGCCGCAGATGCCCATGCCGCTCGTCTACCCAACCCCGACGCATCCGCTATAATCGAGCGAATGAACAACATCAAGAACCTTATTTTGGATATGGACGGCGTGCTGTGGCGCGGTAATGAACCGATGCCCGGTCTGGCCGATTTTTTCGATACGCTGCGTCAGCACGGTATTGGTTTTGTGATGGCCACCAACAACGCCTCCAAAACGCCGCAGCAGTATGTGGCCAAGCTGGCCCAATTTGGCGTCTCCGTCAGCGAAGCGCAGATTTTCACCTCGGCCGAAGCGACGGGGGATTATTTGCAGCGCATCTACGAGCCGGGCGTGAAGGCGTTTGTGGTGGGGGATGTGGGGCTGGTAACGGCCGTTCAATCCCGCCATTTCCAGTTGTTGAGTGTGGACGAGGTGATGGGAGGGGAAACGGCCGTTTTCGTCGTGGCTGGCTTTAACCCCCATGCCACCTATCCGCAGCTGGCCGCCGGTGCCCTGCTCATTCACAAAGGGGCCGATTTCGTTGGCACCAACCCCGACCTTACCTTCCCCAGCGAGTACGGCCCCCTGCCCGGTGCAGGCTCCTTCCTCGCCTTTTTACAGGCCGCCACAGGTGTACAACCGGTGGTCATCGGCAAGCCCGGCCCGCTCATCTTCCAAATGGCGATGGAAAAGCTGGGCGGCACGCCACAAAACACCGCCATGGTCGGCGACCGCCTGGAAACCGACATCGCCGGCGGCAAAGCGGCGGGCATCCAAACCATCCTCGTCCTCTCCGGCATCAGCCAGCTGGATGACGTCGCCCAAGCCAACGGCCTCAAACCGGATCACATCTTTGCGGATATTCAGGAGATTGCAGTTATGATTTCCAAAGGGTAAAAATACGAGGGTGATGGAATGATGGAGACGGCCGTATTCCCCATAAAAGTCGTGTATAATGCAATCAAATAACTCGTATAGCTGTGAGGATAAAATCATGAAGCAATGGGAAACAGTTGAAGCTATTGAACAAAATCCAGAAATTGTCAGTGGTGCCTGGGTTTTTAAGGGCACACGCGTGCCCGTTGCTGCCTTGTTTCAAAATTTGAAAGACGGGGCAACCATTGATGAATTTTTGGCATGGTTTCCCGGCGTTGAGCGTGCTCAGGTTGAAGCTGTGCTAGATCATGAGCTAAACACCTTGGCAACAGTCAACTAAAATGAAAATCCTGTTCGACCAAGGAACACCAGTTCCCCTACGCCAATTTCTAAAAGGCCACACAGTAAAAACAGCATACGAAGAAGGATGGTCTGCCCTATCAAACGGAGACCTACTCACCGAAGCCGAAAACGCGGGTTACCAACTACTGGTAACCACCGATCAAAACCTGCGCTACCAACAAAATTTGCGTGAGCGTCGGATTGCTATCATCGTTTTATTAACAACCTCCTGGCCTCGTATTCGCTCCAAAACCCAAAACATTCTTGAAGTTATTAACGCCATGTCTTCTGGCGGCTACGCAGAAATACCTTTCTAGCTATCAATGGTTCCCTTCTGGTAACTCCAATCTTATGCAATATATTATTGATTTGACCTTTGAACAACTAATTGACTTTCTGACTCAATTGGGCGAACCGAAGTTTCGGGCGAAGCAGATTTGGGAGTGGCTGTACAAAAAGCACGTCACCGACTTTGCCGAAATGCGCAATTTGCCGAAGAGCTTGATTGAGAAGCTGGAAGCCAACGCGGTTATCCACAGCGCCACCATTGCCAGTGAAGAATATTCCAGTGATGGCCAAACCAAAAAGGTTCTTTTTAAGCTGCCCGACGGCCAATACATCGAGACGGTGCTCATGCGCTACGACAAGCGGCGCACGCTGTGCATCAGCACCCAGGCGGGCTGCGCCATGGGCTGTGTCTTTTGCGCCACCGGGCAGATGGGCTTCTTCCGCAACCTCACGGTCAGCGAAATCGTGGCCCAGGTGCTCTACTTTGCCCACGAGCTGTCCCTCACCGAGGAACACGTCACCAACATTGTGATGATGGGCATGGGCGAACCGCTGCACAATTACGACAACACCCTCACCGCCATCGACCGCCTCACCGACGAAACTGGCTTCAACCTGGGGGCACGCAGAATCACCATCTCCACTGTGGGGCTGGTGCCCGCCATCCGCCGCTACGCCGATGAGCAGCGCCAGACCCCGCTGGCCATCTCCCTACATGCCGCCACCGACGCCGAACGGGACAAGCTCATTCCCATCAACCACCGCTGGCCCATTGCCGAGCTAATGGACGCCTGCCATTACTACATCGAGAAGACAGGCCGTCGGCTGACGTTTGAATGGGCGCTCATCTCCGGCGAAAACGACACGATTGAGCAGGCGCGGGCGCTGGGCAACTTGCTGCGCGGCATGTTGTGCCACGTCAACCTGATTCCGCTCAACCCCACCGCCGGTTTTAGCGGCGGCCCCTCCTCCAAGGAACGCGTCGAGGCGTTCCAGGCTGAACTGAGCCATTACGGCGTCAGCAGCACGGTGCGCGTGCGGCGCGGTATTGATATCCAGGCGGGCTGCGGCCAGCTGAGGGACCGGGTGGTCGGTAATCAGTGAACGGTAATCCGTAAACGGTTAACCGATAACGGATCACGGATTACCGAAACTAACAGCCGATGTACCAGCAGGGATTATCCCGGTTGTTGTTGATGCGAATTTCGAAGTGGATGTGCGGCCCAGAGGAGTTGCCGGTGTTGCCCGTCCCCCCAATCACATTCCCCTGGTAGACAATCTGCCCCGGCGACACGTTGAAGCTGCTAAGATGGCCGTAAAACGTCTCATAGCCATTGCCGTGGTTAACGACGATTAGATTACCATAGCCAAAATTATTATAACCAGCATAAGTCACCGTGCCGGTATCGGCGGCGTATACGGCCGATCCCTCCGGCAGCGCAATATCAATCCCAGGATGGCCATACCAGAAAAACTGAGTGAAGTTGCGTGAGTTCACCGGATAGATGAACGTGCCCGTACCCACGATAATCGGCCGTACGCTGCCCCCTTCTGAAGATGTGCCGCCCACAGAGGACAGATCGGGCGGCGTCCAGACAAACAGCTCACGCACCGCGCCAGGCACCAAAATCTGAGTCTCTGGCTCCAGGCGGTAGGGAAATTCCAGGTTATTCGGCTCGTAAGCGATGATATCCTCCACAGGAATACCGTATTGCAGCGAGAGGCTTTCCAACGTGTCGCCCGGCTGTATGTCGTGCAGCACGCCGTCTATGGGCAGGATAATTAGCTCTGTACCAACTTGCAGCAAGCTGGACTCCTCGCTTAGGCGGGGATTGCCGCCCAAAATCGTTTCTGGCTCAATACCATACTGCTCGGCGATGCCATTGGGCGTTTCGCCGCGTACGACGGTATGAATCACAAACTCGTGTTCCGGCGTTTGTCCTTCAAACGTGAGCGGATTGGGCGCGGGGACCAGGCTGCTGTCATCCAGCACGGGCAAATCGCCGCCACCAAACTGGAGCGGGTCGCTGGTATCGGCTGTGGCATCTGGTTCGGCGAGGGGGGTAACGGCCGTTTCCCCCACCTCACCCGCTTCAGCCACCGCCACAATACTGGGGCGCAAGCCAAAGCGCCAGATGAGCAAAATGAGTAAGGCGATGCCGACAATGACAAAATGTCCTTGCCAACGTTGCCAGATCGGTCCAAATTTGTTCATAACGATACCTGTATCTCAGCAAACTTCCCCGGAAACCGCCTGAAATCTTGAAATATTAATGCTTACAGTTTCCGGGGAAATGGGTGCCGAGTTAGGAGCAGTCCTGATAACCACCACCAAGCCGGTCGAGGGGGTTGATACGAAAGTCGCGGTCGCGAATTTCAAAGTGGATGTGCGGGCCGCTGGATCGGCCAGTATTGCCGGTAAAACCTATCAACTCACCCTGGGTCACCGTCTGCCCGGGAAAGACACCAATGCTGCTGAGATGGGCGTAAAACGTCTCAAAGCCGTTGCCGTGGTTCAGCACAATGAGGTTGCCGTAATCGTAATACGTTCCGGCGGCAAAGCTGGCATAGGTCACGGTGCCGGTGTCGGAGGCGTACACCGGGGAACCCTCGCTAGAAGATACATCAATGGCCGGGTGGAAGCCGTTGTAAAATTGGGTGAGGCAACGGCCGTTTACCGGCCAAATATACGTTCCTGTGCCAAACACCTTCCACTGCGGCTCCCCGGCCGCATTAGTCGCCACCGACTTAGGTGCCGTAAAGAAAAATTGCCCAATCGACGCCCCCGGAATGACCAGCTCCGTCTCCGGCACCAGCCGGTAAAAAGGAAACTCCAGATTGTTCGGCGCATAAGCAATGATGTCGTCCGCCGGCACCTGGTACAGCTCGGCAATGCTCTCAATCGTCTCCCCGGCGCGCACTTTGTGCAGCACGCCATTTACCGGCAAGATGACCAGCTGTGCTCCCACTTGCAGCTGGTTCGACTCCTGGCTCAGCCACGTATTACCACCCAGCAAGGTATCCGCAGAAATACCATACTGGCCGGCGATGATATTTGGTGTTTCCCCGCGAGCCACCTCATGCATTTGGAAATTGTGGTCAGGGGGTTTGGTTTGGTATGTGTGGGGATTGGGCAGCGGGGCCAGGGTGTCGTCGTTGATGACCGGCAGGCTGCCCTGCGGCACAAGCGTTGGGGTGACAATTTCTGTCTGACTGAGCAGGTCAGCGGCCAGGGAAACGGGGGTAGGAACGGCCGTAGCCGCCGCCAGTTCCGTCTCAGCCGTATTCCACTGAAATTGTCCAAGGGCAATTAAAATAAGTGCTCCACCCGCCAGTATTAGATGCCCGCTTAAACGGTGCCAGAAACGTTGCTCGTTCACCATGTCTCAAACGCAGGATGCTATCACAAACTGTGCCCACAGCAAAAACGGGCCTGATGGCAGGCCCGTTTTCTTACAGTTCATTCAGCTTCAACTCAATGTTGAACTACATCATATCTTTGGTCAGCGTTTCCAGGAATTCGTAGTTGGTTCGAGTCGAACGCAAACGCTCCATCACGGCCCCGGTAGCGCTGCTAATGTCGTAGCCCGGTGTGTCCATCAAATGGCCCAACATACGGCGCATCATGTACACCCGCTGCAATTCGTCGCCAGAAAGCAGCAAATCTTCACGACGAGTGCTGGACCGCTCGATGTCGAAGGCCGGGAAGACGCGGCGTTCCTGCAAACGACGGCTCAACAGGAGTTCCATGTTACCGGTACCCTTAAACTCCTCGTAAATCACGTCGTCCATACGGCTGCCGGTGTCTACCAGACAGGTCCCGATGATGGTCAGGCTGCCGCCAAACTCCAGGTTACGCGCCGCCCCAAAAAAGCGTTTGGGCGGGTACAAAGCCGTCGGGTCCAAACCACCAGACAGTGTACGGCCGCTTGGCGAAACAGTCAGGTTATAACCACGGGCCAACCGGGTAATCGAGTCCAGCAAAATGACCACATCCCGGCCAGCTTCCACCAGCCGCTTGGCCCGTTCCAGAGCCATTTCCGCCACCTTACAGTGCTGCCGTACCGGCTCATCAAAGGTGGAGCTGATCACTTCACCATCAATCGAGCGGTCCATATCCGTTACTTCTTCCGGCCGCTCACCAATCAGCACCACCATCAAATGCACATCCGGGTAATTGGAGGAAATACCGTTGGCAATCTCCTTCAAAACGGTTGTTTTACCGGCTTTGGGCGGCGATACAATCAAACCACGCTGGCCGCGGCCAATCGGCGCAACCAAGTCCAACAACCGGGTCGACAGGATGTTGGGCTGGGTCTCTAATTTCAATTTTTGGTCGGGGAAAATGGGGGTTAATGTTTCATAGCGGGGCCGTTTTTTGGCCAGGTCAGGGCTCATCCCATTGACCGATTCCACCCGCAGCAAACTGTAATACTTTTCGTTGTCCTTGGGCGCACGAACCTGGCCCATCACCCAATCACCCGTCCGCAACCCCAGGCGGCGAATTTGCGAATTGGACACATAAATATCATCCGGGCCGGGCAGATAATTTTTGGCCCGCAAAAAGCCCATCGTTTGCTTATCATCGTCTACAATTTCCAGCACACCGCCACGAAAATCGTAACCCTGGGACTGGGCATTGGCCCGCAGAAGCTCATAGACCAGCCCCTGCTTTTTCATAGTGCTAAAGCCGGGGATGTCCATTTCACGGGCCATGTCACGCAGCTCAGTAATTTTCTTAGATTCTAATTCGCCGATATCCATACAGTTTTCTCCACAACGCACTTGACAGTGCTGAATGTGCAAATAGTATCTCGCAACTCTCCGCAGCGAAGTTCATTCGGTGGAAGCAGTTGTTGAGTCAATAATTTTTGTTTGGTAATTTTGGGCAGCTATTTTTTGCAATTGGTTTGGGATCGAGCATGAAGTTAATCTGATTCCAATGATGCCTGACAGGAGGAACGCCGGGAATGGATTCCTAAGCGCCTTGTCATAGAGGCTTCATAATCATACTTGTTGGATATTCAATTCTCACCAGCGGTTGAAATGATCAAACAATAGCTTATGGCTTCCACAAATTCAGGGGAATTTTCAGTGCAGGTAAAATTCAAAAACAGGTTTTAACTTTCAATTTCTCTGGATCAGGGAGTTAACAAGGCGTCCTATGTATGGGCGAGAAGAGTATAACACGCCGCTAAAACTCCGTCAACGATTGAAAAAGCCAGATTTTCGCCCTGAGTGATAGGAAATTTGTGGTGGGGGAAACGGCCGTTTCCCCCACCACTTCTTGCCATTTAATCAGAAACGCCCCGTTCTTCCTGTAAATAACGCTCCACCTGGTAAACCAACGAACGATTGCCCACAAAAAACGGCGTCCGCTGGTGTAAATCCATAGGGGCAATGTCCAGGATAGGTTCGTAGCCATTGCTGGCATACCCACCGGCCTGCTCCGCCAGAAAAGCCAATGGTCCAGCTTCATATAACAAGCGAATCTTGCCGTTAGGCTTACCGTTTTCGGCCGGATAACAAAAAACGCCACCACGCAGCAAATTACGGTGAAAATCGGCCACCAGCGAGCCGATGTAGCGTGAAGAAAGCGCTGGTCCTTCCCGATCTTCCCGTCCTTGCAGCCAGCGTAAATAGCGCTGAATCGCCGGGGACCACTTATCAAAATAGGCGTGGTTGACGCTGTAAAAAGCTGGCGGTTCAGGCAGCCGCATGTTTTCATGAGACAGCAAAAATTCACCTAACTCCGGATCCAGCGTAAAGCCATGTACCCCCTGCCCGGTGGTATACACCAACATCGTGCTGGACCCGTACAGCACGTACCCCGCCGCCACCAACCGCCGCCCCGACTGAAGCACATCTTCAGCCCGCCCACGCAAATCCCAATCCACACAGCGGTAAATGCCAAAAATCGTACCGATGCTCACATTCACATCAATATTCGATGACCCATCGAGGGGATCATAGACCAAAACGTATGACCCTTTTTTGAAAGGTTCGGGAATGTGAATAATTTCATCCCGCTCTTCCGAAGCCATAGCACACAAGCGGCCAGTATGGTCGCAAACGCGGAAAATAATATCGTCGGCAAAAACGTCCAGCTTTTGCTGCTGTTCACCCTGAATGTTGGTAGCACCCGCCCGTCCCAAAATGTCAACTAACCCGGCGCGATTGGTCTTGTGGGCAATGACCTTTGCGGCCAGGGCAATGTCGTAAAGCAGATTGGTAAATTCACCCCGGGCATAATCTGGCTGATAATCTAAAATAAAGCGCTCAATTGTCACAATCTTGGACATACTTTGTGCCTCCTCTCGCGGTTCTTTATAAAAGTGGGAAATGATGGCACAGCCGAGTAAGTGAGTGTGGGAAGATCACCTCGCTGGCCACAAGCGTGGGCCCAAGCTGAATGCAGGGCACCCTAAATTTTCACGGCAGCAGCTGCCAATTTAAACGAGATTATAAAAACAGCTGCGCCAAATAATAGGCGATGGCCACAGTCCACATGAGAGAATCAATTCGGTCTAAAGCTCCACCGTGCCCAGGGAACAAATTGCCTGAATCTTTGACACCCGCCTCCCGTTTTAGCAAAGAGATGCTTAAATCACCAACCGTACCCAGCGTGGAAACCAGTAAACCAAGCACCAGGGCCGGGACAAACTCAATTTCCAGCAGGGAACCAATCAAGACGGTAAACAATGTGCCCAAAACGACGCCGCCGAAAAATCCCTCAACCGTTTTATTGGGGCTGAGACGTGGTGTGAGGGCGTGTTTGCCCAAAACCACCTTGCCCGCCATAAAACGCCCCACCAGGTAGGCCCCAGAATCGGCAATCCAGGTGCTGAGCATGGCCAGCATGGTCCACTGCCAGGCCATCTCTGGCATGGCGCGCAAGCGGAAAAAGTGGCCACATACCCAACCGAAGAGGATAAAACCAGCCATTAAGGCAAACCAATCGGCGGGAACGGTTTGGCTGGCGCGTTTTTCATACTGCCAGAGGGCATAAGCCGCCACCAGGAACAGGCTAACCAACAGCACCGGGGCAAACAAGGATTGATTGGGCCACTGCGCCAACAGCCACTGAACAACGACAACGGGCACCAGCAAAAATGACGGGACCACCCAGCCAATATTTTTAACGAGATGAGTATATTCTAACGTTGCCAGTAGCAGAATAATAGCAAGGGGAACGAAGTAAAACAGGCCGCCCAGGTAGATCAGGTATAACGCCAATGGACCCAGGGTTAAGGAGATTAAGGCACGTTGCAAGAACATAATTTAGATGGCGGATGAATTACGGCCGTTTCCCAACGACCAAAACAAATCAGGGCGTTTCAGTCACCAGACCAAATCGCCGTTCACGCTGATTAAAAGCCGCAATCGCCTCGTACAACTCTTCGCGGCCGAAGTCTGGCCAATAAACCGGCGTCGGGTAAAACTCAGAGTAGGCAGCCTGCCAGATGAGGAAATTGCTGATGCGCAGTTCGCCGCTGGTACGAATGACCAGATCGGGATCAGGCAAACCACGCGTGAACAAATAGGAGCTAAACAAACTTTCGGTGAGGGTTTCGGGGGCAATCTCGTCGGCCAACATCTGGCGCACAGCGTGCAAAATTTCAGCCCGCCCGCCATAGTTAAACGCCACATTCAAAATAAGACGATCGTTATTTTTGGTCAGCTCGATGGCTTTGCGCACCTTGTTCTGCAAATCTTGCTCCACCCCGGCCAGGTCGCCCAGATGGTGCAGGCAAACACCCTGGTCGTTTAGCTCGTTCAGCTCCTGGTCCAGAACGCGGGCAATGATTTTCATCAGGGCGCGCACTTCGCGTTCGGGACGGCCCCAATTTTCTGTGGAAAAAGCATAAATGGTGAGGATTTTGATACCAAACTCGACGCTGGCATTGATGATGCGGCGCAAATTTTCCGCCCCGGCACGATGACCCGCATGTCTGGGCAGGTTACGCTTACGCGCCCAACGGCCGTTACCATCCATGATAATGGCCACATGCTGGGGGATACGATACAGTTCTAAATCCAGGGGCTTGTCGTTATTTGCCATACCCACCACTATACTTCCATAATCTCTTTTTCTTTCTGGCTTCCCAACGAGTCAATTTCACTCACATATTTATCGGTTAAATCCTGCAGCTCGTCTTGACCCCGGAAAAATTCGTCTTCAGTGATCATCGACTCATTCTTAAAATCGCGTAAATCGTTGAGGGCGTCACGACGCACGTTGCGCACGGCCACCTTGGCTTCTTCGACGCGGCGCGCCAGGAGTTTGGTCAGATCGCGGCGGCGTTCTTCGGTGAGGCGCGGCAGGTTCAGGCGAATGATTTTGCCATCGTTATTGGGCATCAGGCCAAGGTTGGACTTTAAAATGGCGCGTTCGATGGCCGAAATGGAGCTGGCGTCATACGGCCGTATCGCCAGCTGCTGCGGTTCAGGCACAGAAATGACAGCAATCTGAATCAGGTTCATCGCCTGGCCGTATATTTCTACTTCCAACTTTTCAATCAACTGCGGCGAGGCCCGCCCCGTCCGGTAACCGGCTACGTCCGCTTCCAGAGATGTTATAGCCCCACGCATGCGGCTTTCAGCCTCATGTAAAAGCTCACGTATCATTTCAACCTCCTTGGGGAATCGTTTCGTAAACCGCACCAAGTTTTTGGAAGAAAAAACATACTTTTTGGGCGGTTTCCTCAAGTAATTGGCAGTTTGACATTATCTTTATGAAAGAATTTCTGCCAAGCACCTGAGTGCAAATTTTAACGCAAGGCAGACGCCCATGCACCACACGTTGTTTGGTATGGGGATCTGACTATTAGTATACCGATTATTGGCCTAACTCACACATTGCAAATGGTGGTTCCAATAGATTCGCCCAAAAGCAGCCGCTTGACGCTGTTTTCCTGCCAGAAATTTAGCACCACAATTGGCAGATCATTATCCATGCAGAGGGAAACGGCCGTACTGTCCATCACCCGCAGTCGCATGTTCAAAAAATCAATGTAAGAAATCTTGTCAAACCGCTTGGCATTGGGGTTTAGAACCGGATCAGCGTCATAAATGGCATCCACCTTGGTGGCCTTGATCATCACGTCGGCGTCAATTTCCATGGCCCGCAGCGCCCCTGCCGAATCGGTGGTGAAGTATGGATTACCCGTGCCCCCGCCAAAAATGACCACACGCCCCTTGTCCAGATGCCGGATAGCCCGCAGGCGAATGTAGGGTTCAGCGATGGTACGCATTTCAATCGCCGTCTGTACCCGTGTCACCACCCCCTTGCGCTCCAAAGCATCTTGCAGCGCCAGGGCATTCATCACCGTGGCAATCATGCCAATGTGGTCCGCCGACGGCCGTGCCATGCCCATCGCACTGCCCACCGAACCACGCCACAAATTACCCCCACCAATCACCAGGGCCACTTGAATGCCTAAATCGTAAACGTCCTTCACAATTTGGGCCACTTCCGTGGCGCGAACCGGATCAATCCCATACCCATTCGGACCAGCCAGGGCTTCTCCGCCCATTTTCAGCAAAACTCGTTTATACTGGACAGATGACATAGTGCATGACTCCATTTTTTGTGGATTTTTGGCTCAAACGCGTCTGTTTTAGCGCAATTACGTGCGGCTACCCTTCTTGAGTGGGAAAAAGATTTCTACCCAGCAGCAGAAACCTCAACATAGACCGAAGTGGGCCTCAACCCGAGCATTCCATCGATGTAAAAACAAGGCGCTCATGTGAGCGCCTTGTTAAATTATACAGCTTTGTTTTTCCGCTTACTCACCCAGTGCGTAGCGGGCAAATCGCCGAACGACGATGTTTTCACCCGTCTTACGAATGGCGTCCGTGATCATGTCTTTGATCTTAAACTTGTCATCTTTGACAAACGGCTGCTCTAGCAAACAAAACTCTTCATAGAATTTTGTCATGCGGCCTGCCACAATTTTGTCGATCACCTGTTCTGGCTTGCCTTCGGCACGGGCCTGGTTGCGCAGCACTTCAAGTTCCCGGTTGAGCTCTTCTTCGGGCACCTCATCGGTGGTGATATACTGCGGATTCATCGCCGCAATGTGCAGCGCCAGGTCGTGGGCCAGGGTGGTGAACTCGGAATTGCGCGCCACAAAATCAGTCTCGCAGTTCAGCTCCAACATCACACCCACGCGGTTACCCGGATGGGCATACAGTTCAATCACACCTTCGCTGGCTTCGCGGCCAGAACGTTTAGCGGCACGGGCGGCCCCTTTTTCGCGCAGGCTGTCTACCGCCTTGTCAAAGTTCCCACCGGAAGCTTCCAGCGCTTTTTTGGCTTCCAACACACCAGCGCCGGTCGCTTCGCGCAGTTCTTTTACCATTTGGGTCGTAATAGTCATAATTTTTGCAGTGCTCCTAAATTCAGCGGCAACGACGGCCGTTTATTCCTCGTCCTCATCCTCAAAATCTTCTTCGTACTCTTCGTACTCTTCAATTTCTTCTTCATCGTCGTCAACGGCCGCTTCGCGCATTTTGGCCAGCGTGGATTCACCCAACAGCATTTCGTCATCCACATCTTCCATGCCATCAAAGCTAGCACCATAGCTGCCAACGTCGGTGACTTCTTCATCCATATTTTCCTGGCGCAGGGCCATGCCTTCAATCGCCGCATCGGCCATCTTGCCCACAATCAACTTAATGGCGCGAATGGCGTCATCGTTGGAGGGGATGAGGTAGTCGATGGGGTCTGGATTGCAGTTGGTGTCTACCAGGGCAATAACGGGAATACCGAGGATGTTGGCTTCGCGAACGGCCGTTTCCTCATGGTTGATATCAACGATAAACAGCAGACTCGGCAGCCCCTTCATCTCGCGGATACCACCCAGACGCAAGTTCAGCTTTTCGATTTCGTGCTCAACCCGCAAACGTTCCCGCTTCTTCAGCAGATCAAAGTCACCGTCACTGCGGCGCTTTTCCAGGCGCTTGAGATACTCAATACGCTGGCGAATGGTCTGCCAGTTGGTGAGAGTGCCGCCCAACCAGCGTTCATTCACAAACGGCTGGCGTGCCCGTGACGCATCAGACGCCACAGTGTCTTGCGCCTGGCGCTTGGTGCCCACAAACAATACGGAACCACCTTCTGCAACGGTGTCTCGAATTACATTGTAGGCATCTTCAATCATGCCTAACGTTTGCTGCAAATCAATAATGTGGATGCCGTTTCGCTCCGTAAAGATGTAAGGTTTCATCTTGGGATTCCAACGACGAGTTCTGTGTCCGAAATGCACGCCAGTTTCCAGCAGTGCTTTCATTGAAACAACGGCCATGGGGAATATTCTCCTTTACTTGTTTTGTCGCGCCCTGCTGCTAAATTTCAGAGCACGCCTCCACACCGTTCATCCAGACAAAAACTTGCATGGCCTACACCAGCCGCCGCGGCCCGTAGGAACCCAGGGGTGCATTGGCAAGTGACTGCAAGCACAGTTTGCCTGTCCCGGTGTGTGTGTGATTGGTAATTGATTCTTTGGGAATCTGATTCACTAGGAATCTTTTAAAGTTTACCCGCAACAGGGTGCGGGCGTCGCAGAATTATAGCGAAAGTGAATATTTGCGCAACCAAATTTTGGCGCGGTGGCGGCGGCCTATGTAGACCGCCACCACCGCTTCAATTTCAAGTTAGGGATCAGGCAGGAACGGCCGTAAACCGCTTGGCCGCCTCGCGCAGCTGCTCAGCCCGGGTGGTCTTTTCCCAGGGGGCGTCGATATCATTGCGGCCAAAGTGACCGTAAGCGGCCGTTTTGCGGTAAATCGGCCGACGCAGGTCCAGGTCCCGAATAATGGCACCCGGGCGCAGATCGAAGTTTTCTTCCACCAGCTCGACCAGTTGGTCGGAGGTGTAATCGCTGGTGTCGAAGGTTTCAATGTTGATGCTTAGCGGTCTAGCCACACCGATGGCGTAGGCCAGCTGCACCTCGCAGCGCTCGGCCAGCCCAGCGGCGACCAGGTTTTTGGCCACCCACCGCGCCGCATAAGCCGCGCTGCGGTCTACTTTGGTGCAATCCTTGCCGCTGAACGCGCCACCACCGTGCCGCCCCATGCCGCCGTAGGTATCCACGATGATCTTGCGGCCGGTCAGACCGGCATCCCCCATCGGGCCACCCACCACAAAACGCCCGGTCGGGTTGACAAAGATGCGCAGCTCATCATCCACCAGTTCTGCAGGCAGCACAGGATTAATGACATGCTCAATAATGCCCGCACGAATGGCGTCGTTATTAACTTCAGGGGCATGCTGAGTGCTGATCAGTACGGTGTGCACACGGCTGGGCTTGCCGTAGCTGTACTCAATCGTCACCTGGGCTTTACCGTCGGGGCGCACCCAGGGCAGCGTGCCGTTGCGGCGCACTTCGCTCAGCCGCCGGGTGAGCAGATGGGCCAGATGAATGGGCAGGGGCATCAACGTTTCCGTTTCATTGCAAGCAAAACCGAACATCATGCCCTGGTCGCCAGCGCCCAGCGCTTCAATTTCGGCGTCTTCGCTGCCGTTGCTGCGGTATTCCAGGGCGCGGTCCACCCCCTGGGCAATGTCCGGGCTCTGGCTGGCAATGGCGGACTGCACGCCGCAGGTATTGCCATCAAACCCTTTCTCGCTGCTGTCGAAACCAATGTCAACAACAACCTGGCGCACCAGCTTGTCAAAGTCAACAAAGGCGTTGGTGGTAATTTCGCCCAACAGCAGCACAAAACCGGTTTTTACGGCCGTTTCGCAAGCCACGCGGGCAGTGGGGTCCTGAGCCAGCAGTGCATCTAAAACTGCATCGCTGATTTGATCGCACATCTTGTCGGGATGTCCTTCAGTTACGGATTCCGAAGTGAACAAGAGGCTTGGGGCTTTCATGAATGTTGTCATCTACTTTACCTCCATGGTAAGTTGCAAACCGCAGAAGAGTATTGGAACTGCAATTTGCCTTATTGATACAAATACAAGATTTTTTCCAATGGACGATTCACAACCTGATCTGGCAAAAAAAAAGCCTCTTGACAAGCAAGAGGCCCGCAATTCTGCATCTACCTCTTATCTCTCAGCTTCTGCTGACGGATTTAGCACCTTCCCACTTGTGGGGGTTGCTGCAGCTTCACCGGGCCGATCCCTCTGCTGCTCCTGATAAGATTGTGAATTGTACATGCGCCACAGGGGCACAAGTGATTTAAGTATAACGGAACGGCCGTTCATGTCAAGATGGAACGGCCGTTTTCAAAGCCACGTTTCGGGGGGTTCGGGCATACCCAAAATGTTGTAACCCGCGTCCACGTAAATCACCTCGCCGGTGACACCGCTGCTGAGGTCGCTGCACAACCACAGGGCGGTCTGACCCACTTCATCCTGGGTCACGTTGCGCCGCAGCGGGGCCCGCTCCTCGGTGTATTTGAGCATCTTGCGGAACCCGGCAATACCGGCAGCCGAGAGTGTTTTAATCGGCCCGGCGGAAATGGCATTCACGCGGATGTTTTGCGGTCCTAAATCGGCCGCCAGATAGCGGGTGCTGGCTTCCAGGGCCGCCTTGGCCACGCCCATGACATTGTAGTGCGGCACCGCTTTTTCCGCGCCGTAGTACGTCATGCTGATGATGCTGCCGCCGTTAGTCATCAGCGGCACAGCGGCGCGAGTGAGCGCCACCAGGCTGTAGACGCTGACGCCCATCGCCAGGTGAAAGCCGTCGCGGCTGGTATCCACAAAGGTGCCGCTTAAATCTTCGCGCTTGGCATGGGCAATGGAATGCACCAGGATGTCGATGTGGCCAAAGTGATCGGCCGCTTTTTGGAAAACGGCCGTAATCTGGTCATCATCATCAATGTTACATTCCTCAACAAACTGCACGCCCAGCTCCTCGGCCAACGGCCGTACCCGCTTCTCCAGCTGCTCAAAGCCGTAGCTAAAGCCGAGCTCCGCGCCGTGGGCATGTAACGCCTGGGCAATGCCCCAGGCAATTGAGTTTTTGTTGGCAATGCCAAAAATCAGTGCTTTTTTTCCTTCAAGTAACTTCATAGCCTCTCCTGCTCAATTGTTTGGCCGCGATGGTCGCAGGATCGCGACGATCGCGGGGTTTTCTGGTACTGCCCGCTATTTGGAGACAAATGCATTGCCAGCCAGCCAATAGCGCCAGGGCATGGAATACCAGGGTTCTGGCGTTTTGCCCATGCCAATCCGGGGACCGACAGCAATCTGGCTGGGGGCGACAGCGGGCGCCTCTTCGATCCATATAACCCCGTCTGGCGCGTAAAGGTTTGCCCCATTCAAAGAATGGTCAATGGTCAGGGCCTGGGCCAGTTTAGCCGGGCCGTTGGTGAGCTGGGTTAACGGCCGTTCCCCACGCCGCGCCATCATCTGGTCAATGCCTTCCACTGGTTCCAGCGCCCGCACCAACACAGCATTTGGCTGGCCGGTTTGCCCGGTGACCACGTTAAACATCCAATGAATGCCGTAGGTAAAATAGACGTAGGCCCTACCCGCCGGACCAAACATAACGGCCGTTCGTGGCGTGGGCCGAGCATGGTTGACTCTTTCGCCGTGGCAGGCCAGGTCCGGGGTATCACCATCGCAGTACGCCTCGGTTTCCACGATGATGCCGCTGAGGCGACGGCCGTTCAGCTGGCGCACCAACGTTTGGCCCAGCAGTGCCTGGGCTACCGTGCGGGCCGAGCGGGCATAAAAGTCAGCCGTTAATCTAACCGGCATGGGTTGACTCACTTGGGTTTGCTGGCTGCTTTGCCAACGGCAGCTGCACCACAAAACAGCTGCCTACGCCCGGCTCACTTTCTACGGCAATTGAACCGCCGTACTGTGCCAGCAGCTCTTTCACCACGGCCAGGCCCAGGCCATTGCCGGGCAGGCCCGATTCAATGGCTCGTGCACCACGGTAAAAGCGGTCGAAGAGAAACGGCCGTTCCGCCTCTGGAATGCCCGGCCCATCATCACCCACCCGCAGCTCCAGGGCAGATTCGGCTCCCGTGGCCCAGGCCACGTCGACGCGAATGACTCCGCCGACGTTGGTGTGCGTGAGCGCATTATCCATCAGCCGGGTTAACAGCTTTTCCAGCTGGTAACTGGCCATATAAACCGACGGACGGCTGGCTGCCACATCGTCGGCCAGGGTGACGTGCAGCTGGCGCTCTTCACGCTCGGCTCGCTCAAAAACTGGAAGCCAGAACGGCTCCCAGAACGCCACCAGATTGGTGGCGGCATTGGGATTCGGCGCACCTTCAGCATCCAAACGGGAAATATCCAATAAATCTTGAATCAGGCGCGCCAAGCGATCAATTTCATGATGCAGCACGGAAAAATAGCGGGGAAACTTCTCTGGCTTACCTTTGCTTAACAAGGAGACGTACGTTTTGATATTGGTCAGCGGCGTGCGCAGCTGGTGCGACACGTTGGCAATAAACTCAGTTTTCAGCCGCTCCAGCTCCTTTAGCCGGGTGATGTCTGACTGCACGCTGACAAACCCGGTAACTTCTCCATTGGCCCCCATAATGGGAGTCACCGCCACCGCTACGTCGTAAGTGTGCCCGGCTTTGTGCCGATTGATCAATTCGCCCGTCCAGCGCTGGCGGCTGTCCAGCTTTTGCCACATGTCGGTAAACACCGTCTTAGGCACCAACTTACTGCCCAACAGGCGGGGGTTTTGCAGCTGCAGCTCATGGCGCGAATAGCCCGACTGTCGCTCCATGGCCGGGTTGGCATAGAGGATATGTGCCTGCGTGTCGGTCAGGATGATCGCTTCACCGGCACTCTCCAGGATAGCAAACAGCTTATCACGCTCCAGTTTCAGCTCGTTGGTGCGCTCTGCCACCTGTTTTGCCAGGCTGGCGGCCTGCACCTTAAGCGTTTCATACAGCCGGGCGCGTTCCAAAACGGCCGAAATATTACCAGCCAGGGTTGTCAGAAAGTCAAGGTCACGCTCGGCAAAGGCGTCGCGTTCCGGGCTTTCCACATTGATGACGCCAATGACCTCATAATTCACCTTGATAGGCACGGCAATTTCTGAACCCGTTGGCAAACCGGAAGGGTAGTAGTAAGGATCTTTGGCAATATCGGGGGCATAGTAAGGCTGGCCACTTAAAACCACATGCCCAATGATGCTTTTTTCGAGGGGGATCGCTATCTCTTTTGCGCTTTCAGACACACCGGCAAAGAAGTTGTGGGCGCGCAGTTCGTGGGTTTCTTCATCCACCAGAAAAAAGCCAAAAAGCGATGGGTAGAGTTCAGCAGCAACGAGGGTGGTTATATTTTCAAGAAAAACATCAATATCCAGGGAAACGGCCGTTTCCTGCGAAATCTGGTTTAAAATGGCCAGCTCTTTGGCCTGCCGCACCGTTTCGTCATAGAGGCGGGCATTTTCAATGGCGACGGCCGCCTGGTTGGCAAATGCCGCTACGGTCTGGCCATCTTCATCAGAGTAACGCCCGGTTTCGGCACTGTCCAGACACAGCAGACCGATTTGTTCCCCCTTAACCAGCAGCAGCGCCCCAATCCAGGCCCGAATCCGTTCCAGGCCCTCTCTTTCAATCCAGTGAGGATGCCCGTTAACATCTTTGATCACCGACCAGGGTGTGCCCTCCTCAAACTTGCGGTAAATCGAATGGCTGCTCAGACGCAGCGGCCGGGTATCAAAAAGCTGCTGCTCAAAACCGCGCCCTGCCACCATAAAAAACTCTTCACCGGCTTTATCTAGCAAAAAGAGGGAGGCCGAATCAAACACCACAACCTGACCCAACAGATCGAAAATTTGCTCGTAAACCTGGTCTAACTGCAAGCTGGTGGTGAGCAAAGCCCCCACTTTTTGCAGCGTACGCGACAGATGCAGCTGGCGCCGTTCGTTGGCAAAGAGCCGGGCATTGACAATAGCAATCGCGGCCTGATTGGCCACCCCTTGCAGCAGAGCCACCTCATCAGCGGAAAAACGGCGCGGGATATGCCAGTTATTGACATGCATCACGCCGACAACTTCGCCTTGAACTTTGAGAGGCACACATAAGATGCTGCGCAAGCCTTGTTTCATCATCTTGAGCGTGTACTCATTGGCAAAGGGTATCTCGTTCAGATCAGAAATGATAACTGCTTCACCTTCTTGAATAGCCAGCTGGCTGGTAAACGTATCCGTAATTGCCACACGGCCCCCTGGCGGATTGAAGGCAAATTCTGCTTCGGCCCACCAGGATGTAATAGTTTCTAGATGTTGGCCATCGCCGGCAATGAGAGAAATGGAGCAGTTATGAACATCGTTTAAATAGACCCGCAGAATCTCCATGACGCGGGTTAAGATTTCGTCCCGATCCAGGCTGCTGGAGACAAATTCAGAGATATCTAGCAGAATTTCAGCTTCGCGACGGCGGCGGGCTTCGGCCTGGAACAGCTGGGCCCGGGTGATGGTTACGGCCGTTTGCCGGGCAATTACCTGCATCAATTCAATATCATACGGGGAAAATGACCGTACCCGAGGCGACAGCAGTTCAATGCAGCCGATCAGCTCATCCTGCGCCAACAGTGGCACAAAAAGCAATGTCTGGACTGCCTGGTTGACCAGATGCAGCCGGACCCATTTGGACAACCCGCTGTCTTCGGCCCGGAACACAATCGGCTTCTGACCAATTTGACCACCCAGGTTGTCAATCATGTTGGCCAGGATTTTGTTGTCATGGTCCTGGTCACTGACCGAGAGCAGGGGTTCGGGCAAGGTGCGAAACTGCGCCAGGGGCGTGATCACCCCCGTGGTGGTGTGCCACTCCATGATGTGAACGGCCGTTACATCAAACACATCACTCAAGCGGCGCGCCAGCATGGTCAGACTGTCCCCAATGCGATCATTGCCCGACAGCAGCGTCATGATTTCCAGGTAGATGCTGGTGTAGCCGGGGGTGTCGGTACCTTTGTGAACGGCCGTCTTAAACATCGTCACGTCCGTCATCATGCCGCACAGCAGCGGCGTTGTGGCGTTGGCCAGCAGGCAGACCCGGTCACGGAACCAGAGCGATGCGCCATTGGCGGCCATCAGACGATATTCAAAGAGGTGGGTTTGTTGGTCGGCAACGGCCGTTGCCAGCTCCACCAGCACCCGGTCACGATCGGCTGTATGGAGATGATCTTGCCAGAAAGACGGCCGTAACCACGCTTCTAGCGGCACACCCAGGGCATGTTCAGCGTGTGGACTCACATACACCAGCTGAAATGTCTGCGGATCGGCTGCCCAAAAGATGACATCTGCCTGTTCCGCATAGCTGTGGAACAGCGCAAAATCTGGCTGAACGGGAAATAAATTCTCGGCTTGATCAGGACTCATTCATGATCCATCAACACCCAACCGCAGGTGCTTTTTCACGTTTGTTTAGAATAATTGATGTGAAGTATCATAAGCAAAGGTTGCTTACTTGAAAAGACCACAAGGAAGAAAGTAATGTCACAAAATCGTTCTCTAACTGCTCGATTGTTTGTTTTTCTGGGCGCTACGGCCGTTGCCGTGCTGCTCCTCTACCGCTACAGCGAACAATGGCTGCGTTCCCTCTTGCTGTACCTCTCCACGGCTGGCTGGGCACGACAAATTGCCACCGATTTTCCACCCGCCTGGCAGGTCGCCAGCCGCTTCATCGCCGGAAAGACCATTCAAGACGCCATTCGAGCCACCCAAGAAGTAAACCAAAGCGGTCTGTCGGTAACGCTGAACTACCTGGGCGAAAGCGTAGAAACGGCCGAAGATGCCGCCGCCGCCCGGGAAGCAATCATCGACCTGATGCGCCACATTCACCTGAGCGGGGTCAATGCCACCGTGTCGGTTAAGCCAACCCAGCTGGGCCTGCATTTGAGTACGGCCGTTATCCGCCACAATTTGCAGCAGCTGCTCACCGCCGCCGAAAAATACGACACCCGCGTGCGCATCGACATGGAAGACAGCAGCGTCACCGACACCACACTGGAACTGTACCGCAGCCTGCGCGATGAGGACGGCTTTGGCCACCGCGTCGGCATCGTCATTCAAGCCTACCTCTACCGCACCGAAGACGATATCCGGGCGCTGATCCAGGAAGGTGCCTGGGTGCGCCTGTGTAAAGGTGCCTACAAAGAACCGCACGATCTGGCCTTCCCGCAAAAGGCCGATACCGATACCAACTTTCTGCACCTGGCCCAAGAAATGCTCAGCCAGGAAGCGCGGAACCGGGGCATGTACCCCTGTTTCGCCACCCATGACGAGCAGCTGATTGACGCCATCGTGCAGCACGCGCGACAGCACCAGGTTGATAAAGAGTCATTTGAATTTCAAATGTTATACGGTGTAAGACGGGAACTACAGCAGGCGGTGCGTCAGCAAGGGTACCGGGTTCGGGTATACATTCCCTTTGGCACCACCTGGTACCCATACTTCATGCGCCGCCTGGCAGAACGACCAGCCAATTTGTGGTTTTTCTTGAGCAACTTCTTTAAGTAAACGCTCTTATGCACCAAAGAGGCGCGCCCAGAGCGGCGGACCCAGCAGCAGCAGGCCCACCAGTACGGCACCCAAGGCACCGACCAAAACGGCCGCTGCCGCCACATCTTTGGCCACTTTCGCCAGCGGGTGAATATCGGGCATGGTCATGTCCACCACGGCTTCGATGGCGGTGTTCATAAATTCGGCCATCCACACCGCCATGAAGGTGAGAATGAGCACAGCCCAATCGCGCCGTGGCAGGCCCAGCCACAGCCCCAGAGCAACAATGGCCAGGGTCACCACGGCGTGAATCCACGCGTTGTGCTGGGTACGCAGCACAAACCACCACCCTTCGAAGGCGTAATGAAAGCTCTTAACGCGATCGTGAATCTCTGAGCGTTTTTCGATGGACAAGGTGGCTACTCCTCCGTTTCCTCCGGGGGTCCGGTGATTTCAGCGCCCAACTGGGCCAGGATCGAGGCCTGAGCCCACCACATGTGATCTTTGTCTTCTGGTTCCTCATGATCGTAGCCCAGCAGGTGCAGCGTGCCATGTACGGTCAGCAGCTGTAGTTCAGCCTTGAGGCTGTGGCCACCTTGTTTGGCCTGGCGTTCGGCCGTAGGCACCGAAATAACGATGTCACCCAGGTATGGCTCGTCGTCACTCATACCGGGCATCGTTTCGCCGGTGGCAAAGCTCAACACGTCGGTGGGGGCATCAATGCCGCGATATTCTTTGTTGAGCGTCTTGAGCTGGTCATCGTCGGTGAGCAGCAGGGTGACTTCTGCCGGGGGTTTATGCTCTTCGTGGCGCAAGGTGACGGTAACGGCCGTACGCAATGCCGCGGCAATGGATTGGACCACCTTTTCTTTTTGCTGTACGTGAATTTTGTACGAAGCCACTAGATTGGTTCCTTGCTAAATTGAGTTTGATCCACATCGGCGGGCAGTGAGGGTGATGGGACGGCCGTTTCTGCCAACGCCTGCTCTTCAGGCGACAAAATGGCGTCATTGCCCGGATATTTTACCCGAACATGAAAGCGCCCCTTTAACGTTTTAATAAACGATTCGCGAATGAGCCGAATATCCCCCAGCGTCAGGCCGGATTTGTCCAGCTGTCCGTCGGTTAAATCCTCATCAATCAGCGAATTGACCAACTTTTCGATCGCCTTTTCGCTGTTGGGCTGCAGCGCCCGCGAGGTGGATTCGATGACATCGGCCAGCATCACTACCCCCGTTTCCCGCGTGCGCGGCTGGGAACCGGGATAGCGAAACTTCTCCGGGTCAATGCCTTCCCCTTCGGCCGCCTGCTCCTTAGCCTTGTGGTAAAACCCTTTGACCAGCCGCGTGCCGTGATGCTCCTCGATAAACTGGTGAATGCGATAGGGCAGCTTGTAGCGCCGGGCCAGCTCCAGCCCATCGGTCACATGGCTGATGATGATGCGGGCACTCGTCTGTGGATCGAGGGCGTCGTGCGGATTAACCCCTTCCTGATTTTCGTAGAAAAACGGCGGTCGGTTCATTTTGCCAATGTCGTGGTAAAACGCACCCACGCGCACCAGGCTGCTGTTTGCCTTGATTTGCTCGGCAGCTTGCTCAGCCAGGTTGGCCACCATAATGCTGTGGTGGTAAGTGCCCGGCGCGCGGCGCAGCAGCTCTTGCAGCAGGGGATGGTCCAACCGGGACAATTCTTGCAGCTGCAGCGTGGTCGTCACACCGAACAAACTGCCGAGCACAAAAAAGCCAACCAGCGTCAGCGCCGAAGAGAGTACGCCGTTCACCACAGCGTAACCCATCAGCTCCAGCATGTTAAACACGTCAATGCTGTCCTGGCTGAGGCGAAACACAAGAATGACGGCGCAGTAGCCGATGGCCGCCGCCAGTCCTGCCCGGAAAAAGGCGTTGATGCGCTGGGCGTCTTGCAAATTGAGGCTGGCGAGCAGCCCACCGACGGCCGTATACGCGGCCAATTCCAGCGAGTTCGGGGTTAAGAAGCCTATCAGCGCCGCCATGACGATGGTAATTGAAAGGGAAAAGCGCACGTCGTAGATGACGCTCAACATCATGGAGAGCGCCGCCATGGGAAACATGTAGGTCAGAAAGCTGCTGCCGGTAATCATCAACTTGGCAATGGCGGCAAAAACCAGCAGCAAACTGGCCAAAACGGTGAGATAACGGCCGTTGTCCCGCACCTGGCCCCAGAAAAATTGATGCCAGTACGTGGTAATCAGCACCACCGACAGCAGCGAGGCGACAAAAACGGCCGCTACGTCGCGCCAATCAAACTGACTTTGCAGCAGGCCCAGCTGGGTTAACTTTTCAATGTCCAGGGCGGTCACAATGTCACCCTGGCGCAAAATGCGCTCATTGTCGGCGATGGCCACGGGGAACGCACCCACCGCTTTGGCCGCTTCATCACGCAAAGCGGCCGTTGCTTCGGGATCGGGGAAAACGGTGGGGGCCAGAAACTGCGGCGCCAGGTTGGTGACCACATTTTCCTGGCGCGGCGTTAGCTCCAGGCTGGCCTCGCGCCGGGCAACAATCTGGTACTCACGCAGCTGGTTCTCGCGAATGTCCTGCCGCATCAGGTCGCCCACAATACGGGCGATTTCCCGCTTCACCACGTCATAATCCGCCGCCGACAGCTCCAACAGGTCCAGCCCTACCTGCTCCTGGAGTGTCAGCCGGTTGATCGATTGCAGGTACGAGAGCTGCGTCTCCTGGGTCGCCAGGGTATCGGCGCGCACCACGTCGGTGAAGGAGAAAACGGCGTTGACCAGGCTCAGCTGGTTGCGGCCGATGTCGTTGCCGTCGCGGGCGTACTGCTCCGGCACCGAGGCGCGCGCATTTTCGCGGGCGGTGGCCAGCAGCACTTCACTTTCGTAGGTGATGGAGCGCGGCGCGAGAATATCTTCGCTGGCCGGTTCACCCAGCGTCACCTGCACCTCACTGGCGGTCACCAGATTGAAGCTAAAAATAATCGTCAGTCCGAGGGTAACCACGCTGGTGAAGATCCACAGCAAAGAACTCTGGAGCAACTTCCGCCAACGAGATTTTCCCTCTGTTTTAGGCGCCATGATTTGTGGTGGAGTTACTGGTTATTCAGCAGGTCTCGAACAACTTCATTCACTAAACGGCCGTCAGCCTTTCCCTTAACTTTAGGCATCAATTTACCCATTACCTGGCCCATCCCCTTGGCGTCGGTAACACCCAACTCGGCAATAATGGCCGCAGCAATTGCTTCAACCTCCGCCCGGCCCATTTGCTGGGGCAGGTACGATTCGATAATTTCCAACTCAGCCTGTTCACCGGCGGCCATTTCGGCCCGCCCCGCTTTTTCATAATCGGCGATGCTTTCCCGGCGCTGTTTGGCCTGTTTCATCAGGACCGTGCGCACGCCTTCATCATCGAGCGTGATCTGGCTGTCTACTTCTTCTTGTTTGATGGCCGCCAGCAGCAAAGCCAGAGCGTTCCGTCTGGCGGTGTTGCCTTCGCGCATGGCGGCAATTCTGTCCTGTTGGACCTGTTCTTTAAGGGTCATCTTGGTTATCCTCCGCGTTAAGATTGTAGCATTGGCAGAGTGGGTGTCAACACAGTGTACAGGCTGAGGTCGCCCTCTTTGCCATCGCTGCGAAACTGGTCAATGATGGTTAATCCGGCCTGGGCGGCCAGTTCGGCCGTTTCAGCCGCGTCGATGTGGCAGGCATAGCGCAGGGCAAAGCCGTTACGCTGCCACGCCAGCAAGTAATCGTTTGGCTCCACGTCGGCCGCGCCCAGGCCCAGCTGGGACCACGGCTGCACTTTGCGCCGCTGGCGCGGGCTGTCCATAAACTGCCAGTTGGAGATGAGAAGACGGCCGTTCCCCACCACATGTTCCTTCATCTCGCGCAGCAAGCGCAGCCGGTTGGCCTGGCCAGGCAGGTGGTGCATTACCGCCAGGCAGGAGATGGCGCAAAATTGTCCCAGTTCATCCAGGCAGCCGGGTTCCAGCAGGTTGCGCTGGTAAAACGTGCCGCTGGCATTTTTAGCGGCGTCGGCCAGCAGCTCTTCGCTAAAATCCACGCCCACCAGTTCACCAATGCGGTTATTGTCTTGCAGGAATTGGGCAAAACGGCCGTTGCCACAACCCACGTCTAGAAAGCGCGGGCACGGCTGGGGCAGATGCGGCAGCAGGCGGGCAAACCCCGGCTGGGGCGTTACCCGGCTGCCGGAAAACGAATCCGCCTGAGCATCGTAAAATTCCCGGTTCAAATTCAGCAGCCGCTGAACAACTTCCTCACGCATGTTTTTATCCACAGATTACACAGATTGCGCAGATTGTACACACGATTTTGCCCCTCTAATCCTCTGCGTCTTTGCGCCTTGGCGTTGAATTCTGGTTCGCTCGGATGCGACGGCCGTTGGTGACAAACCAGGGACGGCCGTCTGCCGTGCGGACCCACACCGCCGGCGGCTGGTGAGCCACCACCACGCCGGGCAGCCAGATTTGCTCGCCAGGCCAGATTTCTACGGCCGTACCGACCGCGTACAGTTCAACCAATCGTTCCGCCATAACTGCCAATTATCAACCAGGGGGCGAGGCAGGTGGGGCGAGATGCACCGCGAAATAAGCATCGGGCCACCTGCCTCGCCCCTACTTTTCACTTGCCAACTGCTCTAATCGGGCAATTCGCTCTGGTTCGCTGGCGGTCAGCCACGCCAGTTGGGACAGTTCGGCATGGGCACGGCTGAAATACGGCCGTGCCGCCTCCCCACGCTCTAGCGCCAGCAAACATTCGCCAACTTCTTCGTAGACAAAGCCGTCGGTCTGGCCAACGCCTTCATACTCGGCCAGCAGCGCCTGCTGCAGCGCCAGCGCCTCGTCCAGCCGGTTGAGCGAGCGGAGGGTGCGCCCCACACACCACCGGGCGATGCGAATTGCTTCCGGCTTGTCTTGTTGATGGGCTTCGCGCCAGGCCAGCGCCTTCGCAAAGATTTCCAGCGCTTTGTGGTAATCGCCCATGTCGTGGTAAGTCCAGCCGATGTTGTTGTAGAGCGAGCCACGCCAGCCGCCCGCCCGTGCGTCGGGGCTGGCTTCGGCCAGGGTGAGCGCGGCTTCATTCCATTGCAGCTGGTTAACGGGCAGCGGTTCGGCAATGGCCATCATGTGGGCCGCGTCGATGGTGTGAAAGTCGGCCTGGGTGCCAACGGCCGTACCCAAGCCAAACGCCTCGCGAAAAAACGGCAGCGCCTTCTCTGGCTCGCCCGCCGAGTTGAAGCAGCGCCCCCGCTCCAGCAGGCAGCGTACTTTGGGCACCACCATCTCGTCACCCAGCAGCGCCTCGGCTTGATCCAGCAGTTCATGCGCCTCAGCAAACTGGCGGCGCAGGCTGTGGGTGCGGGCCAGCTGGCTCAGCAGCTCCACGTGGTAAGCGCGATTGTTGCTGGCTTCCACTTCAGGCAGCAGGGCTTGAAAGCGTACGGCCGTTCCTGCCGGATCATTGTAATCCCATAAAGTATGCAGCTCAGGAAAGTCACTCATGTCTACCTCTTTGTTGAAAATCCAGAGGATTATCAAGCCGTGAAACGTGACCAGAGAAACATCACGTTTCACGCTTCACGTTTCATGCCAGACCCCACAAAAACCCAACGAGCCAAAAATCTCGGCGTTCGCCGCGCCGCCGCGGTTAATTCCCGAATCGACGCAGGACCGAATCCACCATGCTGACGTAGCTGCCGCCGAAGTGGCAGACATGGCTCAGCAGCGGGTAGAGGCTGTAGAGATGGCGTCGCTCTTCGTAAAAGCCGGGCGGCAGCGGCCGTATTTCTTCATAGCGCCGGAAAAAAGGTGCGCCAAACGAGTTGAACAGGGCAATGTAAGCCAGCTCCATCTCGTCAACAGCAAAATAGAGCGCCGGATCGAGAAAGGCGGTGACCCGGCCGTTTTCCGCCAGCACGTTGCTGGTCCAAATGTCACCATGAATCAGGGACGGCCGTTCCGGCTCCACCAGCCAGCGATCCAGCTGACCGCCCAACTTTTCCAGCCGGGGCACAAACGATTGCGGCAGCCGTCCCAGTTTCACACCTTCGCGCATCAGGTGAAAGATGCGCTGCTCGCGGAAAAAGTCCAGCCAGCCGGCGGTAGGCGGATTAGGCTGGGTAAACGCGCCGATGAGCGTCATGAAGGGGAAGCCAAAGTCGGGCGCGGTGACGGCGTGCAGCGCCGCCAGGTGCTCGGCGGCGTCGGCCTCGGCCTGGGGCGAAAAGCGGCTCTGCCCCGGCCGCCATTCCATGATGAGCAGGTGGGGCTGGTTGAAAAGAACGCCCGGCACGGGCAGCTGCGTGTGCTCGGCCAGGTAACGCAGCATCTTGCCTTCAATGTCCAGCTGCGGCTCTGGCCCGTCGTCGAACTTGGCCACCAGCGGCGTGCCATCGGCCAGGGTGACGCGGTAGACGTCGCCAATCTGGCCGCCGGAGAGCGGGGAGAGGGCGCGAATGGGTTGGGTGACGGCCGTTTCTATCGCTTCACGCAGGTTCATTACGGCCGTCTTATCACCAAATTATCAAACGCCACCTGGGCCAACGGCTGGACAAACGTGCCCGCGTCCAGGGCAATCGTGCCACTGCTGTAGGCACTGTCCGTAAATTGATGCACCTGGATGTCGTTGACGTACAGAGTGATGGTCTGCCCCAGCGCTTCCACCTTGATCCGGTTGGTGCTGTTCAGCCCCTGGTTGATGGCGGGCGCTTCGGTCCAGCGCTCCACAAAACGGGTCCAACCCGATTCGCCATCGCGCCGCTCGACCATAAACATGCCATCCCCGGTAATTTCGAAGCGGTAGAAGCGAGTAGTGTCCTGCATGCGGAACAACACGCCATAGCTGCTGCCCAGGTCGCCCTGCAGCAAACGGCCGTCAACTTCCAAAATAAAGTTGTCGAAGGTGACGTCGGGCAAAGTGGTGAACTGCATGATGTTGTTGTCGGAAAGTTCAATCACCAGCTGCTCGTCGCTAACGGCCGTTTGCCCCGCGTTGTCCCCTTCAATCACCCAGTTGCCCGTTTCCCCCGGCACAAACCCATCGGCGTAGAGAACGTCCGCCCCCTGCGCGCCGGGCACACCGGTGGCATCGGCACAGGCCGCCAGCAGCAACAGGCCGACAATCAGACAAAAGACAAAACAGTTAAGAAGGAATTTGCGCTGCATAATCAAAACAATCAAAGATTGCGCAGATTAAGCAGATTTTTAAATCCTTCAATCTGCGAAATCTGTTGATAAGAATCTAACCTAAGGTGCCAATACAAGCAGATCGTCGAATTGGACAACGGCCGTACCCGGCTCCAGCGTGCTTACACCCAATCCCACATCACCACCGGCAAAAGCGCTGTCCGTCACCGTCACCAGCGGCAGGCCGTTAACCGACAAACTCAGCTCCTCCCCCACGCAGCTGACACGAATCAGGTTGGTAGCCACCCCCTGGTTAATCACCTCCGAAAACACGTATTCCGCGTTCGGCGTCAGATAGGTAATCTGGTCTCGGCCCGTTTCATACTTGCCGATGGCATAATAGCCGTCCCCGCTGATGAGGAAAATGTAGAAGTTGTTTTCGTCCTGATAGCGGCATAACACGCCGTAAGCGTTGTTATTGGGACCGCTGGTCTGGCGGGCCTGCACGGTGATGATGACATCGCTGAAGTCGCGCCCGGCATTGGTCCACCAAACCTGACCCGTCTGGCTGGTGCTGATGTTCAGGGTGCCATCGGCCACTGCCACGACGGCGCCACCCTGGTTGTATTCGCGCCAGCCGCACACCTGGGCACCGCTGAAATCATCTTGCAGCAGCGCACCATTTTCGTTGCACGCGTCCGGCTGGGACGGCCCAATGATGGAGCAAGCCGACACGGAAAGCAGCGCCAGCAACAGCAGCAGCGGTCGAAGAATCCATTTTCCCATACTGTTTCTCCCGTGAAAATGTGGGGCGATTTGGTAAATCGCCACCCGATTTACCAAATCGGGCTAAAAGATTACTGGCGCTTTTCGGCCTCATCGAGCTTTTTTTGCAGCTGTTCGACTTCATCGGCAATATTTTTCTGCTGGCGCGAGGTATACAGGTAATACGCATATGCGCCTACCCACAAGACAGTAATCAAAACAATGACCAGCGTTAAATTCTCAAACATGATCTCCTCGGTGATCTCCCGGTTATGGGTCAGATTTGGGCCAAAGTGTACCCAAAAACGAGCGAACCGGCACACGGGAAACGGCCGTTCCCCACCTCCCTACAACCGACTGTTCCACAATGGCTCCGGCACGCCGCGCTGCTGGTTCTCGTAGCGGGCCATCACAAAGAGGGCGTCGGACAGGCGGTTGAGGTACGGAATGACAAACTGGCCCACCGCTTCCTCGCGGGAAAGGGCAATGACCAGCCGTTCGGCACGGCGGCAAACGGTGCGGGCCACGTGCAGCTGCGCCGCCCCCAGCGACCCACCGGGCAGGATAAAATTTTCGAGCGGGCCGATGACGGCCGTTAATTCATCAATCAACTCTTCCAACGCCATTACGTGTCGGGCTTCCATCTGGGGAATCTGGTACTCCACCTTATCCTCTTCCGTGAAGCACAGGTCGGAACCCAGGTGGAACAGTTCATTTTGCATCAGCGGCACCGCTTCCGCCAGGCGCGGCACCAGGCCGTGGGCCACCGCCACGCCCAGCACCGAATTCAGCTCATCCACCGTGCCGTAAGCCGACACCCGCAGCGATTCTTTGGGCACCCGCGTCCGGCTGCCCAGGGAGGTCATCCCCTCATCACCGCTGCGGGTGTAAATTTTAGTCAATCGGGGCATCAGCCACCTCCCACAATTTTTTAGCAAATGAAAACATAAGGGACACAGATTATCGCAGATTGGCACAGATTTAACGCTTTATCTGTGTTCATCTGCGTGAATCTGTGTCCTGTTATTTCTGCGTCGCCCTTATGTATTTTTCAATGTTCGATGCCTGGGCAAAAACCAGACCCCCGGCACGCTCAACAGGGCCGCCACCGACCCCAGCACAAAGGCCGTGGTCAGCCCCACCGAATCGGCCATCCAGCCAATGACCCAGATGGCCAGGGCGCGAATCAAAAAGTTCAGGCCGATGTAGATGCCGTTGGCCAGGGCGCGATGATCGGGAAAAGCGTCTTGCACCACGGCCAGCAGCACCGGCGTAGGGGCAACGGCCGTTAACCCCAACGCAATCAGCAGCGGGATCGCCAGCCAGCCAGGGCTGTAAATAAACAGCAACGACAGCAGCGGCGAGACGAGGGTCAGCGTCACCAATACCCGGCGGCGGCCAAACCGGTCGCTGGCCGTGCCAGAAAAGAGCGCCCCGGCCACGCCTGCGCCTTCCAAAATGGACAGCGCCGCCGCGGCCAGCCACAAACTCACTTCCACTTCGTCCTGCATGTAGAGCGGCAGGTAGGTGGTCAGAGCCACCACCATGCCGCTGCGCGCCAGCATAATCCAGCCCAGCACCGGGAAAAAGCGGCGGATTTGCGGCCATGCTTCGTGCAGGCCCGCTGGTTTGGTATCGGTGCGGGCCGAGACATCGTGTAAACGCCAGTAGAGAACGGCCGTAACCGCCCAGCCCACAAACATCAGCCGCCACAGCCCTTCCAGGCCAAACCAGCTAATCCCCGCCACCGCCACAATCGGCCCCACGGCGCGCCCCAGCTCGCCGCTGGCCATGAAGATGCTCATGCCCGTGCCCACCCGCTTGCCCGCCAAACGGCCGATCATTGCCGGGGCGGGCGCATGAAAAGCGGCAATGCTCACCCCACCCGCCAGCAGCAGCAGGGCAATGACCAGGTAGCTGTTGAAGATGCCCAGGATGCTGAACAAGGTAGCGGTGATGGCCGGGGCCAAGATGACAAAGTAGCGCAGGCTCACGCGGTCGGCCAGGTAGCCGATGAGCGGATTAAGCAGGCTGGGCAGCTGGGCAAAAATCGCCAGGCTGCCGGTAAGGGCATAGTTGGTGGCCAGCCGCTCTTGCAGCAGCGGCAGCAGCGGGGCGATGAAGGCGCTGTACGTGTCGTGAACAAAATGGCCGCCCGCAATGGTGAAAATTTGATTGGTGTTGAAGGTGTCGGGAACGGCCGTTTCCGCCAAAGGCACGTTTTCTGAGGTTGTGGTTGGGTTCATGCTGCTCACTTTCTCTTCAAGATTTACCAGAAAGTGATTATACGGCAGTTTGCCCACATTAACCTGCCCCAGCTTCTTTGTGTATGGGACGCGGATGAACGCGGACGAGCGCAGAGCGCAAACAATCATCCGCGTCATCCGCGCTTGTCCGCGTCCTAAATTGCAGCTTTGGCCATACAAAGGCGCAAAAAGATGAATTCCTAGGGGTAAGGAAGCAAATCTATTTCGGGGATGAACTTGTAATCTCGCTGGTTTTTGGAAATGAGGGGGAGTTGGAGGGAAACGGCCGTTGCTGCAATCAAACTGTCAGCAATCAACAATCCATGACTCAATCGGTATTGTTGCAACAAAGCCACCGCTTTGGATGAGATGGTTTCATCAAGTAAGGCAATTTGAAATGGCTCAAGAAATTTTGCCAGCTTTTGCAGTTCAGACTTGTTTTGGCAACCAACAATCAGCTCCATTTGTGTGACCACACTAATGGTTGGCGTCATGCTGGCTGCAATCACATTCAAGTGATCAACAGCTTCTTGAACACCTCGCCCAACATCAATCAAAATATCTGTATCAATAATCGTCACGAATTGCTGCCCCACTCAGTCTGACGAGCTTGCCGCACCCAAGCCGTGCTGTCTTCAAGTTCAAGACGATCTTGCCACATGCCAATAAATGGCTCATTGTCAAAGCGCTTGCCTAGCTGCTCTTGTTCAGGCTGGTCAGCTTGATACTTCTGCTGCAAAAAAGCAACAAAATCAGCTACCTGACGCTTCGCTTCATCGGGCAAAGAACGATACGCTTGCAAAAACTGTTGGTGAGTCATTATTCGACAATCTCCTCACTAGACTAACAAGTGTGCCTAGACAAAGTTCAGTATAAGCAAAACCCAAACCCGACGCAATCGCATCTTTACCAGCCTTCCACTCTTACAATTACAAGTCACCAGAGTAAACAACCGTTTTCGATTTTTTGCCGCGGATTGCGCGTATTAAGTGGTACGGTGTAATTCACAGTTCAAGTCAATCAATAGTTTCAAAGAGCCACTTGTATTCCTGGATATCACCAGAAGTTTGTTGGAACTGAAAGGCAACCTCATGAATGCCCGATTGTAATGGGGCAAACCAACAATAATCTTCCCCTTCAATCCACTGCGTTTCTTGATCCTCTTCCGACAACCAAACAGGCAGTCCCAAACCAGAACTGCCATAGCTTTCTTTATGTTCGCCGTCCACCAGCAGCGTCATCCTGTCCCATAAAGTTGGTAGTTCGCTGAAATTATCACCTTGCTGAACAAGCTCTCTAATGATAGGCCTCACGCAGATTGCTGATTGAAATCCGTTTCTCATTGTGCCCGTTATGCGAATTCCACCAACCCCCTCTGGTGTCAAATGGTAAAAATCTGAGTCCACGATACTGTATTCAAGTGGTCCAACTAACTGAACAAAATCAGGACGAGGTTGAACAGGTGCAACTTCCATCAAGGGAAACGGGGGAAGTGTTGCTGTAGGACGAGCCTCCTCTCCAACAATCCTGGTAACTTCAGCGATTTGTGGCGCTGAAAATGATGGAGACCCGGCGGGTGTTACCACGATGTTTTCACTTTCTAAGCTGTCATTTGTGCTGGGCTTTGTCCCTGTCGGAAGTGAACATGAAGACAAGAGCAATAAAATCCAACAGAAATAGACGAAGGGAAGTTTATATCTTTTGACCATAGGAGAGGATCTCGGTAAATTGTTTGTTTGGGCTGGATTCTCAGCCCGAGGAGGGAGCATCCTCAGATGCGACCGGCATCTAAGGCTGCCTACTCCGCGTTCGTGTAAACAGGCAAAGTTTTCAAACCACGAAACAGCACCCCAGAACGCCATTCTAGCTGTCCAGCAGGCACGGCCAGCCGCAAATTCGGAAAGCGCTCAAACAAGGTTTGCAGCCCAATTTGCCCTTCCAGGCGGGCCAGCGGCGCGCCCAGGCAGTAATGAATGCCCAGGCCAAAGGCCAGGTGCCGGTTGTCGCGGCGGGTCACGTCCAGCGTGTCTGGCTGGGCAAAGTGGCAGGCGTCTCGGTTAGCCGAGGCCAGCACCACCCGCACCACATCGCCGCGCCGCATGGGGTGCCCCTCAAAGACAAAATCCTCCCGTACCCAGCGCGTGGTGGAGGTTTCGACCGGGCCATCAAAGCGGAGGAGTTCTTCAACGGCCGTTTCCCACCCGCCATTCTCCCGCAAAATCCCCAACTGCTCTGGATGATTCAACAGCGCCAGCGCCCCGTTGCCCAGCAAATTCACCGTCGTCTCGTGCCCCGTCACCAGCAGCAGCGCCACCATGCTAGACAGCTCCGCCTCGTTCAGCCGCTCGCCCGCCTCTTCCGCCTGCACCAGCGCCGAGATCAAATCATCCTGCGGTTTTTGCTGGCGCAGGGCAAACATGGCCTGCAAGTAGGCCACAAAGGCGCGCACCTTGCGCTTGCGGGCGCTGTAGTTCAAATCCCGACTGCCGGGTGAGATGATCGCCTGCGACCAATCCGCCACCTGCGCCTGGTCGGCGGGCGGAATGCCCAGCAGCTCGGCAATAATCCGCACCGGCATCGGCAGGGCAAAGTCGGCGATGAGGTCCGCCTGACCGGCGGCGGCAATCCCGTCCAACAGCTCGTCGGTGATGTGCTGGATGCGCGGGGCCAGCTGCTCCACGCGGCGCGGCGTAAACGCCTGGTTCACCAGCGCCCGCAGCCGCGTGTGGTCCGGCGGATCGGCAAAGAGCATGTTTTCGTTGATGAGGTGGTGCACGGCCGTTTTCCGCGGTGGCTTGGCATCTGGCGGCAGGGTATGGCGGATATCCTTCACAAAATGATCGTTGTCTTTGAGTACGGCCGTACCCTCCGCCAGCCGCGTGATGTACCAAATCGTCCCGCCCCCAGGGGAACGATGCGCATAAATCGGTTCCTCCTGCCGCATCTGGGCAAACGTGGGAAACGGATTGGCTTTAAAGTTAGGGGAGAAAAGATCGTATTCTTTCACACTTCCTCGTTCCCACGCTCTGCGTGGGAATGCCGGATGCAGCGCTCTGCGCTGCGTAGGGACGCTGGAGCGTCCCGGACTGCATTCCACGCAGAGCGTGGAACGAGCGATCAGGCGGTGTTGACCATCCAACTGGAAAAGCCCACCAGAAAGTCGCGAAACGTCGGCAAATGCTCGGCGGGGAAGCTGTACTTCTCCGGCGCGTCGGCCAAAACTGCCTCAAAACAGGCCAACCACACCTGCCGCGCCGCCTCGTCGATGGGGAACGGCATGTGGCGCGCCCGCATCATCGGGTTGCCGTACTGCTGATGGTACAGCGGCGGCCCGCCCAGCAGCCCCACAAAAAACGCCGCCGACTTACGTGACGCCCGCGCCATGTCGCGGGGAAACATGCCGCGAATCGCCGAACGTTCCAGCTCCACGTAAAAATCGGCCAGCATGGCAAAGATATTGGCCTCACCCATCGCCGCGTAAATTTCCGGGCTGGGTGAAGGAACACGAGGCGGACCGCCCGGCGGCACGTAAAACTGTCTCTCGTCGCTCATACCGCTGCCAACACCGCGTTGTTGAGGGCAAACTCAATCGCCTGCGGCAGATCGAGCGACCGGCCCTGGACGATGTAACTTTCGGCAGCTTCATCGGCAAGAACTGTGGTTAAACGGCCGTCCAGCTGCCCCTGTTCCACCGTCGACAACGGCGTGCCAATTTCCTCCCGCAAAGCCTGGGCCGCCCCTACCAGCAGCAGCGCCCGGCTGGCCCGATGTTGCGCCGCAGCCAGACCGGCCATGTCCTCCAGCACGTAGGCAATGGCCCGCCGGTCGCCAAATTCATAATTGATCGTCAGGCTTTCCACGTAAAACTGCCGCGCCGTCTCAAAATCCGACTGATCGCGCACCACGTTGCCCAGGTTGTTCAGCGAATTGGCAATCGCCCAGCGGTCGCCCACCTCACGCTGGAGCTGGAGCGCTTCCTCCAGATGGCGGCGTGCCTGGGCCAGGTCACCCAAATTGCGCACCAGGTTGCCCAAATTGTTCAGCGAATTGGCAATGGTGCGCCGATCGCCCACCTGCCGCCGAATCGCCAGCGCCTCCTCATTCAGGCGGCGCGATTCAGCCAGATCCCCCTGAAAGCGGGCGATGATGGCCAGGTTGCTCAGCAGCGCGGCAATAAACGCGGGCTGGTTCAGCTCGCGGCGCAGCGCCATGCTTTGTTCGTACAGCGTGCGCGCTTTTTCATACTGCCCCTGCTGTGCCGCCAGCGTCCCGGCAGAATGGTAAGCCTGGGCTACCCCCTCTTCATCTTCCAGCTTTTCGAAGGTCAGCCGGGCGGCTTCCAGATGGCTGGTCGCTTCTTCAAAACGGCCGCGTTTCCGCAGCAGTTCCGCCTGAGCCGCCTGGCACCACGCCTCTTCCTGCCGGTTTTCGTGTTTTAGCGCCAGCTGCAACCCCTGCGTGTACAAACCGCTGGCCTCGTCCCACTGGCCCACCAGCTCCAGCACGTTGCCCAGCTTGCGCATCACCGCCGCCCGTTCCGGTTCCGGCAGCAGCGGCAGCACGCGCCGGAAATATTCGATGGCCGCTTCGTTGGCGTATTCGGCCTGGGCCGCTTCCCCGGCTTTCAGCAGATATTCGCGCTTTTTGGGCTCGTTGTCGGAACGGCCGTAATGGTAAGCCAGCAGCCCCACATACTGCGACAGGGCGTGGGCATAATGTTTCTCGATGTACTGCCCAATCAAATCATGCAGCATGGCGCGGGTAGCAAAGGGCAAACTTTCATAAGCTACTTCCTGCGTCACCACATTTTTAAACAGGTACGCCAGCTCTGGTTCAGGCGTGTCCAGCGGCGTCAGGTCCAGCTGCTCCAGCACTTCCAGGTCAGATTTCACCTGCTGCGGCCCGCCCAGCGGCGGATATGCCCCCCACAACATCGCCGCGCGGAACAAACGGCCGATCACGCTGGCCACCTTAATCGTGTTCCGCTGCGTTTCCGTCAGCTGGTCAATGCGGCTCAAGATCAGGCTGTGCAGGCTGGTGGGCAGGTCCAGGTCGTACAGCGTATTGCTGGCAATGGTCGCCTGGTTTTGCAGGTAGTTCAACAGCTCTTCGATGTAAAACGGGTTGCCCGCCGCCCGCTCCATGATTTTGTCGCGCAAAATGCGCGGCATGCGTATTTTGGCCTGGGTCAGCTGCTCCATTTTTAAGGCCATCAAATGGTCGGCCTCTTCGGGGGTAAATTCGTTGAGCCGGATCGAAACGAAGTTCGGCAGCTTGCGGAAGGCGGCCGACTGCGTACGGTTCATTTCCGGCTCGCGCACCGCCAGCACAATCAAAATCGGCCGGTCGGCAATGGCCCGGGCGATCGCTTCCAGCAGCTCCAGCGACAGCGGATCCAACCAGTGGCAATCCTCCAGCACAATGAAGATGGGCGTTGTTTCGGCCCGCGCCCGCAAACATTCCACCAGCAGCGACTCCAGCGACACCTTACGCAGTTGGGCATCAAACGACTGGGTTAAATCGTTGTCGGGGATGCTGAGGCGCAGCACGGCCCCCAGCAGCGGCAGGCGGGGCGGCAGCGCCGGGTTGATGGCGTTGAGCTGGCTGCTCAGATGCTCCACCTGCTGCTCCAGCGACATTTCGGCCGTCAGCCCGAAAAAATCCTGCCAGATGCGCTGCCACACCAGGTAGCTGGTGCTGGTGCCATAAGACTGGCATTCGCCACCAAAGCCCAGCAAGTCGTTATCGCTGGCCAGGCCAATGACGTTGGCCACCAGCCGCGATTTGCCAATGCCCGCCTCACCGCTGATGGCAATGACGTGCCCTTTGCCCTCTTTTACGGCCGTCATCTTCTCGCGGATTTGCTGCTGTTCGGCGGCTCGTCCCACCATAGGCAGGGCATACTGCGGCTCTTGCAAGCGGACGGCCGTTTGCGTCTGGCGGCGGGTTACGGCAAAAATGCTCAATGGCTCCGCCTTGCCCTTCACCCGGATCGGCGGCAGCGCTTCCCAGGAAAACTTGTCGCCCGTCTGCTTAATCGTGCCTTCGGTGACCAGAATTTGGCCCGGCGCGGCGGCCTGCATGAGGCGAGCGGCCGTATTCACCGCATCCCCCAACACACCATAGGTCCGGCGCGTCGTGCCGCCATAAGCACCGGTACGGGCACGGCCCTGGCAAATGCCAATCTGCACCGCCGTGATGTACGTCAGCCGGTTAGCCAGCTCTTGCAGCTCCAGGGCCACCGAAACGGCCCGCACCACATCATCCTCGTGGGCATAGGGCGCACCAAAAGCGGCGTACATCGCGCTGCCCTTGTCGCCAATGGTTAGCTGGAGCAAATTGCTGTCGTAGCGCGACAGGGTTTCCTGCACGTTCTGCACAAAGGTGTCCAGCTTCGTTTCGGCATCTTCGTCGGCGTCATAGTCGATGCCCGAAAAGCGTAGGAAAAGGGCCACCGCCGGGCGCAGCTCGGCCAGGAACTCGTCGCCACCTTCCACCAGGCGGCGGTAAACTGGCGGCAGCAGCCAGCGCCGGGTAATCGACTCATCGAGGGCATCGGGCGGGATGGACGGCCAGTAGGCCGGGATGCTCATATCTTCCAGGCTGCCCACCACCCCCAGGCGTGCCCCGGTCAGCGGGCTTTGCCGCCACGCCTTAATCGCCACGCGCAGCCCCAGATTGTCCATCGTGGCTTCGTCCAGGATGACTTCGCCCTTTTCGGCTTCGTGCTCCGCTTCCACCAGGCGATCCAGCAGCTTGCCCGCCAGCACGTCAATCAGCTGCACCTGCGGGTTACCCACCAGAAAACGACGGGCCGTGCCAGTAACCACGGCCGTTTTCATCGCCAAGGTTATATCACCTGAAGGGGTGTGAATGGTTTGTGCTTTTTGCATCACCGCCTGCATCGCCAGAGCACAGGTGGTGGCGCGAAAGCCGTTGTCGCCTTCAAACCAACAGGTTACGGCATCGCCGCTAAAGCTGATCACGCTGCCGCCGTAACGATGCAGCTCATCGACCAGCCCATCAAAAACACGGTTGAGGTGGCGCGTCACTTCTTCCGCGCCGCGCTGTGGACCTAAATCTTGCACCAGCCGCTCGGTGAGCGGCGTAAAACCGGAAATATCGGCAAACAGGGCCGCCCCGTGAGCCGGATCAGGCAGTTTGTCGCCCCGGTAGAGGGCCTGTCGCCTATCCATAGGAATGTAGGAAATCGGCCGTTCCATCATACGAATTGTTGGCCTCCAAAAGTTGAAGACGGTCAGAGTTGCTAATCAAGCACTCTATTATACGGATGTTGGCACATTGTGCAGGCGCTTTTTTTGCCCAGGGGACAGGGTGACAGGGTGACAAGGTGACCAAAAGAGCAGACACGGCGCTGTTCGGCATAAATTAAAAACTGGGGCGGCTGGCAGCTCGCCCCAGTTTTCAGGTAAATGTTGGCGGTCAGGCGGTACGGCCGTTACCGAATGCTCATGGCATCGATTTGGTCCGTGGCCAGGCCGTAGTCCGGTCCATTCCAGAAGAGGCTGAAGGTGCAGTTGGTGTTCTGCCCCAGTGAGACTGGCGTGCACACCAGCACCTGGTCACCCTGGCCGCTGGTCACCAGGTAAAGCTGCCCGGTTTCCTCGTCCACATGAACGGCTTCGATGCTGTCGCCGCTGGCGCTAAGCAACCCGACGTCGGAACCATCAAAGTAGAGCTCCCAGCTGCCTGCGGTGTTTTCGCCCAGGCTGGTGGGGGTAAACACCACCAGGTCGCGGCTCTTGCCGTTGATGCTGCCCACCTTCACCGGCCCCTCCGTGCTGATGACGATACGGCCGTCGGCCAGCACCGTCAACGCCTGGATCGCCTCTAGCGGCATCTTCAGGTCCACATCCGAGCCGTCAAAGTAGAGCGACCAGGTGCCCGCCGTCTCCTCGCCCAGCGAAGTGGGCTCAAAGCGCAAGATGTCGGAGTTGTCCACGTTGATGCCACCACGCTCGGCAGGCCGATTCAGCGCGCTCAGGTAAGTATCGTCACCGAGGGCCACCAGCAGGCTGCCATCGGGCAGCCAGGCAAAGGCGGTCACGTCTTGCCCGGCCAGCCCCACGTCGGAGCCGTCGAACAGCAGCGACCATTCGCCCGTGTCCAGGTTAAAGCCCAGCAGGTCTTCACCGCTGTAGGTCACGCCAGCAACGCTGCCGCTGTCGGCGGTGCTCAAGTAAAGCGTCTGGCCCGTTTCTACCGGCGGATCAACCAGGGTCAACACCCCGCTGACCATCGACGGCAGGTAGCGGTCGTCAGGCAGGTTCAGGTCGCCAGCAGGCAGCGGAATGGTGCCGCTGAAGTAAACCGCCACCGTGTACGTTCCGGCGGGCAGCGGCACCGCACTCAGCGCCGCACGACCGGCAAAGTCGGTGATAACGGCCTCGGCGTAGGTTCCATTGGTACCGGTGATGATGAAGAAGACGGTTTTCTGGCCAAACGGCCGTTCCCCCGCATCGGTCAAAGTGGCCACAAACGGCAGGGCTTGCCCCACTTCAGCGGTGGCCTCCGCCGGTTCCAGAGTCAGAGAGGTCGCCTGCTTGGTAATGGTAAACGGTACGCTGACAAACGACGCTTCGTATGCCAGGTCACCGATAAAGGTGACGGTAAGTTCGGTACTGCCTGCCTGGCCCAACAGCGCCAGGTCAGCGGTTGCTTCGCCCGCAGAATTGGTCAGCACTGTGCGGGTTTGCGGCCCAACGCTGAAGCTCAGGGGGCGGTTGGCCACTGGCTCGCCATCGGCCGTCAAGACGGCGCTGACGCTGATTTCGCTGCTGTACGCACCGGAAGCGGGCGGAGATTGGAGGGTAACGGCCGTTGCCAGCAAATCACCTTCGGCCGTGCCCGCCCCGCTGTAAAACGCGCCCAGGTTGGTCGCCGCGCTCACCAGCCCCACACCGTTGGCGGCCTGGACGATGAAGCGCACGTCTTCAGCTGGCACCCCGTTCAGCGGCAAAACGGCCGTCCACACGGTGCTGTCGTTGGCACTTTGCACCAGGTCAATCGACTGCCACAGGCCCGCCAGCGAGCCGCTGCCGGTGTAGGTAGCCCACACTTCCTGGATGCCAGCGGCCGGATCACCCACCACCCGCGCCTCGATGGTAATGGCGGTCTCGTTGGAAACGGCCGTTACCTGCGAGATAGACGGCGGCGCGGCCAGGGCGGGCACGTTGCCTGTCACCTGCGACTGGGCAATGTAGTCGCTGTAGTAGAGGCGGAACTGCATCTCGTCAAACTGGCGCAGCGTGCCGGTGAGCGACGCGGCATTGTCAGACAGGAACTGCGCGGGCGTCACGTTAAGCTGCACGGTGCCGCCCAAGCCATTCACCAGCTGACCAAAGTAGTTCACCTGGTACGGCTGCATCGGGTAGAAAACGTTGGAGACAAACGGCGGATGCACCCCGCGAATTTCGGTGGTGGCCGCGCCGGTCAGCGGCAGGATGCCGGGCAGGTCGGTGTAGGCACCGCCGCGGAAGCCCACACCGCGCAAAACGGTATCGGCCACGCCAACGTTAAAGGATTCCAGCGGCAGCACCGGTTCGGCCGGGTTCACAATCACGCCGTCGCTGCCGGTGAGGTAGGTGGCGGTGACGCTGGTCGGCTCATCGGCACCGACGATGTCCAGGGGCTGCGCTACCTGGGTCAGATCGGGCGCGATGGTGAGATCGGCATAGGTGAGGCCCAACGCCTGGCCCGGGTTGCTGGTGAAACCGGTGGTGCTGCCCACCACGGAGATGTCCTCAGACGGATTGCCCCGCCCGGCGGGCATATCAATTTTAAGCATCGGCAGACCAAACAAGGTGGCAATGAGGAGCGATTTTTCGTGCAACGGCCGTAACTCTTGCGTTTCGGCGAGGTAGGTTTGTTTGGCGGCACTCAACGCCTGCCCAATGGCCACCGGGCCAGTGCCCGCACGCAGCTCTTCGCTAAAGGCCAGGTAGAGCCGTTCGCTGTATTCGATGAAGTCGGTGTCGCCGTATTGGTAACCGGTACCGGCAATCAGCGTCACACCTTTGCTGGCAAACGCCTGCGCCCAGTCTGGTTCGGCCGTAACACCGGGCACACCGTGGGCATTGACAATGTTGTAGCCAGCGTGGCAGCCCGCGCTAAAGACGAGCGCGTTGGTCATGTCCACGCTGGAGGTTGCCAGGTCTGCCGCCAGGAGGCGCGTGGTGTAGTCGGCCGCCAGGGTGCTGCTGGCACTGAAGTGCCCGGCCAGGAAGCTGACATCGTAGCGGTTATTCAGCAGCAGCGTGGCCAGCTGATCGGCCGTCCAGGAAGCCGGATCGGTGGGGGCTACATCACGCGGGGTTATGAGCGTGGTCGCCGGATTGCCCAGGCCGCTGGAAAGTTCGCTGGCGATGGCGTTGGCGGCGTCTTCGAGGAAGTCGTAGCCGCTCACCAGGGCCGAATCGGGCGTGTCAACCACGCCGTCGGTTGTGCTGAGGTAGGCATCCAGCATGGTTACAATTTGCTCTGGCGTTTCCACCAGGCGACCCACGGCCAGGTCGGGAATGGGCAGCGTATCAATTTTGCTAGACAGCTCAACGGTTGCGCCGTAGCGATCCTGGCTCAGCACGTAGCCCAGGCGCAGGCTGGCCTGCGAAGCGGTGGCGTCCAGCACGGGCGGCACGTAGTTGCGTTCGTTGGCCAGCAGCGCCTGATCCGGATGGCGGAAGAAGGGGATCACGTCATCGTTGCCGATGATGACGATGTAGGCGAGCGGATTCAGCGCCCGGTAGCTGTCGACAATATCTTTGATGGCATAAGCCACCAGGTTTTTGGCAAAGGGACAGGCGGGATTGAGATCCGCCTGGGCGTTGGCGGCGGCCACGCGGGCATCGCTGCTGACGTCAACGATGACGCCGTTGACCTCGGCGCGGGCGGCAAAGGTGGCTAGGCGCGCCTGCATGGTGGTGAGGTCGCCGGAGAGACGGCCGTAATCCACCAAAATGATGGTGTTGTGGTTGTTGGCAACGGCCGTGTGCGTGCTGGTCGGCAGGGCGTCAGTCACGCTGCCGCAGCTGCCCGCCGTTTGCATCACGTTCAGGGAGTAGCTGTTGTTCGGATCAAAAACACCGTTGCGCCCGCGCACCCGAATGTAAAAACTGCCGCTGTTTTCCCAGGTGTTCAGGCGCACCCCTTCACCTGCCTGGCCGTTGAAGGCCGAGACAGCAATCAGGCTGCGCATCTGGGCGCTGGAGAAGGCGTCCGGGCTGAACGCATCGGGCGAGAAGGCATCCGGACTGAACGCATCGGGCGAGAAGGCGTCCGGGCTGAAGGCGTCCGGCGAGAAAGCATCTGGGCTGAACGCATCCGGCGAGAAGGCGTCCGGGCTGAACGCATCCGGCGAGAAGGCGTCCGGGCTGAACGCATCCGGCGAGAAGGCGTCCGGGCTGAACGCATCCGGCGAGAAGGCGTCCGGGCTGAACGCATCCGGCGAAAAAGCATCCGGGCTGAAGGCGTCCGGCGAGAAGGCGTCGGGCGCAAATTCGGCCGTGAGCGAGACCAGGTCTTCGGTATCATCCAGGGTTTGCAGCGAGGCCCACTCGGCGGCGATATCTTTGTAGACGGTCAGGTCGTAGTTGGCGGGCAGGTCGGTGAGGGTAATCACCAGCTGGCTGTTGGGCTGCACAGCAAATTTATACCAGCGGGACTGCCCGGCCAGGTCGAGGTGCTGGCTGATTTCGGCCGTTTGCACCTCAGGCGAAACGGAGTCGGGCGTCAATTCGAGGTCCAGGGCACGAGTCCAGGCGTCGTTGCCGCGGCCTAAGCGAACGCAGCGGCTGAATTCTGAGGTGCCGTCTGGGCCAGTAGCCAGGGCGGTAAGGCTGGCGTCGGTGAGGGTGGCGGCAACGGCCGTCATAAAGCTGGCATTGCCGTTGGCGTCGGTCGTCAGTTCGGTGCTGCCCAGCCACGTCTGGCCATCGCCAAACCCGGCCTCGTTGCAGCTGTCGCTGGCGTAGAAGTCAAGGGTATAGCTGCTGTTGGCCTGGCTGTTGAGCAGCCCTTCAATTTCCAGGGCAGCCCCGGTGGGGATAGCCCGAATGAGAGTTGGGGTGTTCTGACGGCCGTTAGCGCCGTCATCGGCATCACCCAAATCGTTGCTGGTAAGCCCATCATCGGCCAGATCAATGCCGATACGGCCGTTGTCAAAAATCTGGTTCTGGCGCAGCACGTGGCCGCTGCCTTCGGCCACCACAATGCCGCTGCCACCGTTGCCCGTCAGGGTCATCCCGGCAACGATATTACCGCCACCGCTGACCACCACGCCGCTGCCGCTAAAATTTTGCACCGTCAGGTCCTGCACCGTGATGGCACTGCCCAACAGCAGCAGACCATCGGTCTCACCAGCAGCGCTGCCGTCCAAGACGACATCAATGGTGTTGGCGGCATTGGTTTTTAGCAAAACGGAGTGGGTAATCGCGGGCAGTGGGGAAGTAGGCGCAATCACCACGGGGTTCAGGTTGCCCACCTTAAACTGGATGATGGCGCTGCCGCTTGCCAGGGCATTGGATGCGTGAAGGGCTTCACGCAGGGAGCAGTGGGTCTTGGTGCAGGCACCATCGTCTGTGTCGGCGGTGGTGTTGACCGTGTAAACGGGTCCACCCCGCCCGCTGGCCATCACCGTTGTGGTAACAAACAATACAAAGAGGGTCGCAAGGGACAAGAAAGTAATACGCCACAGATTCGATCGTTTCACGCTTTTCATACCTTTTCTCTCGTACCAAGATGCAGCACTTTCCGCTTGATGCGCTGCCGTTACTCCAAATCCTGGCTCAGAAAACAAATATTCAGTTTTGGCTCCACCACAAGAATTATTTAGACAGGCGACGAAGTTGCAAGGATGTCGCTTGAATGTTTAAACGCGTTGTTGCATGGCTATTACGGCCATCATCACCCAGTCTGACGTGGCATGCTTACGAATCAGATTAATTTTATGGAAATTTTACGCCTGGCTTTTTGGGACACGGCCGTCAGTATAACATTGGCCCAAGGGTGACGTCGTGAAAATGTGAGGTGAATCGAGTGAAGACTGGGTAAAAGCTGCTACCGGGTCACGGTCGGCGGCGGCTCGATGGGGAGCCCGGCCAGCTGCATGATTTTGAGAGCGTTGGTGGTGGGGCACGGGCCAGGGTGCAGCTTGTAATCAAAGACCATACGGCCGTCTACCACCGCATCCCGAAAATGCACGTTTTGAATCTTTGCCGTGTCTTCGGCCAGCTGCACCAGCTCCAGATCGTGGGTGGCAATGGCTCCCAGGCCACTGCCCTCGGCCAATGCCTGAATGTATGCCCGGCTGCCAATCAACCGTTCCCGGTTGTTGGTGCCCCGGAAAATCTCGTCGATGAGAAAAAGAAGCGGCCGTTCTCCAGGTGCATTCAGCGCGGTGAGCAGCTGCGACAGGCGGCGGACCTCAGCATAGAAGAAGGAAAAGCCGTCGCTAAGCGAATCGGCCACGCGAATGGTGGCAAAGAGGCGCAGCCAGCTGGCGTGGAATGAGCGGGCTACCACCGGGCCTCCTGCATAAGCCAGCACCAGGTTCACCCCAACCGTGCGCAAAAAAGAGCTCTTCCCGGCCATGTTGGAACCGGTAATGAGGTAAATCGGCCGTTTTTCATCCAGATGCACATCGTTACTAACGCGCTGGTCGCTGGGGATGAGTGGATGACCCAGCTGTTCAGCGGCAAAGGTGGCTGCCCTGGCGCCAGACAGCGTGGGCCAGACCCATTCGCCGGGGTTGAGGTAGGCAAAAGTGGCCAGGCTGCTGGTAGCCTCCAGCTCGTACCAGACGTCCAGCCAGCGCGGCAGCTGGGCCGCCAGGTCGGCACGGCATTGGTCGAGCCGGTAGGCAAAGTAGATGTCCCAGGGCAGCAAGGCGTTGAGCAAAAAGCCCAGCAGCCAGTTCTGGCGCAGCCCAACGCCGGTCATCACCTTTTGCACGCGGCGGATATGAGTGGACGGCCGTTCGCCCACCACCAAAAACGGCTGGCAAAGCTGCTCTATTTCTGGCATCTGGTCATAACGCCACCGCTCTAAAAAGGCAAAAACGCCGTTAAGCACCCGCAGGCGATCATCCAGAAACAGAACGTCGCTGAACAGGCTGGCGGTGCGCTGGAAGCCCAGGGTGATGAACAAGACGCCGTAAACCAGGGCGCTGCCCAACCAGAGCGGCGGCCACTGCCACAGCTGGTACCCGGCCAACAGCACCCAGTTCACCACAGCCAACACGGAGAGACCAAGGAGCAACGGCCGTAACGTCCCGCCACGGTTCTCCTGGCCTACCCAATCCAACAGTTCCTGCCCCGCAAATGGCGGTGCTCCCTGCGGGCTGCGGTCGTCTACCGCCAGGCGAGCTTGCAGCCCCAGCCGCTGGCGAAAGCGCGTCTGCCCGGCCAGCTCGCGCACGCGGCGCTGCCGCTGCAGCACGGCCTCGGCCCGTGGTGCCGTGTCCAGCAGCCACTCATGCAGCCGGTGACTGCCTTCGTGGGCCACGGCCGTATCCAGCAGCCGGTGCAATGAAAAATCACCCACCACGTCTAAATCCTGGGCAAAGGGGTGATCGGTAGGGGTGGGAAACGGCCGTGTCGCAGGCAGCTTTGGCCAATCCAGCGTCATACGCGCCAGGTGTGACTGCGTCATCTGCAGCCAAAGGGCAAAACGAATGACGGCATTTTCGACGCGCCGGTGGATGATGACGGCAGCAATGAAGGGGAGGAAAGCAACGGCCGTTACCCACAGCCACACCACCGGTCCCCACTGCAAAAAGCTGGCCCCGCTCACCAACCCGCCCAGGGCAAACAAACCCAGCCGCCAGCGCGAAAACTGGTCACTGCGGTGGCGCAGGGCCATCAGCCGCCGCTCCAGGCGGGCCGATTGATGCTGCAACAGGTGGAGGCGTCTGGCTTTTTCGGTCATCAAGTGGGGGATTATAGAGGATGGCGCGCGTAAAAGAAAAAAGGCGAGTCTTGAAAATCGCAACGAATTAACACGAATTTCCACGAATTAAGCGGGGCACGAATTAGGCGGGGGTTGTATGAGTCTTAAGGAGTAAACCGTTGTTCAAGGAGTTCGCGCGTTTCGATGGGGCGCAAAAATTGTCCCAGGTAGCTGTCATCCAGCCAGACTTCCAGGTGCAGGTGAGCATCTTCGGTTTCGCTGCGCGGCGAAGCGGGTGACCCCGTGTTGCCAATAAGGCCGATTTGCTGCCCGGCGGTAACGGCCGTTCCCATCTCCACCCCCTCAGCAATAGCGCTCAAGTGGGCATACCGCGCCACAAAGCCATCCTCCTGCAAAATCCAGAGCTGCATGCCCCGGTAAAAATCGAGATTTTCCGGTGTGGTGTAGCTTAGCTCAATGTTTTCGGCGCGGCGGTAGTCGAAGGTGATTTGCGACGGCCGTTCATAATCCACCGTCGCCCGAATCACCGTGCCCGCCGCGGCGGCATAGACCGGCGTGCCGTTGGCCCAGTAAAAATCGGTGCCCTCGTGGATGCCCAACCGGTAGTGGCGCGGCGCACCCGGCATTTGCAGGTCACGCGGCGTCAGGTCCAGGTAGTCGCCAGAGATGGGCCAGGTGTAGGTGAGCGGGCTGTGCCAGACGGCCGTATCGTGCGGCTGCGGCGCAGTTAAAATGGGCCCGGCGGGCACAAAGCGCCCGTTTTCCGGCTGCTGCCAGAAATACAGCCGGTCGCGCCCGGCCAATACAAGCTGGTCGCCGGCCGGGGTGGCGGCAAAGGTGGTCACCTCCGGCAGCTGGACCACCGCCTGAAGCGCCCCGGTTTGCGGCTGCAAACTTAACAAACGCTGGCCCGCCTGATCGAGCACGTAAACGGCCGTTTCTGTGGCCACAATCTGGCGCGGTTGGGTAATGGCCACCGTCGGGGCAAAGGCCGCCAGGCGCATCGTCTCCTGGAAGAGGGCCACGGTTGCCGTTCTGTCTGGATTGCGCCACAGCACGTACACCTGGTCAGCCACACCGCTGATGTCCACCGGCAGCACTTCCTCGGGCAGCGACCAGAGCCGCTGACGGCCGTCGGCGAAAAACGTTTGGGCATAGCGGTAGCTGGTTTCCAGGCGCAGCCGGACGTCGCCGCTGGCCGCATCGTGGCCCAGGGCGACAAAATAATGGCTCGACGTTTCACCAATCGGCCGCAGGCTCTGTTCCAGGCGCCAGGTTTTGGCTGCCAGATCGAGTGCGTACACATCACCAACCCGGTCCAGAACCAGCAGTTCCGCGCCCACCAGGGCCAGATCCAGCGGCTCCTGCACCACCAGATTTTCCACTACATCACCCGGCTGCAGCAGCACCGTCAGCGGCGTGCTGCGGCGCATGTCCAGCGCCAGCACCCGCCCGCCATCGAGCAAAAAGGCGGTGGTGTCGTTCACCGCCAGGGCAATGGGATGCCAGAAGCTGCCGGCGACAAACTGCCAGAGGCCGCTGTTTTCCGGCAAAAGCGAGTAGAATGCGGCATTGGCGGATACGGCCGTATCTCGCATCGCCAGGTCTAACGGATTTTGCCACACGGGCCGCGGCACGGCCGTCGCCGATGGCTCAGGCGTGGGGGCAGCCGTGGGGTTGATGAGTGGCGTCTGGCTGGGAACGGCCGTTGCCGCGGCCACAGGCGTGGGTAAAACAGTCGGGACCACCGGAACAACCGGTTGAATCACCGCCGGGGGCGGTGCGGCGCAGGCCAGCGGTCCCACCAGCAGCAGCAGCAAAGCCAGGCGGACACGGTTCATACAGACACTCCGGGCAAGACGGGCGTCAGCCGGGCAGGAAAGGCAGACCACCAGGCCGAATCGGCCGCCACGTGCAGCAAATGGGTGCCACCCGGATCGTCCGAGCTGCCCAGACCGACTGCCAGCGGGGCGATGTTGGGCAGGGTAAGCAAAAATCTGGCTACGGCCGTTTCCAGCGCCGCGCCCAATTTGTTGTGGCGGATGAGGTAAACGGTGGTGAGGGTAACGGCCGTTTCCTCCAGCAAAAAATCGACGTGCCAGCGGAGCGTTTTGTGCGCCGGAGGCCGCAGAGGCATTGGCCCCAGACCGATTTGGGGAAACAGTTGCAGCATTTTTTGGCGCAATAAGTGAGGAGCGACAACATTGTTGCGGCTGGCGTGGCGCAGCAGTCGCCGGGCAAGCGAAGTCGAACCCTGGGTCGCCAGGGCCGAACCCACGTAGAGATAATCACCCGCAGCAACTGGCAAGGAACGGCCGTGCTGAAAACGGCCGAAGCCGACTAAAATCGGCTGGCTTACCGTCAACCGCAGCAGATAAATGCCACCCTGGGTTTGGCTTCCCCAGCAGCAAAAATGGGCATCCTGGTACGCAATTTCCATGCCCACGATTCTACCGTTGTTGGGCACGGGGGAACAACCGTGGCCGGAAATCCGTTAAAAAGAGTAGTCATTACCGACAAAGGAAAGGAGCTTATGAAACGATTGAAATTATGGGCTTTACTCACGCTGCTTATCATGATTGGCACAGCCTGCACCGCCACCGCCGACAACAACACCCAAGCCACCGCCCCACCAGAGGCAACAGTTGTTCCCACGCAGGACAACTCCCCTATTCGCCTGACACCGCTCACCACCCCGGCAGTTGAAGCCGTGCCCACCACCGACGCCACGCCGGTTGTGAGCGAACTGCCCGCAGAAATCCTGACGGCCGTTTTCGACCATCTCACCCAGACAACGGCCGTTGCCCGAGAAGCAATTACGGTTGTGCAGGCCGAGGCGGTGGTCTGGAACGATGGCGCGTTGGGCTGCCCGCAGCCAGGCGAGGTATACACCCAGGCGACGGTTGAAGGGTACCGCATTGTGCTGGAGGTGGACGGCCGTACCTACAATTACCACGCCGCCGACACTGGCTACGTCATCCTTTGCCAAAACGCCCTGCCGCAGCCCCCCGCCGTGGGCACACCCACCTCATAACTGGACCCCATAAACAATGAAGCGGCAGTTGTCTGCCGCTTCACTCTTTTGCTACGTTTTGCCATTCGGTTGGCGAGCGAAATCACTCGCCAACCGAACAGTCACTTATTCAAACTGTCTTTACGGGGCCGTAAACAGCAGAGCCTCGGTAGCCTCGGTGGCACCACCGCGCGCGCCTGCGCCACGGTCACCATTGGTAACCAGCAGCAAGCCGTGTTCGGGGGTATTGCCGGGGAAGAGACCGAAGTCGATCGTCGTCAGGGAGCCGGTGGACTTGCCAGCGATATCGGCGGTCACACCGAAGTAGCGCTCGCCCAACGGGGTCACGGTTAGACCATCCACCAGGTCGCCAGGCCCACCGAAGTAGAAGTCCTGCGCCACCACGTACATGTTGACGTTAGTAGCCAGCATATCGGCCGCAGAAAGGCCAATTTGCTCGGCGCAGACCAACAGAACGGTATTGCCCGTGTTCATGGAATGCTCAGCAAAGAAGAACGCCGAAGCGCTGCCCGTTGCCAGATCCAACGCCCAGGCCACCTGACGGCCGTCGGAGATGGTGCCCAAACCACTCAGGTCACGGTTAAGAATGACGTAATCGTCAATGCCGTCCTGGTTGGTGTCCAGGTAAACCTGGTGGCTAACCGGGAGCAGGTGCTCCTGCCGTTCCCAGGTGTTGATGGCAAAGGCCCAGATGAACGACTCTTCAGCCGAACAGAAACCTGCCGGAACCGGGAAGGTGTTGATACCAACCGCACGGATGTCGGGGGTCGGGGATTGAGCGCCCATCGCACCTTCCGGTTGATCCGGGCTGGTAGCCAGCAGCGCATAGGCATCAATTTGTGCCGTGCCCACACCTGTGTTGCTTAAATTGGTGGTAGCTTCACCATCACGGTTGAACCGCAGAATCGGCGAACCAACCACGTTGGACGCTTGCCGCGGCAGCACGTGCCAGGCCAGGTGGATGGGATGGGAACCGTCATCCAGAATCAGGTACCCATCATACTCGTTCAGGGTCAACCCAGACGGATCAGCACCCATACTGCCGGAGTTCATAAAGTTACCCCGCAGCAGTTCGCCATCAATGGTCAGTCGAACATTGAAGGTTCTGTCCTGTCCAGCCGGAACCCGCAGAGTCGACGGGGCGCTTACTTCAACCGCGCCGTTGTCGATGTCATCCTGATAGCGGAAGGTTGGCACAATGTTGTAGCGGATCGTTTCATTCGAGTAGTTGCGTACCCGCACGGTTTTGTTCAATACAACCGTGTTGTTGGCCACATCGACAAAACCGAAGCTCAACGCACCAGAAGCGCCGCCATCTTCCCAGGCCGCCGCAGAAGCGCCAACTGCCCGGTCAATGCGCACCTCACCACCACCAATGCGGGCCACAGGGGCCAACCCGGTGAAGGGATCGGTGTCAATGTTGGTTTCGCCATTGTTCATCAGGGTCGCTTTGGCTTCCAGCGGACCCAGATGCGGGGCAGATTGCAGCAGCAGCGCCGCCGAACCAGCCACCATCGGCGCAGCGCCAGAGGTACCGCCAAACGGGCCAGTGCCCGTGCCGGTGCCAGCAATAGCCGACACGGAGGCCCCCGGTGCGCCAATTTCTGGCTTCAACAGGGTGGTGGATTCATGCTGCGGGCCACGAGCCGAAGAGCCGACCATCTGGCCAACCAACGCCAGCTGGTTATTGGGATCAACTGTACCGGTTGCGCCAGCGGCCGCTTTGATGGCATTGGCGTCAGCCTGGCTGACCATGTAACCGGGGATGGCAACTGGGTCGCCACCGTCGCCACCGGAGAAGGGTGCGCCAGGAGCGATCAGGCCAATGATACCAATCACACCGCCGGCATCACCGATATTTTGGACTTTCAGCGTGAAGTTACAGGCACCGCGATCAACCAGAACCACGAGGCCGGTCAGCGAGCCAGCGGCAAAAGGCGCACAACCGTTCAGGTTGCCACCAGCGCCATCACCATATTGCACAGGACCCGAAATAGCACTGGTCGGGGAGACCGCCCAGGGCTGGAACACCGCAGCATAGTCCACACCGTTCACGGTGATCAGCTGCAAAGCAGCCGACGGAACCTGGGTCTGCGCTACGGACAGCGCACTTGGCGCTGCCGCCGGAGAACCCTGAATGTATGGTTTGTCGCCGCCGTTACCGGCAGAAGCAACCGTGAGCACGCCAGCGGCCGTTGCATTTTCCACCGCCGCCGACAGATCATCATCAAACGGCTGGCCGTAGTCGGAACCCAGGGACATATTGATGATGTCCACATGGTCAGACGGATCACCATTGCCATCGGGGTCAACCGCAAATTCCATACCCTGAATCAAGGCAACGCCGCTGCACGAGGTGCTGATCGAAGAACATACTTTCACAGCGTACAGGTCAACGCCAGGGGCCACACCACCTTCACCACCGATGATGTGGGCAACGTGGGTGCCATGACCGGAGCCAGGACCGTCATCCAACGGATCTGCATCGGGCACGGTGGGCAAACCGCTCACCCAGTCAGAACCAACGAAGTCATACCCACCTACCACTTTGGCAGTGGGGAAGCTGCCCGGTTCGATCACAGAGGGATCGTCGTTGTTGTAATCATCAACGCTGCCAGAACCACCAAGCGCCACATGGTAATAATCAATACCACTGTCCAGAACAGCCACGCGAACGCCGGAGCCGTCATAGCCCATATTCTGGACATTGGTGGCACCGATGTAGGGCACGGTTTCACTCAGGTCCATTTCGTAATCAACAATGGGGTTGATGGAAACAACATCGGGATTGGCGGCCAGTTCAGCGAGAACGGCCGTATCCACGCTCATCATCACGGCATTCAGGGCAACACGGGTGCTGCCCAGTACACGTGCATTGGCGTCACGGCTGGTGGCTGCGGCCACAAAGGCATCTTGCTGCGCCTGAATCCGATCTCGCAGCGCCGCCTGGGCCGGGCGAGATTGAACCCCGCTGGCCGCCGCCCGGGCTACAGCTGGTTCGCTAAAGCGCACAATGACCTGTGCTGTGCCAGTTGTGCCAATCAGGCTCTGGTCGAGCTTGAGCAAAGCCGTGGCGTTATCTAAAGAAAGGGGCGAATCCAGCTGGTTGGCCGCGATAGAGGCGGGCAGCGCACGCGCCGGGCGTGACGGCTGGGTATCCGCCTGGACCAGGGAAACAATGCTCACCAACAGCAAAACAATGAGCACCAAACTAAGTTTGTTTTTGTGGGATATAGGCTTTATCGAGTTAAGCACTTTTGTTTTCCTCCGAAATACAGGTGATAAAAGTTGAGCAATTCTCATGCTTTCATCCTAAAGCTGGCTCCCCATATCACAAAGGATTGGACGATGGACCGGTTTTATTCTTAAGCATCACCTCCCAAGACTTGATTTAACGCAAAAAAAGCCGTGTCGACAGAACGGGCTGTAACACTGGCTTGGGTTAACTCAAAAAGTTCGCTGCTTCTAGGCGCATCGGCTTATGAAAATGGTTTACTTTGGCGGGATGGCCGCTGTTGCAAGTTGACTTCGGTGTTTAACAAGTGTATCGCGGGGGTTATTATAGCAAATAAATCGTGACAAAACCTTACAATATCATTACTCGGCTAAGGCGACGGCTCCCCACAGTGGTGCATCGTCGCTTAATTGAGCCGGAACAACATCAAATTTCACTTCCGGTAGCGCCGTCAGCTGGGCCGCTTCACGCACCCACTGCCACCATCGTTCGCCCGATTTGGTCACGCCGCCGCCCAGCACAATCCGGCTGGGATTGAGCAAATTGGCCGCATTACCCAGGCCAACACCCAGACCCCGTGCCCCGCGTTCCAGGATGGCAACGGCCGTTGCCTCCCCCGCCGCCGCCCATTCTGCCACCAACTGCCCGGTAACCTCCTCCGGCGGCAGGCCGCGCGCCAGGGCCACATCGTGGGCCATGTACGGCCCAGACGCCAGCCGTTCCACGCAGCCCTGCTTACCGCACAGGCACAGCGGTCCGTTGGGGTCCACCACTGTGTGGCCAATTTCGCCCGCCATGCCGGTTGCGCCGCGATACGGCCGTCCATCCAAAATCCAGCCGCCGCCTACGCCCGTACTCACCGTCACATAGAGCAGATCGGCTACGCCACGGCCCGCGCCAAAGCGCCATTCACCCAGGGCAGCCACGTTGGCGTCGTTGTCGACCCAGGTGGGGGCATGAAACGCATCAGCAAACAGCTGCTGGATGGGCACATTTTCCCAGCCAGGTACGTGATGGCTCAGGCGCACCACGCCGGATTGATAATCAACCGGGCCGCCAAAGCTAATGCCGATGTGGGACGGCCGTTCTCCGCCCAGCAATTCCCACCCCATCCCGATCATCATCTCAATGTCCGTTTGCGCTGAAGCCCCCGGCGGCGACAAGCGGCGCAGGTGGCCGCGCCAGGCAGCATCGGGCTCGTTTACGGCTGCTTCCTCAATCACCGCCGCCGACAGCTTCGTCCCGCCAAAGTCACACACCAAAATCAACCCTGTCATTCCGCCACCTTTTGTTATACTCCAGTCTCAACTATCAAAATTTGAGGACGACCATGAACGCTAATTCTTCTTATCTGCGTTAATCTGCGTCCCATTCATTCAGGTCAATAACCCATGTCTAACATGCTAGCCAACCGCCTGCAAAAGCGCTTCCGCCACCTACGTAAGTGGGCCAGCCGTAACGATATTAGCTGTTACCGCCTCTACGAGCGAGACATTCCAGAGTACCCGCTCATCGTCGACTGGTACGACGGCGAGGCGGTGGTCTGGCTGTATGAGCGCAGTGCCGAAGACGATGAGACATGGCACCAGGACGCCCTGGAGCAGATTCAGGCGGCGCTGGAATTGGCACCCCGGCAAATATTTGTCAAGACCCGGGCCGTGCAGCGGGGTTTACAGCAGCAGTACGAACGGTTTGGCAAACAGAGCCATACTCGGCTGGTGCAGGAACACGGCCTTCATTTTGAGGTCAATTTGAGCGACTACCTGGACACGGGCCTCTTTCTGGATCACCGTCCCACGCGGGTGCTGGTGCGTGAGATGGCGGGCGGCACACGGGTCCTCAATCTGTTTGCCTACACCGGATCTTTTACGATTTATGCCGCAGCGGGCAGCGCCAAAGCCACTACCACGGTGGACCTGAGCAAAAATTACTGTGGCTGGGCGGTGCGCAACTTGAAGCACAACGGCATCCGGGAAAGTGATCAGCATCGGGTGATTGCCGATGACTGCTTCCACTTTTTGGCCACCGACAAACGCAGCTACGATCTCATCGTGTGCGATCCGCCCACGTTCAGCAATTCCAAACGAATGAACCGCGGCTCTTTTTCGGTCGATCGTGACCATGCTGAGCTGATCCAGGCGTGCCTGAACCGCCTGGCACGCGGCGGCACGCTTATTTTTAGCACCAACTCACGCGGCTTTACGCTGGAGGAGACGGCGCTGCCTCGTGGATTCCAGGCAAAGGACATCACCGCGCAAACCATTCCTGAGGATTTTCGCAACGACAAAATCCACCGCTGCTGGCGCATTGAAAAACGGTGAGGCTGCCGGAACGAAGCAGTCTGCCCGCTTGAGAATTTGTAAGCCTTGGTTTGGGAAAAGTTCTTGTTATAGGATCCTTGCGGGATGCTTCACTCCGTTCAGCATGACAATTTTAAGGTATTGAGTGATGGGAAGGTCGATAACCTGGCAAGAATTCAAACCATTGGACGAGACGGCACGGCGGGAGGTGCTGGCTGCGGTTGGCGAGGCGGTGGTGGAGGAAACGGCCGTTTTCCAACACACCACCGACATGCTCAGTTACCACAACCAGCTGGCCTCGCTCATCCACCTGCTGCAAACTGCCCACGCCAGGCTGAAGGCCGGAAAAAGCGCCAGCGAATGGCAGCTGCAAACCGTCGCCGCCCTGCTGCTGGACGCGCTGATTTTCCAATTTTTAGAGAGCAATCCGGCCGACAGCGCCACGGCACCACCTGAGCTGATCGCCGCGCTGCAAGCCATCGTGCCAATTGAGGCGGAGGCGCTGAACCGCTATCTGGCCCACCTGGCTGGCTACACGCAATACCAGTGGGAGCTGGAGCACCTGGCCGAGTACCCACCGCAAAATATGGCAGCGCTGATGCTTGAGTTTTTGGCCTTTGCCCACAAAGAGGCGGAGGTGGCGTACGGCCGTTCCCACCTCATCCGCCAGCTGCTGCCCACCTACTTTGTCGAACGGCGCACCGGGCAGCTCAACCCGCGCCAGGACCTGGGCGATTTGATGCGCCAGGGCCGCCCGATTATCCGGCCCAAGCCCAACCCGCACCCGCTGGCCCCAGACAGCGACACCTTGCCGCGCTTTCTGGCCAAGCTGCTGAATTATGAGGCGGTACGGCCGTATCCCGCCGCCGCCCTCTTCACCCTGCTACCCACCTGGCTGCGCTTTTTGCAGGCACGCCACCTGCTCACCCCGACCGAAGCCAGCGCCACGCTGGACGATCTGGCCAGTTTGCAGGGCGATATGCACACCTTTTTCAGTAATCTGGCGGGGGATGAAGGATTGGCAACGACCGTTGCCCAATGGCCATTGTAAAAAGTGGTCGCTGATTGGCAATCCAGGCAAAGCGTGATAGAAAATAGACCCAACTGGCACGACAAAAAATCAGTGAACATGAGGTTATTTTAATGGCCGCTCCCGCTGTTCCGCCCCCCGCAACTCCCGCCAACCGGCTCAGTTTTGGCCGCAAATTAGCCTTTGGCGTTGGTGACCTGGGTTCCGCGCTGGTGGCGGCCATTCAGGGCTTTTTCCTCAATGCCTTTCTGCTGGACGTGGCCGGGATTCGTCCGGCGGCGGCGGGCATTATCTTCCTCATCGTCAAAATTTGGGACAGCGTCAACGATCCGCTCATTGGCCGCCTGACGGACAAAACGAACACACGCTGGGGCCGCCGCCGCCCCTGGCTGCTGTTTGGCGCGGTGCCGTTTGGCCTGGCCTGGTTTTTGCAGTGGCTGGTACCGGATCTGAGCGACACCGGGCTGTTTTGGTATTACCTGGTGGTGGCGCTGCTGTTGGATACGGGTTTTACGGCCGTAAACGTCCCCTACACCGCCCTCACCCCCGAACTCTCGCAGGATTACGACGAGCGCACCAGCCTGAATTCGTTTCGCTTTAGCTTTTCCATTTTAGGCGGCCTGATCGCCCTGGCCGTGCACAACGTGCTCATCGGCCTCTTCCCCAGCGTGACCACCGGCTACGCCGTCAGCGCGGCCGTCATGGGCGGCGTGATTGTTCTGAGCAACTTCATCACCTTTGCCTACACAGAAGAGCATCACTTTAAGGACCACACGGCCGAAAACGACCCAGGTTTTGTGGAAGGCGTGAAGATTGCCCTGCGGAATCGGCCGTTTTTGTACGTTGTCGCCATTTATTTGATGTCCTGGCTCTGCATCCAGTTTGTCCAGGCCAACATGCTGCTCTACGTGCGTTACTGGGTGGGCGGCGAGGATCAATTCATTCAGCTGGCCTTTGCCCTGCAAATTTCGGCCTTTATTTTCCTGATCGTTTGGTCGCGCCTGAGCCAGAAGTGGGGCAAGCAAAAGGTTTACTTTGTGGGGATGAGCTTCTGGATTGCTGTGGAAATTGCCCTCTTTTTTGTCCAGCCGGGGCAGTTTACCGTGCTGCTGGTGCTGGCGATGTTGGCCGGCGTGGGCGTCAGCGTCGGCTACCTCATCCCCTGGAGCATGCTGCCCGACGTGGTGGAGCTGGACGAACTGGAAACCGGCCAGCGCCGCGAGGGCATTTACTACGGCTTTTTTGTCTTCCTGCAAAAGCTGGGCATTTCCTTGGGGCTGGCGCTGTCTAACTTTGCCCTGGAAGCGGCCGGGTACATCAATGCTGAGGATTTGACCAACCTGCCGCAGCAGCCAACGGCCGTTCTCACCGCCCTGCGCATTTTTGTCAGCCTGGTACCAGCCGTGATTTTGCTCCTCAGCTTTCCCATCGTCTACCGCTACCCGATCACTCGCGAAAAACACGCCGAAATCCTGGCCGCTCTCGCCGCTCGCCGTAAATAGTTAGCCACGGATTACGCGGATTTTCACGATGAACAAATAAAAAATCCGCGCCAATCCGCGAAATCCGCGGCCTATCACCTAAATCTTCACCAATTTTGAAATTTGTTGTCGATTTGTGTCGATCTGGTCGATGGTTGTTCGTCGTATGGGTAGAAAGGGTCGGAAACGGCCGTAACCCACCTACTCAGCAAGGAGAACGATTATGCAATACCTGTTACTGATTTACACCAACGAGCAGCAAGATGCCCAGCGTACGCCCGAGGCCCAAGAAGCCAACATGGGTGAGTACTTTGCCTTCACCAACGAAGCCCGGCAGGCAGGCGTGATGGTCGCTGGTGAAGCGCTGCACCCCACCACCGCGGCCACCACCGTACGCGTGCGCCACGGCCAGATCAGCAGCACCGATGGCCCGTTTGCCGAGACGAAGGAGCAGCTGGGCGGCTACTACCTGCTCAACTGCGAAAACCTGGACGAGGCCATTCAGTGGGCCGCCAAAATCCCCGGCGCCCGCGACGGCAGCATCGAAATTCGACCCATTTGGGAGTTTGAAGGTTAAGAAAATTCAACGCAGCGGCGCGAAGGCGCAGAGAATTAAAAATCTACGAAATCTCTGTTTACAATGAGTTCATCTGGATAAATATCTTTAATATCCAAATGTCATTCCCGCGCAGGCGGGAATCCATCATCTGCACAAAAGTGGATGCCCGCCTGCGCGGGCATGACAAACACAGAAAAGGAAAACACCATGCGATACATGTTATTACTTTACGGCGATGAAAAATTGGGCGAAAACGTTACCCCGGAGCAGTGGCAGGCCGTCATCGAGGCCCACAACGCCTTTACTCAGGAAGCGATTGATCGGGGCATGAACCCCAGCGGCGAAGCGCTGCATTCGGTGAAGGCTGGCAAAACCGTCCGTTTTGAAGATGGCAAACCCACCCTCACCACCGATGGTCCGTTTGCCGAAACCAAGGAACAGCTGGGTGGCTTCTACCTGCTCGACTGCGCCAGCGAAGCCGAAGCGCTGGAAATGGCGGCCAAGCTGCCCATGTCCACCGGCTCGGTTGAAGTGCGCCCCGCCGTCGAGTTCTAAAATTAGAGATTTGGAAATTAGAGAGTGGAGATTGGGCGCGAAATCTCCACTCTCTAATCTCCACTCTCCCAAAATTATGGAAGCGATTCATCAGACGATTGAGCGGACGTTTCGCGAAGAGTCGGGGCGGGTGCTGGCGGCGCTCATCAGCACCCTGAACGATTTTGACCTGGCCGAAGACGCCTTCCAGGATGCGCTCATCACTGCCCTGGAGAAATGGCCGCAAGACGGCCGTCCCACCAACCCCGGCGCCTGGATTACCACCACAGCCCGCAATCGGGCCATCGACCGCCTGCGCCGCCGCAAGAATTTTGACAGCAAACAAGCCAGTTTGCTGGAGCTGAGGCAAAAACCACTGGAACCGGATGAGTACGAAATGGACAGCATCCCCGACGAACGGCTCAAGCTGATTTTCACCTGCTGCCATCCGGCCCTGGCGCTGGAAGCCCAGGTAGCGCTGACGTTGCGCACCCTGGGTGGGCTGGAAACGGCCGAAATCGCCAACGCCTTCCTGGTGCCCCTGCCCACCATGGCCCAGCGCCTGGTGCGCGCCAAGCGCAAAATCCAGCAGGCGGGCATCCCCTACCGCGTCCCGCCCACCGATTTGCTGCCCGAGCGGCTCAACGCCGTGCTGGCCACCCTCTACCTCATCTTCAACGAGGGGTACAACGCCAGCAGCGGCGACGCCCTCATCCGCCAGGAATTGAGCAGCGAAGCGATTCGGCTGGCGCAAATTTTGAATCAGCTTTTGGCCGATGATCCCGACTTGGCAGAGGATGCGGAAGCGCTGGGCCTGCTGGCGCTGATGCTGCTGCACGATGCGCGGCGTCCGGCGCGGCTGGGCCAGAGCGGTGAGTTGATTTTGCTGGAGGAGCAGGATCGCAGCCTGTGGGACAAAGAGCAAGTTGAGGTGGGAACGGCCGTTCTCGAACGTGCTCTTGCCATGAAACAACCCGGCCCCTACCAGATCCAGGCGGCCATCGCCGCCCTGCACGATCAGGCCGCCACGCCGCAAGACACCGACTGGCCGCAAATCGCCGCGCTGTACGAAGCGCTACAGCAGTTCACCAGCTCCCCGGTGGTCCACCTGAACTCGGCCGTCGCCGTGGCCATGGCCGAAGGGCCGATGCGCGGCCTGGCCTTGCTTGACGAACTGGCCAAAGCGGGTACCCTGGAACACTACCATCTCTTCCACGCCGCCCGCGCCGATCTGCTGCGCCGCGCCGGTTTTTACGACGACGCCCACGACGCCTACACCATCGCCCTCGATTTGTGTCAGAACGCCGTCGAGAAGCGGTTTTTGCGGCGGCGATTGGCCGAATTGAACCGTACGTCGGATTGACAATCCGACCCACTACAAAGGAGACGACACCGGCTGTCGCCGACCACCATGAATGAAAATCAGCAGATTTCGCAGATTCAACAGATTTTTTCTCTGCGACTCCGCGTCTCTGCGTTAAATTATTTTCGAAGGAGAATAAAGTGACCGACAAAGTTGATGCCGCCACACAAACAATGATTGATAATCTGGAAAAGAACTCGGGTAAATCCTTAAACGAGTGGGTAGCCATTGCCCGGGCCAGTGGGTTCGAAAAGCATGGCCAGATTGTAAACTTCCTCAAGTCGGAGCATGGTTTTACCCACGGCTTTGCCAACCTGGTCGCGGCTTATGCACGCGAATCGGCTGCTATCCTGCACAACGACGACGATCTGGTCACCGGCCAGTACAGCGGCAAAGAAGCGCTGCGCCCCATTTACGATGCGCTCATCACGGCCATAAGCCAGTTTGGCGATGACGTAGAAATCTCGCCCAAGAAAGCGTACGTCAGCCTGCGCCGCAACAAACAATTTGGCCTGATCCAACCTTCCACCAAAACACGGGTGGATGTGGGCCTTAATCTGGATGGGGATGTGATTGGTGGCCGTCTGGAAAAATCGGGCAGCTTCAACAGCATGGTCAGCCACCGGGTGCGCCTCACCAGCGTCGATGAGGTGAACGACGCGCTCATCGGCTGGCTGCGCCAGGCGTATGACCAGGCGTAAGGTGCAAATCTCTCAGTAAAGCAGTGGTAGGTTCGAGATGAGAACCACCACTGCTTTTTTTTATTTCTCTCCCAACCATCTTATACTAACTACCAGACATATCGACCTGCACCATACTTTTTGTAACCGTTCAGTTGGTATCCCGCACAAGGGCGCTTCGCGCCCCGTGCGGGGCGAAAGGTCAGGGTTTTTTCAGTTTTTGGGGTCATTTTGCCCCCAAAAACTGAAAAAAAAACCTTTATCATCGGCATCGCCAGGCGCGAAGCGCCGAGGCGATGCCCTTACTGCGGGGAGCGCTGAACGCTTACTACTTTTCAAAAGGAACCGATGAGCAAGCAGAACTTTCATGAATATGCCATCATTGGCCTGGGGCGTTTTGGCGCGAACCTGGCCATTGCCCTGGAAGAACACGGCCACACCGTCATGGCCATAGACATCGAACCGCAGCTGGTGCAAGCCATTGTGGACCAGGTGAGCCACGCCGCCACGCTGGACACTACCAACGAAGACGCCCTGCGCGCCATCGACATTGGTGCGTTTGATACCGTCGTGGTGGCCATCGGCAATGACTTTGAAGCCAACCTGCTCACCACGGTCAACGTCAAAAATTTGGGCGTGCGGCGCGTCATTTGCAAAGCGCTGACGGACCGCCAACGCGACATTTTGCTGCGCCTGGGGGCGGATCGCGTCATCTTGCCCGAGCAAAGCAGCGCGCGCCGCCTGGCCGAAGAGCTCAGCATTCCGGCGATGATCGATCATTTTAACCTGGGGCAAGATTACAGCATTGCCGAGGTGATGCTGCCAGACTCACTTGCCTTTCAAAGTCTGGCCCAAATCGACATGCGCAACAAGTATCGGGTGACCGTCTTGTTAATCAAGCGGGGCGACGAAGTGTATCTTTCGCCGCGAGCAGATACCATCCTGCAAAAAAAAGATATTCTGATCTTGTTTGGTCAAAACCAGTGTATTACCCAATTTAGCAACCTGACATGAGGCAGCAGCCCCCACTCCAAGATTCCATCGTTAAACTGACCCCAGCCACCAGCAGGCCCAAACGGAAACGGCCGTTGCCCGTACCCTTGCGCCTGGTATTGGGTCTGGCGCTTCTCATTCTCGTTGGCACACTCTTCCTGCTGCTGCCGGGCATTACCACCCGCCCCCTCACCATTTCCGACGCGCTGTTTACCGCCGCTTCCGCCGCCAGCGTCACCGGGCTGACGGTCTTAACCACCAGCACCGATTTCACCCTGCTGGGTCAGATCGTGCTGCTCTGCCTGATCCAGCTGGGCGGGGTGGGCTACATGGTGCTGGTAGCCCTGGCTTTGCAACTCATCGGCCGTAAAGTTTCCTTGTTGGAGCGATTGGCCATCTCTTCCTCGCTGGGGCTGGACAAGCCCGCCGCCATTTTGCGCCTGCTGCGGCAAGTGGTAGTCGGCATTTTGGTCATCGAAGGGATTGGGGCCTTGCTGCTCTACCTGCACTGGCGCAGCAGCGGCATTGTGGCCCCCGACCAGGCGGCGTTTTACGCCATCTTCCACGCCGTTTCTGCTTTTTGCAACGCAGGCTTCGACCTGTTCGTCGGCCTGCCGCAGTACCCTCGCGGCATTCCCGGCGACAATCTGACCCTGCTAATTTTGGGCGTTCTCATCGTGTTGGGCGGGCTGGGCATTCCCGTCTTCACCGATTTTTCGCAGCTGCGGCGACGGCGCAAGCTGACGTCGCACACGCACCTCACGCTCACCGTGGTGGCCGTGTTAACGCTGGCCGGGTGGTTTGGCCTGTTTGTGGCCGAAACGCAGGCGGGCGGCGTGTTGGAAACCTCGCCGCTCAGCGAACGGCTGGTCCACACCTGGTTCCAGTCCGTCTCCACCCGCACGGCTGGTTTCCCCGGCCTGCGCGATTTTGATCAGCTGCTGCCTGCCAGCCGCCTGCTGGTAATGGCCTTGATGTTTGTCGGCTGTGCCCCGGCCTCCCTGGGCGGCGGCATCACCACGGGCACCTTTGGCGTGCTGGCCCTGGCGCTGCGCAGTTCGGTGCAGGGGCATTCGGTGGTGCGCTATCGCAACCGCACCGTGCCACACGAAACGATTCGCCGGGCAGCGGCCGTTTTAAGCATCAGCCTCTTGCTTGTGTTTGTGGCCAGCTGGCTGATCCTGGTGACCCATGACGTGCCGTTTAGCAGCGTGCTGTTTGAGGTGGTATCGGCCCTGGCGACCTGCGGGTTGTCGCTGGGTATTACGGGTGAACTGAATTTATTCGGCCGTTTGATCATCATCCTGATGATGTTCTGGGGCCGCCTGGGGGCACTGACTATTGCCGTGGCCTTGCTCCAGCTGCGGCCAGAAAAACAGCTGGTGGAATACCCGGAAGCCACTCTCCTGATCGGTTAACCGTCGTAGGGCAAAGGCATGCCTTTGCCCACCGGTTCCGTTACAATGGGTGTATGCAGACAATTTCGCTGACAGAAAGCCAACCAATCAACTTGCACGATTTGACGCTGGCGGAGCTAACGGCCGTATCCCAAACCTGGGGCTATTCTGCCTACCACGCCGAGCAAATTTTTGTCGCGCTGTACCGGGATGGCGTCACCGACGTTGCCCACTTCACCAACCTGCGCAACGATTTGCAGCAAAAGCTGGCCGAACAGGCCACCCTTACCACGCTGCGCCAGCAAATCGCCATCGACAGCAGCGACGGCCTGACCCGTAAATTCCTCTTGGCCCTGGCCGATGGCCAGACGATTGAGACGGTGCTCATGCAGTTTAAGGGGCGCTGGACCGCCTGTGTCAGCACCCAGGTGGGCTGCGCCATGGGCTGCGTATTCTGCGCCACCGGGCAGATGGGCTTCACGCGCCACCTCACCCCCGGCGAAATTGTGGGGCAAATCCTATTTGTGAACCGGGCGCTGGCGCAAACCGGCGAAACGCTGCGCAACATCGTCTTCATGGGCATGGGCGAGCCGCTGCACAATTACGACCATACGATGCGCGCCATCGACATCCTCACCGACCACAAGGGGCTGGCGATTGCCCCCCGGCACATCACCCTGAGCACGGTGGGCGTGGTGCCGGGCATTTTACGGCTGGCGGAAGAGGAACGGCCGTTTCGCTTAGCCGTCAGCCTGCATGGGGCCACCGATGCGGACCGGCAAAGGCTGGTGCCACCAGCCCGCCGCTGGCCCCTGGCCGAGCTCATCGACGCCTGCCGCGTCTACACCCAAAAGCGCAACCGCCACATTTTCTTCGAATGGACCCTCATCGAGGATGAAAACGACACGCCGGAACAGGCCCATGCCCTGGGCCGCCTGCTGCAAACGGTGGACAGTCACGTCAATTTGATTCCGTTGAATCCAACTTTGGGGTACAACGGCCGTCCCACGCAGCGGCCGCAAGTGAAGCAGTTTCAAGCCATCCTCGCCGAATACGGCATCCCCAGCACCGTGCGCCAGCGCCGTGGCATCGACATCGCCGCCGGGTGCGGCCAGCTGAAAGCGGCACAACTGTAGGGGCGAGGCGATTGCAAATCGTCTTGGAACAGCAAAACCAACTTACCGCCAATCGCCTCGCCCCTACGCCTTCGGCCCGTCCGGCGGCACCACTGGCAGCACCACCGCTCCCTCCTTCACCGCCAAAATCACCTTGCCGATGTTCTCATTTTGCCGCACGTAAGCATGCGCTTCCTGCGCCTGCTCGATGGGGAACACCCGGTCGATAATCGGCTTTAACTCGCCGGTGCGCAGCAGCGGCCAGTAGCCCGTCTCGAACTGCTCGGTAATTTTGATCTTCTCGGCGGGCGAGCGCGAGCGCAGCGTGGAGCCAATCAGCCGCAGCCGCTTGCCCAGCAGCAGCCCCATGTTCATTTCGCCATGTGAGCCGCCCAGCAGACCAATGTTGACCAAACGGCCGAATCGCTTCAGCGCCTTCACGTTGCGATCCAGGTAACTACCGCCCACCGGATCCAAAATCAGGTCCACCCCCTGATCCTTGGTCGCCGACAGCACCTTTTCCAAAAAATCTTCCTGCTTGTAATTGATTGCCAGCTCCGCGCCCAGCTTGCGGCAGGCCAGCAGCTTCTCGTCGCTGCCCGCGGTGACAAAGACGGTGGCCTCGGCGGCGTTGGCCAGCTGGATGGCCGCCGTGCCCACGCCGCTGGCCCCGGCATGAATGAGCACCGTTTCGCCCGCCGCCAGCTCTCCTTCCAGGAAAAGGTTGACGTAGGCGGTATACCACACTTCGGGAACGGCCGCAGCCATGGCATACGACCAGCGCCGGGGCAGTTTGAGCAGCATGCCAGCGGGCACCGCTACCTGCTCGGCATAGCCACCGCCGGGCAGCAGGGCACACACCCGGTCGCCCACCTGCCAATCCATCACGTCCTCACCCACGGCGGCGATCACGCCCGCCATTTCCAGCCCCAAAATGTCGGTAACCCCGGCGGGTGGATTGTAGCCACCGCGTGCCTGGAGCAAATCGGCCCGATTAACGGCCGTTGCCCATACAGTCACCAGCACCTCGTCCGGCCCATACGTCACGTCCGGCACCGTCTGCCACACCAACTGCGGTTCCTGCTGCGTTCCCTTAACAACAATTGCCTTCATTTTCCTGCCACCTTCACCTGACAAACCGGATGCCACCGCTGTGACAATCGGGTAAACTTCACATCGTGGCGAGCGGCCTGTGGCTAGCGCCTGCGTATCAAAGAGCTGCTAGCAAACCAGCCACAAACAAACCAGCCACTATTTTTGAGGAGAGTATCACAAGATGAGCGAACGTGAAACCTACCAGGTAGAAATTGCGGGCATCACGCGCCACCTGCCTCTGTTTGAGGTGGCCCCCGGCGTGCAGATTGCCATTTTTAACATGCTGGGCGACACCATCGTGGTGAAAGCCACCGCCGCCGCCCTGGCCGAGCGGCTAAAAAACACCCCGGCCGAGGTGCTGGTCACCGCCGAAGCCAAAGGCATCCCCCTCATCTACGAGATGAGCGCGTTAATGGGGCTGCCCTACATCGTCCTGCGTAAATCGTACAAGAGCTACATGGGCCATGCCCTGAGCGCCGAAACGGTCTCCATCACCACCGGCAAGCCGCAAACGCTGTACATGGACGAAAAGGACACCACCTTTATCAAGGGCAAAAAGGTGGTGCTTGTTGACGACGTGATTAGCACGGGCAGCACGCTCAAAGGAATGGAAGATGTGGTGGCCCAGGCGGGCGGCGAAATTGTGAAGACAGCGGCCGTTTTCACCGAAGGCGACGCCGACTGGTCCAACATTGTGGCCCTGGACAACCTGCCCGTCTTTGTGGAGTAACCAGCCGCGAATTTCGCGAATTTTCGCGAACACAATGAATACTTCGCGTTAATTCGCGCAATCTGCGGCCAAAAATCATGAGCAACCCAACGGCCGTTTCCCTCTCCATTTTCCGCTACCTCTTCGCCTCTGTGGCTGAAGAAATGGGCGTAACGCTCGGCCGCGCGGCGTACAGCCCTAACATCAAAGAACGGCTGGATTTTAGCTGTGCGCTGTTTTTGGGCGACGGCCGTATGCTGGCCCAGGCCGCCCACATTCCCGTCCATCTGGGGGCAATGCCCGCCTCCGTCCAGGCCGCCATCGCCCAATGCGCCCCCTTTGCCCCCGGCGACGTCGTCATCGTCAACGACCCCTACCAGGGCGGCAACCACCTGCCCGACATCACCCTCGTCTCCCCCGTCTTCTTCGGTAATCCGTCATCAGTAATCGGTCACCCCGTCACCTTGTCACCCGGTCACCTTGTCACCCCGTCACCCCTTCACCGCCTCCCCCCTTCCTTCTTTGTCGCCAGCCGCGCCCACCACGCCGACGTCGGTGGCATGTCGCCCGGCTCCATGCCGCTTTCCACCGAGATTTACCAGGAGGGCATCATCATCCCGCCCATCAAGCTGGTGGCCGCCGGGCAGCGCAACGAGGCGGTGTGGCAGCTCATCCTGCGCAACGTGCGCACGCCGGACGAGCGCAACGGCGACCTGGCCGCCCAGCTGGCGGCTCACGCCATCGGCCAGAAGCGGCTAGAAGAAATTGTGACCCGCTACAGCCTGGCCGACGCCCTGGCCCATGCCGACGCCCTGATTGATTATGCGAAAACGCTGACCGAAACGGCCGTTGCCCATATCCCCGACGGCCGTTACACCTGCACCGACTACCTGGACGACGACGGCCAGCCGGGCAGCCCGCCCATCCCCATCCAGGTAACCATTACCGTGCAGGGCCGCCAGATGCACGTGGACTTCACCGGCACCGCCCCGGCCGTGCGCGGCAATCTGAACGCTGTGCCCGCCATCGCCCAATCAGCCGTGGCCTACTGCCTGCGCTGCGCCGCCCTGGCCCTGGTGCAAACCGACCTGCCCATGAACGAGGGGGCCTTTGCCCCGCTCACCATCACCATTCCCCCCGGTTCGCTGCTGGACCCGCCCCAACCGCACGCCGTGGCCGCAGGCAACGTCGAAACGTCGCAGCGCATCACCGACGCCGTGTTTGGCGCGCTGGCCCAGGCGCTGCCCAACCTCATCCCCGCCGCCAGCCAGGGCACGATGAACAATTTGACGTTTGGTGGCAAAGATCCAGGCACGGGACGGCCGTTTGCCTACTACGAAACGATGGGTGGCGGGGCCGGAGCCGGACCGGAGGCTGACGGCGGCAGCGGCCTGCACGTGCACATGAGCAACACGCTCAACACGCCAGTGGAGGCCCTGGAATACAACTTCCCGCTGCAGCTGGAGCAGTACAGCCTGCGCCCCCACTCTGGCGGCGCTGGTCGGCACACAGGCGGCGACGGCCTGGTGCGCACCATTCGCTTCCTCACCCCCGTCACGGTTACGGTGACCAGCGAGCGGCGCAAGCGGGGAGCATTTGGGCTGCATGGGGGGCAAGACGGCCGTCCCGGCCGCAACAGCCTCCTCCAGGGCCAAACCAGCACCGAGCTGCCGGGCAAGTTCACCCGCCAACTGAACGCCGAAGATGTTTTACAGATAGAAACGCCGGGGGGCGGGGGGTGGGGACCCTCACCCCAGCCCTCTCCCTAAGAGGGAGAGGGAGCCCGTTCCCTCCCCCACGCAGGGGGAGGGCCGGGGTGGGGTAGAGTCTACGGCGTGACCGTCACAACACGGCTGGCAACGGCCGTTTGCCCGCTGCTCGTCGTGGCGCTGAGGGTGATGACGTGCTCACCCGGGGCCAGATCGTGCAGGAAAAGGGCCGATTCGGCGGCGATGGGTTGGCCATCCACAGACCAGGCAAAGTTGCTCAACGCCCCGTCTTCCGCGTCGGAGCCAAAGGCGTAGAGTGCGGTGGGCGACCCGGCGGTGACCACGTCTGGCCCGCTGATCCAGGCGGTGGGCTGGCGGTCGGCCAGGGGTGTGTCCAGCGCCACTTCAAAGCGGGTCGGTGTTCCCTGATCGGCCAGGATGATTTGGAAACGGCCGTTTCCCCCACCGGGCAGCGTGCTCAAATCCACTTCCAGGCTGCCGCCCAGCACATTCAGCCCCACGGTGGTCCAGGTAAGGCCGTTGTCCACGGTGTAGCGCACGTTGGCGGGCACGTCGGCGATGCCCCAGCTGACGGTAGCCGTCTCACTGCGCTGCGCCAGGGTGGCGTTAACGGCCATGCTGGCGGTAGAGAGGCTGCGGCTGGCAACGGCCGTTCCCGTCGCCACCTCCACCACGCGCAGTTCGGCCACCGGCACGTCGGGCGCGGGCACCGCGCCGCGAATGGCCTGCACGGCCACACCCGGCTCCTCAGCCACCACCAGGTCTACGGGATGCGTGGCAATGACATTACCTGCGTCATCGAGCAGCTCAACGTGGTAACGGCCGTTTTGTGTGGGAACGGCCGTGGTGGGCACAAAATAAACGGGGTGTAGCGAGATACGGCCGTCTTCGGCCACAGATCCGCTAATCAGCAGGCTCTCCGCCTGCGCTGCCCACACAAATGCCCCTTTGCTAACCTGGTCCGAGTAGAGCGCCTTGTAGGTGTAATCCGACACCCAAACCGGGTCGCAGTAGCTCATCATGTCCACATAGCCGCTGGGGCTGAGCAGTTCCAGCGTACCGCCAATGCCATCCAGCGCGTACTCTCCAATCGATGCCCCGGCGTAGGGATAATCCTCATCATAGGGCGAGACACCACAAGGTGCATGACGACGGCCGAAATTATGGCCAATTTCATGCGCCGCCAATTCACCCGTCGCATCTGTGCCAAACCCCGAGGGCAGGTTATGAATGCCCACGGCCGCACGCAGGCCAATCCAGCCGATCCCGGCAATCCCACCCGAGCAGTTAAACCAGGTGTTAGAACAGCCTGAACCAAAATTTACATAGGCATAATAAACCGTAGAACTTGGCTGGCTTTCACCCTCTTTGATATTTGTAACGAGATCAAGCAGGTTCAGCCAGGAATCGCTGCTGTCGCGCAGATTGCCCGTGAACGGCACCGACGAATGAAACATAATGTTCATATTGCTCAGCGGATAGGCCCGCATGATCCAATCGCTGATCTGTTCGGAGGTTGGCGCAGCGTAGAAGCCGTTACCGCCAGATGCGCCTGTTTGGGTGTAATTGATAGGCACAATCATCACGTTAAGCGTCGGCACGGTGTTGAAGGTGAAAGACTGCGTCAGACTACCCTGGGTTTTTCCAGTCACGCTGGCGGTGATGGATACCGTGCCGGAAAGCCAGCTGGATGGCAGTGTTATATTGAAAGTGCTGCCCAGGCTGGCCCGGCTGGAAGCACCGGAAGCTGTTTGGGTGCTAGATGTAACTGGCGTTAAGGGTGTCCCGCCGCGTGTGGCGGTGAGAGTGATGCTGGTATTCGGAACATCACTGCCGCTTATGGTAGTGGTGTAAACGCGCACCACCGTGGGCCGATTGGCCACCAGCGGCACGCCATTGCTGGCATCCTGGATCGATTGGCTTATCTCCAGTTTGGAAATAAACAAATCCTCTGGCCGGGTGACAAACGGCAGAAAGGTAAAACCCTGGGCATCACCTACCGGCGCAGCGGCAGACCGTCGGGTATCCACGCTCAGGCCGACGATTAACGCCAGCGCCAGAACAAAAAGGGACAGAAGAGACGCAAGACGAAGTTTCATGGTTCAGGTTCCTTTACATTTTCCTTTACAGGTGGATTTTAGCCGGGGGTGGTGACGAGAACATGGTTGCTGGCTCACGGGCACATTTTAGCAACTTGCCGGAGAAATGTCCTTGTACAGAGGTCCTAAAAACAAAAAGTCGGATTTCTCTCATAAACGTCAGTTACGAGCGAAATCCGAATTTTGAATTGTCTTGGTATGCTATTCAGATTGGTCCAATCTTGAAGATTGGAAAAATCTCGTCAATGTTCTTTTGACCAACGGCTAATCAGAAACGGCCGCTTGTTCTTTTGCCGGTTCTGCTAGCCCACAAGCCACACATTCTGTCTGGTTTTCACTCACCTGGACGAGCAGGCCGTTGCAGCTTTTTGCCTCATCCACCACTGGCCGCTTCCAGCTGCTGAACTGGCACTCCGGGTAGCGCGAACAGCCGTAGAAGACGCGGCCGCGCTTGGTGCGCCGCTCGACCATCTCGCCGCCGTTGGGGCAGGTGACGCCAATTTTGTTGAGCAGCTGCTCCGTATGGCGGCATTTGGGGAAGTTGGAGCAGCCGATGAAACGGCCGTATCGCCCCTCCCGATACACCAAATCACTGCCACACAAAGGACATTGACGCCCGACACGCTCTACCTCTGGCTTCAAATCTAGCTTGGGAATGGAATCATCGGCCACTTCCAGGTTCTCAGCAAACTGACCGTAGAAACTGCCAATCACCGGCACCCACGGCTCGCCCTCGGCAATCTTGTCCAGCTCATCCTCCATGCGCGCCGTAAAATCGACCGACAGGATGTCGGGGAAATATTCGACGAGCAGATCGTTGACCACCTGCCCCGTTTCGGTGGGCTGGAGGCGCTTGTCGATGCGATCGACATAGCCCCGGTCTTGAATGGTGGAAATGATGGAGGCATAGGTGCTGGGACGGCCGATCCCGTACTCTTCCAACGATTTCACCAGCGTGGCTTCGCTGTAGCGCGGCGGCGGTTGGGTGAAGTGCTGCTCCGGCAGCAGGCGCATCAGGTCCAGCAGCTCGCCTTCTTTCAGGTCAGGCGGCACCTGGTTCTGGTCGTCATCGGGGCGGTCTTCCGGGCGGCTTTCTTCGTACAGCGCCAGGAACCCGGCAAAAGTCATCACCGAACCGGTAGCGCGGAAGAGATACGGCCGTTCCACCACCGCCACCTTCTGATCACCCACCCAAATATCCACCGACACGGTGTCATACCGCGCGGGCGACATCTGGCTGGCCACAAAACGGTCCCAGATCAGCCGGTACAGCCGGTACTGGTCCCGCGACAAATACTCTTTAATTTGCTTGGGCGCGCGCAACACGGAAGTCGGCCGTATCGCCTCGTGCGCTTCCTGGGCGGTTTTGGATTTGGTTTTGTATTCCGGCGGCTTCACCGGCACGTAGTTGGGGCCAAAATGTTTACCCACGTAGGCCCGCGCCTCAGTTTCCGCCTCTTTGGAGACGGAAACGCTGTCGGTACGCATGTAGGTGATTAAACCCACCGAGCCATCTTCACCCTCCAGATCAATGCCTTCATACAGCTGCTGGGCAATGCGCATCGTTTTGGTGGTGTTGAAGCCCAGGCGGCGCGACGCTTCCTGCTGCATCGTGCTGGTGGTAAACGGCGCAGCCGGGCGACGGGTTCGCTTGCCAACGCGCACCTCACCCACATCCCATCTGCTTTTTTCCAGCACATCCAGATGCGGGCGCACATCAGCTTCACTTTTCAGCACGGGGTCTTCGCCATTGAGCTTAAAGAGACGGGCGGTAAACGACGGCCGTTCATCCATCTCCCGATCCTGCTCCCGGCCCAACTGCGCATCCAGCGTCCAATACTCTTCCGTAACAAACTCCTGGATTTCACGCTCGCGCTCCACCACCAGCCGCACCGCCACCGACTGCACCCGCCCGGCCGACAAACGGCCGCGCACCTTACGCCACAGCAGCGGGCTCAGCTTGTACCCCACCAGGCGATCCAAAATGCGGCGCGCCTGCTGCGCATTCACCCGGTCCATGTCAATGTCACGCGGCTCTTCAAACGCTTTCTGCACCGCCTGCTTGGTAATTTCGTGGAACACCACCCGGCGCGTGATCGATGGGTCCATTTCGGCCGCTTCCAGCACATGCCAGGCAATCGCCTCACCTTCCCGGTCGGGGTCGGTGGCCAGGAAAATTTCTTTGGCTCTGGCCGCCGCGTTGGTCAGATCTTTCACCACGTCCCGCTTGTCGCTGGTAACACGGTATTCCGGCTCAAAGTCGTTATCAATGTCCACACTCAGGCGCGACTTCAGCAGGTCACGTACGTGGCCTACGCTGGATTTCACCGTGTACCCCTTGCCCAAATAGCGCCCAATCGTCTTGGCTTTGGCGGGCGATTCCACAACCACCAGCTTGCCCGTGCGCCGTCCTGGCGGGATCGAGCCAGCGGCCGGGCTTTTCTTTTTGGCGGGCTTGCCAGCCTTCGCTGTCTTGCCAGCCTTCGCTGTCTTGCCAGCTTTCGCCGTCTTACCCGTCCTGGCCGATTTGGCTCCCTTCGTCGTAGCTTTTTTGGCCGTCTTCGGCTTCTTCCGCGTTACGGTAACTTCTGGCTTGGGCAGCGTGTCGTGTGCCGGGGTGTGACCCGCCTTGTAGATGGTGCCGCCGCAGTTGGCACACGTGCCTCGTGTGCCGGGCGACCCATTGGCCGCCCACTCCGGCTGCGCATCAATAACTTCATGCTTTTCGCGGCATTTAAAACAGTATCCAATCACTTTCTCTTGATCATCCATAAAAAATAATTTCGGGCCAACAACAGTTAGTGTGCTGTCATAATTCATCATCAAAGATTTCGCAGATTTACCAGATTTATGATCTTTTCAATCTGCGAAATCTTTGATAAATGCCCTTGTACCACACACGTTTTGTCGGAAAGCCATAATTTCTAATAAAACACAAAACGTAAAATGCAGCCTGGTGCGCATTTTACGTTTCCTGTTTGGGCAAACAGCTTCACCAAGTTCCAGATTAACAACCCGGAACAGGCCACGCTAATCTGTGAGCTGACCCCAAAATTGATGGCTATCTCTGGCAAAACCAGGGAGTCCTCAACCGTCAAAATAGGGTCAGGTTTAACTATAAGGTTCTAAATCGGTACCTTCCAGGCCGTCCACCATTTTCTTAACCAGAGGGATGTTGTCCTTATGTACAACCAGGATGGCATCTTCCGTGTTTACCACAATCATGCCTTCAAGGCCAATAACGGTTACCAGCTTATCAGATTCGTAGTTGTAAATCAGGCTGTCGGACGATGCTTCCACAACAACTTTGCCTTTGGTAACGTTGGCTTGCACGTTCGGATTGACGGCTTCTTTCAGGGCGTACAGGGTGCCGGGATCGCTCCAACCCATTTCGCCATGCAGCACCAGCGCATCTGATGGATCGACGTGGTGCAGAATGGCATCATCAAAACTTAACACGTCCAAATTGGGATAGACGCGGTGTAAAGTCTCCTGGTAAACCGGCTGCCCTATTGCCTCTTCGATTTCGGTGAGACCAGCCCACATGTTGGGTTGATGCTGTTGGTACTGTTTGCGCACAAATCCGATTGTGGTAACGAAGTAGCCAGTATTCCACACATGCGTATTTTCGGCAAACATCTGTCGGCACTGGTCCAGCGGCGGCCGATAGCGCAGTGATTTAAAGCCAAAGAAGGGACGGCCGTTTACCGACCCCAGCTCCTCACCCAGACCAATCCACCCCAGCTGATCATTGGCAAAGCGCGGCGTCTCGCCGATGAACAAAATTTTGGCCTTATGGCCCGCAATCAGCTTTTCTGCGCCGTCCAGCACACGCTGGAAGACGTCTACCTGGTCCATGTAGTTGTCGCCCCACAAAATCGCCACCGGCTCCTCGTTGAGCGCTTCGTCGGGCGTGGCGTGGGCCAGGTGGGCCAGGGCCAGCCCCACGGCGGCGGCCAGGTCGCGCCGCGTTGGCTCGCCAATCACGTTGGCTGGCGGCAGCTCCGGCAGCTGCTGGCGAATGATGTCAACATACGCTTCGTTGGTGGAGATAAAGATGTTTACGGCGCCGTATTGATCAAGAACCCGATCAACGGCCAGGCGGAGGGTAGATTTTTCGCCAATAATGGGTTCAAACTGCTTGGGGGATTTTTTGCGGCTGATGGGCCACAGGCGTCGGCCGGAGCCACCTGCAAAAATAACTATTTTCATGAACTGTCCTCGCTTTGTGTGGTTTGGTAGATAGATGTGTCCTCGCGCAGCAGCACGTAATTCATACCGCCAACCTGCTGGACCATCCCTTTGAGTTCCATTAAGGTCAGGGTGCTGCTCACCAATGCGCTGGGCAGGCCGGTGCTGCGGCTGAGGTCGTCGATATGCACCGGCTGGGCCGAGAGCTGGGTGTAGAGGGCGATTTCTTCGGCCGTTTCTGGCAGCACCAGCTGTACGGCCGTTCGCTCCGCCACCATGTGTAAATTCAGCTCCTCCAGCACATCCTCCACGCGGGTGACCAACTTGGCCCCCTCCTGAATCAGCTTGTTTGGCCCCTGGCTGGCCGGGCTGTTGATATTGCCCGGCACGGCAAACACCTCGCGGTTCTGCTCCAAAGCAAAGTTTGTCGTGATGAGCGCACCGCTGCGTTCGCCTGCTTCCACGATAATGACGCCAAGGGAAAGCCCACTGATGATGCGGTTGCGGGGCGGGAAATTTTTGGCCTCAGGCTGGATGCCCAGGCCGTATTCGCTGATAATAGCCCCGTGTCCTTGCGTAATTTCTTGCGCTAACGCACGGTTGTCGGCCGGGTAAATGGCATCCAGTCCCGACCCCAGCACCGCCAGGGTACGGCCACCCAGTTCAACGGCCGTCTTATGAGCCACAGCATCAATCCCCCGCGCCAAACCGCTGACGACAGTGATATTGTTCTGCACCAGCCCCGCCACTAAATCACGGGTAACCAGACGGCCGTAGCTGGTCAGCCGCCGCGTGCCGACCACGGCCACCGCCCAGCGATCCTGCTCCAGCAGATCGCCCTTCAGGTAGAGCAGCGGCGGTGGATTGGGAATCTCGCGCAGGTAGTTGGGATACGCCGGTGTGTCCCAGGTGAGCAGCTTAACGTTGGCCTGCTGCGCCTGCGCCAGAGCTGCGTCCAGGTCCAATTCATGCCGGGCCTGCAGCAAATTGGCCACCGCCCGCTTGTCAAAGCCAATCTTGTACAGCTCAAATTCGTTGGCCTGCCAGGCATTGGCCAGCGACCCAAAATAGTCGAGCAAGGCCTGTACCTTGGCTGGCCCGATGCCTTTCACCAAATTGAAACCAAGCCAATATTTGAGATCGGACATGAGAAAAGTATACCTTTCCTGGATGGGTTGTCGATTGAGAGAAACTTTCGGTTATCGGTAATCGGTGAACGGTAATCAGTAAAAAGTGATAAGTGAAAAGTGATAAGTGAACGGTAAACCGATTACCGATTACTGATTACCGACTACGGCCGTAACCCGGGCAGCAGGTTCACCGTCATACGGCCGTTTTCAAAATCAATGTCCTGGATCACTTCGGCCGTGTCTGGCAGCAAGATTTCGCCTTGCTCGCCCTGCACCTCAAACACGTTGTTGGCCTTGGTTTCGATGACGCTGGTCAGAATGCCCAGCAGCTCGCCATCGGTGGTGTACACCTCCAGCCCTTCCAGCTCGAAGAGAAAATATTCGCCCTCTTCCAGGGGCAGCGCTTCATCTTCGGGCACCATAAGCCATTCACCGCGCAGAGATTCAGCGGCAAGACGGTCGGAAACGGCCGTTAGCTTCAGCAAGATCATGCCCTGGTGCACCCGCGCCTGCTCCACGGCCATCTTTTTGGGCGCAGTTTCGCCCACGTAGACGTGCTCCAGCCAGCTGAACCGCTCCGGCACATCGGTGTGCGGCATCACGCGCATCTCACCACGCACACCGTGCGGCTTGGTAATCTGGCCGATGACAATAAAGTCCATTTCTGGGTCCGTTTCTTCTGGTTTTTCCTGCTTTCTAGACATGCTTGCTTAACACTTTGTCTGAAATTTTGACTGTCATTCCCGCGAAGGCGGGAATCCACTCTTGATGAACACAGATGGATACCCGCCTACGCGGGTATGACACCATTATTTAGACTAAAATTCGTGACAATCCGCGCTATTCGTGGCCAAACACCAGATAACAACAAAAACCTCGCCAGAGCGAGGTTATCCTGTTGATCCAGTTCAATTCGTGAAGGAGAAGCCAGGCTGGCGCAGTGCGGGAAACGTGTTTAGCGATCGCCTGTTTCGATGAGCTCGACAGAAACGCGCTTGCCCTGCTTGGCCGCCGCCACCTGCGCCAGCGTACGGATGGCGTTAATCACCCGGCCACTTTTGCCGATAATGCGGCCCATGTCCGGCCCGGCGACGGTCAGCTCTAACACAGTCTCTTCTGCGTCATCCATTTCGGCCACCGACACTTCGTCCGGTGCCTCCACCAACGACTTCACGACATATTCAACGAGGTCTTTCATCAAATCCTCGATTAAGCCACTTCTTCGTCGTCAGCGGCTTCTTCTGCGGTCTCTTCTTCGGCAGCAGCAGCCACTTCAGCTTCGTCTACTTCTTCAACCGTTTCTTCAACTTCGGCCACAGCTTCCACAGCCTCGGGCGCGGCGACAACCTCACCGGTCACTTCGGCGGCCAACACAGCGGCGGATTCCCCGGCATGCAGGCGGCTGAGGCGCTCGAAGGTGCCTTGTTTATCCAGCAGGCGGCGCACGGCGTCGGTAGGTTGAGCGCCAACGCTTAGCCAGTGCAGAGCGCGGTCTTCACGGATGGCAAACTCGGCCGGGTCGGTCAGCGGGTTGTAATGCCCAATGCGCTCGACGATACGGCCGTCACGCTTGGAATTTACATCGGCCACCACCACCCGGTAGCTGGGTTGTCTTTTCTTGCCTCTACGGCTTAAACGAATTTTTAGCATCTATCCTAATCTCCACTCAATTCAAGATGATTTTTGATTATTTTGAGGGCAATCTTGCCCAACCAATTCTACACGATTCGCAGAAAACTGCTCAATCAAAGTTATGGGCGAGGCAGGTAGAGAATCAATGGCTTGTGCAGCCAACGTATTATCCCCCTGCCTCGCCCCTACTTTTCACTTTTCACTGGCTACCCACCAAAACCACCCAGGCCGCCCAACAAATTGCGCAAACCACGGCCACGGCCCTTGGTCAGCTGCTTCATCATCTTCTGCATTTCCTGGAACTGCTTCAGCAGCGCATTCACATCCTGCACGGTGGTGCCGGAACCTGCCGCCACGCGCCGCTTGCGGCTGGCTTTGAGAATCTTGGGATTGCGGCGCTCCTGCAGCGTCATCGACCGAATAATCGCCTCGATGCGCTTCAAATCTTTATCGGCGTTGCTCAGGTCCACGTCCTTGGCCATCTTGTTCATGCCGGGGATCATTTCCATGAGCTGGCCAATCGGCCCAAGACGCTTGATCTGCTGCATCTGGTTTAGAAAATCTTCCAGGTTAAAGTCGCCCTGGAGCATCTTCTTGCCCGCTTTTTCCGCCTCTTCCTGGTCCATCTGCTCTTGCGCCCGCTCGATGAGCGTTAGCACATCGCCCATACCCAGGATACGGCTGGCCAGCCGGTCCGGGTGAAACTCTTCGATGGCGTTGAGCTTTTCGCCGGTGCCCAGGAACTTAATCGGCACACCAGTGACTTCGCGCATGGAAATGGCAGCACCACCACGGGCATCACCATCGATTTTGGTCATGATCAGGCCGGTGATCTGCACCGCATTGTTAAAGTCGGTGGCAACGCGGACGGCTTCCTGGCCAGTCATGGCGTCAGCCACCAGCAATGTTTCCACCGGGTTCACTTTCGCCTTGATCGCCTTGATTTCGTCCATCATCATTTCGTCGATGTTCAGACGACCGGCGGTGTCTAAAATGACGGTGGTGGCCCCAGAGGCCACTGCCTTTTTGACGCCATTGACGCAAACGTCCACCGGTTTGCCAGTTGGACCTTCGTCATAGACGGGAATATCCAGCTGGCGGCCCAGGGTTTGCAGCTGGTCAATAGCCGCCGGTCGATACACATCGGCACCAACGAGCAACGGCCGTCTTCCCTGTTTGCGCAAGTGAAGGGCCAACTTACCCGCCATGGTCGTTTTACCGGCACCCTGCAAGCCCACCAACATGATCACGGCGGGTGACTGCATGCCCAGGTTTAATCGCCCCGGCTCGCCCAGCGTATCCACCAGCTCTTCCTGGACAATTTTCACCACCTGTTGGCCCGGCGTCAGGCTGCGCATCACCTCCTGACCAACGGCGCGTTCACGCACGCGCTCAACCAGGCTTTTGACAACCTTGAAGTTCACGTCGGCTTCCAGCAAAGCCAGGCGTACTTCACGCATCGCTTTGTCAACATCGGCTTCGGTGAGTTTGCCGCGCCGCTGGAGACCGTCAAAAACGGACTGCAAGCGGCTGCCTAATGATTCAAACACGGATCTTCCTTCAGATTTTTAGCCGCGGCTTGCGCAGATTATTTTACAGGTGTATCAGCGAATCGCGCGGGTAGAATCTTTCCGAGACAAAAATAAACGGGTCAATAATGGTATTAACCCGTGATTTGTTGCTTTCGATTGGTTAACGTTGCTGCCAATGGCGGAAAAAATATTTATGTTGCCTTGCAGACGGGCAATTCTAGCCCAGGCAGTGGGTAACGTCAAGGAGATGGCGAGGGCGCGGGATGAAGGGGTGAGGGGGTGAAGGGGTGACGCCGTCACCCGTCCAGAATCTCTTTGACGCGGCCAACTGCGCCGCTGGCCAGGCGCACCTTGATACCGTGTGGGTGCGTCGGCGACTTGGTGAGGATGGCCTGGACCACGCCTTCGGTTGTTTTGCCGGTGCGCTGGTCTTGCTTCAGCACAATCGCCACGCGCTGGCCTATTTTGATAGTGGATCGGTTGGTTCCGTTCATGATTGGTTTCCTGGGTAAGGGGCGAGGCAATTGGTGGAGGCAGCATTTGTCATGCCCCGAAATTGGCCAATTGCCTCGCCCCTACGGTTTCACCATTTGGTGTTATGGAATGTCCCAAATACGAATGGTTCCGTCAAGGCTGCCGGTCACCAAGCGGGATCCATCATGAAACCAATCCAATGAACGGATCCCATCCGTATGACCGCGCAGCCGATATACAACTTCACCCGTTTCGGCACTCCAAATCAACGTCGTCAAATCAGCACTGCCTGAAGCAATATAGATTCCATTCGGTGACCACGCTACATCAAGAACGTCACTGGAATGCCCTTCCAGAACTCTCATGGAATCTTGCTGAGCAAGATCCCAAATCCGCAGAGTTCCATCATAACTCCCAGAAACAAAAAAAGAACTACCGGGATACCAACTTATCGCGGCTATCAGATCGCTGTGCTCTTCGGAGAATATTGTTTGATCGCCATTTAGCATATTAACCGCAGAAAGCTGATACCATTGACTGAAGGCAACATGGTCACCATTTGGCGAAAACTCAATAGCCCGCATGCCAACCTCCTCTACCGGCGTAGTGGGTTCGCCAAGCTCGATATCCCAGGAACCAAATGAGCCATTGTTGGCTACCGAAAAAACAAGCGGTCGATCAACTGCCCAGGTAACATGGTACATCTCGACCTCATGACCAGAAAACTCAAATTCGGTAGACATGGTTTCAAAATTCCATATCCAAACCCGGGGACCGGAGCCAACGGCCAAATGTTTACCATCAGGTGACCAGGCTACGCTTTTTTTCACGCTGCCATCCTCATTAACGGCCGTAATTAACTCCAACGTTGCCAGATCATAAATCAGCAGCCCCTGGTTACTGGCCACGGCCAAGTATCTGTCATCCGGGCTAACCGCAAGATCGTATACGTTCGGGTCACTCTGCGACGAAATAGCAAAATCGGTTCGCATGACTGTAATCAGTTGACTGTTGCTGGCGGAAAGATTTTGCAGAGAAGGTGTTGGCGAAGGGGGTATGGTTGGCGTGGGCACGGCCGTTTCTGTCGCCGGAATTGTGGGTGTTAGCGTTAATGTGGCGGTGGCCGTAGGCTCTGGTGTACTGGTGGACGTTTGGGTGGTCGTAGGTTCGGCGGTAGGAACGGCCGTTGCCGCTGCTACTTCAGCCTGCGCCTGTGTGCAACCAATCAAACAAACCATCCAGAACAGGCTCAGCAAAAAAGCGACAAAAAGATTGTTGCGCGGCATAACGTCCCCTGACAATCGGCAGAATAAGATTGGGCCAATTTAAAAAATTGGCCCAATCTTATTGGCCAGGTTAATTCAAGTTCTCGAAGATGCCCGCAGCGCCCATGCCGCCGCCAATGCACATCGTCACCATGCCAAACTGGTTACCACGCCGCTTCATCTCGTTGATGATTTGCACCGTCAGCTTGGCGCCGGTGCAGCCCAGCGGATGCCCCAGGGCAATCGCCCCGCCGTTGACGTTGGTTTTCTCTTCGTCAAAGCCCAACTCGCGAATGACGGCCACGGCCTGGGCGGCAAACGCCTCGTTCAGCTCAATCAGGTCGATGTCGCTCAGGGCCAGGCCAGTGCGCTTCAGCAGGCGCGGCACGGCCGAAATCGGCCCCACGCCCATCACCTCAGGCCGCACCCCGCCGACGTTGAAGCCAACAAAACGCACCAGCGGCTTCAGCCCCAACGCCTCGGCCTTACTGCGCTCCATCACCAAAACGGCCGCAGCCCCATCACTCAACGGCGACGAATTGCCCGCGGTGACGCTGCCGCCCTGCTTAAACACCGGGCGCAGCTTGGCCAGCCCCTCCAGCGTCGTCTCCGGGCGGATGTGCTCATCCTTATCAAAAATGATCGTCTGCCGCTGCGGGCCATTCGGTCCCGGCGTCACTTCCTCAATTTCGATGGGCAAAATTTCGTCTTTGAACAGCCCTTTTTCGTAGGCGGCCATGGCCCGGCGGTGGCTGCGCAGAGCAAACTCGTCCTGTGCCTGGCGGCTTACTTCAAACTCGTCGGCAACCTGTTCGGCCGTCAGGCCCATGCCCATGTACACCTCGGGTGCGTTTTCCACCATGTACGGGTTCGGGTTCACCCGGAAACCGGTCATCGGCACCAGGCTCATCGTTTCCGCGCCCCCAGCGATGATGGCGTCGGCCCCGTTGGCGATGATGCGCTCGGCGGCCAGGGCGATGGTTTGCAGGCCGCTGGAGCAAAAGCGGTTGACCGTCATGCCCGGTACGTCCACCGGCAGCCCGGCCCGCAGGGCGATGGTACGGCCGAAATTCAGCCCCTGGGCCCCTTCCGGCATGGCACAGCCGATAATCACGTCGTCAATGTCGTTTGGGTCCAACGCCTCTGCCTGGCGCATCACTTCCATGATCACCGCCGCGGCCATCTCATCCGACCGCCAGTTGCGCGTGGTGCCCCGTTTGCCTTTCCCTACGGCCGTACGACTGGCCGCTACAATGACTGCTTCTCGTGTCATAATAAGAATTCTCCTTCGGAGGAGACTGGAGATTGGTTATTGGAGATTTCGAATCTTAATCTCCAATCTCTAGTCTCCAATCTTCTTTTAGTTCCGTAACGGTTTTCCAGTCGTCAGCATGTGCGTCATACGCTCGCGGGTTTTCTCTTCACCCAGCAGCGAAAGGAACGCTTCCCGCTCCAAATCGAGGATGTACCACGGGTCCACCCAGGTGCCGGCGCTCAGATCGCCGCCGGTGAGCACGTAGGCCAGCTTGCCACTGATCAGCGCGTCGTGCTCGCTGGCGTAGTTGCCCCACATAAAGCTCTTCACACCCAGCTTTAGCGCGTAGAGCGCATCCCGGCCCGCCGCGTAGATTTTCTCCACTTCGGGCAGCTGTGTTCCCATCGCTACCAACTGCAAAGCACGGGCCTTAGCCTGGGCCAGCCGATGCTCGCCGTTCATCACAATCATGTCGCTGGTGCGCAGGTAGCCCATTTCTTTGGCCTGCCAGGCGGATTCGCCCACTTTGGCCGTGGCCACCTGGGTAAAGACATCTTGCAGCACGGGCAGCACATCGGCGTTGTCGGTTTTCATGACGGGGTTGATTCTGCGCCGCAGCAGCTCCTTGCAACCGCCACCGGCGGGAATCAGGCCGACGCCCACTTCCACCAGACCCATGTAGGTTTCATGCGCCGCGACGGCTTCCCAACCGGCCACCGCCATCTCCACACCGCCACCGAGGGCCATGCCGCGAACGGCCGTAACCACCGGCTTCGGCGCATGCTGCAACCCAAACGTCAACGATTGTAAGCCGCGAATCATCTCATTCAGGCTGTCCCACATGCCGCTGGCCGCGGCCACACCCACGGCGAACAAGTTGGCCCCCACGCAGAAGTTATCCGCATCGTTGCCAATCACCAGCGCGTCATAATCGCTGTCCAGCCTGGCCAACGCTTCGTGCCCCAGAGCAATGATCTGGTCGTCGATGGCGTTCATCTTGGCGTGGAACTCAAACAGCAGCACGCCGTCGCCCATGTCTAGCAGGCTGGCGCTGTCGTTGCGGGCAATCTCTTTGTTGCCCTCGTGCAGCCCGGCCACGGTGATGTTTTTCTCGTCGAGCGGAACGGGGCTGTATTGCTTGGTTTTGAAGTCGTAGAAACGGCCGTCTTTATAAAAGCTTTCGTGGCCGCTGCTCACCATCTCCTTCACCCAATCCGCCACGGCCAGACCCGCCGCCTCCATCTTCTCGATGGTTTCCGCCACACCCAGCATGTCCCAAATCTCAAACGGACCCGCTTCGTGGGCAAAACCCCAGCGGTTGGCGTTGTCCACATCCACGATGGAGTAGGCAATTTCAGGGGTGACGTAGGCGGCGTAGGCCAGCATGTAGTACGTCGTGTCGCGCACAAAATTGGCGGCACGGTCGTCAAATTCCAGCAGCTTGCGCAGCCGCTGGCCCAAATCCTCAATCTTGCGCACGGCACCGACGGAGCCAAAACGCACGCTGGATGGATTTGAATATTCCAGTGTCTCAGGGTCAATCGTATGAAACTCGCGTTCGCTGCCGACACGCACCTGCTTGTAGAAGCCCTGGCCGCTTTTGTTGCCCAACCATTTGTTGGCCGCTAACTTTTCATTCAGTGCGGTGCTCTTGGGGGCCTTCAGAATTTCGCGGTATGGGTCGTGGGCAATGGCCGGGTAGAGGTTGTTGTTGACGTGCATCATCACGTCCAGCCCCACCAGGTCGGTCAGACGGAAGGTGGCCGTTTTGGGATGGCCCACCAGCGGCCCGGTGATGGCGTCCACCTCGGCGATACTGTACCCATTTTCCAGGGCATACTCTGCCAGATAGGAGCCCACAATGGCGATGAAGCGATTGGCGATGAAGTTGGGCGTGTCTTTGCACACCACCACGCCTTTACCCAGCGTGTCGCTGCCAAATTTGGTCATAAATTTGACCACTTCAGGGTCGGTATCGGGCGTGGGAATGATTTCCAGCAGCTTGAGGTAGCGCGGCGGGTTGAAGAAGTGGGTGCCGAGGAAATGGGCCTTGAACTCGTCGGAACGGCCGTCGGCAATCTCATTGATCGGAATGCCCGACGTGTTGCTGCTGATGATGCTGCCCGGCTTACGCACCGCCTCGATGCGCGCCATCAGCGCCTGCTTGGGCGCAAGCTGCTCGATGATGACCTCGACAATCCAGTCACAGTCGGCCAGCAAGTCAAAATCATCTTCCAAATTACCCAGGGTGATGAGCTCACCCCGGTCGGCGCGGGCCAGGTTGGCCGGGCGGGCCTTGGCCATGCGGTCGTACAAACTTTGCACGATGCGGTTGCGCGCCCTGGGATCGTTCTTTTCGGCATCGCTCAGGTTGGGCGGAACCATGTCCAGCAGCACCACGGGAATGCCAATGTTGGCCAGATGCGCCGCAATGCCACCGCCCATCGTCCCGGCCCCGATTACGGCCGCTTTTCGAATCGAATATGTCATGTGTCAACTTCTCCTAAATTTGTTCCCCTGATTATTACCAAGAGAATCGTTACTCTACGAGATTATCTAATTTATCAGGGGAAACTTGTGGGTCATAGTGATAAAGAATCAGGTAATCGTACCACCCATCCTCCATGGAGCACATAGCCATTGATGCAGCTTGCATGTGCTTCCCCAGTTCAGGATCTTCATAAATCTCTGCCTTGATAATTTGCCAAAGCTTTTGGGCATCAATCGTGCCGAATGTGAAATTATGGTAGAGTTGAGTTCCTTCACCGTGGTCAAAAGCATGATGCTTTACAAGTTCTTCGAATGTAGCAATCCTTTTGAACAATTGAAAGACGCGATCCATATCAATCTCGGGAGATCTTTTGGGTTGCACTTGAATTGAAATGGATCGCATACTTTTGCCTCGAAAATTATTATCACGCAGTTCTTAAACCTAACACCGACCGTCGACTACTTCAACTCCCGCCGCGAATAGCCCAAAATCGAGCGGGCAATGATCAGCTGGTTGATCTGCTTGGTGCCTTCGTAGATGTCGTTGATTTTGGCGTCGCGCATCCACTTTTCAGCCAACCATTCGCGGGAGTAGCCCATCGGACCGAGCAGTTCCACGCCCTTCTGGGTGATCCAGGTGACGGCCTCACCGGCGCGGAACTTGCACATGCTGGCCGCCAGCCGGTTGCTCTCGCCGTGGGCCATCATGCCGACGGCGCGCAGGGTGAGCAGCCAGGCACCTTTGTGCCGCACTTCCATTTCCATCAGGTCACGCTCGATGGCGGTGAGTTCGTGGCGCGGCTTGGTGTAATCCAACATAATGCCTTCTTCGGCTAGCTTCTCGCGGGTGAATTCCAGCGCAGCGCGGGCAATGCCCATCGCGCTGGCGGCCACGGCCGGGCGCGAGGCATCGAAAGTCTTCATCGCCCCCTTGAACCCCTTGTTGGCCGCAGGCTGCTGTGGGTCCAGCGTGCCCAGCATGTTTTCGAACGGCAGCCGCACGTTGTCGAAATGCAGGGCAACCGTGTCGCTGGCGCGGATGCCCAGCTTGTGCTCCTGCTTGGCAATGGAGACCCCCGGCGTGTGCCCTTCCACCACAAACGATTTGATGCCGGCGCGGCCGGCGTTGGGGTCAATCGTGGCCCAAACTACGCATAAGCCGTCAGAATCCTCCAGGGCCAGCTTGCCGTTGGTGATGAAGATCTTCTCGCCGTTAAGGATCCATTCGTTGGTGTCAGGGTCGAGAACGGCCGTTGTCCGCATTGAACTGTTGTCAGAGCCCGCCCCCGGCTCGGTAATGGCCATCGCCCCCCACTTGGGATCGCCTTCGGTGAACTTCTTGAGGAAGCGAATTTGCTGCTCCGGCGTACCCGCCGCTTGTACAGCCGATCCACCCAGCATCGGATGCGGCAGGCAAAGGTACTGCCCGGCGTCACCCCAGCTCATCTGCTCCACCATCATGATGAAGCCCAAAATGGAAAAATCTGGCCCCTTGGGGGCAGCATGGCCGTTCGTGCCATTGGTCCCATTCCCACCCAGCCGCTTCTCGATGCTCTTCAGCGACGAGCGCATCATTTGCTGGGCAAAGGGCCAGGTCATGTTCACAAACATTTCCGGCCGTTCGTGTTCATGTTCATCCAGTTCCCGCGAATACGGCCGCATCGCCTGCTCTGCCACCATCTTGGTCATCTGGCTCTGGTTCACAATCATCTCAGGAATTTCGAAACTAATCATTTTTTACTCCGTCTGTTTTGGAAGTAATTGGTAGTTAGTGGCTAGTGGTTAGTGGCTAGTGTTAGTAACTAGCAACTAGCAACTATTAACTACCCCATTACACAATCGCCAGTCCATCAAATGAGGCAAAACCACGGGCGTTGCGCAGCCAGAGCTCTACCGGGTACTCGCGGATGTAGCCGTAGCCACCCAGCACTTGCAGCGCCCGGTCGGCCACCTGCACCACGATGTCGTCCACGCGCTGCTTCATCAGCGTGGCGTCGCGGGTGATGTCCTTGCCCTGGTCCATCTGCCAGGCGGCTTCCCACACCAGCAGGCGGGCTTCGTCGATGTCGGTGGCCATGTCGGCCAGCATGAAGGCGATCGACTGCTTGTGGGCAATCGGTTCACCAAACTGGACACGCTGCTTGGCGTAGTCGAGGGCGTATTCGTAACCGGCCCGGGCCACACCAACGGCCGCTGCGCCTAAAGCCACCCGGCTGTGGTTCAAAATCAGGCCGAAATCGATACCAGTCTCGCCGCCCAGCTTGTTCCCGGCGGGCACGCGGCAGTTGGCCAGGGTGACCATGCTGGTGGGCAGCCCTTTGATGCCCATCAGCTTGGCTTTTTTGTCGATGGACAAACCAGCCGCGTCGGCGGGCACAAAAAACGCCTGGGTTTGGCCGTCTTCGTTGGCGTAAACCAGGATGAGTTCGGCCGTTTCGGCCAGAGGCACGGCCGTTTTCACACCATTCAGCACATACGCGTCGCCATCACGAACGGCCGTTGTCTTCAACTTGTACGGGTCGAACTTGACGATTGGCTCGGTGAAAGCGGCCGTCATCGCGGGCATCACCTCGTCGCAAAACTGGGGCAGGTACGCCTCTTTTTGCGCCTCGGTGCCGCACAGCATCACCGGGATGGCCACCAAATTCGGCACCATCACGTTGAGGGCAATGGCCAGGTCGCCCCAGGCGAGCGCTTCGCTGGCCAGCACGCCAGTCAGCGCGGTGTACTCGCCAAAGCCGCCGTACGCTTCGGGCAAGCCGGTGGGCAAAATGCCCAGTTCCCAGCCAGCCTGCACGACCTCGGGCGGAATACGGCCGTCTTCTTCCGCATCCCGAAATACCTTGCGCATCCGCTCGTTGGCGAACCGGGCAATGGCATCGGTTAGCATCTTCTGTTCTTCATCTAAGCGAAAATCTAACATGTTTTATGCTCCCTTTTTGGCCGATTTGATAAGTGAAAAGTGATAAGTAAAAAGTAAAAAGTATTGTTCTTTTCACTGATCACTTTTCACTTTTTACTACTCCCAAAACCGGCTAAGTTGAACGAATAATCGCGTCTGTCATTTTTGCCAGCCGCACAATTGGTTTCACATCATGCACCCGCACAATGTCCGCCCCACGGGCGATGCCGATGGCCACGGTAGCGGCCGTGCCTTCCAGCCGCTCCTCGGGCGGCAAATCGAGCGTGTAGCCGATAAATGATTTGCGCGAGGTGCCTAACAAAATGGGATAACCCATCGTTTTGAACTGATCCAGTTGGTTCACAAGCTGTAAATTTTGGGTGACGGTTTTGCCAAACCCTACGCCGGGGTCCAGAATGATGTGCTCCTCTTTGACGCCAGCTTGCCGCGCCAGCTCGATGCTTTCACCCAGCTCGCGCTTGATATCGGCGATCAAATCATCGTACGCCACACCCACATAACGGCCGCCGAGCCGTTCTTCCTGGGCCACGTCTTTGGGCTTGCTGCGATTGTGCATCAGCACGACGGGGCAGTGGGCCTGGGCCGCCACCTGGGCCAGGCGCGGATCCATGCGCAAGCCCCAGACATCGTTAATCCAGTTGGCCCCGGCGGCGAGGGCGGCTTCGGCGACGCTGGCGCGGTAGGTGTCTACGGAGATGGGCAGGGAAACGGCCGTACGCACCGCCTCAATCACTGGAATCACCCGGGCCAGCTCCTCGGCCTCGGTCACAGGCGTGCTGCCGGGCCGCGTGCTCTCCCCGCCAATGTCGATAATGTCTGCCCCGTCGGCGGCAAACTGCTGCGCCTGGGCCACAGCGGCAGCAATCTCATCGTCGCGCTGCAAAATGCCATCCCCGGAAAAGCTGTCCGGCGTGACGTTGAGAATGCCCATGACGTACGTGCGTTTGCCCCAATCGAACATTTTTAATCAATCAGTTAAAAGTGATAAGTCAAACGTAAAAAGTGAACGCCACTTTTCACTTATCACTTATCACTTTTTACTTCTCACTCCCGTTCCGTAATCCATTCAAATAAATATCCGTCACGTCTGCCCCCAGCTTTTCCGGGGAACTGGTGCCAATGGAGACGCCCAATTCAAACAGGGCGGCAAAGCCCATGATGGTGGCGCTCATCATGCGGGCGGCGATGGCCGGGTCAACCGGGCGCATGACGCCAGAATCGATCAGCGCCGTCAGCCGCTGCTCGGTGGCGGTGATAATGCGGTGCAGCGCTTCCTGCACGTAATATTCGTGCACATCGACGTTCAGCCGGGCTTCGTAGAGAAAGAGCATAAAGAGGCGGCGCTCCCGCCCCCGGCGGAACCGATTGGCCATGAGCTGGGCCAGCATGTCTTCAAACGTTTCCCCCTGCACCGAAGCAATATCGGCCGCCACCTCGTCGGCATATGCCTTGGCCACGCCAATGAGCAGTTCGCGCTTGGTGGCGAAGTAGTTAAACAGCGTGCCCTCGGAAACGTCGGCCACTTCGGCAATTTCCTTGGTAGTGGCTTTTTCGTACCCTTTGTGGCTAAACACGTGAGCAGCGGCCTCTAACAACTGCGCTCGGCGGGCAGCAATGCGACGTTCGCGGCGGGTAGTAATGTCGGCTTCTAGCATAAGTTTTTCTTTTTGAGTCGTCACTCAAAAAATGAGCAGCGACTTATTTTTGCGATAAAAAAAGAGATTAACGGTCAAATTCCAGAGCCGGTGCGGGGGCAAACGGCCGTATCCCCTCGTCCCCCACTTTTTCCGCCAACGTGGCAATCGTCTCACCCAGCACCGGATGCACAAAACCGGGCGCAATGTCGGCCAGCGGCCGCAGCACAAAGGCCCGCTCCGCCAATCGCGGATGCGGAATGCTCATATTTTCAGTTTCTACTAGCTGGTTGGCGTAAAAAAGAATGTCGATGTCGATGAGGCGGGGACCCCATCGTTTGGCTGGTTGACGTCCCAGTTCAGTTTCCAGATTTTTGACAAAAATCAGGAGTTCTTCTGGTGCTAAATCAGTTTGGGCAGCCAGGCACAAATTTAGAAAGTCGGGCTGGTCGGTGACACCCCACGGCGGGGTTTGGTAGAGGGGGGAAACGGCCGTTATCACCAATTTCTCAGCCAGCCCGGTAATAGCTGCCTGCAAATTGGCGGTACGGTCCCCCAAATTGGTACCCAAACCTAGATAAATCGTGTGCATGGTACTTTTGTTGTTAAAACGAATCAGTCAACTTATACAAAATGCTGCCCTGCGTCATATGGCAAACTTTATAACACAGCGCGTCATTGATGTCAAACAGGAATTTTGCGGTGGCCACAGCGAATTTGAGGATACAACGAATTTTTCTGAGCCAGAGATAGTTTGGCTGTACCAAACACGCTCTGACGAGTACAATGCGGGCATGAAAAAGTGGATTGTTTCGGTGCTGCTCCTCTTCTCAATAATCTCAATAATCACAGAACCAACGGCCGCTCAGAGCAACGGCTCCCTCACCATTCAACCTGGCGACAGCTGGACTGCACTGGCCATGCGCTTCCAGGTGCCGGAATCTGACCTGCACGCGCTGAACCCGCACATGAATCCATCTCGGCCCCCAGCGATTGGCACAGAAGTGGTGCTGCCGGAAACGGCCGTTGCCCAATCCGGTATGCTGCTGCGGCCAATGGGGGATTTGCTGGCAACGGCCGTTGCCCATCAAGTCTCGCCGTGGTCACTGGCTATACGCAATGGTCGCCCGTCGCCGTACCGCGCCAATTTATATCGCCCGGTTTTGGTGCCAGGCGCCACCAGCATCCCCCGCGATTTGCCCGTCGGGTTTAGCCGGTTAGAGCTGTCGCAGGTGGTAGGCACGCCGGGGCAGGCGGTGGGTTTTCGGGCAGAAATGGGTGTGGTGGGGGCAGTAACGGCCGTTCTCGGCGACAACGAAATGGACGTTTTTGCCAACCAGAATTTCCTGGTGGGGCTCACCGGCACGGGCGCATTTTTTGGCACGCAGCAGCCTGTGCTGGAAATCCAGGTCGGCGACGCACCACCCTGGCGACAGCCGTGGCAGTTCCGCGATCCGGCCGATTGGGAATACCAGGAGCTGACCCTCACGGGAACGGCCGCACAAATTGACCAGGAATCCATTGCCGAAGAGCGTGCCCGCCTGTTTGAAATTTGGGAGCAAGACAGTGGCCTGGCGCAGTGGGATGCGCCCTTTCAGCTGCCCATCAACAGCTACTTAACCATTAGCTCCACCTTTGGCGTGCGGCGCTCCTACAACGGCGGCCCCTACCGCAGCTACCACGAAGGCGTCGATTTCGCGGCGTACGGCGGAACGCCCGTACTGGCCCCTGCCAGCGGCACCGTCGTGGTGGCTGAATTTTTGTACGTACGCGGCGGCGCGGTGATTATTGACCACGGGCTGGGGATTTACACGGGCTTTTACCACATGTCCAGCCTGGCCGTGATGCCGGGAGTCGTGGTGCAGCCGGGGCAAATCGTCGGCGAGGTAGGCACCACGGGCCTGTCAACGGGCAATCATCTGCACTGGGATTTGCTGGTGGACGGCATCTGGGTCGATGCCCAGGCGTGGCTGGATCAGGGGATGGATTGCTGGATTTTAGATGGGTTGAAACGGCCGTGCAGGTAATATTTCCCCGGAAATTCTAGGCCAGTTTACGATTGAACAATTTCCGGGGAAATGTACTTGGCATAGCAAGGGAATCAAATATTCATTCAGACCAATTCTGATATTGACCGATGTCCTCCCACCACCTTCTGGCTTCCTTAACTTTTTCAGAAATACCATTTTCGTCTAACGTAATGTTCTCTGTAAATTCTTCTCCTGTTAAGAGACTTATGGCTTCGGTTGCAGACATCCGCACGGATTCTTTTTCATCATATAGAGCTTCAGCTAACGCTGGAACAGTCGATTTATCACCAATTTGCCCCAAAGCTTTGGCCGCAGCACTTCGTGTATGAACAAAATCATCACGCATGACACTTATTAACACTGGTATTGCTCGTTTGGCAGCAGGGCCTATGGCCCCTAATGCGTTAGCCGCAACTAACCTGACACCATATGATCCTTCATAGCTAAGATTATCTATCAAAACCGGAACAGCTTCTTCTGCCTCTGTTCCCATCTCCGCAATTACCTGGGCAGCACCTATGCGTGCCTCTGCACCACCAGTAGCCAAGACATCTATTAATTCGGATAGTGTGCTTGGAGGTGTTGGTGATGGCTCAAAGGTCTCAGCAGGTAATATTGATGGTGATGACTGAGGACGACATCCCCCTACGAACAACGACACCAAACAGAATACTACGGTCAACGAAATCAGTCGAAATATCAAACAGCGTGACATAATGAACTACACTAATTTTTCAAGGTTAGTACCTCAACTTTGTGTCTCCTTGCTCCGGCGCGGTCTTCGCCCAGCGCAAAATCTCGTCCGGCTGCGGCTTGGCCCCCCTACTCCGGCGCGGTCTTCGGCGAGCGCGAAACCTCACCTGGCTGCGGCATCGGCGTCCTGCCGCGCCGCCTACTTTGCAATCTTGAACGCTTGAATTTTAGCATAAGTTCGGTGGGGACAATTATCGCTCACCCACAGTGCATTTTAGCCCAGAAAGTGGCACGGCGGGGACGCCCGGCCACAGCAGGAAGCGGAGCGCAATGAAGAATCCCGTTCAACTTGGTTGGGATGCTTCACTGCGTTCAGCATGACAAGTTCAAGGTGGTGAGGTAAGTGGTGAAGGTTTGAGGAGGGAAACGGCCGTTCACCCCTTCACCCTGTCACCTATTCATCTTCATCGTCTTCGCCGAAGAGTTCTTCCAGGAAGTCGATGACGGCGTCGTTGAAGATGTCGGGCTGCTCCAGGTTGGGCAGGTGGCCGGCATCGGGAATGATGACCAGATCGGCATCAGGGATGGCTTTGTACATCAGCTCAGCCTCAGACGGCGGAATAAGCTGGTCATCCGCGCCGTGAATGATGAGTACGGGCGCGGCAATATCGTCCAGCGTGGGTGTGGAATCAATGCGGTCGCGCATGGCGGCCAGCGCCCCCACCACCCCGTTGAGCGAGGCGGCGCTCATGATTTCCTCGACAAACTCGACCAACTCCTCATCCGACTCGTAAAATTCTGGGGCCATCATTTTGGGCAGCATTTGGGCAGAAACGGCCGTTGCTCCCTCATTTTTGGCCAGTTCAGCCGACTTGTCCCGATTGGCTTTTGCTTCTTCCGAATCGGCCCCGGCCCGGGTGGAAACCAAAATCAGCCCAGCCACCAGCTCCGGGTAGCGGCGGTAAAACTCCAGGGCAATGTAGCCGCCCATAGATAAGCCGCAAACAACAAAGGGGGAAGCCACATTCAGATGGCCCAACAAATCGGCGCAGTCATCGGCCAGCTGGGCAATGGTGTATGGCCCCGGCACGCTGTCCGACTGGCCAAAACCGCGCAGGTCTGGGGCGATAACCCGCACGTATTCGCCCAAATCCTCCAGCTGCGGCGTCCACATCTGGCTGCTCAGCGGAAAGCCATGAATGAGCAGCAGCGTTGGCCTGTCACATGAATCCTGAAAGGCCATCACAAAATCTTCTTCGTTTTCGTTCATAAATTCCTCTTTTTATTCTGACAAAATCACAACCCGGCATCTTGAGACACCGTGTCACCGTGTCACCTTGTCAGGAATCATCCTGTTAATTTTGGTGAGCGCAATTCTACCAGCCACCTGCCACACGCCGCCAACTCATACTTCAAGTCCCTCAAACAGCTCGCCAATGGAGCGGCGCAGGTAGTTTTGGCGAATAGCTTCGGCAAAGACATGGCTCACGGAGAGCACGGTTAAGTTGGGAGGACGGCGGTCTAACGGCCGTTCCACCGTGTCCGTAGTAATCACTTCCTGAATTTGCGGCACCGATTTGATGCGCTCAATGGCTGGCCCCAGGAAAAGGCCGTGCGTACACACCAGGGTAATGCGCTGGATACCGCTTTCGACCAGCACCTGGCTCAATTCCACCACCGATCCAGCCGTCGCGATTTCGTCATCGTACACCAGGGCATGTTCAAACCCCTTCACCTGCCGCCCGATGAGGCCACCAATCTTCACCTCGGTGTCCGAGACGCGTGTTTTGTCGGCCGAGGCGATGGGCAAACCCAGGCCAGCGGCAAAGCGGGCGGCGGGTTTGGCCCGGCCCATGTCTGGGGCAACCACCACATCGTGCCGGGGATCTAACGGCCGTTGCCGCATAAACTGCTCCAGCGTCATACGCGCCGTCAGCGGGTCAGCCGGGACGCTGAAAAAGCCATGCACCTGCGGCGAGTGCAGCGTCATCGTCATGACGTGCGTCGCGCCAGAGGTGCGCAGCAAGTCGGCAATCAGCCGCGCGGTGATCGAGATGCGTGGTGCATCCTTTTTGTCTGAACGGGCATAAGAAAAGTACGGAATGACAGCGTGGATTTCCCGCGCGGCGGCACTCTTGGCAATATCCAGCATCATCAGCAGCTCCACCAGATGATCACTCACCGGCGGCGTAAGCGACTGCACGATGTACACCACACGGCCGCGCACGCTGGCCCCCAGCTGCACAAACAAATTATCATTGCTAAACTTTGAAAAGCGGGTCTCATCCAGGGGAATGCCCAGGTGATCGGCTATTTTTTTGGCCAGCGGCACATTGGAACGGCCGCTAAACAATCGGACATCTTGCGGGTCTAATTTCCCTTCCATTTCTTCCTCCTCGTGTAAAACAAAAACGCCTGTTCCCCGGCTTAACCAAACGTAGCCGACGTCAGCAGCGCCTGCCCCAGCCGCTGCCGGTACTCGGCCGCCGAAATCTCCTCAGCACCAAAGCGGCGCAGATGTTCGGTCATAAACTGGGTATCGAGCAGGCGGAATCGCCGCCGCCGCAGATGCTCTACCAGGTAGACCAGGGCCACCTTGCTGCTGTCGGTTACGGTGCTAAACATGCTTTCTCCGGCGAAGAAGCCGCCAATGGCCACGCCGTAAAGCCCACCCACCAGTTCACCTGCCTGCCACGCCTCCACGCTGTGGGCAAAACCCAACCGGTGCAGCCGCGTGTATGCCTGGATGATATCGTCGTTGATCCAGGTTTCTTCACGGCCCGGGGCTGAAGCGGCGCACGCTTTGATAACGGCCGTAAATGCCGTGTTCAGCCGTATTTCAAAGGAGTGCTGACGAATGGTGCGTTCAAGCGAACGGGAAACATGAAAACGATCTAAGGGAATGATAGCTCTGGGGTCAGGATCGTACCAGTAGATACGGCCGTCTTCATGCGCCATCGGGAATACACCCTGGCAGTAGGCCGAGAGCAACATTTGGGGGGTGAGGTACTGGTCCACTATCTAAACGTAAACGTAGGCTCCTGCAAACACTGGCTTTCCCACCACTGCCGGATTCGGCCACCAATCGGCCGTCCTACATATGCTTCAATTTGATAAACAACATCCCACAGCCGGGCAAAATCCACCCCGCTGCCCAGCCCCATTTTATAGGCCAGAAAGACCAAATCTTCGGTGGCCAGGTTGCCTGCCGCGCCGGGGGCAAACGGGCAGCCGCCCAGCCCGCCCACGCTGCTGTCGAAGATGCGCACACCGGCTTGCAGCGCTGTGGTGGCGTTGGCCAGCCCCATCGCCTGCGTGTCGTGCAGGTGTACCGCCAGCTTGCTCATCTCCAGGCGGCGACCCAGCGACTCCATCAAGCGCCCCACGTCCAGCGGATTGGCGTGGCCGATGGTGTCGGCAATGGCCAGCTCATCGGGGGCCATCTGCCACAGTCTGTCGGCCAGGGCAATGGTGCGCTGCGGCGGCGTGTTGCCCTCAAATGGGCACACCCAGGCGGTCATGATGTAGATGCGCGTCCAGATGCCGTCGCGCCGAGCCTGGGCCATCAGCTCCTGGGTGATGTCATACGCCTGCTGCGACGACATGCGCGTGTTTTTCTGGCTAAACGTGTCGCTCACCGACACACCAAAGGCCATCGCCCGGCAGCCCGCCGCCAGCGCCCGGTCGTAGCCGCGCTGGTTAAAGACGAGGCCAATGAAGTCACGTTCGGGCCAGCTCTGGCGGCTGAAGGTCATGAGATCATCGGCATCGGCCATTTGCGGCACGGCCTGGGGATGCACAAAACTGGTCAGCTCGATGTGGTGCAGGCCAGCGGCTACCAATCCTGCCACCAACGCTTTTTTCTGACTGGTGTTGATGAGGTTGGCTTCATTTTGCAAGCCGTCGCGCGGGCCTACCTCATAAATTTTTAGGGAGTCTGCCATGATTTACCTGTGCTGCTGCTCGGTTAGTATCGTTTTACGCCCGTAATTGCAAGACATGATAAGGATTTCTGGCGCAAAATGGTTGGCAGGCTGTTGTGGGGAGACAACCTGCGGGAAAGGTTCTGGAGCGATTTTACCATACATCGCCTTTGATTTTATGAGCGGCAGTACAGAAGGGGCAGGCAGTGGAGGGCAACCACACATTTCACCAATGAACTGGTTCTGCCCTCTCGTTTTTGGAAAGTGTGGACGCCCTGACTCGGCAAACACACAGTTTAATAGCGCCCAATACCAGGGTCTACCAGGGCGGCGTACGCGTCGATGCCACCATCCATGTTAAACACATTGGTCCAGCCCTGCTGGCGCAGCCAGGCCGTAACCTGGGCGCTGCGGTTGCCGTGATGGCACATCACAATGACTTCGGCATCTTTGTTGTTCAGCACTTCTTCGGGCAGGGCTTCGGGGCCTTGCTGGGCCAGCTCGCTCATCGGCGCGAGATAGACATTGGTACCCAGGTTGGCGTAGTGCAGTTCGACAGGTTCGCGCACATCCAGCAGGATGAAATCTTCTTCGTTATCACGTTTGTGGGCCACTTCATGCACGGAAAGGCCGGGTACACCGTAGGGGTTGTTCATAAGCTTCCTTTGATTGCCGAGTTTGCGAGTTAAGCGTGGGCGAGTGTGCGAGTAGCCAGGTCTTGCTAACTTGCACACTGGCATACTCGCCTAACAGGTTGGTTTTAGGCGCGCCAGGCGGCCAGGAGCAGGCAGCCCCAGCCTGCCACAAAAGCGACGCCGCCGATGGGTGTTATGGCCCCCAACCAGCCTTGCCGGATAACCACAAGCAGGTACAGGCTGCCAGAAAAGATAACAATACCGGCCACCATCAGGTAACCAGCCCAGGTCGTCAGGCTGGTTGGGTATTTATCGGCCAGCCAGGCCGCAGCAAAGAGGCCGAGGGCATGGTAGACGTGGTAGCGCACGGCCGTTTCATACGTGCTTGCCAAATCAGGAAAGCGTTCAAAGTAGGGTTTCAGCCCGTGGGCCCCAAACGCGCCCGCACCAACCCCCAACATCATCAATGCCGCACCCAACATCACAAAAATCTTACTCATCATCATCCTCAATAATTTCGGTGTTCCAGCGCATGGTGGGCGGCTCTTCGATGGCCGGGCCTTCGCCTTTGGCCAGCCGGTCCAGCCAGCTCAGCGGATCATCGGCAGCGGCCGTTTCGATAGCGACGTAGGCGCTGTAGTTGGTTTCCAGGTGCGGCCGTTCCCGCACCACTTCCTGCACCAGTTCGGGCAAACGGCCGTTGCGCTCCATCGTGCCAATCAACAACCCCGCCTTGTCACGCGGCGTCTGGCCACGCAGCTGGTCATACGCCACCCCCAGCCGCCGACACAGCAGCCGGAACTCTTCCTGGTTAAACACGGTTAGCAAATCTTCTCGTAACTGTACGCGATCCATTCTTTGATCCTACAAGAGCAGGCGTGAAAAGTAAAAAGTGATAAGTGAAAAGGTGCAGCACCTTTTACTTTTCACTTATCACTTCTCACTATGCCCCTCAATTTCCGTTCAAACTCTTGGCCACATGGTGCACCAGCCGTTCCGCCACGGCCGTTTTGCTCTGCAGCGGTATCTCTTCCACCACCCCAGCCGAACTGAGCAGCAGCACCTTGTTGGTGTCTACCTCAAAGCCCACGCCCTTATCCATCACGTCGTTGACGGCGATGAAGTTGAGTCCTTTGCGCAGCAGCTTGTCACGGCCGTATTCAAACGCGTTGTGTGTTTCGGCGGCAAACCCCAGCACCACGCGGGGAAAGCCGCTTTTGTCTCGCTGAGCTTTAACGGCCGTTAAAATATCCAGCGTCACTTCCAAACCAATGGCCAGCCCCCACTGTTCGTCGGTCTTCTTGATCTTCTTGTCCGATTGGGTGTTGGGCCGGAAATCGGCTACGGCAGCCACCATAAACAAGGCATCGGCCGATTGGGCGGCTTCCAGCACCGCACTGCCCATCTCGTCGGTCGTTTGCACGGCAACGGCCGTTGCCCCAAACGGAATTGGCTCCGCAATGGGTCCATGCACGATGGTGACCTCCGCACCCGCATCCAGCGCCGCCTGGGCCACGGCCAGCCCCTGCTTGCCGGTAGACCGGTTGCTGATGAAGCGCACCGGATCCATCGGTTCCCGCGTAGGGCCAGTGGAAACCACCACCTTGCGCCCGGCCAGCGGACCCTCTTTGGCCAGCACCTGGCGAATATGGCCCAACAAATCGGCTGGCTCCACCAAACGTCCCAGGCCGGTCAGGCCAGACGCCATGCGCCCCTCGGCTGGCCCGGCAACGAGCACACCACGTTGGCGCAGGGTGGCGATGTTGGCCTGCGTCGCCGGATGGTCAAACATGCCGCCGTCCATTGCCGGAGCCACCAGGATGGGGCAGCGCGCCGCCAGGGCAGTGACCGTGAGCAAGTTATCGGCCAGGCCGTAGGCCATTTTGGCCAGGGTGTGGCCCGTTGCCGGGGCCACCACAAAGAGATCGGCCGCTTCACCCAGGCCCACATGCTGTACGTGCACTTCGCGGCTCCACATGTCCGTATAAGACGGCCGTCCCGTCACCGAACGAAAGGTCAACGGCGACACAAACTGCTGGGCGCCTTCGGTAAGAATCACATCTACCAACGCACCCGCCTGGGTCAGCTTAGACGCCAGGTCAACCGCCTTGTAGCAGGCAATTGAACCAGTAACACCCAATACAACTTTCTTTCCATCCAACAGGCGAATTTTGCTCATGATTCTAGTTTAACCAGAAACCAGGAAACGCAAAATAGTCATACCATAGCCTAAATTTAGGAACAACGGCCGTTATTTTAACCCTGCACCTGAATAAGCAAGGGCAATGGCTGTTCATGAGTTTTGTTTATCCTACACATTACGTTTGGCCAAAAAAAGCAGTCGGTTTTTGCTATAATTACGCCGTGCATTTGATAATTGGCAAGCTGTTTTAATGAAAATCAGAGCCGTTTTTCCCAATTATTTTTTGCCACAAAGGGGTATGTAGATCGTTTGCTGCGATAGGCTTGCCCGCTTTAACATCGTTGAAGAGCAGGTCACAAAAAAATTTCCCAAACCAAAAATCCTACTGAGTTGTGATTTGCGTCAATCAAGGCCACAATTGGAGGCATAAAGATGCGTCCTTCTTGTTGGCTTTTGCCCGATACTGGATAAGGCATCTGGCCGCAGATTTGGCTGAACCAATTTGCGCCGATCGGCAACTTCCGTGGTAAACCGCACCAAACCCGGTTTTGTTTAAACCTGGCGCGGGTTGCTCGGAGCTGTACGCCACGCTTGCATATCCAGGCTTGCGTAACCGCAGGAAGTCATTTCAACTGGTCAAAATAAAAATACTTTCGCCTTAAGGTTGAACAAACGGTTCTTTCTGGCTGGCAACGGCCGTTCCGCACGCACAACCTTACCAGGCAACCATTGCAAGGAGGTTCTCTTGTCCACTCAATTTTCGCTCAAACAACACAACATTGATGTTGCCAACGTCGTGCGCAACGCCATGCCTGCCCAACTTTACCAGGAGGCGCTGGCCTATGAAGTTGATGCCGCCATTGCCGATACCGGTGCCCTGATGGTGCGCTCCGGCCAAAAAACCGGCCGCAGCCCCAAAGACAAGCGCATCGTGCAGCATCCCGATTCCAAAGACAATATCTGGTGGGGCGCGGTCAACATTGCCGTTGACGAGCACACCTTTGAAATCAACCGCGAACGGGCCATCGACTATCTCAACACCCGCCCCAAGCTGTATGTCGTAGACGGTTTTGGCGGCTGGGACCCAACCGAGCAGATTAAGGTACGCATTATTTGCACACGGCCGTATCACGCCCTCTTCATGTGGAATATGCTCATTCGCCCCACCGACGAACAGCTGGTCACCTTTGGCGATCCCGACTACGTCGTCTACAACGCCGGGCAATTCCCGGCCAATCGTTACACCACCGGCATGACCTCCAAAACCAGCATCGATCTCTCCTTTGAGCGGCAAGAAGTGGTCATCCTCGGCACCGAATATGCCGGGGAAATGAAAAAAGGCATCTTCACCGTCATGAACTACATCATGCCCAAGAAGGGTGTGCTCTCCATGCACTGCTCCGCCAACGAAGGTGACGAGGGCGATGTTTCCCTCTTCTTTGGCCTCTCTGGCACCGGCAAAACCACCCTCTCCGCCGATGCCCGACGCAAGCTCATTGGCGATGATGAACATTGCTGGACCGATACCGGCGTTTTCAACATCGAAGGCGGCTGCTATGCCAAAGCGATCAACCTGTCGGCCGAAAACGAGCCGGAAATCTATGGCGCAATTAAGTTTGGCACGGTGCTGGAAAATGTGGTGTACGACGGCCGTTCCCACCAGGTTGATTACACCGACATCAGCATTACCGAAAACACCCGCGCCGCTTATCCCATCGAGTACATCCCCAACGCCAAAATTCCTTGTGTGGGCGGCCATCCCAAAAACATCATCCTGCTCACCGCCGACGCCTTTGGCGTGCTGCCGCCCGTCAGCAAGCTGACGCCGGAACAAACCATGTACCACTTCATCAGCGGCTACACCGCCAAAGTGGCAGGCACCGAAGTTGGCGTTACCGAACCAGAAGCCACCTTCTCCGCCTGCTTTGGCGCGGCGTTTATGGTGTGGCATCCCAGCAAATATGCCGAACTGCTGGCAGCAAAAATGGCCGAATATGGCACAACCGCCTGGCTGATCAACACCGGCTGGACTGGTGGCCCGTACGGCGTTGGCTCGCGCATCAAGCTGCGCTACACCCGCGCCATCATCGATGCCATTCATGACGGCTCGCTGGATAACGTGGAATTTGTCACCGATCCCATCTTTGGCCTGGCCGTGCCCGCCACCTGCCCCAACGTCCCGGATGAGATGCTCGTTCCCAAGAACACCTGGCAAGACGAAGCCGCCTACGATGCCCAGGCTGTTAAACTGGCCAACCTCTTTATCAAGAATTTTGAGAAGTACAAAGCAGGCAGCAGCGAAGCCATCATCAATGCGGGGCCATCGCTCTAAACTGATATACCACGTTTAACCCTTACCAAAACGCTCTGCAGGCTGCTGCAGAGCGTTTTTTATTGCAGAGGCGCTGCCCTTTGCTAACCCGACATACGCTGCACCTCATCTCTATGAGAAATGAGAAAACCGCCAACCACCGTGCTAAACCTTGCCGGTTGGCTATAATCCGTTGCCAACTTCTATAAACATTCACAAACGGGAGTTCGCTGTGACCCCAAAACAGCATCGAATTGTCCTTCGTTTTTGTCTCACGTTATTGCTTTTTCTGATTGCTAATCTAGTTTGGTCCCTGTGGCGGCAGCAGGCGTCAATTGATCTGGCCATTGCCAAGGGCCAGCAGCTGTACATGTCACCCGATGGCCGACCGCTGGGGCTGGATACGGCCGAATTAGCCAACCTCAACACCGCCGATTCCAACCTGGTTTTTGTCGATGCCCTGCCGATGACCCTGGCGGAAGCCCGCCCCTGGGCCAACCTGGGCTGCACCGGCAACAGCTGCGTCCACCTCACCTACTACAACCGAACCACCGGCGGCACGGTCAACCAGATCCTCCTGCTGCACGACAATTCGATTTTGGCCCAGTGGCAGGATGACCTGGCCCGGCCTGCGGGCAGCAGCTTTATCGCCAATGAGGCCATCAAAATCGCGGCGGCAGATCCGGCGGTAACGGCCGTTCTCGGCAACATCGGCGACGGCGATCCGGCGATGATCCCCATGTCGGCCTGGCTGGCCGACGATACCTGCCAGGATGATTGGTGCGTGGACTTAACCTTTCACAATCCTGAGGGCGACGGCCGTATCTTCCACGTCTTTGTCAACATGACCCAACAAACCGTCGCTCGCACCTTCTACACCCGCGCCCGGCCCGATCTGGACGTAGCCGCCCCCGTCTCCCAACGCGACGCATTTACCGACGGCTGCCACGAGCAGGACGGCTGGAACGTTTGCTGGGAAATGACCGCCCACGACGGCGTGCTGTTCCGCGATGCGACCTATGACGGAAAAACCGTCTTCTCCACCGTCAAAATTCCCCAGGTGGAAGCATGGTACCCCAGCTGGCCTGGCGGCTATCGGGACGAAATTGGCTTTTCGGCCACCGTGCCGCCCTTTGGCGACACCATCGTCAACGACCTGGAAGACGGCTTCGAGGTGCGCCAGCTGTTCACCGAGTTCACCCGCTGGCCCAACTGCATCTGCTGCTACCGCTACGAAGAAATCATGCGCTTTTTTGCCGATGGCAGCTTCGAGCCGCGCTTCATCTCCTACGGCCCCGGCTGTGATGATTTGTCGATCTATCGGCCGTTTTGGCGACTAGACGTTGATTTGGACGGCGCGGCAGACGACCAGGTCTGGCTGTGGCAGGAAACTGAGTGGGTTGAGGCTGAAACCGAGCTGGAGCTGTTTCCCTTCGTTGATAATCTTGGCCCCGATGGCTTCAAGCTGGCCACCGGCGGCGGCGAACTGCTCTACCGCTGGACGCTGCTGCCTACCGACCCGCTGGGGCTGGACGAAGCCCGCTTTTTTGTCCTGAACGACAACGAGCTGGAAGGCGAGCAGCCGCTTTCACCCGGCCCTGGCGACACCTTCCAACCGCCCCGCCAATGGCTCAACGACGAGTCGATTTTGGGTGAAGACATTGTGCTTTGGTACGTGCCGCTGCTCAAAACCAGGAAAACGGAGCCACTGTGGTGCATGCCCGACCCCGAACCGGGTATCAACCAATGCGAGGCTATCCTACGTGCCCAAATCACCGAGGAGCTGCCCCAGCCCACGGCCGAAGAGCTGGCGGCGATGGTCACGGCCACACCGGTTGCCACGGAAACGGCCGCCACGCCCGCCCCCACCCCCACGCCCCGCCCGGTAGAGGGCGACACGGTGGAAGAGGTTATTCTGAACGCGGGCTGCGGCTCCTGCCACGCCATTGGCCCCATCGGCGAAGGACACAAAGTGGGGCCGGATCTGTCGGCCATTGGCTATGAGGCTACCGGGCGCATCCCCGACGTTGCGGCGGCCGACTACATCCGCCAGTCGATCATCGAGCCAAACTATGCCCTGGCGCCAACCTGCCCCAACGGGCCGTGTATGCCCAACATCATGCCGCAAGATTACGGCCGTCGCCTGACAGAAGGTCAAATTGACGAGATCGTGGCTTATCTGCTTACGCTTGACGGCACCCAGGTGAATGAGAATCTGCCCGTGGTAGGCGACGGCGATTCCGAAGGCTTGCCCAAGGGTGGCCCGGCGGCCAAAGGCGGCGGTGGGGTCATCAGCCGCATCGAGCCGCTGTCTGTGACGGTACAACTGGGCATGATTGGGGTCGTGCTGTTGGTAACGCTGTTTTTGTTGTGGAAACGGCCGTATGACGAAGAAGAGAAACCCTGATACCGTAAGCAGCTGTGAAAGTTAAGTAGATAACATAAGAATTGTATGGCTTCTTCGTTGACAAAAGCCTGGAGAAGCGCAATACTGAAACCAACTTCATTGGCTTAGTAAAATGATAAATGTTAAACGGGAGGAACACCGTGTCAGACGCATTAGATCAAGTTGTAGAACGTGCTTTAACCGACAAAACGTACCGCACACTGCTCTTCAAGGATTTAAACAAGGCTCTTGAAGGTTATCCTGTAACCGATGAAGAGCGCAGCCTGCTGCAAAACCTCGACGAAGACAACTTCGACGATTTTGCCGGTGGTCTAGGTGACCGCACCACCAAAGGGCGCTGGTTGCCCGGTGCTGGATAATAAAAAAGCTCCCAAATGGGAGCTTTTTTATTTTTCCATTTCACGTTCCAAATCCACTGCCAGAGAAAGAAACTCTCTCCCTTTTTTCACCGCAAAATCGTCTAGAAACCCTACCATTAATTCCCCCACCCCACGTAAAATTTCAATCCGATCAATCAATCGCGAGCGCTGCCACGCGGCTTGAATCGACTTATTCAGCAGCTCTTCTTGTTCTGCTCTGTCTTCAGCTAAACGCGCCAACTGCAAATAAATCAACGGCTTATAGTCTGGGCACCCCCGATCATTAGACAACTCCACGGCCCGGCGTAATTTTTCCCGCGCCACCGTCACATCCCCAATCTGAAAAAAGGTGGAGCCTTGAAAATAAAGAAGGATGGGGTGCCACCAGGCAACTTCTCGCTCCTCAAGTAACGCCTCCGCCTGTTCAAACAAACCGACAGCTTCAAAAGGCTCCTTTTTTAACAGGTGAAGGTAACCCATGCCAATGAGCCAGCGCAGCCGGATTTCGGCATAATCGTTCGGCCTTAAATCCAGAATTCCGGCCGCGCTTTGCAAACAATCGGCCGCTTGCGCCACTTGCTTGAGAGAGCAGCCATATTCGTAGCCCATCAACACATAGACATCGGCCAATCCTTGCGCATCGTCCATGCGGGTGTAAAGCTCAATGGAGCGCAGAAAACTCTCGTGGGCCTGGTCAAATTTACCCAGATAACAAAGAACCTCACCGCGATTGCCCAGCACCTGGGCCAGAAAATGCTGGCTCGTATCCTGAACATATTGCAGCGCCTCGTTGTAGGTTTCCAGCGCATCGGCGGCCTGCCCCAGCTCAAACTGCACCAAAGCGATGTTGTTCAACGAGGATGCCAGGTTTGCCGGGATGCTCACATCGCGGGACAAATCCACACTTTGTTTCATCGCCGACAGAGCCAAATCTAGCTTTCGCTGCGAGTAGTAAATAAACGCTTTCGCCTCTAAAACCCGGGCCAGCCGGACGCGACCGCTGTAGGCCTGGCACAGCGATTCGGCGCTTTGCAGCCGGGTTAAAGCCAGGTCAAAATCGCCAGCATACCCGGCGGCCATTCCCGACCATTGGTAGGCCCGGGCCAATTCATCAACCGTAATGTCATGCTGCAACTCTGCAATGATCTGCTCGGTAAGCTGCTGCGCTTCTTCAAAGTGGGCCTGGCGGCATTTAAGCTCGGCGATCAAGTTGTACGATTTGGCCCACTGCTCCTTATCATTTTCGCGGATGGCCAGCTCGGCAGCCTGTTCGGCGTCCCGAATGGCGTCGTTAAAATCGCCCACAAAGCGGAGTGATTCTCCCCGCGACAGATAGAGATGTACGGCCGTTTCCCACAACCCCGCCTCGGCCAATGCCTGCAAATGACGCTCGGCCAACGTGTACAAATCAATCGCTTCCCGGTTGGCAAAGATGTTGCGCGCTTCATCAGCGGCCAGGATGGCGTATTGCAGCGCCTCGCGGTGGTTGTCGGCCCGGCTGTAGTGGTAGGCCAGCACCGAATGCAGCGGTTTGAGGTTGTGCTGGTATTTGTGCGCCAGCCAGCTGGCTACGGCCGCATGCAGCTGCTGCCGCCGCGCGTAGGGCAAACTTTCGTACGCCACTTCGTGCGTCATGGCGTGCTGGAAGAGGTAAATCCACTCTGGATCGGCCGTTACCAGCCGCGTCATTTCCGCTTCCGACAGGTCGGTCAGCAGGCGCAGCACCGTTTGCTGCGGCGGCGTTTGGGCGATCACTTGCAGCGGTTCGGCGGAAAACTGGCGGCCAATCACCGACGCCACTTGCAGCAAATCGCGCCCGGCGGGCGGCAGGCGATCCAGGCGAGCCAGCAGCAGGCCATGAATCGTATCGGGCACCTGCATGCGGGCCAGCTCCACCTCATCTACCTGAACACGGCCGTTTACCCGAAGCACCCCCGCCCCCATCATCACGTTCAGCGCCTCTTCCAAAAACAGGGGATTCACCGGGCTGTCACGACCTTCCCGATCACGCATCCCCAGATGCTGCTCCACCGCCTGCGGCAGTTCGGCCGTGCCCACCAGATGGCTCAACAGCTGCCGCGCCGCAGCGGGTGATAAATCGGCCAGGGGAATAGGAATACACAACGGCCGTTCCATCGTGGCAATCTCTACCCGCTCCCGCGAACGAAAGGTGAAGCCGAGAAACAAGGCCGCGCCGTCCAAATGTCCGCTCAGCTCGTCCAGCAGCGCCACTGATGCCTGGTCGGCCCACTGCAACCCTTCCAGCACGATGAGCAGCGGCTGCTGCGCCGCAATCGCCAGGCAGCAGCGCCGCACCAGCGAAAAGAGCCGGACCTGGCGCGCTTCGGCCGTCAGATCGCGCAGCGACGCCGCCTGGGGCATGGGCAGACCAAGTAGTTCACGCCACAACCCCATGTCGTCACCCACATCGGGCACCAGGTCATGGGTTTTCATGATGACAGCGGCAATTTGCTGGGTAACCGGCGTGCCGGTGGTCAGGCCAAAATATTCGCGCCAGACATCGCGCCACGGGCTGTAAGGCGAATCCTGCGTGTGTGGGTAACAAACGCCAATCAATCCCAGGCCGTCTTGGGCCAGCCAATGGCGCACGCCAGTGGCCAGCAAGCGCGACTTACCCACGCCGGTGCCACCATAAACGGCCGCTGCTCCCCCCACCCCGCGCAGCGCCGCATCCATGCCGCCCAGCAGCAAATCCAGCTCTTCCTCGCGCCCGACCAACGGCCGTTCCCACCGATCAATGTACGCCTTCATCAGGGTTGTCACGGCCCGATCGCGCTGCACCAGGTGGGGGGTAACGGCCGTTTGCTTGCCCTTGAGATGAATGGTCGGCAGTGGTTCACATTCGATCACCTGGCGGGTGCGCTCGGCGGTCGCCTGATCGGTCCAGATTGCGCCGGGCTCACACACCTGCATCAGCCGCGCCGACAGGTTGACAATGTCGCCCACCACCGTGTACTCGCGCCGCGCCGAAGAGCCCACCGGCCCGGCAAATACCTTGCCCACCGCCACGCCAATGCGCTGCGTCTCGATGAACGATGGTTTGCTGCGCTGCATCGCCAGCAGGCAGCGCAGCGCCTGCTCTGGCGCATCGGGGGCCACCGGCGCGCCAAACATGATGTGCAGCTGGTTGCCCTTGTCGCCGGTCAGTACGCGGTTGACCCGGGCATTTTCCTGGCCAAAGCGGCTGACCACTTCGCAGGCCCATTGGTAATACGCCTGGAGCTGCTGGCCTAAATCGGCCGTTTCAATGGCAGAGGAGTCGTCTTGCCGGTTTTTGTAATTAAACTGGACAAAAATGGTGGTCACCGGACGGTGTTCGGCAATCTCTGTGGCTCCGGTAGAAACGAGGCGACGGTAGAGTGCGGGTGGCACAAAGGGCAAAATGACCGCCGCCAGGCGCTGCTGAGCCGCTTCATCGTAGGTGGGCCAATCGAGAATGGGATGGGCGGCGGGGCGTGATACGGCCGTTGCCAGCTTCTCAAACGCCGCCGCAGCGGGCAGCCCTGCCTGCCGCAGCACCGCCTTGCTGGCAATGATGTCCCCCGAACTGGCCTGCCGTTCAGCCATAGCAGCTTCGTCGACGGCCGCTCCCGTCAGCACAAATTCCAGGCTGTGCTGCGGATGACCTACCACAAGCTCCTGGCAACGGCCGTAACCCACGCCAATTTTTATCGTCAGCTCAAAGAAGGGGTGTTTGCCCGGCGGGCGGTTGGTTACCACCCGGTTGAAGCTGGTGAGCATCAGCTGCTGCATCATCTGGGCACAAAACAGGGCACGCAGAGCGGCCGTACCGTCCGTGTCGGGAAAATAGACCGACATGGCATCGCCGTAAAAGTGGTTTACCGCGCCGCCCAGCTCGTGAATCACGTCAATCATCGCCGTGAAGGTCACCAACAAAACGCGGTTCAGCTCCTCGGCACCGCGCGGCCCGTCCGAGGCCAGCTCTTCCGACATGCTGGTAAAACCCGAGATGTCGGAAAAGAGCGTAGCGGCCGTCAGCGCATACGGTTCGCCCGGCGTGGGCAGCCCATCGCGCAAAATGCGATCCGCCAAGGTGGCGGGAATGTACGCCGCCAACTGGCGCAGCATCTCACCGGTAACCAATTTTTCTTCGCTCACTGTGTTCATGCCGACCATCATTTAGTCGTCATCTTCATCGCGGTGGGGATAGTAACGGGCATTGAGATAACCAATCAGCCGTTTTGCCGGATCGGCCAGCAGATCGTGCCCAAAATAGACGTGCTGGTGCCCGTAATCGAAGGCCGGACAGCTGTGTTTGTCGCTGTAATAAAACGGCGTCACGTGGGCCCGGTCATAGGCGGTGGTGATGCCAAAGATCGAAACCGGCCGCCGCACAATCAGCATTTCTGGGTGGATAAATAAGATCTCCCGGTTGGCGGCATAATATTGCCACTGCCCCCACACCACCTTACCCAGGCGAAACAAGATGTACAGCAATCCCACCAGCATGACGGTAAAAACAAAGGCAAACCGTTCGCCAGAAAAGGCGATTTGCCAGGTAAAGATCAGGCCGTAGACAAACATGCCCACCCAGAGCAGCAGCATGATGCTGTATAAAACCAGATAAATCCACTGCTTTTTTACCGGCAGGACAATCTTGAGGCGTTCTTTGTTCTCTTCAAATTGAATATTTTCAATACTCGGTAGCATAAAGACCTATTTTATAGCAGCGTCTCTAAACTATCGAACCGAATTCAGCGAAGGGAGGGAGTGACCAATCTGGCGCAGGTGGCGGTCTGGCGCGTGGGTAAGTGCCTGGCGGGCTTGCTGCAAGACGGCGTGGCGGTCGGTCTGGCGGGCACGCTGGTGGGCTGCTTCCACGGCCGTTTCCAAATAATCCCAGCCCCGCGTGTCGCCCAGCTCAACGGCCGTTAACCCCATTTGCAGCAGCAGCACCGGCAGTTCATCGGGGCAGCCCCCGGCCTGCACCGCCTGGAACCCTTTTTGGAAGGAGCGGAATGCCTCGGTAACGGCCGTTTGCCGTGCCGCCCCTTCGCCCGCCGTGGCCAGCAGCAGCAAACCCCAGGCGCAGTGCGCCGCAGGCTGCCACCAGACAAATTGGCGTGAGGCAACGGCCGTCTGCACCTTGTGCAGCAGCGAGCGGGCCTGGTCCCAACGCGCCGTGTGCAGGGCCACCAAACCCATGCCCAACCACAGGCGAACACCTTCCTGCATCACCATGCCGTCGTCCTTGGGTTGGGCGGTGAGCAGCTGCCCCACGCGCACCAGGCGTCGCCGTGCCTGCCGCCAATCCCCCTGGCCGCCGTGGTACTCCACGCCCCACAGCAGGTACAGCTTGAGCTGCCCGGCCACATCATCCATGCCGTCGAACAGCTCGCCAGCCATCTGCAAATCGCCCAGCGCCGCTTCAAATTGGCCCAGGTAGATGTACACCGCAGCCCGATGGACCAGGCCGTGTGCCAGTAAGTTAGCCCCCGCCGCGCGCAGCCGGGAGACGGCCGTTTCCGCCGCCGTCAGGGCCGCTTCTGCCCGGCCCAAACGCAGCAGCACCTGCGACAAAGTAAGCTGCACCTGCCCCCACAGCAGGGGGTCGGTCTCATCGGTCAGGCGAGTGAGGGCAGTTTCCAGCGGTTGCAGCGCCGTATCGTCCAGCTGGCGCTGCGTTTGCACTTCAGCCAGGGCCATGAGCAGCGGGGCCAGGAGGTGCGGCTGGTCCGTTGGCTGCAAAATCGTCTCGGCGTGGCTCAATTTGCGCAGCGCCGCAGCCCAATCACCCAACGCCGCCAGGGATTGGCCCCACAAGAGGTACGCCCGGCCCTGCTCCTCCGGCGGCGTGTCGGCCAGCAAAGAATTGATGACCTTGTTGGTCAGACCGGGCACCTCGGTGTAACGCGCCTGGCGCAGCCGAAGTTCGGCTGTCAGGTTGTACAGGGCCAGCGTCCGATCAATAGCGTTATGATCGAGGCACAGCTTCATCGCTTCGGCAATCATTGAACTGGTCTGGCCAAACTGCCCCAGGCGCAGCAGCAGCCTGGCCCGCGCGACACAGACAGCGACGGCCGTTTCCCACGCCGCCTTTTGCCCCAACGCCTCTAAATGATGCGCCGCCTGCTTGTAAAATTCGGCCGCCCCACGATAGTTGTGCGTCAGCTCGGCGTCGCGGGCGGCAGCCAGGGCATACTTCAAGCCGTCCTGGTGCTGGTTAGTCTGGCTAAAATGGTAGGCCAGCACGGGATACTGCGTCGCCAGCAGCTCACCCGATTGGCGAATGATGAGATCAGCGATGGTGGCGTGCAGCGTCTGCCGCCGGGCGTAGGTCAGGCTCTGGTAAACCACCTCGTGCACCAGATTGTGCTGGAACAGGTAGGTCGGCACCAACCCAGACGAAAGTTGCAGCACCAGGTCAGTTTGCACCAGGGTATTCAGCAGATCCACGGCCGTTTCCCGGCTCAACCCTGGCGAAATGGCGACTAACGTGGCCAGGTCAAACTCGCGGCCAATCACCGAGGCGGTTTGCAGCAAGCCGCGCTCAGCGGCGGGCAGCTGGTCCAGGCGCGACAGCAGCAGCGTGTAGATGGTGTCCGACACCTGCATGTTGGCCAGCTCAGCTTCGTTAATGCGCAAACGGCCGTCGCCATACTTGTTTTTGTCCAGCTCCACCACCTGCAACGAAAGCATCAGCTGGAGCGATTCTTCCAAAAACAGCGGGTTAACGGCCGATTCGCGGCCCAGGCGGTCACGCAGCCCCAGGCGCTGCTCCAGCAGCAGCGGCAGCTGGTCGGTCCCCAAGCGCTCACGAATGAGGCGGCGCGCCTGCTGCGGCGTGAAGTCGTTCAGAGTAATCTGGCGGCTGCCCGGCTGGCTGAGGGTATGAAAGTTCAGGTTTGCGCCAGTGCGGTACGTCACCAGCAGCAGCAGGGGCAGCTCACGGCTCTGCTGCACCAGCGCATCCAGCAGGTCCAGCGACGCCTGGTCGGCCAGGTGAATATCTTCCAACACGATGAGATACGGCCGTTCCGTCACCGCCTGGCGTAAGCTTTTCATCACCAGCTTAAAAAGGCGCATCTGCCGCACCACGGCGGGCAGGTCCAGCAGCAGCGCCGTCGAGCGCAAAGGTGCGCCGAGCAGTTCGCGCCACAAATTCAGGGCATGGGGTGCATCGGGTGTCAGCGCGTGAACCCGCTCGCTTACCTGGGTCAGCTGTTCAGCAGGGGGCATTTCGGCCGTCAGCTCAAAAAAGTCACGCCAGACTGAGGTCCAGGGCGCGTACGGCACGTCGGAGGTGTGCTGCTGGCAGACGCCCACCAGGGCATGGCCCCCCGCCTCCAGCCAGTGGCGCACCCCGGCGGCCAAAAAAGGCATCTGCCCGCTGCCGTAGGAGCCGTGAATGGCCAGCAGACCACCTTCACCGGCCAGCGCCGCCGCCAACCGTTTGTAGAGCTGCCGCAGCTCCTTGGTGCGCCCGGCGGGCGGCTGCTGCCACTGCTGAAAACGCGCCTGGGCCTGGGTGACGGCCGTTTGTTCGCCCACCACCTGGTAAATCGCCACCGGCTCGGTATGTCCCTTCAACTGCACCGGGGGTAACGGTCGGCTGGTGATGTGCGCCTGTACTCGAACGGCCGTCGCAGCATCCACCAAAATGCCGTCCGGCGGGCAAATCTGGGTCAGCCGGGCCGAGAGGTTAACCATGCGCCCGACCACGGTGTACTCGCGGCGATTCATCGCGCCAACGGCCCCGGCAAAGACCCGGCCCACGGTCAGCCCAATGCGCTGGCAGGTGATAAAAGACGGCCGTCGCTGCTGCAAAGCCAGGGCACAGCGCAGCGCCTGCTCTGGGGCGTCCGGGGCCACCGGCGCACCAAACAAGATGTGCAGCTGGCTGCCCTTGTCGCCGGTGAGGACGCGGTTGACCCGGCTGTTGGGGCCGCCGTAGCGCTGCACCATCTGCCAGGCCCAGAGGTAGTAGGTCTGTAATCGTTCGCCCGCTGCCGGGTCAGCAAAATCGATTCCGTCAAACTGGACAAACATGGAGGTGACGGTACGGTGTTCAGAAATGGATTGGCTGCCGCGATCTTGCAGCCGTTCAAATACGGCGGGGGGCAGAAAAGCGGGCACGGCCGTTACCAATCGGGACAACGCAGGCTGTTCGTACGCTTCCCAAAACAACCCTTCGTGGGCGCCGGGCACTGGGGGCAGTTCGGCCACCACGCGAAACGGCCCGGTGACGGGCAGCGCGGCGGCGTGCAGGGCGGCCTGGCTGGCCACCACCTGCCCCGCTTCGGCCTGCAACTGGGCGGCGACGGCTTCATCAACGGCCGTTCCCGCCAGCACAAATTCCCGGTTAGCCTCATTACCGACGAGCATTTCCAGGCAACGGCCGTAGCCCACCCCAATTTTGATAGACAGCGTGTAGCCGTTTTCCTCCTTGCCCATCGGCATCGCTTCCACCCGGCCAAAATTGGTCTGCATCAGCCGCTGCATAAATTGGGCCGAGGCCAGGGCGCGAGAGGCGGCCTTGCCGTCAGCATCCGGGAAGTAGATCATCATCGCGTCGCCATGAAAATGGCTCACCGAACCACCCGCATCGTGAATGGCGTTGATGAGGGCGGTGAAGGTCATCAGCAAGGTACGGCTAAGCGCCTCCGTGCCACGCGCCCCGTCTACCGCCAGCGCCTCAGCCACATGCGTAAAGCCAGACATATCGGCAAACATCGTCGCCGCCGTGATCATCTCCGCCTGGCCGGGTATCAGGGATTCGTCTTGCAGAATTTTTCGGGTGAGGGTTGTGGGAATATAGGCGGCAAGGCGTTGGGCCAGCATGCGCAAGTTCTGGCCAGACGTTCCTTCAAGGGCGGGTTGGTTGAGGAGTGATAAGCTCATGGCTACGGTGAATTATAAGGGAAGAAAGAGAGTTAAAAACAGGACTTACTCCCCCCTAATGTTCAGTTTTTCCAGGTGCTGGGATTTGTTTAATGTAAATTAAGGGCCATTTATCACAAACTGGATGACGCCGCCGTTTCATGGGAAATTGGCCCGCGCCGCGTTACACTTCTGACAATGATAAACCTATTTGCTCCTTCGAAAATAGGCTGCGGATTGCGCGGATTAACGCGGATGAAATTTGGTAAATCGGCGAAATCGGTTGACTTTCATTCATGGTGTTGAGCCTGCGCTGATGAAATCTCCCTTGAAAAGCACTCAACGCAGAGACGCGGGGACGCAGAGAAAGGGAGAAGCTGTGGGATCTGTGGATTTTGAGGGTGTGTTAAACGTATGAATTTGCCTGTACTTTTTGTTGACCACGCTACCGGCCTGGGCGGTGCGGAACACAGTTTGCTGCTGCTGCTGCGGCACCTGGATCACGCCGAATGGCAGCCGCACCTGGCCTGCCCCGACGGTGCTCTGGCACGCCAGGCGCGAGAGCAGGGCATCCCCTGGCACTCGATCAGCCTGCCCCAGCTGCGCCGCTCCCGGCAGTTTGCCCAGGATTGGCGCTACTTTTCCCGAGACCTGGCACAAATCGCCCAGGAAAACGGCGCTGTGGCTCTCTATGCGAATACAGTGCGAGCGGCGCTGTACGGCATGGGGGCGGCGCGGGTGGCTAAACGGCCGTTCCTCTGGCACATGCGCGATTTCTGGCTGTCGGAAACGGCGCCGCGCTTTCGCGGGGTGGATTGGGCGGCCAAGTGGGTGTTGTGCCGGGCGGCGGCCCAAGTCATCGCCAACTCGGCGGCGACGGCCAGCCATTTACCATGTGGGGGGACAACGGCCGTTTTCCCCAACGGCATCGACCTGACCCGCTTTGCCCAAGCGCTGGACGGCCACGTGTTTCGCCAGGCGTACCACATTCCGGCGGATGCGCCGCTGGTGGGCATGGTCGGGCGATTACGGCCGTGGAAGGGGCAACACCGCTTCATCGAAATGGCCGCCCTGGTGCGCCAAACCTGGCCAGAGGCCCACTTTGTGCTTGTCGGCGGGGTCCCGTTGGGCGAGGCGGACAGCTACCCGGCGCAGCTGCGGCAGCAGGCGGCGGCGCACAACCTGGCCGACTGCCTGCACTTCACCGACCACCTCAGCGACGTGCGCCCGGCCCTGGCAGCGCTGGACGTTTTTGTGCATCCCGGCGACCCGGAACCGTTTGGCCTGGTCAACATCGAGGCGATGGCCTCGGGCAAGCCGGTGGTCGCTTTTGGCCACGGGGCGCTGCCAGAAATTGTGCTGCCGGGGCAAACCGGCGTGCTGGTGCCGCCAGGGAACCTCGTGGCGCTGGCCGACGCGGTCGGGGCGCTGCTGGCGGACCCCGTGGAGCGGCACCGCCTGGGCCAGGCCGGGCAGCGGCGGGCCAGGGAGCAGTTTTCGATTGAGCAAACGGCCGTACACATCGGCCATATTTTGCAAAAAACGGTGGAGGGCCAGCGATGAAGCGGTACGTGCTGGACGCTCGCACAGCCACGGCGCATTTTCCGGGGATTGGCCGCTATGTCAGCCAACTGGCGCGCCACCTGGTGCCGCAGCTGGTCGCCGGGGAAAAACTGCTGCTGCTGCACAATCCGCAGGCGGGCACGGACTGGCCTTTGCCCGCACCGCAGACCAACGTGCAGTGGGTAGAGACGGCCGTTTCGCCCTTCGCCTTTGCCCAGCAGTGGCACATCCCGCGCCTGCTGCGGCAGGTGAACGCCACGGTCTACCACAGCGCCTACTCCCTCATGCCCTACCGCCCCGGCGTGCCCACCCTGCTGACGCTCTACGACCTTATCCCGGAGCAATTTCCCCAGCTGGTGTCGCCGCAAGCGCGGCTGCTGGCGCGGCTAACCACACGGCTGGCGCTGCGGGCCAGCCACCACTGCCTGGCCATTTCGGAAGCGACGCGGCAGCAGTTCCTGGCTCATTACCCGCTCCAGCCGGGGCAAATTGCCACCATTCCCCTGGCGGCCGATGACCAGTTTACGCCACAGGCGGCAACGGCCGTTACCGCCGTGCGCCACAAGCTCAACTTGCCCCAAAACTACGTGCTCTACCTGGGCATCAACAAGCCGCACAAAAATTTGGCGCGATTGGTGGCAGCGTGGGCCACGGTGGTAAACGAGCTGCCCACGGCACCACCCCTGCTCATTGCCGGGCGGTGGGATGAGCGGTATGAGGCGGTGAAAACGGCCGTAACCCAGCACAACCTGCACGATCACATCCGCTTTTTGGGTCCGGTGGACGATGCCGATCTGCCCGCCCTGTACAGCGGGGCGCGGCTGTTTGTCTTTCCGAGTCTGGCCGAAGGGTTTGGCTTGCCCGTGCTAGAGGCGATGGCTTGCGGAACGGCCGTAGCCTGCTCGCAAACATCCAGCCTGCCCGAGGTGGGCGGCGACGCGGTGGCCTATTTTGACCCGACCGACAGCCAGGCCATCGCCCAAACGCTGCTGGCGCTTCTGCCGGATGCGGCAACGCTGGACGAGATGGCTCAGCGGGGGTTGGGGCAGGCGGCGCGGTTCAGATGGGAGGAAACGGCCGTAGCTACCCTGACCCACTACCGCCGCCTGGCCCAATAGCGTCACCATGTGTCATGCTGAGGTCCCCCGAAGCATCCCATCCGCAGGATAATCGGCAATACACGGGTCTAACAAAGGCGCCTGCCATGTTGTGCTTGCGGGATGCTTCGCTTCGCTCAGCATGATAAGTTCAATGCACTTGAGTGGGGGAAATTTACGCCTGAGGCTGGCTGTCCGGCAGCAGCGCGTGCAGGCGCGAGACGACCATTTCGATGGCCACGCGGTTCATACCGCCGTTGGGGATGATCACGTCGGCGAAGCGCTTGCTTGGCTCCACAAACTTCAGGTGCATGGGGCGCACCGTCTCCAGGTACTGCGACACCACCGAGGGCAGGGAACGGCCGCGTTCTTCCATATCTCGCTTTAAGCGGCGGATAAAGCGCACGTCGGCATCGGTATCGACGTACACTTTAATGTCCATCAGCTCGCGCAGCCGCCGTTTGGTGAAGATGAGAATGCCGTCCACCAGGATGATGGGTGCAGGCTCCACCAGCACCGTCTGGTCGGTGCGACGGTGGGTGGTGAAGTCATAGACCGGCACGTGCACCGGTTGGCCTTTGAGCAGCTGCTTGATGTGCTTCACCATGAGCCGGGTTTCCAGAGAGTTGGGATGATCGTAATTGAGCTGGGATCGCTCTTCAAAAGAGAGCTGGGGCTGGTCACGATAGTACGCATCGTGCGGCATGTAAGCGACTTTGGCTGCGCCAACGGCTTCTAAAATAGTTGTGGCTACGGTTGTTTTGCCTGATGCTGTACCACCGGCCACGGCGAATACAATGGGGCTGTTTGGCTCGCGCCGCGTCATGTCAATCATGGCGTTCGATCATACCCTGCGCTAGCCACATCAGCAATGGCTTTGCGCGACAAAAGCGACACTTTGCGCATTCCCTTGCCAACCGAATGGATTACGGCCGTTTGAAAAAGTACCGTCGGGCCATCGCCAACCTCAGTTGACATTGGCCGGAAGCTGCCAGCCCTGTAAAATGAGCCTCACGCCAATTTTTATTCCACAAGATATCAAAGGAGTGTCAGGCGCATGAAAAAACCAGTTGTATACCTGGGCGCGTTTGGATTGCTGATGATTTTGCTGATAGTGGGGTGCAGCCAGGCCACGCCGGGTTCCGCCGATGAACCCATCGCGGGCTGCGACGGGCAGGTTTACCCCGATCCGGCCGAATCCCCTTACGTGCTGCCCTTCCCGGCGGGCGAGAAGTACGAAACTGGCCTGACCAACTGCTCCAGCTCCTATCACCGCGCCGGGGAACCAGACCAATACGCCTTCGATTTTGACATGCCGGTAGGGACAGAGTTTACGGCCGTTCGCAGCGGCACCGTCTACCGGGTGGTCGAAGACCAGCCGAGTAATGGGGGGGGCGCAGGCAACTACGTCGTGATTGATCATGGGGATGGCACCTATGCGCTGTACTACCACTCGCCGCAAGACGGCATTGACGTAGCTGAAGGGGATGCTGTTGAACAGGGGGATGTGCTCGGGATTTCGGGACGATCGGGCCTGGCGGGGTACCCGCATTTGCACTTTATCGTGGTGGATGGCGAACCGAGCTATCCGTATCACGGATTGGCCATTACCTTCCGCAATAATCTGCCCGCCGACGTGGTGCTAAAAAGTTACGCGGAATATGAAGCGGCCGTTCCATAAATTGGCGTTAATTCTGGTTTTCCAGAGAAAAACAGGACTTAGTGCATATACACCTTTTGGGAATCCAGCCGATAATTGTTAAAAACGCTTTCAACACGATTGAATGAATCCTACTGCTTCACGATCCGGCAGAAAGGTATGGTTCTCCCAAAATGCACACGTTTTACGCTCCGCCAGAAAGAGACGACCTGGACATCATTGCCCAACAAAATGACTTTTTTAGCGAATTTGCTCTCATGGATCCCTTGCTAAGCGGGGTTCTGGAGAGCGTGGTCATATTAAACAACAATCGGCAAATTGTTTACGTTAACCAAAACTTTCTCAATTTTGTAAATTTGAAGCAGCCGGACGGCATTTTGGGGCTTCGCCTGGGGGAAGCTTTGCGCTGTACTCATGCCACTACCATGGAAGGCGGCTGCGGTACGTCGCAGTTTTGTGCCGTTTGTGGCGCGGCACAGGCCATTGCCCAGGCACAAAAAGGCAAAAAGACGCTAAACGAATGCCGTATCAGCGTCAGCAAAAGTGACGTACATGAAGCCCTCGATCTGAGGGTGTGGGCCACGCCGCTTAATTTTGAAGATGAGAAATTCACCCTGTTTGCCATCGTGGACATCAGCAGCGAAAAAAGGCGGCGCATTTTAGAGCGGGTATTTTTTCACGACATTACCAATACGGCCGGTGCCATTCAAGGGCTGGCGGAAATGCTGGAACAACACGGCGAGCTGTCGATGATGCCCGTGGAGGAAGTCCAGGCGCTGCTCAAGCAGGCATCGGTGCAGCTGATTGACGAAATCAGAGCGCAAAGCCAGATTTCAGCCGCCGAGCAAGGCGATTTGACGGTTGAACCGCAGCTTTTGGAAACGGTACCGTTTTTGGTGGATTTGATTAACGTTTATCAGCAGCATGGGGTGGCCAACGGCCGTTTCCTCCTCCTCGATCCCCAGGCCGAAGATATCCTCATCCAGAGCGACAGAACGCTTTTAGGGCGCGTGGTGTCTAACATGGTGAAAAATGCGCTGGAAGCGTGCAAAGTGGGCGAAACCGTCACGTTGAACTGCGAAAGCAGTTACAACCAGTTACACATTTCAGTCCACAATCCCACCGTGATGCCCCATCACGTCCAGCTGCAAGTGTTTCAGCGCTCTTTTTCCACCAAAGGGTACGATCGCGGGCTGGGCACCTACAGCATGAAGCTGCTGGCCGAAAATTATCTACACGGCAAAGTCCAGTTTCAATCCTCACCGGAAAGCGGCACCAAATTTATGGTCACGGTGCCGATCATCTGGAAAAAATAAACACCTTTTCCGCCCTTCTTTGCCAAAGCGCCCGGCTTCATCCGGGCGCTTTTTTGTTGTTCCTCACTTTTGGCAGGCGCTTTGCGCTGTCGTTGGTGATAAGCAGAATCTTCCCCAGGCTGGCTGTGAGGACGGCCGTTTCCCCTTAAGCTACCTCTCAAGACAACCTTAACAACACCAGGCAGCTGCCTTTCAGGAGAATCTGTATGACACCTTTTATCATTCGCCGGGCCGTGATGGCCGATTTGCCAGTTTTGAACGAGCTGGTTATCGAAGCAGTCCAACACCTCAACGTGCGCGACTATTCCCAGGCACAAATCGACAGCGCGCTGCGGTATGCCTACGGCATCGACACGCAGCTGATTCACGATGGCACCTACTTTGTCGCGGAGATGAACGGCCGTATCGTCGGCTGTGGTGGCTGGAGCAAACGTGAATCCATGGTCGGCGGCGACAAAGCCAAGCAGTCGCCCACCGACGATAACCTGCTCGATCCGCGGGTCGATCCGGCCAAAATCCGCGCCTTTTTTGTCCACCCGGACCATTCACGCCAGGGCATTGGCCGGGCTTTGCTGGGTGTGGCGGAAATGGCCGCCCACCAGGCGGGCTTTACCCGGCTGGAGCTGATGGCCACGCGCACCGGCGAGCCGCTGTACGCGGCGGTTGGCTTTGTCGTGCAGGAGCGGTCAGACGCCGTCATGCCCGACGGCACGCGATTCCCGTTGGCCCGGATGACAAAAATGGTTGAGGCGGGGGCTGAAGAGAGGTACGCCGGGTAACAAGCGGGCAGGATGCTTCGGAGGACCTTAGCATGACAACTAAACTCGAATTGTCATTGCTCTGGCAAGCTCAGCACAACCCTTCTTTAGCGGGGCACAAAAAAGCGCAAGGTGCAAAGCCCCTTGCGCTTTTTTTTCGCGTAAATTCGTGAAATTCGTGGCTAAAATTGGTTACGGCCGTATATGCCCATCCCCAATGCACACCCACTTGTACGTCGTTAATTCTTCTAAGCCCATCGGCCCGCGCGCGTGCAGCTTTTGCGTACTCACGGCCACCTCGGCCCCCAGGCCAAACTGTCCGCCATCGTTGAACCGCGTGCTGGCATTCACAAAAACGGCCGAACTGTTCACCTCATTCAAAAATTTGGTGGCGTTGTGCCAATCGTTCGTCAAAATACTGTCGCTGTGGTCCATGCTGTGGGCGTCGATGTGGTCGATGGCCTCGTCCAGCCCCATGATTTTGACGCCCAAAATCAGGCTCATCCATTCCGTGCTGAAATCGTCGGGGCCAGCAGGCACCACTTTGGCCCCGTGCCCGTTGCCGCTCAAAATCTCCAGGGCGCGGCCTGCGGGACGCAGCTCCACCTTGTTTTGCGCCATGCGCGCCGCCACTTTGGGCAAAAATTCGTCGGCGATGGCGGGATGCACCAGCACGGTGTCCAGCGCGTTGCAGACGCTGGGGCGCTGCACCTTGGCGTTTTCGATGATGTCCAGCGCTTTGTCCTGGTCGGCGCTCTCGTCCACAAACACGTGGCAAATGCCGATGCCGCCAGTGATCACCGGGATGGTGGCCTGCTCGCGGCAGAGGCGGTGCAGCCCCGCCCCGCCGCGCGGGATGAGCATGTCGATGTACCGATCCAGCCGCATCATTTCGGCTACCAGGGTGCGGTCGGGATTGGCGATGTACTGCACGGCCGTTCCCGGGAGTCCCACCTTGTCCAGCGCACTCTGAATGACGTTCACCAGCGCCAGGTTGCTGCGCAGCGTTTCGCTGCCACCGCGCAAAATGGCCGCGTTGCCCGTCTTCAGGCACAGCGTGGCGATGTCGATGGTGACGTTGGGGCGCGCTTCGTAAATGACGCCCAGCACGCCCACCGGAATGCGGCGGCGGCTGAGGCGCAGGCCGTTGGGCAGCACCCGGCTGTCAAACTCGGCCCCCACCGGGTCGGGCAGATCGACCACCTTGCGCGTGTCGGCCGCTAGACCCGCGATGCGCGCCTCGGTCAGCAGCAGGCGGTCCAGCAGCCCGTCGCTCAGCCCTTTGGCCCGGCCGTCTTCAATGTCCAGCGCGTTTTGGGCCAGGACAACGGCCGTTTGCAGTTCCAACTCTTCAGCAATCGCCAGCAAGGCCCGATTTTTCTCGTTGGTTGTCAGCGTGGCCAGCTTGCGCCCCGCCGCCTTGGCCGCCTTCCCCATCGCAATTAAATCGCTCATCACATTCTCCCCAATTAGCCGCGGATTACGCGGATTAAAATCGATAAAATCCGCGTAATCCGCGGCAGCTTTATAACAGAATCAAATCGTTGCGGTGCACAACCACCGGGCCGTAGCCGTAGCCCAGACGCTCGGCAATCTGGTCAGAGCGCAGACCAGCAATCTTTTGCAAATCATCGCTGGAATAGCGGGTGATACCGCGCGCCAATTCTTGCCGGTTGTGCCCTTCGATGCAAATGGTGTCGCCGCGTTCAAAGCTGCCGGTAACGGCCGTAATGCCAGCGGGGAGGAGGGAACGGCCGTTTTCCAACAAGGCTCGCGCGGCCCCCTCGTCAATCACCACGCAGCCCCGCGCCTTGCGCCCGGCAAAAATCCACCGCTTACGGTTCTCCAGCGATTTTTCCAGTGCGGGAAAGCGCGTCCCCACCGATTCCCCGGCTACAATGCGCTCAATCACGTTAGGGGCACGCCCGGCGGCAATCACCACGTCGGCCCCGGCGCGGCGAGCCACGTCGGCGGCTTGCAGCTTGGTGGCCATGCCGCCCACACCCAGCCCGCTGACGCTGCCCCCGGCCAACGCCTTCACCGCCTCGTCAATTTTATTCACCTCGGGGATGAGTTGGGCATCGGGATTGGTGCGCGGATCGGCCGTAAACAGCCCCGGCTGATCGGTCAACAGCAGCAGCAAATCCGCCTCGGACAAGGTGGAAACCAGCGCCGAGAGATTGTCATTATCGCCCACCTTGATCTCTTCGGTGGCTACCGCATCATTTTCGTTGATGACGGGCACGATGCGATTGTCGAGCAGGGTTTGCAGCGTGTCGCGGGCATTGAGATAGCGCTTGCGGTTGGTCACGTCGGCCCGCGTTAGCAGCATTTGCCCCACGTGAATGCCGTAAATCTCAAAATAGCGCTCCCACATCTGCATCAAGCGGCTCTGGCCAACGGCGGCCAACATTTGTTTGCTGGTGACGGTGTTGGGCAGGTCGGGGAAACCCAGGCGGTGCCGCCCTACGGCAATCGCCCCAGAGGTCACGATAATCATATCTTTGCCCCGGCGGTACAGCGCGGCGCACTGGCGCACCAGCTCCACCATGTGGGGATGATCGAGTTGGGGCGAACCGCCCGTCAGCACGCTGGTTCCCAATTTCACGACAATTCGCTGGTACATACTGCTCCTGATTGATCGCTGCGCATTGGCTCAAGCCAGCAGCGCGTGGGTGATTGGTTGATGTTCCATTGGTGGCGTTTACAGCTTGGGCCACGGTAACGAAATTTCCTTACGTGGCCGATTACGCCGTACACGTTTAAGTAATGATAAACGGCAGGGAGAGTCGTGCCAAAAAGAGTGGTTTTTTAGGGCAAACCTCTGCATACTTGTACCCGGTTGCCCACAGATGGGACCAATCTTTGAGTCTGGTCCCATCTTCGCACCTCATCTATGAACGCACGCAGCACAAGTCAACCATATTATCAATGGAGATGGAACGGCCGTTTCCCACCCACACCCCCACAATGTTTCACGGCTTACCATTTCCAGGTCACTTTTAAGGAGAGTTTTTTATGTCAGGCATCAGCCACATTCCAGCCGGGGTTGTAACCGGCGATCAGGTTCAGGAGATTTTTGCCCACGCCAAGGCCAATCAATACGCCTTACCCGCCGCCAACGTGATTGGCACCAACAGCGTCAACGCCGTTTTGGAAACCGCCCGCGACGTAAATTCCCCCGTCATTCTGCAATTTTCGAATGGCGGTGCCGTCTTTTTTGCGGGGAAGGGATTAAACAACAGCGGGGAAAAAGCGGCCGTTGTCGGGGCTGTCTCTGCGGCACAACATGTGCACCAGGTAGCCGCCTTGTACGGCGCTCGCGTCATTTTGCACACCGATCACGCCGCCAAAAAACTGCTGCCCTGGGTTGATGGCATGTTGGACGCTGGTGAAGCGTTCTACAAAGTGCACGGCATCCCGCTCTACAGCTCGCACATGCTGGACCTATCCGAAGAGCCGATCAAGGAAAATATCGAAATTAGCAAGCGCTACCTGGAGCGCATGAGCAAGATGGGCATGACGCTGGAAATCGAGCTGGGCATCACCGGCGGCGAGGAAGACGGCGTAGACAACAGCGGCGTGGACAGCTCCCGCCTCTACACCCAGCCCGAAGAAGTGGCCTACGCCTACGAAGAACTGATGAAGGTGAGCGACCGCTTCACCATCGCCGCCGCGTTTGGCAACGTGCACGGCGTCTACAAACCGGGCAACGTGCAGCTGCGCCCCGTCATTTTGCACAACTCGCAGGTGTACGTGCAGGAAAAATTCGGCACTAAAGAAAAACCGATTGACTTCGTCTTCCACGGTGGTTCTGGCTCCAGTCCGGCCGAGATTGCCGAAGCCCTGTCCTACGGCGCTATCAAAATGAACATCGACACCGACCTGCAATGGGCGTTCTGGGACGGCGTACGCCTGTACGACCAGAAATACCACGGCTACCTCCAGGGCCAGATTGGCAATCCTGAGGGCGAAGACCAGCCCAACAAAAAATATTACGATCCGCGCCGCTGGCTGCGCTCCGGGGAAGATGCCTTCCGCGCCCGCCTCAAGCAAGCGTTTGAAGATTTGAATAACGTCAACCGTCTGGCGTAAGAAGCTAACCACAAAACACGCGGAGGACGCAGAAAAAATCAAAACGCTCTGCGTTCTCCGCCGTGAACAGTTACGCTCGTTCCAGGATTAGCCAGGTGAAGGCAAAGTGGTGCCGCTCGTCGGCGGGGTGGTGCTGGCGAAAGGTTTCATGCCAGGCAGACCAGTCGATTGGGGGGAAATAGGCGTCGCCGTCCAGTTCAGCATCAACGAGCGTGAGGTAGAGGCGGCTTGTTTGCGGCAGCAGCTGGGCATACAAATTCGCCCCACCGCCGATGATGATTTCTTCTGTATCGCCCGCCGCCAACAGCGCATCCTCCACCGAATGCACGATGGTCGCTCCCGGCGCATCGTAGCTCTGCTCTCGCGTCAGGACAATGTTGTGCCGCCCCTTCAACGGCCGAAATTTGGCCGGAATCGATTCATACGTCTTGCGCCCCATGATGATTGGTTTGCCCATCGTCTGCTGCACAAACCAGTGCATGTCGTCCGGTAAGCGCCAGGGCAGCCCGTTATCCGCGCCAATCAGGCGGTTTTTATCCATGGCTACAACCATAGCCAATGGTTGTTTAGAGTTACTTGAGACCTCAGGGTTACTCATTTATTCAGTCTCATCCCGGCCAACAAGTGCATCAAGTAGCTGTCCAATTTCGTCCAAACTGCTAAGCAATTTTTGAAACAGTTGTGGCGCATCTTCTGGCAATCCAGCGGAACTATTTGCGGTCAATTCCAGCAATTTAGCATACCCTTTGGCAAAATTCAGGGACCTTAAGGTCTCATGGCGAAAATATTGCACCCGCTCTTCAAGTGGCGCTTTGGAAAAACCTTCCAGATATTGCTGAAACTCACTCATAAACATCAATCCTCGTAGCCGCGGTTTCTTACCGCGTTTCCATTGCGCGGTAAGAAACCGCGGCTACTTTTTAGACAGCAATGGGGGCTTTGATGGTTGGGTGAGATTGGTAGTTGACCAGTTCAAAATCGTCGTAGCGGAAGGCGAACAGGTCGGTGACGGCTGGGTTGAGGTGCATGTGGGGCAGCGGGAATGGATCGCGGGACAGCTGGAGTTTGGCCTGCTCCAGATGGTTGAGGTAGAGGTGGGCATCGCCCAGCGTGTGGACAAAATCGCCGGGCTGGTAGCCCAGCACTTGGGCCATCATCAGCGTCAGCAGGGCGTAGGAGGCGATGTTGAAAGGCACGCCGAGGAAGATGTCGGCGCTGCGCTGGTAGAGCTGGCAGGAAAGTTTGTTCTCGGCCACGTAAAATTGGAACAGCAGGTGGCAGGGCGGCAGGGCCATCTGCTCAATTTCGGCCACGTTCCAGGCGGAGACGATGTGGCGGCGCGAGTCGGGCTTGTGCTGGAGGCTGTGCAGCACTTGCGTGATTTGGTCGATGGAACGGCCGTTTCCCCCCTCCCACGAGCGCCACTGCGAGCCATAAACCGGCCCCAGCTCGCCATTTTCGTCGGCCCACTCATCCCAAATGGTCACCTTGTTTTCGTGCAGGTAGCGAATGTTCGTCTCACCGCGCAAAAACCAGAGCAGCTCGTGAATAATCGAGCGGAAGTGCAGCTTTTTGGTCGTCACCGCCGGAAAGCCCTCGGCCAGATTAAAGCGCATCTGGTAACCAAACACGCTGATCGTACCCGTCCCAGTGCGATCTTCCTTGCGCACGCCGTTGTCCAACACATGCTGCATCAAATCCAAATATTGTCTCATCCTGCCCCTCTCTTTTTTTGACGCAGAGACGCGGAGGCGCAGAGAAGAAATCTGCGTGATCTGCGTTCATCTGCGTCCCATTTTTTCCTCGCGGGAGTATAGCACAGGGGGAACGGCCGTTCCCGTAAAATTCTGGTTTAGAAAGTTAAATGAAAAAATCTGTCTGACGCCCATAATTTTGTTACAATCAAAACCATGAGCAATTTACCACCCCGTCTTGCAGAAATTGTTGAGGATTTTAGCCTGTGTGTTGGCCAGGAGAAGCTGGAATATTTGCTGGAGTTTGCCGAAAAGCTGCCCCCGCTGCCCAATTGGGTAGACACCAGCGAAGCAAACATGGACCAGGTGCATGAGTGTGTGTCACCTGTTTTCATCTACCCCGAATGGAAAGAGGGCAAGATCTTTTACCACTTCGACATCCCCGAAGAAGCGCCCACCGTGCGCGGTTACGCGTCGCTGCTGCAAGAGGGCATCGGCTGGACCACTCCAGAAGCAATTGAACAAATTCCCCAGGAATTTTATTTGCAGATGGGGTTACAGCATGTGCTGACAGGCCAGCGCTTGAACGGGGTAACGGCCGTTCTCGCCCACATGAAGCAGTTAGCCCGTAATCCGTAAACGGTAATCGGTGAACAGTGAACGGTTTACCGACCACCGACCACCGATTACCAATAACCAGTTACCGCCCCTGCGGCTGGTTGATGGAAATTGCGCCAGAGCCGCCATCAATCACGATGAGAACCGTGTTGGCCCCATCGGCGTCGTAGCCGGGTGTTTCCCAGACGCCGTCATCTTCATCACCCGTCACGCGCACAAAACGATCATCCAGCGACACCCGACCGGAGCCGCTGTCCAGCTCAACCCGGGCTTCCATGTTGGGCGGCAGGAAGAGGTTCATCGCCCCAGACCCGGCATCAATGTCAATTTCATGACGGCCGTCTTGCGGCAAGGTCATTGTCACACTGCCAGAACCACTATCCAGGCTCACGTCATAATCGTCACCCGGCAGCTGCACCGTGAGTGCCCCAGACCCGGCGTCAATTTCCAAATCGCGCAGCAGCATGCTGCCCAATTCCAGGTCGGTCTGGCCAGAGCCAATATCAATCGTCAGGTCCAGCGGCACGGTCCGACTAAGCCCAATTTGCCAGGGCGGCTGACTGCCACCAGTTGGCCAATTGCCCAGCCACCAACCGGAAAAATCTTCGCCCAACGTAACAACCGCTTCGGAGCCTCGCATGTTTTGCTCAAAACGCAGGTCACCGGCAATGCTCACCGTGCCTTCCAGCACATTTTGGCTGCTGTCCAGCCCGGTCACATCTGCGCCCAGGGAGTTCAAATCGAGGGTAACAACGGCCGTTTCCACCCCCTCACCGCTCACGGCCACCGTTTCCTGGCGATATTCGGCCGTCGTTTGCAGGTTAAAGCGCGACAAAAAGGGCAGCTCAACGCCAAACAGCAGAATGGCACCAAAGAGGGTTACGGCCGTTAAGCTCACCAGGCCGCTCAAAATGGTGCCAAACGGCCGTCTCACCTGCTGCACAATGATGTTGATGCCCAAAAAGATGAGCAGCAGCGGCCACAGCTGAAACGCCACGCCCCAGTTCAAATCCGACACGATCCCCAGGTTGCGCAGCAAAAAGTAAATGCCCAAACCAATCAAAAATACAGGACCGAAAAGCGAACGACCACCGCGCCGTTCCTTCGTCTGATAAAAGTCATCCATTTTGAAACCTCCACAGAATCAAAATCCACAGGGAACATACCACTGCACCCCTAATACGCAGAGGCAGTACGGCCGTTGCACCGTTTTGACAACTCCCCCCTTTTCCAATAAAATCACGGCCGTTCCCAAGAACCAAAAAAGAGAAAAAGGAACCACGCATTTGATTTCCCCGATCAGGTGGCGGGTCACCAAAACATCATTGATACGCTTTAGGCACACACCCACAAAATCCCCATCATGCAGCACCCTACGGTCTCGTCGCTTGCCGAAAAATAACGATAAACTCAGAGGTGACACGGTCAATCAGTGCTCGCCGCGAGTATAAATGATACCCATTTCCAAGAGGTTTTTAACGCATGAAAGAATATAAAACAGGTCAAATCCGCAATATTGCTTTAATCTCCCACAACGGGGCTGGCAAAACAACCCTTGTGGAACGGCTGTTGTTCAACACCGGCGTTACCACCCGTATGGGCGATGTGCAAAGCGGCACGGCGGCTATGGATTTTGAAGAAGAAGAAGTCCACCGCCACAGTTCAATCGCCACCGCGCTGGCCCCCATTGAGTGGCGCGATCACAAAGTTAATGTCCTGGACACCCCAGGCTATGCCGATTTTATCGGTGAGGTGAATGCCGCGCTGGCCGTCTCTGAAGGTGCGCTGGTGCTGGTAGAAGCCGTGGCTGGCGTGGAAGTTGGCACCGAAATCGTTTGGGCCGAAGTTGAAAAGCGCAATTTGCCCCGCGTTGTGGTCATCAACAAGATGGACCGCGAAAACGTGCGGGCTGCCCGCGCCCTCAAAAGCGTGCAGGACAACCTGAGCGGCAATTTTATTCCGCTTCAGCTGCCCATTGGCGAAGGGGCTACGTTTAAAGGCGTGGTCGATTTGCTCTCGATGGAAGCGCGCCTGGGTGACAAGGACGAACGCGGCCCCATCCCCGCCGAACTCCAGGACGAGGCCGAAGCGGCCCATCTGGCCATTGTGGAAGCCGCCGCCGAAGGCGATGACGCCTTGATGGAAAAATATTTTGAAAACGACGGCCTGCCCGACGAAGACATTGTGCGCGGTTTGCGCCTGGCGATGCAGCAGGGGTCGGCCATCCCGGTAATTTACAGTGCGCCCCAGGCCAACATTGCCGTGATTCCCTTGATGAACGCCCTGGTCCGCCTCTTCCCCGCCCCCAACGAAACGGAAGGTTTTACGGCCGTTAACGCCGCTGGTGAAGACGTGACCTACAAAGTGGACGACAGCTCGCCGCTGGCCACATTTGTCTTTAAGACGCGTGAAGATCCATACGGCCGTATGAGCTACCTGCGTGTCTATGGCGGTGTGCTGGAATCCGACAGCCGCATTTGGGATGTTAAAAGCGACAGCGAAGTTCGGGTGGGTACGCTGCAAGTGCTCACCGGCAAAGAGCAAAAGGCCATCACTAAGCTGCACAGCGGCGACATTGGCGCGGTTGTGAAGTTGGGCGATGCCCACACCAACGACACCCTCTCCGACAAAGGCCACAAGCTGCGGCTGCCCGCCATTGAACAACCCAACCCCATTGCCCAGGTGGCCATCCACCCCGTGTCCCAATCCGACGTGGCCAAACTCAACCAGGCGCTCACCCGCCTCACCATCGAAGACCCCACCTTAAAATGGCATACCGAACTGGCCACCCATGAAACCATTCTGGCAGGCATGGGCAACACCCATCTGGACATCGCCGTACAAAAGGCCAAGTCCAAGTTTGGCGTGCACTTCACAACCACGGTGCCTAAAGTGCCCTACCGCGAAACGATCACCAAAACCAACTCGGCCGAATACACCCACAAGAAGCAGTCCGGTGGTGCCGGGCAGTACGCCCGCGTCTTCCTGCGTGTCGAATCGCTGGACGATGATGCCGAATTTGAATTTGGCTCCGAGATTTTTGGTGGCTCCATTTCGGGTCCGTTTGTGGCGGCTACAGAAAAAGGTTGCCGCCAGGCGCTGGAGGCCGGTCCCGTGGCCGGTTACCCGGTAGTGGGCGTTAAAGCCATCGTCTACGATGGTAAGGAGCACCCGGTAGACTCCAAAGAAATCGCCTTCCAGACGGCCGGTCGGGAAGGGTTTAAGCAGGCGATGCTGGGCGCTGGCCCCGTGCTGCTGGAGCCCATTTTTGAGGTTTCGGTCACGGTGCCTGCCGACAACATGGGCGACATTCTGGGCGACATGAACACCCGGCGCGCGCGTGTATTGGGCATGGACCAGGAAGGCACCAAGAGCATCGTCAAAGCCGAAGTGCCGCTGGCCGAAATGCAAACCTACACGGCCGATTTGCGCTCCATGACCCAGGGGCGCGGCGTGTTTGCCATGAAGTTTTTACGATACGGCCGTGTGCCCACCCATCTCCAGGCAGAAGTCATCGCCAAAGCCAAAGCTGCCGAAGAAGAAAGCTAACGCCATTTCATTTACACTTGAAAAAGGGCAAGCCAGTTGTGGCTTGCCCTTTTTTTAATTGGCAGGTACGCGGCTTGGGGAAGTTTGAGAATCTCATGAAACAGCGCAGGGAAAGGCATATGCGGTGCTCCGTGGCCCCGGTATAATCCAGACCCATGAATCGACTTGCCACATGGCTCACACAATTTATGCGCTGGCTGGTCCACCCGCACCGTCGCGGCCTCAAAATAGCGCTGGTCCTCATACTGCTGCTGGCGGGTAGCTACTTGCTCAATCAATTGGTGGGTTATGTGCCACTTCTCACCGATCCGCGCAGCCAAACTTTTGTGCAATGGGCCCAGGGCGACGCTGCGGCACGTGCCGAGTTGATCACCGAACAGCGCGAAGCGTGCCCCGGTGCCCCCTTCGTCCTGCCCGCCGATGGCTTTATTGGCCTGCTTTATGGCGATCCGCGCGGCCCGTATTCTCAGGCAAGCCCGCACCAGGGAATTGACATTTTCAGCGACACAGAGCCGGGCCTCACGCCAGTTTACGCCGCCTACGACGGCTACGTGACGCGCGAGGACAACTGGCGCAGTTCGCTCATCATGCGCGTACCAGACGACCCGCTCCAGCCGGGGCGCACCCTCTGGCTGTACTACACGCACATGGCCGACCGGGACGGCAACGACTTTATTGAGGCGGCGTTTCCCCCAGGCACGCGAGAGCTGTTTGTGGCGCAAGGTACCCGTCTCGGTTATACCGGCGATTACAACGGCGCCTCCGCCAGGACCATCTGGACCCACCTGCATTTTTCCATTGTGCTGGATGATGGCAGCGGGCAGTACCTGAACGAGCTGGATTTTACCAACACCATCGACCCCTCTGCCTACCTGGGCATGCCGCTCAATTACGCCTGTGTGCCAACGGCCGTTGGCTGTGCCGCCAATCCAACGTGTGAGTAAACAATATGGCTGATCGGCTAAAAACTATTGTCAAACGGTGGAGCCGCCAACGCCTGCCCCAACTAAACGGCCGTATCTACCTGCCCTCCCTGCAAGCCAGCGTCACCATCCGCCGCGACCAGTGGGGGGTGCCCCACATCCACGCCCAAACCCGGCACGATTTGTACTTTGCCCAGGGGTTTGTGCACGCGCAGGACCGGCTGTGGCAGATGGAGCTCAACCGCCGCGCCGCCACCGGCACGCTTTCGGCCGTTTTTGGCGCACTCACCCGGGAAACCGACCGCTTCAGCCGCACCTTTGGCTTTGCCCGCCTGGCCCACGCCACCCTGACCAGCCTGGCTGAGCAGGCTCACCATGATTTAACTGCCTATACCGCCGGGGTCAACGCCTACCTGACCAGCCAGCCGGTGCTGCCCCTCGAATTTGCCGTCATCCAGCACCGGCCCCAGCCGTGGACGCTGCTAGATTCGCTGGCCTACGCCCACCTGCAAATGTGGGCGCTCACCCACGGCGCGTTTGGTGAACTGGTGAAGGCCCAGCTCTTGCAGCAGGTGGACAAAGCTGTGGTACAAGATTTACTCATCACCTACCCCGAGCAGTTCCCCGCCACCTTGCCCGACGGCATTGAAGAAAATGCGCAGTGGATTGATGCCTGGAAAGGAACGGCCGTTCCCTGGCAAAATCCGTTTATGGGCAAAGGCAGTCTGGATGGCGCGGGCCGGGGCAGCAACGGCTGGGTCATTGCCCCGGAGCATACCACCAGCGGCGGCGCACTTTTGTGCAACGACATGCACCTGCCCGTGGGCACGCCGTCCATCTGGCACTTCCAGCATCTGCGCAGCGACGATGGCCTGCACGTGGCTGGCTTTACCCAGCCAGGGCTGCCGTATGTGATGGTGGGGCACAACGGCCGTATCAGCTGGGGCGCTACCCTGGCCTACACCGACTGCGAAGATCTGTTCATCGAAAAGCTGCACCCGGACGATCCGACCCGCTACCAGTTTGGCGAGACATGGCGGCAGGCGGAGGTGTTTGAGGAAGTGATCGAGGTGCGCTTCCAGAAGCCGCACCGGGAAATGGTGATCTGCACCCACCACGGCCCGCTCATTCACAAGCTGATGGCCAACGAGCCGCAGCCCCTGGCCTACAGCTCCACCGCGCTGCGCGGTGGCTGCACCGTGGATGGCTTTGGCTGGCTCAACCGGGCCGAAAATTGGGATGAATTTGTCACGGCCGTGGCCCACATCCACGCCCCGTCGCTTAACCTGCTGTACGCCGACCGCCAGGGCAACATCGGCCATTGGGTGTCGGGCCAGGTGCCACGGCGCGCCGCCGGTGACGGCAGCGTGCCCAGCCCCGGCTGGAGCAACACACACGAGTGGCTGGGTGTTGTGCCCTTTGACCAGATGCCCCATGCCCTGAATCCCAAAAGCGGCCGTATCATCTCGGCCAACCACCGGCTGCTGCCCGCCGGGAACAGCGGCCACAACCTGGGCCAGCTGTGGCGCAACGGCTACCGTGGCGAGCGCATCCGCCAGCTGCTGCACAGCCAGCCCAGCCACAGCCAGGACGACTGCCGCCGCTACATGAGCGATCAGCTCAGCCTGCCCGGTCTGGAGCTGGTGGCCCTGCTGCAAGCACTGCCCACCCCACCCAACCTACCGCCAGACAGCCAGCTGGCCCTCGACCTGCTGCTAGCGTGGGACGGCCGTCTCACCACTGAAAGTGTCGGTGGTGCGCTGTTTGAAGTGCTGGTTGAGCAGCTCACCGAGGGGCTGCTGCCCGGCAAAGTACCCGCCGACCTGCTGCCCGTTTTGCTGGGCCGCGGCCACAACGATAATTTGCACCCGGTCAACGAATTCCAGGGTTACTGGCTGGTGAATCTGCTGCGCCTTCTGACGACCGCTCCCACCACCTGGTTTGCCAGCCTGGCTGCGCGAAACGATTTGGTTTTTGACTGTTTGGCGAGGAGTACGGCCGTTCTGCGGCAAACCCTTGGCGAAGATCCGGCCCAGTGGCAGTGGGGAAGGCTGCATCAGGCCACCTTCCAACACGCTTTGGGGCGCGTCGCCACGCTGGAGCCCATTTTTAACGTCGGGCCGCTGGCCGTGCCGGGGGATGGCAACACGGTGGCCCAGGCGGGCATGCGTCCGGGCGGATACACCTGCTGCGCCATTTCCGTCTCATCACGACTTATTGTGGACATGAGCGCCATCGAAAAAGCGGAGGCGATTTTAGCGCCGGGCCAGTCTGGCCACCTGGGCAGCCCGCATTATGCCGACCTGACGCCGCTGTGGCTTGAAGGCATAAATTTCCCCATTTTGTGGCATGAAAGCGACGTCATCGCCGGCACGCAGCAGCAGCTAACCCTGACCAAATGGCTATGATCATCCTCACACTTCAATGATGACAAACCTCACACTAGAACCCACCTGACCCCATGCTACAATCTGGCCATAACTTGGTACAAACAAGTTATTCGGGGCTCCTCTTTCTTTTCTGAGGCAAACGGCGCGATGATGATCGCGCCGTTTGTTTTTACGCCAACGCATTATCGGCGCTTAATTGAGCGTTGTTGTGGTGCTATGTTACAATCCCCGGGTTATTGGCCAAACGATCTCAGCACGGGAGTCATACGCTATTGTCATCATCCATGCAAATGCTCAAAAAGCGGCTCAAAACCAGGCGGTTTTGGCTCACCGTCGCCCCGCTGCTGATTTTGCTGGTGATCCTGGGCGTCTATAACCTGCTCATTTTGCGCCAGAGCAGTACGGCCGTTGCCACCAACCCCACACCCACCCTCACCCCGCGCCCGACGCGAACCCCGCTCCCCGAAGGCACCCGCGCCCCCATTTTGCAGGCAACCATCCTGCCCAGCCCCACGCCCACGCTCACCCCGCGCCCCGACGTGCCGGAAACGGCCGTCATTACCCTGCTTGGCCCCCCCGACGAAAGCAGCCTGCCGCCAAACGGCCGTCTGGCGTTCTATTGGAGCTACCCGGCCCCTCTCCAGCCCCACCAGCAGTTTGTCTTAATCCTGCGCCAGGAGGAAAGCGTGCAAATCGTGGGCACACTGGATCAGCCCAACTTTGGCGAGTTGTATCAGCTGCTGGTTGATTTTGACGCCATTGAACCGGTGGTAGGAACGGCCGTCTGGCAGCTTCAGCTTCAAGGGGGTGCTGAAGAACAGCTGCTGCTCGCCAGCGAGGAACGGCAGATCCTCTTCTTGCCAGAATGAGCAAAGATATATTTTTGACCTTTTTGGCTTTAACCAATTTCCGTAACGTGTATAATGGGTCTTTCTAAAGTAACCCGTGCCTCATTTGGGCCATGTATTGTTGTAAGCGTGATTTCATAATTTATGCCACCGGTAAAAAACAAAAAGAGCGATCTTAACCAAATAAGTCATTATTCGCTGCAAGAAGTGCTGGTGGAGCAGCCATTCACTGTTATCTATCGGGCCACGGATGAAAAAACAGGCAAAACCGTTTTCCTGGTGACCTTACGCCCCGAGGCTGTGACCGGCGATTTGCCAGACCGCTTTTTGCGCCGAGCCGAAACGGCCGCTCAGCTGGCCCACGAAAATATTCTCCCGATAAGTGACCATGGTACGGCCGAAAAACGGCCGTATGCCGTCTTCCCGTACCACGAGGGACAGTTCCTGGCCGATCACCCGCTCTTAACTGCCACCCCCGATCCGGCAAACCACGACCACGTGCTCCGCGCCATCGAATTGGTGAAACAGCTCGCTGCTGGTCTGGCGGCGGCTCATCCCACCGGCCTGTTCCATCATGACCTGCGCCCGGAGAATATCTTTGTCGACGCCACCGGCCAGCCGCTGCTGCTGGACCTGGTAGTGCCGCCCACCCCACCGCCCCCAGCGTCGGCCGCCGCAGAAGGGCCGAGCCAGCTTGATTATCGTTCGCCGGAGCAGCTGGCGGGCAAAACGTTGTCGGGGCGCAGCAACGTTTTTTCGCTGGGGATTTTGCTCTACCGGCTGTTGGCCGGGCAGCTGCCCCCGCTGCCGGTGTCGGAATGGGACATTTTTGAGCACAAGGGCACCGCGCGGGAACTGCCGCTAAACGAACTGCGCCCTGGTTTAACCGAGGCCACCTACACGGCCGTTCGCGACAGCATCTGGCAAAAAGAGTGGAGCCGCTACGAAACGGCCGCTGACCAGCAAAAAGCGCTGGAGCTAGCCCTGGCCGCCGAAAGCGCACCGCCGCCGCCACCGCCACCCGCCTGGCGGCTGCTGGCCAGGCGCGTCAGCCAGCCAAAAATTCTCAAAATTGTGGTGCCAGCTTTTGTGGTCCTTGTTTTACTGCTTTTGGTGATGTTGTGGGCACGCGGCGGCGCGCGGCAGCGGGGCGCGGCAGCGCCGACGCCCGAATCGGGACTGCTGCCCGGTGCTACAGAGCTTCTGGAACCAGCCAGCCCCACGGCCACAGCCACAGAGGCCGAGGAAATGCAGGAGGCCGAAGCCCAGCCCCTCCTCAGCGCCACCGACCCACCCACGACCACACCCACTGAAACAACCGCCCCCGCCACCCCAACCGAGTTACCGCCCACCGAAACAACCGCCCCCGACCCCACCAGCACAGAGCCAGACCAACCCATCAACACCGCCACCAGCGAACCCACAGCTGGGACCACCTGCGTACCCTCGCCACCGTTTGGCTGGGTGCTGTACACCATTCAGGCCAGCGATTCGCTGTCGGCCATTGGGCAGGCCACCAACACCACGGTGCAGCAGCTGCAAGAAGTAAACTGTCTTGAAGGCACTCTGTTGAGCGTAGGCCAGCAGATTTGGGTACGTTTTTCACCTGTTGCGACCAACACACCGATACCGCCAACGGCCGTACCCGGCCCCAACCCAACCTCTCCACCCCCAGGACCCAATCCAACACCCGAACCCCCAACGCCAACAGTGAAGCCACCTTAATATCGCGGGCCTTCGTCACAACTCCTTAAGAGACGTCGCAACTTTTTAACGGAACACTAATTAAATAACCTTGCGGAAGCCATAAGCCAGCAATTCAGCAATTGAAGATGCGCCGCTGCATATTTTTATGCCTTTGTTTGCCGGAAGTGTGATCAGACTGAATCAAAGAGGAAAAATCCCATGCCTCGCGTACGCCAGCTTGTCATTCGAATTGTCGCAATTTTTAGCTTAACGCTCCTCCTGGTGACCCAGCTCTCGGCTGGCCTCATCCACGATGGCAGCTTCGAGAATAACCCATCGGGCTGGACGGAATATTTCAACTCAAGCTGCACGATTAGCGGCCTGGGCAACTGGACCGGCACGGCCGGTTTAACCGGCAACTACGAGGGCAGCCGGTCGCTGTGGCTGGGCGGGCTTTGCAACAACGGCGTCCGCAACAACGGTGCCCGCCAGACCATAACGCTGGGGCCAGATGCGGCCGTTCTTTCCTTCTGGTACGCTCCCTACAAAGGCGCGGTTGATGTGTTGAATCAAGACCAGGCCCGTGTATTGATCAACGATGATGAGGTTTGGACACTCACGGTGAATGGCCCCACCGGTACGGCCGTCTGGCAAAATGCACTCATCGACATCAGCCAATACGCCGGGCAAGAGATCAGCCTGGCCATGGAAATGGACCAAAACGCGGTGCCCCTCTTTATCGCCAACATCTTTGTCGATTTTGTGGAGATTTATAATCCGGCCGTGCAAATCAGCCAGGAAATCATGCCACCCACCGTTTTGCTGGGCGACTCGTTCACTGTTGAAGTTACCATCCAAAACAGCGGCGATGTGGCCCTGAACGATTTGACGGTCAGTCACAATCTGTTTACCAGCTGCAACCGCGCGGTTGGCAGCCTGCCCACTCTGGCCCCAGGGGAGAATACCAGCTACACCTGCACGGTTGAAAACGCCACGCTGGGCATGGCAAACAACGCCACCGTCCTCGCCACTGCCACCGCTCTGGCGCACCCCGTCACAGCCGAAAGCCTCATCACGGCCCACGTAGTTGATCCGCGCCTGGAGCTGGTGGTGCAGCCCGCCACCGTCACGGTCGAAGAAGGCGACGCGGTTACGCTGGAGCTGGGGGTCACCAACAATGGTTTGGTCAGCCTCAATGACATTCAACTGACCGCAGACCCGGCCGTGTGTGCTTTTTCCGGCAAAGAGCTAACACCGGGGCAAACGGCCGTATTCAGCTGCACCTTCACCCCCACAGCCAGCGGCAAGATCAGTTTTGTAGTAACGGCCGTTGAACCACTTACCAACACCAGCCTCACCGCAGAAACGGCCGCTGTCATCGAGGTCAAACCGGTCGATCCGCCCACCATCGACACATTTACCCTCTACCTGCCCCTCGCGCTCAACAACGTCACCAACCATACCCCCCTTGGCGAACCCAACAACAGCTGCGCCCAAAGCTTCCCAATTACCGTTAACCAATCGGCCCAATTCCTGGCCGAAGATATAGACGATTGGTACAGCTTCAACGTCAACAGCAGCGGCACACTCACCGTTAACCTGACCAATTTTGCCCCGATTGCCGGGCAAATTACCGTCTGGCGCGGCAGCTGCGGTAACCTCACCTTCCTGGGGCAAAACGGCGACTTTGCCACAACCAAGGTGATCAACCTGGGCAGCCAGCCGCCCGGCAGCTACTTTGTCTGGATTATTAATGACGGCCCCACCAACACCAATCAAAAATACAGCTTAACCGTGTTAAAACCATAGGTTCTTCAAGAATTCGTAGATTTTTTGTAACCGTTCAGTGGGTATCTCGCACGAGGGCGCACAGCGCCGAGGCGCGGCCCATGCTCTACAGAGAACTGAACGGTTACGATTTTTAACAGGCGGGCTGCTGCCGAGGACAACTCGATGACAGCTATTCTTGACCCATTGGTCAATTCGTAAGATGAAATGAAACTTTGAATTGGTAAGATTTACCAACTAAGTGTATGTGTGTTGTACTGGGAGCAGTTGGCAAGTTTGATGTTGACCCGATGTCAACAAGTCATTTCTTAGGAAGAGAGTGGCCCGCAACACCCGCTAAGTAAATCTGTGTAAGCAAGCAATGTCGTTACGGGCAGCACCGCAGCCGCATCCTTCATGCTCGTCCAAATTGCGTACCTAATCATTACAACTTACATTTGTCTTGCGCTATAATGATTTCGACTACTTTGCATAAGATCGAAATGTCAGGAACGAATGGATACCCAGAAAGACCAGGCAAGGTCGCCAAATTTATATGATCAGCTTATCGATCAATATAAATTAGAGGCTCATATAAATCAGACGGCCGTAACCGACCTTTATCGGGCTTTTGATGTAGACGAAAACCGTGCGGTTGCGGTTGAAATTTTGCTGCCAACTTTTAATAACAAAAAGCAGTTTGCCGACCAGTTCACCGCCAAGATGCAAAAGGTCGCGCAGCTTAAACACCCCAACATTGCCCAAATTTATCAAATTGGCGTCACGCCGAACAAACGGCCGTACATCGCCCGTGACCTGGTAGAAGGCATTACCCTGCGCGAGCGGCTGATTCAGCTCTCCCAGCAATCTACTCCGGCCAACACCCTCTACGCCCTCAAAATTGTGCACCAGCTGGCCGAAGCGCTGGAACTGGCCGAACGGCTGGACCTGTACCACTACTACCTGTCGCCTGAAACGGTGCAGCTGAAGCAGGACGGCACGGTTGTGCTGGTTGATTTAGGCATTCCGGCCGT
>JADLAX010000081.1 GCA_020848035.1 Anaerolineae bacterium | reverse complement strand
CAAACCGCGGCTGGTTATTACGTGGGCATTTGGGTGGATGAGGTGGCGCCGCACGTCTCTTACCTGGATTGGCAGGGCAACGATCCCTTTCACGGCATCATATTGGGGCGAACCGGCAAGGGGAAGACAGTGGGTGCCCAGGCGTTGGCCTGGCGTATGGCCGAGCAGGGGACGCAGGTTGTGCTGCTGGAACCGCAGGGGCACAGCCGCCGCCTGCGCCGGCTGGCCGGGGGCAAAAACGTCTCCTACAACCAGCTCTCCTATGGCACAACCCGGCTTAACATCCTGGACGTGGTATATGAAAACCCCACCGACCAGTATGACCACGTCATCACCTTGCTGGGGCTGCTGCTGGACCCGCTGGGCAACAACCCGCGCCGCTTTGCTAACGCCGAAATAGCCGCCATCCGCCGCGCCTTGCAGCTGACCTACGCCCGTTACGATTGGGCAGGGGAGCTGATGGTGGATCATACGCTGACGCCGCTGCTGGAAACGTTTTGCCACAAGCTGCACCAGGTGGCTGAGCAAATGGCGCCAGCCGAGCTGGATTCGCTCTCCCGGCTAACCATGGTACATCAGCTTGACGGAGGACAACTCCTGCCTGGTTTAAGCGGCCATGTGGCGGCCGCGGCAGCGGTCCTGGCGGAGGAAATTGAGAGCCTCTACGTGTACGGCGACTACGCCGCCACATTCAACGAGCCCACCAATCTGGATCTGACCTTGAAGGAACGTATCGTGTTGTTTGATTTCAGCCAGGTACCGGAGCGGCGACGGCCGTGGTTCTATTACGCCACCCTGGCGGGCATCAATCACCAGGTACGGCGCAAGCCGCGCAAGCGGGCCATTATTGTCGATGAGGTCCATTACATGAACCAGGAGGCCAGCCTGATGACCTTCCTGGCCAATATGGTCAAGACGGTGCGCACCTTTGGTGCGGCGGTGATCATGATTGACCAGGACCTGGAAGCGTTTATTGGCGTGGAAGGGGCGCAGGCTGAATCCATGGCCACCGGCACCAACGTCACCGCCGGACAGTTCATTATCAACAACGTCAGTTGGATCATCGCCTATGGTATGAAGCGGGACGCCGCTTACCGGCTGGCCAGGCATTACAAGGACGAAATCCTGCCCTCGCACGCTGAATTTCTGGCCCGGATGGGCAGTGATGACCGGCACGGCAAGGGGATGGCGGTGGTGCGGTTTAACGGCAAAGCCGATATGGTCTTTTTTCAGCTGCGGCCTACTGTGGCGTATTTTTTACTTGGTAGCTTGTGGCTTGGGGGTGGTGGCTTGTCTGCTTGTGCAACCAGCCACTAGCCACTAACCACTAACCACCAGCAACAGGAACAACTATGAGCAATAAACTGTTAGACCAATTTCGCCAGCAGGAGGCGGACAATATCGCCTTATCGGTGAAGTTCAACCGCTGGTCGCTGGTGATGATCGAAATCATGATTCAGGAACAGGAACAGAAGCTGGTCGCCAGTGACCTGCCCGTGGAGGGCGATGGCGAGCTGGATACCTTCTGGCAAGAAATGGGGTGATGTGAGAGGCCTATGCTAAAGCAGTTTTTGGCCAAAACGCGGCTGGGACAAAGGGCGGTCCGCGACCAATGGGATTTCGGCCTGGCCTGGTTCCGCCTGCGTTACCTGACGCCGGAAGGGCCGACACAGTGTATCCGGCTGCTCTCTCGTTCACAGGCGTGTGGCCGGGTTGCCCTCTGTTTTTGGCCCAATGAAGTGGTGTCGGAACTATATCTGGGCATTCCCGAGACGCATGTGCGTTTGCTGCAGCGCATGGCCGCCGATTTTCACTTTTTTCTGAAGCCCAAACTGCCCGAAGTGGCCATGCCCGCAGCGCAGCGCCTGACGGCCGTTTCTGACATGCCCTGGGAGCGGCCGTTCCTGGCCCACGTGGTCAACGAGTTTCTTTTTGTCGGCCCGATCGATGGTGGCAGTCAGATAGAGGAAGGCCGCTACCTGCCCCAGCCACCGGCCAAACTGACCAAAGAAGCGGCTGGCCACTGGCAGCTGCCGCTTAACCCACGGCCCGGCTTGACGGTGCAGCCGAACTGGCGTGATCAGGCGCCACCAGATCATCTGGTGGCGGCCGCCGTCGATCCGGGACGCTGGCTGGTAGGGCGGTCACAGACCGGCACCCCGCTGCACGTGTCTGGGCCAGTTAATATTTACGGCCGTCCGGAAGCGGTGGCCGATTGGCTGGTACACCAGGTGACGCAAACGGTTTCTCTGGACCCGGCCAACCTGGTCATCCTGGACGGCGCGGGTGACCTGGTGCCTCGGCTAAAGCGCAAAGCGGCGGTAACCCGACTGCTGGGTGAACGGTTGGCATATATCGATATGGATGGCACGTCGCTGGCCAACGGCTTTAACCCATTGGCTGCCGTACCGGGAGAAAGTGAGACGGACCTGCTGGCCCGCTGGCAGGGCTGGTTTGAGGGCATGGGTGTTCATCCGCAAAGCGCACCGTTGCTGGCCCGGGCACAGGCAGATGGGGTGGCGGATATTCCTGCCTTGCGCAAGTGGCTGAAGCAGGTGGAGCGGCAAGGGCAAACGGCGGCTGTTTCCAGCCTGAGTCTGGCGCTGAATCGGTTAACCACCAACCGCAGCGTGCGCGAGTGGCTGGAGTGGCCCGTCAATCGCTTTGACATGCTGCCCGCCGGTGCCCTGTTTTTTGCCTGTAAGGGCACGAGTTGGGAACGGCAGCAGCTGCTGCGGGCAGCGCTGCTGGCCGCTCTGCAGGTGCCCGATGTGCGGCTCATTGTACATGGTCTGCCTGGTAAGCTGCTGTCAGCGTCGCAGATCGGTGACAGGGAACGACTAATTGTGACCAACTCACCGCTTTTACCTGAGGCGACCATTGTATTGACGGAAAATCATGCCCAGGGCCTGGCGGCGCTGAATAAACGTTTTTTCGCCTCAGATGTTCGATTAGGCGAAAACCTGGCGCTGCTGCGCCCGGGTGAAGGCATCATTCTGGTGTCTGGCAAATCCTTTTTTGCGACCTGGCACAGCGGGCCAGCAGCAAGGGTGGATGCCTTTTCTGTGCGCTGTTCTGGCAGTGCGGCACGGGAACTCGGAAGGGAAACGAGCACGGATGCGGAGTAATACAACAATACTTGACAAATGGGCAGCAGATCAGATATATTCTGTGGAGTATCATACTTTGAAGTATTATAGTATAATAAATTCGCGTTATGATACTTGAAAGTATGATACTCAGGTGTATATTATGAATAATACCGACTTTCGGGGCCGAGTTGAAGAACTAAAATTACTAGATGACCTCTGGAATAACCCTAGCGCGACGCTGCTAATTCTGTATGGTCGGAGGCGCGTAGGGAAGACCCGGCTGCTGATTCACTGGCTCAGAAAGCATCCGGAGCGAGGTATTTACTGGGTGGCTGAACCTTCTTCTGCTTTGCACCAGCTTCGCTCTTTTTCTCAAGTTATTTACAATTTTAGCCATCCTGGCACCCCTGCGCCGCAAGATTTCACCTATGCCAGCTGGGACCAGGCTTTTGCCGAGGTGGCCCGCTTGGCCCAAAGTGAGCGTCTGGCTTTATTTATTGATGAGGTCACATATCTAATTGATGTCGACCCCACAATTGTGGGGAAGCTGCAGAAGCTTTGGGACCACGTGCTTAAGCCAACCCAGATCAAGCTGGCTCTGGCTGGCTCACAGCGGGGCCTCATTGAAAATATGTTTGCCCCCCAGGAGCCCTTATATGGCCGGGCCAATGCGCAGCTAGATCTGCAACCCTTATCATTCCCGGTTGTCTGCGAATTCTTTCCCAACTACAGTTTACCGGAAAAAGTGCAAGTATATGCCATGATGGGCGGCGTCCCGGCATATCTGGAACGCCTGGATCCAAATCTCTCTATCATAGACAATATTCAGCAGCAGCTGCTCACCCCCAATACGCTGATGCGGGAAGAGCCGCGGCTGCTGCTGCAGGATTTTATCAGCGATGCCCACAATTATGTCAGCATTTTAAGGGCGATTGCCCAGGACGAGCAAACTCAGCTCGAAATTTCAAACCATACCGGTCTGAGTCAGGGGCATATTTCGAAGTATCTTAGCGTGCTGCGGGATTCAGGTTTTGTGGAGCGGCGTGTGCCCGTCACTGAGACAGAGAAATCTCGCCGTGGGCACTACAATATCACAGATCCCTATTTGCGTTTTTATTACCGGTTTATGACCACCCACAGCAGCGTGGCCATGGGGCGTTCCCAGCAGACCCTGGATGAAATTAGCCAGGCAATGCCTGCCTTTATTGAGCGGTACACCTGGCGTGAATTGTGCCAGCAGTGGCTGCTTGAGGCCAGCAATCATGGTGTTTTAGTGGGCGCGGCCTGGACCAATAAGTTTTTTATCGACGTGGTCGGCATCAGCCAGCGGGCTCGTCGCCTGGTCTTAGGCACCTGTCATTGGACCGCCGCGCCGGTTGGTGTGGAGGCTATACGCGCCCTCATTAAAAATGCCGATGACGTAACGCCCAAACGCGGGGAATGGACCGTGGAGTTTATTGGTTTCTCTTTACACGGTTGGTCCGATGGGGCAAAGGAACTGGCGGCGTCCATCACGGCCGACGGTGAATCCAGAAAAAATTGGCGGAGTCACAGCTGTCGTTTGCTGAATTTGGAGGATGTCTATGCGGATCTAAAACAATGGTTCCCATTAGGCGAGGGATAAAAAAACCCCCGTATTTGACCGCGAATCAGATACGAGGGCAATGGTGAGTTGGTGCACTTCACCGATGTTTTCGTGTAGATAGGCTACCACAAGTTGGGCAGCCTCGTCAAGTGCCTTATTTCACCCTGCCTTCCTTAATCATTTATTTCCTCTATTAGCGTAGCGTCATACCTTTGACGGTAGTCTGCTTTTGCCTGCCAGCCGTTTGTTGGTTGGCAAAAGCTGGCGACCAGTCAGGCAATTTTTTGCTTTCTGGCCCAGAAAAGCAAAAAAGCCGGTGCGGCAACACAGGCTTTTGCTAAGACGTTTTATCTACCTTTCGCATACTTCAGAGGATGGAGTGTTGCAATCACTCTGACCTCTTTTTTGAAGCCCCTTCATTGGGGAGGGGGGAGGTGTGTCTTGTGACCTCCTATGCGGCTTAACCAAGAGGAGAATAACACAGGGTTCAGCCTGTGTCAATGCTCTATACCTGGCCGCTGATTAAAATGCGTCCAGGCATGGCTGTTTGATGCTGCCTGAAACCTGTGGTCCAGGATGGACTCCACCCCGTTTTTGCCTTCGCCACAGCTTGTGGCGGCTAACGAACGTCTGCTCGCCCTGCGTGCGCAGGCCCAGGCAGCGCGCCACAATGTAAAGCTGTCTGATGCCCAGGCAAACCCTGAGATTGCGGGCCAGACAGTGGAAAAACCGCCCTGGATCGCTGCTGCGGCCCAGCCCTGCACGCATCAAGACGCCGCTGCTGCTTTACCGACACATTTAGGGTGGGGCAGCGTGGCGCTGACGGCCGTTTTGCGCCGGGGGCGGCAGTCGTCTCCCAGCTCGGAGGATACCTCTGCTTTACCGGGCTGTGGCGGGGCGGAAGGGGAAACGGCCGTTTCACTCATTAGCGCAGCGGCTGAGACTGTGGCCACGTCGACCGCTCCTGCGGTGGATTGGGTGAAGCTCTATCCAGATATTGGCCTGGGCATGCTCCGCCAGGAGCTGGCCGCTCCCGGTCGACTCTGGTTGATGCTGCGGTATTTGGACAGAGAGGGGCAGGGACTTCTTCGCGTAGTCAATCTAGAGACACAGCTAACCCACAAAACTTCCAGCCTACGGCTGTGCGGGCGGCGGCAGCTGCGCAACCTGCTGCAAGCTGGCGACGGTGTGTTCTGGACCCGGGATAAAACTGGCGTCTGGCTGCGTTCGGCCGCCAGGGTGGCGGCTGCCCTGCAGGTGGAGCAGCTCACCGGTCGCCCGGTGGCGCTGCCCGTAGCGGCGCTCCTGGAGGGTGTGGGTGCCTTCCGCGCCCATCTGTATGCCGCTTTCCACAGCGGCCGGGTGAAAGAAACGCCCGACGGCCGTCGGGATATGCCCATTGCCCGGGAGACCATGGTCCAGCTGAGTGGGGTGGGGCGGTCGAGTCAACGTGTTTATGAGGATAGAGTAGGTATTGCCGTACAGGCGAACTTTGCTGTGGGCGAGGTGACCACAAAGGAGAAATGGGAAAAGCGGGCCTGGCAGCAGGGCCGGGCGCTGTTTGAACTCAAGGATTATCTTGGCCAGCAGGGCAAAAAGGGAAAAACGTATCTGGCCTGGCAGCTGCCCAACAGCTACCGCGGGCAGCACCGACCCCGACCGCGGGGCCGGCAAAAGCGGATTAATCGCAAACTCAAAGACCTGGTTATGAAAGGGATGCCGGGGAACGATGAGGGAACGAACAAGACGCAAAAGCCAGAGAAGGTTTATTTTCCCAATGGCAAACTGGCAGCGAAGGCCTACGGCCGTGATCCAGAACGAGATCTCTATTGGAAGAGGCATCGGTCGGGGAACGGCCGTTTTAGCGTCTGGCAGCAGCTGGGAGGCTGATTTTTTTGTTTCTGAGATAGGAAATTTTCTGCACCCATTTTAGGGATAAATTCTTATTCTTTTACTTCTGGCTAGATATGGGGGTATGTTGTTATGGTGGATATGCGAAGAGCGGGCGGGTAACCAATCTTATTAACTCCAGTGGCTCCGGTCCGTAGTCTTGTTTCAGCCCTTCGAAGGAATCAACGGCCGTTCTGACCTGCCACCGTGGTGGCCGAGGCGAACGAGTTGAACCGTTTCAACCCCTCAAAGGAATCAACGGCCGTTCTGACCTTATACAGCCGAGGGCTGCCAAGCAGGGTTCGCTTGTTTCAACCCCTCAAAGGAATCAACGGCCGTTCTGACACTTTGCCCAACCTGGATCCCGAACTTTGTCCAGTTGTTTCAACCCCTCAAAGGAATCAACGGCCGTTCTGACGTGGGCTTTAACTAGCTACGGAGTCAACCACATGCTGGTTTCAACCCCTCAAAGGAATCAACGGCCGTTCTGACGCATCAACCGTAGTAGGTACAATAGCTTTAATATTCGTTTCAACCCCTCAAAGGAGGGTAGAACGCGGGGAAAACCACGTTCCGTTTTTTGTAACTTACGTTCCGTTTCAATCGAGCACAGGTGGTAAAAAACGGAACCTTTGTGAAATGACGTGTCGTTTTT
>JADLAX010000080.1 GCA_020848035.1 Anaerolineae bacterium | reverse complement strand
TTGAATCGGCGTTGGTGGCGCATACGGCCGTTCGTGAAGCCGTCACCATCGTGCGCGAAGACCGGCCAGGGGATAAGCGCCTGGTGGCTTACCTCATTCTGCACGAGGGCGTGGCCCAGCCAGACCAGGTGGCACTGCGTGATTTTGTCGGCGGCAAGCTGCCGCCCTACATGGTGCCTGCGGCTTTTGTCTTCCTGGAGAGCTTCCCCAAAACACCCAACCGTAAAATCGACAGGAAAGCGCTGCCTGCGCCGGACATGGCTCGCGAGGATTTTGGCCGCAGCTACGTGGCCCCGCGCGGCCCTGTAGAAGTGATTGTGGCCCAGATCATTGCCCAGAGTTTAGACCTGGACAGCGTGGGCATCTGGGACAATTTTTTTGAGCTGGGCGGTCATTCATTGCTGGTGACGCGGGTCATTTTCCGCATTACCGAGCTGTTCCGCCTGGAAGTACCGCTTAGAAGATTTTTTGAAAACCCAACGGTGGCAGGAATTGCCGCTTTTATGACAGCTGACGAGAGTGAACGAATGCGTATTGAAAGAACCGCGCAGCTGCTGATTAAATTATCACAGTTATCGGATGAAGAAGTCGCCGGAATGTTGGCCAGCCGGGGAGGGGTGAAAGCGTGACCAAGGATTCCCCCTTGTTGTCTGGCGACAAATTAGCATTACTGGAAATGTTATTGATGGAGGAAGGGCTGGCGGCCGAAGCGCCCCAGCCTAAGCCCGTTCGCCCACCCGGAGCGGTGCTGCCCCTTTCATTTTCCCAAGAGCGCATGTGGTTTATGCAGCAAATGCAGCCCGATTCTGGCGCGTATAACGTGTCGATTGGGGCGCGCATGAAGGGTGAGCTGAACCTGGCGGCGCTGGAGCGGGCGATAAATGATGTGGTGCAGCGCCATGAAATCTTGCGGACCCGGTATGAAAAGGTGGATGGTCATCCGCTGCCGGTGATTGAGGAAACGGCCGTCATCAACCTCGCCCTGTTTGACTACCAACACCTGCCGCTGACCAGCCGCGAAGATGAGCTGGCCCAGACGGTGTATGACTTTGTGAAACGGCCGTTTGACCTGGTAAATGGCCCCGTTATGCGCGCCGGTGTGTTCCGTTATTCGCCCCAAGATCATGTAACGGCCGTGGTGGCCCACCACATTGCCACCGATGCCTGGAGCAGCTTCATTCTGGTGCAGGAGATTGCGGCGCTTTACCAGAGCTACAACGAAAACAAGCCGATTCAGCTGGAGCCGCTGCCGCTGCAATATTTTGATTTTGCCATCTGGCAGCGCGATCATTTTCAAGGCGCAGTTTTGCAAGAGCAGCTGGGCTACTGGCGTACCAAGCTGGCCGGTGTGCCGGTTCTGGAAATGCCCGCCGACCGGCCCCGTCCGGCCATCCAGACCTTTAACGGCAACGTGGTCGAACACAACCTGTCGCCCGAGCTGCTGCAAAAGCTGCACCAGCTGAGCAAAGAGCAAAAAGTGACCCCGTTTATGACGATGCTGACGGCGCTGGAAGTGCTGTTGTATCGCTATACCCGGCAGGAAGATTTTGCCGTCGGTGTGCCGATTGCCAACCGGCAGCTTGCCTCGACGGAAAACCTGATTGGCACCTTTGTGAACATGCTGGTGCTGCGGGCCGACATGACCGGCGAGCCAACCTTTATGGAGCTTTTGCAGCGCGTCCAGGCCGCCACTTTGGAAGCGTATGCTCACCAGGATATGCCGTTTGAAAAGCTGGTGGCCGAGATGCAGCTGGACCGCGACATGAGCCATTCGCCGCTGTTCCAGATTATGCTGGATTACATTAACGTGCCTTCCCCCAAAATCAGCATGGATGGGCTTGAAGGGGACAACGTAGGGGTGAACCGCCATTCGTCGAAGTTTGACATGGGCCTGATTGTGGTGGATACCGCCCAGTTACAGAGTTTGGAGCTGGAATACAACACCGACCTCTTTGACGAGGCAACGGCCGTTCGCTTTCTAGACAACCTGGAAACGCTGCTGGAAGCTATCGTGGCCAATCCCCGCACGCCCATTGACGAGCTGCCAGTGCTGGCTGCGGCGGAGCGCCAGTTGGTGCTGGCGCGCTGGAACGAGACCGACATGGCCTATCCCCGCGAAAAATGCCTGCATCAGCTGATTGAGGCGCAAGCAGAACGGACGCCGGGGAAAACGGCCGTTATCTCCCAAAACCAATCGATTACCTACCAGGCACTCAACCAACGCGCCACGCAGATGGCCCACGAGCTGCAAAAGCTGGGCGTGGGGCCAGATGTCATCGTCGGCATCTTCCTGGAGCGTTCGATTGACATGGTTGTTAGCTTGCTGGCCGTGCTGAAGGCGGGCGGGGCGTACCTGCCGCTGGATCCGGCCTACCCGCTGGACCGGCTCAGCTACATGCTGGCCGACGCCCAATCGCCCGTGCTGATCACCGAAAGCAGCCTCAACCTCACCGAGGCACTCACCAAAGATTTGCCTCAAGCGATCCACGTTTACCTGGTGGATGAACTGCCGCAAAACGGCCGTTACCACTCAAACAACGGTTCAGCCCGCACGGCCACCTCACAAAACCTGGCATACGTCATCTACACCTCTGGCTCCACCGGTAAACCCAAAGGCGTGCAGATCCCCCACCAGGCTGTGGTCAACTTCCTGCTCTCCATGCAAAAAGAGCCTGGGCTAAGCGCCGAAGACCACCTCCTCTCGGTCACCACGCTCTCGTTTGACATTGCCGTGCTGGAGCTGTACCTGCCGCTCATCACCGGGGCGACCGTCACCCTGGTGCCGCGCACCGTGGCCTACGACGGCCACCAGCTGGCGCAAAACATCGCCAGCAGCGGTGCGACGGTGATGCAGGCGACGCCCGTCACCTGGCGCATGCTGCTGGACGCAGGCTGGGCAGGTGACCCAGACCTCAAAATCCTGTGCGGCGGTGAAGCCATGCCGCCCGAACTGGCCCGCGATTTGCTGCCGCGCTGCCGCGAACTGTGGAACATGTACGGCCCCACCGAAACCACCGTCTGGTCCACCACCCGGCAAATCACCGCCAGCGACGACCCCATCACCATTGGTCATCCCATCGCCAATACCCAGATTTACGTCCTGGACAAAAACAAACAGCCCGTGCCTATCGGCGTGGTGGGCGATTTGTACATTGGCGGCGACGGGTTGGCCCGCAACTACCGCAACCGACCCGAACTCACGGCCGAAAAATTCCTGGACGACCCCTTCCGCCCCGGCAGCCGGATGTACAGCACGGGCGACCTGGCGCGCTACCTGGCCAACGGCGAGGTAGATTTCCTGGGCCGGAGCGACTTCCAGATCAAGATACGCGGCTTTCGGGTGGAGTTGGGTGAGATTGAATCGGCGTTGGTGGCGCATACGGCCGTTCGTGAAGCCGTCACCATCGTGCGCGAAGACCGGCCAGGGGATAAGCGCCTGGTGGCTTACCTCATTCTGCACGAGGGCGTGGCCCAGCCAGACCA
>JADLAX010000079.1 GCA_020848035.1 Anaerolineae bacterium | reverse complement strand
TGGGACTCATCGCAACCTCGTTGTGAAATATTGCTATGAGCCTGCCACTAATGAGCAGTTTGTAAAGGTTCGACTTTTATTTTTGGCGATTTTTTACGATTTCGCCGCTAATTGCACAAAACTTACGCTAATTGGCATGATTTGTTTCGATGCAGTCAGTATGCTTTTGGGCCTACCCGAAACGGATGCCTGGTTTTGGTGGCCACTCAAAAAGGCCAAACAGTATTTCTTACACAAAAGAAGACAGCAGATTTGAAACCGTTCTTCTAGATTGTGTGGCCAGCGGCACAGCCGTACACTGACCACAGCCAAGTGAAGTTACGTGTCGGTCGCATGCTTCGTTGGCGGGGAAGACAGGTAAATGAACAAACGACAAAAAAGCATTTTTCTATTTCTTGCTCTCTGGCCCTGGTGTTACGTCATCCTGTTCGGTGCAACTTTGGGGCTAATATTCAAAGAGCAAAACACACTCAGCGATGTGACTCTGGGAATATTATTCGCTTTTCATGCTCTCACCCTGGGTATTTCCCTTACTGGAATAACTTTTTATATGTTCAACCTTTATCGAAATCCACAGATAGAAGGAAACATGAAGATGATGTGGGCTGTCGGGATTCTTTTTCTGAGCCCCTTTGTTTTGTTCCCCTATTGGCGGAATTATGTCAGATGACGTTGCTCGGAACGGGACTGCACGCTCGCGCTGCGGCAGGCGTCTCGCCTCGCCGCTTTTCTCCTGGTCCAAGCGTCAGGCGATTCGCGAGGATGACAAAAACTTGACCAGGAATAGGTGGGAACGGCCGTTTCTCCACCCTCCTCACGCAAAAAACCGGCAAAACCATTTTCCTAACCTTATGCTAAAATTCAGAGATTCAAAAACCAGTCGTGTCAAATATCGGTCACCTATGAAGCGCTCCACGTCTACCTTTGTGATTGCCCTACTTTTATTGGTGTCGCTAGGATTATCATTCTTTTCCCAGCTTCGCTTTCCCAATACGCTGTTGATTCCCATAGCGGTTGTTTTTGTTTTTTATTCGGCCCGGCATGACATTCAAACGGTATTTAAGGGTAAAAGTAGGTCAAAGCCGTTAAGCCGGGAGGAAAATTTTCTCCAAACCTTTATATCTTTTGTGGCTTTTATTCTCATCGTGACGGGGTATCGGTTTTATCCATTGTGTGGCTTGGCCTTGCTGATCTTTCTCTGGTTTTACTATGGCCGTCGATAGTTTCTCTCTAGCAGCTTGTCGGAAAAGTCGTTTTCTTTAAAAATGCAACACAGATTTTCACAGATAAATACAGATTTTGCTCAATTTTAGGTCAATATCTGTGTCCATCTGTGTTTATCTGTGTCCTATTTTCTTTCTCCGACAGGCTGCTAGTCAACGGAGAATTGATGCCCCCAACCTTATGCTAAAATTTAGGCGTTCTAGATTGTGTGGCCAGCGGTACGGCCGTACGCCGACCGCAGCCTGATAAGTTTTTATGTTGAGCAAAGACCTCACAGGACCTGGAGGTTTGTGATAAAATTTGGATAGTTAACTTTAAGACTGATTTGTAATTACGAAGTTCAACCTCTTTAAATTTGGTTTTTTCTTGGAACGACTTCTTTGCACTTTCCCCTTAGATTTATTTACTTTAGGTACAGAAAATGATAACAAACGTAAAAATTGATGGGTTTAAATCGTTTCAGAATTTTGAGATGACATTTACCCCTCTCACTATTGTGGCTGGTGCAAACGCTTCAGGAAAAAGTAATTTGTTTGATGCTCTAAAATTGCTATCTCGATTAGCTGAAACAGACTTGAAAACAGCCTTTAGCGAGCAACGAGGCGATCCAACTGAATTATTCACTCATTTTGAGGACAATTTGTTTGCTTCTGAAATGAAGTTTGTGGTTGAAATGCTTGTAAATAGAACCGTAAAAGATAATTGGGGTCTTGAAGCCGAACTCAATAATACTCGCTTACGTTATGAACTTGTCATTGCAAGGCAAACAAACGATTTAGGGATTGATGATTTAACTGTAAAACATGAACAACTAGAAAAAATAAAACATCAAGATGACAAATGGATTAAGTCATTTCCTAAAGATGCTAAAGAAAGTGCTAAAGAGTTTTGGAAGACGAACAGAGCAGGGGGGACGAGGGAGCCTTTTATTAAAACAATAGACCAAAATGGTATTAGAACTATTCGAATTCGCCAGGATGGTAAACAAGGTGGAAAAGCGACTCCAGCAAATGCTGTTTCTCAAACGGTTTTGGGGGGGATTAATTCGGCTGATTTTCCGCATGCTTATGCAGCAAAAGAAGAGATGCGCAGCTGGAAATTTTTACAACTTAATCCTGAAGACCTTCGAGAGCCTACCCGACAAGATGTGGGACTGAGAGATAATATTACAGCAAGTGGAAAAAACTTAGCGGCCGCGGTGTACAGGATAAAACTTGCAGATGAATATCGTTTAAAAGAGATATCAAGAAAATTAAACAGTTTTTTGCCAAACTTTGTTGAGGTAGATGTCTATGATGACAAAGTAAACAAGCAATTTCTGATCAAGATCTTGTCAGAGGACGGAAAAGAATTTTCTTCACGTGTTCTTTCGGAAGGAACTCTTCGCCTCTTAGCGTTAAGCATTTTAGTTTACGATGATAAGCATACAAGCCTACTATGTTTTGAAGAGCCGGAAAATGGCATACACCCATTTCGTATAAAAGCAATGGCCAATTTATTAAAAGATTTAAGTGCCGATTTTTCGGATATTCAAGCTCCGTTACGTCAAGTAATCGTTAATACACATTCACCGGTTCTGGTCAGTCAATTACTTGAATGGCAGCACGATGAAAATGTTAGTTTATGGTTATCAAGGCTAAGTTCTTTAATCACTGAAATACAATCGCGTAAAGTAAAAATAAAAATCACAAAAATGAGTCCTGTGTTTATAGGGGATACAAATTATCAACAGTTAGCGATATTTCCTGTTTCTGAAGCTGAACATAAACTTACCCTAGCAGAGGTGGTTCAATACTTAAGAACAGCTGATACCGAAAACGCCATCAATTCTTTCATATGATTAAACAAGTAATTATTGGCTTTGCCACGGAAGGCTCAACGGATAATCGATTCTTAGAAAGTGTTATTCAACGGACTTTTGAAGATGTAGCGTTTGAATGTGATGGTGAGGTTGAGGTTTTACCTGTTCAAAGTATTGAAAAACAAAATGGCGCATTTACAGACTTGGTTGAGAGCTATGCTCGATTGGCTGCCAAACGTGGAGTAATGGTTCTTTGCATTCATGCTGATGCCGACTCAGGGACAGATGAGAATGCGTTCACCTTCAAGGTTGATCCAGCTTTCGTTAATGTAAAGGCAATAGAGGAGTCAGAAAATTCTATCTGTAAAAATCTTGTAGCTGTTATTCCTGTAAGAATGACTGAAGCTTGGATGATGTCTGACAAACATTTACTAAAAGAGGAAATAGGCACAAACCAAAGCGATCAGGCATTAGGGCTAGAACATTTTCCAGAAAGCTATACCGACCCAAAACAAGTTATTATCGATGCGATTAGAATCTCTCGTCAAGACCTTCCGCGCAGGCGGCGTAACGATTTAACAATTGATGAGCTTTATCTTCCAATAGGCCAAAAAACTCGGTTAAATCATCTTGAACGTCTTCCCTCTTATCAAAAGTTTAGAAGGGCCACAAGAAACGCATTCAAAGCTCTAAACTATTTACGAGATTAGAGCCTTTAATTTATGGGTATACTGCCGCTCCGTAGAGCTCACCACGGCCGATATTCCAGCGATTGGTGGCGGAAGTAGGTGGTGTACAGTTCGGCGTAGTGGCCGCCCTGGGCCAGCAGCGCATCGTGGTTGCCTTCCTCGATGATCTGCCCATCGCGCAGGACGATGATCCGGTCGGCGGCGCGCACCGTGGAGAGGCGGTGGGCGATGATGATGCTGGTCCGGTTTTGCAGGACGGTGGCCAGGGCGTCCTGCACCTGCGCTTCCGTCAGCGGGTCGATGCTGGCGGTGGCTTCGTCCAGCAGCAGGATGGCCGGGTTTTGCAGCAGCACGCGGGCCAGGGCTACCAACTGCCGCTGCCCCAACGAGAGCCGCGCCCCCCGTTCCCCCACGTCCGTTTGTAAGCCGTCGGGCAAATCTGCCAGCCAGCTGCCGTCGCCCAGCTGCCGTGCGGCCGTTTCCACCTCCCCATCAGTTGCTTCAGGACGGCCGTACTTCACATTCTCCGCCACCGTCCCCGAAAACAAAAACGGCGCTTGCGGCACCAGCCCCAGTTGGCGGCGGTATTGGCTTAAATCGAGGGTGCGGATGGAACGGCCGTCTACCAACACATCGCCGCCCTGGTACTCGTAAAAGCGCATCAGCACCTTCACCAGGCTCGATTTGCCCGCGCCGGTGTGCCCCACAATCGCCAGCGTCTCCCCCGCCGGTATCGTCAATGAAAAATCTTGCAGGACGGCGCTGCGCCCGGTGCTGTAGTTAAACGTCACCTGGTCGAACACAATCTCGCCGCGTAAACGGCCGACTGGGTCAACGGCCGTTTGCACCACCAGCGGCTCGTCGTCAATCAGAGCAAAAACGCGCTCGCTGGCGGCCAGGCCCTGCTGGAACTGGCTCCAGAACGACGCCAGGCTGGTGATCGGGTAGAAGAAAATCGTCAGCCCCTGGACAAACAAATACCATTCGCCCACCGAAATCTCCTGCTGAATGGCCATCAGCCCGCCGACGTAAATAATCACCGAGACGGCAATGCCGGAGACGGTGTTGAGCAGCGGGAAAATGCTGCCAAAGACAGCCACGCGGGTCAGCTGCACCCGGTAGGCCAGCTCGTTGACGTCCTGAAAGTCGTCGTAGATGGCCGCTTCCTGGCGGAAATTTTTAGCCACGGCAATGCCGCTCACCGTCTCCTGAATGGTGGCGTTGACCGTGGCCAGGGCGCGCTGCGCCTGCTGCATCGCATTGCGCGCCAGCCGCCGGAAGACGAGGGCGATGATCACCACTACCGGCCCCACGGTGAAGGTGATGAGCGCCAGCCGCACGTTTTGCGTCAGCAGGACGAGGCCAATCACCACTACCAGCACCAGCTGGCTGAGCAAATCAATCGTCAGCGTGACGACGGTGGCAAAATCTGCCGTGTCAGAGGTCACCCGGCTGACGATGCGGCCGGAGGCAAACTGGTCGTAAAAGGACAAATCGCGGCGCATGACGGCGCGGAAGGCGTCTTCGCGCAGCGCCAGCACCACGTCGCCCACCGCCCGCGCCGAAAACCAGAGGCTAACAAAGTTGAAGCCCCAGCTCAGCGCCCCCATCACGGTGACCACCGCCGCCAGCGTCAGCAGCAGCTGTAACTGCGGGTTGGCCTCCAGCGTATCAATCCCCCGCGAGATGAGGATCGGCGTCGCCGTGGCCAAAATGGAGATAAGCGACACCATCGCCGCCACCAGCAGCACCTTGCCCATGTGCGGCCGAAAATAGCCCACAATGCGCCGCACCAATTCCCGGTCGCTGTAATTCCGGTCGTATTCTTCTGGGTTTAAGCCGCCGGTGATGCCCATGTTTCCTCGTTTCGGGAGTTTTCACCCTCACCCCAGCCCTCTCCCTCAAAGGGAGAGGGAGCCAGTTCCCTCCCCCTCCCAGGGGGAGGGCTAGGGTGGGGGTCAGATCACTCACGTACAAAAATCTGCCTATAAACCGCGCTCTCCGCCATCAGTTCCTCGTGGGTGCCCTGGGCGATGAGACGGCCGTTTTTCATCAACAAAATCAAATCGGCACTGCGAATCTGCGACAGGCGGTGAGTGATGAGCAGGGTGGTCCGCCCGGCCAGGATGCTGTGCATCGCCCGCTGAATCTGGTCCTCGGTGTTGCTGTCGATGGCGCTGGTGGAATCATCCAGCACCAAAATGCGCGGGTCGCTGAGGAAGGCGCGGGCGATGGCCAGCCGCTGCCGCTGCCCGCCCGAGAGCATCACGCCGCGCTCGCCGATCATCGTCTGGTAGCCGTTGGGGAAGCTCATGATGAACTCATGTGCCTGCGCCTGCCTGGCCGCCGCTTCGATTTCCGCCTGGGGCACGTCGGCCCTTGCGCCAAAGGCGATATTCTCGGCAATGGTGCGCGAAAAAAGGAAGATGTCTTGCTCGATGGTGCCGATCTGCCCACGCAGGCTGTCCAGGCTCCAGTCACGCACGTCAATCTGGTCGATGAGGATACGGCCGTTCCCCACATCAAACGTCCGGTTTAGCAGCTTCGTCAGCGTGCTCTTGCCCGCCCCCGTCTGCCCCACAATCGCCACCGTCTGCCCCGGCTGCGCCGTAAACGAAATATTTTGCAAAACCAGAGACGTCTCACCTGCCTCACCTGCCACCTGCAACTTGCCACCTGCCACTTGCGACTTGCCACCTGCCACCACTCCATACCCAAAACTCACATCCTCAAAAACCACCTCACCCTTCATCTCCTGCGCCACCCCCGCCTCGTTCTGATCCAGCTCCGTCTCCGTCAGGATCATCTCTAAAATGCGCCGGGCGCTGGCAAAACTTTGCTGGAAGGTGGCAATGTTGCGCAGCAAAAAGCGAATCGGCGAGCGCAGCGTGCCCAACAGGGCCATAAAAGCAATCACCTGCCCCACCGAGACGATGCCCTGCATAAACAGGTACAGCGCGTGGCCAAAACCCAGGCCAATCAGCAGGCCGTAGAGCAGCAGCGGCAGGTAGCGGGCCGTCACCTCCCCCTCGCGCACAAAGGCATCGCGGTACGCCCCGGCATTGTGCGTGAAGCGCCCCTCTTCGGCCGGTTCCTGAGCAAACCCTTTCACCACCTCGATGCCGGAAATCGTTTCCGCCAGCCCGGCGTTCATCTCGGCAAAGGTGGCGCGCAGCTGGGTGGCCACCGGGCTGAGGTTGTTGTTGTAGCGGCGCAGGGCAAAGTAGGTGGTGATGAGGAACAAAACCGGCATCACCAGCAGGCGATAATCGAGCGTGGTGATGGTGATGAGCGGGATCAGCAGGGTGAGGACCGACTCGGTGGTGGTGCCCAGGGCCGGGCTGACAAACAGGGTGATCTGCTGCACGTCGTTGGTAGCCCGGGCCATCAAATCACCCACGCGCTGCTGGCCGTGGAAGGTCTGGCTTTTGCTGAGCAGGCTCAGGTACAGCTCGTCGCGGGCGTTGCGCTCGACTCGCTGGGCCAGCACACGTATCGCCAGGCTGTTGACAATGTCAAACAGCCCGTAGCCGACGTAGGCGGCCACGACGTACAGCGCGGCCACGGTCAGCCCGGCGCGCCCTTCGTTTTGCAGCACGCTGTCGAAGGCCCAACCGACGGTAACGGCCGTCATGCTTTGCGCCGACGCCATGCCCACCGTGGTCAGCAAAAAGGTGAGCATCAGCCCCTTGTAGCGTAAGATGTGCGATTGCAGCCAGCGCAGCGTCGAACGGTGGTCGTAGGTGTAAGCGTCGGCAACGGTGAATTCAGATCGGCTCATCAATGGTTTCCTTTTCCGGGTGAGGATGGTATCAGGTTGCGGGGGTAAGGTCGAGGGTAAATGCCCTGTTCAAACGTCCAGTTTCGAGGGAAGGGGACGCAGCATTTCGTAGGGGCGGGACAGGCGGTGAGCGATTTTCACTGAGCAAAATCAACTTGTTTCCCGCCTGTCTCGCCCAAACGCAGTATTTTGGGCGAGACGGTGCGGAGCGACGAATATTCGTTTTGAGTAAGACAATTCCGCACCGTCCCGCCCCTACAAGGTCATTCGTGGATTGGCGGTTTGGGGCGCACTTTGTTTGATTGGCACATGATGCTGCACGTGCGGCCCAAGTATTACACGTTTCGGCCGTACACCACCTGGCCGGTGTGATAAAAATCACTTGTTCCCCTTCTGCCTTCCTGGCATACTAACAGCCGATAGCGACATTGATTATTTTCCCCAAGGAGAAAACCATGGACAAACAACAACTAATCGACAAGCTGAACGAAGACCTGGCGGGTGAATTTGGGGCCATCATCCAGTACATCACCTACGCCGCCAAGGCTACCGGGCCGTTTCGGCCGCAGCTGGCCCAGTTTTTCCTCACCGAAGTGGCCGATGAGCAGCTGCACGCCCAATTTTTAGCCAACAAAATCGTCGCCCTGGGTGGCGAACCCACCAGCACACCGCGACCGGTGCCAGCAGCGGCCAACAATCGCGAAATGCTGCAAGCTGTCCTGGCCGCCGAGAAGCAGGCGGGCAAGGATTACACCGAGCGTGCCCAACAGGCCGAGGCGTACGGCGACAAGGGGTTGGTGGTTGCCCTGGAAGACATGGTGCGTGACGAATCGGGCCATTCGGAAGAAACCGAGCGTATGCTGCGCGACTGGCCATTGTAAGAACAGCCGCAGATTACACAGATTTCGCAGATTAAGGTTTTTGAGTTTGTGATTTTGGTGGGAAGTTAACCGCGGAGGCGCGGAGGGGGCAGAGCTTTTGAATGAAATCTCAGCGTTCTCCGCGCTCTCTGCGGTTTTATTTTTAGCTGCGGCCGACGACGAGCTGGACGCCGTCGAGCACGCTTTCCAGAATGAAGGGGGGCACCGTGCCGACGTACTCGGTCAGGAAGCGGCGGTCGATGGTGATGACCTGGGCCACGTTGGCCACACACGCCTTGGGCAGTCCCGAATCTGACTGGGCGATGAGCACGTTACCGGGAGCGGGGGCCAATTTCCAATCCGGGCTGAGCGTGACGCACACGGCCGTTTCTATCAAACTCCGGTTAAATGCATCACTTTGAATGACTAAAACAGGTTGGGGATTGGGCATCTCCGGCGGCTGGGTCCACCAGATCTGGCCTTGTTTGAGGGTGACTTCGGCTACCATGACGGATTGTCGGCAAAGGTGAGCTGTTGGGCCACGCGCCAGGGGGCGGGCAGCCGGGAGGCGCGGTATTGGTAAATGGCGTCCAGCTGGCGGGCCACGGTTTCGCTGTCGGTCCGCTCTAGCTGGCGGCTGATCGCCTGCCGGGTGAGGCGCGAATGCTGGCTGTGCCGCCGGGCGGCCGTTTCAGCTTGTTGTAAAAGGGTATCGAGTAAAGCGGCGTTGTTGTTCATAGATACTTCGGCAAGAATGTTCAATGGTCGGCCGTTGTCTGACATTATACGGCCGTTGGTGAAGTGTAAACAGCTTTGCCGCTTCCCAACATAGTACCAAAGGGCTAGGAGACGGTGGTCGGTAATCGGTAAACCGTTCACCGATTACGGATTACCGATTACCGTTCCACCACTCTGTCGACCAGGCCACGGCTTTGTGGAGGCCATCGCGCAGCGAGGTGGTGGGTGTGTAATCGAGCAGGGCGCGGGCTTTGCCGATGTTGGCCACGTAGTGGGTCACTTCGCCAACGCGGGACGGTTTGATGGTCATGTCTGGCTCAATGCCCAGCGCTTCACCGATGAATTGGGCCATGTTGACCAGGCTGTTGCCCTGGCCAAACGCCAGGTTGATCGTATGGTTTTCAATCTCGCCGCTGACCAACCGCTCGATCCCCCGCGCCACACCGCCCACGCAATCGTCCACATAGGTGAAGTCCAGCACCTTCTTTTCACCATAGACGGTGATGGGCTCCCGGTTGCCAATTTTGCGGATGAAGAGGGGGATGACACGTTCCATGCGTTCGAGGTCGTTGTCGTAACGGCCGTACACGTTGCTAAAGCGAAACACCAGGTAGCGCAGCCCATAACATTGCGCATAGCTATAAATCAGCGCCTCGCCCGATATTTTGCTGGCCGAGTACGGGCTTTCCGTGAAGGCAAAATCGGCGTAGCTTTCTTCGGTGATGTAACGGTGGATGTCGCCGTACACCTCGCGCGAGCTGCTGAAGATGATGGGCAGGTTGTTGTGGCGGCAAAATTCCAGCACGTTAAAGGTCATCGTGATGTTTTCCAGGGCGCGGTCGGGCTGCTCCACCAGTTCATGCACCTTGGCGTGGGCGGCAAAATGGACCACCGCATCCAGGTTTGACGGGTAATCCACGTAGCCAATGCCCTTGTCAAAGCTGCGCTGCGGCGTGCTTAAATCTTGCAGCAGCGTTTCGATTTCGGTGGTCCAGGAATTCGGCCGTTTATCAATACCAAACACGTAATGCCCCTGGGATTGCAAGTAAAGTCCTAAATTGGTGCCAATCTGGCCGCTAGAGCCGGTAATGAGAATGCGCATAGTCGCCTCTTTTGGAGTAAAAAGTAAAAAGTGAACAGTAGGGGCGAGGCAGGTGGGAAAAACCTTCGACAAGCAAAGTAGCTTTGTCACCACCTGCCTCGCCCTAATTTCGCAAAAAGTGAATAGTCAAAAGTGAAAAGTTCTAAAAAAACTGGCTGTGAGTATACAATAGTTTGGGAACGGCCGTTACCGCCAGTTCCAAATTAGTTCAGTCAGGCATCAGGAGGGGATGATAGCAATGTGCAAGCGAGGTTTGCGGATTTACCTATTTCTTTTGATAGCTCTGTTTGTGGGGTGTTCGGCTGAACCCGTAGAAGTTGCACCCGAAATAATTCCAACTGCAACAATCGAACTTGTTGCCGAGGAGCTACAACCCACTGCCTTGCCTACTTCTACAAGTTTGCCAGTGATACCAACGTTTGCCCCTGGTCGAGAAACGGCCGTTACCCCCACAACTCCACCCGCAGAAACACCGATCCCCCAGCCGCCTACCCAACTAAGAGATTGCCCAACCGTTTTGCCTGCCGACGCTCTCCCGCTGCTGTCCAGTGGGAGCCTTTTGTATATTACCGGGCAAACAGATGAGACAAATCTGTATTTTTTTGCCATGAAAGAACATTCAGATGTCTTAGCGTTTTCGGCAGATTCCCTTATCCCAGTGCCAATTTATACAATTCCATCCAACCTCATTCGTGTGACTATTTCGCCTGACGGAACCAAGTTGTTGCGGTTTGAGAGGGCAGAAGAGCGACCTGACAATTATTTGTATCATGCTGTTGTTTATGATCTTGTCACGAAAGAAGAAACTTACTCCGATCAGCTACTGCCCCAGATTTCGGGGAACTGGTTGCCAGACGGCCGTATAGTATCATCCATTGTTAACTTAGAACGACAAGTAGGCGTGGGTGAGCATCATGAATTTTTCATTTTGGATATGGCTACACAGATAACAGAAACGGTAAGTCTTGATCTTGATTTGCCCCATTATACCTATTATGAAGAACCTTTGTATCAAGGCATTGCCTCGGTGGATCCGTCGGTGCAAAAGGTCTTGTACACAACTGGCGGGTTTAATGTTGTCTTGCGTGACCTGACAACAGAAACTAACATCTGGCATTATGATGGTACTTACGGCCTTTATCCTTTTCCTGAATGGTCAAGTGATGGTAGTAAGGTGTTCTTCAGCATTCCGATTGAAGAGGGTGAACATAGTTACTACAAAATATTTCGCCTGACTCGCGATGGGCAAGAAGAAAAACTGCCGCTTCAGCCTTATCCTGGGCTAGATACAGAGGAGGTTCGATACCTTAACTTTTCCTTGGATGAACAGTATATTCATTATGCTCTGCAAGAATCATTTATGACTGGGGCGGGTTATGTCTTAGATATTCCTGGAGCATGGATCGGTGAGATATGTTCAGGCGATGGAGAATTTATTGAAGGTCAATGGATAGCAGATGGACAGTTTGTTTACACTGTGCTGCTGAAAAATGGCGGTCAATCGTTACACCTGCTTGATGTACCGACCTGGACAAGCCAAAAACTTGCCCAACTGCCTCCGGGTGAAGGGTTTGTCGTTTATGGCTGGACGCCCCTTGAACTTACTTCGCCGTAACCATTGCGCCCTTCCGCCGAGGGCTAAAGCCCCCGGCTACAAAATGGAAGCCCCTGCGGGGCTAAAACCAGCCTTGGAGAGGCTTTCACAACTAGCCCGGCCGTTTACGGCCGGGCGGGCTGCGCGGAAAGAATCCGCGGCTACGGGATTTGGAAGAGCGTTGCGTCCAGCTCGGTGTCTTGCCAGGCGTCGTGCCAGGTGAGGCTGGCGGCGAGCTGGCCAATGGCGTCTGACGATTTGGCGGAGGAGCCGTTGCCACCAGTACACACGTACACCTGCCCTGGCACCACCGCGTCAATCAGCGGCTTGCCGTGCGGCGTGTAGGTGATGAGGCACCGTTTGGTTTGCCACGAGTTTGCCCGCAGCCCCGGAATGATGCCTTCCAGCGCGGCTTGCATGGCGGGCAGCATGGCGTCGCTGTCGCCGTGGATGAACCATTGTCGGATCGCTTCCACATCATGCGGCAGGGTTTGGTCGAGCCGCGTGTCGCAGCCCATTTTGAGGTAGAAACGGCCGTCTGGGTACACAATCGGCGGCAGCAAATAAATCCCGTCCAGGTCTGGCGAATCAATCTCGTAGATGACCGTGGGCATGTCGCCCAACCGGGCCGCTTCGGCGGCGTCCAGTTCGGCCAGGATGATCGTTTCGGTTTTGAGGCGCAGGGGGAGCGGCCGTTCCAGCAGGCCAAAGCAGTTGCTAAACCCACCCGCCGCGATGAGCAGTTTGCGCGCCTCGTACTGGTTGCCTTCGCGGGTTTGGATGGTGAGGTGAGCAGGGTGGCGGGTGACGGTAACGGCCGTTTCCCGCAAAATCGTGCCGCCTTGTTCAGCAAAAACAGTCAGCTGCGCCGCAATCAGCCCGCGCGGATTGATGTAGCCAGCGGGGGCGTGCTCCAAAATCCCGGCAAAACCCGCCGGGAAGTGCAGCCTGGGCAGCCGCGCGGCCAGTTCGTCGGCAGTGAGCTCATCATAGCCCACGCCAAAACGCTGCCCGATGGCCGCCGCATTTTGCCAGTACGCATGGCTGCCATCGTCTGGGCCAACGTAAAGGCCCCCGGTTGGCTCGTAAAATTGGATGCCGCTGCGAGATTCCAATTCGCGGTATTGGGCAATCGAGCGGTCGGCCAGCGTGGCCCAGGCTAAATCTTTGCTCAGCCGCCGGGTGATGCGCCCCTGGTCGTAATGGCTGGCAAAGACGCCATCGTGGGTTTGTGGATTTTGTGGTTCGTCGGGGCCGAGAACGGCCGTAGCCGCGCCAAATCCCTGCAAATACCGCGCCGCCGCCGTGCCCATCAACCCCTTGCCAATCACCAACACATCAAACATGGTTTGCTCCTTAAAAGACCTGACAGGTTTTTCTAAACCTGTCAGGTCTGCGCTTGACCAGAAATTTAACGCAAAGGCGCAAAGAGGCAAAGAAAGTAAAGAGAGATTTGCCTTTTCCCCACAACCTCGCAAAATAGCCTCATGTCACCCCTTCACCCCTTCACCCCTTCACCCCTTCACCCTGTCAAAAAAGGAGAACCCCATGCCCACCTGGACACCCCCACAAAATTGGCCGCAAATTACGGCCGTTGATGCCCACACCGGCGGCGAGCCGCTACGGATTTTTACCAGCGGCATCCCGCCCATCCCTGGCGAGACGATTCTGGCCAAGCGGCGTTACGCGCAAGAGCATCTGGATTGGCTGCGCATGGCAACGATGTGGGAGCCGCGCGGCCACGCGGACATGTACGGCTGCATCTTCACCGAGCCGGTGACGCCGGACGGCGACCTGGGCGTACTCTTTCTGCACAACGAAGGGTTCAGCACGATGTGCGGCCACGGCATCATCGCCCTGACCAAGGTGGCGCTGGACACGGGCATGATTGATCGTCCAGGCGACGCGCCGGTGTTGAAGATTGACACACCGGCCGGGCGGGTGGTGGCGACGGGGCAGAGGGGGGAGAACGGCCGTATCACCTCCGTCGCCTTCCACAACGTGCCCTCCTTTGTGTTGGCGCTGGATCAAACCGTGGAAGTGCCCGGCCTGGGCCGCGTCCGCTACGACGTGGCCTACGGCGGCGGCTTTTATGCGTTTGTCCAGGCGGAATCGGTGGGGCTGGGGCTGACGGCCGATGATTTTCGCCAGCTGATCGATTGGGGGCGGCGCATTAAGCAGGCGGTGATGGCCAGCCTGCCCACCGAGCATCCGTTTGAGCCAGATTTGGGCTTTTTGTACGGTACCATCTTCGTCGGTGCGGCACACAACCCGGCACACCACAGCCGCAACGTCTGCATCTTTGCCGATGGCGAGGTGGACCGCAGCCCGACCGGCACGGGGGTCAGTGCCCGCGCCGCGCTGCACTTTGCCAGAGGGGAAATTGGCCTGCACCAGCCGTTTGTGGTGGAGAGCATCATCGGCAGCACCTTCACGGGCGAGGTGGTGGCGACGACGGAATTTGGGCCGCATACGGCCGTTATCCCCCAGGTCACCGGCACGGCGCACATTTGCGGCCTCAACCAGCTGCTCATCGACCCGGAAGATCCGCTGGGGCAGGGCTTTTTGCTGCGATGAAAAGGAGATTGGAGATTAGAGATTGGCGATTTGTACGCTCAATCTCTAATCTCCAATCAACCAATCTCTATGGTGAATTTACCAACACATTTCATAAAAACGGTTACCAGCACGTTCACAGGCGGGGCGGAATGGCTGGAGAATTTGCCCAATTTGCTGGCTGAGTGCGAGCGGCGGTGGGGGTTGGTGGCGCATCCCACCACTTTCACCCTCTCCTACAATTACGTTGCGCCCGCTACGCTGGCCAACGGCACGGAAATCGTGCTCAAGGCGGGTGTGCCCAACCGGGAGCTGCGCACCGAAATCGCGGCGCTGCGGCTGTACGACGGGCGCGGCTGCGTCCGCCTGCTGGATGCTGATCCTGAGGCAGGTATCTTGCTGCTGGAGCGGCTTTCGCCTGGTGAAATGCTCACCATCGTCACCGACGATGATGAGGCGACGCGCATCGCGGCCCAGGTGATGCAGGCGATGTGGCGGCCGCTGCCTGCGGCGCACAACTTCCCCTCGGTGGCGGATTGGGCAGCCGGGCTGGCCGAACTGCGTGAGGCATTTGGCGGGGGGACGGGGCCGTTTGATAAGAGGTTGGTGGAAACGGCCGAATCCCTCTTCATCGATCTGCTAACCTCCAGCAGCGAACCGGTGCTGCTCCACGGCGATTTGCACCACTACAACATCTTGTCTGCTGGCGAAGGCTGGCGGGTAATTGACCCCAAAGGCGTGGCGGGCGAACCTGCCTACGAGGTGGGGGCGCTGCTGCGCAATCCGTTCACCATTTTTGCTGAGCCAGACCTCAAGCGCATCACGGCGCGGCGGCTGGACATTCTGGTGGAATCGCTTGGCTTAGACCGCGAGCGGCTGCGGCAGTGGAGCCTGGCCCAGGCCGTCCTCTCCGCCTGGTGGAGCTACGAAGACGGCGGCGATCCGGCTGACTGGCAGCCGACGATGCGTTTGGCCACAACTTTGTCTGATTTATGAGGTGCACGATGGTATTAAAAACAAGATTGGCGAGTTGGGGAGCTATTTTGATAGCGGCGGGTGTTTTGCTCATTTTGTTTGGCAATTCGCTTTGGTGGCCGTTTGTCATTTTGGGTGGCTTGCTTTTTACGGGTTCCCTGAACCTGGAACGGCCGGAATCAATCTGGCACCGGTTGCTTGGCTCGCGGCAAAAGTTGCTGCGGTTGGCATTGGTTTACTTTTTGATTGGTTTGGGGCAAGAGGGCGTGGGGCGGCTGATTGGCATTTGGACATACGAAGGTGTGTATGCCTCGCTGTGGGTGCAGGCGGCGTTGGTTTTGTTTGGATACCCGCTCTTTTTGGCTTTGGTAAACGAGACGCATGTTGCTTTGCAAAATACGCCGCTGCCCACCTGGGGGGTGTGGCTGATCAATATTTCCTTTTTGATTGGCTGGAGCGAACTGCCAAACTTGCTGGCACCGCTGTACCAGGTAAATCCGCCGTACGCGCAGTATCAGATTGCGATTTTTACGATAGGTTACATTTTGCAGGCGATACTGTCCGTTTCGGCTCGGCGCTTTTTGCTTTAGTGCGCTGCTTTTTCCAAGGTTTGCAGGAGCTGCACGGCCGTTTCTTCCCACCCAAATCGTTTCACATTCGCAAAGCCACGCTGCACCAGTCCCTGCCGGTACGCCTCGTCCTGAACCAGCCGCTGCATTCCCTGGGTGATGGCCGCCGTGTCCAGCGGATCGACCAGCAGGGCGGCGTCCCCGGCGACTTCGGGCAGGGAGCTGGTGGTGGCGGTGAGAACGGCCGTACCACACGCCTGCGCCTCCAAAACGGGAAAGCCAAACCCCTCGTACAACGATGGATAGAGAACGGCCGTTGCCCCCGAAAGCAGCGCCGCTTTGTCCACCTCATCGACAAACCCGGTAAGCACGATTTTTTCGGAGATTGGGGAGTGGAGATTGGAGATTTCGGCCAGAATGGGTTGGGCGAGCCAGCCCGGTTTGCCGGCCAAAATCAGCTGGTGGGGCAGGCCGCTGGCGGCGTAGGCCTGGATGAGCCGCACCAGGTTTTTGCGCGGTTGCAGGGTGCTGAGGTAGAGCAGGTAGGGTGGGGTGATGGCGTATTTGTTGAGAACGGCCGTCAATACCGCCTCATCCGTCACCGGCTGCAAAGCGGGGTCTACGCCGGGGTAAATCACGTCGATTTTGTCGGCGGGGATGCCGTCTAGCTGGATCATGTCTTGTTTGGTGGCTTCAGAATCGGCCACGACGCGGCGGGCGCGACGGCCGTTGAGACGTGTACTCCAGCGCAGGTAGGCCAGCTGCCGCCAGGGGTGGGCTTCCGGAAAGTGGTGGTAGCCCAAATCATGCACCGTGGCCACCGCTGGACCAAAATAGTTAAACGGAATGACGTGCGCAGGCGTAAAAAAGACGTCCGGCGGATGCTGGCGCAGCTCGTCGGCCAATCGCAGGTGGGTCCACAGGCGGGGGAAGGGGATGGCGACATGTTCCACTGTGGGAAAGGCGGCAAAGAGCTGAGGGGGCGGTGGCTGGTTAAAGTAGAGCCGAACCCGGTGATGGTGCGTCAGCGCCAGGGGAATCAGCGCCTGTAGCAAAAAGGTGGCGTACGCTTCCGTGCCCGTGCGCTGCCCGATAATGGTCCGGCTGGCGTCGATGCCGATGATCATGAGATGCTCCCATAAAAAACAGGGAACACAGGGTTACACAGAGGAATCACAGAGAAGCACAGAGAAGACCAGCTCAAATCTGTGCAATCTGTGTACTCTGTGGATGCATTCATGAAAGGGTTTATTCGCAGCCGGGGCCGAGCGAGAGAAAGTCTTCGGCCACCCAGCCTTCTTCGCCAGAAATGTTGTCGCGCACGAGGCGCCAGGTAATGCCGTTGGCTTGCTGCGGGCCTTCTCCTTGAACCAGGGTGACAAGGGTGGCTTCGGCCAGGATGGTAATTTCGGCTCCGCCAGGTGATTCGCGCAGCATCAGGCCGTTGCCAGAGGTGCCCTCCACCACGGCGCGGCACAAAATGGGGGTTGGGGTGGCGGTGGGGATGGAGGCGTCAATTGTAGGCGACGGTGAGGGTGTGGGCGGAAACACGCCCAGCTCTACGGTGGGCGTGACGGTAATTTCACCTTCAAGCACGGCATCGGCCTCGGCTTCAACGGCCTGGGATTGCAGCTCTTGGGCGGCCATGTAGCCAACCGCGCCGATGAACAGCAGGGTGCTGCCCAGCAGGGTCAGCGCGGCGCGGCGCAGCACGGCTTCACGTTCCAGGGTGTAAAAGCGTGCGCCACCGCGCCGGATGCTTTGGTAAGTGGCTACGGCCAGCAGGAGCCCGGCAAAGGTCAGGACGATGGGAATGATCAGTGCACTCATAAATTTATTAGGTGGTTAGCCCCAGCAGCGACCTGGCCGAAATGGGACCTTCCCGCAAGATTTTTAGCTCGTGGCCGGTGCAGTCCAAAATGGTAGAGGCCAGGCCGTGGGGCGAAGGGCCATCATCGACAACGGCCGTTACCCAGCCAGCCAACTGCGCCACGGCGGCAGCGGCCGTTTCGGCCGGTGTTTGCCCGGAAAGATTGGCACTGGTCACGGCCAATGCTCCGCCTGCGGCGCGAATAATGTCGCGGGCCACGCCGTTATCGGGAATGCGCACGGCGATGGCGTCGTTGTTAGAGATTTCTGGCGGCAGGTCTGGATGTTTGGGCAGCAAAATGGTCAGCGGGCCGGGCCAGTACTGGTTGATAAAGGTCTGGGCCACAGTCGGGACAAAGCGAGCCACCCGTGGTAAGTCGCCGCTGTCGGCCAGGAGGATGGGAATGGCCTTACTGTTTTCCCGCTGTTTGGCCGCATAAATGGCGCGAATGGCGTCTGGATTAAACGCATCCCCGGCCAGCCCGTACAGCGTATCCGTCGGAATCACGATGAGACGGCCCGCCCGCGCTTCTGCCGCCGCCTGGGTGATGCTGCCTGGGTGGCGGGCTGGCAAAAGCTGAGTTTGGCTGGGGGAATACGGCCGTTCCTGACTCTCCACTTGTTCCTCTTCCAAAAGGCAGGTAACTGGGTAACTCGCCCAATTACTCAATGACAATCTTCACAATCCGATCATGCCCGGCATAATCGGGCAAAACGGTGACGCTGGCTTGGGGGAAACAGCGCTGGGCTTCCGCCTGGGCGCTTTGTCCCTGCTGCCAGCCAATTTCCAAAAAAATAGCGCCGTTGGGCCGGAGCCGGGTGGCGGCCTGTTCCAGCAGCCGCCGGATGAGTTCCAGGCCATCCTCACCGCCGTCTAGAGCCAGCGCAGGCTCGTGCAATTTTACCCCATCAGCCAGCGACTGCCACTCACCAGAGGTGACGTAGGGCAGGTTGGCCACAATCATGTCAACCGGCCCGGTGACGGCGTGCAGCACATCGCTCTCCTGAAACTGAATGCGGTTGGGGGCCAATCGCTGGGCGTTTTGTTGGGCGATGGCCAGGGCTGCGGGGGAGATGTCGACGGCCGTTACCTGCAAATCGGGCAAAAAGCGAGCCAGGGCAATGGCCATACAGCCGCTGCCGGTGCCCACGTCGACGGCCGTTTGGGCATTGTGATGTTGAGCATAAGCGACGGCCGTTTCGACCAACTGCTCCGTCTCCGGCCGGGGAATCAGTACGGCGGGGGTGACGTGCAGCTCAAAGTCAAAAAAGGGCGCGTTGCCGGTGATGTAGGGAATGGGTTCCTGCTGTTGCGCGCGTTCCAGCAGCTGCTCGTACTGCTGTTTCTGTTCGGTCGTCAGCGGCTGATCGTGATGGACCACCAGATAGCTGTGCGGCACGTCGAGCAGGTGCTCCAGCAGCAGGCGGGCGTCTAGCTGGGGGGTGGGCGAGTGGGGGGTGAGTTGGGAACGGCCGTAAAGCAGTGCCGACTGAATATTCATAGCCCAGAAGCATAGAGGGTGGCCTTGAATAAAGCAAAAAAGAGACTGGAGATGAGAGATTATTAATCTCCCATCCCCAATCTCTTACGAGGGCAGCTTTCCCCGGAAACTTTAGACGTGATGGCGGCAGTTGAAGCAGTTTCCGGGGAAATTACGGGGCAGATGCTTATGCCGGTTCAGCCACCGGGATCAGGCCACGCTTTTCCAGCTCGCCGATGATGTAGGCGGCGCTTTCGGCCACGGTTTGTTTATCGGTGCGCACGTGAATGTCTGGGCTGGCCGGGGCTTCAAACGGGTCAGAAATGCCGGTGAAGTTTTTGAGCTCACCAGCCAGCGCTTTTTTGTACATCCCTTTTACATCGCGGGCGATGACCACATCCAGGGGCGCGTCGATGAACACTTCCAGGAAGTTGGTGGTGCTGGCCCGCACGTCGTCGCGGATGGATTGGTAGGGGGAGATGAAGGAGCAGATGCAGCCCACGCCGTTGCGGGAGAGCAGCTTGGCGACAAAGGTGATGCGCTCGATGTTCTTTTCGCGGTCTTCTTTGGAGAAGCCCAGGTCACGGGTCAGGCTTTCGCGCACGACGTCGCCATCGAGCCGCTCCAGGCGCAGATTACGGTGGGCCAACTGGTCCAGCATTTCCAGGGCGATGGTGGTTTTTCCGGCACCAGAGAGGCCGGTCATCCAGAGTACAAATCCTTGTTGTTCGGTCATGATAAATCCTCTTTCGGTAATTGGGTAACTAAGTAATTGGGCAATGACGTAGTTACCCAATTACTCAATTACAATATTTTTAGTGATGGGGGCGAATAAACCCTTTATCGAGCAGGTAGGCCAAGATTTGGTGGGCGTTTTCTTCGGCCGTGTGGCCGGTTGTATCAACGCGGATTTCCGGGTGGCGCGGCGCTTCGTAGGGATCGTCAATGCCGGTAAAGCCTTTGATTTTGCCGCTGCGGGCCTGGGCGTACATGCCTTTGGTGTCGCGGCTTTCGCACACTTCCAGCGGGGTGTCAACAAAGACTTCGATGTAGTGGTCACTTTCCATCATGCTGCGCACGTCGTTGCGGGTGGCGCGGTACGGGCTGACGGCGGCACAAACGGCGATGCCGCCGTGGCGCACAATTTCGGAGGCCACGTAGCCGATGCGGCGCACGTGGTCGTCGCGATCTTCTTTGCTGTAGCCGAGTCCTTCGGAGAAGTTGGTACGAACCACATCCCCATCGAGCACGGTGACGTTACGGCCGTATTCTTGCAGCAGCGTGGTTAATACATTGGCCGTGGTCGATTTACCGGCATTGTGCAGCCCGGTTAGCCAGATGCAAACGCCCTGGCGGTAGCGGGGCGGGTACGTCTCGGACAAGATCTCGGCCACGTGTGGGCGGGTAAACCATTGCGGCAGCAGCTGGCCCTTATGCAGATACTCCTCGCGCACCTGGGTGCCGGAGATGTTGGCTGTTTTCATGCCATCAGTGATGTTGGTGATTTCTTCGTAGCGCGATTCTTCGGGCAGGTAGACCAACATGCGGAAGGGCACCACGGTGACGCCAATTTCCTCGCTGAAGCTCTCGACCAGATCCTGGGCATCGTACGGACCATAAAACGGCTTGCCTTCGGAGTCGTTGCCGGGGCCAGCATGGTCGCGCCCCACAATCAGGTGGTTGGCGCCATAGTTGCGGCGGATGATGGCGTGCCACAGCGCTTCACGCGGGCCGCCCATGCGCATGGCCAGGGGCAGCAGGGAGAACAGAATGCGGTCTGGATCGTAGTAATTGTTGGCCAACGCTTTGTAGGTGCGCACGCGGGTGAAGTAATCGACATCACCTGGTTTGGTCAAACCAACCACGGGGTGCAGCAGGAGCACGCCATCTTTTTCTTCGATGGCCCGCTTGGTCAGCTCTTCATGGACGCGGTGCATGGGATTGCGGGTCTGGAAGGCAACCACGTTTTGGTGGCCAAAGGTTTCCAGCCGGGTGCGGGTTTCGGCGGGCGTCAGGCGAATGTCTTTGAAATCGTAGTGGGTGGGCAGGCGGAGCGCCTCAATCGGGCCGGAAATATTACGTTTGCCCCAGCGGTGCATTTCAGCGACGATGGGATGGCGGAGGTCGGTGGTGTTGAAGACTTTTACGGCCGTTTCTGCCAAATCCCAGCCATACACCTCTTCGACGCGCATAATCGCCAGCAGCTCATTCTGCGGATCACGCAGGGCCACATCTTGCCCCACCGTTACCTCAACCTCATCATCAATGGGCAGCGGAATCGGGATGGGGAAAACAAACCCATTGGTCAGGCGCATCGTGTCCAGCACGCTTTGGTAATCGGCCTGGCCCATAAACCGGTCCAACGGCGAAAAAGCGCCAACGACCAGCAGTTCAAAGTCACACACAGAGCGGTCCGACAGGCGGATCGAAGGTAATTGGCTGGCGTAAGCGGTGCGCTCTTCCAGCGCTTCGGCAGGCACCAGCAAATTGACAAGTTGGCCTCCATAGGGAGGAATGACAGTAGTTTTTTCTTTAGCAGCTAACAATGGTCTATACCCCTTTGAATAAATTGCAGGCAACATTCACAAAAAAAGCGGCCCTGGACCAATCACTAAGTAGAAGAGATCGGCACCGGGCTGCTTTTTAAATTGGGAAAGTTACTTCTGCGCTTGTAAAACTTGATTGATTCGCAAACTATAGTGGTTATTGTGGGGAATAAAAAGGATGCGAATCGTCTTTAGTGTAAGAATTATCTCTTACGGACTATGTTAAGAAAGAGGGCGATGCGTTTGACATTTAAGTTCGTATGGCTTTCCTCAGGTAAGGAATAAGTGATTGGAAAAAAGTTTTTGAAATTTAGGCAGCCTGTGGCATCATAGGTATCATGCCCAAATTAATCAATTACACCTTATCTGAGTCAGAACTTTTAACAATTGAACAAGCGATAAAAAGCGACC
>JADLAX010000078.1 GCA_020848035.1 Anaerolineae bacterium | reverse complement strand
CGGCCAGCCCTTTGAGCGACAGGGTTTTGGTGATTGCCGCTGTCAGGGTGGTTTTGCCGTGGTCCACGTGACCAATCGTGCCAATATTCACATGTGGTTTTTCGCGCACAAATTTTTCTTTACCCATCGTTAATAAACCCTTGTTCCTTATTGATTTGTCTAAATTTTGAGTGCAAATTTAGAATCTCTGAGGCAAGCTTTTTACACGGAAGGTATTGTGGCGCTTGCCGCTTTCACAACAATACCCCGCCATCTGGTGTCTCACACGAGATAGACGGGGCAGAGAGCCCACGATGGGATTTGAACCCATGACCTCATTCTTACCAAGAATGTGCTCTGCCTGCTGAGCTACGTGGGCATCTTCAGTAAGACGTACCGGTGAACAGTGATCGGTGTTTGTATAGCTGGATACTGATTACTGGACACAACCTACTGGAAGGTGGGCCAGGTAGGACTCGAACCTACGAAGCGCGTCGCGCAGCGGATTTACAGTCCGCCCCCTTTGCCACTCGGGACACTGACCCAGGATTATTATGTGTGTTAAACCGGAGCACGCTGCTCAAGCCGACGATGGGACTTGAACCCATAACCTATGCTTTACAAGAGCATTGCTCTGCCAATTGAGCTACGTCGGCGCGTATCTCTTGTATGAAACTTTTAAGTAAATTATAGGCAAGCCATCCCCGCTGCTCTCTGAGCAACCTCAGGCGGGTAAGTATAACATTTGTGTTTTTTTCGTCAAATAGATTTTTTCAGGATATTGGTGGTGAGGAGCTAAATTTGCCGAGTTAGGTGACAAAAGATTGGCGAAAAAACGGCCGTTTTCCTCCCTTGTTCGTTTATAATAGGTACCAGAATAGGTTTTTTAGCGTGATTTTGGGAGTTTGTTATGGACATTTCGGTAAGTCGGCTGAACGGCCGTTTGGCCTCGAAGCTGCCACCTGAATTACCATTGGGCCTGGTGTTTGTGGTGGGGAAGGTGAGTCGGTTGCATAAAGATGGGTTTGTCTTGGCGGAAGAGATGCATTATTTAAACTGCCATACGAAGGATGATACCCAGCTGTATGTGGGGGATGAGGTCCGTGCCAGCGGCCATTTGATGTTTGACCCCGAACGCTTGCAATATTACTTGCTGGCCCGAGACATTGAAGTGATGAAAAGCGATCCGCTGGGGGCGTTGACGGGCAATTCCCGCGAGGTTTTGGCGGATAGTGAGGAGCTGCTGACGGCATTAACGGCAGTAAAAGCCCGGGCGGCTGCTGTGCCCGAAAGCACGGGTAACGAGCTGCCCGTCTGGGTGCGCAAGCTGGCACCGCCCGAGATACAGGCCGAGACCGAAGAAACGTCTGAGGAAGCGGCGTTTACGGCTAACCGGCGTACGGCCGTTCTCGACGAAAAGTTGGTCACCATTCTGTCTGAGGCGATGGACAGTGAGGACGAGCTGGAGGTGACGCCGGAGCTGCTGGCACCGTATGTGCCCACCACGCCCGTGCCCGCTCCGGTTGACCGCGCAGAGGGGGCGATGGGAGAGGATTCGGCCGTGGCGGTGGCCAATTTCTCCACCAGCTACCGCCCGGCCAGTCGAGAAGACACCGATTGGCTGGTCATTTTGCTCATCATCAGCTTTTTTGTCTTGACGATTGCCGCAGTTGTGACCATCATTCTGCTGCTCATCTAGCAAAAGTGGGGCTTTTCGGATTTGGTGGGTCAGACTAATTTTCGCAGCGAATTAATGCGAATTTTCGTGAAAATTCGCGCCAATTCGCTGCTAAACCCCTGAAGTCCCAAAGCGCCCTAAACAACTGCTGCAAAAACAATAATCCGAGGAATGTATGTCTGATTTGAACTCTGCCGAAAAGCCGGTGACGATTTTGTGCCTGGCCAGCTATTTTAAGGGAACCACTTTTTTAACAGCCGCCAAAGCGGCGGGCTGCCGCGTGGCGCTGGTAACGCGAGACAAGCTGCACAACGAGCCGTGGCCGTGGGACAGCATCGACGACGTGTTTTACATGCCGCAGTTGTCTAAACAGCCGGACATCATTTATGCAATTGCTTACTTTATGCGCGGCAAGGCGGTGGACCAGATCATCCCGCTGGATGATTATGACGTGCTGACAGCGGCGGCGCTGCGGGAGCATTTCCGCCTGCCCAACATGGGCGAGTCGGTGATGCGCCACTTTCGTGATAAGCTGGCGATGCGGGTGAAGGCGCGGCAGGAAGGGTTTAGGGTGCCGGAATTTACGGCCGTTTTCAACTACGATCAGCTGCGTGAATTTATGGGCCGGGTGCCGCCACCCTGGCTGCTTAAGCCGCGCGCCGAGGCGGGGGCAATGGGCATCAAACGCATGGATCATGCTGAGATGCTGTGGCGCAAGCTGGATGAATTGGGCGATTTGCAGTCGTACTTTTTGCTGGAGCAGTACGTGGCGGGGCCGGTTTACCACGTGGACGCCATTGTGTGGCAGGGTAAAGTGGTTTTTGCCACGGCGCACCAATATTTGCAGCCGCCCATTGATGTGGCCCACGACGGCGGCGTTTTTGTGACGCGTACGATGCCGCGTAAGGACAAAGAAACGAAAGCGCTGCTCAAGCTGCACAATCAGCTGATTTTGGCGTTGGGCATGGTGCGCGGCGTGGCGCACACCGAGTTTATCAAGGGGCCAGACGGCGAATTTTACTTTTTGGAAACGGCCGCACGCGTTGGGGGGGCCAATATCGAACAGTTGGTGGAAGCGTCCAGCGGGATTAATTTGTGGGCGGAGTGGGCGCGGTTGGAAACGGCCGCTCTGCGTGGCCAGGAGTACCAGGTGCCAGAGGACAAGGGCGCGTACGCCGGGGTGATGATTTGCCTGGCGCGGCAGGAGTGGCCCGATCTGTCTGGCTACCAGGACGCTGAAATTGTGTACCGCGTGCATAAACAGCAGCACGCTGGGCTGATTGTCGCCTCGCCGCAGCACGAGCGGGTGGAGCAGCTCATCCGCAATTACAGCCAGCGCTTCGCTTACGACTTCCTGGCCGTTGCGCCGCCCCTGGATACTGCGCCTACTTGAGTGGTGGTCGGTAATCAGTAAAAAGTGAAAAGTGAAAAGTGAACAGTCCACTTTTTACTTCTTTCAAACACTGTGCTGCTGACGGTAGTTGGTAATTAAACTGCGAATGGTGCGCTGGCTGGCAACGGCCGTTTCCACCGGTTCTTTGAGCGCCGTTTTGTAGGTTTCGTTCATGTGCTGGGTTTTGCTGACGACGCCGTCGGCTTTGGGCATCAGGTCATCGCGCAGGGGCTTGATGAGGGTCTGGTGCAGGGCGGTCTCGTTGTTCTGGTCGCGGTTGAGCCAGACGTTGAGCGGTTGGGTGATGTTGGTGTCTAGCCCGTTGACTGTGTTGGGCGTCTCCATGATCAGGTCGGTGATGGAGACCATAACGGTAGCGGCCGTCTGGCCTATGCCAAAAGGCAGCCATTTGCGCAGGCTCTCGAACCAGTCGTTGAGCATTTGCAGGAAGGGGCCAACCCGCTCCACTGCCTCGCTGAGCAGGCGCTCCACCGCCTGGAAATACCCCTCAATTTTGCTGAGATGATCGATGAGCCAGAGACGGCCGTTGTCCAAAATCGGCACCTGGACTTCAAAATTTTCCAGCGCCTGGCGGCCCATCTGAATGCTTTCGGCCAGGCTAGGCACCTCGGCCAGCATCGTTTCCACCTCGCCGCCAAAGTTGGTCAGGCCGTTTTCGACGGCCGCAGCCACATCCACGGCATCGAGCTGTTCGTACAGGGCAATCAGCCCGGCCAGGATGCCGATCTGCTCGTTGGCCTGGCCCAGCTCTACGGAAAGCGCCTGGCTGCTGTCGGCGGCGGTCTGGTTGTTTTGCTGGAAGCTGGTGAGCTGGCGTTGGGCGGCGTCGAGCGCGGCTTGCAGGCGCACGTTTTCCGCCTGGGCGGCGGCCAGGCGAGTAAAGGCGTCGGCAGCGGCGGTGCTGCTGGGGGGGATTACGGCCGTACCCACAGCAGGAACTGCGGCGTTGGCGGGGTTAACAGTCATGCTGGCGGGAGCCGAGAGCGCCTCGTTGTACAGCGCGGCACCGGCCCCGGTGGCGGTGGCGGCCACGGCCGTCAGGGCGGCGGCTCTGATGAAATTGCGGCGGCTTACAACCTGATCTTCATCGTTTGTCATATCCATTCTCCTGAAGCAAGGGCGAGAGAGTTTGCCGTGGTCACGCAATTGCTCTCGCTTAAATTCGTGCGCCCAGAAAAATTGGCTCAACAAACACAGCGCCCGGTGCGGCCAATGCGGGTGATTTTAGCACGAATGTTCTGAATATCAATCCTGATTCAATCAATTTTTCGGGGAATAACGTTCTGTTCACGCTGTTTGGGCGGCCACGGGGGGCCGCCCCTACTCGGGTTTGGTGTAGCCGAGCCGTTTGAGGGCCTGCTCGTTGTGCCGCCATTTGGGCTCGACTTTGACCCACAGCTCCAGGAAGACCTTGCCTTCCAGCAGTTCTTCCAGCTCTTTACGGGCCGCCGCGCCGATCTGGCGCAGCTGGCTGCCTTTGGCGCCAATGACAATCGCTTTGTGGTTGTCGCGCTCGACGATGATGTTGGCCCCGATGTAGGTGGTGCCGTTGTCGCGCTCTTTGAACTGCTCCACCTGGACGGCGACGCTGTAGGGAATCTCGTCGCGCAGCTGGAGCATGACCTGTTCGCGGACAAATTCGGCAGCCATGTCGCGCAGGTAGATGTCGGTGACCTGGTCGGCGGGGTAGTAGCGCGGCCCTTCGGGCAGGGCCTGCACAATGAGGTCGAGGAGTTCGTTACGGCCGTTGCCCGTCCGTGCCGAAAAGAATATCCAGGTGGCACTGGGCAGCAGGGCGCGGTACGCCTCGGTGTGTGGCATGACGTTTTCCGGGGCGGTCACATCGCTTTTGTTGATGGCCAGGATGACGGTGCTGCTGTCGTCCAGCCCGTGCAGCTGCGCGGCGATCGCCTGGTCGCCGGGGCCAACCGGTTCGCTGCCGTCCACCAGGAAAAGCACCACGTCGGCTTCGTTGAGGGAGTCAACGGCCGTTTCCACCATAAATTCGTCCAGCTTGTGGCGCGGCTGCATCAGGCCGGGCGTGTCCATGAAGATAATCTGGTAATCGGCCGTGGTGAGGATGCCCAGCTGGCGGCTGCGTGTGGTTTGCGGCCGGGGTGAGACGATGTTGATCTTTTCTTGCAGCAGGCCGTTGATGAGCGTGCTTTTGCCCACGTTGGGCCGGCCAATGACGGCCACAAAGCCAGAGCGGTGGCCTTCGTTGATGTCGTCGTCGGTGGGGTTGGGGTCTTGAGTATTCATATTTTTCAACCGTCATTAGGTAATTGGGTCATTGGGTAATTTGAGCGCCAATTACCCAATGACTCAATTACGCTCTATTTGTCTTTCAAAATGCGGCCCAACTCGCGGCGGGTGAGGCCCACGCGCTCGTCGCGCAGCAGGGGCAGGCGGATACGGGCGCGGCGCAGTTCGTTCAGGTCCAGCCGGGCGGTAACGATGGCTTCTTCGTAATACGGTCCCTGGTTCAGCAGGTTGCCTTCCGGGCCAAAAATGGTGGAGCCACCATAAAAGGTGACGCCGTCTTCAAAGCCGGTGCGGTTGGTGTGCAGGATAAAGTTGGTAAACATGCTGGCATACGCCTGGTTGATGTGCTCTACCCACTTGGCGCTGCCGATTTTTTGCTCGGTGGCCAGGCCACGCCCTGGGGACGACGAGGTGAGGATGAGCAGGTCCGCCCCATCGAGCCAGAGGGTGTAGGCGGCGCTGACGTGCCAGAAATCTTCGCAGATGAGGATGCCCACCCGGCCAAAGCGGGTGTTGAAGGCGCGTAACTGATCGCCCCAGGCGAAGTAGCGGCCTTCGTCGAACATGCCGTAGGTGGGCAGGTACACTTTGCGGTGCAAATGCACCACCTCGCCACCTGCCAGGTAGGCGGCGGAAATGAAAAATTTCTGCCGCATGTCGGCCTCGACAAAGCCCACCACCAGGTCCATGACGCGGCTGGCATCCAGCAGGCGGGCAAAGATGGGGTTTTTGTAGGTGGGCTGAATGGCGACGCTAAAGGCGAGGTCACGCAAGCGGTAGCCGGTCAGCGAAAGCTCGGGGAAAACCAGCAGCTCCACGCCACTTTCGGCCGCTTCTTCGATGGCTTGCAGGTGGCGTTCCAGATTGGCTTCCAGGTCGCCGAGTTTGGGGGTTATTTGGGCGAGTCCGACTTTGAGTTTCATAGGTTTTGGTTGCAGGTGTGCAAGTTGCAGATGTGCAGGTTGCAGGTTGCAGGTTGCAGGTTGCAGGTTGCAGGTTGCAGGTTGCAGGTTGCAGGTTGCAAGTGTGCCTGGTGCGAAGGTTACATGCTACTTGCCACGTGCCCCTTGCTTGCTTTTTTGACGGCCGTATTGTAGCAGCAATAATCCAACAATGGCGAACAGCAGGGCCAGCCAGCTGTCCAGCCGCCAGCCTGCCAGCCGCGGGGCCGCATCGCCGCGCAGGAAGGTGAGGCCGAGGTGGATGAGGTTGGCCAGCAGCAGGGTGAGGGGGAAGAGACGGCCGTTCCCCCACCGCTTTTGCCACAGCAGCACAACGGCCAGCGCCAGCAGGTTTAACGCCACGCCCAGCAGTTGGGTCTGGGTGCGCACGGCAAACACGCCGTATTGGTCGGGCAGGTTGGCCGAGAACGGACCAAGCAGCGTTGTCTGGCCGTAGGCGCAGCCCTCTACCCAGCACGCCGCCCAGCCAGTGGTGATGAGCAGCAGCAGGCCGGGGGCAAAGAAGGCGGCGGTGGGCAGGAACGGCCGTTTCTGCCACCAGCACCACAATCCCAGCCCCAGCAGCCCGCCGCTAAGTGCCCCGTAAGCGGTTTGTCCGCCCTGCCAGAGATGGGTGAGTTCAGACGGCCGTTCCATAAAATAGCCCCAGTTGAGCCAGAGGAAGCCCAGCCGCGCCCCCATCCAGCCGGTGAGCAGCGCCGCCAAAGCGGCATCGGGCCAGCGAGGCAGCGTTGTTTTGCCAGCCTGCCAATGCATAAGGCCCCAGGTTAACAGCAGGCCGACGGCAAATACGGCCGTGTAGCCGTAGACAAAAAAAGGGCCTAAGCGCCCCCAAATCGGATACATGCTTCCATCATAAGCAATGCCGCCTCACCCGGCAAGCGCCGCATTTCAGGTTACCAATGGGCTACAGGCGAAAACTGGATTGACAAAATGAGAGCAGAGAATGTTGAATGACGATGTTATAATCCATTTAGATTGAGTGAGCGGCCGTTTGTTGCAACCAGGGGTTGATTTTCCAGCCAGCCCAATTCAGACGGTGGCTGATTTCCCAAAAATACATGACCTCTACTTCCATATTTTATCTATCCGCGTTTGTCATCATTAGTATTGAGCTTGTGCTGATGATGTATATTCTGATGCTCCAGCCAAAGCAGCGCAGCAACCAGCTGTTTGCCTTGTATATGTTCACGCTGACGGTAAGCAGCTACAACATTTTGGTGGTGAGCACAACGAACGATGTGGTCAGCATTTACAGCGCTTCACGGGCGCACGCGCTGACTATGTTGTTGTCTGGGCCGCTGCTCTGGCTGTTGTTGTTTAACGCCTTTGTGCCGCAGCACCGGCTGACGCGCTGGCTGTCTGGGCCGCTGCTGCTGCTGCTGGGCGTGGTACTGCTGGTCGGTGTCCTCGATTGGCTAACGGGCATTGGCTGGTTTTTCCGCTTTGATCCGGAGCAGTACGCCGGGGGGTACGTGTCGGTGAATCGGGTATTAAACGGCCGTCTCGGCCCCATTTTTTACACGCTTTGCATCTCCTTGTTTAACGCCCTGCTGATTCTGCCCATTGGCTGGTTTGCTTTTACCCCGCTGCTGCCGGAGCGACTGCGGCGGGCCGCCTGGGTTTTGCTGCTCTTTTTCATGGGGGTCTTGCTGCTGTACCTGCCCTGGTTCAATTTGCCTCCGGCGCTGCGTAACATGCTGACCCCCGTTTTTGCAGCGGCGGGCGCGGCCTGGGTGGTGAGCACCTATCGCTTCTTTTCGCCGATGCAGCTGGCGATGAAGCAGGTGGTGGATACGGTAACTATCGGCCTGCTGGTGTTTGACGAGCAGCTGGTGCTGGTAGATGCCAATGCTTTTTCGCTGCGCCACCTGCCCATTCAACTGCTGCAAGATAAACAAACGCTCACGTTTGGCGACCTGTTAAAACGGTTGATGCCGGACGTGGCCAATGGGGCTGAGCTGGCGCAGTTGGCTACGGCCGTTCAGCAATATCCTGAGCAGAGTTACCAGCAAGAAATTGTGGTGGGTGACGGCCGTTTGGCTGAATCTGCCGTCAAAACCTGGCTGCTGCTGGCCATTCGCCCAGTATACGACAATAACCGCATTTTTCTCGGCCTCTCCTGTTCCCTGGAAGATTTAACCGTCGAGCGGCGCACCCAGGCTTACATCACCGAAACCCACAAAACGATCGAGCAGTCGGCCTACAACCAGGCGCTGCTCAACGATATTACCCAGGCCGCCATCAGCCCTGAGGATTTTGAGACCACGCTTTCGGTGCTGGCCAGCCGGTTGGTGGGGTTGTTTGCCGCCGATCACTGCTACATTTCGCTGTGGGATGAAGGAGAGCAGCGCTCCCGGCCAGTTATTGCCTATGGCGAGAGCACCGAACCGTATTTGTCGGTGCACCGGGAAGAAGGTGAAGTTTCCATTTCTGCCGAGGTGCAGCGCAGCCGACAGGTATTGGTGGTTGAAAATGTGCTTGAATCACCCTACCTGGCAGGTAAAGGGAGCCTGCTGCCATCGCGCAGCTTGCTGGCCCTGCCCATGGTGGCCGATGAGCAGTATGTGGGTGTATTGATCGTAGGTTTTAAGCGGCCGCGCACGTTTACCCAGGAGGAGATCACTTTAGGGGTTCAAATTGCCCGGCAGCTGTCGCTGGCCATCTTCAAAAATTACCTGTTGGCGGCTGAAAAAGAGCAGCGAGTTTTGTTGGAAGCGCTGCAAGCAGCCAGCCAAACCCTGACCAGTACGCTGGACTTTGAGCAAATTTTGGACCGCATTTTGGAGGAAATAGGGCGGGTGATTCCTTATGACATGGCCAATTTTGCGCTTGTCGAAAATGATGAGGCCGTTATTGTGCGCCGCCGTCATTTTGCCGCCGACCAGCTCTTGCCTGATGAAGTCCGAACGCTGAACGAGATTGATCGTTTGCAGATTCAGCAGATGTCCACGATGCGCACGATGTATGAAACGAAACGGCCGTTGCTCATTACCAATACCACCAAAAATCCAGCATGGCAGTCACTTGTGGGGAAGGTGAAATCCTGGCTGGGGGTGCCCCTGGTGGTGGGTGACACCCCAATTGCCTTTTTGATGGTCGATAAATACGAAGCGAATTTTTACCAGCGTCGCCATGAAGAATGGTTGACGGCGTTTGCCAGCCAGGCCACGCTGGCCTTACAGCACGCTCAGCTCTTCACCGAAATTCAGCGCCGCGTGACCGAGCTGGAAGCGCTCAGCACCGTCTCGGCGGCGCTGCGCTCTTCCGAGACGGTGCCGGTGATTTTGCAGGCGGTGCTTCAGGCGATGGTGGATATTTTGTCGGCACGGGTAGGGGTGGCTTTTCTTTTGAACGAGACAGGAACGGCCGTTGTCTCCCAGGCCAGCTACCCCACCGACTTTTACGACAACGGCATTGCGTACCCCCTGGGTGTGGGCATTACGGGCCATGTCGCCCAAACCGGGCAGCCGTATGTTAGCCTCAACATCAACACCGATCCCCAGCACGAAACCGTGCCCGGCGAACCCGTAGACTCTCTTACCCAGGTACGCTCCACCATTGCCCTGCCGCTCACCAGCGAAGAGGGTATCTTGGGCGTCATCCACCTGGGGTTGGACAAGGTCTATGAGTTTGCCGACGATGAAATTCGCACCCTCAAGGCGATGTGCAACATTGTCGCCAACGGTTTGCAGCGGCTGTACGTTATGCAAACCCTGGAAGCGCGTGTCGCCAGCCGCACCTACGACCTGGAGACGGCCAACGAACGGCTGCAAGAGCTGGACAAACTCAAAACCAAGTTTATTGCCGACGTCTCGCACGAACTGCGTACACCCATTGCCAACCTCAGCATTTACATCGATTTGCTCCAGCACGGCAATCCCGACAAACATGCACATTACATCACGGTGCTGCAGCAGCAGGCAGCCCGCCTGACCGATCTGGTCAATGCGACCCTGGGTTTATCTCGCCTGGAGATTGGTGCACCCAACCTGGAGCTAGGGCCGGTGGCGCTCAACCAGGTTGTGGAAGAAATTTTGCTGGGGCACCAGGCCCGTGCCGAGGGGTTTGGCTTACAAATAACGGGTCAGTTTGGGCCGGATTTGCCCCTGGTGTGGGGTAACCAGACGCAGCTGTCGCAGTTGGTCAACAATTTGGTGGCCAACGCCATCAACTACAACCTGGCTGGCGGCCGAATTGTGGTGGAGACGTTTTTACACAGTGAGTCTCTGGTCTGTCTGTGCGTTTCCGATGATGGCATTGGCATTGATGAAGAGGAGCTGCCCCATCTATTTGACCGCTTTTATCGCGGCCAGCGCACGGGCCAGTCGAACATTCCTGGCACTGGGCTGGGGCTGGCTATCGTCAAGGAGATTGTGGAATTGCACCAGGGGCAAATCGAAGTGAGCAGTAAGCTGGATGAAGGGACGCAGTTTTCGGTTTATTTGCCGGTGGCCCCGAGTGAGGAACGGCCGTAATCCCCTCCCACACGTTGGCAAAAGGCGTGGCATTCGGTACAACTACGCCACAAAATGATTGGCGCAGTGGCAGCGGGTGACGGATGGTTGCCAGCCACCACGACATTAGGAGAAAAAATGGCACAGCAAGAACTGCTCATGGCCGCGCGTAAAAAAATTGCCCTGGTGGCCCACGATCATAAGAAGGATGATTTGCTCGTCTGGGCCAGGTACAATCTGGATGTGCTGCAACAGCATACCCTGTACGCTTCTGGCACCACCGGCTGGCTGCTGGAAACTGAGCTGGGCCTGGAAATCACCAAGCTGATGAGCGGCCCGCTGGGCGGCGACCAGCAAATCGGGGCCAAAATTGCTGAGGGTGAAATTGATACCCTCATCTTTTTCTGGGACCCGCTGCAAGCCCAGCCCCACGACCCGGACGTGAAGGCGCTGCTGCGCCTGGCGACCGTGTGGAACATCCCCGTGGCCACCAACCGCACCACGGCCGATTTCCTCATCACCTCGCCCCTGATGCACACCAGCTACCCTCGCCAGCTCACCGACTACGAGGAGTACAAACAGCGCCTCAGCCACCTCTTCGGCCCGGATGCATCACGCTAAAAGCAGGTGGATCATCTGCCAAATGCAAGTACAATCCCGCCAATAAGAAAAGATGGGGGTGGCTAGTATTGCGCCCCGAAAGTTCGCCTAAGGTTATTGACGAAGGCGCAATACTTAAACAGTCCGGCAACTTGTCATAATAACGTTATGTGGATTTCCGCCGGACTGTATTAGTGGTTCGTGGCTGGTTGCTCTTACTAGCCACCAACCACCAGCCACCCTGGCACAGGAGACTTCATGAGCGCAGGCTCAACACCATGAATGAAAAGAACACGGATTTTCACAGATTTAATCCGCGTTAATCCGCGCAATCCGCGGCTTATTTTCGAAGGAGATAACAATGGAAATTGAAGTAGTTGAACTGGACCCGATCGCTCTAAAAACGCCCCCAACCGACGATTTTGGTTTTGGCAATAAATTTTCCAACCGGATGTTTAGCCAGAAGTACACTCCAGAGCAAGGGTGGCACGACGCCAAAATTGGCCCGTACGAGAACTTTAGCCTGCCGCCGTCAACGGCCGTTTTCCATTACGCTCAGGAAATCTTCGAAGGCACCAAAGCGTACCGCCGCGCCGATGGCCACATAAACCTGTTTCGGCCGTGGGAAAACATGAAGCGCTTCAACAACTCCGCCCGCCGCATGTCCATGGCCGTGGTCGACGAAGAAGATCATCTCAACGCCATCATCAAGCTCATCGAGCTGGAGCATGAATGGGTGCCTGCGGCCGCCGGGGCCAGCCTCTACATTCGCCCCACCATGATTGCCACCGACGCCGCCCTGGGTGTGCACGCCAGCAGCAGCTACCTGCACTATGTCATCGTGGGGCCAGTGGGTGCCTACTTCAAAGGTGGCTTCAACCCCGTGCCCGTTTACATCTCCGACACCTACCGCCGGGCGGTGCGCGGCGGTGTGGGCGACGCCAAAACGGGCGGCAACTATGCCGCCAGCCTGTACGTCGGCGAGCAGGCCAAACAAAAAGGGTACTCCCAGGTGCTCTGGCTGGACGCCATCGAAGGCCGCACCGTGGAAGAGGTAGGCGCGATGAACATCTGTTTTGTCTACGAAGGCCGCAAGATCGTCACCCCGCCGCTGACTGGCTCCATCCTGCCCGGCATCACCCGTAAATCGGTCATCGAGTTGGGGCGCGATTTGGGCTACGAAGTGGCCGAGGAGCCGGTAGACGTGCACCAGATGCTGGCCGACGTGCAGAGCGGCAAGATTACCGAGGTGTTTGGCTGCGGTACGGCCGCGGTCATCGCTCCCGTTGGCAAGTTTGGCTTCAAGGATGAGGCGTACGTCATCAATGACAACCAGCCAGGGCCGGTGTCTAAACATTTGTATGATGAGCTGACGGGGATTCAATACGGCCGTCTCCCCGACCGCTTCAACTGGACCCACACCATTCACGTAAACTGACACCATTTGAGAGCCGCCAGCACCCTTTCTGATAGTTTCTGGCGGCAAAATGGCAAGATACTCAGAGCTGGATTCGATTGAGAGTCCAGCTCTTTTTGATTTTTGTGGCTGGTGGTTAGTGGCTCGTGAAAGCCAGCCACCAGCCACTAACAAACTAACCACTACGGAGACTTTTATGCGTGAAGTAGCCATTTTAGGCGTGGGGCAAACGGCCGTTCGCGAGCAGTGGGATCGATCGATTCGCCAGCTGGCTGTGGCCGCCGGTCGTGCTGCCATGCAAGACGCCGGAGTCGAGCGCGTTGATGCCATCTACGTCGGCAACATGACCAGCGGCCTGCTCAACCAGCAAATGCAGCTGGGTGCTCTCATTGCCGATCATTTAAACCAGCACGGTGTGGAAGCCGTGAAAATGGAAGCCGCCTGTGGCTCGGCCGGGTCGGCCATGCGCCAGGGCTTGCTGGCCGTGGCCAGCGGCGAGCTGGATGCCGTGCTCGTCATTGGCGTGGAGAAGATGACCGAGACGGTGTTCAAAGAGACCACCGCCGCCCTCACCACCGCCGCCGATGCCGATTACGAAATCATTCACGGCGTCACCTTTGTTGGGCTGAATGCGCTGATCATGCGCCGGTACATGCACGAGTACGGCTACCAGCGCCCCGACTTTGCCCCCTTTGCCCTGAACGCCCACAGCAACGGGGCCAAAAATCCCAATGCCATGTTCCAGGAACCCATCACCCAGCGCATTTACGACAAGGGGCGCATCGTGGCCGATCCCATCAGCCTGTTCGACGCCTCGCCCATTGGCGATGGCGCGGCGGCGCTGCTGCTGGTACCCGCCGACAAAGCACCCCAGGCGGTGCGCATTACCGGGTCGGCTTCGGCCACGGATACGCTGGCGGTGCACGACCGGCACGACCTGCTCTGGCTGACCGCCGCCGAGCTGTCGGCGCAGCGAGCGTATGCCCAGGCCGGCGTCGGCCCGCAGGACATTGACCTGTTTGAACTGCACGATGCCTTCAGCGTCATGGCCGCCCTGTCGCTGGAAGCCACCGGCTTTGCCGAGCGCGGGCAGGGGGTACGATTGGCGCAAGAGGGGGCGATTTTCCCGGACGGCCGTATTCCCATCTGCACCATGGGCGGGCTGAAGGCGCGGGGGCATCCCGTGGGGGCTACCGGGCTGTACCAGCTGGCCGAGGCCACCCTCCAGCTGCGCGGCGATGCGGGCGCGGCGCAAATCCCCGACGCCAAAATCGCCATGACACAAAACATTGGCGGCAGCGGCGCGACGATTGTGACCCATATTTTGCAACGGCCGTAGACGGTGATCAGTAATCGGTAATCGGTGGGCGGTAATCAGGCGATTTCGGTTCACCGCTAACCAGAACTAGCCAATTTCTCACGAAACTTCTAACAACAGTCGCGGGCAGCTAGGAAAAAGCTCCTAATTGCCCGCTTTTTGCTTCTTTTTTACTGCGAGTTGGGGTGGAATCGTTACAATGAGCCCGTAGTGGAAAGGGCACCGCCTTGTGTGATCTTCGCAGCGGAATTTTGCGCCCTGCACCTTGCGCACCCGGCAAGTGTCTTGCGCAGCAGGCAAGTGTCTTGCCCAAATGGCAAGTGCCTTGCCCAAATGGCAAGTGTCTTGCCCAAATGGCAAGTGTCTTGCCTAAATGGCAAGGGAAAGGAAAGCCGTGTTACAACTGAATCGCAAACATCATAGCCACGTTTCACCCCGCCTTCAATCCGTTTTGCAGCAAATTGTGGATGACGTGGTAAACCGGCTGGGCTGTTTAGGTGCCCTGGCAGCTACCGTGGAAAATGACATGGGGCTGTACGTGCGCGCCTCGGCTTTTACCGTGCCCAACGGCCGTTTGCAGCAAGTATTTGCCCAAAGCCACGTCCACCTGGAGCCAGGCCAGGCGCTGATGTACCTCAACGATGCCCGGCACCGCTACAACCTGGGCGTCAGCGCGGTGAACGGCGTGAGCGCCAACATTTTGCAGCAGCCAGGCCAGCAGCACCTCGTCTCCGAGCGATTGTATGATTTGTTACGGCCGTTAACCGACCGGGCCACCGCCGATGAAATCCAGCGCGAACTCAACATCACCCAGGTGATCGCCGTGCCGCTGGTGGTGCAAAACGAAGTGGTCGGGGCTATCATGGCCTTGTCGCAAGACAGTTTCACCCGGCGCGATGGCGATTTCCTCGAAGCGTTTGGCAGTCTGGGCGCTGCCGCCATCCAGAACAACTATCGCTTAACGGCGATGGAGTCGCTGGAGCGGGTCATCTTTGGCCTGCAGGCGCGCATGACCGACGAAACCCAGGTGCTGCAAAGCGTGGTGGATGCCGTGGTGCAGGAGCTGGGCTACGAGGGAGCGATGGTAGCGACGCTGGAAAACGGCAACGCGCTGCCGGTGCGAGCCTACGCCCTGGACGACACCCCGCAAATTCTGACCCACCTGGAGCGTAAGGCGGGCATGTCGCTCGTCAGCCCGAAGTCGGTGGTGTTTTTGGATAAGCCGCGCTTCCAGGCCAACCTGAGCGTGCGCGCGGTGAAGGGTATCGACGGCCGTCCGCAAAAATTCCTCACCTCAGACCATTTGTATGATTTGTTACGGCCGTTTGTCAGCAAACCACTGGCCGATTTTGCCCAGCGCATGTTGGGCATCCGCCAGGTCATCGCCGTGCCCTTTTTTGTCGAAGATGAGGTGGTGGGCAACCTCTTTGTTGCTTCCCGGCGCGATCATTTTTCCTCCTGGGAAACCTCCCTTTTGACCACCTTTGGTCAGCAGGCGGCGGCGGGCATCCGCAACGCCCGGCTCTACCGCGAGGCGGAAGAGCAGCGCCACATCGCCTCGCTGTTTGGGCGGATGGCCTTCAGCGCCACGGCGGCGGTGCACGGCCTGAGCAACCACCTGAGCCTCATCAGCACCTATCTTCAGCTGCTGCAAAGTGCCGACGACCTTTCAGATAAAGAGCAGGGTGAGCTGGCCGCGATCAATGCCAAAATGGTAGATCGTGTGGAAAAGTCGATGCATCTGCTGGACAGTCTGCACGAGCCGTGGCAGCAAAAGGTCGATCGGGCGGTGGTGGTGAACACCTGCCTGCGCCGGGCGGTGCGTGACCTTTTCCCCGAGTGGCGGCTGGAGGAAACGGCCGTTACCGAAACCACCCTCGCCCTCGCCCATGACTGCACCCTGACGCTGCGCCTGGACCTGGCCGACGATTTGCCCGCCATCCACACCGCGCCCGACATGCTCAGCGAAGCGTTTCGTGTCATTCTGAAAAATGGCTATGAGGCGATCTTGGGCCAGAAAAAGTCCGGGGCGCTGGTGGTCACCAGCCGCTTGCAGTCGCCCAAACGGCTGCAAATTGTGGTGCGCGACACCGGCGTGGGCATTCGCCCGGAAGAACTGCCGCACATTTTTGAGATGGGGTGGAGCACCAAACCAGGCACCGGCATGGGCTTTGGCCTCTTTTGGACCCGCGACTTCATTCAAGGCCTGGGCGGTTCGATCTACGTTGACAGCAAACCCGGCCAGGGCACAACCTTCGACATTTCCCTTCCCATTACCTGATTTCTTGCTTATCAGGTAGGGTTCCCCGCAGCATTCCATCCGCTGGATATACGTGACAAAGTGACAAGGTGACAAGGTGACAGATTATGCCCTGTGACAGAATAGTTCCGGGCAAGCTGCGCCCTTGCGTTCAGCGTGATAGTTTGAGGAGGCGCTCACCCGCTTGTTCCAGGGTGGTGAGCTTCTTGGGAAAGGCAAAGCGGATAGTGGAACGGCCGTATCCCTCTAGCGAGTAAAAGCTGTTCCCCGGCACCACGGCCACCCCCACATCAGACGCCATAAAATAGGCAAACTCGGTTGGCGGCAGGCTGGCCTGCGGGATGGGCAGCTGGCTGTAATCGGCCATGATGTAGTAGGCACCTTGCGGCGTGCTGGCCTGGAAGCCCACCTGGGTCAAAATTTCCATCATCAGGGCGCGGCGCTGGTGATAATCGCGGGTGGTTTGCGCGAAGAAGCTCTCGGGCATGGCCAGGGCGGCCACGGCAGCGGCTTGCAGCGGCGTGGCGGCGCAAATGGTCGTGTAGTCGTGCAGGGTGCGGATGCCCTCGGCAAAGCGCTCTGGGGCGATGACGTAGCCCAGCCGCCAGCCGGTCATGGCAAACGTTTTGCCCAGCCCGCCGATGGTGATGGTGCGATCCTTTAGCTGGGGCAGGCTGCCGGGGGATTGGTGGCTACGGCCGTCGTACAAAATGCGGTCGTAAATCTCGTCGGTGATCAGCACCAGGTCATTTTCCAGCACCACCTCGACCACGCCAGCAATTTCTTCGGCATCAAACACGCGCCCGGTGGGGTTGTGCGGTGTGTTGAGCAGCATCGCCCTGGTTTTGGGCGTCACGGCGGCGCGCAGTTTGGCCACCTCCAGCCGATAATCTGGCGCATCCAGGGCCACCGACACAGGCACCGCGTTGGCAATAAACGCCGACGGCCGAAAATTGTCGTGAGCTGGTTCCAGAATAAGAATTTCGTCGCCGGGGTTGAGGATGGATTGAACGGCCGTAATGATCCCCTCACTCACGCCGCAGGTGACGGTGACGTGCTGGTCCGGGTGTACGGCCCAGCCAAGCCGGGCGGTGTACAGCTCGGCCAGCTTTTCGCGCAGCGGCGGGTAGCCCCAGGTGATGGCGTACTGGTTGAGGCCGCTTTGAATGGCGCGAACGGCCGCTTCTTTCACCGGTTCGGGCGTGTCAAAATCGGGGAAGCCCTGGCTGAGGTTGATGGCGTTGTGCTTGAGCGCCAGGCGGGTCATGTCTCGAATGACGGATTCACGAAATAGGGTCAGGCGTTGGGATGTTTGCATGGGGGAAAAGTATACGAGCAGGTGATAGGGGCGTCAACGAACGGCCGGGCTAATCCCGATCCACAATTTCTTGGTTTCAGCAAATGACAGATGTCACTTTTTGGCGTGACTTGTGTTACTCATTGCCCCTGGCGCGATTGTGACATAATGCCACTCATGTGAACCTTGCTTGACTGGTTTTGCTTATTGAGCAACTGGCTCATCCCCCTGATGGTTACCAATCACATACTTCTCTGGTTTCTGCTTTACCTGACGCTGGAAGATTCAGACGAGTGGCACCTGGTGCGTAAAGGAGGTTTGGCTTTATGAGTACGATGGGCTTAACAACGTTTGAAACGATTGCCGTCTGGTCCGTTTTGGCAATCGCAATACTGGGCTTGGGTTATGCAGTTTTCTTGCGACGACAAATTTTGCGCGAGGATAAAGGCACGGCAGAAATGCAGGAGGTATGGGATGCCATCCGGCAGGGGGCAGATGCATATCTGTCGCGCCAGCTGCGCACAATCCTCCCTTTTATTGTTTTACTTACCATTTTGCTTTTCTTGAGCGTCTACATTGTGGAGCCGACGCCGGAGGCGATGGAGCGGTTTGCCGGGCGGAGTGAAGAAAGTATCCGCCTGATTGTCGGCCTGGGTCGGGCGATTGGCTTTATTTTTGGCGCCAGCTTTTCGCTGACCGTGGGGCAGATTGGCATGCGTATGGCGGTGCAGGGCAACGTGCGGGTGGCGGCGGCGGCCCGCACCAGCTTCCGCGAGGCGCTTAAAATCGCCTATCGCGCAGGCACCATCACCGGGATGCTGACGGATGGGCTGGGGCTGTTTGGTGGCACCATCTTGTTTGTCTACTTTGGCAAGGCGGCCCCAGATGCGCTGCTGGGTTTTGGCTTTGGCGGCACGCTGCTGGCCCTGTTTATGCGGGTAGGCGGTGGCATCTTCACCAAGGCGGCTGACGTGGGCGCGGACCTGGTGGGCAAGGTGGAACAGGGCATGGCCGAGGACGATCCGCGCAATGCGGCCGTTATTGCCGATCTCGTAGGTGATAATGTGGGCGACTGTGCGGGCATGGCTGCCGACATCTTTGAGTCGTACGAGGTGACGATTGTGTCTGGCCTGATTTTGGGCATTGCGTTAACGGCCGTTACCGGGCACGTTGAGTGGATTTTGTATCCGCTGCTGGTGCGTGGCATTGGCGTGCTGGCCTCGATCGTGGGTACTTACCTGGTGAAAGGGCAATCAAACGGCCGTGGCGACGCCATGACGGCGATCTTCCGTGGCTTCCTCACCTCGGCGGCGATTTCAGTGGTGCTGTTTGGCCTGGTGGCGTTCTTTTATATGGACGGCGTGCCGGGCGGTTGGTGGCGGCCGTTTCTGTCTACCACGGCAGGCGTTATGCTGGCCATTCTCATCGATCGGCTGACGGATTACTTTACCGGGTCTCATGCCAAACCGGTGGAGGAGATTAAAAAGAGCACCGAAAGCGGCCCGGCCACTACCATTTTGTCTGGATTGGGCGTGGGCTATGAATCCAGCGTCTGGTCGGCGGTGGTGATTGCCATCACCATTGGCGCGGCGATTCTGCTCTACAGCGGCCTGCCGGTGGCTGAATTTGTTGTGGCTGGGTCTGGTTTTACGGCGGGGGTTATCCAGGTGACGTTTGTGCTGTACGGCGTGGCCATGACCGGCATCGGCATGCTGACGCTGACGGGCAACAACGTGGCCATGGATTCCTTCGGGCCGATTGTGGACAACGCCAACGGCATCGGCGAGATGGCCGGGCTGGATGCGGCGGCGCGGCAAATCATGGCTGACCTGGACGCGGTGGGCAACACCACCAAAGCGATTACCAAGGGCATTGCCATCGGGTCGGCGGTGATTGCGGCCGTTTCTCTCTTTGGTTCATTTATTACCGACGTGACCCGCATCGATCCAGAGGCGCTGGCCTCGGGCATTCGCGTGTCGGAGCCGCTGGTGTTTATTGGCCTGCTGCTGGGCGGGGCGCTGCCCTGGCTGTTTTCCTCGCTGGCCATCAAGTCGGTGAGCCGGGCGGCGGGCCAGATGGTGGCCGAGGTGCGGCGGCAGTTCCGGCAGCCGGGCATCCTGGAAGGCACGGTGAAGCCCGATTACCGCCGGGCGGTGACCATTTCCACAACGGCGGCGCAGCGTGACCTGATCAACCTGGCGCTGATTGCCATTTTGACGCCGATTGCCGTGGGGCTGCTGCTGCGCGTGGAGGCGCTGGGCGGTTTCCAGGCGGGCATCATTTTGTCGGGGCAGCTGCTGGCGGTGTTCATGTCGAACGCGGGCGGTGCCTGGGACAACGCCAAGAAAAAGATCGAGGACGAGGTGCGCGATCCGGGGCGCAATTTGGGCAAAGGTTCGGCGCGGCACACCGCCAGCGTGGTAGGCGACACAGTCGGCGATCCATTGAAGGACACGGCGGGACCGGCGCTGAACCCGATGATCAAGGTGGTCAATATTGTCAGCCTGATTCTCGCGCCGATCATTGTGCAGTATGATCAGATGACGCTGCTAACGGCCGTTATCGTCATCGTCATCCTGGTGGTGTTGTGGTGGGCCATTACCCGCTCCAAAAAAGAGCTGGTGACCTTCGGCACGGCCACCCCCGCGCTGACCAAAGGATAAGCGGCCATTCGTGGGGTTTTTCAGTGTCCAATTATTAATTATTGTTGGGTCTTCAGGATTTCGTGAGGTCTGGCGTGAAACGTGAAGCGTGAAACGTGATGGCCCTCTGGTCACGTTTCACGCTTCACGGGCTGTAAACCACCTGAATTCCTAAAGAGCCTCATTGTTTCAAGTTCTGGAGGTATAGATGTCTGAACACGATTGTTTGTTTTGCGCTATTTTGCAGGGCGAAGAGCCTGCCAAGATCATTCACAAGGATGAGGCGGCTCAGATGGCGCTCATTCAAAGTCTGCACCCCGAAGGTGCCATTCACTGGCTGGCCATACCATTTGAGCATGTGGTCAGCGTGGAAGCCCTGGCGCAGCAAAATGCCGCCCGCTTTCAGGAGCTAATTGCCTTTGCCCTGGCAGCGACCTGGCAGCAGGTAGACGATTTCCCCGATTTACACCATGGTTTTACGCTGAAGATGCACATTGGGCCGTTTGAAACGATTTCCCACGCCAAAGTGCATATTCTTTCTGTCGAATAAAAAACGGGTCTTCAGGATTTTTCGGGGTTGACACCATTTGTAGGGGCGCACCCCCGTGTGCGCCCAGAGTGGGCAGACACGGGGGTCTGCCCCTACCCCACGAAATCCTGAAGACCCAAAATGTTCTCCGGCCAGATCAGTCAATTGAAAAGGCGTCGATGGCCAGTCCATTCAGGCCGACGTTGCCCCCATTCCAGAAAAGCGAATAGGTGCAGCTGGTGGTTTCGCCCAGGCTGAGCGGGGCACAGACGAAGATGTCGCTGGCGCTGCCGCTGGCCCCGCTGACGCTGAATGCGCCGCTGGTGGCGAGGTAGATGCTGCCGCTGCTGCTGTCGATCCAGCTGGCGCTGAGGTTTTCGCTGGTGTCGGTGAGGCCCACGTCGGAGCCATCGAAGTAGATGGCCCAGGTGCCGCTGCTGTTTTCGCCCAGCACGGCGTTGTTCAGCACAATGAGGTCACTGCTGTCGCCGCTGATGCCCACGGAATAGGTGCCGAGGGTGCTGACTACGGGACGGCCGTCTGGCGTCAGTCCGGCCGAGTCGATATCTTCACCCGCTGCGGTGAGTCCTACGTCGGTGCCGTCCAGGTAGCGCAGCAGGGTGCCGCTGGTGGTGCTGCCCAGGCTGGTGGGGATGAACTCCAGCAGTTCAGCGTCATCGACCATGCCCAGGCTGCCCAGGTTCAGGTCGCGCTCCAGGCTGATGAGGAAACGGCCGTCACTCAGCCGATGCAGCCCGTCGATGTCGTTGATGCCAAAGCCCAAATCCGAGCCATCAATCACGAGTGACCAGGTGCCGCTGCTGAGATCGTAGGCCAGCACATCTTCATCGGCCGCGTTAATGCCGCCCACGGTGGCATCGGTGCTGAGACTGAGATAAATGGTACTCAGGCTGCCGGGCACGGGCGTGGCCGTCTGCGTGGCCGTGGCGGTGGGGGCCACGGTGTTGGTTGGCGTGGGGCTGGGACCAACGGTGGGGGTGTTGGTGGGCAGCGGCGTGTTGGTGGCGGTGGCCGTGGCGGTAGGTGGTACGGTGTTGGTGGGCGTGGGGGTCGGGCCCAGGGCGACGTGCACCACCAGCTCGGGCGGAGTGCCGGTTTCGCGGCTGTTGAGCACGATGCGGTTGGCGTCGCTGCTGGTGAGGGCCAGGCTAAACTGGCCGTCGCCGGTGATGTGGCCGGTAACGTCAATTTCTACCCAGCTGCCTGCGGTGATGCTGCCGGAGCTGTTGAGCGGGCTGCCGGGGGTGGGGGCGGTGTTGTAGGTAACGGCCGTTTCCCCCCAACTGTTATCGGCAACCCCTGCGGCGGTCAGGCCAACGCTGGAATCGGTGGTGGTGAAGAGGCGCAGGGTGGCCCCGGTGACGCTGCCGGGCAGCCCGGCGACGTTGAAGCGCAGCAGCGACCAGATGTGTGGCGCGGCGTCCAGGCTGAGCTGGGTGGAGAGGCCAAAATTGGTGGTGGGCCGGTTGCTCAGCAGGGTGGTGTCGGCTACGGCGGTGAAGGTGTAGCTGGTGCTCGGTTCCGGCGTGTTGGTTGGCGCTGTGGTGCTGGTGGCCGTGGCGGTGTTGGTGGGAACGGCCGTGTTTGTCGCCGTGGGGCTGGGGCCAATGGTGGCGGTGTTGGTCGGCGCAATGGTGCTGGTGGCCGTCGCCGTGGCGGTGGGGGCCACCGTATTGGTGGGGGCCACCGTGTTGGTGGGAGCCACCGTGTTGGTGGCCGTGGCCGTGTTGGTCGGCGTGGGGGTCGGTCCAGTGAAGGTTGCCAATTCAAACGCACCCATGTCGCACACGGCGCTGCTGTCGCCGTTGCCGTCCTGCGGGCGGACGAGGCCGCGCTGGTCGGTGGCGGCGCAGGTGGCGTTATTGGCCGCGTCCAGCGCCGGGCTGCCAAAGGCGATGGCGTGTGTCTGGCTGCTGCCGCCGTTATTGGCCAGGGGGCCAAGCTGCGGGTCGCCGCCGAGGTTGCCGGTGGTATTGCCGCTGAGGCTGCAGCCTGCGCTGTTTTGGATGAGGTTGTAGCCGAGCGACGTGATCGCGCCAGCGCAGTCGCTGCCGTTGCCCGCGACGATGCTGTTGCCCAGGCTCAGCGTGCCGCCTTGCTGGCTGAGGCCGCCGCTGTTGCCAAAAATGGTGACGTTGTTGAGGGTGGTGGTGCCGGTGTTGTACACACCGCCGCCCGCAGCGGCGCTGTTGCCGCTGAGCGTAGCGTTGGTCAGGGTGTTTACGCTGGTGCTGCCGGTGGCAATCGCTCCACCAAAGCTGCTGCTGCTGTTGCCCGCCAGCGTGCCGCTGTTGATGGTGACGGTACCGCCGTCGTTGTAGATGGCCCCGCCCCAGCTGCCCGCGCTGTTGCCGCTGAGGCTGCCGCCGTTCATGGTGTAGCTGCCGAAGCGCACTTCCATCGCGCCGCCGAAGTTGACGGCCGTATTATTTGTGATCTCGCCGCCGTTTTGCACCACGCTGCCCTGGAAAATGTACAAAGCCCCGCCGCCAAAAATGGTGGCCACGGAGCGATTTGCCGTGATGCTGCCGCCGTTGATGGTGAGCAGGGCAGCGCTCTGGCGCACATAAACCGCACCGCCGTAGTTCGATTCATTGTCGGTGAGGGTGCCGCCATTAATGGTGGCGGTACCGTTGCTCACCAGAATGCCCGCGCCACGGTAGGCGGTGTTGCCGCTGATGAGGCCGCTGTGGATGGTGGCGGAGCCGGTAATGACCAGGATGCCACCGCCAGGGAAGCTGTTGGGGCCGGGGGCGGTGCCGCTGTTGTTGAGAATCTGGCTGTTGGTCATGGCCAGGGTGGCGCTGGGCTGGTTGAGGGCAATGCCGCCACCGCCGCTGGCGCTGTTTTGGGCTACGACGCTGTCGGTCAGGGTGATGGCGCCGTTGTTGCTGTAGATGCCGCCGCCGTTTTGGCTGGCGCTGTTACCGCTGATTTCGCTGCCGTTTTGGATGGTGAGCGAGCCGCCCGACAGCATGATGCCGCCGCCGTGGCTGGGGCTGACGCTGCCGCGCACCACGGCATTGTCTAACACCACGCTGCCGACGCCGGTGGCGTTGATGCCGCCGCCGCTGCCGCTGGCCGGCTGGCCATTTTGCAGGGTCAGGTTGCGTAGGGTGGTGGTACCTGCGCTGATGTTGAAGAGGCGCGTGCTGTGGTTGCCGTCGATGAGGGTGGCAACGGCCGTTCCGCCCGTGCCCACGATTTCTAGCGATTTGGCCACATTGAGCGCCCCCAGCGCCGGTGACAGCACGTAGCTGCCCGCGGGCAGTTCGATGACGTCGTTGGGGGCGGCCAGCAGGATGGCATCACGCAGGGAGCAGGTGCCATCGTTGCAGCTGCCGTCGCTGGCGTCGCTGGTGGTGTTGACGGTCCAGTCGGCGGCCAGCACTGAGGACGTTGGCCACAGCAGCAGCAGGAGCAGCGGAACAAGGATGAGGGCGGGGCCAATGGCCAGCCGGGGCAGAAGATGATGACGGTTCATAGGATGGTGTTCTCCAAAGCAAGGAAATTCACGATACAGCGGTTGATAGGCTGTACCTTAGCCGGGCCTGGTTACAATGCATGTTACAGAGGTGTGATGCGGGGAAATTGTGATTGAACTCTTTAATCGGGAAAACACCCTCACCCCAGCCCTCTCCCTGGGAGGGAGAGGGAGCCAATTCCCTCCCCCTGCCAGGGGGAGGGTTAAGGGTGGGGGTCGCTCCTACAGGGGTAACAATCAGGTGAATTCCGCAAGAACCTACGGTTTGATGACGAAGGGCAGGTAGATAAACACGCCGTCATCGTCGAGGATGGTGGCGGTGGCCTGGCTTTGGCCCAGGGTGGCGCTGCTGGGGCTGCTAAGGGTGAGCAGGAACGTTTCGCTGCTTTCGGCCGTTTCGTCGCCCAGCACATTGACGCTGACGGTCTGGCTAAGCGGGCTGCCGGGGGTGAAGGTGAGGGTGGTGGCTACGGCCGTATAATCCACCCCCGCCGTCGCTGACCCATTGCTGGAGTTAACTGCCACGGTGATCACTTTGCTGCTGGCCTGGGAGAGCGTGACGGTGAAAACGGCCGTTACCAGGCCGCTGTCTCCCTCGGTGACGGTGGTGCCGCTGATGGACAGGACGGGCGGGTTGTCATTGTCGGTGATGGTGGCCTGGCCCTGCGCTTCGGCGGCGAGGCTGGCGTTGGTCGGGCTGCTCAGAACGACCCAAAACGTTTCATCCACTTCGTCCAGCGCATCGTCGAGCACCGGAACGGTGAGCGGCTGGCTGGTTTCGCCGGGGGCAAAGCTGAGTTCGCCGCTGGTGACGGCAAAATCGACGCCCGCCGTGGCGCTGTTGGCCAGGGTGCTGTAGGGCACGGTGATGGGCTTGCCGCTGGCCTGGCTGAGCGAGACGGTAAACCCGGCGCTGCCGCCTTCGCTGGCAGTGACGTGGTTGATGCTGACGCTGGGCGGCGTGTCATCGTTGCTGAGGGTGGCGCGGGCCTGTTCATCGCCCAGGGTGGCGCTGCTGGGGCTGCTCAGGTTGACCAGAAAGGTTTCATCGATCTCATCGACTGTGTCGCCAACGACGCTGACGGAAATGTTTTTTTGCGTTTCACCAGGGGCAAAGCTGAGGCTGTTGGTTTGGGCGGTGTAGTCGGCGGGAGCCACGGCCGTTTCATCCATCGTAGCAAAATCGACGGTGACCGTTTTGCCGCTGATTGCCGCGAGGGTGACGGTGAAAACGGCCGTCTTTGTGCCGCTGCTGCCTTCGCTGAGGCTGGTGTCGGCAATGCTCAGGGACGGGGGTGTGTCGTCGTTGCTGAGGGTGCCGGTGGCCTGGTTGTCGCTGATGGTGGCGTTGGTGGCATTGCTCAGGGTGACCAGGAACGTTTCGTCCCACTCATCCATCGTGTCGCCAAAAATGGTGATGGCGATGGTTTCCTGGGTGTCGCCGGGGATGAAGGTGAGCTGGCCGCTTTGCGACTGGTAGTCGCTGGGGGCAACGGCCGTGCCGCTGCTGGTGGCGTAATTCACGGTGACCGGATCCGCCCAGGCCAGGGAGAGATTCACGACAAAGGTGGCCACCTGGCTGCCGCTGTTGCCTTCGCTGAGGCTCACGTCGGCAATGGACAACTTCGGCGCGCCGTCATCGTCCACGATGGTGCCCAGCCCGCTGGCCTGGCTGAAAAAGACGCCGGGTGAGGGGCTGCTGAGCTGGACCAAAAACGTCTCGTCGTTTTCCTCCAGCACATCGCCCAGTACATCCACGGTGATGGTTTGGCTGATGACGCCGGGGGTGAAGGTGAGCTGGGTGGGCGGAACGGCCGTAAAATCGCTGCCGTCGGCGGTATCGGCCACGGTAGCGTAGGTGACTGTGTCGGTGCCGCTGGTGCGCAGCGAGCGGGTGACGACAAACGTGGCGGCCACGGTGCCGCTGTCCCCTTCAAGGACGGTGGCGGGGCCAATTTCCAGCTGGATGCCATACTCAAATGCGCCAATGTCGCACAGGGCAAAGGTATCGCCCAGGCCGTCAACCGGGCGGGGGGCATTCCGCTGATCGCTGCTGGCGCAGCTGGGGTTGCTGCCTGCGTCCAGCGCCGGGCTGCTGCTGCTCAGGGCATGGTTGAGGGTGCTGCCGCCGTTCAGCGCCAGGGGTTCCAGCTGCGGATTGCCGCCGATGTTACCTGTGGTGCTGCCGCTGACGGTGCAGCCGCTGCTGCTTTGGATGAGGTTGTGGCCCTGGGAGACAATCGTTCCGGCGCAGTCAGCGCCGCTGGCGGCGCTGTTGCCGCCGAGCAGGGTGTTGACGAGGTTGAGCGTGCCGCTGCTGCCGTAGAGACCGCCGCCGTTGGTGACGGCCGTATTCTCATAAACCGTCACGTTGCTCAGTGTGGCGGTGCCGGTGTTGTACAGCCCGCCGCCATTGGCGGCGCTGTTGCCGCTGAGGGTGACGTTGGTGAGGGTGAGCGTGCCGGTGTTGTGAATGCCGCCGCCGGGCTGGCCGGGGGCGCTGTTGTTGTAGATGACGCTGCTGTTGACGGTGTTGTGGCTGGTGGCTCCGGTGGCCAGCGCACCGCCGCCGCTGGCGCTGCTGTTGCCGGTCAGCGTGCCGTGGTTGAGGGTGACGGTGCCTATGTCGTTGTAGATGGCCCCGCCCACATTGCCCGCGCTGTTGCCCGAAATGGTGCCGCCGTTCATGGTGAAGCTGCCCTGGCGCACTTCCATCGCGCCGCCGAGATTTATGGCGGTATTGTTGTTCATCTCGCCGCCATTTTGCACCGCCTGGCCCTGGAAAATGTACAAGGCTCCGCCGCCAAAAATGGTTGCCACCGAGCGATTGCCATTGATTTGCCCGCCGTTCATGGTGAGCAGTGATGTGGAACTGCGCAGATAAATGCCGCCGCCGTAGTTGGATTCGTTGTCGGTGATGGTGCCGCCGTTGAGGGTGAAGCTGCCAGCGTTGACCAGCGCACCGCCGCCGCGAAAGGCGGTGTTGCCGCTGATGAGCCCGCTGTGCATGATGATACTGCCTGCGCCGCCGTTGATGCCGCCGCCGGTAAAATCGTTCTCAATCAGCCCCTGGTTGCGCAAAATTTGGCTGTTGGTGATGTTCAGCTGGGCGTTGCTCTGGTTCAGGCCGATGCCGCCGCCGAACTGGGCGCTGTTGTCGGCCACCGTGCTGTCGGTGAGGTTGATGGTGCCCTGGCTGGTGTAAAGGCCGCCGCCGTTGCCTGAGGTGTGCAGGACGGCCGTATTGCCCGTCACCTCGCTGCCATTGATCACGTTTAATGTGCCGCCCGTCAGGTAAACGCCGCCGCCGTGGGTGGGCGAGCTGTTGTTGCGCACGATGGTGTTGTCCAGCGTCAGCGTGCCGGTGGAGCTGCTGCTGATGGCCCCGCCGCTGCCGCTGGCGGGCTGGCCGTTTTGCAGGGTGAGGTTGGTAAAGGTGACGCTGCCTGCGGTGATGTTAAACAGGCGGGTGGCGTTGCTGCCGTCGATGAGGGTGGCAACGGCCGTTGCCCCCTGGCCCACAAACGTCAGGCTCTTGCCCACGTTGATCTGCCCCAGCCCGGCTGAGAGCAGGTAGCTGCCTGCGGGCAGGTAGATGGTGTCCCCGGCGGTGGCGCTGGTTACCGCGTCGCGCAGCGAGCAGGAGCCGTCGCCGCAGCTGCCGTCGTTGAGGTCGCTGAAGGTGTTGACGGTGAGGTTGGCCGCCGATACCGGCGTGGGGTGCTGGAAGAGCCAGAAGAGCAGCGGCAGGGCGATGAGAACCTGGCTGATGGCCAGGCCGAGGGCAAATCCTTTGGGTTTGGTCATACAAAAAGTGGTCCTCACTACAGCGGGTTGTTTGAGTGGGTGGTTGGCCCAGAACACGGTAACAAGGTTGGGTTACAAAGTTGGTTACGGGTTCGGAACGGGTGGCACGGGGCACCCGTTCCGGAAAATTTTGGTGCAGCAGTCAAGAGACAAGCAAAGATTACGCAGATTGAGTAGATTTTTTATCTGTTCAATCTGCGTAATCTGTTGATAACTATCTTTCTGGCTCGTCCGGGTTAGGGCTTGACGATGAACGGCAGGTAGAGGAAGTGGCCGTCATCGTTGCGGATGGTGCCGATGCCCTGGTTGTCGCTCAAGGTGACGTTGCTGCCGCCGCTGAGGTTGATGAAAAACTGCTCATCCGGCTCGGTCTCTTCGTCGCCCTGGATGGTGACGCTGATGGTCTGGCTGAGCGGATCGCCAGGGTTGAAGGTGAGCGTGGCGGGGGCCACGGCCGTAAAATCTTCCCCAGCAACGGCCGTTCCATTGCTGCTGCTGTAGTTGATGGTGATTATTTTGGTGCTGGCGGCGGAGAGGGTGACGGTGAAAACGGCCGTTACCGTGCCGCTGTCCCCCTCTTCCACCGACACATCGTTGATGCTGGCAGTGGGCTGAGGATCATCGTCGGTGATGGTGCCAGTGGCCTCGGCGTCATCCAGCGTGGCGTTGGTGGGCGTGCTGATCGTCACCAGGAAGGTTTCGTTGATTTCGTCGATGGCGTCGCCATTCACGGTGACGCTGATCGTTTCCTGGGTATCGCCAGCAACGAAGGTGAGCGAGCCGCTGGTCGCCACGTAATCCACACCCGCTGTGGCCGTGCCCGCGCTGGTGGCGTAGGTGACGGTGACGGTACGGCCGCTGGGTGCATCCAGGGTAACCAGGAAGTTCATCGTGGTTGTACCGCTGTTGCCTTCGGTGACGCTGGCATTGGCGATGCTCAGGGTGGGCAGCGGATCATCGTCGAGGATGGTGCCTTCCGCGCTGCTGTCCGCCAGGGTCACGTTGCTGGCGTTGCTCAGCGCAACGGTGAATGTTTCGCTGTCTTCTTCGTCCAGCAGGTCGCCGTTAACGATAATGTCAACGGTTTGTTCGGTCTCGCCAGGAGCAAAGGTGATGGTGTTACTGGCGGCGTCGTAATCGCCGTTGGCGACGGCCGTGCCGTCCACCGTGTCAAAGTCCACGGTGATGGTTTTGCCGCTGGGCGCGGAAAGGGTGGCGGTGAAAACGGCCGTAACGGTGCCGCTGTCGCCTTCAAACAGTGCCGTGTCTTCGAGGGTGAGTGATGGCGGGTCGTCATCGTCCAGAATGGTGGCGGCGCCGCTGAAGTCGCCCACCAGCACGCCAGCCGACTGGTTGCCCAGGACGACGGTGAACTGCTCATCGATCTCGTCCAGCGTATCGCCCAAAACGTCCACGGTGACCGTTTGGGTCATGGTCGCGGGCAGGAAGGTGAGGGTGGTGCTGGGAACGGCCGTGTAGTCCGTGCCAGCCAAGGCCGTGCCATCCACGGTGGCGTAATCCACCGTGGTGGTGGTGCTGGTGATGAAGGAGCGGGTGATGACAAAGCTCAGCTGAGCGCTGCCAGAATTGCCTTCGGTCAGGCTGGCATCGGTGATGAAGAAGCCCAGACCGTGTTCATAGCTGCCGACGTCGCAGGTGGACGTGTTGTCGCCATCGCCGTCGATGGGGCGCAGGTTGCCGCGCTGGTCGGCTGCCGGGCAGAGGGTGTTGCTGCCGCCGTCACGCGCCGGGCTGCCGTCGGCCAGGGCGTAGTTGAGCGTGCTGCCGTCGTTGAGGGCCAGCGGCTCTAGCAGCGGATCGCTGCTGCCGTCGCCGCTGCCGCTAAGGCCGCAGGTGCTGATGTTGTGGCCTGCGCTGGTGATGGTGCCGCTGCAATCGGGGCCGGAGGCGGCGCTGTTGCCAAAAATGATGCTGTTGCCCACGGTGAGGCTGCCACCGCTGCCGTTGCTGAGGCCGCCGCCGTTGTTATTGGCGCTGTTGTCGGCGATGGTGACGTTGGTGAGAACGGCCGTACTGCCCTGTTCATTGGCCAGACCCGCGCCCGCGCCCGCGCCGTTGCCGCTGAGGGTTACGTTGGTCAGGGTGATGACACCGCCAGCCACGGACGATTGCCCGGTGGCCAGAACAGCGCCACCGCTGGTGGTGGTCGAGGTGCTGTTGTTGAGCAAGGTGCTGTTTTCAATCAGGGTCTGGCTGGGGGCGCTGTCGTAATTGGTGGCCAGGCCACCGCCGCCGTCCCCGGCCGTGTTGTGGCTGATGAGGCTGTTGTGAATGGTGGCCTCGCCGCCGCTGTTGTAGATGGCTCCACCCATGTGGCCCGCTTCGTTGCCGCTCAGGGTGGCCCCGTCGAGGGTTAAGGTCCCAAAACGTAGTTCCAGCGCACCGCCGTGGGAAGCGGCCGTATTGGTCACCACTTCTCCGCCAAGCAGGGCGGCCGAGCCATTAAAAATGTACAGGCCGCCCCCGCCAAAATCGATCGGGCCGATGGCGCTGTTGTAGGCAATGGTACCCGCAGTTTGGGTAAACTGGGCCGCGAGGTTATAGACATACACACCACCGCCGTAGGTGGCGGTATTGCTGATGATTTGGGCGTTGTTCAGGGTGGCCTGGCCGCTGCTGATCAGGATGCCGCCGCCGCGATAGGCGGTGTTGAACTTGACTTCGCCGCCATTAAGAATGGCCTGGCCCGCACCGACAAAAATGCCGCCGCCGGGAAAAGAATCTACCAGTTGGTTACCCTGGTTGTAGGAAACTTCACCGCTGTTCAGGGTAAAAATGGCGGAATCCTGATTGACGTGCACCCCACCGCCGCGCAGCGCTACGTTGTAGTTGATTCGGCTGCTGCTGCTGGTAACGGCCCCGCGATGGCTGTAGATACCACCGCCGTCTAAAGCGGCCGTATTTGTCATTACGTCGCTGTTTTGCAAAATGAGCGTGCCGCTTTGTACATAAAAGCCCCCACCGCTGCCCGAAGCCGTGTTGCTGATTACGACCGCGCTGTTCAGGGTGACGCTGGTGCTTAGCCCGCTGATGAACATGCCTGCACCATTCACTTCGACGCCGTTTTGCAGGGTTAAATTATTCAGGGTGACGGTACCAGCGGTTACATTAAAAACGCGACTGGTATTTTGGGCATCAATGAATGTTGTTGTGGCGTTGTCGCCGTTGAAGGTGAGATTTTTGGCGACGGCCAGCGCGCCGTTGGTGGCGGACAGGGTGTAAGTGCCAGGAGGAATGGTAATGTCATCGCCGTTCACCGCCTGGGCAATGGCATCGCGGATGGAGCAGCTGGAATCACAAACCGTGTCGTTTTCATCGTAGAAGATGTTGACGGTTAGTGTGGCAGCATGGGCCGTATTTGCGTGCCTAAAGATGGAAATAAGGGCGGGTAAAATGAATACTGCTAGAAAAAAGGCGGGTCCCAGGGAAATAACGTTTCTCTTCATAGAATCCAATACACTCCTGAATTTAGACTGATACAGCTTATGGACTGCGGCGAGTTGTGAAAAAAGTTGATTGTTACAATACGGCTCTTTTGCGTAGCGTACCTATTTTCAATTACAAAACAGGTTAAGGTGCCGGGCGGCCCTGGCGGTAGAAATAGCGGGACAACGAAATTTCGCTAAAATGGGTCAATGCCAAAAAGGATGAACAAGATGAAACAACCCCTCAAGCTGCTCCCGATTGTTTTGCTGGTTGGTGTGCTGGTTTTGCTGGTAAACGGCCGTTACACCCAGGCCGACCAACTGCCACCCCTACCGCCACCGCCAACCTTCCCGCCCCAACCAACGACCACCCTGGTGCCACCAAAGGTGGTTGCGGGAGACAGCAACTTTGTTTACCTGCCGCTGGTGCTTCGCCCGGAAGAAATTGGCCCCTGGGTAGATACGCAAAACCGGGCGCAGGTGGTCGCCTTTTACCAAACAGAATACCTCGCCTCGGAAGGGGTGCCCCACGGCTGGGCGGGCAATGTGGGCAGCTGTAACCCTGGCAGCACCTCGGCGGCGTTTAAGGAAGCTGTTTTGCGGCGCATCAACTTTTTCCGGGCCATGGCGGGAGTGCCTGCTGTGCAGGGTTTTGCCGCCGATTACAACAGCAAGGCGCAGGCGGCCGCGCTGATGATGAGCGCCCAAAATGATCTGAGCCATGCGCCAGGCACCAGCTGGGCCTGTTACACGGCCGCTGGCGCTGAAGGGGCGGGCAGCTCTAATTTGTACCTGGGCGTCTACGGCCCGTCGGCGATTAGCGGTTACATCTATGATCCAGGTGGCGGCAACTATTTCGTGGGCCATCGCCGCTGGATTTTGTACCCGCAAACCAAATTCATGGGCACGGGTGACATTCCAGCGACGTCGGGTAAAGCGGCGGCGAATGCGCTGTGGGTGTTTGATTCGGCCAACATGTGGGGACCGCGCCCGGACACACGTGAAGCGTTTGTGGCCTGGCCGCCGCCGGGTTATGTGCCGTACCAGGTAGTCTATCCCCGCTGGTCTTTTGCCTACGCCGGGGCCGATTTTTCCGGCGCGTCGGTGACGATGAGCAAAAATGGCTCGCCGCTGAGCGTGACGGTTAGCCCGGTGGCCAATGGGTATGGCGAAAATACGCTGGTTTGGGAGCCGGGCGACAGTTTTGGCAGCGCCCCCGGGTCGGACACCACGTACCAGGTGACCCTCCACAATGTGGTGATTGGGGGATCGCCGCAATCGTTTAGCTACCAGGTGACTGTGATCAATCCTGGCTCGTGATAGGTGGGACAGGCAGGCCAAGATCCTGGCCAGAAGAAGGGTCTTGCCTCCCGCCTGTCTCACCCAAAACGGCCGTCACCACCAGGCAGGGCGAGATGGCGCGGAGATAAGATGACCGATTTTAGGCCAAACCATACCGCGCCGTCCCGCCCCTACGCCATATTTTGAAATGCAGGTGAAAAGGCTTCTCATTGGTAAACTGATTTATCTCAGTTACAATGGGATCGATTCAGCATCAATCGGCCCCGGCCGTTTTATGGTCTTCCTGGGCCGAAAAACTAAAACCTGGCCTGGCTCTTACCCACTATTTCACCAGACCAATAGGCAATAGAACCAAGAGGTGCCTAGTGACCACTGCTGTGCAAACGATTGACCTGACCCTGCTGACCCCGCTGTTGGAAAAGTACAACGGCCGTAAACGCGAAGCCCTTCTCCCCCTTCTCCATCAGGCCCAAGACATCTACGGCTGGCTGCCGCCCGAAGTGCAGGAAGCCATCGGCAAAACGCTGCGTGTGCCCCTGGCCGACATTCACGGCGTGGTTGCGTTTTACTCGATGTTTTACAGCCAGCCGACGGCCCGCCATGTCATCCGCGTGTGTGAGGATTTGGCGTGCAGCCAGGCGGGCAGCCATGCCGTCATCCAGGCCATCGAAGGCAAATTGGGGCTGGAACCGGGCGAAACGAGTGAAGACGGCCGTCTCACCTTTGAAACCGTGCCTTGCCTGGGCATGTGTGAACACGCTCCCTGTGCCCTCAACGGCGAGCGCCCGGCAGGCAGCCTCGCCGTCGACAACGTGCCCGCTTTTCTCGACGGCACCCATCCCGAACCGCTGGCCCGGCCGCGCGGCGGGCCTTTCATCAAGCTCAAGCGCATTGGCAAAATCGACCCGATGAGCCTGGCCGAATACGAGGCCGCTGGTGGCTACAAGGGGCTGCGCCAGGCGGTGGCCCAGACGCCTGAGGCCCTGATCGAAACGGTGGACAGTTTTGGCATTTTGGGGCGCGGTGGGGCGATGTTCCCCCTGGGGCGCAAATGGTTTTTCACCCGCGGCGCGTCGGACGATCCGCGCCAAAAGCACATCGTGGTCAATGCCGACGAGAGCGAACCCGGCACCTTCAAAGACCGCTGCCTGATGGAAGAAGATCCGTTTGCTCTGATTGAAGCGATGACCGTGGCGGCGTATGCCGTCGGCGCGGAAAATGGCTGGATTTTTCTGCGCGGCGAGTATCCCCGGGCGCACACCCGGCTGCACAACGCGGTAGACCGGGCGTATGAGGCGGGCTACCTGGGCAAGAATATTTTGGGTAAGCCGGGCTTCAACTTTACGGTGCACGTGCGGTTGGGCGCCGGGGCGTACATTTGCGGCGAGGAGACGGCCCTGTTTGAAGCCATCGAAGGTAAGCGCGGCTTCCCGCGCATCAAACCGCCGTTTCCCACCACCCACGGGCTGTTTGGCCAGCCCACCTCGGTGAACAACGTGGAAACGCTGGTGGCGATGCTGGCCGCGCTCAGCGTGGGCGAGGCGGAATGGACAGAGCACGGCACGGAAAAATCGCCGGGCACCAAGCTGTTTTGCCTGAGCGGCAACGTGGCCGACCCGGGGGTGTACGAAGTGCCTTTTGGGCTGACGGTGCGCCAGATGATTGAGCTGGCGGGCGGTGTGCCCGGCGGCCACGCGGTGCAGGCGGTGCTCATGGGCGGCGCGGCAGGCGCGTTCATCGGACCAGACAAGCTGGATACACCGCTGACCTACGAAGATGCCCGGGCGGCGGGTTTTCCGCTGGGCTCGGGCGTGATTATGGTGTTTGACGAAACGGCCGATCTCCAGCAGCACCTCTTTGAACTGGCCCACTTTTTTGCCCACGAAAGCTGCGGCAAATGTTTCCCCTGCCAGATTGGCACCCAGCGCCAGCTAGAAATCCTGAACCGCATCCACCAGGGTGAGGCGCAGCCCGGCGACAGGCAGCTGCTGCTGGACGTGGGCTTTACCATGACGCAGACATCGTTGTGCGGGTTGGGGCAAACGGCCGCTTCGGCCATCATGAGCGCGATAGGGTTATGGCCGGAGTTGGTGGAATGAGTGGCAGGTGGCAGGTGGCAAGTGGCAAGTAACGGCAGCGATCATTCCGTCATCGAAAAATCGGTTGGCGTTCAGCCAGCGCAATACATCACCGTGGGCGTGGGCGAACCGCAAGATGTGGACGGCTGGGTGGTGGAAGAAGCCCAGGTGTGCATTTCCGTGAACGGTGAAGAGCTGGCCACGTTTATGGCCTCGCCGCGCGATTTGGAGCCGATGGCGGTGGGTTTTCTGGCCAATGAGGGCATCATTCAGAGCGCAGCGGAGATTCGCCACCTGCGCCTGGCCAAAAGCGGCACCTGCGTGGACGTCTGGCTGCACGACCTGAACTTTGCCAAGCCGCGCAAATTTATCATCACGGCGGGCTGCGGCGGCGGGGTGACGTTTGATGATTTGTCGCAGCAGCACGAACCGCTGGTGTCTGATTTGACGGCGACGCCGGAGCAGCTGGCCAACCTGATGCGCGAGACGCATATGGGGGCGGAGCTGTACCAGCAGGCACGGGGGATTCATACGGCCGTACTCGCCACCCCCGACAAAGTGCTGCTGCAAATGGAAGATATCGGCCGTCACAACTGCCTGGACAAGCTGCGCGGGGCGGCCCTGCTGGGTGGGCTGGCGACGGAAGGGAAGATTTTGTTGAGCAGCGGCCGTATTTCTAGCGAGATGATCAACAAGGCGCGGCGGTTGGGTACCCCCATCGTCTGTTCCCGTACCTCACCCACCAGCCTCTCCGTGGCCCTGGCCGATGCCTGGCACATCACCATCGTCGCCTACCTGCGCCAGGACCGGATGCGGATTTATACCCATCCCGAAAGGATAATAAGAACTAACAATGTCTAGCTCATCCGTCAACAAGTGGACAATCAATCATCCTTTTGTGAAAGGGTTTATTGGTGGCATTGTTGCGAATGCTGCTTGTCACCTTTCCATGCCATTCTCACAACGTTTTGAACCAACGCCCGATACTTCCCTTCTTACAATGATCGCCTACTTGGGCATTCCATTTGTGCTCCTGCTTGTTTTTGGCTGGGGGGCCAATCGGTTGTTAAGCCGGTTTGGCTTTGAAGGGCTCAAGTTTAGCGAAGAGCCACAGGCCAAAGCTTTTCCTGGCTTTTTTGCAGGATGTCTTGTTTATTTGTTCGTGGTGCCAATTATTGCGCTCTTCGTCAGCATCATATCGGGCAAATTCTTTTAGTAGGTTTCTCTGGAGAAAAGAATGAGTGATACTGTAACGCTAAAAATAGATGGCCAGGAAGTGACCGTTCCCAAAGGCACGACGATTTTAGACGCAGCGGCGCAGATTGGGATTGAGATTCCGGTGATTTGTTACCACCCCCACCTGACGGCCAACGGGCTGTGCCGCATTTGCTCGGTGGAAGCCGGGTTCCGGGTGCAGCTGGCCGCCTGCGTGACGGCGTGTGCCGACGGCATGGAAATTGTGACCAATTCCGAGAATGTGCAGCGCGGGCGGCGTACCATTTTGGAGATGCTGGCGGCCACGGTTAACGTGGACGAATCGCCCAACATTCTGGACCTGCTGGACAGCTACGACGCGGATCCGCTGCGTTTTGCCGATGCCGAACCGCGCACCGCGCCGGTCTACGACGACAATCCGTTCTACATTCGCGATTACAACCAATGCATCAACTGCTGGCGCTGCGTGCAGGTCTGTGCCGAAGATGCCCAGTTTGCTTTTGCCCTGAATTTTGACGGCCGTGGCTACCACACCCAAATTGGCACCTTCAACGGCCACGGGATGATGGACACGACGTGTGTTTTCTGCGGGCAGTGTGTCGGTGTTTGCCCTACCGGGGCGCTCAAGCCCAAGCGGCAGGCGCTGCTGGAGCAGGGGGTGGATCCGGATTCGATTTTCCAGCAAACGCGCGGCGGTCGTGGCAAAAACGCTAAAAAGAAGGAATAAACCGGACACTGATGAACGCTGATTGACACAGATAAGAACAAAAATCAGCGTTGATCAGTGAAAATCAGTGTCCAATTCAAAAGTGATAGAGATTTTTGCGTGTGAAAAGGAGTCGTCTATAAGCGTAAAACTTTATGAGTGCGGAGCATGTCTGTCTGCGGTGCGGTGCATGTTGTGCGAGTTTTCGGGTTTCATTTTATTGGGCAGAGGCCGATCCGGCCGTTGCGGGATCGGTGCCCATTGCTTTAACAGAAAAATTAAACGATCTGCGGCGGGTGATGGCGGGCACCAACAGCAAAGCGCCCCGGTGTGTGGCGCTGGAGGGGCAGGTTGGCTCTTGTGTGCGCTGTACGATTTATGCGGAACGGCCGTCGCCCTGCCGTGAATTCCGGGTTGCGTGGGAGGATGGCCTGCCCAGCGCCGAGTGTGACAAGGCGCGGTTGATCTGGGGGCTGCCCGTTTTGCAGCCGTACGCCCTGCTGCTGCCGGAACAAATCATCGAGCATCGCCTGGCGCAGGCGGACCCGGTGCTGAACCTCAGCCCGCGCCGCTCCACGCCCGATGACGTATCGGTCGGCATGGTTGATGCGCCGGAACCACCACCGGCAAAGGAACACGATGCAGGAGAATCAGCAGCTTATTCGTAACTTTTACACGGCGTTTCAGCAGCGGGATCATGCGGGTATGAACGCCTGCTACCATCCCGATATTCACTTTTCCGACCCCGCCTTTGGCGATTTGCACGGCCAGCGGGCGATGGCGATGTGGCACATGCTGTGCGAGCGCGGCAAGGATTTGCAGATTACTTTTCGTGATGTGGTGGCGACGCAAAACAGCGGCCAGGCAAAGTGGGAAGCGACTTACACCTTCTCGACGGGGCGCAAGGTGCATAATGTGATTGAGGCGCGTTTTGAGTTTGGTGACGGCCGTATCCTCCGCCACGCCGACACTTTTGACTTTTACCGCTGGATGCGCATGGCGCTGGGCTTACCGGGTACGCTGGTGGGCTGGACGCCGATGATGCGGAAACGGGTGCGGGAAACGGCCGTTGCCGGTCTGGACAAGTTCATTGCCAATCATCCAGAGTATCAATAAGCCACTTTCTGTGCTAAAATTCCGAAAATCTGATTTTCGGAGAATGCGATGAGCGATTACGAAATTAAACAAACAACCGTCCGGCTGCGCGAACGTGGACAAATCACCATTCCGCAGTCGGTGCGCGACAAGTGGGCTGCCGAAGCCATTGAGCCGGATGTGCTGAATCTGGTTGAAATTGGTGATGTCGTGTTCCTGACGCCCAAGAAGCTGCTGCTGCCCGAACTATCGAAGCAATTTTCGGCCCTGATGGATGAAGCGGGGGTCTCGCTGGCAGATTTGCTGGAAGGGTTGGCAGAAGAACGGCAGGCAGTTTACCAGGAACGGTACGGTGGAACTCCGTAAAGTTTTTGCCGATGCCAACGTGTTGATTGCCGGAGCCGCTTCCCGCACGGGAGCCAGCAGCGCCGTTTTGCTCATGGCCGAAATTGGGCTGTTCCGGCTGGTGGTTTCTCGATTGGTGCTGGAAGAGGTGGAACGTAACTTGCGCAAGAAGCTGCCGCGAGCCCTGCCCAATTTTGCCCGGCAAATGGCCCAGCTTCAGCTAGAAATTGTGCCGCCGCCAACGGATGAAGAAGTGCAGCGATGGGCAAAGATTATTGAAGCGAAAGATGCACCGATTTTGGCAACGGCCGTTTCCGCCCAGGTTGATCGCTTGGTGACACTCAACAGCAAAGATTTCACGCCAAAAGTGGCCGCCCAAAGCAGCCTACGCATCCTGTCACCTGCCGAACTGGTGCAGGAGATTCGAGAATTGGTGGGTGGTGGGTTGTGAAACGGCAAAAGGTTGAAAAAGCATGAAGCTGGAAGTTTTGCCAGTGAAACGGCCGTATCGGAGTGAAAAATGCCACAGATAAGTCGATTCTTCGGCATCATCATTTACATGTACTTCAATGATCATTCACCGCCGCATTTTCATGCGCAATATGGAGACCAAGAAGCGATCTACACCATTGAGACGCTGGAAATACTGCGTGGTAACTTGCCCCGACGAGCCCATGGTATGGTTGTGGAGGGGCAACCCTTTATCGGAATGAATTACGAGAAAATTGGGAGTTAGCACGACAAATGCAGGGCCTAAACAGAATTGAGCCGCTTGAATAAAAAACGGGAGTATTTGAAATGACTCAGCTAGGCAAACGAGTAAAAGTTAACAAGGCGGAGCCTTTGGAAGGCTATTCCATGCGTATCTTCTTCGAGGATGGCTCTGAAAAAGTGATCGATTTAGAAAAATTTCTTCATGGTCCGATCTTTGACTCGATTCGTGAAGACCCAGAACAGTTTCAGGATGTAAGCATTGAGGGCGGGACGATTGCCTGGCCAAATGGGGCAGATATTGATCCAGACGTGCTGTATTACGATTTAACACCTGCCTGGATGGAAGAGGTTGAGAAAGCATGACGTTAGAAGTTTTGCCCGTGAAACGGCCGTTCTGGACCCCACTCACCCAAGAAGGCTGCCTCAACGTTTCCAGTAAAGCTTTGCTTTCGCTGCCGCACCTGAGCATCGCCATGCTGCGTTTTGATAAACAGGCCACGATTCATGAACATGCCGCCGAGATTGACATTGATGTCATTTGTCTGGGAGGTTCCGGGTTTACGAGCGTAGGCAAAGAGCAATCGCCAATTTTTGAGGGTGAGCGCGTGCGCTGGCCTGCCGGGCAGCTTCATCGGCTGTGGACAACGGATGATGAAATGCTGACGTTGATGGTTGAACACACAACATCCGTGCAACCTGCAAAACCCGTTTGGGAAGATGTCGACTCCAGCATGATTTGTGCTTTCAAGTACGATCCAGCTAAGAAAGAGCTTGATGTGTTGTTTAATCGAACTGGCCGATTTCGTTACTTCAATGTGCCGCCGAAAGTTGTCCAAAAGTTGAGAAAAGCCGAATCAAAAGGTAGCTTTATGCGTTATGCCATTATTAATGAATTTGACTACGAAAAATTGGGGTAACTAAAAGTGCCGTGGCCAGTTTTCAGACTTTGTCCTTGGACGCGAAGCAACAAGGCAGAGTTGAAAGAATTTAGAAATGAGAGATCAAACAGTTAAGAAATTTAATTACAGTATTCAGGCCGTTTGGTTTATCTTGCTCGCTGTTTTTTTCGTTTTTTCGGAATCAATATCCTTCCGATCAGTTGACAGAGAAAACTCAAAATCAATTATCGAAGCCTTGTTTCTGACTATTTTTGGCTTATTGCTTTTGATCATGGGTATTGTAAATTCTATTGCAGCTTGGACGAGAACGGCCGATCAATATATGAGTCTGCTTTACTTTTTGGCGATTGGTAGTTGGGGAAAACGCACACTTGGCTTTTGCTCAAACCGGTACTGGCTTTGGCAGGGTCGAATCATTCTGCTCTTCTGCTTTTTGCTCGGATTGGCTTTTTCTTATGCAGGTTTTGCTAATTTGATGAGATTTTTACCTTTGGAAGTAACGTGGTGAAGTTTATAGATTTGGAGGATTTCCAATGATTACCCCCGATAAAACAGTCCGAACCACCTGCCCCTACTGCGGCGTGGGCTGCCAGCTGCATTTGCAGGTGAAAAATAATTACATCTATGCCGTCGAAGCGCCGTTTGACGCCGCGCCCAATTACGGCATGTTATGCGTCAAGGGGCGCTTTGGCACTGATTATGTCAAGCATCCTGGCCGGATCAAAACGCCGCTCATTCGCGCCAACCGCGAGGAAGGGCGCAGCGCCAAACCGGTGTGGCGCGAAGCCACCTGGGACGAGGCGCTGGACTACGTGGCCGATGAGCTGACTCGCATCGCCCAGGCCCACGGCGGCGACGCCATTGCCAGCTACGCCAGCGCCAAAGCAACCAACGAAGATAACTACATCTTCCAAAAAGTGATGCGTGCCCTCATCCGCACCAACAATGTCGATCACTGCGCCCGGCTGTGCCATGCTGGATCGGTCACTGGCTTGCAGCTTTCCATCGGCTCCAGCGCTATGTCCAACTCCATTGCCGAGATGGAAGATTTGGAAGCGTTTATCGTCACTGGCTCCAACACCACGGAAACGCATCCGGTTATCTCCAACTTCCTTAAGAAGGCGGTGCGCAAAAACGGGGCCAAACTCATTGTGATTGATCCGCGCCGCATTGAGATGACCGACTTTGCCACCCTCTGGCTGCGCCAAAATCCAGGCACCGACGTGGCCGTTTTCCAGGCAATGGCCCACGTGGTGGTGAAAGAAAAGCTGTACGACGAAGCGTTTATTGCCGAGCGGACCGAAGGGTTTAGCGACTATCTGGAATCGTTGGAAACGTTGACGCCGGAGTGGGCCGAATCGGTCAGCGGCGTACCGGCCGACGACATTCGGTCAGCGGCGCGGCTCTATGCCAAAGCCGAGCGGGCTTCCATCTACTGGGGCATGGGCATCAGCCAGAGCACGCACGGCACGGACAACACGCTTTCGCTGGTGAACCTGGCGCTGATGTGCGGCCACGTGGGCAAATCGGGCACGGGGTTGAATCCTCTGCGCGGCCAGAACAACGTGCAGGGCTGCTCCGACAGCGGCGGCCTGCCTGGTGTGTTTACGGCGTACCAAAACGTGGCCGATCCCGAAATTAAGGCGAAGTTTGAGCAGTTTTGGGGCACCGAACTGAATCCAGTGCCCGGTTTGACGGCCACGGAGATGGTGACAGAGGCGCTGCATGGTTCGGTTAAAGCGATGTTTGTGCTGGGCGAGAACCCGATGATGAGCGAGCCGAATCAGCACCACACGCGCCATTCGCTGGAGCAGCTGGAGTTTATGGTGTGCCAGGACATCTTCATCAACGAGACGGGCGAGATGGCGGACGTGATTTTGCCCGCCACCAGCTTTGCCGAGAAGGATGGCACCTTTACCAATACCGACCGACGGGTGCAGCGCTGCCGTACGGCCGTTCCCCCCATCGCCAACTCCCGACCCGACTGGGACATCCTGTGTGATCTCGGTCGGCGCATCGAGCAGCGGCTGGGGCTGAACCTGACCCACGGCTTCAACTTTGCCCACCCCAGCGACATCTGGGAAGAGATGCGCCAATTAACGCCCGACTTCTGGGGCATCGACTACGACCGGCTGGAGCGTGAGGGCGGCGTGCATTGGCCCTGCCCCAGCTTCGACCATCCCGGCACGCCCTTCCTGTTTGCCGATGGCTTCCCGCGCGGCCGGGGCAAATTCTGGGAAGTGACCTACGGCACACGCTCTGAGCAGCCCGACGCGGAGTATCCGTTTAACCTGAGCACCGGTCGGGTGCTGTACCACTGGAGCGGCAGCACGATGACCGGCCGCTCCTCGCTGGAAAACGTCTACCCGGAAGCTACCTGCGAGATGCACCCTGATGATGCCAGAGATTTGAACCTGGCGACGGGCGATTGGGTCAAAGTGGCCTCGCGTCGCGGCGAAATTACGCTGCGCTTGCTGGTGACGGAGCGCTCGCTGCCCAAGACGATCTTCATTCCGTTCCACTTCGCCGAGGCGGCGGCCAACTTGCTGACGCTGGATCGGGTGGACGATCGGGCCAAGATACCGGATTACAAGAATACGGCCGTAACCATCCAACCCACCACCGCCCCCGAAGGCTGGGACGAAGGCTACGAAAAACCGCTGTTCGACCGCGGGGCAATTAAGGACCCGGTGCAAATTCATTAAGACAGGAACACAGAGTTACACGGAGAACCGCAGAGTGACACAGAGAGATGAGGCAAGATGGAGATTCAGCTGATTCGGAATGCGACGTTAAGGGTGAGGTTTAACGGCCGTTTGTTCCTCATCGATCCCTTTTTGGCGGCCAAAGAAACCATCCGCTCCTTTGCCGGGATTTCGCAGAATCCGATTGTGGAGCTGCCGATGCCGCCGGAAGCGGTGATTGATGGCGTGGAGATGGTGTTGGTGTCCCACCTGCATCCCGACCATTTTGACGAGGTGGCCATGAACCTGCTGCCCAAAACGCTCCCCATTTTGTGCCAGCCGGTGGATGAAGCGACGATTCGCGCCAGGGGATTTGTAAATGTTACGCCTGTGGCCACGCAACACACCTGGCAGGGCATCACCTTCACCCGCACGCCGGGGCGGCACGGCTATGCCGAACTGGCCGAGCGCATGGGCCACGTCTCCGGCTTTGTCTGGCAAGCGATGGGTGAGCCAACCGTGTACTGGATGGGAGACACGGTCTGGTACGAACCGGTGGCCGAGATTGTCGCCCAAACCCAGCCCGATGTGATTGTGACGCATTCCAGCGGGGCGAAATTTGGCGACAGTTTGCCAATTGTGATGGATGCGGGGCAGACAACGGCCGTTTGCCAATCGGCCCCCAACGCCACTGTTATTGCCGTGCACCTGGAATCGCTGGATCACGGCACGGTGAGCCGCGCCGACCTGCGCGCGGCGGCCGCCGCCCAGGGCATCTCCGACGCGCGGCTGCGCATTCCCGCCGATGGCGAAACGGTCGAAATCAGGAGTTGAGATGGAGTTGGGCTTAAAAGACAAGGTGATCATGGTGGCCGCCGCCAGCAAGGGGCTGGGCTACGGCATCGCCCAGGCGGTGGCTCAGGAAGGTGCGAAGGTATCCATTGGCAGCCGCACCGAGGCAGACATTGTGGCGGCGGCCGACACGCTGCACCGCGAAACCGGCGCGGCAACGCTGGGCAGCGTGCTCGATGCGCGGGATGCCGCTTCGATCAACCGCTGGGTCGAGGCCACCGTGGCCACATTTGGCGGCGTGGATGGCCTGGTGGTAAACGCGGGCGGTCCACCTGCCGGGGGTTTTGACGATTTCGACGACGCGGTCTGGCAGGCGGCGTTTGAGCTGACGCTGCTGAGCAGCGTGCGGATGATTCGCGCCGTGCTGCCGCATCTGCGGGCGCGGGGCGGCGGCTCGATTGTGGCCGTCACTTCCTCATCCGTGAAGGAACCGATTGATATTTTGCTGCTGTCCAACGTGATGCGCTCCGGCGTGGTGAGCCTGCTCAAGAGCCTGTCGCGTGAATTGGCCCCGGAGCAGATTCGGGTAAACAATCTTGTGCCTGGGCGGATCTTCACCGACCGGGTGAAGTCGCTGGATGCGATTGGGGCCAAAAATGCGGGGCGCAGCGTGGCGGAACAGCAGGCGCTGCAGGAAAAACAAATTCCCTGGGGCCGTTATGGCACCATCGAGGAGTTTGGCCGGGCCGGGGCGTTTTTGCTGTCGGACGCGGCCAGCTACATCACCGGCGAAACGCTGATTGTGGATGGCGGGGCGATGAAGACGGTGTGGTAATGGTTGATGGTTAATTGTAAATGGTTAATGGTTAACTGAGGAGAGGGTGTGGTGAGTGAGATTGAGGTGAGGCAGGATGGGGCGGTGTTGACGGTGGCGCTGGACCGGCCGGAGGTGCACAATGCGCTGACGCCGGGCATGATTGGGGCGCTAACGGCCGTTTTCCAAACAATCCCTGATGAAATTCGCGTGGTGGTGCTGACGGGCAACGGCCGTTCCTTCTGTGCCGGGGCCGATTTGAGCTTCATGCGGGCGGCCGCCGACTACACTTTTGCCGAAAATGTGCAGGATGGCGAAGCGATTTTTGACCTGATGCTGATGGTCGAACAGTGTTCCCGGCCAGTCATTGGCCGGATTAACGGGGCGGCGATTGGCGGCGGCGTGGGGCTGGTGAGCTGCTGCGACATCGTCGTGGCCGTGGATCGGGCGCAGTTTGGTTTTAGCGAGACGCGCCTGGGCATTGTGCCTGCCGTCATTTCGCCGTTTGTGCTGGGTAAGATTGGCCCCAACGAGGCGCGTGAACTGTTCCTGACCGGCGAGCGGTTTGGCGCGACCAAGGCGCAGCAAATCGGGTTGGTGAACCATGTGGTGGCCGATGAGGAGTTGGATACGGCCGTCTCCGACCGCATCCACCAGCTCCTCCAGGCCGCCCCCGGTGCCCAGGCTGCGGCCAAAGCGCTCATTCGCCAGGTGGCCTACCAGCCCAAAGCGGCGATGCGCGGCTACACCGCCGAGCTCATTGCCAGCCTGCGCGACAGCGACGAAGGGCGCGAAGGCATGAGTTCCTTCCTGCAAAAGCGCAAACCGTGGTGGCAGGCAGAGTGATTTCACCGCGGAGGGCGCAGAGGGAAAGAGGGAAAATGGTTTTTCAGGAATTCAGGGGATTTACCAGCCGTGATGCGTGAAACGTGAAACGTGACCTGAGAAACGTCACGTTTCACGCTTCACGTTTCATGCCCGACTCACAAAACCAAAAAGCCAGAGCAATCTGCGCCATCTGTGGCTAAAAAGTGATTTATGACAGAAACGGCCGTTATGCAAAACTCCCCGCACCCGTTCACCAAAACGATGCTCATCGAACAGCTGCATGCGCTGGGGGTGCAGCCGGGTTTGGTGCTGCTGGTCCATTCCAGCCTGAGCCAGATTGGTTACGTGCCGGGCGGGCCGGTAAGCGTCATCCAGGCGCTGCAAGAAGCGCTGACCCCGGCGGGCACGCTGGTGATGCCCACCCACTCCAGCGATTATTCCGACCCGGCCCCCTGGCAGCATCCGCCCGCGCCGGAAGCGTGGCACCAAATCATTCGCGACACGATGCCCGCCTTCGATCCGCAGCTGACGCCGACGCGGGGCATGGGCGTCATTCCCGAGCTGTTCCGCACCTGGCCTGGCGTGTTCCGCAGCCATCATCCGCAGGTGTCGTTTGCTGCCTGGGGCCGCCATGCAGCGGCCATCACTGCCGATCACCAGCTGGAATTTGGCATGGGGGAACAGTCGCCCCTGGCCCGGATTTATGAGCTGGACGGCTTTGTGCTGCTGCTGGGCGTGGGCTACGGCAACAACACGTCGTTTCACCTGGCAGAAGTTCGGGCGGGCGTGCGGCCCACGGTGCCGCAGGGTGCGCCAATCTGGCGCAACGGCCGTCGCGTCTGGCAGCAGTATCAGGATGTGGATTACGACGACGAGCCTTTTGCCCACATTGGCGCAGATTTTGAGCAAATCCATTCGGTACAGATTGGCAAAATTGGTCTGGCCGAATGCCGCCTGTTTCACCAGAAAACGGCCGTTGATTTTGCGACTTCCTGGTTGGTTCAGGCGAAAAATCGCCGCGAATCAAGCTGACAACCGTCTAGAATGACTGACCGAGCGTGGGCCACGCTGCAAGATTGGCTCACTCTATGGGTAGGTATGGGAAAAAGTATGTTTCAGAAAGTGTTGATTGCCAATCGAGGGGAAATTGCGCGGCGGCTGATTGTGGCCTGCCATGAACTGGGGATTACGGCCGTTGCCATCTATTCCGATGCCGATGCAGACGCGCCCTGGGTGCGGCTGGCCGACCAGCGGTACAACCTGCCCGGCACCAGCGCCACGGACACCTACCTGAACCAGTCCGCCATCCTGGACATCGCCCAGGCATGTGGCGCTGAGGCGATCCATCCTGGCTACGGCTTTTTGAGCGAAAATGCCGCTTTTGCCGCTGCCTGTGCGGAAAAAGGCATTGTTTTTATCGGTCCCAGCCCGGCGGCAATGGAATTGATGGGCAGCAAGGCCAAATCGCGCGAGCTGGCCGAGCAAGCGGGTGTGCCAATCGTGCCCGGCGTGGATGGGGCGGGGCTAAGTGCGGCGGAATTGCAAACGGCCGTTGCCCACATTGACTATCCCATTCTCATCAAGGCCAGCGCGGGCGGTGGCGGCAAAGGGATGCGCGTTGTCTGGTCTGCCGCCGAATTTGCCGACGCGGTGCAGGCCGCCCGCGGCGAGGCCAAAAACTCCTTCGGCGACGATCACGTCCTGGTGGAAAAATATTTCACCGAGATTCATCACGTGGAAATCCAGGTATTGGGCGACCAGCACGGCCACGTGCTGCACCTGTTCGAGCGCGAATGCAGCATTCAGCGCCGCCACCAAAAAATCATCGAAGAAACACCCGCCCCGGTGATCCAGGATGAGGGATTGCGGCAGCGCATGGCGGCAGCGGCCGTTTCCCTGGCCCAGGCGGTGGGGTACAGCAGCGCGGGTACGGTGGAATTTATCGTTGATGAAAAGGGCGGTTTCTACTTTTTGGAGATGAACACCCGGCTTCAGGTGGAGCATCCCATCACCGAGCTGGTGACGGGTCTCGACATTGCCGTCTGGCAGATTCGCATTGCTGCGGGCGAGGCGCTGCCCTTCACCCAAGACGATCTGCGCCAGCGCGGCCACGCCATCGAATGCCGCGTTTATGCGGAAGATCCCGCCAACAACTTTTTGCCGTCGATTGGCCAGATTGTGATGTACGAACGGCCGTCTGGCCCTGGCATTCGCGTGGATGATGGCATTGAGTCGGGCACGGCCGTTTCGCCCTACTACGATCCAATGCTGGCCAAGGTGATCACCTGGGGCCACAGCCGCGAAGAGGCCATCGGCAAGATGATTCGCGCCCTGCAGCAGACGGTAGTGTTAGGCGTCACAACCAACATTCCTTACCTGCTGGCCATCCTGCACGAGCCAACTTTCCGCCGCCGCCACACCAGCACCAACTACCTGCCAGAGCATCTACCCAACTGGCAGCCTGCCCCGCTGGACGATGATGGCTGGTTGGGAGCGGCCGTTTTTGAGCTGCTCCAGGGTGGCGGCAAGAACGTTCAGGTAGCCGAATCCGCTGTTTATGATCCGTGGGGAGAAACGGCCGTGTGGCGCAACGTCAAGCGCTGAATCAGGTCAGATTGGAAATTGTAGTGTCATACCCGCGCAGGCGGGTATCCACTTTCTTCGCTTGAGTAGATTCCCGCCTGCGCGGGAATGACAGACGAAGCCTTACACATTGACGGCCGTTTCCAATTAGGCTTTAATTCGCCCGATGTTTGCGCGACGGTACGATTCAGAGAGGGGCACCCGCTGGCTGTTGGTGGGGCTGATGTTGCTGGGCTTTGGCCTGCGGGTGGTGGCTTTGGGGGACAAAAGCGTCTGGTGGGACGAAGGGCTGGCCGCCTGGGCCGCCCGGCAGTCGCTGGCGGCCATCGCCAGCTGGACCGCCCACGATGTGCACCCTCCCCTTTACTTCTGGCTCCTCCACTTCTGGCGGCTGCTCAGCGGCGAATCCGAATTTGGCCTGCGCCTGCTCTCGGCCATTTTCGGCCTGCTGACCATACCGGCCACGTATTTATTGGGCAAGCGGATCAACGGCCGTTTCACCGGACTCCTCGCAGCGTTATTCATCACCATTTCTCGGTTTGACATTGGTTGGGCGCAAGAGATGCGCATGTACGCCCTGGCGGCGCTGTTGGGGGCGTGGGCGCTGTGGGCGGCGGTGGGTGTGTGGCAAGTCGGCCGTCGCCGCGACTGGCTCCTCTACATCCTCTTCATGGTTTTGGGGCTGTACAACCTCTACCTGGCCGTCATGGTCCTGGTGACGGCCAACCTGGTCTGGCTCTTTTTCGTCTGGCCCCGCGCCGCCGACCGCTGGCGCAATTTTTGGCAGTGGTCGCTGGCGCAAACGGCCGTGCTGCTGCTTTATGCGCCGTGGCTTTTCTACGCCCTGAGCCGCATCCCCACCTGGTCCCAGGCCAACCCCGTCGAGCCGTGGAGCTTCCTCAAAATTTACTGGACCGTGCTCACCGTCGGCATTCCGCTGGATGTGGACCAGTACGCTACGCTCACCGTGCCGGTGCTGCTGGTGTTTTTGCTGGGCGTGGGGTTGATTGGCTGGCGGGCGCGAAAACGGCCGTTGGAGCAGCAAAAGCTGGCCCTGCTGCTGCTGGGGCTGCTGCTGCCTGCGCTGGTGGTCTACCTCGTTTCCCTGCCCAAAGCCTCCTTTTTCTACTCGCCGCCGCTGGCGCCGCGCTATCTCATCATCTTTTTGGCGGCGTTTGCGGTGCTGCTGGGCTGGGGGATTGATGGGTTGAGCAACGGCCGTTTCGACATCGCTCAACGCAGGCGTTCTCGTCCCCTCGGTTTTTTGGCCGCCGGGCTGGCCGTGTATGCCGCCCTGTTTGGCCTCAACAGCTACCACAACAACCGCGTCCTTTTCGACGATTTTCCCTCGCTGACGGCCACAATCGCAGCGTACCGGCAGCCAGACGATGCCGTGGTGCTCTACAACGACACCGATTGGCCCATTTTTGCCTACCACTACGCCGATTTCTGGCACGGCATTCCCGGCGCGTGGCAGATGACGCCGCAGCAGGCCCACGACTTCCTCGACCCCATCTGGCAGCAGCATGAGGGCCTCTGGCTGGTGCGCACCCAGTACGCCGCGATTGGTGATCCCGAACAGCATGTGGTGAACTGGCTGACCGAACGAGCCGCAGGCGAACTGTCTTACCCATACGGCGATAAGCAGCTGCTCTTTTTTGCCCGCACGCCAGACCGGGCGGCCAAGATGGAAACGCTAATCGAGACAGAAGCGCCGTTTGTCTTGGATACGGCCGTTCCCCACCTCACCGGCTACGATTTGCAAACCCACGACTTTCACAGCGGCGAAACGATGCACCTCTTTTTGTACTGGGCGGGCGGCAGCACGGCCGAACCGGTAGACATTGGCGTACGGCCTGCCAGCGGCGGTGTGCCGTTTTTGCTGGCTACCGTGGCCGCGCCCACCAGCGCCGAACCGGTCCGACAGCAGGTGGATTTGCTCGTTTCGGCCGATTTGACCTCGGGACCGTACCAGTTTTACGCTGAGACGGCGGAGGGCACGGCCGTTTTCGGCCACCTCACCATCCGTCAGAAAGAAGCCAACTTCCTCACCCCCGCCGACGTCACCATTCAAAACCGCGTTGATGCTTCGTTTGAGCAGGGCATCCGCCTGCTCGGTTACGATTTAGGCGAGACGACGTTCAGCCCCGGCGAGGCCATCCCGCTGACGCTGTACTGGCAAGGGGCCGGGCAAATTGGCCAGCGGTTTAAGGTGTTTACCCACGTGCTGGGCGAGGTGTACAACATCAACAGCAATAATTTTTTGTGGGGGCAGCAGGATAACGAACCGGAAAACGGCCGTCGCCCCACCACCACCTGGCGCACCGACGAAATTATCCGCGATGCCTACGCCATTCCCCTCGATCCGCTCGCCCCGCCCGGTGTCTACCAGATCGAAATTGGCCTCTATGATCCCATCACCGGCGTGCGCCTGCTGCTGGACGACGGCAGCGACCACCGCATTCTCACCACCATTCGCGTGGAGTAGGACTTTACCCTCACCCCAACCCTCTCCCTGCGAGGGAGAGGGAGCCAGATTCCCTCCCCCTGCGAGGGGGAGGGCCAGGGTGGGGGTTTATGGTTTACAGAAACCTCTATATTCGGCATAATTAGCCCGCACCTTTTGTAGTACCGACCTCAAAGCATACGCAAAGGCAACGTCTTGTGGACGATAGTAAACGCGCCATTGACGCCACCCAGGCGACCCTTCATACTCTTCGTAATATTGCCCACACCCGGAAGGTGCACGAGTTGTCGTCCTTGTCTTTGCCCGAAATCGATAAGCTGGTTGCAGCTATCGCCAAAAATACCCCCGCCGGTAACGTCCCTGGCGTGATCCTGAACGGCCTGCTGCGCCTGCCCAGCCGCATCCCCCCGGCGGCCACGGTGCGGCGCGATATTCACCTGCTGTTCAAAGGCGTCGAGCAGGCGCTCATCGACAAAGCCGTGTTTGGTACCTTTTTTGCCGGGCCAGCGGCCGTTTTGTGGGCCTACCAAAATTTGCTCAAGCTGGCCGGAAAAGAGATAGACGCTTCCTTCCCTGAAGGCATCTGGCAGTTTTACGTCGATTATGCCCTGCGCGACGACACCGCCCGCCACGCTTACGAAACCCACGGCTTCGACACGACGCTGCGCCAGCATCAGATGCAGCTTTCCCCGGTGGACCGGGTGACGGCGCTGGCAATGACGGCCGTTTACACCCTGCACCAATATTACAACCTGTTGGAAAACGAATGGCGCGAACGTGTCTACACCACCATCCTGCGCGAAGTGACCGCCGATTTGCCCCACCACGCCCGCTTTGCCGCCCTCTACCCGCGCTGGGAACGATTACGGCCGTACGGCCGTGGCGTCGACGTGCAGCCCCAAGAAGATTATCCCACCTACCGCCGCCGCAAATTTGACGCTTTCCTGGCCGAAGCCGTGTTGCAGCTGCCGCCCGCCGTGCAGGAAACGTGGCAAAAGCGAATTGCTGCCGCCGAAGCGCAGTCGCTGCCTGCTTACCAGCAGCAGCTTAGCATCCGCGCCTACCTGGAGCCGTCGCTCTACGGCGAAGACCGCAAGCCCATTCCCCTGGAGCAAATGCAGATTGGCATCATTCATCGTGGGCGCTATTACCTGATACCCGCCTGTGCCGACAAAAACGGCCGTCCCCTCAACGTGGCCACCATGCGCGGCTACATCACCAATTTGATGTACCAGGCCGACCAGCCGCCGCCTGCCAACCTGGCCGAGCTGGCCCAGGTAAAACGCTCGGCCTTCCCCGAATTTTTGTCCGGCACCAGCGAAGGGCTGCGCCAGGAGCTGACCAGCCTGCGCCTGGCCCCCATCTGGATCAACACCGATCAGCAGTCGCGCCACCAGCCGCTGGCCAACCTGCGCCAGGCGGAACGGGCCGTTGGCGACCAGCCGATGACTATTTTCGACACGGGCGAAACCTTTGTGTTCGACCTGTCGCACATCTTTTTTGACGGCATTTGGGGCGCGGCGGTGGCCGAAATTTTGACCAACGAGGCGCTGTCCTGGGCGGTTTATTTGCACAGCATGCCGCCGGTGACCGCGCCGCAGAATCGGCCGTATGCGCCCGCGCTGGCGCTGCGCCCCGCCGACCGGCAGCGCCTGCAGGCCGCGCCGCAGGTAGCGGTGGAGGCCAGCGCCGAGACGTCGGCCATTGACCTGCCCGCCATTTTGGAGCTGCGCGAACTGTTCAAGCAGCGCAACGATTTGCTGCGCATGACGGTGAATGATTTGCTGGTGCTCTACCGCACGGTCCATGCCCTGGCCTACCGCCCCGCGCCGGAGTTGGTGACGCAGTTGGAGGAGCTGTTGGCTGACGGCCGTACCGCCGCCGCCGCCAAATCCGCCCTGGACGCCCTCCAAAGCCCGAGCAGCAACCCCGTCATTCTCATCCCGGTGGACGCCAGCCGCCGCAGCCCGCGTGACCGCGTTTACCCGATGACCTTTGAGGTGCCGCTGGACAACCTGGACCTGATCGGCCATCACCAGCGCACTCTGGCGGCGCTGCGCAACTACGAGCGGGCCACGCGCAACCGGCAGCACATCTACGGCCAGTTCGAGAAGCTGCAAAAATCATACCTGACGATCCTGGCCGGGTTTGGCGAAGTGCTGAACCGGGCCAAGGTGCGCGCCAGCACCGGGGAGAGCATCAGCCTGGACACGATTCGCCTGCTGGCCCATCTGCCCGTGCCGCTGCAGCGGCTGCTGGACAAAATCCCAGACCAGTTTGACGTGCTCAATGATCTCATCAAGGGGCGCGAGGTCTTTTCCAACGTCGGGCGCGTGTCGCCGGGCAGCAGCCTGACGCGCTTCATGACGGCCAAAGACGACAACGAGAAAAAGGAGCTGGCCTGGGCGGTGATCACCGATGACGAAGAGATGATGCACGTGACTTTGCGCGATTTTCGGCCGCATGTGGGGTTGTTAACGGCCGTTGGCCGCCACGATCTCGCCGTCCGCATCATCGCCGACCAGCTCGACTCCTTCGCCGCAGGTCTGAACCAGTTTGTGCGCGACCTGCACCGCATCGCCACCACGTCCTACGACAAACGTGGCCTGTTTAGTCGGTAATTTTTTGCCGCCAATATTTCAATGACAAACTTGAACCAAGACCCGCTCATCGGGCAGCAGCTGGATGAATACGAACTGGTCGCTCTGCTGGGGCGGGGCGGGATGGCGCGTGTTTACCGGGGGCGGGACGTGCGGCTGAAGCGGGACGTGGCCATCAAGGTGATTGATGCCATCTACCGCGCCGATGAGTCGTACCGGGCCCGTTTTGAGCGAGAGGCGCAGGCCATTGCCCAGCTGGAGCATCCCCACATCGTGCGGCTGTATCGCTACGGCGAGGTGTCTGGCCTGTTTTACATGGCGATGCAGTACATTCCCGGCCAGGATTTGCGCAGCTACCTGGACGATTTGCGGGCGCGGGATGAGTGGCTGCCGGCCCTGGAGGCGGCGCGATTGGTCCGGGAGTTGTGCGGGGCGCTCGACTATGCCCACAGCAAGGGGATCATTCACCGGGACGTGAAGCCGTCGAACATCATGCTGGGCGAAGACGGCGACTTTGGCGATGCGCAGCGCAGGCGTTCCTACCTCACCGACTTTGGCCTGGCCATGCTGGCCGACAGCGACACGCAGGGCGATATTTTTGGCTCGCCCCACTACGTCGCCCCGGAGCAGGCGATGTCGTCGGCGCGGGTGGTGCCGCAGAGCGATTTGTATGCGGTGGGCGTGATTTTGTACCAGATGTTTACCGGGCAACGGCCGTTTGAAGGTGCGGAACCGCTGGAAATCGCCCTGAAGCAGATGAGCGAACTGCCAACCGCGCCGCATGAAATCCGGCCCGATTTAAGCCCGGCGCTGTCGGCGGTGATCCTCAAAGCGCTGGCCAAGGAACCGGGCGACCGGTATGCCAATGGGAATTTGCTGGCAACGGCCGTTGAACAAGCCATCACCCAACCAGACGATTTTGACCTTAACCTGCCTGGCACGACCACGCTTCACACTGCGCCTGCCGCGCCGCCGCGTGTCATGCCGCCGCCGCCCGCCGTGCCCGGCCTGCCCATTTCCGCCGCGCCGCGCTCGCTGCCGCCGCCGCCCGCCGCCACGGTGATGGGCCAGGCGCAGCACACCGTCACGCCCACGCCAAAGCCAGAGAAGGTGAAAACGAACAACGGCCGTTCCTGCCTCTTCTTCCTGCTGTTTTTGCTGCTGGTGGTGGGGTTGACCGGGGCCGCAGGCTGGTTTTTTGTCTGGGAAGGGCGCTCGGTGGATGATCTGGTTTACCTGGCGCAAAATGGTGGACTGCCACCCACCGCCACGGCAACGCCTTTGCCTACTGCAACATCCACAATTCTGCCTACTGTGACGGAAACGGCCGTTCCCTCCGCAACGATGATTCAGGTGGCGGTGGTGGAAACGGCCGTGCCCATCGCCACTGCCACCAACACGCCTCAGCCCAGCGCGACACCTTCCCCCACGCACACACCAACGCCCCAGCCCACGGCCACGGCGACCAATTTGCCCACACCCACGCCGCTCATCGTGCAAACGCGCGAGTTGGATGGCATGCCCCAGGTGCTCATCCCGGCCACGACGTTTATGATGGGGGCCACGGATGCCGATGAATTAGCTGAAGCCGACGAGCGTTCGCGCCACGAGGTGACGCTGGACGCCTTTGCCATCGATCGGTACGAGGTGAGCGTGGCGCAGTACGCCGCCTTCCTCAACACGCTGGGCGATTACGTCAACGCCTGCAACGGCTTTACCTGCCTCTCGACCAATTTTGAAACGACGCAAAGTTACCTCACCGATGACACCATCAAGTACGTGCCGGTGGCCGGATTTGAAGCGTTTCCCATTAACAACGTCAGCTGGCATGGGGCGAATGCGTACTGCCAGTGGGTGGGCGGGCGGCTGCCCACCGAGGCGGAGTGGGAATTGGCGGCGGGGGGTGGGGACGGCCGTATCTATCCCTGGGGCAACGAGTTAGCAATTGATGAAGATGGCACCATTACGGCCGTTTTTGCCGGAACCTTCGCCAATTTGCAGCCGGTCGACAGCCTGCCCGAAGGCGTGAGTCCGTTTGGCCTGCACCACATGGCGGGCAACGTCTGGGAGTGGGTCGCCGACGGCTATGACCCAATTTATTACGACCGCAGCCCGGCGGAAAATCCCACCGGCCCGGCCGTCAGCGTCACCGATGATTACGTCCTGCGCGGTGGCGGCTACGACAGCCCTGCCGAAGATTTACGCATCACCAACCGCGCCAGCGAGCGCGCCCCCGAATTCCGCCTGGTGCCCAACGTCGGCTTCCGCTGCGTGACTACCCCGTAACCCTCTTTTGCCCTCTCGTTCCACGCTCCGCGTGGAATGCAGATCGGGACGCTCCAGCGTCCCCTACGCGTCGCAGAGCGCCGCCGACGGCATTCCCACGCCGAGCGTGGGAACGAGAAACTCGTGGCTACTATCCTGACCTAAACTGAATTTGGTAAATGGCGATGCCAAAGGCAACGGCAACGTTGAGGGAGTTTTTGACGCCGCTCATCGGCAGAGCAAAAACGTGGTCGGCCAGGGCCACAATTTCCGGATCGACCCCCACTTTTTCGTTGCCAATGACGAGCAGGATTGGCTGGTTGGCGGCTGCGGATAGCGGGGTGGTGAAGAGATTTACGGCCGTTTCCCCCTCCTCCAATACCCACACCACATATCCCTCAGACTTGAGTTGACGCACGGCCTGCACGCTGTTGCGATGCTGGGTCCAGGGCAGGGCGCTCTCTGCGCCGAGGGCGGTTTTGGCCAGCCTGGGATGGGTCGGTGGGGCGGTGATGCCGCCCAGGTGCAGGTGGGTGATACCCGCGCCATCGGCCGTACGCATGATTGCTCCCACGTTGTACAGGCTGCGAATGTTGTCCAGCAGCAGCGCCAGCCGGGTAAAACGCGGTGCTGTTGGCAACGATGGGGCACCACCAGCCTGCGGCGTGGCAGCCAGCGCCGTGGCGGTGCCGCAGTGCGGGCAGCGCGCCCCCGCCGGATCACCCGCCGCAACCGGAAAGCGAAACTGGCACGCCTCAGCTTCACACTGCCGAATTTCATACAACTGCATTAGCGCTGCCCCCAAATTGGACCAATCTTACTACTCGACACCGACAATTTGGCTGCGCCGCTCCAGGAAGAGGACATCGCGCCAACGGCCGTACTGCTGCCCCAACTTCTCCCGCCGTCCCACCACGCGAAAGCCGAGCTTCTCATGCAGCGTCACGCTGGCCACGTTTTCCGGGAAGATGCCCGCCTGAAGCGTCCAGATTCCCGCCGCTTCCGCGCTGTCGATTAGCGTTTGCAGCAGCTGTTTGCCGATGCCCTGCCCCCAGCTGGCCGGGGCGACGTAGACGCTCACCTCGGCCACGCCCGCATAGACGCAGCGGCTGGAAACGGCCGAAAGCGCCGCCCAGCCCACCACCTCGCCCGCCGCGGATCGGGCCACAAAGCGGCTGTGGCGCAGACGACTGGCATCCCACGTTTCCCAACCCGGCACCTCGGTTTCAAAGGTCGCTTCCCCGGTAGCAATCCCAGCGGCGTAAATGTGGGCAACGGCCGTCCAGTCCGCCGCCTGCAGGGGGTGAATGGTAATAGGCATTGTGCTGCATCCTCCTTGAAGAAGTAATTGGGGAATTGACATAATTACTCAATGCCCAATTACATCTCACACAACCGGCGTATTCCGCCGGAACAACAATCGCGGCGCGATGATCCCCCCGGCCAGGGCGGCCAGAATCAGGCCCGTTTTGACGGCATTGAGGCTGGCTTCCACCAGCACTGGCGTGCTGCCAAAGACGCCCATGGTGGTGATTTCCAAAATGCCCAGCATGGTGCGGAAGGCGAAGGTGCCAGGCACCATCGGAATAACCGCCGGGACGGTAAAAATGGCGGTGGGCGACTCAAAGCGGCGCGCCAGGTAATCGCCTAGAAAGCCAATCATGGTGGCCGACAGCAGCGTAGCGGGTTCGATGGGCAGCCCCAGCTGCATGACCCAGGTGCGCAGGGCGTGGCCCAGGGCGGCGGCAAGGGCACAGCCGGGCAGGGCGCGGCGCGGCACGTTGAACAAAATGGCAAACCCCACGGCGGCAATCGCCGACCAGAAGGCATCTTCCAGCAGCGCCAGCAGCAGCGGATTCACAGCGTCACCCCCGTCAGGCTGAGGGCGAGCAGCAGGCCCAGGGCAATGGCCAGGGAGATAAGCAGGCCGGTGACGCCGCGGGCAAGACCGGTGATCATGTGGCCGCGAATGAGGTCTTGCGCCGCATTGATGAGCGGCACGCCGGGGACCAGCAGCAAAACGGCCGCAGCCAACGCCGTCTCTGGCTGATCGCTCAAGTGGAATAATCCGGCGGTGCTGGCCAGGCAGCCCGCCACAAAGGCGCAGGCAACCACCACCAGCAGCGGATTGAAGTGACGGTGCGCCAGCTCCTGCCGCAAAACCATCGCCACGGCCGAGGCGGCAAAGGTGATGCCAAAAATGATCCAATCGCCGCCAAAGAGGCGGCTAAAGGCGGCGCAGGCCAGCCCGACCATGACGACCACCAGCCAGCGGTTGTAGCTGCGCGGCATGTGGTCGATGTGCTCCAGCTCGGTGCGCGCCTGGAAGCGGTCCAGCTCGCCGTTGATGATGCGGCGGCTGAGGTCGTTGAGCGCGGTGACTTTACCCAGGTCCACGCCCAACGAGACGACGCGGCGCAGCTTGGTGCGGAATTCAGAGCCGCTGGTGGCAGTGATGCTGATGACGTTGGGCGACACGAGGATGTCCAGCCAGTCGCAGCCCAGCCCGGTGCCAATGCGGTGCACGGACTCTTCGACACGCTGGCTGGTGGCACCGTGCTGCAAGAGCAGCTGCCCGGCCCACAGGCTCAGGTCGATGATGTCGCGCAGCTCGTGGTAGGCAAGCGGCCGTTTATGACTGACGTCGTGTTCAGGATGAATGCCCGGCGGATGTGTTGGTTCCATGCCCGTACTATAACGCGTTCACTTTTGGCTGGCGACTGGCGATTTGGCTGAAAAGTGCTGCGGGGAGTGAGTGAAAAGTGATAAGTGAAAAGTAAAAAGTATACGCCCACTTTTCACTTTTCACTTTTTACTTCTTACTGTTCTTCCTGCCCGTAATAAAACGCCCCCGGAAAATCCTCGGCCACTTCCTTCTTTTTGCCGCTCCATTCGTGGATGTTGAGGCGGTAAACGGCCGTTCGCTTCAATTCCTCTGGCGTGATGCCCCGGTAATGGACGTCTGGTTTGAGGTGGGGGGCGTATTTGTCCAGCAGCAGTTGGAGGCCGTGTTGGGCTTCGGTGGGGTCGTCGACGGTAACGGCCGTACCAAACACGGTCACCCCGCTGTACTCCACGCTGAACTCCAGCGCTTCGTCGGCGGGCAGCAGGCGGCCCATCTCAAAAATGGTGAAGCAGATTTTGGTCTCGCTGGCCAGGTTGGCCGGGGTACGGCCGACGCGGGCGGTGTGCATGTAAATGGCGTGCGCCGCCTCATCGTAGACGTACAAGTTGCTGTTGAGGAACGGCTGGTCGCCCTGGTTGAAGGCCAGCACGCCCACGGGGGCGCGGTGCAGCAGGGTGCGAATCCATGCCTCATCGGTGACGGCGCGGTCGGCGCGGCGGACGTCGGTGTTGGCTAGTTGGGTGTACTCTTTCATTGTTGCTCCAGATTTTTGCGTGATGCGTGAAGTGTGAAACGTGATTCTTCTCACGTTTCACGCTTCACGCTTCAGTTTTTAGATGGTTAGCTGGCCGATCATGACGGTAACGGCCGTTCCGCCCACTTTCACCGTTTTAATGTCATCCGGCGGACCGACGACTTCCACCTGGGCCTGGCCGGGGCGGTTCATCCAGTGGCCTTGCTCAGCGGTGAAGGTGGGTTTGTTGAGCAGGCGGTGGTGCCATAAATAGGCCGCCATACCGCCGGTGGCCGAGCCGGTAAACGGATCTTCCATCGTGTCCGGCGGCACGCCGAAATGGCGGGCGAAGGTGTCGCCCTGGTCGGTGATTCCTTGAAGGCAAAACAGGTGCGGGCTGAAAAAGCCAGCGCGGTCGCGGAAAGCGGCGTAGGTGGCGCTGTTCAGCCAGGCGCGGCGCAGCGCAGCAAAATCGCGCACGGGGATCATCAGCTGGGGTGTGCCGGTGCTGACAATTTGCGGCAGGGCGTCGGGCAGGCAGTCGGCCGCTTCCAGGCCAAAGTGAGGCATCACTTCTTCTGGAGAGAGCGTTGCCAAAAACTCTGGCTTCTTCTGGTTCATCACCACGCAAACGCCAGTTGGCGCGGGGTACAGTTCAATCGGGATTGGCCCGACTTGCAATTCGAGCGAAATTTTCGTGTAATCACCGTGAAGCACAACGTCGCCGCGCTCGACGAGGGCGTGAATGGTGGCAATGGTCGGATGGCCCGCCAGCGGAATTTCCTCGGCGGGGGTGAAGTAGCGCGCCCGCACATCGGCAATCTGTGATTTGAGCACAAAGGCAGTTTCGGACAGGTTCATCTCTTTGGCGATGGCCAACATTTGCTCGGCGCTCAAATCATCGGCATTAAAAATGATGGCGCAGGGGTTTCCGGCTAACGGCCGTTCCGTAAACGCATCAACCTGCATAAAAGGGTAGGTACGCATTTTTTCCTCTGTGCCCTCTGTGGCAAATTCCTATGTCTCCGCCGGGGCAAAAAAGACCAGGATTTTGAGTTCCTCGGTGATGGAATGGAATTTGTGCGGCACGTGCGCCGCCACAAAGATGATGCTGCCCGGCTGCACCGGCCGGGTCTCGTCGGCCACATCAATCTGCCCCTGGCCGCTGACGATGTAATACACCTCGTCCTCGTTGTGCGGCTGCTGCGGGTCCACGCCACCTGCGGGCAGCACGTACAGCCCCAGGCTCAGGGAGGGATGGCGCAAAAATTCATGGTACAGCTCGCCGCCCGCGGCTTGTTTCGCAAGGAGTTGTTCGATTGTGAATGCTTCCATCGTAAGTTCCTTATAAGTCGTTGAACGAGGCCTGAGCCTGTCGAAGGCCTGTCGAAGGCCGACCTTCGACAGGCTCAGGCCTCGGTGATAGCTACACTCTTACCAGCCTCACCACGTCCCCTACACGGACCATGCCCGGGCGCTCCGGGCTGCCGTAGACGCCGACGCAGTTTTGCCGCGTTTGGGCCACGGTTTTGAGCACCGTTGGCTCTTTTTCGGCCGTTTCGGGATCAATGTTAATCATCACGCAGCGCTGGATGCGGCGGTTGAGGCGAATGCGCAATCCCTCTGACTCATCGCCAAACACCAGGCTGCTGTCCAGCCAGCGTTCTTCGACAAAGGGCTGCTCGTCGAACGGTTCAATGACGATGTTTTGGCGGAAGCGGCGAGCGGTTACGGCCGTTCCCACCATCGCGCTCAGTTCAGCCACCGTGGCCGTGCTCATCACCGAAATAACCTGGCTGTCAAACGCACCACGCTCAATTTTGATCAGGTGGACCGGCTTGCCGTACGCCTCGGCCAATACCTGGTTGAGTTCAGTTGAGCCGATGGGGAGAATACGGCCGTCGGGCAGTGCCACATCCACTGGCGAGTTTTCTATGTCGCTGGGGTCGGTAATCCGTGGCGTAAATTGCACTATTTGCGGAATCTCCCGCCCCGTCAGCCAGGGGAACCCAGACCGATTTTCCGAGCGCACAAATGCATACCGCCGATCGCCCTGAAACCCATGCCAGGTGCCAAACGCCTGCGTCAGCGCCTCGCCACGCATGGACTTTACCGGGAAGCGATACAGCTCTTTGACAACCCCGACTTCTACAAATTCTTCAATCATTTTCACCTCGAAAGTTTGCGAGTGGCGAGTGGCGAGTGGCGAGTGGCAAGTGATATAAGCCAAGCAATTCACCCGTTCACCCCTTCACCCGGTCACCCCTTCACCTTGTCACCCGGTCACCTTGTCACCCGGTCACCTTGTCACCCGGTCACCTTGTCACCCCTTCACCCCTTCATCCCAGAATCCACAACAACCCCATCCCCACCGCCAGCGTCCACAAAATATTTTTGGTGCGCCAGGCGACGAGGATGGCGGCTAAACCGGCTAAAAGCCTGGCATTGCCCAGCGACAGATCGAAGGTGCCGCCGGGCATAAACAGCTCGGGCAAAATGATAGCGGAAAGAACGGCCGCAGGCACAAAACGCAGCGCCTGCCGCCAGCCCGCACTGATCGTGGTCCGCTCTAGCAGCCAGATAGGCACCAGCCGAATGGCGTAGGTGATGAGGCCCATGCCGATAATTGCAAGCCAAAGATTCATATCAAAATTCCATGTTTTGGTGAGGAGTTCGCAGCTGAGGCTGCGAACGGCGGGCAGCTGAAGCTGCCCGATTCCTCCTTACCTGTCATACCCGCGTAGGCGGGTATCCATTCTTCCGCATAGATGTGGATTCCCGCCTGAGCGGGAATGACAATACAAAGCATCTGCGTTCATCCGCGTCCCATTTTCCCTTTCCGGTTTTCCAGCCAGACGCCGACGGCGATGCCGCTGAGCGTGGCCAGCATGAGACCGAGTTTGTACGGCAGGTTAAAGGCCAGCACGGCGACCACTCCGGCGGTCAGCGCGGCCATCGTGTTGGGCCGGTCCTTCAAGCTGGGCACGACGATGCCGATGAAGGTGAGCGCCAGGGTAAAATCTAGCCCCCATTCCGGTGGCACCTGGGTGCCGAGCAGGATGCCAACGGCCGTACTCGCCTGCCACACGCCCCACAACGTCAAACCGGCGCCCAGCCAGAAATAATGTTTGTGCGCCAGTGGGATTTGGTGGTTGCCGTAGTGAACGGCCGTTGCCGCATACGCCTCGTCGGTGAGCAGATAGGCCAGCAGCCAGCGCCAGGTGCGCGACAGATGCTGCACGTCTGGCCCCAGCGCGGTGCTGTACAGCACGTGGCGCAGGTTCACAATAAACGTCGTCAGCCACAAGACGGGCAGCGGTGTGCCCACGCCAATTAGCTGCGCCCCCAGAAATTGGGCCGATCCGGCAAACACAATTGACGACATCGCCTGGGCTTGCAGCGGCGTCAGCCCGGCAGACAGCCCCAGCACGCCATAGATCAGGCCAAACGGAATGACGCCAATGGTGATGGGCAGCTCGGCTTTGATGCCTTGCCAGAAGGCCGTTGTGGGGGGAGAAAGGGTTCTCGCTTTAGTTAACATAATTCTCATGAGGAGATTAGAGATTGGAGATAGAGCGAGTCTCCAATCTCCAATCTCTAATCTCCACTCTCCAACAACTCGCTTAGCGCCTGCCAACAAATTTCCACATCCCGCTGCTCAGTCTGCCAGTTGGAAAAGGCGGCGCGAATGGCCGGTTGGCCCTGGTAGACGGTTTGGGTCAGGTAGACACGGCCGTCGTCCCGCACTTTCGCCAAAAATGCCTGGATTTCTGCCAGGCTGGGGTTGCTGGCCGGGGTGAAACAGACGCAGTTGAGCCGCACCGGGGCCAGCAGGCGGAACTGGTCCGACTGGACAATTTGTTCGCCCAGCCAGCGGGCCTGGGCGCAGTTGCGCTCGACGATGTCCTGGTAGCCGGAACGGCCGTAGGCCAGCAAGGTCATCCAGGCAGGCAGGGCGCGGAAGCGACGCGAATTTTGCGGTGTCCAGTGCACCAGGCTGGGATTTTCGTTGACGTCGCCCAGGTAAACGGCCGAATTTTGAAACGCCGCCAGCTGCAATTCGGGATGGCGGGTGAAGGTCATCGCCGAATCGTACGGCACATTGAGCCATTTGTGGGCGTCGATGGTGATGGAATCGGCGGCGGCCTGCCCGGTGAGCAGGTGGGCAAACTGGGGCGAGCAGGCGGCAAAACCACCAAAGGCGGCGTCCAGGTGCAGCCAGAAGTTGTGCGTTTGCTTGAGCGCGGCAATGGCCTGCAAATCGTCAAAATCAACGGTATTCACAGTGCCGCCGCTGGCAATGACCACGGCGGGCTGGTCCAGCGTGGCCAAAATCTCGGCCAGGGCGGCCACGTCCATCGCTTCCCGGTTGGGCAGCGTGGGCACGGGGGTGATCGCCTGGCGACCCAGGCCCAGCATGGCCAGCGCTTTTTTGGCGCTGGAATGGGGCGTGGCGGCGAGGATGGGAAACGGCCGTACCGCCCACAGCCCATCCTCGGCTACGTTGATGCCCTGCTGCCGCCCCATCCACTCACGCGCCTGGGCCAATCCCACAAAATTGCTAATCGTGGCACCGCTGACGAAGGTGCCCACAAAGTCAGCGGGCAGGCCAAAAAGCTGGCGCAGCCAGTGAATCGCCTCCTGCTCTACCTGCGGCGCGTTGGAATCCTCGTCGGCCGCCGGGTTTTGGTCGTAGGCCGAGGCCAGCCAATCACCCACCAGCGCGGCGGGGGTGCTGCCCCCGGTGACAAAGCCAAAGTAGCGCGGTCCGGCGCTGCCCGCCAGCCCGTCTTCGTAGCGCTGGCGGAACTGGGCCAGGGTCGTTTCTGCCCCCAGGCCGTCCTCGGGCAGGTCGGTGGGGTGGTACTGGTCGTGGGGGAAAACGGCCGCGTGACGGCCGTCTAGCCCCTCTAAAAATTGGCTGGCCACCTGGAAGGTCGCCGCCAACAGATCGGCCTGGTGGGTCTGGTCGTGTTTAAGCTGCTGGTTCATAAATTCTCCAAAATGGGCCGCGGATAAACGCGGTCAAGCGCAGAAAACTGTACAGGTCTCGTTCCCCGCCGAGCGTGGAATGCTGTAGGGCGATTTTGTAAATCGCCTGGACGATTTGCAAAATCGTCCCACAACGCTTACCTGAATATTTTTTTAAGCTACAACCGCGTCGCACGGGACGCGGAGCGTCCTGGTCGTCATTCCCACGCAGAGCGCGGGAACGAGTAATGCTACCTGGTTGGTTGCGAAAAAATCAGCGTTCATCAGCGTCCTATTAAATTAAACAAAGGGCAGCCAGTCGCCGGTGGAGGGGGCGCTGGTGAGCTGCTGTTGGATGAGCGTGGCAAGCAGCTTAACACCCGCTTCGATCCCATCGGTGCCCAGGTTGCCGAAGCAGAGCCGCAAATATTCGCGGCCGTCGTCGTCCAGCAGGTACGCTTCGCCGGGGGTGAAGGCGAAGCCGTTTTGCAGCGCCTGATGGTACAGCACGCCGGGCGGGGCGCAGCGGGGCAGGCTGACCCAGCAGCTAAAGCCACCTTGCGGCTCGCTCCAGCAAACGGCCGTTGGCATCCACCGTCTTAAACCAGTCAACAGCGCATCCCGCCGCGCCTGGTAAATGGGCAGCACCCGCCGCAGATGCCGCTTCAGGCCGCCGTCCTGGACAAAATTGGCCAGTGCCCGTTGCAGCAAGCCGGTGCCGCACAAATCGGTGGCGCGGCGCAGGGTGAGCAGCTGGTCGCGCCAGGCAGGCGGCATGAGCAGGTAACCCACGCGCAGGCCGGGCATAAGCATTTTGGAGAAGCTGCTCAGGTAAAGCACCCGGTCGTCGCCGTCTTGCTGCCGGTAGCTGGGCGGCGGCGGGCCAAAAAAGCCCAGCTTGCCGTAAATGTCGTCTTCGATGATGAGCAGGTTGTGCTGCTGCGCCAGCTGGTAGATGGCCTGCCGCTTGGCGGCGCTGGTGGTGGTGCCGGTGGGATTGTGGTAGTTGGGCACCGTATAAAAGCAGCGCGGGCGCTGGGTCTGGATGAGCTGTTCCATCTGCGCCAGGTCGGGGCCGTCGGGCTGGATGGGCAGGTGTAACGGCCGTAATCCCTGCGCCTTGAGCACGTTGAGCACGCCCAAAAAGGTGGGCTGCTCTACCAAAACCGCGTCGCCTGGCTGGCAAACTGCCTGCGCCGCCAGGGAAATCGACTGCATCGCTCCCGAGGTGATGAGAATGTCGTCGGGCGCGGCGACGATGCCGTCTTCGTGCAGCATCTGGGCGATGGCCACCCGCAGGGCGGCGTCGCCCTGGATGGGGCCGTAGCTAAACAGCTGGTTGGCCTCTGGGCGCAATCGTTCCATTTGCCCCCAAAACAGGTCGGTGGGAAACAGCGCCGGGTCGGCGTGGGCCATGGCCATGGAGCGCACGCCGATGACCTGGTTGATGGCCAGCATATCGTTGATGGCGCTGTCTGGGGTGAGGAATTGGCCGACGGTAGGTTGCAGGCTGAGGTGTTGTACGGCCGTACTCACAAAAGTGCCGCGTCCTACGGT
>JADLAX010000077.1 GCA_020848035.1 Anaerolineae bacterium | reverse complement strand
TGGCAAGACGAGCGCAATCAAAAGCAAGTCGGGATTGATTGGCGCTTCACAACGGAAGATGCTCGCATCAAGCTGAAACGACTTTATCCAATTGTAAAAGTTCAACAATCATGTTAACGATGCACTACCGATTACCGCCCACCGCCAACCGCACCGCGCCCCACAAACCCGGATTGTACTCCGGCGGCATGAGGTGCAGCTTGGCCTCGCCCAGCAGCGCGGCGGCCAGGGGGGACTCCTGGCACATCTGGGCCAGTTCATGCCGGATCGGGTTCATGAAAGCCTCGCCGCTGCGGGTGACGCCGCCGCCTATGACGATTTTTTCCACGTCGTACATCATCACCAGCCATTGCATGGCCCGGCTGAGGTGCTGGCTCACCCGCTGCACCACGGCCTGCGCGGCGGCATGGCCCTGCCCGGCCGCTTCGTACACATCACCCGCATGGCGAACCGTATTTTGCAGCTCGGGCGCAGCGGCAATCAGCTGGCGCACGATGGCCGGACCGGCCACAATCGTTTCCAGACAGCCGTATTGGCCGCAGTTGCAGCGCGCCCCGCCCGGCTCTACGATCATGTGGCCAATTTCGCCCGCCATGCCGTTGTGCCCGCGATGCAGACGGCCGTTCAAAATCACCCCTGCCGCCACGCCCGTCCCGATGCTCACGTAGGCCAGGCTTTGCACCGGCTCAGTCTGCTGCACGTAGGCAAAAGCCCCGACAGCCGCCGTGCGCACGTCGTTTTCCAGGAAGGCGGGCGTTTTGAAGCGGGCCGCAACAGCTGGTCCCAGCGGGTAACGCTGCAAATTCAGGTTAACCGCCAGCTGCACGATGCCCGTGGCCGGGTCCACCAGCCCCGGCACACCCAGGCCGATGCTCCGAATTTGTCGGGGCGTAGCCCGCACCTCGGCCAGGACGGTGCGCACGGCCCGGCTGATGGTGCCCAGCAGCGCCTCGGGGGTGGCGGTGTAGGTGGGAATGGTTGCCTCAGCCAACGCGTTGCCATTTGCGTCAGCCAGGAGGACGGCCGTTTTGGTGCCGCCCACGTCTAATCCCACCAAAAGCTGCGCTGTTTGCATGAAAATTCCTTTAGAAAGGGAGATTGGGGATTGGAGAGCAGAGATTGAAAGCGGCTAATCTCCAATCTCTAATCTCTAATTTCCAATCTCAAATCACCCCTAACCCCTGGCTCAAAATCAGTGCGGCCGCGCCGAGTAAAACCAGGTTTGTTTCGACAGTGACGAACTGTACGGCCGTTGTCGCCGCCAGCGCGGGCAGCACCCGCCGCGCCACGCTGTTTTGCACCGCGTTGAGGAACAGGTCGCCCAACTGGGCCACCTCTCCGGCCAGAACGATGTGCTGCACGTTGAGAATGCCCACCAGATTGGCCACGGCGATGCCTAAAAATTCACCCGCCTGCGTTACCACTTGCCGGGCGGCGGCGTCGCCCTGCTGGCATGCCTGCTGCAAAAGCCCCCAGGTGATGGGTTGGCCAGACGGCCGTCCCACCGCCAGCAGCGATGTGGGGGTTTTGGCCGCGGCCGTTTCTGCCTGGCGCAGCAGGGCGGGTAGGCTGGCTACCGTTTCCAGGCAGCCCGTGTTGCCGCAGGAGCACAGGTCGCCGCTGTCTACCACGCGGACGTGGCCAATTTCGCCCGCGCCAAAGCCCTCACCCGGAAAGAGACGGCCGTTTAACACCAGGCCCGCGCCGATGCCCTGGCCCAGTTTGATCAACACCAGGCTGTTTGCCGCGCTGCGGCCGTAGGAATATTCCGCCAGGGCCGCCAGGTGGCTGTCGTTGGCCAGGTAGACGGGGCAGCCGCAGCGGTCGGCCAGCAGTTGGCGCAGCGGTAGGTCGTGCCACGCCAGGTTCACGGACTGTTTCACCACGCCGGCGGCAGTGTCGATGAGGCCCGGGCTGCCCAGGGCCAGCCCCAGCAGCGGCGCGGTGACGTGGGCCAGCAGTTGATCGACCAGTTCATCCACTAAATCGAGGGCGGGTTGGGCGATACGGCCGTTAACCGGCAAACTGATCTGCTTCTCAAACTGGCCGCGTAAATTGACCAATGCCCCGGTGAACTGCTCGCTGCCCAGGTCCAGGCAAATGAGCTGGCGTGCGTCCGGCACCAGCCGCAGCAGGATGGGGGGCTTGCCGCCCAGCGACGGCCCGTGGCCCGATTCGGCCACAATGCGATTGTCCAGGTACCCCGCCACGATGCTGGAGACGGTGGCCCGGGTCAGCCCGGTCCGGCGGGCCAGGTCGGCGCGGCTCACTTCGCCCGCTTCGTAGATGGTCTTTAGGACCAGGCGGGCGTTGTGCTGCCGGGTGTGCTGCCGGGTGGCCTTTTGGGCAGCTGCCTGGGATTGGGTCATGCGCCGTCTGACTTAGTAAGTTCATTAAACATAGTCGGAAATATAGCCCAGCTGCTGGCCGTCCGTCAAAGTTTTGCTGCTCATCAATGTGTAACCTGCTGCCAAAACAAATTTGGCAGATTTGCGTAGATAATGCATACACTTCCTGTAGCTTTGCGCCTTTGCGCATCTTATTTCTGAGTGGCAGATGTCGGAGTAAGCGATCATTGATATACTGTTCTTTGGTCATCCCAACTGAAGCCGAATCAAACAACGACAATGAACAATAGACTGAAGTTTTCTGCTTCACCCCAATCTTTATGGCTTTTGGCAGGCCTTACTGCCTTTGTTGTCCTGGTGATTCTTACCGGGCCACTTTGGCGATCGCTTCTGGTGGCCGCGCTGATTGCTTACCTGTTTAATCCCCTCATTTGCTCGCTGCAAAACCGCCTGCGCCTGAGCCGCCCGATGACGGCCAGCCTTGTTTTTCTGGTTTCGCTGCTGCTTTTGGCCGGGACTGTTTTTGGCATCAGTGCCCTGGTGGTGAACCAGGTGCCAGAGTGGAGCATAGAGCTGCGCCAGGCGTGGGCCGAACTCCTGCTGTTGATGGAACGGCCGTTTACCATCCTCAACTTCACCGTCCAGCCGCAAATTGTGCTCGATTACCTGGAGCGAGCCTCCAGCAACGCCATTTCCAGCCTGCCGGAAGCGGGCGGTGGCTGGTTGGGCGGCCTGGCCGATAACCTCATCTGGAGCCTGGTCATTTTGGTGAGCCTGTACTACTTCATGCGCGATGGCCAGAAGATTGTCCCGGGCCTGATTCACCTGGTGCCTGCGGACTACCAACCGACGGCGCGGGAGTTAGCCAACGGGCTGGACAACATCTGGCGCATTTTCCTGCGGGCGCAGCTCATCATCTTTTTGGTGCTGGGTGTGCTGATTTTGGCCAGCACGTCGCTCATTTTGTGGCTTTTCCGCCAGGGATGGCTGCCGCTTTCGCCGTTTGGGCTGGTCATTTTGCTCATCGGCGTCTATGCTGCCATTCAGCAGGTGGACAATTTGTGGCTGCGGCCGCAGTACATGGGGCACGCGCTCAAGCTGCACTCCGGCGTGGTGGTGGTGGCTCTGCTGGCCGCCCTGACGTTCACCGGGCTGCTCGGGGCACTGCTCATCGTGCCGGTGCTGGCCAGCCTCAAATTTATGTTTCAATATTTTCGCGGCGAAATACCAGCGCCGACACCCGCTGCCGCACCGCAGCCGCTCGCCGAACCTGAATTTATCGCCGAGCCTCGGCCCATTGTTGCCGCCCAGCCAGAGCTTGAGCCAGCTGCCGAACGCACCGAGGAGCCGCTAAACGAACCCCAAACCATTGCTTTACAGGAAGAATAGGAGACTATGCAAATCTGGCACACTCAGACGGTTGAATCCGTCGTCAATGATTTAACCACTAACCTGGAACAGGGACTGGATCCCACGACGGTCCAGCAGCGACAGCAGGCGTACGGCCGTAACGAACTCATCAGCAAGGGCGGCAAACATCCCCTGAAGCTGCTGTGGGAGCAGGCCAGCAGCACGATGGTGCTGATCTTAATCGTGGCCACCGGGCTTTCCGCCTTTTTGGGCAAGATCACCGAGGCGGCCGCCATTGGCGCGATTGTGGTCCTGTTTGTGATTTTGGGCTTTGTGCAGGAGTACCGCGCCGAGCAGGCGATGGCGGCCCTGAAAAAGCTGGCGGTGCCGGTAGTGCGCGTGCTGCGCAACGGCCGTTGGCAAGAAATGCCCGCCTTAGACCTGGTGCCGGGGGATGTGATCTCGCTGGAGGCCGGTAACGCCATCCCCGCCGACGTGCGCCTGGCCACCAGCGCCAACCTGCGCGTGCAGGAAGCGGCCCTCACGGGTGAGTCGGAGGCGGTGGAAAAAGAAACAACAGCTATCGAAAAAGAAAATCTGCCCCTCGGCGACCGGCGCAACATGGCTTACATGGGCACCAACGTGACGTATGGTCGGGGAACGGCCGTTGTGGTCACCACCGGCATGCAAACCGAGCTGGGCAAAATCGCCACGCTCATCCAGGAAGTGCCCGATGGAACCACGCCGCTGCAGCGGCAGTTGGACCGCGTGGGGCGGCAGCTGGCCCTGGCCGGTGTGATCATCGCGGCGCTGGTGCTGGTCATTGGCCTGGTGCAGGGGGAAACGCTGGAAGAGATGTTTTTAACGGCCGTTTCCGTGGCCGTGGCTGTTATTCCCGAAGGGCTGCCCGCCGTGGTCACCATCACCCTGGCGCTGGGTGCCCAGCGTATGCTGCGCCGCGCTTCGCTCATCCGCAAGCTGCCCGCCGTGGAAACGCTCGGTGCGGTCACCATCATCTGCTCCGACAAAACCGGCACGCTCACCGTCAACCGCATGACCGTCACCATTTTGGATGTGGCCGGGCATTTCCTGGAATTGGCAGGCACCTCCGACACACCCGGCGCCTCGCTGCGCATCGCCACCGGGCCAGATGAATTGTTTAACAGCCGTCCGGCAGCGATTGGCCTGACGCTGGCGGCAGGCGCGTTGTGCAACGACGCCTCGTTCCAGCCGGATGCAGAAACGGGCCGCTACAACTTTTTGGGCGATCCCACCGAAGGCGCGCTGCTGGTGGCGGCGCAGCAGGCGGGGCTGGACAAAAAAGCGCTGGAAGTGCTGCTGCCGCGCGTCAACGAACTGCCCTTCGACTCCGATCGCAAGCGGATGACTACCGTGCACCGGCTGGACAGTGCGCCAGATAGTTTGCCAACGGCCGTTCGCGCCCTCATCGGCACTGAAAAACCGTACATCGCCTTTACCAAGGGGGCGGTGGATGGCCTGCTCGATATTTGCACCCGCGTGTGGGATGGCGACGGCGCGGTGCCGCTGGATGAAACGTGGCGCACCCGCATTGAAATTGCCAACAACGAGATGGCCCAAAACGGTATGCGCGTGCTGGGGCTGGCGCTGCGCCGCCTGCAAACACCGGACGAGACGCTGGAAGAGAATCTCATTTTGATTGGTCTGGTGGGCATGATTGATCCGCCACGGCCGGAAGTGAAAACGGCCGTGGCCACCTGTAAAACCGCTGGCGTGCGCCCCATCATGATCACCGGCGATCATCCACTGACGGCCCGGTTTATTGCCCACGATTTGGGGATTACAGACAACGGCCGTGTCAAAACCGGCCAAAACCTGGACCAGATGAGCCAGCAAGAACTGGACGAAGCCGTGCGCGAAGTCTCGGTGTATGCCCGCGTTTCGCCGGAGCACAAGCTGCGCATCGTTGAAGCTTTGCAGCGGCAGGGCCACGTCGTGGCCATGACCGGTGATGGCGTCAACGATTCGCCCGCGCTGCGCAAGGCCGACATCGGCATTGCTATGGGCATCACCGGCACCGATGTCTCCAAAGAGGCGTCGGAAATGGTGCTGCTGGACGACAACTTTGCCACCATCGTGGCTGCCGTGGAAGAAGGGCGCACCATTTACGACAACATTCGCCGCTTTGTGAAGTTTTCCATCGCCGGAAACCTGGGCAAAATTTTGGTGATGCTGATTGCCCCGTTTTTGGGCATTCCCGTGGCGCTGGAACCGCTCCAGCTGCTCTGGCTGAACCTGATGACCGACGGCCTGCTGGGGCTTGGCCTGGGTGTAGAGCCGTCGGAAAAAGGGATTATGAAACGGCCGCCGCGCTCGCCAGAAGCGTCGCTGTTCCACGGTGGGTTAACGGCCCACATTGTGCGCGTGGGTGTGCTCATTGGGGCTGTCGGTTTGCTGGTCACCTGGCTGGGGGCCAATCCGCAGGTGGCCATCGCCAGCAGCTGGCGCACGATGCTGTTTACCACGCTGGCCTTTTTGCAGGTGGGGCAGGCAGTGGCCTCCCGCTCCAGCCACGAGTCAGCCTTTTCCCTGGGCTGGCGCTCCAACATGACGTTGTTTGGGTTGGCGCTGCTGGTGGTTGCTTTGCAGCTGCTGGTCACTTACCTGCCCGGCGTGCGTGACTTTTTTAGCGCTGTTCCGCTCACCTGGCCAGAACTGCTCATCTGCGTGGTGTTTGGCAGCCTGGCCTTTTGGGCGATTGAGCTGGAGAAATGGGTGCTGAGTCGGCGGTAGGGAAACGGCCGTTTACAACATTTCCCGGGCAGTCTGCGTAAGGTAAGCTGCTCAAAATTTTTGGTCAAGTTCAGGAGGTAGGTTGTTATGTTTCAGCGACTGACAAATAGTTGGGAATTGGTAAAAGCGAGCTGGCGAGTGCTGCTGGCCGACAAAGAGTTAATGATTTTCCCGGTGGTAGCTTTTTTTGCTTCGCTGGTGGTGCTGGTCACCTTTGCGGTGCCCACGGTGCTGGCAGGGGTGCTGGATTCGGCCGTCACCAACGGCGATGTAGGCGTTTTTAGCTACGTCGTGGCCTTTTTGTTTTACGCGGTGATGTACTTTGTCGCCATCTTCTTCAACAGCGCCCTGGTTGGCGCGACCATGATCCGGCTGGAAGGCGGCGACCCGACGGTGCGCGATGGTTTCCGCATTGCCTTTAGCAAGCTGGGCACCATCTTTGGTTACGCGGTGATTGCCGCCACGGTTGGTGTGATTTTGCGCACCATTTCCGAGCGTTCTGGCACGATTGGGCGGTTTGTTGTGTCGCTGGTGGGGTTTGTCTGGAACATTGCCACTTTCCTGGTGGTGCCCGTGCTCGTCGTAGAAAATGTGGGGCCGCTGGAAGCCGTTAAGCGCAGCGGCAGTTTGCTGAAACAGACGTGGGGTGAGCAGATTGCCGGGAACTTGAGCGTGGGCGTCATCTTTGGCCTGATCACCTTTGGTGTCATTTTGCTGGGCATTCCGCTGGTGATTTTGGCGGTGCTGAGCGGCAGTGTGGCGGTGGTTGTTACGGCCGTTGCCCTTATCCTCCTCCTCCTCATGCTCATTTCCCTGGTGAGCAGCACGTTGAGCGGCATTTATACAGCGGCCGTTTACCGTTACGCCACCACCGGCGATACCGGTGGCTACTTCGACGCCAATATGGTAAAAGACGCCTTTAAGCTCAAATAGGTGAAATGACCGAATTAGATGCCCTTTTCCAGACGCCCGCGCCGCTGGCGGCCGAGGCCGTTAACGCGCTGCGGGCGTACCTGGAATCCCACTGGCAAACGCCAGAAGCGTACATCGTCAGCACATTTCAGACGCGTGACGTGGTGCTGCTGGCTGAAGATCACGCCATCCGGCACAACCTCCAGCTGGTGCACCGCCTCATTCCTCTGCTGCACCAGGTGGGTGTTACCAACCTGGGCATGGAGTTTGGTGCCAGCGAAGACCAGGCGGCGCTGGACCAGCTGGTCACCGCCCAAACCTACGATGAAGACCAGGCGCGGCGGTTGATGTTCAACTACAACGTGGGCTGGGCGTTTCAGGAGTATCTGGACATTTACCGCACCGCCTGGGCTTTCAACCGCACCCTGCCCGCTGCCGCGCCCCGGTTTCGCATTCTCAACCTGAGCTACAAATTTAACTGGGCCGCTGCGCCCATCGTGCGCACCCCGGCCAACGCCCGCCAGATTTACCGGCATGGTCCGGTGGATGCCTATCGGGCCGAACGCACCCGCCGCGAGGTGCTGGACCGGGGCGAGAAAATTCTGATCCTCACGGGGACACCACACGCCTTCACCCATTACCCACTGCCTATTTTTGACTTTAACGCACCTGGTTTTGTGCGCTGGGAAAAGCGCAATTTGGGCCAGCTGCTGTATCAGCAGTTCCCGGAGCGCGTTTTTTGCATCTTGCTGCACCAGCCATTTGCCAGCCGCTGGCAGGGCGGGGCAGCGCAGGTGTATCCGGCGCGCGGCGCGCTTGATCAGGTAATGGCGGAATATGCCGACAAGCGGGTGGGCTTCGACCTGCGCGATTCGCCCTTTGGCGCGCTGCCGGACGACAGCTTTTATGCGTCTGGACACGACGATTTTCGCTTGCGGCAGCTGGCGGATGGGTATGTGTACGAACGGCCGTTGCCCCACTACGAAGGCTGCACCCTGGACGAAGCGTTTCTCACCGAGGCCAACTGGCCCGAAGCCCAGCGCCAATTCCCCGACCCCGACTGGCACCGCCGCCCGACAACCCTGGCCGAATACTGGGCGCAAATTCGCAGCTACGTAGACATTGCCAACCGCTACCGCTCGCTGCACGCTGGCGGTTGAACCACCGCGTGCCCCAGTCTGCCCCAACAGGGCGCGGCAGCCACCCATGTGCCGCTCATTTTACCCCCTGAAAAGTCCCGCAATCGCTGCTTTGGCCTGATCTTTGCTTCAATTTGATGTATGCTCTTTGGCAATTACCGTTACTTTGGAGGAAAAAGGATGAAGCACAAAACTCGTTGGACCGCTAAAAAGATCGCGCAGCGTCTGCGACTGATCGAACCGCTGGTGTACCGCCAGCAGCACCTGATTCCCCCGTTCCGTTATACCGCTTTGCCCGGCCCGGAAGCCGCCCCGCCGGTGGGTACGGCCGTAGATGACACCACCTGGTCTGTGATTGTCCCGCACAGCTACTGGGGCCACTGGGTGAATGACTTTGTGCTGCGCACGACGTTTAGCGTGCCAGAGGCCTGGCCCGCCGATGCCCCGGTGGCGCTGTACCTGCCGCTGGGCGATGCAGGTGACTTTAGCCACCCTGAAGCGCTGCTGTACGTTGACGGCCGTTCCCTCGCCGCCTGTGACCGCCACCACCAGGAAATTTTGCTGCCGGATGCCCTGCGCGACGGCCGTACCCACCAACTGGCGCTGCATGGCTGGACCGGTCTGGGCGACTGGCTGGGGCGCGAGCCGCACACGCAGCTGTTTATGCGCGCCTGCGCCGTGGTGCTCATCGACCAGCCCACGCGCGACTTTGTGGCCACGGTGCGGGTGGCCCTGGGCATCGCCAACCAGCTGGATGATGGCGAACCGGCCAAGGGGTATCTTTACAGCGCCCTGGACAATGCCTTTTACCTGTTGGATACCCGCGAGCCACACGGCCGTTTCTTCTACGACAGCATTGCCACCGCGCACCAGGCGCTGCTGGATGATATTGCGCGGGCGGGACGGCCGTTGGACGTCACCATCACCGCCAGCGGACACGCGCACATCGATGTCGCCTGGCTGTGGAGCGTGGCGCAGACGCGGCGCAAAGCCGGGCGCACCTTTCACACCGTGCTGCACCTGATGCAGCAGTTTCCCCGCTATCACTTCACCCAAAGCCAGCCGCAGCTGTACGATTACATTCGGCAGGATTACCCTGAATTGTTTGAAGGGATCCGGCAGCGGGTGGCGGACGGCCGTTGGGAACCGATCGGCGGCATGTGGGTGGAAGCCGACTGCACCCTGAGCGGTGGTGAAGCGCTGGCCCGCCAATTTTTGCTGGGGCGCACCTTTTTCCGCGAGCACTTTGGCCCACAGGCCGAATCCCCCGTCCTGTGGCTGCCCGATGTGTTTGGCTACGCCTGGAATCTGCCCCAGCTCATCAAAGAAGCCGGGCTGGATTATTTTTTCACGATCAAAATTAGCTGGAGCCAGTACAACCGCATGCCCTACGACAGCTTCTGGTGGCAGGGGCTGGACGGTACGAAGGTGCTGACCCACTTCAGCACCACCCAGGATGAAGGCTCTTTTGCCGGGATTCAGCCGCGCCCCAGCACCTACAACAGCATGGCCACCCCGCTGGAAGTGATGGCCACCTGGCAAAATTTGCAGCACAAAGAGGTACAGCGGCAAATGCTGATGTCCTTTGGTTTTGGCGATGGCGGCGGCGGCCCCACCCGCGAAATGTTGGAGAACATTCGCGAGATGGGCGAATTTCCGGGCACACCTCAGGTGAAAAACGGCCGGGCCATCGACTTTTTCCGCCAGCTGGAGGCCGAATCGGGCAGCAGCCTGCCCACCTGGAACGGCGAGCTGTACCTGGAATACCACCGCGGCACCTACACCACCCAGGCTCGCACCAAGCGCAACAACCGCAAAAGCGAATTCCTGCTGCATGATGTTGAATTTTTGGCCGCCTGGGCCGCCCTGGCGACCGATTTCACCTATCCCCACGCCAACCTGACCCGCGCCTGGCAGCTGCTCTGCCTGAACCAGTTCCACGACATTTTGCCCGGCTCCTCGATCAACCAGGTTTACGTGGACAGCGAAAACGACCATGCGGCGATTCGCGCTCTGGGTGAGCCAATTCGCGATGCGGCGCTGGCGGCGTTGGGGCAGCTGCTGCCGGAAACTGCCGAATTTGTCGTCGCCAATCCCACGGCGTTTGGGGGGGCACGGCTGGCGCTGCTGCCCACCGCATTGGCCGACGGGCAAACGGTGCGCGACGTGACCAGCGGGGAAATTTTGGCCACGCAGCCGACCACTGACGGCACGCTGGTGGCCCTGCCGTCCATCGCGGGGCATGGCCTGGTGGGGCTGGCCGTGGTTGAGGCGCCGCAGCCGGAGCTGGCGGGGATGTTGGCGGTGGCAGTGGGGGCGAATACGGCCGTTCTAGAAAACGATCTGCTGCGGATTGAGTTTGCCCCATCGGGCGACATCGTCGCGCTGACGGACAAGAAAATGGGGCGACAGGTGCTGCCTGCGGGCGGGCGGGCCAACATTTTCCAGGCATTTGAAGATCGGCCGTTAAACTGGGATGCCTGGGACATCGACATTTTTTACGATGAGAAGGTGTGGACGGCCGAACCAGCCCACAGCCTCACCGTGATCGAGGCGGGGCCGCTGCGCGTGGGGCTGGAGATTCGCCGCCGCCTGCTGCACAGCGACATCGTGCAGCGTGTTACCCTGGCCCGCGGTGAGCGTCGCCTGGATTTTGCCACCACCGTCGAGTGGCGCGAGCGGCACGTCATGCTCAAGGTCGCTTTCCCGGTGGATGTGCTCAGCCCCACGGCCACGTTTGACGTGCAGTGGGGCAACGTGCAGCGTAACACCCATCGCAATACCTCGTGGGATTGGGCGCGGTTTGAATCGTGCGCCCACAAATGGATCGATCTCAGCGAGGGCAATTATGGCGTGAGCCTGCTCAACGACTGCAAATACGGCCACGACGTGCAGGACAATGTGCTGCGTATCACGCTGCTGCGCAGCCCCACCTTCCCCGACCCGGAAGCCGACCAGGGCACACACCACTTTACCTACAGCCTGCTGCCCCATCCCGGCGACTGGCGTGGCGAAACGGTAACGGCCGCTTACGCCCTCAACGATCCGCTCATCGTGCAGCGTGTGGCGGGTGGTGGTGGTGCAGGCAGCGCGGCACTGCTGGCGGTGGACGCGCCCAACGTGGTGGTCGAGACAATCAAGCAGGCGGAGGATGGTAACGGCCTCATCGTGCGGCTGTACGAAAACGAGCGCTGTCGTGGCCTCGTCACGCTGCGCCCCAGCTTCCCGCTGGCGGCCGCCTACCGCTGCAATCTGCTGGAGGAAACGCAGGAAACGCTTGCCGTTACCGCCAACGAAGTTACCTTTACCATCACGCCGTACCAGATTGTGACGCTGCGTTTGGTAAACCTCTAAAACTGATTGGTTGGGAGTGGGCCAATCTTCTTGTAGTTTAAGTTTTACGTCGGGTAACTACCCTCACCCCAGCCCTCTCCCTGCGAGGGAGAGGGGGCCAGATTCCCTCCCCCTCGCAGGGGGAGGGTTAGGGTGGGGGTTGAAATATTGCCCAAATAAATTTTCAAACACTGACAAGATTGGCCCAATCTAGAAAAACCTCGGTTAAGCCTACGGCCGTTCGTACAATTCTGTCTCCGGGTAAAAAGCAAACCAGCCAAACCAGTACGCCAGGTGGCCGTTGAGGCGCTCTAGCGATTCGCCCTCTGGGCCAACCAGCGCTGCTTCGGTGACCTGCCAGGAACGGCCGTTTTCATCCAGCACCGTAAAATCGTCCGGGCCAGGGGCAAAGGTGTGCTCCCCACGGGCAAAGGCGCGGATTTCCGCGCCCGAGGTGTACGTCACCGGGCCAACACGCTGGCTGGTGCCTTCGACCGCCACAATTTCCCCGGCGGCGATGAGGGTAACGGCCGTTTCGCCCACCACGTCATTTACTACCCGCTCGGCCAGCAAATCAGTCACCGGGTATGCTTTGGGCGTCTCATCCAGCCGCAGCGCGTAGACATGATCCTTGTTAAACAGCCGGTCGCTCTGCTGCCAGACAGGGAACATCAGCCCATCGCGGAACAGCCGCTCGTCGTTGGCGAAGTAGTCGCCGTAGGCCGCGCCGGGCACGTAGACGCGGTTGTAGCCCGTCTGAATATCCACCACCGTGGTCTCCGGGTGCTGCGCCTGCCAGTCGGCCCAGGTGGTGAGCACCACCGGCAGCAAATCGAGCCGGATCTCCCCGGCGGCCAGTTCACCCAGCACCGGTTCACCCGTGAGCTGGTTCCACAGGGTCAGCGTGTTGCGGTCGTACATCAGCTTGTTGCTGCGGAAGAGGAAGCCGGACGAGCCAAAGGTGTAGGTGACTGCATTGCCCTCCAGGTCGGTGGAACGGCCGTCATACGCAATCGCCGCGCCGCAGAGGGTGCAGTAGGCCAGGGACACGGGCACCCCACCGACCACATCGTTGGCCATCTCGTGCCAGTCCAGAATGCGCAGCGGGTAGGCCCGGGCGTCACCGTTTAGGGCAATGCCAAAGATTGGTTCCCACGGCTCCATGTACGCCGCGTCGGCGGCGGGCAGCATGGTGGGGTTGTTCAGCGCGGGGATGCCATCCACCACCACGCCGCCCCACTGAATTTCCTCCACGCGCACTTTAGAAGGATGTTTGTCGAGCAAAAAGAGGCCAAAGGTGGTGTCGATGTTAGCCAGCAGGCGGCCTTTCCAGCTGGTAAAGCCGGGCGGCGGGGTGAGATCGGTGCCGCCGTACCAGCTGATCCAGTCGCCCCAGTTGCTGCCCCAGCTTTGCCCGCTGAGTGCGTCCAGGCTGGCGGCGATCTCTTCTAACTCGGGGTACGGCACCAGGCCAACTTGCCGCCCGCGCAGCAGCTCGATGAGCACAGACACGAAGCGCTGGTCCCCGGCGGCCAGAATGCGGTCCAGGGCGGCGTCCACGTCGCTGCGGCTGCCTTCGCTAAGGTTGAACATCAGGGCGCGGGCTTCATCCTCACCGATGGAGCCCGCTGTTGCGCTTTCTGTTTCGAGCGTTTCGATTGTTGGAGGGGGAACGGCCGTTGCCGCCTCATCCAGCTCGTCAGGTGGGGTGGGTGTGGCGGCTGAGGGTGAGCTGTCCTGGCTAGGGGCCGCACCGCAGGCGGCCAGCCAGATAAGCACAATTGTCAGGGAAATCGTTCGCCAAACAGACATAAAATCTGCTCCTTTGCATAATTTGGGAGCAGTATAGCAGGAGAATGGGGGGTAAGACGGCCGTTTAGCAACGTGTAAGCATTTGGTAAGGTTGCTGTAATTCGCCGGAGGCAAACAACAAAAAAGGACGATCTGCCCGGCAAATCGTCCTTTCTCCGACGTAAAAAACAGGCCGCTTTAGTTCGCGGTAAAGATAACGCTGTTCTCGCTGCCGTGTTCGTTGGCCCAGTAGGCGTCGGCGGCTTCGTCGTTGTGCCACTCCGAGCCGTTGACCAGGTAGCGGAACTGGAACTTGCCTTCTTTGGGCAGGCGGACCTTGGCGCGGAAGGGGCCGTCTTTCACCTGCTTCATTTCGATTGGTTCCCAGTTGTTGTGCTCAGAAACCAACACGACCTGGTCGGCGTTGGCCACACTTACCTCAAACGTTACCTCACATTCGTCCTTTGTCTTCAAGAACTTTTTTGTCAACATACGATATTTACCTCCATAAAATTTGGATCTATGTTCCCTGTGGAACGGTTGTGTGCGTTGTAAACAGATTGATTGTCACGAGCAGCAGCCTGGTGCTGCCAAAACAGCGTGGGATTATAAGCAATATAGTTGATGTGTCAAATATATTTACAAAGAAGCATCAAGTTTAGGCCTTTTACCTACCAAACGGTCATTTTCAGGCGGAAAATTAGCACATAAGTTCTATTTTTATGGTATAATTTGACGGTTCGTAAGTAGACCTTACCGCACTTTTTAGGGTCCAAAACAAAGGAGATTGTGAGATGCAGACAGTTGAACGTTATCCCGATGGTGTTTTTTGCTGGGTGGATCTGAGCACGCCAGATCCCGAAGGGGCCAAAGCATTTTATGCAGGTTTGTTTGGCTGGGAGGCCGAAGACCGTCCGATTGATTTTGGTGGCGTTTACACCATGCTTCAACTTGGTGGTAAAAATGTGGCTGGACTGGGTGAGATGCAGCCAGAGCTGAAGGCGCAGGGGGTGCCTGCCTTTTGGAGCTCCTACGTGAAACATGATGATATTGAGGCCATCGCCGCCAAAATGGTGGCCGCTGGCGGTACGCTCACCTTTGCGCCGATGGACGTGATGGATTCCGGCCGTATGCTGGTGGGCACGGATGCGACGGGCACGCCGTTTGGCGTGTGGCAGCCCACGGGGCACATTGGCGCGCAGCTGGTGAACCTGCCCAACACGTTGGTCTGGAATGAACTGCAAACGCGCCAGCCCGACGCCGCCAAAGCGTTTTACGAAGCGGTTTTTGGCTGGACCAGTGCTGCGGATGAAAATGGGTATGTAACGTTTGCGGCAAACGGCCGTATGCAAGCAGGCATGATCACCATGGACGAAAATTGGGGGCCAGAAGTGCCCCACAACTGGTCGGTTTATTTCATGGTGGAGGATGTGGCAGCTAAAGCGGCGTTAGCGGAGCAGTTGGGCGGCACAATCCTGGTGCCGCCAACGCCAGCCGGACAAATGGGCATTTTTGCCGTCGTTCAAGATCCGCAGGGCGGCGTGTTTAACGTGATGTCCTTTAATGGGCCGGTGGATCCGCCACCAGGGTATGACAGGGCGTAGCGGTGTAATTGTGTGATTTTTACCCTCACCCCAGCCCTCTCCCTGAGAGGGAGAGGGGGCTAAATTCCCTCCTCCTCTCAGGGGGAGGGTTAGGGTGGGGGGTCAAATTTGTGTCCGCACTTTAGACTTGGGTGGGGCCGAGGTGAGAAAGTCGCGGGCAAAACGTTCGTTGTAGTTGGTGATGAGGTGCTGGATACGGCCGTAATCTGCCCCCGCCACCAGCAGCCCGGCATGATACTTCTTGGGCAGCCGCCACACAATTTCTGGATCGGTGTAAGCAGACAAGTCGGGGTGTTCCTGCTGGGCCAGGCAGATGATGAGCCCGGCGTAATCACCGCGCGGTGTGGGCGGCTGGTACGCCTCGCGCCGCACGCTGGCTAGGTCGATGCGGGCGGCTTCCTGCCACAGCACAATCCCGGTGGCAGCCTCCACCAGCCGGTCGATGTTGGCCCCGCCGACGCGGGCAGCCGTTTCCAGGAAGTAGAAACGGCCGTCGGCTTCCGCCTGAATAAACTCGGTGTGGGCCACGCCGCGCACCTGGCGCAGGACGCGCATCAGGTTCTCGTTGGCGGCGATGAGCGCCTGGCTGCTTTCGCTGTCGCGGGCCAGGGTGCGCGTGTTGAAGATGCCGCCGCCCGTGGTGACGGTCAGCGGCGGCGTGCCGTACTGGCTGGCAATGGCAAACACCACCTCTTTTTCCCAGATCAGCGAATCCACATGACAGACGTTGCCTACCACAAACTGCTCCAGCAGGTAAAACGAGCGCTGGTCGCCCAACTCGTTCACCGCCTGCCAGACGGCATCGGCTTCATACAGCTTGCGAATGCCCACGGCGCCGGCCTCGAAGCGGGGTTTGAGCACCCAGGGCGTAGGCACGCGGTGGAGAAAATCGTTGAGCTCGTCGTTGTTGAAAACGGCCGTAAATTCCGGCACCAGCACCCCTTCATCCCGCGCCTGCACGCGCATCGCCAGCTTGTCGCGGAAGTGACGTGCCGTGGTTTCACCCATGCCGGGAATGCGCAGGTGCTCGCGCAGGGAAGCGGCCGTGGCCACGTCGTAGTCGTCCAGAGCCACAATCCGGTCAATCTTCTCGGTGCGGGCCAGGTAACTCACGGCGTAGGTGATGTCTGGCTGTGTGGACAGATTGGGCATGATGAAGCGTTCGGCAATGGCGTCCATGGGCCAATCTGGGTTGTGAGCAGCTTCTTCAGCTACCAGCAGCAGGACACGCGCACCTTGTCGGTGGGCTTCCCGCAGGTAGGGGATGCCTTTGCATTCGCTGGCCAGGGCCAGAATTGTGATGGGGCGGGTTTGGGACATGTTTTTCTCCGTATGCAGATGGGGTTGGATTACGGCCGTCATTTTACCCGCAAACAAAGCTACGCAAAAATCAGAAAGATGATTATGAAATTGAGTGTTGAACCTCACGTAAATGCGTGTTACACTGATTTGCGTGGAGGTTATTTATGGAGCGACAGAACGTAACTTTGTCTTTACCCAAGGAAACATTGCGCAAGGCCAAAATTCTAGCGGCGGAACGGCAAACCTCTTTGTCATCTTTGCTGACAGAGACGCTTGAAGCAATCGTAGCAAAGGCAGACATGTATGAAATTGCCCGGCAGCGCCAGCTGGTGCTGATGGAAAAAGGGTATGACTTTGGCCTGAGTGAATCCACAAGCTGGACGCGGGATGAGCTTCATGAACGATGAACTCAGCTACCAGTTTGTGGATACAAATGTGCTTGTCTATGCCTACGACAGCAGCAATGCCCAAAAGCAGCAGCAAGCCAAAGCCCTTTTGCGACAGCTCTGGCAAGAGCGGACCGGGTGTATCAGCATCCAGGTTCTGGAAGAATTTTATGTAACTATCACACGGAAGTTGGTAAACCCGCTTGCGCCTACAGAAGCTGCGCAAATCATCTCAGATTTGAGCCTTTGGCACATTTATCAGCCGCAGGTGGAAGACATTTTGAGTGCTGTCCAAATACAACAACGCCACCCGCTTTCCTTCTGGGACAGCATGATTGTGCGGAGCGCGAATCAGCTTGGCTGTAAAGTCATTTGGACAGAAGATTTAAATAGTGGTCAGTTGATTGAAGGTTGTGAAATCCAAACCCCGTTTTGAATCTTTACTCTTTTTCTTTGTCAACCTTCTCCGCGCCGTTGCGGGTAATTTGGAAGTGGTCAAAGTCGCGGGCGACGTAGGTGTTGGGGAAGATGGCGCGGGCTTCCTGGCGAATCATACGGCCGCTATACCGCCGCGACAAGTGGGTCAAAATCAGGGTGTTGACGTTGGTCTCTTTGGCCAGCCGGGCCGCCTGGGCGGCCGTCATGTGGCCAAACTGGCGGGCCATTGCCGCATCTTCCTCCAGGTAGGTGGCTTCAATTACCAGGGCGTGGGCGTTCTGGCACACGGGCAGCAGTTCGTCGATCCGGCCGACATCGCCCACATGCACGTACTTGGTGCCAGGCAGCGCTTCACCCAACACATCCTCGGGTCGGATGATACGGCCGTCGGCCAACGTCACGCTTTCCCCTCGCACCAGCTTGGCCCGCTCAGGGCCAAACGGCACGCCCAGCTCACCCGCCTTTTCTGCTAAAAAGGGGCGGTGCTCTTTTTCCTCAAACAAAAAGCCAAAACAGTCCGGGCCGCGGTGCTGCACCGGGAAGGCGGTGAGAGTAAATTTGTCGTCACCCAGGATGATGCCGCCGTCAATGGGGGTCAGTTCGATGTGGAGGGGGGAACGGCCGTTGGGGAAGACCACACGAAACAATAAATCATGTACCCGGGCCAGCGTGCTGCGCCCGGCAAAAATGTCCACCCGATCCATGTTTTCCCAGCGCCCCAGCGTAGAAACAAAACCGCCAAGCCCCAAGATGTGGTCAAGATGACCATGTGTCAGCAGTACCTTGTTCAGCCGCTTAAAGCCCAGCCCGCTGTGCAAAATCTGGCGCTGCGTGCCTTCGCCGCAGTCAATCAAAAAGCGATGCTCGCGATACAAAACCATATGCGCCGACAGCCCTCGCTGTACCGAAGGTGCCGACGCAGAAGTGCCCAAGAAGATTAATTCAAACATGGGGTGTATTGTAACGGGGATTCAGGTAATTGGCAGAAAGTGTTGGGTCTTTCGGATGAAATGCTCAAGATCCAAAATGGATAATGATGAAACGATGCCTGGGTGGAGGCAAGAAGAAACCCCTCGGCAGCAGTCGTGCCGAGGGGCCAGAAGGAGGTAATCAATCTGTTTTCTTACACACGATTGCCAGCTGGCGCCGTCGCCGCATGACAATAAAGATGGCTCCCAAAAGGACAGAGGTTAGTAGGCTCCGTCACCCTTCAAAACAACCGGAATGGTCCACAGCAGAATTTTGATGTCCAGCCAGACAGACCATTTGGTGATGTATTGCATATCTAGTGCGACCCGTTCGTCGTAGGTGGTGTTGGAACGGCCGCTTACCTGCCACAACCCGGTCAGACCAGGCATTACCCGCATCAGCATGGCCCCGTGCGGACCGTACTTGCCAATTTCGCTGGGAGTGATGATGCGCGGGCCGACGATGGACATGTCTCGCGCCAGCACGTTGAGCAGCTGGGGCAGTTCATCCAGGCTAAATTTGCGCAGCAGTTTGCCTACACGCGTTACGCGCGGATCGCACTTCAGTTTGTAATTTTTGTTCAATTCCTGGCGCAGCTTGGGGTAGCGGGCCAAAATTTCGTCGCCGTTTACGTGCATGGTGCGGAACTTAAAGGCGTCAAACACACGGCCGTCCTGACCCAACACCCGCCGACGGTAAAAAACCGGCCCTGGTGAATCCAGCTTTACCAGCAGGGTCAACAGGATAAAAAGCGGGGCCAGCAGCAGCAAACTTGGCAGCGCAATAGCGTAATCAAGCATCAGCTTGGCTACGAGGTTGTAACGCGATGAGCGCAAGCTTTTGTTTTGCGTGGTATTGAGTTCGACGTTTGCGCTTTCCGGGAGTCGATTTGTCTGGAGAATCACGGATATGCTCCTACTAAAGCTAAAACAATACAGGTATCAGGCGGGTTCTTTGACTCACGGGTAGTGTATAAAAGGCAGCTTACGACCACACTTACCAAATCTTTATGGGGAACGGCCGTACACCACCCTTTTTCTGTCTGGTAGGGCAGGATTGGTGGGGGATTTGCAGTTGTGGGTAGAGGGAGTTAAACGGCCGTGGCGACGGCCGTGCAAAACAAAATTAAGGCGGCGCAGGCCAGGTTCAGCCCCAGCATCTGTTTTTCGCGCTGATCCAGTTTAGACTGTTCGGTTTGGGCCAGATTCGGCCGTTTTTCGGCCAGCAGCGCCAGCCGGTCCATCGCCGGATACAAACCAAACTGCAAATAAACCGTGATGGCCGCCAGCAAAACAAATGCTGCGTGCTTGACCAGCATCGCCCAGGCCCACACGCTGTCGATGGCCAGGAAGCCGTTATAGTTGGTATCGTTGGTCATCTGCACAAAGCCGGTGATAAGCAGCAAGATGAGGCTGACGTTGGCCCAGGGTGTCAGGCGCTTTTGCAGGGTGAGCCAGCTGTTGTAGGCGGCGATGCCTTTTTGCCGGGCAGGCCAGGCCGCCAGGCCCATCAGCACCAGGCTGCCAAACCACACCACGGTGGCTAGCAGGTGAATCCAGTAAGACAAAACGAGTATCCAGAACATAGCTATTTGGGCATTGCCTTGAGCGCCAGGTAAGCCGGGCGCGGGGCACCGTCTGGCAGGACGATGGACCACCAATACTGCTCGTGTGCTTCAGGTGTCCAGGTGGCGTCTGCCATGTAAATGGTAAAAATTGGGCCAATCCAGGGCTGCCAGTTTTCTCTGGCCCATTGATAAGCACCTACCAGGTATTCGGCCTGCTGCTGTTCCGTTACCCCGTGCCAGGTGTAGGATGGATGGAGCTCTTGCCGCAAAATCCAGCCCGTTTCCAGAATGACAACCTGTTTGGCGGCGTCACCGTTGGCCACCATGATCTCGCGCATGTCCTCCACATGGCGGAAGACATTCCACCGGTGGCCGCCCCAGATTTCATTGAGACCTTCCTCGGGCGACAGCTGTGGTGGCGCTTTGTAGCCGGGGGCGTTCAGGCCGAGAGCATCAAAGTAGTTAGCGGCACCGGCTGCGTACATGCCGCGCAGGAATTCATCGTCGGGCATGGCGCGGGGGGGCTGGTCGCCAGTCGGGGCCAGCCCGGCAGAAACAACGATGGCCTCCGGGTCGGCCGCTTTTATGCCTTCGTAACAAACGCGCAGCAGTGCCGTGTATTCGGCAGGGCTGGGGGTTTGTTCGCCCCATTCCCGGCTGAGATTGGGCTCGTTCCATACCTGGTACGCCTGGATTTGCCCCTGGTAGCGGTCGGCCAGGGCAAAACAGAAATCGCCGAAGTCCTGGTAATCTACCGGCGGCTGATTTTGGGTGATCGGCTTGTCGACCAGCGCCTGGACGCTCCACAGCGGCTGGTGATCGATGCGGATGAGCAGGTTGAGATTGGCCTCATTGGCTTGCTGCACGATGCGGTCGGGGCGGTACCAGTCGAATTCGCCTTTGGCATTACCTTCAATGTCGCGCCAGGCGAAAACCTGTTTGACCCAGCCAAAGCCCATCTCCTGCACCATTTCCAGATCGCGCGGCAGCACATCATCGACGTGCCACCATTGGGACAGGTGCACGCCGTATTCGGGGGAGTTGAAGAGCTGGCCTGCGGGCCGAGTGGGGGTGGGGTCGGGCACGGCCGTTCCGTTTACGATCACTTCTACTTCTGGCGGGGGTAGGGTGGTGGTGGCAACGGCCGTTGCTGGCTGCGCACTGTCTGAAGTGGGGTCCGTGGGGGCGCTGCCACAGGCTGTGAAAAACAGCATGAACAGTATGAGGGTAAGGATGTAGAGGAGCCGGTGTTTATGCTTCAAGAGGTTGAAAAAGCGGGCGGCGATTTACCATTGCGGTAATCGCCGCCCGGGATGCTGTTGAGCTAGTCGGATTTTTCCATGTCGGCCACGGCGGTAAACGCCGGGCGCGGTGCGCCGTTGATATCCACGATGCTGTAAGGCACCGGATCGTCCTGCGGGCCGCTGCCTTTGTTGCCAAAGTCATAGTTGAACAGGAAGGCCAGCCAGACACTGCCAGAGTTGTGCATTTGCTGGAACGCCTGCACGATGTAAGCGGCCTGTTCTTCCAGCGTGTTGTCCTGAGCAAAGGCAAACCCTTCGGGCACCACGTCGTACCCTTCACTGCTGGCCCAGCCGAACTCGGTCACGCACAGCTTCATGGTGGGGTCTACCGCCTGGATTTTTTGCGCATACGTGTCCAGGGTGGTTTTGAAGCTCCAGCTGTGATGCGGATTGTCGAAGGGGCCACGGAAAACGGCCGTTGCCGCCTCCGCCGTGCCACCTGCCTGATCAAATGCCACATCTGGGGCGATGTTGTAGCCGTTGTGGTGCGCGCCCACGCAGTCGGCAAAGTTCAGCATGCCTGCAGCCAGCGCCCGGTCCAGGTACTCAAAATCGTCGGCCCAGCGCACCCAGTCCCCCGTGCCGGTGGGCGACAGCGCCCCGCTAATGACGATGATGTTCGGATCGGCGGCTTTGATGGCGTTGTAGGCTACTTCCAGGAAACGCACGTAATCTTCCGGGCTGATGCCGTTGGCCGTTTGCCACTCGCGGTCCAGATTTTGCTCGTTCCACACTTCGATGGCATCGATCTGGCCGGGATGACGGGTGATCAGCTCGGTGAGGAAGGTGGCGTATTCGTTGTAATCATCGGGCGGGCCAATGTGGTTGGCGGCGGCCCGTGTCCAGTCTGGGGAACCAACAACGCTGACCATCAGGTTCAGGTTGTGGTTAGCGGCCTCATCAATGACGCCATCGTAGAAAAACCATTGGTCGGCATCGGGTGAGGGGTGTATCAGCCACCACTGGATTTGCATCTTCACCCAATCCAGGCCCAGCTGCCCTTCGACGGTGTCCATGGTGAAGATGGGGTCGCCCACGGTGGCGTTGCCGTGGATCTGAACCCCATAACCAAACTTGTCGGCGGGCCACGGCCGTATTTTTGTCTCAACCACTTCCGGCTCGACGACCGGCGCTTCAGGTTCTGCACCTTCCGCGCCACCTTCTTCAACCACCACCACGGGCGGCGGTGGTGGCACGGTAGCCGTCGGCGCTTCTACCACGGGCGTATCGGTGTTATCTGTGATGGTATTGGGTTCCACCGTTTCCGGTTCCGCCCCGCCACAGGCCACGAGGAGAAGAAAAACGGCCGATACAAAAAGTAACCACTTCAACTGTTTCATATTTGGTACCTCGCATATTAAAGAAAAGGCGCATTTTGCTTTTGCTGCAAAATGCGCCTCCTATTCTACTCTACCTGAAATCTTTCAAACAGCGCTTTGCACAGCTTTGTCGAGTGATGGTCACCCTTCAGGCAGAAGAGTGGGATGCTGCCTGACTAACGGCCCATCACCTGGGCCAGCGTCTGGCACGCCGGACAGCTGCCATTCTTACGCATAATGGCGTAGCCCGCCTGCGGATCTTCGCCCCAGGTGGTGAAATCAACATTAAACACAATCACCATGCGCACTTTGCCCGAGTTCGCGGCAATGCTCACCGCCTCCGCCAGCCACTGCGCGTGTTGCGACACGGTGGTGTTCGATGCCCAGGCAAAGCGCGATGGCACACCCCCGTAATCTTCACCGGACAGATAGCCCAGCTCCGTAAAGCAAACTGGCTTGCCTACTGCGGCATACACGTTCAGCGTGGGCACCAGGTACCAGCTGTAATGATCATTGCCAGCCGGATGGCCGGTGCTTTGTCCTGGTGCGGTTGCGCCTGCATTGTAGTGTGCGCCGACACAATCCATGTAGTTAGCACCACCGGCGGCGGCCAGGCCCTGCATGTAGCGGCTGTCTGACCAGGCGTTGGTGCCGTTGTCAAAGCCGGTGGGGGCGGGTGCGCCGCTGATCACCATAACGTTGGCATTAGCACCCTTGATGGCATTGTAGGCCGGAGCCAGCATGTTATTGACATAAGATGCCGGATCGATCTGGCCCGCAGGCCATTCAAAGTCAATGTTCATCTCGTTCCAGATTTCGATGGCATCTGGACCCAGAGCAGCCACCCCACGCAGGAACTCAATATAGCTGGTGAAGTCAATGCTGCTGGGGTAGGTGTTGGCTCCCGGAATGCTGAGCAGCACTTTAAAGCCATTGGCGTGGGCCTGCTGAATGCGCCCGGCCACGGCATCTGGCGAGTCGCCAGGGCCCCATTTATGCTGGAATTTTACCCAGTTCATCCCGGCAGAAGCCATGAGTGTGGGATTGGCAAAGGTGTGGGTCTGCCCACCCAGTTCAAAGGAACCAGAAGCAACTGGCGGCGCGGAAACGGGCGGCGGGGCTCCACCGCCACCATCGGCTACGGTGGCGGGATCCACTTCGACAACCTCCAGGCTGCTCACGCTCAGGTTCGAGTTGAGGTCGAGCAGGGTGGCGAGGATCCAGCCAGGCTGCCCGTCTGTGGGCATGGCAATCTGGAGCCAGGTGGATTCGGCGTTACGGCCGGTGACCTGCACCCGGGTACCCTGATTAAGGCCCCCGGTGATGATGCCATAACCCAGGCCTGGCCCAACGCGCACGTTGGCGTTGGTGTTTACCACAGCATCAGCATCACCCGGATCGAGGGTGGTGGTGTTGGTGGGTGTTTCTACGGCCGTTCCCGTATCAGGTCTGGCTTCGGCGGCAGCTTCGGCCACAGTGACGGTGACAGAATCCAGAGCGGCTACTGCCTCACCCAGGGCAAATTCGGCATTGATGGTGTAGCTGCCAGGGGCTTCTTCGCCCGCCCAGGTGAAGGCCAGGCTGCTGCCGCTTTCGCTGGCCAGTACGCTGCCGGTGCTATCTAGCACGGTCCAGACGATGGCCGCACCGCTGGTTTCCGGTGGGGCGCTGGCCCCGATAAAGGCCGCCAGGGCGGCGGCATAGCCTGCGCCATCGGTGACGCTGCCCAGGCCGCGAACGGCCGCACCGCGTAAGCGGTAACGTTCTACCAGGCCCAACCGGCCGCTAAGCGAGGCCGGATTGCCCAACCAAACATCGTGGGTCTGGTCGCTCAGCTGGTAGCTGTAGCGGTAGGTCAGGCTGCTGCCATCCCACTCCAGCGGGGAGGCTTCACCCGAGAGGGCCAGTTCAACGGCCGTTCCCGGTTCCACTTCTTCGCTGCCCGAGACAAATTCAAGCTGGCCAAAGTTGGTCAGCGCCTCGTCGTTAGACAGAGCCAGGAAGGCGTCGCCCACGCGATCCACCGCACCCGCATCGAGCAGCATGGTGAGCTTGGTACGATCTACCAGGCGGGTGGCCCAGTTGAGCATTTGCATGGCATCGCCGTTATCGCTGTAGGCGGTGGGGTCCAGCGGCATTTGCACGTAAAGAATGTCGGCGGCCTGACCAATGGCGGCCCAATCCTGCCCGGCGCTGTTCCACCGGCCGCTCGACTGCTGCGGGGTGGCCAGGGTCACGGCCAGGAGCAGGTTTTGCGCGTGCAGCGCGTCAGCCAGGCTGTTGACAAAGGAGGTAAAGGCGGCCGTTTGGCCTTCGCTAACCCCCTGATAATCCAGGTTAATACCGGAGAAGCCGCCGGAAACGGCCGTGTTCACCAACGCATTGATCTGGTTCATCTGGGCGGTGGAATCACTCAAAAAAGCCGACAGCGCGGCCTGATCCACCACAGCGCCCACGTTGGTGACACGTACCATGCTGGCAAATTCGCCAGTGGGTAGCGGGGTTACTTCGCCGTGCACTTCACCCGATTCAGCCAGGGTCAGCGTACCTGCCGACAGTTCGGTCAGGCTGGGCAAAGCGGCTTCGGGCAAGGTTTGCTGGGGGAGCAGTTCGGCGGCAACGGCCACTGTCTCCGGCGCGGTCGTCTCTAGCAAGGCAAATCCCTGGTAAAGATCGTGCTCAGGGGAGACGATTTGCCGTGTTTCCACATCGATCTGGCTGGGGACAAAACGCCAGCGGGTGCCGTCCCAGCCATAGAGATCGGTCATCTCTACAATGGTTCCGGCAGGAACGTTGATGGCCACTTTGCCTTGCAGCGCGGCACCGTCGTGTTCAACTTTGTAGACATTGCCCCGTACGGTGGCATTGGTGGGCAAAGCGCCCAGGCTGCTGGCCACGTCGGCCTCGCTCAGGCTGGTGACATTCACCACCGCACTGCTGTCGCTCACCAAGACGTCAACTTCACCCGGAATGGAGGGGTTGCTGGCAACCGTCGTTTCGGTTTCGGTGGGGGATGCGGTGGGGGTGTTGGCGGCGGTGGTTTCACTGCTGCCGCGCAACCGTTCGCCCAGGGAAATGGGGGGCAAAAACAGGGCGGCGATGATGAGAAGGACCGCTACGGCAATGCCGCCGATTAATATTCCTGATGAGCGTTTCGATTGTTCTTGCAATTCTGAGGTGGTGTCTTCAGACGGCCGTTCCTCTTCCATAATCACGTTACCTCCGTTGGTTCATGACTGCTGCGGGTTAGGCGAAGGGGGGATACGGCCGTTTTCAGGCAAGGTAGCCAGACGGTGGTCCTGGTGGCCAGCGCCCTGATGCACAGGGCGGCAGTTTCTACCTGTTTTGATCCTCTTCCCTACGTCAATGAACACCCGTGCAGCATTCATGCAAAAAGCGGCTTATGAACGTTTTCACCAAAATTGAGCGAACGCTGCTTAGTAATCGTTCATTAGGAGCCGCTTGTTTCTCTGCACATATAAATTTCATCAGAGCGGCAAGCATTCTAGCACAAGGTGGAAATAGCAGGCAAACCAGGAGTGGCCGTGGCTGTTTTGCGGAGGCAAATCATTGAGGAAACGTTAAGATTATAGAGCGTTGCCCTGCCCCGTCTCCAGGCAATGCCGCTGCGTCTTGACAGGGAAACGGCCGTTGTTATACTCCCCTCATGCCGCAGTGCGTAATAATCCTGTTCTGAATCAAAAGGAGTCAAATATGACAACCCCAGCCGATATTTTTGCTAAAACCCCGCAAAACCTGATTACCGAAAAAGCAGGCTCGATGAACGCCTCCGTTGCTTTTGACCTGTCCGGCGAAAATGGCGGTCAATGGACCGTCCAGATTGCCAATGGGACCTGCACCGTAGACGAAGGCATCGCCGATGGCGCTGACGCCACCATTAGCATGGCGGGCAGCGACTACGTCGATATGATGACGGGTAAACTGAACCCGATGATGGCCTTCATGGGGGGAAAAGTGAAAGTCAGCGGCGATCTGAACACGGTTATGAAGTTCCAGACGCTGTTTAAGATGGGTTAAGTTCGGTTTGCAAGTGTGCAAGTTTGCAAGTGTCCAAGTTGTTTAAACCTGTTCACTTGCCCACTTGCATACTTGCAGACTTTTGGGCAATCTCCGCGTATTCCTGGCGTTCGGCCGTTTCCAAACTCACCCCCACCAACGACAAAATCTCCGCCATCAGCCCTGCTTTGCGTTCCGCATCGGAGCGGGACCAGGTGCGTGATTTGATCTCCAGAAAAGTACCTGGCACATCTGGCTGCACAACCTTATCAAAGTTGATGGCAAAATCGGTTTCCTTATAGATGATGTGCCAGCGCAGCCGATCCTTCATGACCTCAATTTCCGATTCTGGCGCAAAATATTCGCGGTAAAAGCGCAGGCTGCGGTCGGCGTCGGCCAAAAAGCGGCTGCGCGAGAGCATGACCGCGTTGGGGAATTCCTGCCGCTCCCCCTCGCCAACGAGGGTGAGGCGGGTGCGTGTCTGGTATACCTGCCCTTCGTCATCAACAAACTCATCTTCGCGGTAGCGCAGCCGGGCCGAATCTGGGTCTTCATTGGCAAAGATGAAGTAATGGTCGTACTGCTTGTAATGGGCACCGCGCACGATGGTGCAATGGTCGCTGTTGATAAAATCGAGGACGGCCGTTTTCTCCACTTGTGGCGCTTTTACCTGCACTTCAAAGCTTTCCTGACGCTGCACGCCGTGCAGTAGAACCAGCTTGTTGTACGGGCTGGATTCGCGCCGCAGCACAAAGGCATCAATCTCGGCGGCAACCTGAGCGGCTTCCACCTGGGCCTGGGCTTCGTCAACGGTGAGCAGCTGCTGGTCTTGCATGAGCCAACGGCCGTTGCACATCACATGCTGCACGTCGCCACTTTTTGCCGCATAAATCAGGCGCGAGTAGACGCCATCTGGATTGTTGTGGAACTGCGGCCAGTTGTGCACGCCGCCCATGGCCACCACCGCCAGGTCGGCCCGCTTGCCCACTTCCAGGCTGCCCGTCACGTCGCCCATGTGCAGGGCACGTGCGCCGCGCCGGGTTACCAGCTCCAGCGCCTGCCGCGCGGGCAGCACGGTGGGATCGTTGGACTGGGCTTTGGCCAGCAGCGCCGCCAGCCGCACCTCTTCGATCATGTCCAGATCGTTGTTGCTGGCCGGGCCATCGGTGCCGACGCCCACGTTCAGCCCCACTTCCAGCATCTCTTTGACGTTGGCAATGCCGCTGGCCAGCTTGAGGTTGCTGCTGGGGCAGTGGGCCACGCCTGCGCCCGCCTGCTTCAGGGCAAACATTTCGCTTTTTTCCAGGTGGACGCAGTGGGCGGCCAGCAGCTTGGTGTTGAGCAGGCCGTGGCTGGCAATGTGGGGCACAACCGGTGTGTGATGCTGCCCCCGGCAGTTTTCCACCTCCAGCTTTGTTTCGGCGACATGGGTGTGGATGGGTACGTCGAAGGCGCGGGCCAGGTCGGCGCAGGCGCGATCCATTTCCGGGGTGCCGGTGTACCAGGCGTGGGGGGCCACGGCGGGCTGGATGAGCGGGTGGCCGTTCCAGCGCTCGATGAAGCGGCGGGTGAGCACCAGGGCATCTTCGTAGGTGGCGGCGTCGGGCGCGGGGAAGACGAGGACGGTTTGGCCAAGAAGAGCGCGCATACCGATGACGGCCGTTTCCTCCGCAATCGCCTCTTCAAAATAGTACATGTCGGCAAAGGTGGTCACGCCGGAGCGAATCATCTCGGCGCAGGCGATGCGCGTGCCCAGCTTCACAAATTCTGGCGTCACAAACTCGCGCTCGACGGGCATCAGGTAGCCCAGCCAGACGTCCAGCCGCAAATCGTCGTTCAGCCCGCGAAACAGGGTCATGGGGATGTGGGTGTGGGCGTTCACCAGCCCCGGCATGATCACCTGGCCCGTGCAATCTATCACTTCATTTGCGTGGAATTCAGCAGCAAGGCGTTCGGCAGAGCCAACGGCCACAATCGAGTCGCCCAGAATGGCAACCGCGCCGTTTGGAATAATGTCGTACTGCTCATTCATGGTGACAATGGTGCCGCCAGTGAGCAAAATATCAGCCTTTTGAGGCATGTTCCCTCCGTTTTGGTGGTCGGTGATCAGTCAACGGTAAGCGGTAGTCATCAATAACGGATTACCGATCACCGATTACGGTCTCACGGGATTATACCTAATTCCTGCTATAATCGGGAACCGGCAGCGGACGGTAACGAGTTGTTAACACAGCGGTAAGGCAATGATGCCTTTACCCAATGACGAAGGATTTCCCACCATGCGCATGATTGATTTGATCGAAAAGAAACGTGACGGCAAAACACTTTCCACGGCCGAAATTGAATGGTTCATCCGCGCCTACACCACCGACGAGGTGCCCGATTACCAGGTAGCGGCCCTGCTGATGGCCATCTACATTCGCGGCATGGACCGCCGCGAGACGGTGGACCTGACCCTGGCGATGGCTCACTCCGGTGACGAGCTGGATTTGCACGACGTGGCCCCCTTCGTCATCGACAAACATTCCTCCGGTGGCGTGGGCGACAAGACGACGCTGGCGGTACAGCCGCTGGTGGCGGCCTGTGGCGTGCCCGTGGGCAAGATGAGCGGCCGCGGCCTGGGGTCCAGCGGCGGCACGCTGGACAAAATGGAAGCGGTGCGTGGCTGGTCATTTGAGATGCCGATTGAGCAGTTCAAACAGCAGTTGGGCGAGATTGGGCTGGTGCTGGCGGGGCAAACGGCCGTCCTCGCCCCCGCCGATAAAAAGTTATATGCCCTGCGCGATGTCACCGGCACGGTGGCCAGCACGCCGCTGATTGCTGGCTCCATCATGTCCAAAAAGCTGGCCGCCGGGGCCGATGCGATGGTGCTGGACGTCAAAACTGGCTCCGGCGCGTTCATGCCCACGGTTGAAGCGGCCCGCGAACTGGCCCAGGTGATGGTGGACATCGGCACAGACGCCGGGCGCAAAGTGGTGGCCCTCATTTCCGACATGAACCAGCCGTTGGGGCACGCCATCGGCAATGCGCTGGAGGTGAAAGAGGCGATTGAGGCGCTGCAAGGCGGCGGTCCGGCTGACTTTTGGGCCCACTGCCTGGAGGTGGCGGGGCACATGCTGCTGCTGGCAGGTAAGTCAGATAGTTTGGACGGGGCGAAGGAGTTGGTTACGGCCGTTCGTCACAACGGTTCCGCCTTCGAAAAATTCCGCCAGATGGTGGCTGCTCAAGACGGCGACGTGGCCCAAATCGACGATCCCAGCCTGCTGCCGCAAGCGAAGTTTGTGGAGCCGATTTTGGCCCCGCGCGCTGGCAGCATCGCGGCGATGGCCACGAGCGAGATTGGCTGGGCGGCGGTGCGCTTGGGCGGCGGCCGTTTTGTGAAGACGGACAAAATTGACCACGCCGTCGGTTTTGTGCTGCCCGCCAAAATTGGGGACACGTTTGCTAAGGGGGATGAGTTGGGCACCGTACACGCCAACGACGCCGAAAAGCTGGTCCAGGCCCGCGAAGAGCTGCTCGCCGCCCTCACCTGGTCCGACGAGCCAGTCCCACCGCAGCCCCACTTCCACGGCACCATCTCGTAGGGGCGACCCGCCGGGTCGCCCCTACTGGAACGAAAATGCGGCGGGGTTGTTGGTGCTGATAGTGTCTACGCCCCAGTCGAGCAGGGTGGGGTAATCCCAGTAAAAGCCGCCGGGGGTGCAGGCATAGCCCGCTTTTTGGATCAGTTTTACCTCGTCCTGCGTCAAAAAGTCGGTGGCGGGGCTGAGGGCATCGACGGGCACATCGCCAATCAGGGCCAGTGGGTCGCAAAAACGGCCGACATAAATCAAGCTCACCGTCAAATTGGGATTCATCTGCTTGACACGCCGCAGGGCAAACTGGTCGAAGCTGATGAGCACCACCTGGTCTGCCATGCCGTGCTGCTCGATGAGGCGCACCACTGCCTGGTCCAGGCGCGGCTCGAAGATGGGGCCGTGCTTGAGCTCGATCATGAGCGCCACGCGGTCTTTGGCCCAGGCAAGCATTTCATCGAGCAGGGGCATTTTCAGCCCGGCAAACTGCGGGTCGAAGTAGCTGCCCACGTCGAGGCGGCGCAGGTAATCCGCGGTAAAGTTGCCGATCTGGCCGCGAATGCCAGTTTTGTACTGCAAATCGGTGTCGTGGAACAAAACCACCTGTTCGTCGGCGGTGAGCTGCACGTCCAGTTCCAACAAATCAGCCCCGCCTGCCAGACCCGCCTCAAAGGCGGGCATCGTGTTCTCCGGGGCAACGTCCATGGCTCCCCGGTGGCCGACGAGTAGGGGACGGCCGTTTCTCTCACGTCTCAATTCAAACATACTGCTTCCTGAGTTTTTAACCACAGATTTCACAGATTACACAGATTTTTGCTCTTAATCTGTGTAATCTGTGGACTTGTTTTTATAGCACTGGTCTACCTTCAACTGCCGAGCGTTTTTTGCACCACCTGGGCCACGAGTTCGCGCAGGTCGGTTTGGTTGAGAGTGGGCGGGGCATCGCTGGCGCGCAGCGTGGGCCGGTGAGGTTGGCTGGTAGGATGGCAGGCACCGCACACCTGGCAAAATTCGGCGCGCTCGCCGGGATGGCTCCAGCCCAGCTGCTCCCGCTGGCGCAGCAGCTTTTCCACCTCGCCTGGGGGCAGCGGATTGCGCACGCCCAACTGCGCCAGCATGAACCCTATCCGCGCGTTTTGCTCCAGCGATTCCAGTCGCATAAACGCCTGCATCGGCGAATCGCCCACGGTGAGCGAACCGTGCCGCTGCAACACCAGCCCGTCATGATTGCGAATGAGGTCGCGAATGGCACGCACATTTTCTTCGCTAGAAGGGGTGGCGTACTGCGTGGTGGGCACAATGCCCAGCATTACAATCGCTTCGGGGATGAGGCATTCGGCCATGGGGATACCGGCAATGGAGAGGGCGACGGTGATAGGCGGATGGGCGTGCACGACGGCTTCGATGTCGGGCCGCTGGCGGTACGCTTCCAGGTGCATGGGCAGTTCGCTGGTGGGTTTGAGGTGAGCGGAACGGCCGTATCCCCCCCGCACCACCTGCCCGTCCAAATTCACAATCAGCATGTGCTCCGGCTCCAGCAGGCCCTTATGTAAACCTGATGGCGTGATGAGCAGCCGATCCGGCCCCAGCCGCGCCGAAATGTTGCCGTCGCTGGCGCAGATGAACCCCTTGTCGTACATCAAGCGGCCAATCTGCACGAAGGTTTGGCGCAGCGCCTGCTCGTCTTGCCGCATCACTTGCCCCCCATCACGGCTTCGTATCGTTTGACTTCTTGCACGAGTCGTTGCGGACGGCCGTTAAATTCGCGCCAGTCTAACTTTTCCAGCGTCAGCTTCCACAAAATGTCGGTCAGGGCGGCATTGACCGGTGTGGCCACGCCAAGTTCCTTGCCCGCCTTGGCAATCGCCCCGTTGTGGTAGACCACCTCGCTTTTGCCCTTGCCCGTGGTCAGGTCGATGTGGAAGGAGGGCATCTTGTCACCACGGCCGTCGGCGACCAGCTTGGAGAGGCCGGGTTTGAGCAGGGCGCGCGGCAGGCGCTTTACCGAAAAGGCCAGCTTGGTAGCGGGCACGGCCGGTAAATCGACCACCTTGTGCCCGGCGGCTTTCATCACCGCCAGCGTTTCTTTTAGCATCTTGATTTCCAGGTCAAAGATAGCGTCCGAACCGTACACCAGGCCGGGCCGCCGGTTCAAAATAGCCGAGGTGGCGTTGGCGATGATGTTCAGAAACGCCTTAGACCACTTCATCGACTCGTAATCTTTGTACCCTTCGGTATCCATACCCGCCTCGGCAAACAGCTTGAGCCACGGCCGTATATCCTGTTTGGGTTGAGTGGGCGCCAGGCAAAAACCGCCGTCGGTGCGCTCGGCCACCAGTTGGGTGGTGGTTTCCTTGCGGATGGGCAGGGTAAACGATCCGGCAATCACTCGCTCGGCGCCAAACTGCTTGATCAGCCCTTTTTCCACGCCGATACCGTTTTGGGTGGTGATGATCATGTTGGGCTGAGGGCAAAAGGCGATGAGGGGATCAACGGCCGCTGCCAGGTCGTACGCCTTCATGGTGAGGATGATGAGATCGTAGGTTTGCCCGTCTTTGAAAGCCTGGGCGACGGAGGTAACGGCCGTTGGTCGAGTCACAATGCGCTTGCCGCCTTCGGTCAGCTCCAGGCCGGTTTCGTCAATCAATTTAGCCATCACCTCGCGGGTGATGAGGGTGACGTTGTGTCTGTGCTGCGCCAGCCGCGCGCCCAAATAGCCGCCGACTGCGCCCGCACCATAAATTAAAATGTCCATAAGCTTCTTCCGCTACAATCAAAAAACTTGCCGCGGATTTCGCGGATTTTAAACCAATTTCCGCGTTAATCCGCGTAATCCGTGGCTTAGTTAACTCTGCCCGAGGAGGCTGCCGATGAAGGTGGCGTAGCCGCGCAAAAAGTCGGCAACGGCCGTTGCCCGCTTGCCCGCCAGCTGAACTTCTTCCAAAACCAACGCCCCATCGGCGGTGAGAACGGCCGCACCTTCTTCGTACGCGATTACCGTTCCGGGTTGGCCGGTGGGTAAACGGCCGCCCGCCACCCGCGCCGCCAGGATTTTGAGCATTTCCCCCTGCCAGGTGGTAAACGCTCCCGGCCAGGGAGTCATGGCCCGTACCCGGCGGTCCAGCTCAGCGCTGGTTTGCTGCCAATTGAGACGGCCGTCTTCCTTGCTGATCATGGGGGCGTAAGTGGATTTCTCGTTGTCCTGCGGCGTGGCGCTGAGCTTGCCCGCCACGATGTTGTCCAGGTGCACCGCCAGCAGGTTTGCCCCCAGGGTAGAGAGGTGGTCGTGCAGGGAAGCGGCCGTTTCCGTGGGCGAAATTGGCGTGGGCAGGCAGGCGTACACCGGGCCGGTGTCCAGCCCCACGTCCATTTGCATCAGGCAGACGCCCGTTTCGGCGTCCCCGGCCAGGAGGGCGTGCTGGATGGGGGCCGCGCCGCGCCAGCGCGGCAGCAGCGAGGCGTGAATGTTGAGGCAGCCGTGCGGCGGCAAATTCAGCACATGCGGCCGTAAAATTTGCCCAAACGCAGCCACCACGATGATGTCCGGCTGCCAGTCACGCAAGGGCTGCGCCGCTTCTTCACTGCGCAGCGATTTGGGCTGGTAAACGGGGATATGGGCCGCTTCTGCCGTGACTTTGACGGGAGACGGCCGTAGCTGCTTGCCGCGCCCGGCCGGTCGATCCGGCTGGGTGACCACACCAACCACCGTTTGTGTTTCGATTAACGTTTGCAGGACGGGTACGGCAAATTCCGGCGTACCCATGAAGACAACCTTGACCATAGCGGCATTCTAACCACGATTTTGCCGATTGCAAACTTATTGACCTGACATTCATTAACAAATACAATGAGGGATACATTAAGTTCTCGCAAGGCAAACAACTAATATTACGTATAAAATTCAGTTTGGAGAGCAATTGCTGATTGAAACACTCATTGGAGCTACAGCGGAAGCTGTGATTGGATATGTTTTAGAAAACACTAATTCAGGCGACAAAGTTCGCACTCTTATTGGTCGCCAACCAACTCAATTAGCATTTGGAAGAGCCTTAAATAGAGCTTACAATAAATTTTGCACTTACTATCCCCGAAATGTTGAAAATTTGTTTAACGAAAAGATGCTATTACAAGCAGGCGTGATAGCAGAGCTCTCAATGCTGTTAACGCGAACTGGCAGACCTAATGTCACTAAATTTGTGAATTGTTGGACCGAATATAGAAACTCTAATAACGAGTCTATTCCATCTCAATTTGAGCTGACACAAGCAACCGAAAATTTTTTGGATTGGTTTGAATGGGAACTAAAGCAAGAACCTGAATTGCAAAGTTTATTTGATAGCAGAAATTTTGAATCACTTTTACAAGAGCTAAAATGGATCAGAGCAATTCTTCAACAGGATTCGGATGATGTTGGTGAATTGAATAATCCAGCAGGGCCCAGTATTAATGAGATATCGAATACAACTCGTCCGATTCATTTTGAGCCTCCGAACAAAACTCAGCTACACCAGCAAACACAGCAGACTCAATCTGAGGAGAGTAAATCAGAGCACACTCAATTAATTGAGGAATTAAAATCAGACAATCAACTTTCGAAGAATTATTCGAAAAACAACGATCAAGATTTTGTTCGGCCGGAATCAGTACCGATTCAGCTGTTTCTAGAAAGGTCAATTCAAAAAAGCACTATTGGGGAACTGGGAGAAATATCCGATGAAGATTTATTATGGGCTCTTTTGACATATGTTTTTTCGCCACTAATTCCGGTCGTTATTTTGTTGATGGAGGATAAGAAGAATCGGCCGTTTTTGAAGACACACAATGCACAGGCACTGGCCTGGGGCTTGCTAAGTCTGGTAGTGGGTGCCGTATCGACACCATTATGTGGCATTCCCGGACTACTTGTATGGTTTGTTGCCATTTACTGGGGCTGGCAGGCTTATCAGGGCCAGCAGGTTACCATCCCCGTCATTACCGACTTTGTGAAGGGACAGGGCTGGGCTTAAATTTTACGCCTAGAATCACATCTGATTTATACTCTCATTAGAACGCATTTGGCTTGCTAACTCGAATAATCTGCAATATTGTCTAGTATTTCTATTTCTTTGTTTTGGTCGAGATAGAATATGAAAATTCTCTCGCTACCTGTATCAGCGATTAGGTTGCGATTTGCTTCAGCTCCCGCTTTTGAATCAAACAAGTAGTTAACGCTTTGGATGGACTGTGATACTATTTCTCCATTACTCTTGCGAGCATTAACATAACCAGCAGATAATATTGCATAGTAATCCTTCAATTGCGCTTTTTCAATTGTTTTTTTTTCATATCCAACTTTCATGTCCCAAATGGCAGTTTCTCTTAACCAAAAGCCATCGGTTGATCTCCTTGATTTACTCAATAAAACATGCTCATTATCTTCCTGATAAATTTGGAGGCGTGTTTTTTGCCCAGCAAACTTTTCCTGATTAACCCATCTCTCAAAAGCACTTCCTCTTGCACTATTGTTCGATTCAAGACGCCAAGGCCCGGATGTAATATCATTATCTATTATTGTTTTTTCTTGCTTAGCGCTGGACAGAGTAGAAACGTCTCTTCAACCGGAGCCTGCCAATCTTGCAAGTCTTTGTTTTAATTGTTGACACTGTTGTTCTTGTTGTTGTGCCCAGCTTTCCCGCTCACTGATCACATTTTCAGCTGCACTCACGTCCTCACCAATGCTAGCTAAGGCTGAGATTTCGCCTTTAGAATCCTGGTTAAGTTGTTTAACCTCGTTAATTTCATTTTGTACCTGGTCTAATTCTTGAGCAACTCTGTCAGCTTCCTGTGCCGTTTGTTGTTTCTCCTGTTGTTTTTGCTGTAGATTGGATTGCAAGGCAGCAGCTGCTTCACTATCACCTTTGCTTTCAAGGGCATTAATTGTGCTTTCTATTTCCTCAATCTTCTGTTCGATTTCCTCCATTTGTTGTTCAACCTGTTCAGCTTGCGACTCAAGGTTTTGAATTTGTGACTCAGATTGTTCTAATCGTTCGTGCATGATTTACCTCACTTAATTTATTTTTCAACTTTTTTTGTTACTCTTATGGGTAAAAAATCAATTCCTAATCGTTTTGCTAACCAAATACGATGGCGACCATTAACAATATCGTAATTCTTGCCATCAAATGTGACCTTTATTGCATCTCCCCCAAAAAATGCATCATAAACTTGCTGATAGCCGTTAGAATACTCTAACCCTTGTTGCCTATCAAAATCTGCCCAAAAATCACTATTAGCTCCTTCTCCAGATGAAATGGCAGATTTCATTTCCTGTAATTTAAAAATCCCATTCGTCATCCTATCCATAGATATTTTCTTAAAATCCTTGGCATCGCTAATCCCTTCTGGAACTGGTAAATCATTTACAGATACTGATTGCATACCCACATCAACCCACTTGATTCTTTCCGATATGGGGGGAGTAGTACGGGGCACATAGGTAGTTATGTCTCCGGTTAACTTCCCACCAAGCCTCTCTCTCAAAGCATGACATTGTTGTTCCTGCACGCGAATAATTTCATCTCTTTGTGAAATTTGTTGAAGTGCATTATCAACATTTTCATCAAGTTTTTGCAGTGACTCAACCTCAGCGCGTGAATCTTCATTTTGGGCTTGAACTTCGCTCAATTCTTGTTCTGCACTATCTAATTCACCAATAATTCGATCAATCTCGTTCTGCGCAGTTTCCTGTTCTTTCTGTCTGAATTTTAAATTTATGTGCAAAGCTTCGGCCGTTTCTGCATCTTCCTGTTTGTACAAATTGGCAATCGATTTTTCAATCAGGTGCAACTTTTCATTTATATCTTCAAGTTTGTCTTCAACTTGTTCTGTTCTTTGTTCAAGATGTTGAATATGGCCTTCAGTTTGTTCAAGTGTTTGCCTCATTTAACCACCCCCTTAATCAACTGAGTTCACTTTGTCTCCTATCTCAAGCATTACCTTAAACCAATTTTCATAGCCGGTTGATTTGCAAGTACAATCCTGCATCGAGCGTTGGCAATCACTTATGTTTTCAGGTGACCAATTAACCAAATGAACATAAGCACAAAATGGCAAAACGGAATCCACGTAAGAATATTTTTCTCTTAACTTCATTGCCTCCTGAACAACCTTTGCCTTAAATGTCTTGCAGACCGTTCCATATATTGAACTACCACTTTGCACAAAATACGAAATATTATTTCTTCCTTTGCCGATCAAAGGGCGAATAAATTGTTCAGCTTGACTGCGGACCCTACGATTGCACCGCTTACAGCCAAATGTACACTCTACAAACGGCATAAACAGAGTTGGTTGTGCTTCTTCAAATTGACTCATTTCGCCAGATAGTTCGCTATCATCCGGTGGTTCTTCAACTTGGTAAATACTCTTAAAATTTGGCGTTTGAATCTGGCGAACTCTGTCCCATTCCTCGATATAGACTAAGGCTTGACCACTTTTAAATCGAGTTACCGCTTTCAAAGCAGCTTCATCTAAATCCATTGTATTACCGATTTCTTCTCTGTCATCGCGCGCAGTCATTCGCATCAACACTTTTAAGTTTGTTTGCTTAACCGCTTCCGGTGCAAGTGCCGTCGGTAACTGATCGGCAATTAAAATCCCCTGCCCTAAAGCTCGCATTTCTGCCAACATACGGGTAAACAACCGAATAGCTATTTCTTTTGGATTAGCTCGAAACTCAGAACTATTTCCACTCGCGCCAATTAAATTATGAGCTTCTTCGACCACTAGCACATGGCGGAGTGGGCTTCCGGAACGTCGGTTTGCTTTAGCATATTCATACACAAAAGTCAAAATAAACATCATCATTAATGCTTTTTCATCTTCATTCAGTGAGTCCAATTCTAAAACTACAGGACTATTCATTAAAAGATCAAAAGGCACAGACTCTCGTGTATCTAACATTCTACCCTTCGATCCTCTCCTAAGTGATTCAAGCCTCTGCAAAAGTGCAGCATTAAAATCATCTCGCAGTTTATCGCTATATCCTGATGAATTAATAACTACTTCTGCTTGTTGTACAAGGTCGGAGAGGGTTGGCGTGACAAGTCCTGATTCTCCTCCGATACTATCATCGTACCATCCATTGACTTCATAAGTTAGTCGAATTGCCTTGTCCAGAAGCAATGGTAAGGGATCGAAAAGGCTAAATGCACCAACAAAGCAAGCATTTAAACGGGAAATATGACTTTCTACTGGAATACCATTAGGAACTTCAAACGGATTAAAGCGGAAAGGGCTGGTTCGCTCATCTCCTAAAGTAAAAACCAACAAATCATCGGTAAACCCCGAAATAGTTTTTAGTGCGCGATATTCAGTTTTTGCCGGTTCCAATACAATGAAGGGTATTTTGTCCTCTTTACTTTCGCGTACCCAAAGCTGCTGCAAAAGGTTAAACATCGTCGTTGTTTTACCTGAGCCTGGCACGCCAACTATCAACCCATGTTTAGCTAACCCTTGGATGTTAAAATCAGCTTGGATTCCTTTTTGAGCTGCATCGTCAGTAAAAACACCAAGCTTCATACTGGAGACAATTCTTCTTGCCCCAGTGTCAGGTCTTTCATCTCCAGTATCCAAATCAAAGCCAGGGAAACCAGCTCTTACTGGTATTGGGAATCGCCAAAAACTAGCAACTTCTTCAATATCTACCAATCTGTGTAAACGTTGGGCACGATATGGCAGAGAGCTTGTACTGAGCCACCAATCAGGTAAAGTGTCAGGATTAATGTCAACAGCATTTGCAGATCTCAATTCTTTTCTAAATCCTGTTTGTTCCTTTTTAAGGGTTTTTACCTGTGCTTTGGAACGGGTGGCGCTTGAAATAAGAGCCTGAGTTATGCTAAAAGGTTCGTCAGAGGCAAAAACTCGAAACGAATAAAGGAAAAGGCGACTTTGATCATACCGTTTCATCAGGCTTTCGTAATTTTCAACCGGAGAACGTAAACTCGGAATAGGTTCGAATACTTTTAGAACTTTGCCATCGTTGCTACTAAGCAATCGTTCACCATTGAGAGCTTGTCTCATTACTTTTATAGATTGATCAACCCAATCTCGTTCGTTTTTACCCCAATCTGTTGGCACTAAAGTAATATCAATGGTTGCCTCTCCTGAAAAACGCAATAATGTTCTACAGAGAGTTTCCAGGTCGTTCGTAGCTTGGCTTTGCCACAAATTGGCTAAATAGAAATAAGGCCACGTATTGGCACGATGTTGTTCTTCTGGCTTAAATATAGTATCAATATATTGAGTAAAACTTAGATCAGTTGCTAACTGCCAGTTTTGACTGTTTTCCGGTGTAATATGTTGAAGATGGTACTCTTTTGGAAATAGGTTAGAAACTCGTTGTGATAATTGTTCGATTTTAACTTCCCCATGCAAGTCTGTACGAACAACAATAAACAACCGCAATCTATTCTGCTCTTTTCTCAAGCGCAATGACAATCCAAAATTGCTTCCCAGCGCATGTATTTGTCTGAGCATTTGTAACTGGCGTCTAGCAACTTCGGCTTTCCGATCTTCAAGATTACTGCCTAGATCGGAAAAGCGGGGTTCAGCAAAGTTAGGTAAACGAGAAAGTTCAAAAACTATCAAATGTGGGCTGTGTTTTTCAAATTCATAAGTCCAGCCTTCAGATTTGCCATCTACCCACTTTATTACATCAACGGACAGTGTCATTTTACCCTCACCTAAATTTATAAAAACACCCTCAGTATTTACTTTTACTGAGGGTGTCGAATATTCTCAAATGAGCAACTAAACTGTTTACTATTTAAATTCTTCTTTCCGCATATTTAGTTCGTTTTGAATTTCAGCAGCTGTTTTCCGGTTCCTTTGATCGGCTTCCATTTCGGCTCCTCGTTTTATAAACAAACGATCAACTGCTAACTTTACAGCCTCATCAAGAGCCTGAGCCGTATTGTTTAACTCATTACTGACTTCTGCACGTCGGGCCAAATCAGTAACATCTTTTACCCACTTGTTAACGGCTTCTTCCAATTTTTTAGCTGGCTCTGATTTAGCGTTTCTCGCAAGTCTTGCAGCCCCTACAATGCCACCCAGGAAAAGTAATGCTCCTAAACAAGTAGCCATATCTCCAACTGCCATAAGTATTCCGCCCAACACGATCCCAAGACCACCGACAATTATGGCAGATTGGTAATTTGGGTCTTCAAGCTTTGGGATTTCAAGAGGGTCAAGATAAGTTTTCTGTTCAACAAAGGCAACACGTCCGATATAGTCAAGGCCAGTCAAAATCCCATATCGTTCCTTTGTGTCGTTCAGTTTGGCTTTTATTCTAGTTTGGCGAAGATTAGCATCTTCCCAATTAGCATTTACTGTTTCGAATGCGAGCGGTAATTGCAATTCTTTCGCTGTTTCACGTAAAGTTTGCAAATACTCATCTTGGGATACCGTTAAACCTTCAGGACATTTTAGATGCATTCTGCGTTCGTTTTGAACTAGCCACGACTGTAAGCTTAGTGAAGTCATTTTTCCTCCAATTGTTACAATTTGGTAGAGTATAAAGATCTTCCCTGCAGATACTGGCAACTAGCAAGGAGCATTGTTAATCGTTTTCTAAGGATAACAGAATATTTCGTTTGCGTAAAGTGCGAAAGATTAGAAATTAAAGGGGTGGTGTTGCTTAATCTGACGAGCACAAAAATCCTTTCTATTGATGAAACAATAAAATGCTACCCTGTAGATTGTCGAATAAAAACATATTTAGCCAATGGCTAAAAAAGAGAACGGCGCATCCACAGAAGGTGCGCCGTTCTCTTTATTTGAGGGAAGAGGGTTTATGAAAGCTAGTTGATATCGGTCTTATTTGGAAGGGTGCCCTTAGGAAGGGTTTCCAGTACGGCCGTAATCTTATCAGGATTTGGTTGGGGCAGGGCTACAAGGGGGTAAGCCTGTGTACCAAACTTGGTCAGCGCCGTCGCGCCCAGACCCACAAACACAATCGCCCACCAGATCAGGCTCTCGCCAATCACAAACGGAATTGCGCCGAGGAAGCCCAGGGCAAAGGTGATCGCCACGGTGCCCAGCGCCGTGGTCATGGGCTGGCTGCGGTTTTTCAGGTTCAACCGCTGCGCCAGAAATTCGCCCACCACGTTGCCTACGCTAAACCAGCCCAAAAAGCCAGCTGCCACCAATGCCAGCACCATCACAAACATGATGGGGAAGCCAAGCAGCCCCAGGCCGCAGGCCAGAATCAGTACGGCCGATACAAGCCCAAAGATGACGAGCACAAATGGCATGGAGAAGGACGTGAGCAGGCCCACAGCCCCACTGGCCAGCGGCTTTTTGCGCAGGGCATCCTCAATGCGCAGCATTGGCTGTGGCATGAGGGAAGCGGCGGCAAAGGCCAACAGACCAAACAGCAGGCTGCGGGCTACGGCAGCGGCCGTTCCCCCCACAAAGCGACCCAAGAGCGACGGCTGATCAATTTCAACCGCTGGGGGCGGCCCAAAATCGGGCGAAGTAGTTAGTTCGTTGATAAAGTTAGCCACACTGGCGGGCAGCACCACGTCCATGTCGACACAGCTCAGGCTACTGGCACCGGCACCAGAGTTGACGCCGTTAAACAGCACACAGTCGCCATTGAGAACGGCCGTATCCGCCGTTTCCAGGTTGCCGTTAAACAGGACCACATCCCCGTTTACCGTTCCGGCAATCGTGGCGTCCCCGTTAAAGATGATGATGTCACCTTTAACCCGACCACCCTCGGCCAGTTCAAAACTTTCATCAAACAGAACGACATCATCGTAAACGACATCGTCATCGCCAACCACACGTTGGGCCAGCGGCGCTGCCAGCACGGCGCTGGTAGGCAGGCTCAGCAGCAGCAGTGCCAAAAAAAGCAAAAGTCGGCGTTGCGTTTTGAGACGTTGCATGCTTAATTGTTACCTCGCACAGAAACGGCCGTGGGCTGGCTTACCAATTGTTGGTAAACACCATTCCAGACAAAAACGATCCCGGCCAAAACCAGCAGCCAGCCCAAGATGGCCGGCTGCTGCACAACCAACTCACCGAACCCCTTAAACAGCGCTTCAGCCACCACACCCATCAGGCGCACAACTTCGGTGAGCATTTGCTGGGCACTGGCCACAAACGACGGCTCGCTGAGCATGGGCACCACCGTATTGGCCGCCCACACCACCAGCAAAATCGGCAGGATGCCGCTCAGCAGCAGCAGCACGTAAATGACGCTAATTGCCCAGAGGCGCGCCCGCCGGTTAGGCAAGCGGGCCACGGTGCGCTGGGCAAAGTCTGCCGCCGGGCTGAGCATCGGCGTCTGCCGAAACAGTGTGTCGATGGCCAAAATGGCGTGCCACTCCTGGCGGCATTCAGGACACGCGCGCAGGTGAGATTCCAGCTCGGTATGCTGCGCGGCTGCAAGCTCACCATCGAGCGCGTCCATCATCAACAGGTGATATCTTTCATGTTCCATAATTGACTCCATTGTTTCCAATATTGTGTATGTAAGCCTTTTGCCTACATCGCCAGCGGAAACAACCTGCTGGCGCGGTTCGTGTCTAACTTAGGCGAAGCCCATCCCATCCGTTTCCGGCTGCAGGCCACGAGCAAGGCCAATTTCGGCCAGCTGTTTGCGCGCCCGGAAAAGGCGTGACTTAATGGCGCTGACGGTGGTGTCCATCATTTCCGCAATTTCTTCATAAGAAAGCTCGTGCCAGTAACGCAGCACAACCGCTTCTCGGTATTCCGGGGCCAGTTCTGCCAGCAAAGATTGCACCAGCTCTTGCTGCTCATTTTGCACCAGCTGCGGCTCCGGCGCGGCCGATTTTTCCGACATTAACGACGGGTGTGGCGGCAGCGGCTCATCAATGGAGAGCAAGATAGCACGCCGCTTCCGAATCAGGTCAATGCAGTAGTTGGAGGTAATGGAGAGCAGCCAGGTGCTGAATTTGTGGTTTGGATTGTAGCTGTCCAACCGTGTGTAAGCGCGAATAAACGCTTCCTGCGCTGCTTCCTCAGCTTCCCCAGAATTATTAAGCATACGATAAGCCAGGTTATAAACTGGGCCTTGATATGCTTCTATGATTTTGCCAAAGGCGACCTTATCGCCCCGCCGAGCCTGATCGAGCCAGACCTGCTCTTCGTCCACTTTTTTCTCCTGACGCGCATGGCGCGTGTCATTACGCAGTATAGCAGGAAAAGTTTCGTTTGCTCTAGCGTGTCCGCTCGCTTGCCCGGCGGCAAATAGGTCGTTACTTTTTAGTGTCATGCTTGACAATGCTGAACCCTCTTTTATAATCGAAAGTGCTACAATTCAACAGGCAATACGTTGATTGGGACGAGTAGTTGCACAATTTGTGTTAGAGAGTGATGGTTAAATGGTTTTTAATCCGCCATTTAGCTGAAAGCCATCATCACCAGGCGGCAGCGAAAACCCCCCAAGAGTGATTTTCTGAACGGTCGGGCAAACTTTATTGTTTGCCTTATTAGGGGCAGACCCGTCGGTCTGCCCCCCATATTCTTACTAAGAAAATCCGGTTGGCCCCGTTAACGGCCGTAACAAGGGTAATCTGTTATCGGTTACCGAATTTGGGTGGAACCGCGACGCCATCGCCCCAATCAGGGTGGTGGCGTTTTTTATTTGGGAGATTAGAGAGTGGAGATTGTGTTTGCTGAATCTCTAATCTCCAGTCTCTTATCTCGAAACATTTGGAGGAATCAGGCATCATGTCAGAAGTAAACGGCGTCCCGTACGCTGAATCAGATCTATACAAAGTGCGGCACTCAGCCGCCCACGTGCTGGCCGAGGCGGTGCTCTCGTTTTACCCGGAGGCCAGGCTGGCCATTGGCCCGCCCATCGAAGATGGTTTTTACTACGATTTTGACCTGGGCAAAGATGAAAAAGGCAAACCAAAGACCTTTTCACCAGAAGATATCGAAAGAATCGAAGAAAAAATGAAGGACCTGCTCAAGCAGAATGCCAAATTTGAGCAATCTACTATGTCCATCGCAGAGGCGAAGCAGTTTTTTGCCAACCAGCCATACAAGCTGGAGCTGATCGATGAGCTGGCGGCGGGCAAGGTAGACGAAAACGGCGAGCCATTGAGCGAACCCGTCAGCGAAGTGGGCATTTACAGGCAGCGTGATTTTGTGGATCTGTGCCGGGGGCCGCATGTAGGCTTTACCAAGCAGATCAAAGCCAACGCGGTGAAGCTGCTGCGCACGGGTGGGGCTTACTGGCGCGGTGATGAAAAACGGCCGCAGCTGCAACGCATCTACGGCACAGCCTGGGAAAACCGGGTGGAGCTGGAAGAATATTTGAAGCTGCTGGAAGAAGCGAAATCGCGCGATCACCGGCGGTTGGGCAAGCAGCTGGGACTGTTCCACATTTCCCAGCTGGTTGGCTCTGGCCTGCCGCTGTGGCTGCCTAAGGGGGCGGTGCTGCGTGAAAACCTGGAAGGCTTTTTGCGCCAGGCTCAGCTGGAGCGGGGCTATCTGCCCGTCATTACGCCGCACATTGGTAAGCTGGATTTGTACATCACCAGCGGCCATTATCCTTATTACAAAGATAGCCAGTACACGCCCATCGACGTGGACGATGAAAAGTTCATGCTTAAGCCGATGAACTGCCCGCACCACATCGAAATTTACAAGAGCGAACCGCGCAGCTACCGCGATTTGCCCCTGCGGCTGGCTGAGTTTGGCACGGTGTACCGCTACGAGCAGAGCGGCGAACTGAACGGCCTGACGCGCGTGCGCGGCTTCACCGTTGACGATTCGCACCTGTTTGTGACGCCTGATCAATTGGAAGAAGAGTTCATCGGCGTGGTGGATTTGATCCAGCACGTGTTTAACACGATGGGCTTTGAAGATTTCCGGGCGCGGCTGGGCACCAATGATCCCAACAGCGACAAATATGCCGGTGCGCCGGAGATGTGGCAGCGCGGCATTGCCGCCATCAAGCAGGCGGCCGACAAGGTAGGCATGCGTTACACAATCGAAGAAGGTGAAGCGGCTTTTTATGGTCCCAAGCTGGACTTTATTTTCCGCGATGTGCTGAAGCGCGAGTGGCAGCTGGGCACGGTGCAGGTGGACTTTTTGCTGCCGGAGCGGTTTGAGCTGGAATTTACGGGTGAGGATGGGCAGAAACATCGCCCGGTGATGATCCATCGTGCCCCGTTTGGCAGCATGGAGCGTTTTGTGGGCATCTTGATCGAGCATTTCAACGGCGCATTCCCGCTGTGGCTGTCGCCGGTGCAGGCGGTGATGGTGCCGATTACGGATCGTCATGTGCCGTACGCCAGGAAGGTGGCGGCAGAGCTGCGCGCGGCCGGAATGCGGGTTGAGGTGGACGCCAGCAGCAACCGGATGAACGCCAAAATTCGCGATGCTCAGCTGCAAAAGGTACCTTACATGCTCGTTGTGGGCGATAAGGAAGAAGAGGACAATGCCGTCGCCGTACGCACGCGCGAAAATGAAAATCGTGGTGCCGTCTCTGTGGCCGACTTCAAAGCGCAGGCGACTACCTTGATCACCACCAAGTCGATGGAGTTATGAGCGGCCGTTTCCGGTAATCTGTAATCAGTAAATGGTAATCAGTCAGGAGCCGCTCGAAAGAGCGGCTTTTTTATTTGTAGCCGCGCTTTCATAGCGCGAAAAAGCGAGGATTGGAATCCTCGGCTACAAAGCAGGAGAATCTCATGTCTGAACAATACGAACAATCAGAGCTGTACAGGCTGCGGCATACGGCCGCACACGTTTTGGCCCAGGCGGTGTTGGAACTGTATCCGCAGGCCAAGCTGGGCATTGGCCCGCCCATTGCCGATGGGTTTTATTATGATTTTGATTTGGGGATTGGGGAAAACGGCCGTTCCCAAACGTTCCATCCCGACGACCTGCCCAAGCTAGAAAAGCGGATGCGCCAAATCATCGCCGAGAAACATCCGCTGGTTTACGAAGAAGTGTCTGCCGATGAAGTGCGCCAGCGGCTGGTCGACCAGCCGTACAAGCTGGAACTGATCGATGAGCTGGCTGAGAAGGGCGAGCCAATCAGCCTGTACCGGCACGACAGCTTTGTGGATTTGTGTCGCGGGCCGCACGTGGCCAACACGGGGCAGATTCCGGCCGATGGCCTGAAGTTGATGAGCATTGCCGGGGCTTACTGGCGCGGGGATGAAAAACGGCCGCAATTACAACGCATCTACGGCACGGCCTGGCCTAGCAAAAAGGAGCTCAAAGCACACCTGGCGATGCTCGAAGAAGCCAAGAAGCGTGACCACCGGCTGATCGGCCGCGAGCTAGAAATCTTCATTTTGGATGAAGACGTTGGCCCCGGCCTGCCGCTCTGGCTGCCCAACGGCAACATTTTGCGCGAAGAGCTGGAGAAGTTGGCCAACGAGATGGAGGACAAAGCCGATTACCAGCGCGTCTCTACGCCGCACATCGCCAGGGAGTCGCTTTACCGGCAAAGCGGCCATCTGCCCTACTACGAAGACGAAATGTACCCGGTGATGGAGCGGGACGGCAGCAAATATTATCTCAAGCCGATGAACTGCCCCTTCCACCACAAAATTTACGCCAGCAAGCCGCGCAGCTACCGTGACCTGCCGGTGCGGCTGAGCGAGTACGGCACGGTCTACCGCTACGAACAGAGCGGCACGCTGATGGGATTGCTGCGGGTGCGCGGCCTACAGCAAAACGACGCCCACATCTACTGCGCCGAAAGCCAGATCGAAGAAGAATTTATGGGCGTGGTCGATTTGTACCGCAGCTATTTCGATCTGTTCGGCATCGAAAAGTACGTGATGCGCCTGAGCAAACATAGCCCGGACAAGCTGGGCGTGAAGTATGTGGACAACGGCCGTATGTGGCTCAAGGCCGAGCGCATCATCCGCGAAACGATGCTGAAAAATGACGTGCCTTTTGTGGAAGCGGAGGACGAAGCCGCCTTTTACGGCCCCAAAATTGACGTGCAGATTTGGAGCGCCATCGGGCGGGAGTTCTCGTTGGCGACGAACCAGCTTGATTTTGGCGTGCCGCCCCGCTTTGAGCTGACGTTTACGAACGCGCAGGGGGAACTGGAGACGCCGTGGTGCATTCATCGTGCGCCGCTGGGTGCCCATGAGCGGTTCATCGGCTTTTTGATTGAGCATTATGCGGGCAACTTCCCGGTCTGGCTGGCCCCGGAACAGGTGCGGGTGATTCCGATCACGGACGGGCAAAACGATTACGCGCAGCAGGTGGCGGCGCAGCTAAAAGCGTCTGGCGTGCGCGCCCAGGCAATGCTGGAAAGTGACCGGATGCAGGCCAAAATTCGGGCGGCGCAGCAGATGAAGGTGCCGTACATGCTGGTTGTGGGTGAACGGGAAGCGGCGGCGGGTACGGTGTCGCTGCGCCAGCGGGATGGCTCGCGGCAAAATGGGCTGTCGCTGGCGGCGTTTGCGGCGCTGGTGCAGGAGAAGATTGATAGTCGAGATGGGGCGTTGTGATGGGGGGACGGCCGTTTACCTTTAGCTGGGTGGGAAACGGCCGTTTCCCACTCAACTTATGCTAAAATGCAAGCGTTCCAAATGACAAAGTAAGCGGCGCGGCTGCGCATACCTGCGCCGATGCAGAGGCCGCAGCCAGTTGCGGTTTTGCGCTGGCTGAAGACCGCGCCAGAGCAAGTAGGATAGTGACCATTATCTCTTGTGTTAAACTTTTAATGAAATGAAAATTAAAATAATAGAAATTACAATTGATAATACTTCTCGGAATATTACAGTCAATTTTACTACTCCTTTAGGTTCAGGAGTAGGAACATGGATTGGTGATCCTCCAATAGTGGATCATCAATATGAGGTTGAATTTGATATCGAGGAGGTGTTGATTTGGAACCAAACTATCAAAGAAACTGAAGATAAAAACGTAATTATCAATTACGACGATCAGGGAATGGTACTCCAAGGAGAAATCGAACGAGTTGATTCAGATGGTGTTATTTTTGTAAGGCTATATTCATCACTTATAATGCTTGAAACCCATAAAATGAAACCCCTGTTACCTGGAACGTTTGTGAACATTCGACCTAAAAGAATCACGTTATTTCCTCACGACATGTATGAAACTGGAAGGTTAGATATTCATCACGGTCAAATTGACTCAGCATTGAATGAACTGCTTGTTAGCAAACATGGAGATAGGGTTGTGCCAGATTTATCTATCACGCAGCCAAAAAATTTGTTTAGCAATGTAACATATAAAGAGTTTATTGAACGCATGAAGCGGTTTAAAGACGAGTTACGTTACTTGCATGGTCAAATATTACTTTATCCTAAAGAAACACGCTCTCAAATACCTGAATGGACTAAATTTGACATTGTGTTTAAACAAATCCGTATGTTAACAAGCGAATACCTTCTTCGTTTACCCATTAATATGTTGGCTAGATGCCCTTATTGCCAGGTGGAGATATTGCAACCTTTTGATAATTTTAGCTTATTGGGTTTATGCCAGGATTTCAAGGTCACCAAAGTCTATGAAGGTGGTCGTGAATGGCATACTGATACGCCGCCACGACAACGTTGTAAACATGCATTATTTGCGACCTTGTTTATTAATCTGAACAATCATATACCAGATGACTTGCCTATTTGGTCACAAGAATTAGGATTACCGGGTCAAGGCTCTTTGCCGCTAAATTCTTCACCACATATCATAGTGTGGCCATTAATTGCTCAACATACAAGCGCAGTTATTCACACTTTACCTATTGCCAGACTTGATGATCCTGAACCAGTACATCGCTATTCAGCCTATTTTATTACTTATTTTGCCAATGATGTTTCAAATATTGATAAAATGTGGGTTTCGGAGGGAGTGGAATTAGGATATAGGATTCCGGCAACAAGTAATATACAAATTGATCTTGATTTAGAAAAATGGATTCATGCAGGACGGCTTTTTTGGATCAACCCTAAAAACAAAGAACAATTAATACAAAAGCCAGTAGCATCGTTTCCTTATGGAAATATTCAACCACAAGGCTGGTATCGAATCGCAAAAAACATTAAAGTAGATGGACCACACTTCTATGACAATGATTTCATTTGGCAAGGAAAAGCACCACATCACAATGAGTCGTTTTCACAAACGATTGAATAGCTCCCATATAGCTTCATAACATTCTTTGACTGATTATCTTTTATAACCAGTCATTTTTTCATACGAATACCCTTGCTGTGGCGTGGTCTTCCCCTGCTATGGGCAGGTTTTCTCTGTTGCTGGGGCTGGCGTCCTCGCCGTGTCACTTTCCAGCCTGAATGGATTGTGTGGTAAGTATCTTTTCATCCCCAGTGTGGGTAAGGAACAAGGGATGGGGGTTTATGAGCCGAGCAGTAATTGACACCGGTAGATGTAGATGTATACTGTATACATCTGATTTCAGCTAACGTGTCATACCCGCGCAGGCGGGTGGATTCCCGCATTCGCGGGAATGACAATTTAAGTGCAAAGTGTATTGAAGATGGAGTAGTCTGATGAGCGAAAAAATGGTGCGAACGCAGGTGTATTTGCCGCAAGAGATTTACGATCAGCTCAAATTCCGCGCCGATGAGGAAGGGGTGACGATGGCGACCCAAATTCGGGAGGCGCTGGCTGAGTACGTGGTGGAAAAGCCAAAAAAGAAAGAGCACATTCTCACAGAAGATGACCCCATCTGGCAACTCATTGGCATTGGCAAAGGTGGGCCGCCGGACGGGTCTGTGAATCATGACAAATATATCTACACCAGAGATTGGGACCCTGAAGATGAGGCCACTGCATGAATCTTTTTGTAGACAGCAGCGGCTGGATAGCGCTTTTTGGGGATAGGGACAGGTTTCATCCACAAGCGGTTGCGGCTTACCGGGGGTTAACCAATCAACGGCTCAATTTATTGACCACAGATTATGTTTTTGATGAGACGGTGACTTTTTTGCAGAAACAGTACGGTACGGCCGTTGCCAAACAGTGCGGTCAAGCCATTTTAACGGCACCTTACATCAAGCTGCTGTTTGTTGACAATGAAATTTGGCAAGCGGCCTGGGAAATGTTTCAATCTTATGAAGATAAGCAGTGGGCGTTTACGGATTGCACCAGCTTTATTGTGATGCAGCAGCAGCAGGTGTGGCAGGCGTTTAGCTTTGACCAGCACTTTGAGCAAGCCGGTTTCCGGCTGTGGCCGGGAACGGTGGGGTAAGCTGGCGTGTTTCGGGCTTGGCTTTAACCGGCTGAATTTTTCTGTTAACGTGAAGGGATGTTGATTATGCCAGGTGGCCTTTGTGCCCCAGGTCAAAAGATGCCCCGCCCAACGTTAAACGTCGTCGGCTCTCAAAAATCTCTGTGCTCTTTGGGGCAAAAACTTAATTGATGGGGAGTTTGAAGGTGAAGGTGCTGCCCACGTTTTCTTCGCTTTGCACGGTAATCTCGCCGTTGTGGGCTTCAATCAGGCTCTTCACAATGGCCAGTCCCAGGCCGGTGCCGATGGCCAGGTGGCGGTGGCCCTTAACGCGGCTGTAGCGGTCAAAGATGGTGGGCAGTTCATCGGCGGGAATGCCGTAGCCGTTGTCTTCTACAGTAAAGACGGCGTTACGGCCGTTCACTTCCGTCTTCACCGAAACAAGGCCGCTTTCTGGGGTGTACTTCAGCGCATTGGAGATCAGGTTCAGGATGACGCGCCGAATCTTGCTCATGTCGGCCTTTACCAGGATGGGCGAGGGAATCTGGTCGTAGTTGAGGGTGATATTCTTTTCCAGGGCCTGGGCTTCGAGGGATTCGGCCGTGTTTTTCACCAGCAGCGCCAGGTCAAAGCTGGCCGTCTCCAGTAAAATCGGAATGCCAGATTGCAGTTTTTCCAGTTCCAGGATGTTGTTCACAATTTCCAGCAGCGTGTCCTGGCTGTTTAGAATGACCTTGGCAATCTTGGTTTGCTGTTCGCGGGTCAGTTCGCGGTCACGCAAGATGCTGCCATAGCCGCGAATGCTGGTGAGCGGCGTGCGCATGTCGTGGGTCAGCACCGCCAGGAAGGAATCTTTTTCTTTGTGCAGCGCTTCCAGCTTGTGGTTGGCATCGGCCAATGCCTGGGTGCGCAGCGTCACCATCTCTTCCAGCTTCTCCATCTGCTTTTTGGCGTTATTGACTGTTACCCGAAAGGAGTAAGCCGACAAAATGATGGGCAGCACAAAGATGGCCAGGCCCAGCAGGCCAAACTGGATGACCGCCAGGGTAATCAAGCCGCCCCCAATGCTCATTACCAGCACGTTCATGGGAATGGCCCAGCGATTTTCACGCCACACTTCTTTGGGTTTTACGCCGTTGGCCAGATAAATAATGATGGAGAGCAGCCAGAAGTTAACCTGATCGCCCACCACGGCCCCGATGAACCAGGGGATGGCATCCAGCATAAAGTTCCCGTCCCCGAGCTGCTGCCGTAAAAGGACAAAAATCATGCCGGCTGTAAAAATGGAGACGCCATGAATGCCGCTGTTAACGCCCAAACGTTCGAGCTCGTGGTACCAGTCCCGATTTTTGGGGCGCAAACTGAGCAGCCACAACCCTAACTCAGCAATAGCGGCGGCCATACCGGCGGCCACTGGCCCATACAAACCGGCTACGGCAAAGCTAATGGCACCACTCACGGAGACGCTTACGTTCCCCCCAACGAGATAGGTCATGGTGCTTTGGGTAGCGATAGCAAAGAACAACAGGAGGAGGAGAATGGAGGGATTTTCGTATTGGGGAAATAAAATGAGGCCCCAAACCACAATGATAAAACCGGACAAAGAGAGAATGGCGGAATAAAGCTGGCGTGTATTACGCTGGCTTAACGGCCGTTGGGTCACTTCCTTCTCATCTTTTTCATCAATTGCAGCGCTCATTTCCCACCTACTGTAATGGATTTTGGTACCAAACGACATAGGAGAAAATGGTTAACCCTGTCCTGCTCCATAAACGAATAGTGAATTTTGTGAATTAGTCACGGGGGAAAGGGCTGCGTAGCGGCCTGAACCAATGGACAGGTGCGGCAGGCGTGTGGGGAGCTATAATCAGGCGGGAAGTAAGGCGGTCATTAACGTTTTGCCATATCGCTGCACGCTGGCTCTGCTAATTTTGACAAATGCATGACCCCTTACTACAATGAAAATGAGGCGGAATTTGATTTTTTGTACTTGTACAAGGCATAATCTTTCACCAGATGTGAAGAAAGCATTTACTGCAAGTATACATTGCCTGTCTCAACACCTTAGCAGTTTGACTACTGAAGACTTTATTTATTCCACATTTAAGAAAGGAGAAAATGATGGCTTTTGAATTACCTCCACTGCCATATGCGGAAGATGCATTGGAACCGCATATCGATGCCCGGACTATGTCTATTCACCATGATAAACATCATGCTGCCTACACCAACAACCTGAATGCTGCCCTTGAAGGGCACGCCGATCTAGCCAATAAGTCGATTGAGGCGTTGTTGGGTGACTTAAACAGCGTGCCGGAAGCTATTCGTACGGCCGTGCGCAACAACGGCGGCGGCTTTGCCAACCACAACCTCTTTTGGAGCATCATGAGCGCCAACGGCGGCGGTCAGCCCGGTGGCGAATTAGCCCAGGCGATCAACGATGCCTTTGGCAGCTTCGATGCGTTTAAGGAGCAGTTCGCCAAGGCAGCCGGCACCCGCTTTGGCTCTGGCTGGGCCTGGCTGTATGTGGCTGGCAACGGCAAGCTGGCGGTTGGCTCCACCCCCAACCAGGATACGCCCTTGATGGAAGGCAACACCCCCATTTTAGGTCTGGACGTTTGGGAACATGCCTACTATCTCAACTACCAGAACCGCCGCCCGGATTACGTCAGCGCCTGGTGGAACGTGGTGGACTGGGATGCCGTGGCCAAGAATTACGCAGCGGCCAAATAACGGCATCTTTCATCTAAATTGCAAGAGAAAGGACAGCTCACGGGCTGTCCTTTTTGGTTGGTTTGCGGGTGGCTTTTCCCATAGCCGAAACAATTGACAAAGCAGTTTAGTGTGGCTAGAATGAACCCATTGACCCACTCGTCAATTAACAATTGGAAATCGACTCCATTCTCGTCTGGGTTGGGAATTAATCAACGAAATGCCAATCCTGCAACCTGTAATTGGCCTTTAGATCCACCGGGTTGATTTCTGAAAAAACGGCCAATTACCTACCAACCAAAACCTTCTGTTTAAGCAAGGAGAGATTTATGACCCATATAGTGACCCGTTTATGCTTGCGCGACACGGCTTGCGTAGATGTATGTCCGGTAGAATGTATGGTCTTGGGGAAGCCTGAAGAGGAATGGCCCTGGCTGTACATTGATCCCGATACCTGCATCGACTGCGGCGCCTGTGTTCCCGAATGCCCCTACGAAGCTATCTTCCCCGAAGAAGAAGTTCCCTTTGATTATGAAGCGCCTGCTGGTGTTTGGATTGCCAACACCAAAGCGCTTTTGCCAGACGGCGCTCCCTTTGCTGGGGAGATTGACGGCCATCAGGTTAACCTGAAAAATGCCAAGCAACTTTCTGGCGGCGAAATTTTGGACCTCACCGAAGATATTCCGGCCAACTACGACTTTTATTCCGAAGGACCAGGCTACGACGCCCTCGATTAATTTGAATGAGTGAGACCTGCTGCCAGCGCAGCAGGTCTTTCTTTTAAAAAGCCGAATTAGCTTTCTGGCGCGTAATTGCAAAAGTAGCTGATTCGGTTTTTTTGTCTTTTGATATGTGATACGAGGTAACTATGAGTGACTACCGTGTGGAAAAAGATTCTTTAGGGGATGTGCGCGTACCAGCCAATGCTTATTGGGGTGCGCAAACACAGCGAGCCATTCACAACTTTCCCATTACCGGCCTGAAGCCTTATCCGGCGTTTGTCTGGTCTATGGCGGTGATTAAGCGGGCGGCAGCGGAAGTGAATTCTGACCTGGGCTTGTTCCAAGACAAACAGGTGGGGGACAAAACTGTTTCTGGTGATGCCATGGCCCAGGCGATCATGATGGCAGCGGATGAGGTGATCGACGGCCGTTTTGCCGACCAGTTCGTTGTAGACCCTATCCAGGCGGGCGCTGGCACCAGCCACAACATGAATATCAACGAGGTGATCGCCAATCGGGCCAATGAACACCTGGGGTTTGGTCTGGAAGTTTCCGCCAAGCCGGTAAGCCCCAACGACCATGTAAACATGGCCCAATCCACCAATGACACCATTCCCACGGCCATTCGCCTGGGCTGCCTGTGGCGGCTGGACGAGCTGCTGGCCTCGCTGCAAACCCTGGCGGGGGCATTTCAGGGCAAGGCGTTGGAATTTGATGATGTGGTAAAAAGCGGCCGTACCCACCTGCAAGATGCGGTGCCGGTGCGTCTGGGCCAGGAATTTGCCGCGTATGCGCGCGCCGTAGAGCGCGACCGGGAAAAGATTGCTCAGGCCGCTGATGGGCTGCGCCGCCTGGGCATCGGCGGCACGGCCACGGGCACGGGCCTGAACGCTCACCCCGAATATCATCGCCGCATGGTGGCCACGCTTGGCCGCCTGACTGGTCTGGAACTGGACGAGTCGGACAACCTGTTTGAATCCATGCAGAGCATGGCCGACGCAGTGCACTTCAGCGGGGCGCTGCGCACGCTGGCGCAGGACCTCACCCGCATTGCCAACGATTTCCGCCTGCTCTCATCTGGTCCCAGCACGGGCCTGGACGAGATTCGCCTGCCCGCCGTACAGCCGGGTTCCTCCATTATGCCCGGCAAGGTAAACCCGGTGCTGGCCGAGATGCTCAACATGGCCATGTTCCAGGTGATGGGCAATGACCTGACCGTGATGCTGAGCGGCCAGGCGGGCCAGCTGGAGCTGAACGTGATGATGCCGGTGATGGCTTACAACCTCTTCCAGAGCATGGATATCATCATCAACTCCGTGAACGCGTTTACGGAAAAATGTGTGGTGGGCTTGAAAGCCAATGCGGAAAAGGCCAACGGTTGGCTGGCCAAAAATGCTATTTTGGTAACAGCGTTGAACCCGGTGATTGGTTACCTGAAGGGTGCCGAAGTGGCCAAGGAAGCAATGGCTACCAACCGCACCGTGCGCGAGGTGGTGATCGAAAAGGGGTACCTGGATGGCGAAGAGGCGGATCGTTTGCTGAATGTGCGAGCCCTGACGGACGGCGGCATTCAGAAATAGCGAAGATTGCTTCTAGTTGATGAAAGGGTCGCCGTGCAGCGGCCCTTTTGTTTTCTTCTCACTGGCTGATGTTAACGATTGAACGGCCGTTGCTCAATCAACTCATTGACCATTTGCAGGCGTGTTATCCGCTGGAGGGGTGTGGTTTGCTGGCGGGGGATGCGGAAATGGGGTGGGTAACGGCCGTTTACCCCATCGAAAACAGCCTGCACAGCCCGACTGCCTACAAAATGGACCCCGCGCAGCAGATTCAAGGCATGCTTGATCTGGAGGCGCGCGGCTGGCAGCTGCTGGCCATCTACCACTCTCATCCCCACGGCCTAGAAGTGCCCTCGGCTACCGATATTACCCTGGCGACGTATCCCGAAGCGCTTTACATCATTGTCTCACTGCAAGAACGCGCCGCGCCCGTGGTGCGCACCTTCCGCATAGCCGGGCAAGCTGTTATTGAGCAAACAATGAGGGTTGTGCAACCATCTGGCGAAAATTGTGTTTAATACGGGTGAGAAGCAAGGCAAAGCAGGTTTTCTGCGCAAAGAGCGGCAAATCGAGCAGAGGGGCAAAGAAAAAAACCACTTATTTCAAACTGATGGACTGTTTCTGGCGTGTCGCAAAACGAGTAAAATCCAGAAATCGTTCAGCCGAAGCAAAAGCTATGCATTTTGGCACAGCCTCATCTCTGCGAATCTCTGTCTGTAAAAGCTAAATTTAAGATTCATTGCAGCGAACATTTGGCCTTTGCACAATACGAACTCGAAATAGAAAACACGGAGAGGAACAAAACAGATGATTATTTTTTATTTTCTCGTAGCGGCCGTTATTGGTTATCTGTGTGGGGCAATTCCGTTTGGCTACCTGTACGTGCGCCTGGTGAAGGGAGAAGACATCCGCACCATTGGCAGCGGCCGTACCGGTGGGACCAACTCTCTGCGGGCGGCGGGCCTGGGGGTGGGCCTGGCTACCTCCTTCAGCGACGTGGGTAAAGGAGCTTTAGGCATCATTTTGTCCCGCTGGCTCCTGGCCAACCAGATGAGCCCGGAGCTGCTGCCCTGGGCGTTGGCTACCGCTGGCGTTATGTCGGTGATTGGGCACAACTGGTCTGTGTTTATGGGTTGGCGCGGTGGCGCGGGCACTGGGCCAAACGTGGGCTGGGGCACCGCGCTGTGGTGGCCCATGCTGCCCATTGCCATCGTGGTGATGGTGGGCATGCTGCTGGGCATCGGTATGGCTTCGGTGGCCTCGCTGACGATGGGGGCCATCATCGCTGTCGTTTTTCTGATTTTGTATATTGCCGGGGTGCCCCCGTTTGACGGCACGCTGGCCTACATTGTTGGTGGGCTGGTGGCATTTGCCATTGTCGCCTGGGCGCTGCGGCCCAACATCAAGCGGCTGCTCAACGGCACCGAGCGGGTGGTTGGGCCACGCGCCCGCCGCCTCAAACGCATGCAAGAAGCGAAGAATGGTAATTGAGTAATTGGGTAATTGGGTAATTTTGCAGAAATTACCCAATTACCCAATTACTTCCTTTTTATCCCCCGCCTTTTGTCAAAACTTCATAGTGCATTAACCCCATCGCATCGATCTGCACGTTGTTGACGCTGTTGACCGAGATGGCGATGCGCGGCTCTTGCAGCAGATCCAGCGTGGGGAAGTCTTGCGCCCACAGCTGCTGAATGTCGCCGTAGATGGCCAGGCGGGCGGCGGGATCGGTTTCCTCGTCGGCGGCCTGGATGAAGGCGGTCATGGCGGCGCTTTCATAGTTGGGGCAGAAGGTGGCGCTGGTGACGAAGATGTCGGTCCAGGCGCTGGGGTCCGGGTAGTCCACCGGACGGCCGGGGCTGGGCCAGCCTAGCAGGTAGACGGGCAGGTTACATTCACCCACCTGGCCGATGAATTGCTCAAATGGCGCACCCGTCAGCGTGACCTGGAAGACGCCGGTTTCTTCGAGCTGGCTTTGCAGAGCGGCGGCATAAGCGGCTTCTACGGTACTGTAACGGCCGTCAGCCACGTACCACAATTCAATTGCCAGCGGCACCGCCTGGCTGTACCCCTCTTCCAGCAGCAGGGAGCGCGCCAGCGGCAGGTTGCGCTGGGGCAGCACCGGCAAATGGCCCGGCACTGTGTTCGGGAGGGGGCTGTAGAGCGGCTGGCGGCTGCCGTTGAAGACGGTGCTGGCCAGCGCGTTGCGGTCTACCGAAAGGGCAAACGCCTGGCGCACTTTGGCGCTGTCCCACGGTTCCTGCTCCTGGTTGAAGACGATGTAGCTTTTGAATGCTGCCGGGCCGGTCCATCCTTTGTAGTCAGGCAGGCCATCGCCGTTGCTGTCGGTGGTTTGCAGGGCGGTGAAGTCGCTGTGGGGCAGGCCGGTCCAGGCAATATCGATAGACTGGAACTCTTCGAGGGAGCGGCGCATAACGGCCGTATCATCCTGAAAACGGATCAAAATGTTCTCAAATGCCGGGGTGGGGCGGCCGGGCCATTCCGGGTTGGCGCGCAGGCGCATCTGCTCGCCCGGCGTCCAGCTGACGATGGTGTAGGGGCCAAGCCCGCCGCAGCTGCTCAAATCGTCCTGCACTTCGCTGTAACATTCGTTGCTGACGGGGAAGTAGGGCGGCGTGGCCAGCAGGCTGAAGAAGGTGGCGTCTGGCTCTTGCAAGACAAACTTCACGGTGAATTGGTCGATAATTTGCACGGCATCTTCGTCAGCAAAACCGTCGTCGTTGCTGTCTTTGAGGTAGCCATTAACCCAGAAGTTGCCCAGGCTGCGCGCCCGGTCGATGGACCACTTCACGTCATCGGCGGTGAACTCGTTGCCGTCGGGGAAGCTCAGGCCACGGCGCAGGCTGATGGTGTACTCCAGCTTGTCTTCGGCGATGAGGGGCGGGCTGCTGGCCAGCAGCGGTTCCAGGGTATTTTCGGCGGTGAAGCCGTAGAGGCCGCTCATCGTGTTGATTTTGAGTTCCCAGCTGGTGAGGTTGGAGAAGCGTGCCGCTGGGTCCATGTCGCTGGGATTACCCACCACGCCAATGACCATTTCGTTGGGCGAGGCGACCACGCGGGGTTCGCCCGGCGTGAGCGTGTCTGAGGGCAGCAGCCAGGCGACGGTGAGGCGGTCGATATTGCCGGCGGTTTTTACGGCCGTAATCGCCTCATTCAACTTCTCTAGCAGGTCGGTGTTGCTGGCCGACACGGCGATGCCATACGCTTTCTGGCTGATCCAGGCATCACGGCTGGTGCCACCCACCACCTTAAGCTGATCGCTGTAGGTTTGGCTGAAGTAGTCGGCCACGTAACTGTCGGTGATAACGGCCGTTAACGACTCGTCCACCAGCGCCTGCAAGGCTTCCACGCTGTTGCTGTAGCCATTGCGCAAATCGGCCTCGTTCACGCCGACGAGGGTGCGGGCCACCTGTTCGGCCTCGCTGTTTTGCACCACGCCGACGGCCATGCCGGGCTGTAAATCCTGGTAGCTGTTCAGGCGATCCTCATCGGCCAGCACCACCAGCACCTGGCCCACTTCCAGGTAGGGCTGGGTGTAGGCAATGCCCGGCATCGGTTCCTCGGGAATGACCAGGCGCGACATGGCTGCGTCGAAGTCGCGGCCGGGCGTGTTGGCCAGGTTCTCCAGCACGCCCTCGGCGGGGGTGACCACAAATTCGTAATCCAGGTTGGTTTCGACGGCGATATTTTCCATCAGGCGGCTGACAAAACCGTCGAGATCGCCAAACTGATCAAACCGGGTGAAGGGGGGCAGCGGGGCGTCGGTAGCGATGACGATGAAATCTTGCTGGCTGGGTGGCAGGCTGGCTTCTTCGGTAGCGGCGGTGGTGGGTGTGGGGGGCAGGGGGGTAACGGCCGTTTCTTCCCCATCACCGGCACAGGCCACCAGCAGCAAAACAGTTGTAAGCAAAACCAATAGTCGTTTCATGACGGGGGAGTATAACAACTGGCGGGTGCCTGACAAGCGGCAAGGCAGAAATATGAATGGTAAATAACGAATTGTGGATGGCGAATCAGGTGATGGGCCAGGCCCCCCAGGAGAGTTTGATGCGTGAATAAAAAATGCCTAACGCCACCGTCAGGTGCGCTGGCTTTGCCATTCACCAAAACGCAGGTCGTCCGAGGCATCGCGCCAGCGTCAAGTGGAAGGAATGTTAGGTGGTGCCAACTTTATTCAACAGCCTTATGTAATCTGTCAAAAGCTTCACGAAGCCATTTTCTTGATGTGCAGATGTAGCTACATGATCTTGCAAAATCAGAGCCGAAATCATTGCTTCCCTCAGATTAATGGCTGCTTGTGTTCTTTGAAAAAATTCACTTGGGCTTGCCAGACAATCTCGCAATTCTTTCGAAGTTGTATTCACTGCTTTTGACATCACCTTTAGCTCGTCTTGTGTAGCATCAAGCAAATAGATTAATTCTATCTCCCGCTCTTGGATAGAATGGCTTGTTGACTTAATCTCTGTTTTCTCGAAAAAGTGTCCACGGGGCCACATCAATCCTACTTCAACAGCACGTCTGTAAAGATGGGAAATATCATTAACGTGGGTTATTGCCCACAATCGCCACTTTGGTAATGTCCATGACCACCAAAACCAAGCGGTCAAGAATCCTACAGGAATACTAATCCAAATAAAGACCGAGGATAGTTGCCAAGATGCTACAATAATGCCTGCTAGGATGGGCACACCAAATAAAAGTGGAAATATTGGCCCGTTTACCCAGAGCAAACCCCATAGTATTGCCGAACCAACTGTCAAACGAGGAATCCTTGTTGTCGTCATAGAGGCCTGTGTTTTGCTTCGTTTTGCCACCTAACATATATTATGCCGAACACTGGTCGGCATAAGAACTTTGTTTTGCATGTTATGCCGAATCTTTTTGGCTTTCTTTCGGCATAAGACGCCAGATAGGGTAAATTATTGCTCTCGTGTCAGCACAAGATGCAAATCCAGGGTTTATGCAGAATGATATTCGGTATAAGTCCCCAATTCCCCGGCAAAATGCTGACTTGTGCCAGTATAAATCCTTTTTTATGGCTTTTCAATTCAGGAAGTAAAAATGGCACAAAAGGTCAACCGCGGTGAAGGAGGCGTGCGCAACCCTCTCGATGAACCGGCTTCCTAAAAATTCACCCCTTCACCCTTTCACCCCGTCACCTTGTCACCCTGTCACAAACCAACTTCCGTTCCCCACCCATGCGCCACGGCATTCTTCAGCGCAATACGGCCAGAAATGGCATCCTGCACCGCCACGCCCACCGACTTGAAAAAGGTGATCTGCTTCGGGCTGGTACGGCCGATTGTGGGCTGCTGAACGACAAAGGCCCTGAAACCAGGGCCTTTGTGTGATAAGCTGAACGTGTGATTGTGATGCGTTTAGTTGCGGATAAAGAATTTTATCGTTGGCCAGCTTGAGCTGGAAGTCCAGGCGTTGCGCAGCAGGAGACTGTTGCTGTTGGTGGCCCCCGCCTGTGCCAGATAAAGGTAAGTGTAGCTAGAAGGCGTTGACTGCGGCCGGATGACTGCGACATGGCCCGACGTGGCAGCCAGGGCAGGCTTACCCGCATTAACATGGTTGATTAAAGTCGCCATACCAGAAGCTGTTCGCGGATTGACCTGGGTCCAGCCATTGCCCGCAACGAGCCATTTGTACAGGGGCGCTGCGGCCAACGTGGCAGGATCACTGCCGCTCTTCACGGGGAAGGGTACGCCCATGGCCCGCATAACGTCACCCGCATAGGTGTTGCAGTAGGTATAGTTATCGCGTGCATAACGAGGGTTTATGCCAACGGCAAACTGTTGAATAATGGCTTTGTACAGGTTAGCACTGCGCATACCCGCCCGGCTCGTAATGGGGGCGGCTAGAGGGAATTGTCCTGGTTTTCCATAAATGCTGTTTGTCCATTTAACATATTTGCTTCCATTCAGAGTAGAAGCGATCGCCCACGTGTTTGTGTAAAGCTGAACTTCCTGATTCAGCTGGTTTGTGGCTGTGTAGGCCGGTTTACCGGTGCAGTTGGTCTCCTGCAGGTAATTTGAAGCAGACCAGCCAGAGTTGTTACGGCCGCCACCGCCATCATGAGGCCACCAGGTGTAGCCACCAAAGGTAATCGAAGCTCCCGTAATACGGACGACGGTCCCGTCGGCCATACGCCGAATCAAAGTAGAGCCGGTTGCCGGGTGAACACGAACGGCAAGACCGCCAGCACTTTTCGAGTTAATAACTCTGGCACAGCTTCCCTGCCCCAAAGCAGTGGGACTTGCCTGAACACTGGCCTGTACACTTACCAGCCCAAAAAAGAACAACAAACCTAAAACGATTACCGAACGAAGATGCCTGAATTTTTTCATGTTGTGGACTCCTTAACGTGACTGTTCTCAATTACAAGGCATTAAACATACCCTGTTTGAATAATGAGAATTATCAAGATATAAGGAGAAAAAGATATAACGGAAAACCTTTAGCCCCAAAGAGCTATTTTTAGGGCCTTTCGTTCGTTTGGCTGGGAATTAAATACTTGTAGTAATAAGAGACAAGTTCGGCGCGGCTTTGGACGTTGAGCTTTTGGTAAATATGGACAAGATGCTGTTCTACGGTGTGTTCAGCGATGGCTAGCTCGCGCGCGATGTCCTTATTACGCTGCCCCCCCACAAGCAGCATGACGATTTCTGATTCCCGTCTGGTTAGTTGTCTATGCATGGTTAAACTACTTGAGATTGCTTTTTACGCGAATTCACTGGCACTGGCTTACTAAATTAAGGGGATAGAAATCAAAAATCAAATCGTAAGGCAACGATTTGGGAATGGCTCGCCCTATCCCCTGCTTCAGGTGTGCTGGCCCGGTTCTCTAACATTTTTGCCAGTCACCTTTTGCAGAAATTGTTAACACTATGCGCTGCAGCAAACTAATTTCGCTAAAAACGACGCTGGGTGTTGTGGAGCAGTTTAGCAGAAAACGGCCGTTTCCTCGCCATGACGCTGGTACTCATAAACACGACTGTTGACGCTGATTACGCAAAAGAGAAACGGCCGTCACCCCGCGATGTCCTCATCGCACATCCCCTCACCGGCGAAACCAGGTTCGAATGCGGCGTGCCACCCGCCTGGTTGGGTCCATGCGCTGGTCCGCCTGCCCTCGATTGTGCCAGACGGCGCTGACGGAATTCTGCTCAAGCGATGTTAGCGCCACACGAAAGCCAAAGAAGTCTTCGCCTTCGGTTGGGATGTGCTTGAGGCGCGCCGCACTACGGCACAGGCCCGGCGTATCGTGCCAACAGCCGCCGCGCAAAACGCGCTCGGAGCCAGCCCTACTCTCCCAAATACGGCCGTCAACCGGTGCCCCCACATAATTATCACGCCAGGTATCCGCACACCACTCCCAAACATTACCGTGCATATCGTAAAGCCCAAACGCATTGGGCGGGAAGCTCCCCACCTCTGTTGTCCCATGACGATAGATGCCCTGGGGTTCTGAACGATAAATGTATTCCCCCACATAGTTCGCCAAATCCGTGGTTATCGTCTCCCCAAAATAGAAGGGTGTCATGGTTCGAGCGCGGCAGGCGTATTCCCACTCTGCCTCGCTCGGCAAATGATAGTCACGTCCTGTCATCGCCGACAATCGCTCGCAAAATCCCGTGGCATCGTGCCAGGAAACTCCATCCGCAGGTCGTCTGGCTCCGCGGCAGCGATAGGGCGGCGTCCATTCCATCACTGCTTCCCACTGTTCCTGGGTCACCGGATATTTGCCCATAAGGAAGGAGGGGATTCTGACACTGTGTTGAGGACGTTCGTCCTCATAACCGTGACCAGCTTGGGATCCCATAATAAACGTTCCACCAGGAATCACCACCATTTCGAGAGAGATACCAGCATCGAGGTTCTCGATAAACTGCGTGGCCGTGTGCTTTTGGCGTTCAGTTATCTGCCCCAGGCCATCGACAGTCACCACCTCAAACTCAAATCCCTGATTAGAACGTTCTTCGAACAAACTGTTGTCCATCGTGATGATCCCCCTCACCGCAATCCCTTCTGGTGTGCGACTTTAATTCCAATGATTCAATAGGCGGCCAGAGCAGCAACGGCCGTCCCTCCACCCCTTGTCACCCTTTCACCCCGTCACCCCCTCACCCCCTCACAAACCAACCTCCGTCCCCAACCCATGCGCCACCGCATTCTCCAGCGCAATCCGGCCGGAAATGGCATCCTGCACCGCCACACCCACCGACTTGAAGAAGGTGATCTGTTCCGGGCTGGTGCGGCCGGGTTTGAGTCCAGCCGCAATTTCGCCGATTTCGGCATGAATGTGCGCTTCGTTGATCAGGCCCGCTTGCAGCGGCACAATCAGATCGCCCGCTTCTTCCCAGGCGGCGGCACGCGAATCCACCACCACCAGGGCGCGTTTCACCGTCTCGGCGTCCACCTCCTGCATGGCAGGTGTGTACGAGCCCACGCCGTTGATGTGCGTTCCGGGCGAGACGTCTTTGCCTTTGAAGACGGGCTTGCTGCTGGTGGTGGCCGCACAAATGATGTCCGCGCCGCGCACGGCCGTTTCTACATGACTCATAATGCGAATCAGCTGCGGAATCGGTCCCTGGCCGCGCATCTCGCGGGCAAACTCGACGGCGTGTTCGTTGGTGGGGCTGTACACGCGCACCTCGCGAATGTGGCGCACCGTGCAGACCGCCTCCAGCTGGGTGCGTGCCTGCACGCCGCTGCCCAAAATGGCCACCACGCTGGCATCGGGCCGGGCCAGCAGGTCGGTGGCGGCCCCCGCGCCTGCCCCGGTGCGGATGGCGGTGAGCATGCCACCTTCCAGCAGTGCCAAAGGTCGCCCCGTCTCGGCGTCAAGTACCAGAACGGCCGCATAAATGGTCGGTTCGTGCCGGGCGCTGTTTTGCGGGAACACCGAAACCACCTTCACTGCCAGGTCGTTACTTTGGGCCAGGTAGGCGGGCATCACCAGCGTGGTGCCGCTCACCGGGGCGACGTTGACCCGCCCGCGCAGCGGCACCACCGCCTGTTCGGTGGAGAGTTGGGCGAAGGCCCGCTTCATCCCGGCAATGGCGTCGGCCATCGGCAGGGCCTGGCGCACATCGTTGGCGGAAAGGATTCGTATTTTCATGATATTTGTTCCTTTTGTTGGGGCGAGGCAGTTGGTTATGATGTTGTCTGGCAAAGCTGGCAAAACTCCAACTGCCTCGCCCCTACGGCCTTAATCATTCTGCCTCGCCCCTACGGTTGATCGTTCAAATATTGCCAGACCATTGGCGGCGGCCAGGCGGTGGCGGCATTTAATTCATAGACGCCGTAACCAGCGGCGGCACACTCCCCGGTGGGACCGCAGCGCAGTGTGCCGCTTAAACCCTGGACGGCTTCACCAGAGGCCAGCTGCTGTCGCAGCGCCGAGCGCCCCACCACCAGCGCCCCGGTCTGCCCCACCTCGGCCACATTTTCGATGGCCTCCAGCAGCAGCAGCGTCGCGTCGTAGGCGTAGACGGGGCCGGGCGAAGCGGGCGGTGCTTCGTAGCGCACGGTCCAAAAGGCGGTGAACGCATCGTAGGCGTCGCCGGAAAACGCCGGGTTGGTGACCAACAGGCTGGTCTGGCCCAGCTTATTGGCAAAGCTGGCGCTGAACAGGCTGTCGCTGCCCAGCAGCGTGGCGCGGTTGAGCGTGTTTGATTCGGCCAGACGGTTTACCAGCAGGACGGCTTCGGGTTCAAACAGGGCCAGGTAGATGAGCTGCGGAGCGCTGCTGGCGGCTTCGGCCAGCACGGCCGTTAGATCGCTTTGTCCGGTGGTTAGACTGGCCTGGACGCTTACCGTGCCGCCCAGCCCGGCAAAGGTGTCGCTGAACTGCTGGGCCAGCAGGGTATTGAACTCGGTGTTGTCGTGGAACACGGCCGTTTGCCTCACGCCCAGCTCTTCATAGGCAAAATGGGCGGCGGCGGTGGCCTGCTGCCCATGGCTGGGCACCGTACGAAAAAAGGCCAGGTTGGTCTGGTTTTCGGTGAGGACAGGGGCGGAACTGGTGGGGGAGATCAGCACCCAATTGTTGCGGCGCACGGTGGGCAGCACCGCTTGAGCTACGTCGGAACAGGCCGGGCCGATGAGGCCCAGCAGCGTATCGTCGCCGTCAACGGCTTCAAGGGTTGTTTCGCCCACGGCCGGATCGCAGGCAGAATCCAGCGGGATAAGCTCAATGTCGTGCCCCAGCAGTTCGCCATTTCGGTCCATGACGGCCAGCTCGATGCCGCGCGACAGTTCCTGGCCCCACACGGCCGTTGCCCCCGACAGCGGCAGCAGCATACCGACGCGGATGGGATTATTCGGCCGTACCACCACGCAGCCCAACGGATCGTCGCAGGTGAGCGAATTGGTGCGGCAGGCCGATAAAAATAGCCCCAGCACGGCCAGTGTTAGGAGCCAGTGGGGCTTAAAGTTAAACTGGGTGATGACGTCAAAGGCAAGGGGCATTGTTTTTTCCTTCCCGATCTGCCTGCGCCTTTGAAAGAAAAAAGAAACCGCTTATTCGATGCCCAGGTATGCTTTTTGCACCGTGGGATCTTTTTGCAGCACGGCGGCCTTGTCGGTGAGCACAATCTGGCCTGTTTGCAGGACGTAGCCCCGGTTGGCCACCTGCAGCGCCATGTGGGCGTTTTGCTCCACCAGCAAGATGGTCATGCCCTCCTGGTTGATCGTTTCGATGGCCTCAAAAATGACGTCTACCAGCACGGGGGCCAGCCCCATGGATGGCTCATCCATCAGCAGCAGGCGCGGCTTGGACATGAGGGCGCGGGTCACGGCCAGCATTTGCTGCTCGCCGCCAGACATGGTGCCCGCCAGCTGAGTGCGCCGTTCGCCCAGGCGGGGGAACATCTGGTACGACTTTTCGATGTCGGCTTTGATGCCCGCTTTGTCTTTGCGGTGATACGCGCCCATTTCCAGGTTTTCTTCCACGGTGAGACGGGCAAAAACGCCGCGTCCTTCTGGCACCATGGCGATGCCGCGGGACACCCAATCGTGCGCGGGCAATTTGGCCACTTCTTCACCATCAAACATAACACGGCCGTCGCGGGGTCTCATCAGGCCGGTGATGGTGCGCAGGGTGGTGGTTTTACCCGCCCCGTTGCCGCCAATCAGCGTCACAATTTCCCCTTTTTCGACGGTAAGGCTGACCCCTTTGAGGGCATGGATATTGCCATAGTAGGCATGAACGTCGTTGACTTCGAGTAATGGCATGATCGTTTCTCGTGGCACGGGCGAGGGGACGCGGGCACGGGCCAGACGCCCCTCGTTCGTTTAGGTTAGGCTTGTTTTTCCTGGGCCATTAAAGCGGCCGTTGCCCCTTTGCCCAAATATGCTTCAATGACAACCGGATTGCTTTGGATTTCGTGGGGCAGACCTTCGGCAATTTTACGGCCGTAATCCAGCACCGTCACTTTTTCCGAAATGCCCATCACCACCTTCATATCGTGCTCAATCATCAGAATGGTGATGCCCAGCTCGTCGCGGAGCCGCTTGATGAAGGTGGTCGTTTGCGCCGTTTCGCGCGGGTTCATGCCCGCCGTTGGTTCGTCCAGCAGCAGCAGCTTGGGCTGCGCCCCCAGGGCGCGAGCAATCTCCAGGCGGCGCTGGGCACCGTAGGGCAGATTTTTGGCCAGCTGATCGCCCAGCCCGCGCAGCCCGACAAACTCTAGCAGTTCGCGGGCGCGGGCTTCGGTGGCTTCTTCTTCGCGGCGCACGCTGGGCAGGCCCAGCAGCGCCCCAATCCAGCTGGATTTCAGGTGCGGCTCTTGCCCCACCATGATGTTTTCCAACACGGTCATGTTGTTAAACAGCCGGATGTTCTGGAAGGTGCGCGAGATGCCCATCTGGGTAATTTCGTACGATTCCAGGCCAATGACCGATTTTCCATTGAACTCTAGCCGGCCTTCATCAATCTGGTAAAAGCCAGTGAGGCAGTTGAAGAAGGTGGTTTTACCCGCGCCGTTGGGGCCGATGATGCTGGCGATCATGCCGCGCGGCAGCTCGTAATCGAGGTGATCGGTTGCCAGCAAGCCGCCGAATCGTTTGACCACCTGGTGTGCTTCTAGGATGTTATCGCTCATAATGATTCACCTATGGTTTAACCGATACGGGAACGGCCGTTTCGTCATCCCCTTCCCTATGAATTTCCCGCCGATGCACTTCCGATGGCCACAACCCTTCTGGCCGCACCAGCATCATCACGATGAGGGCAATGCCGTACAGCAGCAGGCGGAACTCGGCAAATTCGCTGAGCAGCTGCGGAATACCCACCAGGGCAAACGCCCCCACGATGACGCCGGGGATGCTGCCCAATCCGCCCACAATGATGAGCGCCAGCACGTTGATCGAGATGAGCAGCTCAAAACTGGAAGGGAAGATAGAGCCCAGCTTGGCGGCAAAAATCGCCCCCGCCAGCCCACCCGACGCAGCGCTGAGGGTAAAGGCCAGCACCTTGGCGTTGGTGGTGTTGATGCCCATCGCCGCCGCCACGTCTTCGTCCTCACGAATCGCCATCCAGCGCCGCCCGGTGCGCGAATTATTCAGGCGCCGGGAAATAAACAGCATCAGCAGCGAGGCCAAAATGAAGAGGTAATACAGCTGCGGCGGATTGCCAAAAACGATCTCGCCATTGTTGTTGGTCGCCAGAATGCCCAGTTCAAACCGCTCTAAAAAGCTGTTGATCGGATTCAGCACATAGCCCAGCGTCTGCGACAAAAAGCCGCCAATTTGGGCTGCCGGAATCTGCAAAATGCCCTGCGCCCCGCCAATTACCGGCTTGAGGGCGTCGGAGCGGGCCAGCACGCGGATGATTTCACCAAAGCCCAGCGTGGCGATGGCCAGGTAGTCGCCGCGCATTTTGAGCACGGGCAGTGCCAGGATAAAGCCAGTAAACATGGCGGCCACGATGCAAATCGGCACGGCCAGCCAGAAAGACCAGGGATTATCCAGGCCAAACTCGCTGGAGGAGGTGAGCAGGGCCATGATGTAGGCCCCCACAGCAAAGTTGGTGACGTAGCCCAAATCCAGCAGCCCGGCCAGGCCAATGGCGATGTTTAGCCCCAACCCCATCAGGACAAAGCGGCCTACCTCGTTGAAAATTTCGCTGAGGTAAACGCCGAGCAAGGAGGGCAGGATAAACAGAAAGATGACCAGCAGCGAGATGCTGATGCGGCGGGTGTTTTTCTGCTGGCTTGGCGTAAGATTTTGGCGCAGCGCATGGTAGCGGGTTTGCCCCCCTTGCTGCCACCAGAACAAAACGGCCGTTAACACCACAAACAGCACCGTAAACGGCACCGGCTGCAACCCTGTGTTGCCAAATAAACTGCGCAAGGTGTCGGTGCTCAAGCGAGGGCGCAGGATGCCAATCAGAATATCCGACATCACCCCACTGCCCACAGACCAGGTGAGACCCATGAAAATCGGCCGTCGGAACCGCTCTGGCAGCAGTGCGATGCCGACGCCAACCAGGCCCAGCACGCCAAAGACCACCATCAGCAGAATGCCGCCCGTGATCTCATTCGCGTTGTTTAGCGTCACAATATCGAGCAGGTCTGGGCCAACATTGATAAACGAACTCCGAATATCCTCCCAGGACCGCGCCAGCAAAATCAGCAAAAACGTGGGCACCCCGGTCAAAACCCCGGCCAGCCCGCCGTGCAGCAGCTTGCTTACTACAGAACTCTGTTTCAAAGAATTAGCCGCCAGGTAGCCAGCTGCCACCGCCATGCCAAACAGCAGCAAATCGGCCAGCGTCACAACATCGGTGACGATGAACCGCTCGTTAAACGCTACCAGAATGCCAATCATGCCCAGGCTTAACGTCACAATCCCGGCAATCAGACCCGTTTTGATAGTTCCACGCAGTTCCTCGTTCATTATGCCTTCTTCTCCGCTAACCGTTCGCCAATGATGCCTTGTGGACGGAAAATCAGAACCAGTACCAACATCGTAAAGGCAATAACGTCTTTAAGCTGGTGTGAACCGGCCACGCCCAACCCTTCAAGGAACAAGGGCGGTCCAATCGCCTCGATGATGCCCAGGAACAAACCACCCAGCGCCGCGCCCGGAATGCTGCCAATGCCGCCGAGAACAGCGGCCGTAAATGCCTTGATCCCCGGAATAAAACCCATCACAAAGTTTAACTGACGAAAAACAAGGGAATACAGCACCCCGGCCACCCCCGCCATAGACGCCCCGACGATAAACGTGATCGTGATCGTCCGGTTCACGTCGATGCCCATGAGCGTGGCCGCATCTTTATCCTCGGCTACGGCCCGAATTGCCCGACCGGTTTTGGTGCGCTGCACAAACTGCTGCAAGCCAAACATCACCACAAGCGACGTGAGAATGACGGCAATGTCCGCTTTTTGGAAGTCCAACCCCCAGAAAGCCACCTTGCCATTAAACAGGGAAAACTCAGGAAACGGGAGAAGTGAAGAACCAAAAAGACCGCGGAAATAATATTGCCAGAAGAAAGAAGCACCAATGGCCGTGATCAGCGGTACCAAACGGGGCGCGTTACGTAGCGGACGGTAAGCAATGCGTTCCGTTAAAACCGCGACCAAAACAGAGGTTAAAACGGCGCTTACAAAAATGGCCAGCAGGCTAAGCAAGGGGAACCGCTCGATGTAACCTGCATTTTCCAGGGGTAAGGCCACCAGCACAGTGGAGGTCATTGCGCCCGCCATAAAAAACTCGCCGTGGGCAAAGTTGATCATGAACAGAACGCCATAAACCATTGTATAACCCAGAGCAATCAAAGCATACAAACTACCCTGAGACAAACCCGAAACGAAAAAATCTAACCAGTCGGAAATAGTGTAATCATTGCCGACGCCCAGGATAAACTTGCCAGTCATACCCCACAGCACAACGCCAATGATGCCAATACGAAACAGCCAGAGCACGAGGTCGATGTAGCTAAATCTTCGCAAGATTGTGTCCTCTTCGCCAGAGCCTGTCCACCCGGTACAGCGTGTCGCAGCTCAACTCACTTTATTAACAAACAGCCTGTGAATGGCTTCACAGGCTGTCAAGAATTCAAACGCTTTGTTTTATAAATGATCGCCCACCGCACTATTTGTCATGAGACACGGCGTGAGATTTGATGCAAATCGGGGCACACTTTTTTAAAAGTGTGCCCCGAGGCTAATCATTTATTAGGGCTCGTAACTCCAGACAGAGGAGAAAGCGCCATCTTGAACCTGGCTAACAGCAATTTTCGGGTCGGCGCAGTCACCGTTTTCATCACAACTGATGGTGCCGGTGATGCCTTCCATACCGCTGGTGCTGCCAATCGCGTCCAGCAGCGCCTGACGGCCGATTAACATGGACCCATCTGCGCCAACCTGAGCTACCGATTCAATGGCGTTCAGCAGCATCATCGTGGCATCGTAAGCATGGGCATGGAACGGAGCGGTTGGCTCACTGCCGTAGTTTGTCTGGTAGGTCTCCAGGAAGGTGGTATAGATGTCGTTGCCAAAGCCCAGGTCTGGACCGGAAACGTACATGCCAGCGGCCGCATCACCAGAAGCTTCGATGAAGTCGGGGGACTGCACACCGTCGGCCGCGGCCAGCACAACACCTTCCAAACCGTCAATTTCTTTGGCGGTTTTGGTGATCAAAGAACCCAACGGGATGAACACCGGGTAGTAGATGATCTCCGGGCCAGCGGCGGCGATGGAGGTCAACAGCGGCTCAACATTGGTTGCATCGGCAGCTTCAGCTTCGAAAGCCACAACTTCGCCACCCAGCTCAATGAAGGAATCGCGGAAGACGGAGGCCAAACCTTCGGTGTAGGGGTCGCCATCATGGATGGCAGCGGCTTTGGTCAGGCCCAGTTCGTTGAAGACGTACTCGGCCATCGCGCGGCCCTGAACCTTATCGTTGTGGGCGGTGCGGAAGTAACAGGATTGGCGAGAGGCGGGATCGGTGAGCACAGGGGCGGTGTTGGAGGGGGAGATCATGGCGATGCCCTCAGCACACACGATCTGCGACATGGGCACACCAGCGCCGGAGCAGCTGGTGCCAATTACGCCGACGATGTCGGGGTTGGAGGCGATTTTCTGACCAGCGGTCTGACCACCTTCAGCGCTACAGCCTTCATCTTCAGCTTGCAGTTCAACGGCGTGGCCAGCAATTTCACCGCGCTGCTCAATGGCAATTTCTACACCGTGCTGGGAATCCAAACCGAGGGATTCATTGGGGCCGGTGATAACCAGAGCGGAAGCGATGATGATGGGGTCGCCAGCGGCAACTTCGACGCAGCCAATGGCATCGTCACAGGTCAGCTCGGCGGCTTCTTCGCTGGTATCGGCTTCTTCGGCATCCGTATCGGTTTCAGCAGCGGTGTCCGTGTCGCCAGTATCGGCTTCTGGCTCGGTGTCACCACTGCCGCCACAGGCTACCAGTGCCAGGGCCAACAACAACATCAATAAGGTTAACCAACTTATACGTTTCATTTAATTCTCCTCCTTACGGAAAATTATGGGTTTGGTACCCGTTTACGGCTTGCGGTCAGTTTCAATAAGAAGCTGAAGCGCTTTTCTGATAAACAGGTACATGAACAACCTGTTGACTTAACGCAATTGTGCTTGCGCTTAAAACGGAATAAGGCTGACAAGGACTGTCGTGGTTATTATTTTGAGCTGTTTGGCGGGCAACTATCACCTCCTCTTCCAGGATCAAGGGTGAAGTGCTCTTTTGTCGGATTCAGTGGTGCAAAATTCTATTGACATTATGGAGAGTTGTCAACTTTGCGTTATGACGGGCGGCTGCGAGCTAAAATTGTGGGGTGGTGGGCTACGGCCGTTGTTAATCCAGCGACGATGGTGTTTCCACAAATTCACCCGTACACATAAAAATCACGCGCTCGGCAATGTTGGTCGCCCGGTCACCAATGCGCTCCAGGCTGTGGCCAACCCACAACAAGAAGGTGGCCCGGCGAATGTAGGCGTCATCCTTCATCTCTTCCAGGGCTTCGCTGAACAACCGGCTGTACTGCCGATCCAGCTTGTCGTCCCGCTTGATCATGTTCAGGGCCAGCTGCGGATCCAGTTTGATATATGCCTCGATGCCCTGCTGGACCATCTCGCTGGCGCGGCGGGCCATTTTGGGCAGCTTGTGGAAGGTGTCAATTTGCTCTTCGGCTTCCAGACGCTCAACCAGGCGAGCAATGCCCGCCGCGTGGTCGCCAATGCGCTCCAGCTCGACCGCCAGGTGAATGGCGGCAATCACGGCGCGCAGATCAGAGGCGGTGGGGGCCTGGGTGGCCAAAATGAGCAGCGCCTGCTGTTCAATGGAATAACGCAGTTGATTCAGGGCGTCATCGCTGGAGACAACGTTATGCGCTTCGGCGATGTTGCGTGTTTGCAGCGCATTCATCGCTTTGTCAATGCTTTCCGTTGCGGCGCTGGCCAGCCGGATGATGTTGTCTTTGAGCTGTTTGAGTTCTTGATCAAGAATGGTGCGGCTGGAAATAGCCATCGCTCACCTCATGTTGTGGGTAGAGAATGTAACAGGTTGGTTAAATCATTGGGTGTGTGCCTGGTGGATGGCGTGCCGTGGCCACAGGCGATCACCGTGGGCGACAATTGCAGCAGGCGGGTGGCCGAGTGATGTGCGGCCGTTTGATCGGCCGTAATGCGCGGTGGGGTAAGGTTGATACGGCCGTCCCGCGTGTTCAGCGCATCCCCCACAAACAACACCCCGGTGGACGGGCTGAAAAACGAAAAGTGATCCATCGTATGCCCCGGCGTGGCCAACACCTGCAAACCACCCAAAAACGGCAGCGTGTCACCGTCCCGGAAAATAGAAATCTGGCCCTGGGCCACCGCACCGTACTTCATAAACGTGTCAATGATCCACTGCACAACCCGCGGCATGTGCCTGGGCGACTTACCACCGCTGATCAGCTGCGCCGAAGCCGCGCCCGCCCACACCTGCGCACCGGAAGCTTCGTGTAGGGCGGCCAGACTGCCGACGTGATCCATGTCGGCATGGGTTACCAAAATGTGCGTCAAATCGGTGGGTGCATGGCCCAACGTCTGCAAAAAGTTGAAAATTGCCCCGTGTTTTCGCGGCATCCCGGTGTCAACCAGCACAACGGCGGCTGGTTCCACCACCAGATAGACATTGCTGCCGCCTGTATCAAACCAGTAAACGTTGGGTGCAATTTCCATAGCCACCTCTACTCTTCGTCGTCTGTCTCCACAACGGAAACGCGCTCCGCCTCGGCCAGCAGGTGGGTGGCCTTCTTGTCGAAGGCGGCCTGGATGGCCCGGAAATCGGCTTCGAGCATCGGTTGGGCCCGCTTTTGCTGGCGCAGGTACCCTTTTACCTTAGTGTAGTGCATCGCCGGGATGGACGAATTTTTCAGGTCCAGGTCCTTGTTGCTCTTGTTCGTGAAAACAATCATGGCCCCAATCGGCACTTCTTCCACGGAGGGGGCATTTTTGTTCAGGTAGCTGGCAATCGCTTCGATGCTGAGGGCGGCTTCCCGGCTGGGGTTGCCGATGCGCTCCTGGCCAAACCAGCGGCGCAGCCCCAGACCGGTCTGCTGCCACTTGTCGCCGTCCACCGAAATGTCGCCCACATGCTGTTTGGCTATAAACACAATGACGCCAGTGGGGATGAGCAGGACATGCTGGGCGGGCAGGAGGTAATGGTAGATACGGCCGTCCCGCGCCAACTTCTTCAACACGTCATCCAAAATCATGTCGGCCCGGTTTTCTACCAGGTACTGCCGACTCAAATAAATGCCCACCTGCGACAATGACCAACCGGCAAACAGCGCCAGCAGTTGGTACATAAACAAGTTTTGCGTGTTGGGCAAAAATACCAAAAATAACCCGGCTACCAGAGCCCCCATGCCCGCAAAGCTGGTGATCTTGCCAATTTGCGCCAGGCGGGCAATTCGTTTGTCGTCTCGTAAAATAACCATGATTTCCTTAACAAAATCCCCAATTGATGTGTCGTCTTGGGTTGTAGAGACGTAGCATGCTACGTCTCTACAACCCGACGCTATGCTATATTTTTACCATATTTGCCCAAAAGCAGGCAGGCATTTTGCCCCCCCAGGCCAAACGAATTGGACATCGCCACCTCCAGCGCTGCCGGGCGCGGTCCGCTGGTCACATAATCCAGGTCGCACTCGGGATCGGGCGTCTCGTAATTCCAGGTCGGGGGAATGATCGCCTGGTTCAGCGCCAGGGCACAAAAGATCGCTTCGATGGCTCCCGCGCCGCCCATAGCGTGGCCCAGCACCGACTTGCTGCTGCTGATGGGCAGCTCGTAGGCCCGCTCGCCAAAAACCGACTTCACGGCAAAGGTTTCGGCCGCGTCGTTGACCGGGGTAGAGGTGCCGTGGGCGTTGATGTAGCTCACCGCGTCGGGGCGCAGGCAGGCGTCTTGCAGCGTCCACTGCATGGCGCGTATTGCGCCTGCCGCTTCCGGGTCTGGCTGGGCCACGTGGTAGGCGTCGGAAGAGGCGGCGTACCCCTTTAGCTCGGCATAAATGCGGGCGTTGCGGGCCAGGGCATGGTCCAGCCGCTCGATGATCAAGATGCCTGCACCTTCGCTCAGCACAAAGCCGTCGCGATCTTTATCAAACGGCCGACTGGCCTTTTCCGGCGCGTCGTTGAAGCCGGTGGAGAGGGCGCGCATGGCACCAAACCCGGCAATCGCCGCTTCGTGAATCAGCCCCTCAACCCCGCCGGTAATCATCATGTCGGCCCGGCCGCTGCGGATGAACTCCATCGCCTCGCCAATCGCCTGGGTGCCGGTGGCGCAAGCGGCCGTTACCGTGCTGATCGGTCCCAAAGCGCGAGCCAGCAGGCTGACGTGGTGGCTGGGCATGTTGGGCAAAAAGCCGGTCATGGCAAACGGACTGACCCGGTTAAAGCCCTGGCTGCGCAAAATTTGCAGGTTGTCGTCGGCCACTTCAAAGCCGCCTACGCCGGTGCCCACCAGCGTACCGACGCGCTCGGCGTTGGGCACAGGATCGGGCAGCCCGGCGTCGGCCAGGGCCATGCGGGCGGCAGCTACGGCCAGCTGGGACGCGCGCGACATGCGCCGCGCTTCCTTGAAGTCCATATACTTTTTGGCGACAAACTCTTTGACTTCGCCGGCAATGCGGCAGGGGAATTCGCTGGCGTCGAACTGGGTGATGGGGCCAATGCCGGAACGGCCGTTTAACAAACTATCCCAGCTTTCTTCCGTGGTGTGGCCCAGCGGGCTCATCACCCCCATGCCCGTAATGACGATCCGGGGCCGCCCCCGTGCGTCTAAAAAATTGTTGTTCATGCTTACCTGCTTAATTTTGCGAAGCAGTGAAAGTAAAAAGTGAAAAGTGATAAGTGAAAAAGTTAAACTTATTACTTTTCACTTTCCACTTATTACTGATTACCGTTCACTGGCAATGCCGGATGTAATTGCCGCCACGACCTGGTTTTGCACAATGCGCCGCGCCTGGCCAATGGCTTGTTTGATGGCGTAGGCATTGGAACGGCCGTGGGCAACAATGACAACCCCGTTCACCCCCAAGAGTGGCGCACCGCCCACCTCGTCCGGGTTCAGATGTCCCCGCACCCGCTTAAACGCTGAGCGCGTCAGCAGGCCGCCCAAGATCGAGATGGGGTTGGCCATCAGCTCATCACGAATAATGCCGGACATGTAGCTGGCGATCGATTCGGCCGTTTTCATAATCAGGTTGCCGGTAAAGCCATCGGTCACCCCCACATCGGCCGCGCCCTGCATAAACTGCTTGGGTTCGATGTTGCCCACGTAGTTCAGTCCGCTCGCGGTCATCAGCGGAATCGTTTCTTTGATCAGCTCGTTGCCCTTGCCTTCTTCCTCGCCGTTGGAAATAAGCGCCACGCGCGGATTTTCGATGTTCAGCATGCGCTCCACGTACAGGCTGCCCATGACGCCAAACTGCACCAGGTATTCCGGGCGGCAGTCGGCGTTGGCCCCGTTGTCGATGAGCATGGGGCGCTGCTTGGTGGGGAAAATGACGCCCAGCGCCGGGCGCAAAATGCCCGGAATGCGCCCCAGCCCCACCTGGCGCAGCATGGCCACCGCCAGGATCGCTCCCGTGTTGCCCGCCGAGACAAACGCCTCAGCCCGGCCGTCTTTCACCAGCGACAGCCCGACGTGCATGGATGACTCCGGCTTGTTTTTGACAATTTGGGAAGGTTTGTCTTCCATGGAGACGGCCTGGCTGGCGTGCACCACTTCCAGCGCCAGGCCGCTGGTGTTTTGGCTGGCCAATTCAGCGTCAATTTTGGCCTGATCGCCCACCAAAATAATGTGGTCGCCAAATTCGCGGGCGGCCTGCACGGCCCCGGCTACATCCGGCCCTGGATGATCATCACTTCCCATTGCATCAACAACAATTTTCATCGCACTCTTCTCGCTTAATTGAGGGTAGATGTTGGATTCTATCGGTGGCAAATGGTTAAGTCAAACAGGGGAAACGGCCGTTTGACAAATCGAAACAATCGTTTATACTACCGTCATATTGACGATCTTCGATATGAGAGATGTGATGACCGACCCGATTACTTTTGGCAAAGCGATTGCCGACGAAACCCGACAAAAAATCATGAACCATCTCTGCTGCTGCTGGCTGTGCGTCAGCGATGTGGTGGATTTGTTGGGCGGCGTGTCGCAGCCAACCGTGTCGCATCACCTCGCCATCTTGCGTGAGGCCGGGCTGGTGCACACCCGGCGCGAAGGCAAACAAATCTTTTACTCCCTTAACCAGAATGCGGTAGCAGTTTGCTGCGGCGTTCTCATGCAAAATTTTGCCCCTGAAGTGAGCCTGGATTCTGTTGTGGTGAAGTAAGCGTTTTTAGCAGGCAAAATTTTTTTTGCATGAATATATAGATGATTATCAATGTGAGGTAAACATGAGCAACCAGACGATTTCAACTGATCAGATTCACCTGGCGGTACAGGAGCGGTACGGCCGTATCGCCTCTGGCTTCCAAACCGGCTGCTGCGCCACGGATGCAGGCGCAGATTACGTCCAAGAGTGTGGCTGCGGCGCCGAGCTGTACGATGTAGACGTCAGCCAGCTGCCCGCCGACGTCACCGGCCTGTCGCTGGGCTGCGGCGATCCCATCGCCATCGCCAGCCTGGCACCCGGCCAGACGGTGCTCGACCTGGGTTCCGGCGGCGGCATCGACTGCTTTTTGGCCGCCGAGCGCGTCGGCCCGACTGGCCACGTCATCGGCGTGGACATGACGCCAGCGATGCTGGAAAAGGCCAACCGCAACAAGGCCAAGCTGGGCGTGGCCCACGTGGAGTTCCGCCAGGGCCACATCGAGGCGCTGCCGGTAGCAGATGCCAGCGTGGACGTGATTATTTCCAACTGTGTCATCAACCTGAGTCCAGACAAACCGGCCGTGCTGCGCGAAGCGTTCCGTGTGCTCAAGCCGGGCGGCCGCCTGGCGGTGTCCGACATGGTCACACGCGGCCAGTTCACGCCGCAGGAACGGGCCGACATGTCCGCCTGGGCGGGCTGCATCACCGGCGCGGAGGACGTGGCCGACATGGCGGCGTGGCTGCGCGAGGCGGGTTTTGCCCAGGTATCGCTGCAAAAGAAGGGCGATGACGCGGTGGAGCTGGCGGATGTGGCCCCGCACTTGGGTCCGGCCGAGATTTTTAGTGCGCGAATTACGGCCGTAAAGCCCACTCTGGCACGGTAAGAATACAACGGTCTTGGCGTGAAACGTGAAACGTGATGCCTTTTTGGTCACGTTTCGCGTTTCACGTTTCACGAGCTGCACGTCTTAAGGGGCCAACAAAAAACGGCCGTACCTCGGAAGAGATACGGCCGTTGCCAAAAGTCAGGTTTAAAAGCTGTCTAGAAGGGGATGTCGTCTTCTTCAGCGGCTGGAGCGCCGCCGGAGAATTCACCACCGCCGCCGCTGTAGCCGCCGCCGTCTTCGCCCTTGCTGCCGACAAAGCTGAAGTTTTCGGCGGTAATTTCAAACGAGGCACGGACGGTGCCATCTTGTGCCACCCAGGTGCGTGGGCCGCCAGTACCGGCATCGGGCTTGAGCCGCCCTTCAACCAACACCTTACTGCCTTTGCTCAAATATTGATTGGCCACTTCCGCCCGGCGGCCCCAAACGCTGACGCGGAACCAGGTCGTTTCATCCACTGGCTGGCCCGTCCCCTTGTCGGTCCAGCGCCGGTTGGTGGCCACGCTAAAGCTGGTAACGGCCGAACCATCCGGCATATAGCGCATTTCCGGATCGCCTCCCAAATTCCCAACAATAATTACCTTCTGAAACATGTAACACTCTCCTTAAAATTAACTTTTTGGCACATGGACTCTAAAAACAGATGCCCAAAACGAAATAGGAACAGGTAGAATAGTACCACGTTTTAGCGAATTCCAACAAGATCAGCATGTGCCGCTGCGCCCACTAAAACCATCTGATAATGATAGCACAATTGTTCTAAATAATCAACTTTTTCAGGAGTGAAACGGGGTTCGGTGATTGACGCAGCACCCATAGTGTGCTACGCTAACGGCCGCTTCATTCAGGACATTTGATAATGAACCAAAACCTGTTAACCCTTCAGCACCAAAATATGTTACGGCCGTTAGGCAACGGCCGTGCTCTTCGTGTTGCTGGGGCTAACCAGGCAGGTTGAATCAAGTAAGAATCGAACATTCTCGACTTTTCAGCCACAGGTGCTTCAGCCCTGTGGCTTTTTTATTTCTAGCTCTAGCCAGGTGCGTCGCACCTGCAAACGATGAATACAATGATTGTCATGATACAAAATGGGAACCTCTTGTTGTTAAGCCGCCCGGCAGCAGCACGGCCGTTGGCCGTTTAGCAGGGTGTGCCTGAGCACCCTGCTGCTGTCGGGCAGGTTTAGGGTGCCTCAGGAGTTTTTGAAGCCGTAATTAAGCAATTGAGTAATTGGGTAATTTGGCAGCGAGCCTTCCCAATTACGCAATTACCCAGTTACCAAATTACTGACAATAAGAGGACAACATGACCAAACAATCTAAATACAATCCCCAGGCCGTCGAGAAAAAGTGGCGGCCCATTTGGAAAGCGCAAAATCTGTACCAGACGGGCAGCGATCCGCACAAGCCCGATGTTTACATCCTGGACTTCTTTCCGTACCCGTCCGGCTCCGGGCTGTCGGTGGGGCACGCCCGGAATTATGTACCTACGTGCATTGTCAGCCGCTACAAGCGCATGCAGGGGTTCAACGTGCTGCACCCGATGGGGTGGGACGCCTTTGGCCTGCCCGCCGAAAATTACGCCATTCAGCACCACATTCATCCCCGCGAAAGTACCCGGCTGTTTGCCGACACCTACCGGCGGCAAATGCAGGCGATGGAATGTTCGTACGACTGGTCGCGCGAAATCAATTCGACTTTTCCCGACTATTATCGCTGGACGCAGTGGTTTTTCCTGCTGCTGCATCGGCGCGGGCTGGCGTACCGGGCGCTGGGCAGCCAGTGGTGGTGCCCCACCTGCCAGACCATTCTGGCCAACGAGCAGGTGGAACACGGCCGTTGCTGGCGCTGCGACAGCGAGGTGACCAAGAAGGAACTGGCGCAGTGGTACTTCAAAATCACGGCGTATGCTGACCGGCTGCTGGCCGACCTGGACACGGTGAACTGGCCGGAAAAGATCAAGACGATGCAGCGCAACTGGATCGGCCGTTCCGAAGGGAAGGAGGTCGTTTTTGCGATAGAGAATCCACAGATGACACAGATTTCACAGATAGGGAAGTCTCAATCTGTGGAATCTGTGGATGATTTCCCCCCGATTCGGACTTTTACGACGCGGGTGGATACGCTGTTTGGCGTGACGTTTCTGGCCATCGCGCCGGAGCATCCGCTGGTGGGGCAGATTGTGACGGAGGGGCAGCAGACGGCCGTTGCCCACTACACCAATCAAGCCAGGCGCAAGTCGGACATTGAACGCACCTCAACCGAAAAAGTGCAGACCGGCGTCTTCACCGGGGCTTACGCTACCCACCCGCTGACGGGGCAGCCGGTGCCCATCTGGGTGGCCGATTACGTGCTGCCCGGCTACGGCAGCGGCGCGGTGATGGGCGTTCCGGCCCACGACAGCCGCGACTTTGCCTTTGCCCAGACCTACAATCTGCCCATCCTGCCGGTTATCGAAGCCCCAGATGGTGGCCAGGTGGATGGCTGTTTTACCGGCTACGGCCGTCTCATCAACTCAGCTCAATTCACCAGGCAACGTTCCGAAGAGGCGATGGCGGCGATAACGGCCGTTCTGCAAGCCCAGGGCAAAGGCCAGCCGCAGGTGACCTACAAGCTGCGCGACTGGCTGATTTCGCGCCAGCGCTACTGGGGCGCACCGATTCCCATCGTGCACTGCCCGGCGTGCGGCCCGGTGCCTGTACCGGAGGCCGACCTGCCGGTGCGGCTGCCCGACACCGACAATTTTGCCCCGGCGGGTGACGGCCGTTCCCCCCTGGCCCACGTTCACGACTGGGTCAACACCCCCTGCCCGCAGTGCGGCGGCCCGGCGCAGCGTGAAACTGACACGATGGACGGCTTTGCCTGCTCCTCGTGGTACTTCCTGCGCTTCGCCAATCCGCAGTACGACGCGGGGCCGTTTGACCCGGCGGCGGTGCAGCGCTGGCTGCCGGTGGACACCTACGTCGGCGGCGCGGAACATGCCGTGCTGCACCTGCTGTACGCCCGCTTCTGGACCAAAGTGATGGCCGATGCCGGGCTGATCAACTTTGTCGAGCCGTTTACCGAACTGCGTAACCAGGGTGTGCTGTCGTCGCCGGTGGACGGCCGTCGCATGTCCAAATCGCGCGGCAACGTCATCACCCCCGACGAGGTGATGGCCCAACACGGCACCGACGCGCTGCGGCTGACGGTGGTGTTCCTGGGTCCGTTTGATGCCGACGTGACCTGGGACGACAGCGGGATTCGCGGCATGACCCGGTTTGTCGAGCGGTTTTGGGCGCTGGCGCGGGAGAAAGTTAACGCTGAGGCGCAGAGACGCGGAGACGCGGAGGCCGAGGCTGGTTTTTCGCGGGCGCGGCACAAGATTGTGCAGCGGATCACGCAGGAGATGGAGGATTTTCGCTTTAACACGGCCGTTGCGGGCCTGATGGAGTATCTGAATTTCCTGTACGACGGGCGCGACGACGCCATTGGCGCAGACGCCTGGCGCGACGCCATCGGCACGATGGCCCGGCTGCTGGCCCCCTTTGCCCCCTTCATTGCCGAGGAGGTGTGGCAGGCGGTGCTGGGGCACGGCGAATCGGTGCACGTGCAGCCGTGGCCCCGCTATGACGAGGCGCTGACGCAGGATGAGGTAATAACGGTGGTGGTGCAGGTAAACGGCAAGGTGCGCGACCGGATGGTGGTGGCGGCGGATGCGACGGTGGATGTGGTGCGGGAAACGGCCGTTACCTCTCCCAACGTCCAGGCGCACATCAACGGCCAGCCCATCCGCAAAATCATCGTGGTGCCGCACAAGCTGGTCAATATTGTGGTGTAAGTGGGACTAAAAAGAGTGGGCCAATCTTCATGATTGGCCCACTCTGGTGCAGGTCTTTCAAATTTCGTGGGTTCTGCGTGAAACGTGATGCGTGACCAGAGGTGAATCACGTTTCACGTTTCACGTGCTGTCGAACCTTAAGCTCTTAAAGAGCTACGGAATACAGAGGCTTTGCCCGGCGTAGATGAAGTTGAGGTTGTAGATGCCGTTGGCTTCGGCAATGGTGTACGGGCTGATGCCATACCAGACGCCCAGGTTGATCAGGTTATCGCCGTAGCGCACGGTGTGGTAGTAGCGGCAGTAGCGCTGCGGCGGGGGTGGCGGTGGCGGTTGCGGTGCGGGCGCGTAGTGGTAGGGAATGAAGATGACTGTGCCGTAGTAAATGAGGTTGGGGTTGACGATGTGGGGATTGGCGACGAGCAAATCATGGATGGTGACGCCGTAGGTGACGGCAATCAGCGACAGCGTCTCGCCATAGCGCACGGTGTGGTAAACGCCATTGCTTTCGGCCGGAGCTGCCTGGGTGGTGGAGACTGTGAGTCCCAGCAGCACCAGCAGGAGCAGCAGGAAAAGCGTCAACCGGCGAAATCGGGGAAAAATTGTTTTTGTCATACGGGAACCTCCTAGAAGAAGCCGTGGGGCAGAGCGGGAAACGTCCGTTACCCTCTTCGCCGCCTGCCGCCAATTAACATAAAACCCTATCGGCACTATAGCATAACCGCTGGCGGAATTGCAATATGGTCGGGATAGAAAAACAAAAGCGCCTTGAGCCAACTGGCTCAAGGCGCTTTTAGATGGGTGGTGGCGGTAATTTTTTAGACGCGGGTGATGTATTCGCGGGTCTCTGTGTTCACCCGAATCCGGTCGCCGATGTTGACAAACAGCGGCGTTTTTACCTTCAAACCGGTGCTGGTGTACACTTCTTTGGTGGCCCCAGTGGCCGTATCGCCCGCGACGGCGTTTTCCGCCTCGACCACTTCAAAATCCATCGTCTTGGGCAGCGCGTAATCCAGTACTTCACCTTCATACATCAACAGTTCCAGCTCCATGTTATCGATGAGGAAATATTTATCCTCTTCCAAAACATGGTGGTTCACCTGTTTTTGTTCGTAGGAGTCTGTGTTCATAAACACATGGAAGGTCCCATCGTCATACAGGTATTGAAATGTTTGTTTTTCTAGCCGGATATCTTCCACACGATCGCCAGAGGTGAAGGTGATCTGGAAGTTGGAGCCAGAGCGCAAATCGCGCACGCTGACGCGAATGGTGGCTTTGCCGCGGCCCGGTTTGCTGTGGCTGTATTCCGTTACTTTGTAAAGATTGCCGTCCTGGGTAAAGCTTACCCCGCGGCGCAGCTGATTGACATCGATCATGGTAGGTTGCTCCTTACTTCATTAAACCTCCCGGAGGTTTTGTCCAGAACATCATTTCAGGAACAAACCTCCGGGAGGTTAACTATCGTCGTATTTAAAGAATGGTTTCTCGACCGCGAAGTTTATCATAAACTGTCTGGAGTGGGCAATTTGCCCGGCAAACGGTTTTTGGGACGATTGGCTTGCGACTTTTTTCACCTTTTGAGTACAATGCGCCTGTATGGATGAATTTGCTACAGCCACCCCGGAAACCCAAATTTTATGCCATCAATGTACGGCCGTCCTGCCCATCGAGCAGGGGTCGCAGTTTGTCACCTGTGAATTTTGCGGCGCCACCAACTTTGTGGATAAAAGCGGTGCGGTGCTGCATTATGCGGTGCGGGCGACGGTGGACGAAACGGCCGCTGCCGCGGCGCTGCGTCGCTGGATGGGCGGCAATGCCACGGTGAAGGATCTGGACAAGAAGGCGGTGCTGGAACGGCCGTCTTTTCAACGCTTCCCCATGTGGCTGGTGCGCCTGAACCAGAGCGGCCAGGAAAAAGTGGTGCTGGAACCGGCCGCCGCTCTCGCCGTGTTTGAGCTGACCGAACTGAGCATCCCCGCCTCCGACCTGGAACCGTACGACCACACGATGGACGGCGACGCCATTGCGCCGACGGTGCCGCTGGAGACAGTGCGCAAGTGGCTGGCGGAGAATCAAAAAATCGCCGCCGGGCAAATCAAAGAGAGTTCGTTGGTGCACCTGCCGCTGTACGTGTTTAAGTATCAATTTGAGGGGAGGGCGTATACGGCCGTTGTTGATGCCGCCAGCAGCCAGGTATTTGCCAGCGTTTTTCCCTCCAAGCGCGAGGTGCCCTACGTGGCCATCGGCTCGGTCGGCTGCGCGCTCTACTTTTGTGCCGCGCTCATCCCCGCCATCAGCTTCTTCACCACCGATGGCACGGGGCTGATCTGGGGCATTTTGGGCTACATCGTGATTGCCATTGTGCTGGCGGTGCCCATTTTTGGCATTGCCGCCTACATCTCATCCCGCGTTTAAATTCCCGTAGAGACGTTGCCTTGCAACGTCTCTACAATAAATCGAATATGACACAATCAGCCAACAAAACCCAAGGTCTTACCTGCCCCGAATGCAGCGGCGTGGTGCCCATTGCCGAAGGCGATCGCATTGTTGAATGCCCCTACTGCCACACCTTCTCCCTGGTGCAGGGGGAGCGCGGCGTGCGCCGCTGGCAGGTGCCCCAGGTGGTAGAACGTGAACGTGCCCTGCAAACGGTGGGCAACTTCTTCCACGGCATGAAAAAGGCCAGCGATCTGGCCAAAGAGGCCCAGGTGAAAGACACCTTTTTAATTTACCTGCCGTACTGGCGCGTCGAGGCGTTTGTGGCGGGCTGGATGTTTGGCCGGGTGAAATCTGGCAAAAACAACACTCGCCCGGTTGAGGTGCAAATCAGCGAGCAGATGCATTGGAACGATGCGGCCGTTGACGTGGCTGAATATGGTGTGCATCAGGTGGCTATTTCCAAGGAGCAGTTACGGCCGTACAACAGTGACCGCCTCCATGCCGAAGCCATGGTCTTCGAGCCGTCCGAGTCGCACAGCGATGCGCTGGAGGAAGCCGGGCGGCATTTTACTTACCGGGGCCATAAAACACGCAGCCTGAGCACTAAATTTTTTGAAAAATTCCACTTTTTGCGCCAGCGCCTGTCGATTGTCTACTACCCGCTGTGGGTGTCCCGCTACGAATACCATAAGCGCAACTACCAGGTTGTGGTTGATGGCGTAAACGGCAACATCCTCTACGGCAAAGCGCCGGGCAACATTTTGTACCGCGCGGCGGCCCTGGTCGGTGGCCTGGCCGCAGGTAATTTCATTTTGGTCAACGGCACGCTGTTGGCCGGGGCAGCCATGAGCAGCAGCGATGATGGGGATGGTCTTCTGATCGTCCTGGTGCCCATTGCCCTGGGCATTGCCCTGATTGCCGCCGGGTATCGCGCCTTTCGCTACGGCGAAGAGGTGGAGGAAATCCAGAAAGGGGCGCGTAAAGCCCTCATGGCGGGTGAGTCCGACGGTGGTTTGATGTCTGCACTAACCGGGGGGCTGCTGGGCGGCTCCGGCGATGTGCAGGCGATGATGCGCTCGGGCATGAGCGTGCTGGAAGAGCTGTCGGAGGGCAAACGATGAAGCTGCTGGCCCTGCGCTGCCCCACCTGTGCCCAACCACTCAAGCCGCAAAATCCGGAGGTAGTGGTGCTGCGCTGTGCCGGGTGCGGTACGGCCGTTTCCATCACCCACACCGGCCTCACCACCACGACGATCGAATTTGCTGCCCCCGATGTGGCCAAGTTTGATGGCTGGCTGCCGCTGTGGGTTTTTAACGGCCGTGTCACCATTACCAGCCGCCAGACCCAGGGGGGCAACAAGCAGGCCGAGCAGGATGCCCAACAGCTGTGGGGCTACCCGCGCCGCCTCTATGTGCCTGCCTGGGATCTGCCCACGGCGGCCGCCTGCCAGCTGGGCGGCGACCTGGTGCAGCGCCAGCCGCAGTTTCAGCCCACTGCCGCGCCGTCGCAGGGAAATTTTGTCGAAGCGGTGCTGGCCCCTGAAGATGCGCTCAAGCTGCTGGAATTTGTCGTATTTAACGTCGAGGCGGGCCGCCGAGACTGGCTCAAGGAGCTGCACTTCACCATCGAAGCCGAACCGCCGCAGCTGTGGGCCCTTCCGGCATTGTGGGTTGGGGGGGAGTGGCATTTACAACCGGTACTCAAGTAAAAAGTGAAAAGTGAAAAGTGAAAAGTATCTTTTTACTTATCACTTTTCACTCCTTTCAGACACCCAAGAAGGAGTAAAAATGAAAACTATCATTCACACCGATGACGCACCGAAGGCGGTGGGGCCGTATTCACAGGCGGTGCGTACGGGGAATTTACTGTTCACCGCCGGGCAGGTGGCTATTGATCCGGCCATCGGCAAGCTGATTGAGGGGGATGTGGCCGCCCAGGCGGAGCAGGTGATGCGCAATTTGCAGGCCGTGTTGACCGCAGCGGGGACTGGCTTCGAGCACGTGGTAAAAACCACCGTCTTTCTGGTCGATATGGCGGATTTTGCGGCGTTGAATGGGGTATACGGCCGTTACTTCCCCCAAAATCCACCCGCTCGCTCCACCTTTGCCGTGCGCGGCCTGCCTCTGGGAGCCCTGGTTGAAATCGAAATGGTAGCCGAAATCCCTGAGGCGAATTAATGCCCAGTGATGTCATTTTGGTTGTCGATGACGAGGCCAACATCCGCGATCTGGCCCGGCTGTACCTGGAGAAAGAAGGGTACAAGGTCATTCTGGCGCATGATGGTGCTCAGGCATTGAAGCTGGTGGCCGAGCAGGAGCTGGCCTTCATTGTCCTGGACCTGATGCTGCCAGAAGTGGATGGTTGGGAAGTGTGCCGCCGTGTGCGGGCTCAGAGCAGCGTGCCCATTCTCATGCTCACCGCCCGCGACGACGACATCGACAAAATTGTCGGGCTGGAAATGGGTGCGGACGATTACCTGACCAAGCCGTTTAATCCGCGCGAGCTGGTGGCCCGGGTGCGGGCCATTTTGCGCCGGGTGAACAGCACCCAGGGCGGCGGGACAAACGAAGTGCGCCAGATTGGCCCGGTAACCATCGACCCCAGCAGCCGCGAGGTGACGGTGGCGGGCCGCCGCGTGGCGCTGCGCACCAAGGAGTTCGACCTGCTGCTGACCCTGGCCGATCACCAAAACATGGTGCTGTCGCGCGATCAGCTGCTGGATTTGGTCTGGGGCTACGAATTTTACGGCCAGACCCGCACGGTTGATGTACACATCGCCCACCTGCGCGAAAAATTGGGCGACAGCCTGTCCATCGAGACGGTGTGGGGCATGGGGTATAAGCTGGTTGGCAATCCGTAGTCGGTGGAGAGTGAAAAGTGAAAAGTAATAAGTGAAAAGTTGGCTTATCACTTTTTACTTTTTACTGATTCCCGTTTTACACGCTGGTTACACTTTTTTAATGACGGCTTCATGACGGCCGTTTACCCTTCATCTATGTTTCGTACCCTGCGCAGCCGACTGCTGCTTTCTTACTCACTGCTGGTGGTGGTGACCTTGTTTGTGGTCTCGCTGGCGCTGCTGGCCCTGGGGGCCCAGCCCCGGCTGCGCTTCCAGCCCGCCTTGCAGCGGCTGGACATTGTCAGCCGGGCCAGCCGCAACGACGTGATTCGCCTCCAGCTTTCCAGCACCGACCAGGACAGCTTTTTGCGCGACCTGCTGCAAACGCTGGAAGATACGGCCGAATCCAACAACGTGCGCGCCTTCATTGCCACCGCCAACAATGCCCAAATCATCTTTGACACCGATCCGTCGCAAAGCCTGGTGGGCGTGTCCATTGAGGGGGTGGAGCTGCCCGCCGATTATTTGCCCTCCACCGATCCGAACACGCTGGCTGCCCGCTTTGTTGACCCAGACGGCAATCGCTGGCTGGTGTACACCCGGGCCATTTCCAGCACTGGCTTTGGCCGTTGGGTGCTGGTTTATGCCGTGCCTGAACCGGGGCCGCTGGCGCTGCTGCGCGAGCTGGGCTTTGGCCGCGCTTTTGTGCGGGCTGGTCTGGCCGGGCTGCTCGTCTCGGTGCTGCTGGCGTGGGTGATTGCTCGCTCGGTGGCCCGCCCCTTGCAGCGCATGGCCGGCGCGGCTGAAGCCATTGCCCAGGGCGAATATGAGCAGCAGCTGCCGCTGGATGGACCAGAAGAGGTGGTGCGGGTGGCGGAGAGCTTCAACAGCATGTCGGCGCAGGTGGCGGCCACGCGGCAGGCGCAGCGCGACTTTGTGGCCAACGTTTCGCACGATTTGAAGACGCCGGTGACCTCTATTCAGGGGTGGAGCCAGGCGCTGCTGGACGGTACGGCCGTTTCCCCCGCCGATCAAACCCAGGCGGCCAACATCATTTACAGCGAGGCCGAGCGCATGGGGCGCATGGTGGCCCAACTGCTGGACCTGGCCAAGATCGAGTCGGGGCAGCTCCAGTTGAACCGCTCACCGGTGGACCTGGCGGAAATTGGCCAGGTGGTGCGGCAAAATCTGCTGCCGCGCGCCCAGGCCAACCAGATTCATCTGACGATCGAGACCGAGCCAGCGCCGCCCGTCTGGGGCGATTATGATCGGTTGATGCAGGTGGTGTCGAATCTGGTGGAGAATGGGCTGAACCATACCCCCGAGGGTGGGCGGGTGCATGTGGCGGTACGGCCGTACAATGACCAAACCGTCGAACTCACCGTACACGACACCGGCAAAGGCATGTCGCCCGAGCAGCTGACGCGCATTTTTGAGCGTTTTTACCAGGTGGACAAGTCGCGTACGCGTGAAGGCGGGCGGGTTGGCTCCGGCTTGGGGTTGTCGATTGTGCAAGAGCTGGTGCTGCGGCACAACGGCCGTATCCAGGCCCAAAGCGAGGTGGGCAAAGGGAGCCGGTTTACGGTGCGCCTGCCGATAGGAAGATCGCAATCAGTAATAAGTGAAAAGTAATAAGTTAACTTTTCACTTTTCACTTTTTGATTTTACTGTCCACCGTTTCCCGGACTCGTGCCAAAAATTCGCTGAGCAAAATGGCCGTAGCGCCCCATACTTTGTGGCCGTTGACGTTGTAGTAGGGCACGGTGTAGACCGCGCCGCGCACGGGGATAGGGCCAATTTCTCTTGTGGTGGGGTCCAGCAGGTGGCTGAGGGGGACTTCCAAAATTTCGGCCACTTCACGCGCTTCAGGCACAAAAAGCGGCCGTTCCCCGCCGTTGACCCAGCCCACAAACGGATGCACTTCATAATCTGACGGGGGAATGTAGATGGTGGTGAGCTCCCCCAGGATGGTAACGGCCGTTGCCGGTACCCCAATCTCCTCTTCCGTTTCGCGTAAGGCGGCGGCAACGGCCGTTTCGCCCGGTTCACGCCGCCCGCCAGGAAACGAAATTTGCCCCGCGTGTGACGTTAAATCGTCGCGCCGCCGGGTAAGCACCAGGTGCATCGTGTGGCTGTGGCAGTAGAGCAGCAGCAGCACGCCGCCGATGCGCGGCTGGCCGGGTAGTTCCGGGGAGCGCACCCGGTCCCGTCGCTCAATGGGCAGCATGTTGTAATGCGCTGCCTGGGGATCAAAATTGGGCAGCGTGAGGGCCTGGCGAATGACGGCCGTTGTTAACTCCATCTTGCTAAATTCCAAAGACGCGGGGGCTATTCGTCGGTAATGTGGCGGAAGGTGTACCCCACCCCTCGTTCTGAGGTGATGTACCGGGGGCGTGTTTTGTCTTTTTTATCCTCAATTTTGCGGCGCAGGCGGTGCATGTGCACATGCAGCCGGTCTTCGTAAGCAGGCTCCAGCGGCCAGAGACGGCGCAAAATAAAGTCGGTGTTCACCGTGTGGCCCGCGCTGCGCATGAGGATGTAGAGCAGCTTGGTTTCGGTGGGTGTCAGGCTGATCGGCTTGTTGTTCACCAGCGCCTGTCGCCCAGGGAAATCAATCATCAGCCGCTCATCAACGCGGGTGAGTGAGCGCAGCGGATAGGCAAAATCGCCCATACGCTGCAAAACACGCTTGACGCGGGCCGTCAGTTCCCCCGGATTAAACGGCTTGATGATGTAATCTTCGGCGTGTTCTTCCAGCCCTTCGACGACGGTGGATTCTTCGTTGACGGCCGTTAGCATAATAATCGGCAAATCGCTGAACTGGTGCACGGTGCGGCAAAATTCGAAGCCGCTCATGCCCGGCGGCATGTGAATGTCGACGATGGCCATGTGCGGCAGCCCATGCTGGGTAATAACCGACAGCGCTTCTTCGCCAGAACCGGCCGTCATCACCTTGTATTCGGCCTGCTGCAGCGCATGGCTGACAATACGCAGATTAAACGGGTCGTCATCGACGGCTAAAATACGATGGGTGGTGATCTCAGAATCACTCATGGGAACCTCAAGTTGGGAAAATAATTGCAGATACCGTCTCGATTATAGTCCGTTCTGGTCGATCTGAAATTAAGTGAGTTACAAAAAGTGTCAATTAGTACCAAAAGGTCGCGCTGGCTCGCTTACCCATCGTCGGGCAAAAAGGCGTACCCTTTGCGCCGCCGGGAAACTACGTAATGCGGGCCGCCCTTGGTTTCGATTTTGCTGCGCAGGCGGTGTACGTACACGCGCAGCCGGTCTTCGTCGGCAAAGTCGGTGTCGGCGGGCCACAGGCGGCGCAGCAGGAAGTCGGTGTTGACCACCTTGCCTTTTTGGCGCATGAGGATGTAGAGCAGCTTGGCTTCGGTGGGGGTTAGACTAACCTCGTGGCCTTTGACAACGGCCGTTAACCGGGCAAAGTTCACCGCCAAATCATCATCTACCTGCACGAACGCGGCCAGCGGGTAAGCAAAGTGGCCGATGGAGCGCAGCACGCGCCGCACCCGGGCCAGCAGTTCGCCCGATTTTACCGGCTTGTTCATGTAATCTTCGGCATACCGATCGATGGCTTCGACGATGGTGCTGGTTTCTTCAACGGCCGTCAGCATGACAATAGGCAAATCGCTAAATTGCAGCACCCGCTCACACAGCTCCAGGCCATCCATGCCCATCGGCATGTTGATGTCGAACAGGCCGAGGTGGGGCAGCCCTTCATTTTCCATGATCTCCAGAGCTTGTTCGCCAGATTCGGCCGTCATCACCTGAAAGCCATGGTGGGTTAACGTGGTGCGCACAATTTCCAGAATGGAAATGCTGTCGTCTACAACCAGGATCCGGTAGGTTTGCGGGGCAAAACTTTCCATTTGTGTTGTCCAGATAGATGGATAAAATAAGCCAGGTACCGGGTTATTGTAGCAAACCCGCTGCGTGAATTCCAGATAGGCGATCGTGCTGCCAAATTAAGTTTATAACTGTTTCAGGATAATTGCATATGTTGCTGGTTTACTTGGGGATTGCCTGGTTTTGCGGCCTGTGGCTGGCCTCGGTGCTGACGCTCGATTGGCGCGTCTGGCTGGCGCTGGGCGTGGGGGGATTGGTAACGGCCGTACTCCTCCGTCGCCGCCAAAAATTCAGCTGGGGGGCGGCGTGTGTGGGTGTGTTGGCGTTGGGCGGGCTGCGGTATGCAACGGCCGTACCTCTCATCAACGAACAGCACATTGCCTACTACAACGGCAGCCGCAGCGTCACCATCACTGGCCTGGTGGTGGACGAGCCAGATGTCAGCGACCGCTTTGTAAACTTGCGCGTGGACGTAGACAGCATCCAGGTGAGCGGCGGGGCGCAGCTGCCCATGCAGGGCACGGTGCAGGTGCAAACGTACCGCTTCCCGGTCATCAATTACGGCAGCCGTTTGCGCGTCACGGGCATTTTGGAAACGCCGCCAGAAGACGAAACGTTCAGCTACCGCGCCTACCTGGCCCGCCAGGGCATCCACAGCCTCATGTCTTTGCCCAACGTCACCGTACTGGCGGAAAACGAGGGCAATCCACTTTATCGCGCCATCTTTGCCTTCAAAAGCCGCGCCCAGGCCACCATCGCCCAGCTCATCCCCGAACCGCAGGCGGCGCTGCTCACCGGTATCTTGCTGGGCAACGACAACGGCCTGCCGCCCGACCTGGCCGAAGCGTTCCGCACCACCGGCATGACGCATATCATCGCAATATCGGGATTCAACGTGGCTCTTTTGGTGGCGATTTTGGTGCGGCTGGCCGAGCCGTTCCTGCCCCGGCGTGGTGCAGTCATTTTTGCCCTGTTGGGCATTTCCTTCTACACCGTTTTGGTGGGTGCGGATGCTTCCGTGGTCCGGGCGGCGCTGATGGGCAGCATTTACCTGGTGACCAATCGCTGGCTGGGACGGCCGAATTTCGCTTTTGCCTCCCTCTTTTTGGCTGGATGGGTGATGACGATTTTACGGCCGTTTACCCTCTGGGATGTCGGCTTTCAGCTCAGTTTTGCCGCCACCCTCAGCCTGATGCTCTACGCCGACCCGCTGACGCAGTGGGCACGGCGCGGTTTGCAGCGCTGGCTAACGCGGGAGTGGGTGGAAAAAGTGATGGGCGTCTTGTCCGAGGCCGTCATCCTGACCGTTGCCGCGCAAATCCTCACCCTGCCGCTGATGATTGGCTACTTTGGCCAGCTCTCCATCATCAGCCTGCTGGCCAACGCGCTGATCTTGCCCGTGCAGCCTGCGGTGATGATTTGGGGTGGGTTGGCGACCCTGGTAGGGCTGGTCGTTCCGGCGGTGGGGCAGCTGCTGGCCTGGGTGGCCTGGCTCTTTTTGGGGTACACCATCTGGATGGTGCGCCTTTTTGCCGCCGTGCCCGGAGCGGCCGTTCCGCTCACCGTCTCTTCGGCTGGGGTGGTGGCCATTTTTGGCGTCATTGTCGCACTCACCTGGTGGGGCAAACAGTCGGTGGAAAAGCGGGGTCAGATTTGGACGGCCGTTCGGCAAAACATCACCCAGCGGCTGGCAGTGGGAGCGACGGGAGTAACGGCCGTGCTCGTCTTCAGCTGGGGCATGACCCAACCCGATGGCCAGCTGCACGTCGTCTTTTTCAACGTGGGGCAAGGGGATGCCACCTTCATTCAGACGCCCAGCGGGCGGCAAATTTTGGTCGATGGCGGCCTCTACCCCAGCATTCTCAACGACCAGCTGGGGCGGCAAATGCCCTTTTGGGACAAGGAAATTGATATGCTCGTAGCCACTCACGCCGATGCTGACCATGTCTCCGGGCTGGTGGGTGTGTTTGACCGCTACCGGGTGAACCAGCTCATCACCAACGGCGAGGGTTTTGGTGAGTCGCCCATCTACGACGAAGTGCTGGCGGCGGCACAGGCGCAAGCTACGGAAATCCGGCCGGTGCAGGCGGGTGAAGTGATTGAATTTGGCGATGGGGTGCGGCTGGAGGTGGTGCATCCCGGCCCGGTGCTGGTGGCCGACAACCGCAACGAAAACTCGGTCTCTATGCGGCTGGTTTATGGTGACTTCACTTTTTTGTTCACCGGGGATGCCGAGCAGGCGGGGGAAGCGGAGATGCTGGCGGCGGAACGGCCGTTAGCCGCCCTCGTCTTCAAAGCCGGGCATCACGGCTCCAACTCGTCCAGCGGTATGCCCATGCTGCAAGCAGTGCAGCCGCAAATTGTCATTGTGTCATCGGGAGTGGACAATCGCTTTGGCCACCCGGCCCCGGAGATGCTGGAACGGGCAACGGCCGTTGGCGCAATGGTCCTGCGCACCGATGAACTGGGCACCATCCGCGTGACCACCGACGGTACCACCATGGCCTGGCAGGCCGATCCGCCCAAATAGGCAAAAAAAGAGCCGAGTGTGGTCTCGGCTTGTGATTTGTATGGTGTTGGTAGTGGGGAGTAAAAAAATAAGAAAATTGGATAAATATTAAACGTTAAGCTGCTTCTAGAGCGCCATCCGCTGATTTGCCATTCCACATGCTTTCCAGCAGACCGGTGATCGCTTTCTTTTCATTTTTAACTTCATGCAGCTCGGCCAGGGTTTGCTCTAGAGCATCCTCACACAGCTTCAACTGCACTCTGGCCGATTGCAACCGGCGGGTGTCTTCAGCCAGACGCTCGTGCAGCATCCGTTCCCGCTTTTCCAATTCAATACGCTTTGCAATTTCATTACCCACGGCTTGTTTCCCTTCCTTAGCAACTTCTTTCACTGATTACGCAAACAACACTGTTTTGGGTGAAATGCTCGGTGCCACAAATTATCAACGAACAAGGTTACATATAGTATTACAGTACTGTTTGGTATTATACACCAATCTTAAGGTAGTAAACGATCGATAAGTGTAAACTAGGTAACAGTTTGAGATATCGGGCATCTACCCTACAATTTTGCCCGCTTGATTACACGAGAGATGCGAAACTGGATCGCCTATGAGAATAATTAAACAATTACGTTGGGTAGGGTGGCTGGGCCTGCTTTTGCTGGCTGTGGCCGCTTGCGCTGAGGAAAACAATGCCACGGCAACTCCCACAGTGGCGGTGACCACCACTCTGGCCGATACGGCCGTATCCACCCCCCTCATCCCAACCAACACCCCCACCCGCACCCCGGTGCCCACCCCCGCTGTGCCCCTCATCAACGCCGCCGACCAGCCGCTCACCGATGCGGGTGCGCTGCAAATTGCCAACGTCGTTGCGCCGGAAGATGGCTGGCTGGTGCTGTATGCCATGACCGATGGTGCATTGGGCGAGGTGCTGGGTTTTACGGCCGTTACCACTGGCCTCAACCAAAACCTGACCCTGACCATCGACCCACAGCTGGCTACGCCTACCCTGGGTGCCGTGCTGCACAGCGACCTGGGTGAAAGCGGCGAATTTGAGTTCCCCGACGGGCCAGATGTGCCCCTGGAATGGGAATCGGCCCAGATTGCCACCACGTTTGACCTGGATTTCCAGCTGTCGGAACCGGTCATCGAGGTGGCCGAGCAGGCGGTGGGTGAGGATGGCGTGGTGCGTGTGGCCAGCGTTTTGCTGCCGCAAGCTGGTTGGCTGGCGATTCATGGCGAGGCGGACGGCCGTCCCGGCCCAGTGTTGGGCGTCGTGCCCGTCGCGGCGGGGCGGCACGAGGCGATTGCCATCACCATCCCCTGGCGTGAGGGCACACCCACGCTGTACGCGGCGCTGTACGCCGACAACGGTGAGCCGCTCCATTTTGACTACCAGGCGGAGGATGAGCCGCTGCTGGCCAGCGGCGAGCCCGTCGTGACCGCGTTTGAGGCGACATTTCCGATAGATATTTTTGTGTTGGACCAGCCGCTGGTCGATGGCACCTTTGAAGTGGAGCGGGTGATCAGCAATGGGCCGGGCTGGCTGGTGGCTTATTATGATGACAACGGCGCGCCAGGGCTGATCATTGGCTCGGCGCCGCTGGAAGATGGGTTGAATGAGCGGGTTATGGTGGAGGTGCTGGCCTCGGCGGCCACCGACGTGCTGCACCTGCGGCTGCATGAAGATACGGAACCGGGCGATGACTTTGACTTTCCGCGCGTGGACCAGCCGGTGTTGTACGACGGCCGTTTGCCCGGTACGGTCACCTTTAGCCTCACACCCGGCAACTATCTCATTGTGGACGATCAGCCGCTGCCCAGCACGGGCACGGCGTCGGCGGTGTTGACGGTGGACCTGGTGGTGGTGAACGTGCCCACCTGGGTGGCCATCGAGGCCGATGAGGATGGGCAGCGCGGGGAGGTGTTGGGCTTTACGGCCGTTTCCCCCGGCGTCAGCCACGACATTGCTATCTCCATCGACCCGACCCTGGCGACGGAGACGCTGTACGTCACCCTCTACCTCAACGCGGGCGAGCCAGACGAATTTGATCCTGACGGGGCCGACGTGCCGCTCCAGCGCAACCGCAGCCCGATTTCGGTGCCGTTTTTCTTGTTGAATGAGGCTGAAGAGTAAACGGTGGCGGTGTTAAAAACGGCCGTAGCTGGTCAGCAAAGTGGGTGGTGCGGCGGGACGCCGGGCCGCAGCCGGGCGGGGTTATATGCTAGCCGAAGATCGAAGACCACGCCGGAGCAGGGGGAGTGCTGAAGATTTAAGAGGATTTAATGATGGCGCTCAATAAACAAAAGGAACTAAGTTTTCTCTATATCTGTATGGGTTTGGTCCTCCTAACGGGATGTAAACGGCAAGAAGAATTGGAAAAAAGAGCGTCTCCAATAATACCCTATACGGTTTCAGCCTCTCCTATTACACCAGAAGCGAATACACCTGTAGTCATTCCAACTATCTTGTCTCAGGATACGATCGCAAGTTTGCCGATGCCAGTCTACCTTTCCGGCGTTTTCCCTGAGCCAGCCAGCACTTACAATATATCCTCAGACGAATATTTAAGTCGGCTTAAACGAAAAGACCCGAATTTGAATGAACCAAGCGTTTGTGCCTCCGTGCATTCGTATCATTTATTGGAAAAAGGTGATGCGCCTACTACAGAAGAATTTCTCAATCAAATGCATTTGGTTGTTGACACAATAGACGTTACAACACCTAATCTTGTTGTATCTCCAGATATTTTAGGGTCTGAGGTCATGGACGGTTCTGGAGAGATTTTATTCAGAACGCCGGATGGCGAGAACTTCAATATTTGCTGGTCGGTTGATTTAGGCCAATCAGGATTGCATACTGCGACGTTTCTATTCACCAAAACATCAGGCAAAGTGGAATCCTATACTTGGTCTTTTTTCATAGATGGGCCTTCATGAATACAAACTCGGAACCATCAATGAAAATTCATAAAGGGATTTCCAAAATCGTTCCCCCTGCTTGAGCGCGGTCTTCGACAAGCGCAAAACCTCACTCGGCTGCGGTCGGCGTCCCGCCGTACCGCTTGCCCGGTTCTGCTAAATCTTGGCACTTTGGCGTAAGTTGGGTTGCAACGGCCGTCCCCCACATTTTTAGCCCTGTATGGCACGAATTTACGCGGCTGGGAAACGGCCGTTTGCTTTAAGAAGTCGTTTCCTGCAGGCGCTGAGCTAAAAATAAGTTGATGAGGCTTTCTGTGGCCAGGCCGCGCTGCCGGGCGATCTTTTGCAGCTGCTTAAGCAATCCAGGGTCCACGGCAACTAAATACCGTCGCCGGACGTCAGGATCAATTTCGAAGTCGGCTGGCTCCGTCTGGTCCCAATAGTCGGCCAGACTGTGCGTGTCCCAAAAGTCGCCAATTGCTTCGTAGCTTTCTAATTCTGGAATAGTTTTATTTTCGCTCATACTGTCGTCGTTCGTTTTTGTCCATATCGCGGGCACTTATGATCAGCGCTTCTCGACTTGCTTTGTAGATAAAAAACACAATCAAGTATCGCCCACCATCAGTACGCCCTAATGCAGCGTAAACATCTTCACCAGGAATATGGCCTTTCTGAACTTTTCGATAAACAGCTCTGCTAAACAGGATCTGGCCTACCTCTTCTGGAAAGACATTATGCTTCCAGGCTAATTTGTCGATAACTTGAGGCAGCCAGATGATGTCAGCAATGTACATCGTTACTCTTCATGATGCTTAATAATGCGTAAATTGTAGCATGTTTTGTCAACGAAACGGCCGAAAATCACCGTTCACCGCTTACGGATTACCGTCTACCGTTCCCGCACCAGCCCAATCATATCGCCCAGCACGCCAGCGGCCGTCATCTCCACGCCCGCCCCCTTGCCGCCGATGAGCAGCGGCTCGTCGCTGTAGTGGCCGGTGCGAAAACTGATGTACTTCATGTTGGCCAGCGGGCTGTTGGCCGGGATCGGTTTGAGACCGACGGTGCCACGGCCGTTTTCCAGTTCGGCCACGTAGCGCAGCACCTGGTTGTGGGCGTAGGCCTCGTCAACCCGTTGCTTCATAGCCGCATCCAATTGGCTGGCGGCCTGCAAAAATTCCGCCACGGTGAGGTTGGCCAGGTCGGGCGGGTACAGTGACTCCACTTCGATGTCGCTGGCCTCCAGCGGCCAGCCCGCCATGCGCCCCAAAATCATCACCTTGCGCATCACGTCCTGCCCGCCCAAATCTTCGCGCGGGTCGGGTTCGGTGAATCCCCTGGCTTTGGCCTCAACGATGGCCTGGGCGAGCGGCACCCCGGCGTCCAGCTGGGTGCAGATGAAGCCCAGCGTGCCGCTGAGCTGCCCTTGAATCTGGGAAATCGGGTCGTTCACGTCTAGCAGGTAGCGCAGCGTGGCAATGACCGGCTGGCCGCCGCCCACGGTCGATTCGTGGCGCAGGCGTGGGTGGTTGTAAAAGGGTACGGCCGTTTCCCACGGTCCAGCCAATGGTTTTTTGTTGGCCAGCACCACGCTGTGCCCCAGGTTCAGCGCCAGCAGCAGGGCCGGTTCCATCCCGTCAGCGGCGGTCACGTCAACAAAAATGGCTGGTCCCAGCCCGGCGTCGGTCACCTGCTGCACCAGCTCAATTTCACTGGGACGCACGCGACGGGACGGCCGTTCCCCACGATAATCTGGGTCCACCGGCAGCCCTTGCGTTTTGGCCGCCACCGCATCCAAAAGCTGCGCATCAGACAGGCCAGCTTGTTCCCACAGCATCGTCTGGCTGTCGGTGACGGCCACAATGTTAAACTGGATTTGATTACGAGTGGCAATCGCGGAACGGCCGTTTACAATCTGCCGCAGCAACGCCGAACCAACCCCACCAACACCAAACAAAACAACGGCAACTTCTTTCATACTTCGCCCCTTCTAAAACAATTTAACGCAGAGACACAGAGGCGCAGAGAAAAAAATCTGTGTCATCTGTGCAATCTGTGGATTCTTATTCCCGATAATACACCAGCCCCCACCACGTCTCGACCGCAGTGACAACCACGAATTATAGTAACAACCCAAGTTGCTACCTATCAATATTTGGCAACGAATTAGCTCGAATTTCCGCGAATTAAAGGTGTAATTCGGGCAAATTCGCGGAAATTCGTTGTAAAAAAGATTCAAGCCGCTGATAGCAACTTGAGTTAGTAATAAACGAATTGGAACTGCGAGACAAAAATTCGTTCCCTACTCAAATTCGTTGTGCCCCCAAACAAAACAAGGGCCCTGTCCGAAAACAGGGCCCTTGCGTGCACCGTAGCGCTACTTGCTCATCCGAGAAGGTAGCGCTACGGTGCGTTTAGATAAATTACTATCCATCAGCACCACCTCCTCATCATAAAGATAGCGGGCCAAAAGTTTGGCCTATCAATAAATTGGAAATGATGGGCGCATTATGGCATACATAAACAGGTGTGTCAACTTTGTTCAGCTAAAGATCAGAAATTGTTAACGATCCCTTTTCGGTAGAATGTTTGTGCTATAATCTCCCCTTCTAATAAAACAGATGGATTGTTTCCTATGACTGCCACCACGTACGTTGTTGTTGATGTAGAAACCACGGGGCTGGACCCGCAAACCGATAGCATCATTGAAGTTGCTGCTATCACTTTGCGCGGTAACGATATTTTGGACGAGTTTACCTCGCTGGTGAACCCGCACCGGCCGGTGCCGCCCTTCATTACCCAGCTTACCGGCATTACCCAGGCGATGGTGGACGACGCGCCGACGATGTTCACCCTGCGCTCCCGGCTGCGCCCTAAAATTGGCGATCATGTGCTGGTGGGGCACAACATCGACTTCGACATGGGCTTTTTGGAGATGGAGCGGCTGGGGGTGGGCAACCATCGGCTGGATACAGTCACGCTGGCGTCCATCCTCTTCCCCGACGCCGGGCGCTTTAACCTGGAATCGCTGGTGCACTATTTGGGCCTGCCTAACCCCAACGGCAGTCAATCCCACCGCGCCCTGGACGACGCCGAGCAAACGGTGGAGCTGTTTCTGGCCTTACGCGAGCGGGCGCTGCAATTGCAGCTCAACCAGATCGATGAGCTGGTAGAAGCTGGACGGCGGCTGGGCTGGCCCGAAACCATCTTTTTTGAAGATATTTTGGCGGAACGGGTGCGCACCGCCTTTGAAGGCAAAGATTTGCGCCATCGCGGGCGGCTGCCCCGGCTGTTTAACCCGGGCAAGCTGGAAGGCAAACCCTCGGTCCCGGCGGAAAAGCCACGCCCGTTGGACGGCGAACTGGTGGCCAGCCTGATTCAGCCGGGCGGCAACTTCAGCCAGCTGTTTGAAGCGTTTGAGTATCGGCCGCAGCAGGTGGACATGCTCTACGCCGTGGTGGATGCTTTTAACAACGGGGCGCACGTGATGGTGGAGGCGGGCACCGGCACGGGCAAAAGTATGGCCTACCTGATTCCGGCGGCGTTTTGGTCTGCGGAAAACGGCCGTCGCGTCGTTATCTCCACCAATACCATCAACCTGCAAGACCAGCTCATTGGCAAAGACATTCCTGAGCTGCAAAAGGTGCTGCCGTTTGAGCTGCGCGCCGCCGTGCGCAAAGGCAAGCGCAACTATGTCTGCACCCGGCTTTTCCAGCAAATGCGCCACAGCGGCCCCAGCAATGCCGACGAGATGGCTCTTTATGCCCGCATCCTGCTCTGGCTGCCCACCACCGAGACGGGCGATGTGGCCGAGCTGAACCTGCGCACCCAGGGCGAGCGGCTGGCCTGGGCCCGCCTGAACGGCGAAAATGCCTCCTGCACTTCCGAGCACTGCGCGGCGGAAAACTGCCCGCTGCACGTGGCGCGCCGCCGGGCCGAGCTGGCCAACCTGGTCATCGTGAACCACTCGCTGCTGCTGTCTGACGTAGCCAGCGAGGGGCAGGTGCTGCCCCAGTTTTTTGATTTGATTGTGGACGAGGCGCATCATTTGGAAGCGGCCGTTACCGATGGCCTCAGTTTTCGCGCCGACAAGCGCTTTTTGGAAGCGATTTTGGACGAGGTGAACCAGCTGCGCGGTGGGCTGCTGTCTGACCTGCAAACCCGGCTGGAATCGGCCCTGCCCGCCGATTTTGCCGCCCGGTTCACCGAATACATCAACCGCATGCGCCGCGAAGGACAGGCCGCAGTGATGCGGCTGGATGAATTTTTCACTACGCTGACCTATTTTTTGTCGGAAGCGGTGAACACGCGCAGCCAGTTTGCCCAGCAAATTCGCCTGACGCCCGCCGTGCGCATCCAGCCCGGTTTTGACGAGGTGGAGCTGAGCTGGGACAACCTGAGCCGCCACTTGAAGGGCATTGCCGAGGGTTTTGCCAAGCTGGCGGGCGGTCTGGAAGACATTGCCGAGCAGTTTGAGGTGGAGGATGGTGAGGATTTAAAGCTGACGCTGGCCAGCAACGGCCGTTCCCTCGAAGAAACGCGCCAAAACCTGGACGGCATTATCCTGAATCCAGATGCAGCCATGATTTACTGGGTAGAAGTATTCAAAGAGCGCATCTCGCTGCACGCCGCGCCGCTGCACGTGGGGCCGCTGGTGCACAAAAATATCTTCGAAGCGTTAGAAACGGTTATCCTCACCTCGGCTACGCTGCGCACCGCCGGGCCAGACGCCCACGAAGAGGCCAACTTCAGCTACATTCGCGACCGCCTCTACGCCCACGACGTGGATGAACTGGCCGTCGGTTCCCCCTTCGATTACAAAAATGCTACCCTGCTTTACCTGGTCACCGACATCCCGGAGCCAAACCAGCCAGGCTACCAGCGCATGCTGGAGCAAGCGATTGTGGATGTAGCCGTGGCCTTAGGCGGCCGGACGATGGTGCTGTTTACCGCCTACAGCCAGCTGAGTCAGACGGCCAAAGCTATCGAAGGCCCACTGGCCGATGCGGGTATCCTGACTCTGGCTCAATCTTCCGGCGGCTCGCGCCAGCAGCTGCTGGATCAGTTTAAGCAGCCCGGCAGCCGCGCCGTGCTGTTGGGCACACGCTCCTTCTGGGAGGGGGTTGATGTGCCGGGTGAAGCGCTGCAGGCGGTGATGATTGCCAAGCTGCCGTTTGACGTACCGTCTGACCCTATTTTTGCCGCCCGCTCCGAGACGTTTGACAATGCCTTCTTTGAATATTCGGTGCCTGAGGCGGTGCTGCGCTTCCGGCAGGGGTTTGGCCGTCTCAACCGCCGCCAGACGGATGAGGGTGTGGTGATCATTTTGGACAAGCGGGTCATCACCAAACGGTATGGCCAGATGTTTATTGATGCTTTGCCGGAGTGTACGGTGCTGCGTCAGCGGCTGGACCGGGTGGGGGAACTAACCGTTCGCTGGCTGAACCGGGAGCGCTAAAAGCTCGTTTTTACCCAAAAAAACTGTTCACTAGTACCGGATCGATTTCGGATCGCTGAAACTATATACTGGTTGACAGTTAACCTTGAGAACTGCCTGTATTCTATGCGCCGTAGCAGCGATTGAAGGAGATTACGGCCGTTCAGATTAACAGAAAGAATTGCAGCCATAATGTGAAGCAACATCGCTCTATAGACCATTTGACCTATGGTTAAGTTGGTCTCCTCCATTACTATTATCTACCCAAAAACCCTTTGCAATACGCCCATTTTGTTAAAAGGAAACCATTCAAGTTAGGAGAGATTTATGAAAAACCTGAACAAACATCTTATTTTCATGCTGGTTGCTGCCCTGTTGTTTGGGGCGGTGTTAACCGCTTGCGGCGGTGAGGAGCCCACCCCAACGCCGCGCGTCCGCAGCGAGGAAGAAGACGAAGAAGATCCCGTTGAAGAGCCAACCGAAGAACCCGTCGAGGAACCCACTGAGGAACCGACGGCCGTTCCCACGGAAGAACCCGAACCAACGGCCGTACCCGATCCCACGGCTGGTTTTGTGGATTTCTCCAACGAGGTGTTGGGTATCTCCCTGTCCTATCCCGAAGAGTGGGCAATGGCAGCGGCCGAAGATAGTGGCGAACTGCGCCTGGCCAGCAGCGAGGACATTCTCGCCGACGATCAAGACAACATTCAAGGCGCTATCATGAACTTTGCCTTCCTGGATCCGTCACTGCTTACCCTTCTTGGCGGGGAAGATCTGGATGCTAGCGACCCGGTGGCCGTTCTGAACGTCTTTGTTGAGCTGTTTACGGCCAACAGTGATGCCACGGATGGCGTGGTGGTTACCGTTACCGAGGCCCCAACGGCCGTAACCGTTAATGGCCAGGATGCGGCTATGGTGTTGGCTGATGCGTCTGATACGGAAGGGGATACGGCCGTTATGCAGCTCTACCTCATCATGACCGACAGCAACGTGGCCTTTGTGGCGGCGGGCGCGGAAGCTTCTGAAGAAGCCGAATACCGCCCTGTCCTGGACGCGATTATCAACACGGTTACCCTGTCGGCCCCTGTGGGCGGCACCACCGACGTGGATGTCAATCTGACCGGTGACATGCTGCTGTACGGCGATACCGTTGACGGTGTGGTGGATGCGTCTGGCCCGTCTGTCTGGACCTTCATTGGTCTGGAAGGCGAGGTAATCGACATTATCGTTACGCCGGCCGGTGAGTTTGATGCGGTTGTGGATGTGGTGGATGAAAGTGGTACCTCGATTCTGCCCAACGGTGAGATCGATTCCTCCTTTGGGGTGGAAGAAGTGTTGGACATCGCCATTCCGGCCACGGGTAACTACACCATCATCGTGCGCGGTTTTGCGGATGCGACGGGCAATTACACCTTGAGCATTGTTGAAGCGGGAACGGCCGTTGTAACCCCGCCCGTAACCGGTGGCGACGGCGAACCCATTGCCTACGGTGATTTTGTCTCCGGCGCGGTGGATGCTTCAACCCCGGTGGCTTCCTACTCCTTCTCCGGTGCCGCCGACGACATCGTGGGTATGATCATCACCCCATTTGGCGAGCTGGATGCAGTTGTTGATGTGGTAGATGCTTCCGGTGGCTCTCTGCTGTCCCGCGAACGGGATGCCTCCTTTGGCCCTGAAAACGTCATTGTGGCGCTGCCCGCTGACGGTGTGTATACCATCAACATCTATGGATTTGAAGGTTCCTCGGGCAGCTTTGACCTGCAGATGGGCTTCCCGCTCACCAACGTGGTGATCGCCACGGCCGATACGCTGGAAGCTGAAGATGAAGGCGAAGGTCACTCCTTCCCGTTCACCGCTCTGCGTGCTGGTGACATGGTGGGCATCTACGTCGAACCGTCAGAAGAATTGGATATCGCCATCCAGGTGCGCCAGGAAGATGCTCTGCTCGAAGGGCTGGGCTTTGATCCAGAACGCGGTTTCGATGCCTCCATTGACGTTGAAGAGTTTGTTATGCTTATCGCCGAGACGGGCAACTACTCCTTCCGCATTCTGAATTCACAAGATGATTTTGCGGGCAACACGGGTGATTACGAAGTGGTGTTGTTTGGTACCACCGAGGTCATCTTCGAACTGGCCTATGGCGATGTGGTGGATGCTCGTACCAATTCCGACGGCCTGGTGGATTACGTCATCAGCGGTCTGGCGGGCGAATCCATGGTGGTGAACGTAGCCTCCGATGATGATTCGATTGACACGGTTATCGAAATCCTGGACCTGGATGAAAATGTCCTGGCTACCATCGACGATGCTTTCTCGGGTGAGGTGGAAGAGTTGGTCTACACCTTCGAGAGCGATGGGCTGGTCCTTATCCGCGTTCGCGACTTCTTTGGCGGCGAAGGTGACTTTGTGATGACGGTTGATGTTCAGTAACCGGTAATCGGTACCGGTAATCGGTAAACGCGCCGGTTACGGACAACCGATAACGGATGAACAAAAATAGAGGTTGGCTCGACAGGGGCCAGCCTCTTTTTTTTGTGCCGCGCATCTTTCGCGGGGGAGGTGGGTTATAGCTGGGTGAAGATGAGATAACACGGCCGTATCCGTTGGACCTCTTCCCAAATAAACCAACGGGGGAAACGGCCGTGTTTTGCGGAGGCACTATGAGTCAACACCTAACTAAACGTCGTGTAGTGGTTACCGGCCTGGGCACCATTAACCCGCTGGGCCACGATGTGGCCGCTACCTGGCAAAAAATCAGCCAGGGGCAGTCGGGCATCGATACCATCACCGCTTTTGATGTGAGCGAGTATAAAACCACCTTTGCCGGGGAAGTGAAAGGCTTTGATCCCCAGGACCATTTTGACCGCAAAGAAGTGCGGCGCATGTCGCGCATGACCCAGTTTGCCCTCTTTGCCGCCCAGCAGGCCATTCACGACGCTCAACTCACTGTCAACGAGGTCAACAAAAACCGCATTGGTGTGGTGATTGGCAGCGGCATGGGCAGCCTGGACCCCATCATCGAAAATGTGGATATGCTCAACGAGCGCGGCCCGTACCGCGTCAGCCCCTTCTTTGTGCCCATGATGCTGGCCGACACGCCCGCAGCTACCATTTCGATTCAGCACGGCCTGGCTGGCCCCAACATGTCTGTGGCCACGGCCTGCGCCACGGGCAACGACGCCGTGGGCCAGGCGGCCCGCGTGGTGCAGTATGGCACGGCCGATGTCATGATTGCTGGTGGTTCCGAGGCGTGTTTGATGCCCCTGGCTTTTGCCGGGTTCAGCGTGATGAAGGCGCTCTCCACGCGCAACGATAGTCCGCAGACGGCGTCACGGCCGTTTGACCAGACGCGTGATGGCTTTGTGGTGAGTGAGGGAGCGGCCGTGGTGGTGCTGGAAGAATTAGAACACGCCCGGGCGCGCGGCGCACACATCTACGGCGAGTTCCTGGGTTACGGGGCCAGCGCCGACGCTTACCACATCTCCATGCCTGCGGAAGACGGCTCTGGGGCAATTGAGGCGATGCGCGCGGCGTTGGCCGATGCGGCCGTGGCGCCCAAAGATGTAGATTACATCAGCGCCCACGGGACGAGTACACCGCTGAATGACCGGGCCGAAACGGCCGCTATCAAAGCGCTGTTTGGTGAGGCGGCTTATGACGTGGCGGTTAGTTCTACCAAGTCGATGCACGGCCATCTGCTGGGGGCCTCTGGCTCGCTGGAGGCGATCATTTGCCTGCAAGCCATCCAGCACAACTTGCTGCCACCAACCATCAATTACGAAACGCCCGATCCCGACTGCGACCTGGATTATGTGCCCAACCAGGCGCGTCCGGCTCAGGTGGATGTGACGATGTCCAATGGATTTGGCCTGGGTGGACACAATGCCACCCTGGTGTTGGGGCGCTACGCCAGCTAATTTTGATTCAATCGTACAGGTTTTCAAACCGCTGGTAGTGGTAATGGGTAATGGCCACCGCCAGCCCGTCGGCGGCATCGTCGGGGCGGGGCGTTTCTTCCAGGTCTAGCAGGTTGCGCACCATGAGCTGCACCTGGGCTTTGTCTGCCTTGCCGTAGCCAGTGACGGCATCCTTAATTTTGGGTGGGGAGTATTCGCCGATGGACAGCCCGGCGTTGGCGATGGTCAGCAGCAGCACGCCGCGTGCCTGCCCAACGGTGATGGCGGTGGTCACGTTCCGGCCAAAAAAGACCTCTTCAATGCCAACCGTATCGGGTTTATATTCATCTAAAAGCTGCTGGAGTTCTTGCTGGATTTGCTGCAAGCGTTGGGGCATGGGCAAGCTGGCCGGGGTGGTGATGGTGCCGTAGGTAACGGCCGTAAATTCCCCCTCCGCCACATCCACAATGCCGTACCCGGTTGTGGCTGTGCCGGGGTCCAGGCCCAAAATTCGCATGAGGCGTGTGAATGATGAATTGTGAATTACGAATTGCGCACGGCCGTTAACCATTCACAATTAATCATTCACAATTCACAATTGATCAGGCTGTTTCCATTGCGGCGATCGCTTCGTCGCTGATTTCCAGGGTGGAGTAGACGTTCTGCACGTCGTCCAGGTCTTCAATTACCTCAATCACGCGCATCACCTGCAAGGCTTCGGATTCGGCAAGCTCGATGGGATTGTTGGGTTCAAACACCATGCTGGCTTCCTCAACCGACATACCTGCTTCCTTGATGGCTTCACGGACGGCCTGGAAGTTTTCCAGTTCGGTGTACACTTCGGCCACCTCGCCGCCAAACTGAATGTCGTCAGCCCCAGCGTCGGCGGCGACCAGGAACAGTTCATCCTGATCGACTTTACCGCCCACGGCAATGTATCCTTTGCGGGTAAACTGCCAGGCGACCGCGCCGCCTTCAGCCATGTTGCCGCCGTTTTTGCTGAGGGCATGGCGCAAATCGGCAATCGCTCGATTTTTATTGTCGGTAACCACTTCCACCAGCAGGCCAACGCCGTGGGGCGCATACGCCTCGTACATCAACTCGAACAGCTCGCTGCCTTCCAGCTCGCCCGTGCCGCGTTTGACGGCGCGATCGATGTTGTCTTTCGGCATGTTGTTGGACTTGGCTTTGTCAATCGCCAGGGCCAGTCGGGTGTTAAACGCGGGATCGCCCCCGCCTTCCCGTGCGGCAATTGTTAATTCTTTGGTCAACTGGGTAAAAATTTTGCCGCGCTTTTTATCCGTTGCCGCTTTTTTATGTTTGATGGTGGACCACTTAGAATGTCCAGACATAGGTATTCTCCAACTTTTATAAAAATTATCCGTAAGTGGGACTTGAAGGCGTATTATAGCACAGTCCCCAAAGGCTAGAACAGCGGCAAAGCCAGTTGTTAAGACGAGGCTAAAACAGTTTGTACGGCCGTTACCAACAGCATATGTTCCGCCCGGTGCATCCGTTCTTCCAGGTCGGCCAGGCTGTCGCCGGGCAGGATGGGCACCTCGGCCTGGGCAATGACCGGCCCGGCATCCACCTCTGGGATGGTGTGGTGGACCATGCAGCCCGTGTGGGTAATTTCGCCGCGCTGGTACGCTTCGTAGGCGCGCTGGATGGCGTGGGTACCGGCAAACTGCCCCGGCAGCGCGGGGTGCAGGTTGATGACCCGATTGGGAAAGTGCTGCAAAAAGGCGGCGCTGAGGATGTGCATCCAGCCGGCCAGGATGATGAGATCGGGGTGGTACGGCCGTATCAATTCCGCCAGATCCGCATCATACGCCTCACGCGATTTGCCCGCTTCGCGGTATGGTTTGAAGGGAAAGTAAGCCGTGGGCACACCGGCATTTTCGGCGCGCACCAGCCCGTAAGCGTCTTGGCGATTGGAGACGATGAGGGTAGGAACGGCCGTTATGCGCCCATCATCCACCGCATCCAAAATCGCCTGCAAATTACTGCCCGACCCAGAAATCAGGATGACTAACCGGGGAAGTTCCAACACAAATTCTCCATTTTTTTAACGCAGAGGCGCGGAGGCGCAGAGGAAAAATCTGCGTTCATCTGCGTTTATCTGTGTTCCATTCTTCAAAAACAACACCCTGGATACCAGCGGCGATTTCACCAACGATCTGGGACTGGGGAACGGCCGTCATCGCCAAAGCCCCCTGCTCGCGGGGCACAATGACCAGCATGCCCAGCCCCAGGTTAAACACATGCGCCATTTCCGCATCGCTGATGTGGCCTTCCTGCTGAATGAGCGCAAAAATGGGCGGCACGGGCCAGCTGCCGCGCTGGATTTTTGCCCCCAACCCTGCTGGGAAAATGCGCGGCGGATTATCCACCAGCCCGCCGCCGGTGATGTGGGCCAGGCCGCGAATGTCTACGCCAGCCGCTTGCAGCGCCTGCACCTCCGCCAGGTAGCTGCGGTGCGGTGTTAGCAGCACGCTGCCGATGCTGTCGTTGAGCTGGGGGTGAACGGCCGTCCAGTCCAAATTTGCTAATGCCCGCCGCGCCAGCGAAAAGCCGTTGGTGTGCAGCCCACTGCTGGGCAGCCCCAAAATCACGTCCCCGGCCGCAATGCGCGAACCATCAATAATGTTAGCGCGATCAACCAGCCCCACCACCGTGCCTACCAGGTCCAGCTCGCCAGTTTGGTAGACGCCGGGCATTTCGGCCGTTTCACCGCCGAGTAGGGCCACGCCCGCCTCACGACAGGCAGCGGCAATGCCCCCCACCACCGTAACAATCTGCTCCGGGTTCAGTTTGGCGGAGGCCACGTAATCGAGGAAAAAGAGCGGCTGCGCCCCCTGGACCAAAATGTCGTTGATGCAGTGGTTGACGATGTCGTGGCCGATACTGTCCCAGCGCTTCAGGGTGGCGGCGACCATCGTTTTGGTGCCCACGCCGTCAGTTGAGGCCACCAGTACCGGCTGGGCCATCTGCTTTGCAACACTTATGTCAAATAAACCGCCAAAACTGCCCACGCCAGACAGCACTTCCGGGCCAAAGGTGCTGTGTACGGCCGTTTTCATCAACCGCGTCGCCCGATTGCCAGCGTCTAAATCCACCCCTGCCGCGGCGTAGGCAGAAAGCGGTTGGAGATTAGAGATTGGAGATTGGGCGGAATCTCTAATCTCCAATCTCCAATCTCTTCCAATATCTTTGCGGTAGTGGGCGTTTTCAAATTGAACTTTCTCCACACCAGCATAGGCACGCGTTACGGCCGTTCCCAAATCATCCCCTCGCGCCGTCACCGCCAGCACCCGGCCGCCGCTGGTGACGAGTTGGCCATCTTTGACGGCCGTTCCCGCATGAAAAACCATCACATCCTCCGGCAAAGCGTCCAGCCCGGTGATGGGCAGACCTTTGGCGTAACTGGCCGGGTAACCTGGCGCGGCCATAACCACCGTGGCGCAGGCACCGGGATGAAGTTTAACCATGTCGGGGGTGAGACGGCAGTTGGCGCAAGCCAGCATCAACTCAACCAGATCGCTCGCCAGCAGGGGCAGCACCACCTGCGTTTCCGGGTCACCAAAGCGGCAGTTGAACTCAATCACCTTGGGGCCGTCGGCGGTGAGCATCAGCCCGGCGTAGAGCACGCCGGTGTACGGCGTGCCCAGGGCGGCCATGCCGTCAATCGTTGGCTGGACGATGGTGTGCATGATGTGGTCAATCAGCGCGTCGTCCACGTCGGGCGGCGGGGCGAAGGCCCCCATGCCGCCGGTGTTGGGACCTTGATCGTGATCGTAGGCGCGTTTGTGGTCGCGGGCGGGGGAGAGGGGAACGGCCGTCTTGCCATCCGTCAGCACCAGCAAGGAAAGTTCTGGCCCGCTCAGCCGCTCCTCGATGACCACCTCGGCCCCTGCCGCACCAAACGCACCTTCCAGCAGCATCTCGCGCAGGGCGGCTTCCGCCTGGGCCGCATTGTCGCACACCACGACGCCTTTGCCCGCGGCCAGGCCGCTGACCTTTACCACAATGCCGTTGGTAGAGACGTTGCATTGCAACGTCTCTACCGCGTCTTCAAAATTGGTGACGGTGTGGGAAACGGCCGTGGGAATCCCCAACTTGTGCATAAATTCCTTGGCAAACGCCTTCGACGCTTCCAGCTGCGCCGCCGCCTGGGTCGGGCCAAAAATCGCCAGCCCCGCCGCCTGGAACGCATCGACAATGCCCAACGCCAGCGGCACCTCCGGCCCCACCACCGTCAGATCAATCTGCTTTTCCTGGGCAAAGTTGAGCAGTTCGTCAATGTCGCTGTCACTTATCGCGATGTTTTGGGCGGAAACGGCCGTGCCCGCATTCCCCGGCGCCACAAAAATCTCCGCCACCCGCGATGATTGACCAATCTTCCAGAGCAACGCATGTTCCCGTCCTCCACTGCCAACAATCAAAACTCTTAATTCAGACATTATTCCTCAATGGGTTGCAAGTTGCAGGTTGCAGGTTGCAGGTTGCAGGTTTTTACCTGCTACATGCCACTTCTTACCTGCAACTCGCTCAATCTTTTTTCCACCGCCCCTGTTGATTGATTACTACAATGAGATTAGCAATAATCTCATCCGCTAACCGGTACCGATGTTGCAGCAACTCCGGTTCGAAAACGTGACGCCCACGATAATACCAGCCCCGTGTTTCCCTGGCAGAACCCAACGAAATTTTCAGGAACCGTGCATAATCTTTGCCATATCCCCGACCAAATCCCTCTTCAATATGTGCGGCAATAGAGCCAGCGCTATCTATAATTTGCCAGGCAATACCTTTGCCCCTTTGATCCGCAAAAAGTTTATCGCAATCAAACCAAACCAAATCAGCAAGAAAAAGCGGGTTCTGATAGGTCTTGAAATCCCAAAGAGGATCACTTTTGATGCTTTGGGGCACCTGTTTTACCCACTCCTCAAAATTCTTGAACTCCACAACAACCTCACTTGCCACTTGCAACCTGCCACTTACAACCTGCCACTTGCCACTTGCAACCTGCCACTTGCCACTTGCAACCTGCCACTTGCAACTTGCCACTTACAACCTGCCACTTGCAACCCTTACCCCCACATATCCTCAAAAATCAATTTCTCCCGATCCCGCTCATCGTCGAAGAGCCATTCAGGGATGGCGATGGGATAGTCGCCGGAGAAGCAGGCGGTGCAGTGGCCGGTTTGCTGGCGAATGCCAGAGGTGACCGCTTCCACCATGCCTTCGTGGCTGAGGTAGGCCAGGCTGTCGGCGCCGATGCGCTGGCGGATGCCTTCGATGTCCAGCTTGTGGGCAATGAGGTCTTTGCGCGTGGCCATGTCGATGCCCATGAAGCAAGGATGGCGCACCGGCGGCGAGGAGACACGCACGTGCACTTCTTTAGCCCCGCCGTCGCGGATGAGCTGCACCAGCGGGCCAGCGGTGTTGCCGCGCACAATCGAATCGTCGATGAGGACAACGCGCTTGCCCTTGAGGTTGGACTCCAGCGGATTGTATTTGATGCGCACGCCTTCTTTGCGCAGCTGGTCGTCGGGCTGGATGAAGGTACGGCCGATATACCGATTTTTGGTCAGTCCCTCGGTAAAAGCGAGACCCGATTCCAGGCTGAAGCCAATCGCCGCCGGGGTGGCCGAATCGGGCACGCCCACGACGACATCAGCGTCGGCGGGGGCTTCACGGGCCAGGATGCGGCCCAGCCGCTGGCGCACCTCGTGGATGACCTGGCCTTCAAACACCGAATCGGGCCGGGCGAAGTAAACGTACTCAAAAATGCACAGCCCACGCTGCTGCGATTTGACCCCGGTGAAGGAGGTGATGCCTTCGTGGTCCAGCCGCAAAATTTCGCCGGGCATGATCTCGCGCAGGTAGTGTGCGCCGATGGTGTGCAGGGCGCACGATTCGCTGGCAACGACGTAGCCGCCGTCTTCTAGCTGGCCGAGGCACAACGGCCGTAATCCCAATGGGTCGCGCACGGCATACACCGCCTCGCGGGTGAGCAGCGTCAGCGAGTACGCCCCTTCGAGCACACCCATCATGGCGCGTAAGCGGGCCACCCAGCGGTCGTTTTCCTTGCCGTTGCCGTTGGTGGGGTTCCACACCTCGGCCGGGGCGGCCAGCATCTGGGTGATCACCTCGCTGTCGCTGGTGGAGGAGAGGCCGACGCCGCGCTTGAGCAGCTGGTGGCGCAGGTGCAGGGCGTTGGTGAGGTTGCCGTTGTGGGCCACGCCCAGCGGGCCGTAAATCGTCTCGATGAGGTACGGCTGGACGTTGCGCAGGTGCGAGCCGCCGGTGGTGGAGTACCGGTTTTGGCCAATGGCCATGTGGCCCTGCAACGGCCGTAAATTCTCCTCATTAAACACCTGCGAGACGAGACCCATGCCTTTGTGGCTGTAGGCGGAACGGCCGTCGCAGGTGGCAATGCCCGCGCTTTCCTGCCCGCGATGCTGCAGGGCATACAGGCCAAAAAAGGTCAGCCGCGCCACCTCACGCCCCGGCGCATAGACGCCAAAAATGCCGCATTCGTCGTGAAACTTGTCGTTTTCGTGAAAATCGAGGTTGTCCATGTCTTTCCTTCGGAAAGTGGAGATTGGAGATTAGAGATTGGCATCAAACACAATCTCTAATCTCCAGTCTCCAATCTCCTTCTTGCTCCTCTAACAATCTTTTCTGCCTCAGCTGCACTGCTTGCGAGTGCCGTGAGATGCCCCATTTTGCGGCCGGGGCGGGCGGATTCTTTGCCGTACAAATGCAGTTTCCGGTGGGGGTGGGTGAGAACGGCTGGCCAGTTTGGTGTGCGATTTTTATCAACAGATTTCGCAGATTTCGCAGATATTTTTCTTTCTCCCTTTTGTTCTTCCGTTTCTTCGTATGAAAAACTCCACAAATCACCCAGCAGGTTGGCCATTGCTGCCGGGCGCAGGTAGGTGGTGTCGCCCACGGGCAGGCCGCAGACGGTGCGCAGCTGCTGCTCAAACTGGCTGGTGACACACGCCTCGATGGTGAGATGCCCCGAGTTGTGCGGGCGGGGCGCGATTTCGTTGAGCAGCAGCCTGCCTGGGGTGGGGGTCAGGAAAAATTCAACGCACAGCACGCCGACCACGTCCAGCGCCGTGAGCACGGTTTGTACCATCGCTTCGGCCTGGGCTAGAACTGGCGGTGGCACGTTGGCCGGGGCCACGGAGACATCGAGGATGTGGTTGGCGTGGCTGTTTTCGATGAGGTTGTAGTGGGCGATACGGCCGTTCACGTCCCGCGCCGCCACCATCGAAAGTTCACGCTCAAACGCCACCCAGCCTTCCAAAATACAGTCCACCTCGCCAACGGCTTGCCAGGCACCAGCCGCTTCGTCGGGATGGTTGAGCTTGATTTGTCCTTTGCCGTCGTAGCCGGAAACGGCCGTTTTCAACAGCGCCGGGCAGCCAATTTGGGCCAATCCAGTTTGCAAATCGGTTAGGGAATGTACCGCAGCAAACGGCACCGTCGGCAACCCATTCTCCACAAAAAAGGTCTTTTCGCGCAGCCGATTTTGGGCCACGCGCAGCGCCTGCGGGCCGGGTCGCAGCGGCACGATGGCGGCACAGGTTTCGGCCGTGGCCAGCGGCACGTTCTCAAACTCGTAGGTCACCACGTCCACGCTGCGGGCAAAGTCGCGCACGGCGGCCAGGTCGTCGTAGGCGGCCACAAACTCCCGGTCGGCCACCTGCCCGGCGGGGGAGTTGGCTTCTGGGGAAAAGACGTGGATGCGGTAGCCGGAACGCCTTGCCGCCAGCGCCAGCATGCGGCCCAGCTGACCGCTGCCAAGTATGCCGATGGTGGCTGGTGGTAAAATTAACATCGTCTATTCTTATCCAAATGACTACTTCGCTGAAAAATCATAAATCCAGCGCAGCAAATTGATCAAAATCAGCATCACGCCTTCCCAGCGGTTGAGCTTCCAGCCCACTCGCATCAGAATCACCACAAAAATCACCATGCCGCTGAGCAGCAGCAGGCTGCTCCACCCGGCCGAATCAATCACCATCGGCGAGGTTTGTATCACGCCCGCCAGACCCAGCACGCCCATCAGGTTAAACAAATCGCTGCCGATTAAGTTGCCAATGGAAATGTCCGAATGGCCGCGCAGCACGCCGACCAGCGAGGTGGCCATCTCGGGCGCGGAGGTACCTGCGGCTACAATCGTCACGCCGATGACCCAGTCAGACATGCCCAGGAGCCGGGCAACGGCCGTTGCCGAATCCACCAAAAACTCACCGCCCACAACCACCATGGCAAGGCCCAGGACAAACAAGGGCACGTCACGCCAGCGGAAGTCGCCGTCAGGTAGTTCTTCCAAATCGACGTCGCGCTGGGTGTACAGGTACAGCATATAGACAAACAGCAGCACCAGCAAAACGCCACCTTCCCACGGCTGAAGCTGTAAATCGCGCATGAAGAAAAGCAGCACGAGTGTTGCCACGATCAGCATGCCGCCGTCGCGGTACACAATCTTGGGCGTGGTGGCGATGGCTCGCACGGCGACCACGCCGCCCAAAATGAAGCCCAGATTGAAGATGTTGGAGCCGACGATATTGCTCACAGAGATATCTGCCTGGCCAGAAACGGCCGCACTAATCGTTACCGCAAATTCGGGGGCCGACGTGCCCACGGCCACAATCGTCAGCCCGATGATTAGCTCTGAGACGCCAAAGTGGCGCGCCATGCGCGCCGCCGAGTCCACAATGAAGGTGGCTCCATATGCCAACCCCACAATGCTGGCAATGATGATAACAATGTTGAGAAACATGAATTTTTTCCTGCCTTGTTCAGTGAGTTATTGAAAGCGCTCGAACTTTAACGCAGACGACAGGCCATGCCAATGGGTGATTTTTGTTGTTAACGAGCAAGTCCAGACACCATCAATCGGCTGGAATGACTGGCAGCTGGTCTCGTAACACTTTGTCCGTTTGAGCTTGGCGGAAATCGTGCAGCTTTTGGCGGAATTCAGGATATTGGAGGCCAACGATGGCAATCGCTAGCAGGGCCGCATTTTTAGCCCCAGACTTACCAATCGCCAGCGTGCCCACGGGCACCCCGCCGGGCATCTGCACAATGGACAGCAGCGAATCCAGCCCGTTGAGCGCATGGCTCTGCACCGGCACGCCCAGCACCGGCAGCACCGTCTGTGCCGCCACCATGCCCGGCAAATGGGCCGCCCCACCCGCCCCGGCAATAATCACCTGCAAGCCGCGCGACTCGGCGCTTTGGGCATATTCAGCCATCAATTCCGGCGTGCGGTGCGCGGACACCACCTTCGCCTCGTGCGGCACGCCAAACTCCGCCAGCGTCTCCACCGCATGCCGCATCGTCTCCCAATCCGACGTACTGCCCATAATGACGCCAACTAAGATGTTGTTTTGTTCGCTCATTTATTAATCCTTTTGGAAGGGGTGAGCGGGTGAAGGGGTGAACGGGTGAAAGAAGATCACCCGTTCACCCCTTCACCCCTTCAAATTCTCCCAAATGCGTTCGGCAGCAGGCAGCCTTCCTGGTGTAAAAACTGTACCGGTAAGTTTTTCGTAGGTGGTGAGGTAGCGGGCGGCGATTTGGGCGATGAGGTCGGGAGGCATAGTGGGCGGGGTACCGTCGCCGCGATAGCCCTGGGCGGCGTACCATTGGCGCATGAACTCTTTGTCGTAGTTTTCGGGCTTGGTGGGTGGCGCGGCGGGGACACCGGCCACAGCATTTTCGACGGTTTCGGCCAGCCAGTAGCGGCTGGAGTCGGGGGTGTGGATTTCGTCGATGAGGGTGAGACGGCCGTTTACCAACCCCATCTCATATTTTGTGTCCACCAAAATCAGCCCGGCCTGAGCCGCGATTTGCTGACCGCGTTTGAAGAGGGAGACGGCCGTTTCCCGCACCTCCTCCCATAAATCAGCCCCGACCAACTTTTGCTCCAGAATCTCTGCCTCGGTCAGCCGCTCGTCGTGGCCGCCTTGGGTGGCTTTGGTGGTGGGGGTGATGATCGGTTCGGGCAGCGGATCGTTTTTGTGCAGGCCGTCGGGGAGCTGGATGCCATACGGCCGTCGCTCCCCTTGCTCATACAAATACCACAGCGACGTCTTGGTCACCCCAGTGATGTAACCGCGCACCACAATTTCTACCGGCAGCGGCTGGGCTTCGTGGGCAATGGTCACGTTGGGATCGGGCACAGCAATGACGTGGTTGCGCGCCAGATCGGCTGTTTGTTCAAACCACCAGGCGCTGAGCTGGTTCAGCACCTGCCCCTTGTACGGAATCAGCCCCAGCACCCGGTCAAACGCGCTAACCCGGTCGGTGGTGATGAGGATGCGACGGCCGTTTTGCCCATACACATCCCGCACCTTGCCCTCATATTTTTCACCCAGCCCGGCAAAATCGGTGTGGTCCAGGCAGTTGGGAATGGCGTCTAACAAATCTTGATGAGTTAGCATGATTTTTTCCTTAACGCAGAGACGCGGAGACGCAGAGTTTTTTTCTCCGCGCCTTTGCGCCTCTGCGTTTGCTAAGCATTTTTAATTCCGTTTTCAAACAGCCGCAGCCCCAAATTCCCCAGCTCGCCGCGGCTGGCACGGGGATGCTGCCAGGGGAAGATATGATTCTCTGGATGCGGCATCAGCCCCAGCACGTTGCCCGCCGGGTTGCACAGCGCGGCGATGTCGAGGACGGAGCCGTTGGGGTTGGCGGGGTAGGGAATTGGCGATTGGAGATTGGCGATTGAATATTGGAGCGGAATTAAGTTTTCCGTCTGCAACAGGTCCAGAGCAGCTTCGTTTTGCACCATGAGCCGGCCTTCGCCGTGGGCGACGGGGCAGTAGATGGGTTCAGTTAGGTTTTGAGTAAAGAGGCTGGGTGAATTTTTATTGGGTTGCAGGGTGACCCAGCGGCATTCAAATTGGTTCGATTGGTTGTAGGTGAGCGTGACCTGGCGGGGAGATTGGAGATTGGAGACTGGAGATTGGGGATTGCCGGGAAGCAGGCCTGCCTTGACCAGGGTTTGGAAGCCGTTGCAGATGCCCAGGACGGGACGGCCGTTCCCTACAAATTCCCGCAGTTCCTCCCCAAACCGCTCCCGCAAATCCAGCGCCCAGAGCACACCCGCCCCCAGGTCGTCGCCGTACGAGAAGCCGCCCGGAATGACCAACATGCTGTAATCAGCCAGCCGCCGTTCGCCCGCCGCCAGCTGGTTGATGTGCACAATCTCCGGCGCGCCGCCCGCCAGCGTACAGGCCAGCGCCGCGTCGTGGTCCCGGTTGGTGCCGTTGGCGTGCAGGATGAGGACTTTTGGACGTGACCGGGTGAAGGGGTGAAGGGGTGAAGGGGTGACAGGGTGACCGGGTGACAAGGTGACAGGATCATTGGTCACCTTGTCACCTTGTCTCCTTGTCACCTTGTCTCCCACATGGCCGCGCCACGCTTGTTCCATCTCCTCAACGGTGAGATTCAAAATCGGGGAGCCGGTACGGCCGTTTACCACCAACCCATCGCCGCCTACCACCGCCACGCACTCATGCGGCACGTCGGCCAGCAGTTCGCGGAAGCGCGGGGCATCTTCGGGGCGCACTTCCACCAGGAAGCGGCTGAGCGATTCGGCGAAGAGCACCACCTCGTCACTGGAGTACGACGCGTGCCAGTCGCGCGGCACGTGGATGAGCTGCAACTCCGCCCCAATGCGGCCCGCGATGCACATCTCGGCCAGGGCCACGGCCACACCGCCTTCGGCACAGTCGTGGCACGCCTGCACCAGCCCCGCCTGAATTGCCTGGTGCAGCAGGCGCATGCGCGTCAGGCTGTCGGGCACCGGCTGGGGCACGGTGCGGCTGCCCTCGGCCCGACCGCCGACCTGGTTGAAGTGGCTGCCGCCCAGCTCGGCGCGGGTGTCGCCCACCACAAAGATGAAGTTGCCCGCCTGCTTCAAATCCAGCGTCACCGTTTTGGCTACGTCCGGCACTATGCCCATCGCGCTGATGAGCAGCGTGCCGGGGATGGCGTGTTTTTCGCCGTCGGCCCCGGTGTATTCGTTGTTCAGGCTGTCCTTGCCGGAGATAAACGGGGTTTTGAAGGAAACGGCCGCATCGTAACACCCCTGGGCACAGCGCACCAGCGACCCCAGCCGGTCGGGTAAATTGGGGTTGCCCCAGCAAAAATTGTCCAAAATGGAGACCTGGTCCGGGTCTGCCCCCACAGCGACGACGTTGCGCAGCGCCTCATCCACCGCTGCCCAGGCCATGGCGTATGGATCGAGGTCGGTGTAGTTGGGGCAGATGCCGTTGCTCAAGGCGATGCCTTTGGGAGACTGGAGATTGGAGACTGGAGATTGGCTTTCAGTCTCTAATCTCCAGTCTCCAGTCTCTATTGAATCTTGCGGCACCAAAATCGTCGCATCGCTGGGGCCGTGGTTGGCGATGCCGGTGAGGGGTTTTACGGCCGTTCCCCCCTGCACTTCATGGTCATAGCGGCGAATCACCTCTTCTTTGCTGCGGATGTCGGGGTGGGACAGCAGCGCCAGGAGGCGCTCTGACAAGGTGAGGGGGTGACCGGGTGACAAGGTGACATTTGCTGGGTTGGTGGGTTGCCATTTGGCGGTCATGTGGCGGGGGGGGAGGCCGTCGTGGAGGAAGTGCATCGTCAGGTCGCCGACGCGGCGGTCGCCGAAGTAGATGTGGAGACGGCCGTCTGCGCCAAACGTGCCTAAATTCACCAGCTCCACATCCTGGCCGTCGCAAATCGCTTGCAGGGCGGGCAGATTGGCGGGCGGCACGGCCAGCACCATGCGCTCCTGCGCTTCGCTGAGCCACAGCTCCCAGGGTCGCAAGCCGGGGTATTTGGTGGTGATGTTGTTTAGCTGCACCGTCGCCCCCAGCTTTTCCGCCATCTCGCCCACCGCCGAGGAAAAACCACCCGCGCCGCAGTCGGTGATGGCGGTGTACAGGCGGGCGTCGCGGGCACACAGCACCACTTCCTGCACCTGTTTTTCCATGATGGGGTTGCCAATTTGAACGGCCGTTCCCGCAATTTCACTCGTCGCCACGTCCATCTCCATGCTGGAGAACGTCGCCCCGCGCAGGCCATCCCGCCCCGTCCGCCCGCCAATGGCGATGATCAAATCGCCCGGCTGCGGCTCCGTCACGTGGCTGCCGTGTGGCAAGATGCCCACGCAGCCGCAGTACACCAGCGGATTGGCGGTGTAGCCCGCGTGGTAATGAATCGAGCCGTTCACCGTGGGAATGCCCATCTTGTTGCCGTAATCCTCGATGCCGTGAATAACGCCATCGGCGACGCGGCGCGGATGCAGCACCCCGGCGGGCAAACTTTCTTGCGGCAGATCGGGCGGGCCAAAGCAGAGCACGTCGGTGTTGGCGATGGGGCGCGCGCCCACGCCCAGCACGTCGCGCACCACGCCGCCGACGCCGGTGTTGGCCCCGCCAAACGGCTCCAGCGCCGAGGGATGGTTGTGCGTCTCCACCTTAAACGCCAGGTCAAACTGGTCATCAAAGGCCACAATGCCGGCATTGTCAACAAAAGCGGAGCGCACCCACGGCTTGGCCACTTTGTTTGTGGCGGCGCGGATGTAGGTGTTGAGCAGGCCGTTGATCGTTTGTCGCTCGCTGCCGCTGCTTTTGCCCGGCGCTGGCCCTTCGTAATCAATAATTGCTTTGAACGTTTTGTGGACGCAGTGCTCGCTCCACGTCTGGGCAATCATCTCCAGCTCTACGTCGGTGGCATCACGCTCCTCCTGCTCGTAGTAGGCACGCACGGCCTGCATTTCGGCCAGGTTCAGCGCCAATCTTCGCTCCTGGCTGATGGCGACTAACGTTTCATCGTCCACGCCGCGCAAGACAATTTTTTCGACCAATCCGTCGCCTGCGTGGTAGGCAAAAAAGGGCGGGCTGATTGGCTCGTCGATGGCGAAGCGTTGGATGACGGGGTTGGCCAGCAGTTCGGTGGCCAGGCGGTGCTTGTCGTGGTCGCTCAGATCGCCTGCCAGCTCAAAGCGCTGCCCGGTGGCCACGCGCTCTAGCCCGGCGATGCCCAGCAGGGCGGCGGCGCGGCGCAGGTTGTCGGCGGGTGGGTCGGTGACGCCGGGGAGGCGGGTGATTTCAATAAAATGGAGATTGGAGATTGGAGATTGGAGACTGGGAGCCGCATCTAATCTCCAGTCTCCAATCTCCAGTCTCTCGGTTACGGGATCAACCAGCAGTTCATGAGCCAGGCGTTCCGCGTCGGTGGGGGTGAGGTGGCCTTGCAGGAAGATGAGGCGGCTGGGATGGAGGGTGGTAAGGGTGGTTATGCCGAGCTGGTGGGCGGCCTGAACGAGTTTGGTTTGGTTAACGGCCGTTTGGGGGCTGATCTGAATGCGGTAGGTGGTGGTGGTAACGGCCGTGTCTTTTTCTAGCTGCATATCTCTCCTCGAAAATGGGACACAGATGAACACAGATTTTCACAGATTTTTATCTGCGTTCATCTGTGTTCATCTGTGTCCAGATCATTCTTTTACGCCTTGCAAAATAAAAACTCCCCATCTGCGGGTAGGCGGGGAGTTGTGTAAATTATCGGGTATGCGGTTGGTTAAGCGGCTGACCAGACGGCCGTTGGGTGCGTAGCAGGAGCAGGTTTTTCGCCTGTTGACGCTGCCCGAACAACCATCGGTTTATCGTTTTCATCATGCCCAACGTTTCACCTCACCAGCAAAAACCTGTCAGGTCTGGAATGTATGATGCGTGGAAAAGTGGGATAGCGGCAATTAGCTTGTGGGAATGGACAGGCCAATTTTAGAGTAAGTGCGAATAAATTCCAAGGCTTGCGGCCACAACTCTTGATGCGCCGGATCAAACGGCCGCATCGGCTCATGCCCCGCCTCGGGGAAGGTGACCAGCTTTTTATGTGGCCCCGGCAACGTTTCGTACAGCTTGTCGATGGTGCCGGGCTTCACCGCCGGGTCGTGCCCACCACGGAAGATAATCGATGGGGTAGTGAGCTGGGGCCAGAGGGTACGGCCGTAGTCGGCCATCTTCACCATCTCTACCAGCGAGGCGGTGGGCACCCGGCTAACCACCGGCAGTCGGGTTTGCTGGAAGCCAGGGTCGTCAAAGTCGGTGGTGGGATCAAAATCCAGCACCCGCTCACGCACCAGCTTGCGCATCGAGCGCATCTTGTGTGGATAAAACCAGGGCATCACAAAGCGCAAGAGCTTCATCCAGTTCAACCGGTCGTCGGGCGCTTCGTAGATGGGCGTCAACATGATCAGCCCGCGCACGGCCGGGTTTTGCAGGCACAAGTTGGCCCCCAGCACCGCCCCCATCGAATGGCCCATCAAAAAAAGCTCGTCGTACTGTTTTTGCACCGTGGCAAACGCTTCTTGCGCCTCGTTTAGCCACGCCTGCCGGGACACCTTATGCAGCTTGTCCGGGTAGTGGCCGTGGCCCGGCAGCAGCGGACAGTGCACCGACACGCCATGCCCGGCCAGGTAGTTGGCCATTGGATGTGAACTCAGCGGGCTGCCCATGTAGCCATGCAGCATCAGGAGACCGATACGGCCGTTTCCATTTTCAACGCGGGCCAGTTCAACATAGGCACGGCGTTCGGCGGGAACATCATACGTAGGCGCAAATGGCATGGAAGGTTTCCTTTCTATCTCTATCGGCGAGTTATCAAATTGTTGCGTGGGAATTTCTTCTGCTCAAGGTAGAAGTATATAAAGAAGCAAGGGCCGGGGCAAACCAACTGGCGTGGTGTGTTGGTTATTTGAGGATGGTCAGAAAGGAGAGGGAAACGGTGAGCGCGTGGCTCATGATGGAGATACGGCCGTCTAACAGCGCATAGCGCAAGTTGACCAGCGGCACCCACTTAATGACCACCCCTTCGGGCCGATTGGGTGCTGGCTCTGCCACCTGAACCGCCTGCTGGGCGCAAAATAGAAAGCCGACGCCAAACAACCGGCTGGCCTCTATGGCATGGCTGCCCAAATAAGCCCACTGCCTGGTTTGATACCCTGTCATGTGCTGGAGCTTTTGCTGAACGGCCGTAAATGGGTCTTCTTGAGGCTGCAAATACCTGTCTAACAGCTGCCAATAGACGCCGCTGCCTGGCTTCTCCACCTCAAACACCAACGCTTCGCCGGCCGTGTTCAGAACCAGAGCATTGACATAATCTAGCATGTGCGGTGGCGAAACGTGAACGTTTGTTGGGCCATTCAAATGTTGCGGATCTTTCATAGCGGCTAAGATATCGCTGCCTCCGGACGACATGGATCACAGCAAAACGCACCTTGTGTGCGCGACAATGTTATTTGACAACCCACGTCAGTGGTGGCGACCGATCCGGTCTGGCATCCCGCCCCTGTGCAGGTAATGGCTTTGCCAGTTTAGGCCATAAAATAATGAGGGACAATATGCCAATCTAACTACTGCCCGATCCCAATCCGCTGCCCAACCCCCGCAAAACATACTCGATGAGTCTGAAAAGTGGATAAATAGTTGCGTGGCCCAGACAAAATGCCTAGACAGATACCAGGGCCTCAGCTATACTAAGGGCCGTTCAACGTATACAAACCGTAAGCTAAAAACAGGTAATATGCCCCGCAAAAAGCGGGGTTATTTGGTTCAATCTAGGTGGGGAAGCCGCTTGGAAGACGAGTTCGTTGCAAATGTGCACTTGCGCTGGGGCCTGCATCTGTTGTCAGCCAGAGGCTGCCGCTGAAGCTTCAGACTAACTGCTCTGCTTAGAAAGATTTCCCAAATTTCACTGGGCAGAAAACACGTTTCCACAGCACTAAACCAAACGGATACATTTTTACTGTGTGATACACACGTCGGGTGCGTATTCGTCGCGCATGGAGAAAGGACAATGACCCAAGATTTTAATGATGTCGTCTATCTGACCGAAGAAGGGTTACAGAAAATCAAAGAGGAACTGGCCTACCTGAAAGGAGCCAAGCAGGAAGAGCTGGCCATTAAGCTGCAAACGGCAATTGCCCAGGGTGACCTGAAGGAGAACGCCGATTACCATGCGGCTAAAGAAGAGCAGGGGTTTGTGGAAGGCCGCATTAAAGATCTGGAAGACTCTCTGCGCCGGGCCAAAATCATCCAGGATGTGGGTCCAGCCGATAAGGTGCGTGTGGGGCACACGGTCACCGTGCTGGAGCTGGACGAGGGCGACGAATACGAAGCCACCTACACCATTGTCGGGGCCCATGAGGCGGATCCAAGCAACGGCCGTATCTCCAACGAATCCCCCATTGGCCGCGCCCTCCTGGGTGCCAAGAAGGGCCAGACTGTCGCTGCACTGACCCCCGGCGGGCAAATCCAGCTGCGTGTGCAAAGTATCAACTGATCCAACTGAAGCTGACTTTTTTTGACGGCCGTTGCCTGCGGGGAACGGCCGTTTTTTGTGCCTTGACACCCCTCCGCCCCATTTGCTATCATCCTGCCTCAACTTAAAAATACCAAAAGCGATGAAAGGGACAGGTTAACCGGCCCCGTTGCTGCCCAGAGAGCGACCCACCTGCTGCAAGGATCGCCAGCAAACCCTGTTAACGACACCCTGGAGCTGGACGGTGAACGGTTATCCGTAAACGGTAATCGGTGAAACTAAAACTGATTACGGATTACCGATAACTGAGTAACCGATTTCGGGTGCGCCCGTTACAGCGCCCAGGCTTAGGTGATTTGCATAAACAAACACCAGGCCGCAAGAGGCCTGCGCCAGCTGCTCTGGCAACGGCAAATTGGTGGTGGCACCACGAGCGCAAAAATTGACGCCCGTCCTCCAACGTGAGGGCGGGCGTTTTTTTATGCGTTGGGCAGCGTTTTCGGCTGTCCACACGCAGCCCTCGTCCTCCAAATTGGGGACGAGGGCTTTTTATTTTTCGGCCGTAGAGACGTTGCATTGCAACGTCTCTACCAACACGCGGAGGTTTTTATGAACACAATTCGAACCGTTGAAGCAAGCCGCCACGTCGGGCAGACGGTGCGGCTGACGGGCTGGCTGCACAACGTGCGCCGCCTGGGGGGCATCAGTTTTGTGGTGCTGCGCGACGGCTGGGGCACCCTCCAGGCCGTCACCGAAAGCGAGGCGGATTTGGCCGCCATTGCCGGTCTGAGCCTGGAAAGCGTCATCGCCCTGACGGGTACGGTGGTGGCTACGTCGCAAGCACCGGGCGGCGTGGAGCTGCACCAGCCGCACATTGAGGTCATGACGCCGGTGACGGAGCCAACGCCGGTACCTTTGCAGCAAAAGCAGCTTAAGGCGGGGCTGCCCATGTTATTGGACCATGCCGTCGTGACCAACCGGCATCCCGAGCGGCGGGCGGTGTTTCGCCTGGCGGCGGGGGCGATGGCCGGCTTTCGCGCCACGCTAAACGCCAACCATTTCACGGAGATTCAGTCGCCCAAGCTGGTGGCCTCGGCCACGGAGAGTGGGGCAAACGTGTTTAAGCTGGAATATTTTGGCGGCAATGCCTACCTGGCACAAAGCCCGCAGTTTTACAAGCAGATCATGGTGGGGGTTTTTAGCCGCGTGTTTGAAGTTGGCCCCGTTTTTCGCGCTGAGCCGCACGACACGACGCGCCACGTGAACGAGTACGTGAGCCTGGACGTGGAGTTTGGCTTCATCGAGAACCATTTTACGGTGATGGGGCTGGTGCGTACGGTGCTGGCGGGCATTTTCCACACGCTGGCGGCAGAGTACGCGGCGGAATTGGCGCTGTTGAAGGCGAATTTGCCGGAAGTGCCTGAACAAATTCCGCACATTCATTTTGCAGCGGCGCAGGAACTGATCTGGCAGCGGCATGGCGTGGACGTGCGGGGCGAGCCGGACCTGTCACCGCAGGATGAGCGGTGGCTGGGTGAGTGGGCGCAGCAGGCGCACGGCAGCGACTTTTTGTTTGTGGTGGGGTATCCGATGGGGAAACGGCCGTTCTACACCCATCCCGATCCGCAAAATCCCGAATACTCCAACTCGTTCGACCTGCTGTTTCGCGGCACGGAGCTAATCACCGGCGGGCAGCGGCTGCACCTGTACGCCGACTATCTGGCGGCGCTGGCCCAGGCTAACTTGCCGACAGAACCGTTTGAGACGTATCTGGAAGCGTTTCGCTACGGCATGCCGCCGCACGGTGGTTTTGCCATCGGGCTGGAGCGGCTGCTGATGCAGCTGCTGGGCCTGCCCAACCTGCGCCTGGCCACGCTCTTCCCCCGCGACCAAAAGCGCCTCACCCCGTGATGAATAACGATTGTCTGCCACGAGATAGTTTGCTATCGTTGGTTGAACTCCAACCAGCGATAGCCTTCTCGTGAGGTGCCGTTCCCCAATTACAAATTACTCAATTACCCAATTACTCCACCGGTAGCAAAACAAACTCCGCACCATCCTCAGTGCGCAGGTTTTGGCAGGGGCCGGGGGTGCAGGTGGTGGGATCAAACCAGCCGAGGCGGAGCTGGGTGGCCTGGTCCAGCGCAGGTGGGGTGAGGCGCTGCAAAATGAGGTCGCCGGGCTGCCAGTGAGGAAACCAGATGCCTTGCGGGTCGGGGGCGTCGAAGCGGTAGGTGTCGGCCAGTTGGCTGCCGTCGGCGGCGAGGCTGTGGCTGAATTGTTGGCGGGGGGCGGGGGGAACGGCCGTTACCAACCATCCCAGCACCAGATCTCCATTTTCTAACCACTCATACCCCAGCAAAAGCAGTTCATCGCCAAACTGTGTGTTCATGGGATTTTCCCATTCGATAACCGGCTTTTCTTCCATTTCATAAAGGGTGAAGGGGTGAAGGGGTGAACGGGTGAAGCCCCAGTCGGTGAGTTGGGTTTCCCAGTAGGGATCGAGGGGGAGGTCAGACGGCCGTATCACCACCACCGGTTCCGCAGCAGGCAAAATGAGGGTGCCTTCTTGCGGGTCGAAGTGGCTGAGGGGCAGGTCGTCGTTTTGGCGCAGCAGGGTCATCGTGGGGCTGTCCATCGTGCTGGGAGACCAACCGGCAATCGACGCGGCGCTGAGGTCGGAACGGCCGTCCAGATACCGCGCCATCGCCGTAAACGCCGCCTGCCACACAAACGGCACGTCGCCGCCATTAGGCCAGGTCTGGAACTGTAAAACAGATGTTCGGGCAGCATAAAATAAAAGCAGCGTCAAGACCAATATTTGGGAACTTCTTGTGGATAAGTTGCGAATAACTGTGGATAACTGCCCCAATCTGTGCATAACCAGGGCAGGAAGCACCGTGAGTACAGGTAAAATCAAGATGCTGCGGATGTGGCTGGGGGCGTTGATGGTGACGAGGCTGGGCGTGACCGCAACGGCCAGCCAGATCAGCAAAAAGGCATAACGCGGCTGCCGCCAGCGCCACAGGCCAAGCAGCAGTCCGGCGTAAAACAGCACCGCCACCACCGGCTCAAACACCGGGGCTGATGGCACCCCCTCACGCCACAGCGGATCGCCGACAAAGCCAAACATGCCTAGCAGCTTGAGGCCATTTTGCAGCACCGGTTCCAAATCGCCATAGCGCAGTGCTTGCAGCGGCGCATCCACCTCGCTAATGCGAAATTCGGCATCGGGAACGGTTTGCAAAAAGATGACCAACGGCGCGGCAACGGCGGCAAACATCACCAAAAACAGGACAATGCCCCGCCACCGCTGTTTAAAGTCGGGCCAATGAAAAATCGCCAGATACGCCAGCCAGAGCGCGTAGAAAATCGGCACGGCGCGGGCGGCCATGTAGGTGTGGATGCTCAGTCCAGCGAAAAAGCCTGACAAGGTGAAGGGGTGGGCGATGAGGACATCGCGGGGTGAAGGGGTGACCTTTCCTTTCACCCCTTCACCCTTTCTCCCGTTCACCCCTTCAAATTCCCACGCTTTCCACCAAAAATAGGCCGACAGCCCGGCTACCAATGGCAGCGAAATGGCGCGGAGGGCAAGACGGCCGTAAAAAACCGGCCAAAACAGCACCGCCAACAAGCCCGCCGCGATGAGGGCGACATTTTTGCCAAACAGCTGGCGTGCCAGGGCAAAAGTGACGGCCACGCCCAGCAAGCCACAAAACGCCGCAGGCAGACGCAGCGCCAGCACATTGTCGCCCAGCAGAGCCACAAAAGCGGTTTGCAGATAGTGAAAGCCCGCCTCGTGCCCATAGGCGCGAGTGAAGTAGATGGCGTGTTCGCCCGCCAAAATCGAGCGGTCGATGAGCCAGTTGGCCACCTCGTCGTGGGTGATGCCGGGCGGGGCGAGGTTGTTCAGCCCAAACAGCCGCAGTGCGGCCCCGGCCAGCAGCAGGGCGGTCATGATCCAGACGGGTTGGCGGGATTTTGGGCGGGGCAAGGGAGATTTTCTCAAATGAACGGCTTCGCCAGGGGCTAAAGCCCCCGGCTACAAAATGAAAGCCCCCATGGGGCTTCTACAAATAGCCCAGTCCGTTCACGGCTGGGCGGGTTTATGCGGTTTCAAACTGCATGATGCGGAGCTTTTCAGGGGAAAAGCGGGTGCTTAATGACAAGATTTCAATGCCGATGACACGGCCGTTTTCATCAAAGTCCAAAATAATGCCGGGCTGCACCTCTTCTGATTCCACAACCTCGTCGTCATCGAGACGAAAATAAAGCGCATCACTTTCTTTATCGATTTTTAGTTTCATAGCTGTTTACCTATTTGCTCAAACGACGATCAAAAAACACGGTCACAATCAGCTGTGGATCAAGGTTAGGATTGACGACGACGTGTAAGATACGGCCGTCTCGTTCTCGAATTGGTTTTGTGTAGTGCATATTGCCATCTTTGCCTTTCTGCTTCCGACTGGGGTTTGCCATCGTTCGCCAAACCCATTCCTCTGGAATGTTTCGCTCACTGAGCATATATTTTGCATGTGTCGTAAACGAAAAGTCTGGCATGATCCTTTCCTACACGTTTGCTGCATTATAACAAGATCGGTTCACTACGGATAGCCGCTGCTTTTTTGGGGACGCGGACGAGCGCAGAAAAATCCGCGTTTAGCCGCGTTCATCTGCGTCCTATTCCACTAAACGCAGGCGGCGGGCGATGGCGTGGGGCAGGATGTTGCCCAGCACTTTCTTTTCTTCCGCGCCGATGATGCCCAGCAGGAGCAGCCCGGCGGGGTAGATGACAACGCCGATGAGCAGGCCCACGACGAGATGCACCTGCCCGCCCAGCCACATGCCGCCAAACATGAGAGCTGTGAGCAGAAACGGCCGTCCCCACAACCCCAACCAATTAATTCCCGCCATCTTCTGCCGCAGGTAATAATCGAACAAAACGAGCAAAACGAGTTCCGACAAAATGGTGGTGACACCCGCCGCCACGTAGCTGTAGCGCGGGATAAAAATGAAGTTGGCGACGATATTGAACAGCACCGCCACCGTAAAGGCGCGCGGCTGCTTGCTCTCCAGCCCCAGGCTGATGAGCACGTAGTTGGTCACGCTGTTCAGCCAGCCCAGCGGGATTGACCAGATGACAATTTGCAGGGCAATCGCCCCGGCAGGTAAAAATTCGGCCCCGGCCACGATTTGCACCAGCGGCACCGCCAAATAGTGCGTCATGGCGGCGACGGGCAGCGCCAGGAGCAGCATCAGCTTAAGCGACATCGCGTACATCTGCCGCGCGGCGTCGAGCGATTCGGTAATGCGGCGCGAGATGATGGGAAACAGCGCCAGGGTGAAAAACGAGGGCACAATTTGCAGGGCGTTGAACCATTTGTAAGCGCTGCTGTACCAGCCCGCCACCTCCTGGCCGTTGTCCAGCAGCACGCGCAGCAGGTAGCTGTCAATCGAGATGAACACGGTTTGCAGCAGGTGGATGAGCATGAGCGGGAAACCGGCGCGCAGCATGTGCCGCTGAAGCTGCCAATCGAGCCGCCAGGGGCCGCGCAGGGTGTAGCGGCGCAGGGCAATCGCCAGCAGCAGGCTGAGGGTGATGACGTTGGTGAGGATGGAAACGGCCGCTAAGCCCACAAAGCCAAAGCCCAGCAGCAGCGCCGTCACGCCAAAGCCCACTTTGAGGATGGTCGTCACCGTGGTCATGGCGTTGGGCACTTCGGCCTCTTCGTGCACGTAAAACAGGCCGGTCACACCTTTGGACATGCCGGAAAAGACCATGCCAATCATGATGAGGGCGGTGGCCAAAATTTCGGGTCGGGTGAGGGCGGTGGCGTCGGGGGACAAATTGGTGACCGCGATGATGGCGATGACGGGCAGGGCGGCCACCGCGCCCGCGCCCAGGCGGAGGACGGTGGTGTTGAGCAGGTAGTTGGGCGCTTTGTCGCGGTCGCTGGCCACGTCGCGGATGAGCAGGATGTCCAGGCCAAAGTTGGCCACAATGTCAAAAATTCCGGCGGTGACGATGGCGGTTTGGAAGCTGCCGGAGCCAGCGGGGCCGAGCAGCCGCAGGTAAAAGGCGGCAAAGCCGAAGTCAATCAATTTGTTGAACAGATTCAGAGCAATCGGGGCCAGACTGTTTTTAGCCAGGCTGCGGGTGACGCTTTGCTCGCCATCGGCCCGATAAAAGCGCTGCCAGCCCCAAACCACCGCGCCAAAAAGCAAGATGATCCCGGCCATAAAGCTGCCCAGTGCGCCCAGCTGGAAACTCGTTGGGCTGTAGCGGAAGCGCACCTGCCACTCACCTTCGTTGAGCCAGACGCCGCGAAAGTTACCGTTGACGCGCATGACGGTAACTTCTCTCTCTTCTGCATCGGGATCAGACAACGGCCGTATCCACGCCTTCCACCCCGGAAAATAGCTGTCGTTAAGAATAAGCCAGCTGGGGTGAGAAACGGCTGTATCTACCACCACTTCCCGATTGCTGTAGCTCACAATTGCCGCAGGTTGAAGAGAAGCAGGCGTTGGCGAGTTAAACTCAAGCTGCACCCGTTCGGTATCTTTCTGCCAATCGTCGGGGCCAAGTACAACATATTGGCGTGGATCGTATTGCGTGGTCATGGCCAACAGCGCGTCAGCTGTTTCAAAAGTGGCAGAATCTGGCAAGGTGTACGCCCGGGGGGCAACGGCCGTATTTTCATAAATCCGCACCCCTTCACCCTGCCACACCTCGGTAAACTTGGGCAGCTCAATCGTCTCGCTGGTGATGACGTATTTCACGCCCAGCACATCCAGCAGCGGCGAGTTGAGCGACTCCCAGTTGACGATGGGCTGGACGCGGTTGAACGGCAGTTCGTTCTGCGGTTCAACCGCCGCCATGTACTCGGTGTACTGCCTGGGAATAATCGAGTCGTAGCCGCGGACGTCGGGCAAATCGAACAGCCAGCCGGAATTGGCGTTGAACGGTTTGTCGCCGTTGGGGGCAAAGCTGGTGATGCGCCAGAATCCGGGCTGTGCTTCCAGCCACTGCACCATCTCTGGCTTAAAGTCGAGCAGGGCCGGATCGTTGCTGGCATTGAAGCCGCGATTGGCCAGGAAAATATCCAAAATGATGAGGAGTGCGGCGGCAAGAATCCAGAACGGCCCCCGTGCCTTCGCAGGGGCAGGCTGTTTCCCCCCCCGTCCACTCAACCAAAAAACAAATGCCACGCCCAGCAGCACCAAGCCCAGCGTCAGCAGCTGCCAAAACGTGTAGCTGTAAAACGCTGTCGCATCGGCAAAAGCGGCAGGTGCGCCTGCCAGTCCCAGGAATATTCGCTCGATGATGGGTTGGAAACGGCCGTACATCCCCCACGACACCGCCAATGCCACCAGCAGCAAAATGGCGACGACGGCTGCAAAAATGGAGATTAGAGATTGGAGATTAGAGATTCGGCCCATCTCCAATCTCCAATCCCCAATTCTCCAACTCTCCAAACTTTCCACGCCAAAACCCGCCAGCACCGCCACCGCCAGCGACAGCGGGAACACCCAGCGGAACGGCGTGTGCAGCTGGTTCACAAACGGCAGGCCGTAATACAAAATGGCGTACAGCGGCGTGCCAAAAATAAAGGCCAGCGAGAAAAAGCTGAGCGTGGCAAAAAAAACGACGTGCGTTTTGCGCCGCCAGCCGCCGAGCACGCCAAGCACCGCCAAAAAGAGGGGCAAGATACCCAGGTAAATCGCCCCTTCGACGTAATTTTTGATGCCCCACTCGGTGTTAGTTTTGGCCTCGCCGTAATAATTTTGGCTCAGGGCCACCGTCTCACCGCTGAACACGTCGGTGTAGCTGTGGTGGGTGGGATTGCCAAAAAAGTTGGGCAGCGCCAGCGTCAGCACCCGCCGCGCCGGGAAGCCGTAATCCATCACCTCTTGAAATGTGGCCGACTCCTGCCGGAAGTTGACCTGCCCCAGCTCGTACAGCGGCACCAGCTGCACCGCGCCCAGCAGCAGCCCCAGCAGGACCATACCGAGGAGGGAAGCGGCCGTTTTCAGTAATCCGTTATCGGTGAACAGTGAACGGTTGGCCGACTGCCACCAGTGGCCAGCCAGCCGCCAGGCGGCGTAGGCGGCCATGACCAGCAGGGTGTAGATGGTGAACTCGATGTGCCCGGCCAAAATTTGGAAACCCAGCGCGATTGCGCCAAGGCCGATCCACCAGAAGCGATTAGAGATTGGAGATTGGAGATTGGCTGAATCTCCAATCTCCAATCTCCAATTACCAATTACCTTTTCCACACACGCCAGCAGCAGCGGCAGCCACACCACTGCGCCGCTGATCATGGGGAAAACGGCCGCACTAATCACCAAAAACGCGCCACCCTGGAACACCAATCCGGCCATAAAGGCGGCGGGGCGGTGGAGGTGGAGGATACGGCCGTACACATACATCAACACCCCCGCCAGCCAGATCTGGCTGACGGTGTACCAGCCGTACGCGCTGGCCAGCGGCAAAATGAGGAACAGCACGCTAAACGGGTAATACGCGCCGTGCTGCCCCGCTGCTAAAAAGGGCACCCCGGCAAATAAATTCGGATTCCACAGCGGAATGTCGCGGGCCAAAATCGTTTCCCGCACAAACTGTTTCCAGGCGTAATTTTGGATGATCAGGTCGCTGATGAGCGGGTTTTGCGGCTGGGTCAGGCCAAACTCGCTGGCGTAGGCCGACCAGGGTGCCCATTGGTACAGGTTGTCCACCGGCAGCATCGTCTGCCTACCCAGCGTCACGCTGCCAAACAGCAGCAGTGGCAGCAGCAAGAAACCAAGCAAGAACAGCAAATCAGGGCGAAATCGTTTCATAACTAAAAAGAAGTTCAACTTCATTAAGAAGCTGAACTTCTCGCAAATTGTATCAAAATGTAGGGGGGATAAAAAACGGAAGCCAGACCTAAAGCCGATGTTTTTCCAACGCGGTGAAGAGGTCTTCCATGGTGGTGCCCTGGAACTGGTTGGCGGAAACGGCCGCTACATACACCGTCAGCCGCTCGGACTCGGGCAGCTCGTGCAGCCGCTGCCGCTCCAGTGCCGGGTAAAAGTATTGGATCGACGGATGCAGCCGCACCATGCAGCGCTCCGCCAGCTTGCGGCACAGCTCCGATGTGGTCAAAATCAAAAAGTCGCCGGAATCCGCATGGCCCACAAAAGAATCACCCGCGCCGCTTTCCTGCACCGCATTGGCAATCATCAGCGTCACCGCCCGCGACACGTCATCGGCGGCGACAAAGCCATACTTGTCACGAAACTTGTTCAGGCCGCGAATCCCGGCCATCACCACGCCCCAATCGGCCTGGTTGAGCATCTGCGCCAGCTGCTCACGCACCAGCGTGCCTTCCGGCAAACCGGTGACCGGGTTGAGCAGCGTGCTCATTTGGGCGCGGCGCAGCGCATTGCGCACCCGCAGCCGCAGCTCCTGAATATCAAACGGCTTGGTGATGTAATCCACCGCGCCCAGTTCCAGCCCCGCCAGTTTGTCTTCGCGCTCGCGCTTTTCGGTGAGGAAGATGACCGGCAAGTTCTGCGTCTTGCGCGACCGGCGCAGCTGGCGGCACACCTCGTACCCATCAATGTCGGGCAGACGAATGTCTAGCACCACCACATCCGGCACGTTGTCTGAGATGGCCGTCACCGCATCCTGCCCCCGCGAGGCGACGGAAACGGTGTATCCCTGCACCCGAAAGTAGGCCCGGAGCATTTCGGCCAGATCGTTGTCATCTTCCACAATAAAAATGGCTTGGCTTTTTTTATCTGCTTCGTTCATAGCTATTTGATCGGCTCTTTATCAATTTTGAACACACAAGCTGCATCGCCTGCGGCGTGGCACTGAATTTCATCCACACGAAACTCCAGGCCGCCGCTTACCCAGCGCAGCGTCTCCTGCAAAATGCCCACGGCGATGTAACAAATCGCCCGGTCAGACTGCTGGCCCCAACACATCGAGCAGCGATCGATGGTGTACAAAAAATGATCATCTTTTTCTTCTACGTGGCTGGTCTGGTCGCTAAACTGGGTAAAGATGCGGGCTACGGCCGGAATGCCAATTTTGAGCTTGGTCTTCAAGGGCAGCACTTTAAACGCCAGGTCGCTCACACCAGCCAGTGCGCCAAACTGGCGCAAGCCTCGGGAAAAGATGGCCCGCCCGCTGCGGAGGGCCAGGCCACGGCCCCCACGCGGTCCGTAAATCTCTTCCAAACCGCGGTTGATGTTGCTAATGTGGGCAAAATCAAATTCGCGTTCTAAATTATCGGGGGGGGCGTTTTGGATGTACTGCGGCAGCTCGATGAGGTTCAGGAGAGCATTCAGCCCATTACGGCCCATGACTTCTTCGAGCGATGTTAACATGATGCGTCCCATCTTGTTGGGGTAGTAATAATTACTTAGTGGGACTAAGTCTCTCACAAAAGCCTCCGAAGCTACTTACCATCGGTAAATGAATGCTTGTTGACGCCGCCCAAGTATAACAAGCAGCGAATTAATTCACAAAGGGTAACCCTTTTGCCGGTTTAAAATAGGAGTATTTTCTATGATAAGGTTACGGACAGGCTTGCCGGAGAAGATTTGGCGCACGGGGTGGGCGCGTGTGATAATGGCGAGGGGGTTAGTGGCAAGTGAAAAGTGGCAAGTGAAAAGTAAGAAGTGAAAAGTGAAACGTGAAACGTGAAACGTGAAACGTGAAACGTGAAAAGAAGTTGACCCTCTTAGAATATTAACTCACCCCTTCACCCCTTCACCCCTTCACCTTGTCACCCTGTCATGTACAAAAACGTTTCAAACTGGAGCACGCTATGGCACAGGCACAACTGCTGTTTCCACAAGATTTTTTATGGGGAACGGCAACGGCCGCTTATCAGGTAGAAGGTAACAACCGTAACAGCGATTGGTGGGCCTGGGAGCAGGGGGACGGCCGTATCCTGCACAACCAAAAATCTGGCCTGGCCAGCAACTGGTGGGCCAACGCCGAGCAGGATCTGGACAGCGCCGCCGCGATGGGCACCAACGCCCACCGCCTCTCGCTGGAGTGGAGCCGCATCGAGCCGGAGCCCAGCGTCTTTGACGACGCGGCCCTGGGCCGCTACCGCGAAATTTTGCAGGGTATGCACAACCGGGGCATCGAGCCGATGGTGACGCTGCACCACTTTAGCAATCCGCTGTGGCTGGTGGAAAAAGGTGATTTTAACAGCGGGGTGGTGGTGGATTACTTCCGGCGTTACACGGCCAAGGTGGTGGATGTGCTGGGTGACCTCATCCCCAAGTGGATCACTATCAACGAGCCGATGGTGTACGTCTTTATGCGCTACCTGAACGGCGCGTTCCCAGTGGGCCAGCACCGCGGCTGGGCCGGGGCGCTGGGAGCGATTCCCAACCTGCTGCGCTGCCACGCGGCCGCTTACCACACGATCAAAGAAAAGCGGCCCGAAGCCCAGGTGGGTGTGGCCAAAAATATGGCCGTCTTGCAAGCACGGCCCGGCAGTTCGGCGCTGAGCCGCTGGTGGGCGGGAAGGGTAAGCTGGCTGTTCAATTACATGTGGCTCGATTCGATGCGGGACGGCCGTCTCTACCTCCCCGTTGGCCGCCGCACCATTCCGCACCTGGCCGGCAGCTACGACTTCATCGGCCTGAATTACTACACGCGCTTTTATGTCAACTTTCCGCCGATTGGCGGGCTGCTCTCCGACAAATGGGAGCCGGGCGCGGTGATTAGCGACGGCAACTACGGCGAAATCTACCCCACTGGACTCTTCCAGATCATTGAATCGCTGCTGCCGTACCAAAAGCCAATCTACATTACGGAAAATGGGGTGCCGGATAAAGAGGATCGGTTACGGCCGTCTTTCCTCATGACCCACCTACGCGAAATTTGGCGGGCGATCAGCTTTTGTTATCCGGTGATGGGCTACTACCACTGGAGCCTGGTGGACAACTTTGAGTGGGATCGCGGCTGGACGCAGCGCTTTGGCCTGATCGAGTTGAATCCAGAAACACAAGAGCGGACCTGGCGCGAAAGCGGCCGTTTGTACCAGGATATTTGCCACAGCCGCAGCCTCACCAGCCGCCAGGCGGAAAAATATGCCCCTGACCTGCTGCGAACAATTTTTAGAGGCGAAACACCAGAAATGGAGTTAATTGTCTGAAATTGAAATGACTTCAATTAAAATGCCTTTGTCTAAAATCTGCTTAGTAGAACCGTTTAGTTGAGTATCTATTATCCATATTGGGCTTGTATCTTGTCCATCGTCGAGGAAAAGATATTGGTCGTCACTACCCCAACGAATAATTGACAAGAAGCTTGTCGGGATTGAACCAACAAGAAAGTTTTCCATAGTCTCAAGGTTAAAGGTATAAATGTCTACTTGCCCATTATCTGAAGATTGGACATAAGCCAGATGTTGGCCGTCATGCGAAAATGCCCACGCAGAGGCAAATGAATGACCCATGCTCGCTAGTTCTTGTCCCTCCACCGTAACAATGTGTAAACCATCATCGCTATTTACTAGTAACTGATTATGAAGCCAGTGGACTTTTCCTGGTAATTGAGGTGCTATTTGTCTACCAGCTAAATCAAACACCTCATTACGAACAAGAAGAAATAGGCTATCGGGTGACCATGTCATTTCTTCTGCAATATACTCAATTGCAAAACTGTCTCTTGTGGCAAGTTTCCATGCTGGGTCTCCATTTGTGGGGACAATCCAATAAGTATTTGTTATTTCTGGGTCGCCAGCTTCTTCAGGTTCTCTTAGTTGAGAAGTCATTGTTGCGATCCATTTCCCGTCAGGCGACCAACGCGCATAAAGCCAATTCAAATTGGGATGGCTAAAAAGTGGGATTGGTGTTGATTCTTCGTCAATTGATAAGATATAAAGTATGTCTCCTTCAACATAGGTCATTTCGTCATTCTGGGGGCTCCATGTAGCTATTTTCGCTTGAGGAAGGAGTTGTCGGCTAGTTTCCTCTTGCAAATCGGCCAGCCATAAGCCTGTGCCTAAATCGCCATTCGGGTTTGTGTAGCCACCAATGCCTGGAAGTAATAAGTAACGGCCGTTAGGGCTTGATTGTGGCCGGAAGTTAAAGAAGTACCGACTTTGATCCTCGCTATCTACACCATCAATTACCTCGCCATAAAAAGTTTCAAAAACTGATTGGTCAAAAGTCAAGATATTGGGCAAAGCCTGTAGTGCCCAGAAATCCTTATCTGCCAACTGAATAGCCGTCATGTATAGAATTAGACTGTCAGCTAAGTCCAAGTTGTCCACCGGTATGGGCGTCAATGGATGGGCAGAAATTGTTGAAGTTATCCCCACCGTTTCCATTGTAGAAGTAATAGGCAAAGTCGTTTCTGTTACTTCTGGAACAAGAGTAGATGTTACTTCCACTGGCGGTACAGTATTGGTCGCCAACGAGACTGATGGTTCGGTTGCTAAATTTTCAGATGGCGAAGGAACTTGTTTTGTTTCAGATAGTATAGAAGGTTGCTGTGTACAAGCAGCTCCAAAAATAGAAGAGATAAAAACAATAAAGTAGATATATTTTCTAGTTCTCACAAACTTACCTTCGGTCAAATTTTAAGGGGGAGAAACCAGTTATTCTCCCCCTAACGCATCCTAAATGAATTCGCCTCAGCTTATATTAACGCCCCATTCGGCCACAATTGCCCACGCTTGAGCTAGGATAATTAACATCAGGCGGTTGGGCATTGGTAAAAGGGCCAAAACCTACCATTCCGGTTATAAGCACTGGATTAGATCCTTCTTTCACATGAAAGTGCAGGTGAACTTCGGTCGTTCCAGAGTTGCCAACATTCCCAAGCCAGTATTTTGAAGTAAACCATGACCCATTAATTACGTTGTATGAAATATAGCTTAAATGTGCATAGTAATGGTACTTTCCCCAAGAATCAAGAATCACATGATTTCCATAGCCTGTATTTCCCCAGACAGCCAATATTTTTGTACCCACTTTTGCTGAATATACTGCCTTTTGGTAAGGGGCATTCACATCTACCGCATATGCAGAACTACCTATGTGTGCGGTAGAACCACACCGAGCGTAATATTGTCCAGACGAGCCGTTAAGCACAGGAGAAAACCAGCTTGAGTCAAGCTTTGTCATCGGTGTCAAAGGGCTGAATAGATGCATATTTGTTTTTGGTTGGGATTCTAAAAGATTGGACATTCTCTTTGACAAATCGTCCAAATCTATCGATTTAAAGTCATCTCCATAAACATCGCGTAAGGTAGTAGGCGTGTTTTTTCCAAATTGGAAAGAATTAACCATCTGCTCGTAAATTGCTGAGTGAGTAGCGTTCGCTGAATCCCCTATGTTTGTCCAAATGAACCAAACTGTTTTACCGTGTGCCAAGTTAGTAAATTGATACTCTGTCATTGGTGAAACGCCTATCTCACGGATCACCTCTGTCCCATTGACTTCAAGAACTCTGCGTGGTTGTCTTTGGATCAAATATTCATCAAGCGCATTTGTTGTTTCTTCATACAAAGCCGTCCAGTCACCTAGTGATTGGCCTGGAGCCAACTCAGCTAAATAGAGGCCAATAGTAATATTGGGATTTATTACCTGCTCATGAAGATGTCCTCCTGATGCTTCTTCGTCAATAAGGTCATTTAAGGTGAATGTGAGAACGCCACTAACAGCTGCTGGATTGCTATCATCCCTTGGAATTAGATGCCAAGTAGCTGGGTATTCTACTGAAAAGTCAAAACGCGGATCAGTATAGGTAATCCACTCTTGGGAAGCAGAAGTTTCATTTGAGCCTGGATTTGGCTGGCTTGCTGCTTTGACTTGTGTCACAATAACGACAAGCAGCAAATTTGCGATGAATGTTTTTAGTAGGACAAACCGCTTTTTGTGCATAAATAGATTCTCCTTACGAACATCTATTACTAGAGGTAAATTATTTGTTCAATGCAAGTTAGCGTAACAGACGTTGTAGGGTTCGTAATCTATGGAACTCCACAGATCGATCTATGGATTTCCATAGGTAGTGTTTGAAAGTGATTTTTATGTATAGATGAGAGTAATCAGACGAGGTGATGTGTCTTTGCCCAAACAGCCGCTTCCGTCCGTGAGCTCACCCCTATTTTCTGAAAAATGCGGCTCGTATGGAATTCAACAGTAGGCACAGAGATTTTTAATTGTAAGGCAATTTGCCTGTTTGAATTTCCGGCAGCTAACAGTTGCAGCACATCTTTTTCACGTTCTGTCAGCTTCTCACCTGTGTCTACGAAACCCTGTTCATCCTGTTGTTGAACCAACTTCTTAGCCAGGGGTTCGCTAAAACATACTAAACCCATCATTACACCGCGAATAGCTGGGATCAATTCATCGGGGATTTGCTCCCGCACCAAACAGCCCAAAACATTGTCTCCAGTCAATTCAGAACGGCAAGAGCCGGTGCAGTTTGTTACCAGCAACAAAATTTTAGCTTCCGGGCAAATAGTTTTGGTGGCTAAAGAGAACTTCCTTACCATCTCAAGGGAAAGTAGTAAAACATCTTGTTCATACTGGGTGCAAAGTTGTTGGAGGGTAACTGACTTCATCCAATAACAGGATGTCTTCTGTGCCTGACAGGACGTGGCGAACGGCCGTACATGTCAATTTGTTGTCATCAACTAACAGCACACGAATCGTCTCACGCATAGAGGCTCTCTCCTAATCCAAACCGAAAGCTGTTATGTTGGCATGATATAAAGAATCCAGAACAATGGAAATTTTATATCCCCCCCCCCCCATTCTGTCAACAACCGTCACAAGGTAAACGCGCTTTGTTCAGGATTTTATAAGCTATTTTGCGGCCAGATTGTTCGCCAAACCTCATCGAATTATTGTAATTTGCAGTTATTTGCAATTATAATGCAGGCAATCTTTTACTCTTGGAGAATAAATCATGTCTAACGTAACCATTCAGGCGCGGGTTAGCCCGGAATTAAAAGAGGAGGCCGAAGCCGTCTTCAACGCCATCGGCATGACCACCGCTGAAGCGATTCGCGTCTTCCTGATGCAGGCCATCAACAGTGGGGGGCTGCCCTTTCAGCCTTCGGCCAAGATGCCCAATGCCGAAACCGCCGCGGCCATGCTAGAGCTTGAAGACGGCGGTGGCGAACAGTTCCAAACGGCCGAAGATTTATTTGCAGATTGGTAGTGCTGCGCCATGTCCCTAATCATTCGGCAATCAACCCAATTTCGACGCGACGTAAAGCGACTCAAACGGCAAGGTGCTGATCTGGCAAAATTGAAAGTGGTTATCAACCAGCTCGTTACCCAGACTCCCCTCAGCGAATCCTACCGGGATCATCTGTTAGTTGGAAACTGGAAAGGTTTTCGCGAGTGCCACATTCAACCAAACTGGCTGCTCATTTATCGCATTGAGGCTGAAGAATTACAGTTAGCCAGAACTGGCAACCACGCCGAACTCTTCCGTTAATCCCCAGTCTCCAATCTCCTGATTATGTTCCCCGCCCCCACCACCATGCGCCAGCCCAACGGCCGTTCCCGCTACGCCTTTGTCACCTTCCTCATGCTCAACGACAGTTACCTGCCGGGGGTGCTGCTGCTGGCCCACGGCCTGCGCCGCCAAAAAACGCAAGCGGATTTGATTTGCATGGTCACCGAGGAGATCAGCCGTCCGGCGCGGCAGGCGTTGGCTCATCTGTATGATTTTGTGATTGATGTGGAGAAGATTTTTGTGCCCCATGTGCGGGTGGGCAAACGGCCGTATCTTCCCTATGTCTTCACCCGCCTGCACGCCCTGCGCCTGGGCCGCGATGGTGACTTAGGCCACAGCTACGACAAAATTGCCCTGCTCGACGCCGATCTGCTGCCGCTGCGCCACTACGACCATCTGTTCACTCTCCCTACCCCGGCGGGCACCATCAACGAGCGCAAAACCCACGTCATGGCATGGGGCGAGGACGGCAACTTCATCATCCCAGACAGCGTGGCGCAGGACGGCACCTGGCACTGGCACCAGATCTACGCCGACTGCCCGCACGGCCAACCCATCCCCCGCGAAATCACCGACCGCGTCGCCAGCGACCCGACCAACATGGGCGTCATCAGCTCGCTGCTGCTGCTGGAACCGTCGCTGGCCGAGTTCAACGCCATCATGACCGACATTCAGTCGCCAGAAATGCAGCCGCTGGTCAGCGACGCCTTCGACTGGCCAGAGATGCAGTACCTGACGCTGCGCTACTCGGGCCAATGGACCAACGTCGATTTGCGCTTCCACAGCCTGAACGGCTACCCCAACCTGGACGTGCTGAACGGCCTGCATTACACCGGCTTCAAGCCGTGGCAGTTCCGCCGCGAGGGATCGATGGAGCGCTACGGCCGTCGCGCTGACTTCCAGCTCTGGTTTAACCTGTACCGGGAAATGCTCCAGAAGCACCCGCTCTTGCAAAGTAACCGCAAGCTGCGCAGCCTGCTCCAGCAAATTCACAGCTTCATCGGCGTCATTGCCACGCCGCCTAAAAGCAGGCCAGAGAAGAAACGGCCGTCCACCACCCCACCCCCTAAGCAAGCCGCCCGCCCCCGCAAAAAAGGGCCAAAGTCAGGTAAAAGCAGGCGGAACGGCCGTGGCTGACTATTGCTGCTTTACCCGCTTACCACTATAATCTTCACACCTTTTACTGGACGAAGACGGCATAACTGTGCCTGTCTATCTATAGTTTCTTAGTTAAGGAAGGAGAACAAAATGCGAAAATCAAAGTTTTGGTTGTTAAGCTTACTGCTTATTTTGGCCATGGCCCTGGTGGCTTGTGGCGGCGGTGGTGAAGAACCCGCTGCTGAAGAAACCGAGCCCGTGGCCGAAGACACAACCACCGAAGAAGAGGCTGTTGAAGAAGAAGTTGTTGAAGAAGAACCGATGGAAGAAGAAGCCGCCGAAGGCGACTGCACCAGCGAAGATGTTTTCTGCGTGGGTGTGGTGACCGACGTGGGTGAAATCGATGACAAATCCTTCAACCAGTCTGCCTGGGAAGGTGTTCTGCGCGCCGAAGCTGAACTGGGTGCCCAGGTTGACTACATCGAAACCGTCGACGCCAAAGATTACGGTGCCAACATTGCCCTGTTCGCCGACGCCGGTTATGACGTCATCGTAACCGTTGGGTTTGCGCTGGGTGAAGCTACCCTTGAAGCGGCTGCTACCTACCCGGACGTAGACTTCATCGGGGTAGATCAGTTCCAGGGTGAAGCGGTAGCCAACGTCGCTGGCCTCATCTTCAACGAAGACAAAGCGGGCTTCCTGGCTGGTGCGCTGGCTGGTATGCTGACCGAAACCAACACGATTGCGGCTGTTTTGGGCACCGACCTGGTTCCCCCTGTCGTCGCCTTCAAGGTCGGTTACGAAAATGGCGCTCTGTACGTGAATCCTGATATTACCACCATCTCCACTTTCCACCCCGGTGGTCTGGATGTGGCCTTTACTGACCCCGAATGGGGTGCCAGCACGGCCGCTCAGGCCGTTGGCCAGGGTGCCGACGTGATCTTTGGCGCTGGTGGCAAGACCGGTAACGGCGCGCTGATCGAAGTTGCTGCGAACGAAGGTCTCTTCTGCATCGGCGTCGACACCGACCAGTGGGAAACCGTTCCCGAAGCGCACTCCTGCCTGGTTTCCAGCGCGATGAAGCTCATCACCCCCGGCGTGTTTGACCTGATTGCGGCTTCCCAATCCGGCAGCTTCCCGGCTGGCAACTTCTTGGGCAATGTTGGTTTGGCCCCGTTCCATGATTTCGACAGCAACGTTTCTGATGAAATCAAAACCCGTTTAGAGGAAATCAACGCGGGTCTGCAAGATGGTTCTATTGAAACCGGGTACTAAGACTCTGGTTGTAAATATGGCATAACTGCTTAACAATGTGCGGCGTACCTGCGGGTGCGCCGCACATTTTGTTATTGACAGGCGGGCAGACGCATCGATCTGCTCGGTTTTTTTGCCGAAGAAACCTCTCTTTCCACTGAAAAAAGGTGGTTCTATGACAAAAGAGTCCAGCAACGAGACACCAGCCAGTAGCCCGATTGCCTGGCTGCGGCAGTTATGGCGTGATGTTAGTGTGCCAATCACGGCCATCATCCTCGCCGGTATTATCGGCTCCATCATTTTGTGGTTGTCAGATGCCAATCCCTGGGAAGCCTACACTGCTCTGTACCGCGGCTCGTTTGGCAGCGCTGCCGCTTTTGGCCGCACGCTTGAAAAAGCCACGCCGCTCATTTTAGGTGGGCTGGCCGTGGCTTTTGCCTTTAAGGCTGGTTTGTTCAACATTGGTGGCCAGGGGCAGCTGCTGCTGGGAGCTATCCTTGCCGGTGCGATTGGCTTTGCCTTCACCGACCTGCCGTTTATCGTCCATATGCCGCTGGCGCTGCTCATTGGCAGTCTGGCCGGGGCGCTGTTTGCCGCCATTGCCGGGGCGCTGCGTACCTACACGGGCGCGCATGAAGTCATTACCACCATCATGCTCAACTTTGTGGCCATCAACATTACCGACTACCTGGCCGATGGCCCGTGGAAAGCCGAGGGTATCGTGGCTCGCACCCCGGCTATCGCCGAAGCGGCCGCTATTCCCCGGGTCGGCGATTTGCCCACCGGATTTTTTATTGCGGCGCTGATGGCTTTCCTCACCTGGTATTTGCTGTTTCGCACCACGTTGGGTTATGAAATTCGCACCGTGGGGCTGAACTCCCATGCGGCTCATTATGCGGGCATCAAAGTGGCGCGCATCATTATTTTGACAATGGCCATCAGCGGTTTTTTGGCGGGCATGGGCGGTGCGATTGAGACGTTGGGCGTAGTCGGCCGTTTTCAACCAGGCTTCAACACGGGTCTTGGGTTTGATGGCATTACCATCGCCCTGCTGGCCCGCACCAACCCGCTGGGCGTCATTCCGGCGGCCCTGCTGGTGGGGGCCATGCAGGCTGGTTCCAGCCAGATGCAGTTCGACGCCGACGTGCAGTCGCAGATTATCGACGTGATTCAGGCGCTGATTTTGTTCTTTGTTTCGGCAGAAATGATTGTGCGCTGGATTATTCGCGCTCGCGCCGACGAAGGCGGTGGCGTCACTATCAGCAGTGGCTGGGGCAGCAGCAGCTAACCCATTGAGCTTGAGGAAAAGGTATGACAACAATGACACAAACCAAAGAGAATAGCTCGTGGCTCTCCTGGCGTTCGACGGGCAGTGTACTGGCTGTGGCTGCGGCCCTAGCTATTTTGTACGGCTATATCACCGACCCGGATGTGACAACGGCCGTACTTGCGGCCAGTTTGCGCCAATCTACCCCGCTGGTGCTGGGAGCGCTTTGCGGACTCATCGGTGAACGCTCTGGCATCATCAACATCGGCATTGAGGGGCAGATGCTCATGGGCGCTTTTATCGGCTTCCTGGCCAATGTGTACACCGGTAATCTGTTTGTGGCAGTGCTGGCTGGGGTAGCGGCGGGAGCCGTGTTGGGTGCATTTTTAGGCACCATGTCCATCAGCCTGAAGATGGACCAGATTATTGGCGGTACCGTCATCAATATTTTGGCTTTGGGCCTGACCAGCTTCTTCTACCAGGCTGGTCTAACCACGCAGGGCAAGCTGCAACCCATCAGCCTGGGCCCGCTAGCCGATATTCCGCTGATTGGCCCGGTGTTGTTTGTTAATCCGCCCATCACCTTCGCCACACTTCTGCTGGTGGCGCTGGTTCACTTTGTTCTGTTTCACACCCGCTGGGGGTTGCGCACCCGCGTTATTGGCGAGCATCCCAGTGCCGCTGACACGGTAGGCATCAACGTCAAAATGATGCGTTATGTCAATGTGGCCATCGCCGGGGCAATTGCTGGTCTGGCTGGTGCGTACCTCACCCTGGAAGCGGTTGGCTCTTTTGAACGGGCAATGACCAACGGCCGTGGTTTTGTCGCTCTGGCCGTGATGCTCTTTGGCAAACGGACCCCGCTGGGTGCCTGGGGCGCGGCGCTGCTGTTTGGCTTTGCCTCGGCACTGCAAACCCAGCTCCAGTTCGGCGGTAAGATCGATATTCCGCACCAGTTCATCGGCATGCTGCCCTACGTGCTCACCATCCTGGTCCTGGCGGGTTTTGTTGGCCGCAGCCGCGATCCCAAAGCGCTGGGACAGGTTTACGAAACCGAATAAAAATGAACCGCAAAGACTCAGAGCACGCCAAGAAATAAGACTCTGCGTTCTCTGCGCCTCTGCGGTTACAACAGCGAGTAAGCAACATGGCAAATCAAGTGGTCTTGCAGGCAAAAGGGATTACCAAACGCTTCCCTGGCGTGTTGGCCAACGACAGCGTGGATTTAACGCTGCACCAGGGCAAGATTCTGGCCCTGCTGGGCGAAAACGGCGCGGGCAAAAGCACGCTGATGAACATGCTGTACGGCCTGTACCATCCCGACGAAGGCGAAATCTGGATCAAGGGCGAGCGGGTCGAGCTGAAAAACCCGCGCGACGCGATTGATCGCGGCGTGGGCATGGTGCACCAGCATTTCCAGCTGGTGCCGGTGATGACCGTGGCCGAAAATGTGATGCTGGGGGCGGAAGTGGTGCGGAACGGCCGTCTCGATATGCGCGCCGCCGAACAACGAGTCTACGAGCTGTCTCAGCAGTATGGCCTCCAGGTGGACCCCTCTGCCATGGTGGAAGATTTGCCCGTCGGCACCCAGCAGCGTGTAGAAATTGTGAAAGCGCTGTACCGTCATGCCGATATTTTGATTTTGGATGAGCCAACGGCCGTTCTCACCCCCCAAGAAGCCACCGAACTGTTCCGCATCATGCGCGAGCTGACTGAGCGCGGTGTGTCGATCATCTTTATCACCCACAAGCTCAAGGAAGTGCTGGCCGTGGCCGACAGCATCGCCGTGCTGCGCGGCGGGCGCATGGTAGGCACGGCCGATCCCAAAACCGCCACCCAGGCCACCCTGGCCGAGCTGATGGTGGGGCGTAAGGTCATTTTGCAGGTGGAAAAAGACGAGCCCCAGCCCCAGGACGTGGTCCTCAGCGTGCGCGATTTGCATGTGCTGGATGATCGGAAGCATACGGCCGTCAAAGGCGTCGATCTCGAAGTGCGGGCCGGTGAAATTGTGGGCATTGCCGGGGTGCAGGGCAACGGCCAGCGCGAACTGGTCGAAGCGCTCACCGGGCTGCGTCCCATCGCGCAGGGCAGCGTCGCCATCGCCGGGCAAGACAGCACCCACTACTCGCCGCGTCAGATCACCGAATTGGGCGTGGCCCACATCCCGGAAGATCGCGAAAAACACGGCCTGGTGATGCAGTACACCATCGCCGACAACATGGTGTTGAACAACTACTACCAAAATCCGTTTGCCAGCGGCCCCATCATGCATCAAGACGCCATCGACGCCCGCGGCACGGAGCTGGTAAAAGAGTTTGACGTGCGCACCCCGAGCGTGCATACGGCCGCTCGCACCCTCTCCGGCGGTAACAAGCAAAAAGTGATTGTGGCCCGCGAATTTTCCCGCCCCACCAGGCTGCTCATCGCCGCCCAGCCCACGCGCGGCATCGACGTCGGCTCGATTGAGTTCATCCACAACCAGATTGTGGCCCAGCGCGACCGGGGCGTGGCGGTGCTGGTCGTCTCCGCCGAGTTGGACGAAGTGCTGGGGCTGGCCGATCGCGTGGCGGTGATGTTTGACGGCCGTATCGTCAAAATCCTGCCCATCGCCGAAGCCACCCGCGAACGAGTCGGCCTGCTCATGGCTGGCTCCGACGAATAGTTTGAAATTTACCCTCACCCTGGCCCTCCCCCTGGGAGGGCCAGGGTGGGGGTCAAGAGACACATCTATGACCGATTTACAACCCATCATCGCCTTCCAGGGTGAACCCGGCGCTTACTCCGAGCAGGCAGTTCATGAACATTTTGGACCACAAACATCGACCCTGCCCTGCCGCACCTTCAGCGAGATGTTTGATGCCGTGCACAACGGCCGTGCCACCCAGGCCATGCTGCCCGTCGAAAATTCCCTGGCCGGCATGGTCATCCCCGCTTACGACATGCTGGTTGATCACGACCTGCGCGTCCAGGCTGAGGTCATCGTGCGCGTCGAGCACTGCCTGATGGCCCCCGCAGGCACCCAACTCAACGACGTCACCCACGTCATGTCCCACCACCAGGCGCTGGCCCAGTGCGAAAACAACATCAAACGCCAGGGCCTCATCCCCGTCGACCACTACGACACCGCCGGAGCCGCCCGCGACCTGGCCAACAATCCCAAACCAGGCCTGGCCGCCATCGCCAGCGCCCTGGCCGCCGAGACCTACAACCTGGAAGTCCTCATCCACAACTTTGAAGACATGGATTTCAACTTCACCCGTTTTTTTGTCTTGGGTAAACTGGATCCGCCGCGCCAGGAATCGTGCAAAACCTCGATTATCTTCACCACGCGTCACGTGCCCGGCGCGCTCTACCTGGTACTGGGCGAACTGGCCAGCCGGGGCATCAACCTCACCAAAATCGAATCGCGCCCGCGGCGAAATCGGCCGTGGCACTACCGCTTCTTTGTCGATTTTGAGGGTCATGAGGACGACGAGGCGGTGCAAGAAGCCATGTTGGGCATCCTGAAGCAGTCCTCTTTTTTGCAGGTGCTTGGCTCCTACCCCATGGCCAAAATGCCCACCTACTAAAATTCTGACGCTCGCACACATTCAAACCCTCGTTCCACGCTCCGCGTGGAATGCAGACCGGGGCGCTCCAGCGCCCCCCCCACGCGGTGCAGAGCGCCGACACCGGCATTCCCACGCAGAGCGTGGGAACGAGAAAGGCACACTGCTGGCGCCACGCTCTGCGCGGTATGCTCGTCTCGATGCTTCGCGTCGTCGGAAAGGGGGATTACTGGCTAGTTACAACTAGGGGTTCTAGAAAGAGCGCGTCTGCTTCCGGGCTGTTGGGCTGCTGCACCTGCAATCGCTGCCCCGATTCGGCGATGTAGAGGCCGATTTCCAGCTGGTAGCTGCCGGGCGGCGTGTCTGGCGGGAGCTGAATCTGGTAACTGTCGATCACCACTTCACCGGCCAGCCAACGGCTGGTGGGATACTGGTTTTGCTGCGGCATCACATCTTGCTGCCAGACGCACGGGGCGCAGGTGCCATCGGCTTGCAGCAGATGAACAAAGACGGTGTAGTCGCGGCTGGGCACCGTCTGCGCCTGCCAGGTGAGGTCCAACTGGTACTGGCCAGCTTCGTCCAGCGGGGTGAGGGTGTAGCCAAGCAGGTCGATTTCATTGCCAAAGGTGGCGGGATACGGCCGTTCCATCCCCGGTACCACAAAATTACGCTCGGTGGCCGTCACCTGAAGCAAACCCAAATCGGCCGTGGCCAGCGTGGCCTCCGCGCCATCCAGAAAGCGGGCCAGCAGGCGGTACTCGCCAGACGGCAGGTTCTCTGGCACCTGCACCGTCTGCCAGTCGATGAGGAACTGCGGCGTTTCCCAACTGGTGAACGGCCGTGTGTTGTGCACCGGCTGGGTACTGTTTACCAAAATGCGCCCCACATTGTTGCCGCCCATCAGCTCCAACCGGATGATCGTCTGCGGCACAGCCGCCCGGGCATGCCACCACAGGGCCAGATTGATGCTCTCCCCGGTGAACGCCGCCATGCTTTCACGCTGCACGCCCAGCAGTTCCAGCTCCGGGCGCACCAGCTGATGCAATACCATTGGCGGCTGTGGCAAATGGCGCGGCAGTTCACTCGCCTGGACCAAAACGTCTTCGATTAAATAGGTATCACCCGCGTAACGGCCGTCTTCATCCAATCGCGGCAGGCGTTCCCCACTGCTGCCCGCAAACAGCCCCACCCGCAGCCGGTACGCGCTGCCCGACGGCGCTCCCGACGGCACATCCACCAGCACCCGCTGCACAATCGTTTCGCCCCGCGCCCACTGTGCCGCTGGATAAGCAAACGTCTCCACCTGGCTCCAGCGGTGGCCCCAGTCGTCTTCAAAATGGACAAACGGGGTGAAATCGGCCGTTTGCGGGAAGTTGATCTGCCAGTACAAAAACAGCGGCAGCGGCTCGCCCGTCGTCGCTTGGCCCACATCGTAGCCCAGCAGGGTAATGGCATTGCCAAAGTTCACCGCCAGCGGTTGGCTGGGCGAAATCACCGGAGTGCTGGTCAGATCGTAGGCCAGGAAGGACACGCTGCCGTCCGGAGCAAAAGGCGTTGCCAGCAGCTCCGCATCGGCAAAATAGCCAATGGCCCATTCCGGCAGCGGGCTGTTGTGGGGAAAAATGTACAGCGCCTCGTCACGCGCCGGGAAAACAACCGCTTCGCTGTTGGGCAGCCACTTCACCTGGCCGTACTTTTCGCTCAGGTAAGCCAGCGTAGGATGCTGATAATGCAGAGCGGCGACATACACATTTTTGCCGTCGGTGTTTTGCTCGTCCAGGAAGTCGGCCACGGCCGTTAAATCGCCATCCGTTTCGTAGAAAACGGCCGTATCCGCCCCCCACACCCGAAAATAAAGCCGCTCCGTCGCCAGCCCCCCCACCATCAAAGCCAGCACACCAATCGTCAAGACCGCCTGCGTCAGCCGAATGCGCTTAAACTGCCGCCCCAAATCACCCACAAACACCATTAACCCGGCCCCCGGCAGGTAAAAGACAAATGGAATCAGCCCGATGGCCCGCAAATTGCTGGGCACAATCTCGTTCACCGCCAGGGTCGTGGGCAGCAGCATGACAAACGGTGCCAGCAGCAGCAGCAGCACGGCAAAACGCTGCCAATCGGCCCGCAAACGACGCCAGCGCCAGAGGAGCATGCCCCAGCCCACCAGCAGCAAGCCGCCCCAGAACCAGCCGAACAACGGCCGTCCCGGCACGTTAAAGCGCACGTACGGATCACCCACCAGGAAAAACATCTCCAGCGAGCGCACGATGCTCTCGCCCAGGCTCAACGCCGTTGCCGACGGAGCCACCTGGCTGATACGCACCCAAAACGCGTCTGGGTTACTGATAAAAAAGCCGAGCAGTGGGGCCAGCACCACCAGCGCCACGCCCGCCACCAACAGCAGCTGCAAAATACGCTGCCGCCACTTTTGTCCAATTAGCAAAGGCACACAGGCCAGCAGCAGCAAAACGGGAAACAGCCGCACCGCCAGGTAGGTATAACCGGCCAGACCCAGGAACACACCGCTAACCACCAGCCACTTACGCTGCTCTAACCGCAGGCCACGCAGCAGCGCTGCCACCGTCAGCGTTTGCAGCAAGGGTTGGGTAATGGCGCGGAAGCCCAAGTGGCTGAACAGCAGGTGCCAGAAGCTGATCGCCAGCAGCGCGGCCGCCACCAACGCCACGCGCCGGTCGCGAAACAGCTCCAACCCCAGCCAGTAAACGGCAGCTACCGTCACAATCCCCACCAGGGCCGCCGTCAAGCGCAAGGTAAACAGCGACTCACCCAGCAGGCGTGTCAGCCCGCCAGCCAGGTAAAAAAAGAGGACTTCCTTGCCGGTGTAGCTGGTGATAAATAACGGCCGTTTCCCCTCAAAGGCAATCTCTGAGACCAGAACGCCGTTAGCCGCCTCGTCGTAATGCACCCCCGGCGGCACCTGCGGTAAATCGGTCAGGCGCAGGGTGGCGGCTGTCATCAGGCAGAAAAGCATGAAGAGGAGGGCGTGGCTGTGGCGCAGGCGTTGCATAGGGTGGATTTTATCTGCCTCACCGCAGTTCGTCGATTGAGGTTGTGTAGAGACGGTGCCTTGCAACGTCTCTACTTGTGAAATATTGAACTTGCGTAGGTTTTGCGTAGGCTGGACGTAGGCGCGGCGTACAGACTTGCGTAGGTGAATGGTATAGAATCTTAATCGAAGGGTAAAAATCTCTTCTTCTTCTCCTCCTTTTAACGAGGGTCAGGTTTCGGCGTTCCTGACTCTCCAAAAATTAACCGGGCTGGCAGTATTGCCAGCCCGATTTTATTTCCCCCTCTACTTGCGTATAATCCCCATCCATGTCTACCGAACAAGAGACCGAAGCGGGGCCGGAAACGGCCGCTGCCAACAGCCGCTCCCTGGTGCTGCGCGCCGCCGGGCTGGTGGGGGTGGCCGTGCTGCTCAGCCGCCTTGTGGGGCTGGCCCGTGAAATTGTCATCCGGGCCAATTTAGGCATCATCACGGTGCCCGCAGAGGCGTTTGAGATCGCCTCGCGCTTCCCTGAGACCATCTTTTTGATCATTGCCGGGGGGGCAATTGGCTCGGCCTTTATTCCCACCTTTGCCGCCTACTTTGAGCAGGATGACAGTGCCGGTGGCTGGCGGCTGTTTTCCAATGTCATCAATTTGCTGACGGTGGTGGTAACGGCCGTATCCCTCCTCAGCATTGTGTTTGCGCCGCAGCTGGTTATCTGGCTGGCCGATGAGAAAGTGGCGGTCAATCCGGAGCTGCTGCCGCTGACGGTGCGTCTGATGCGCATCATGCTGATCTCGCCTATTATTTTTGGCGCAAGCGGGGTCATCATGGGGGCGCTAAATGCCCGGCAGCACTTCTTGCTGCCCGCCCTGGCACCAACGATTTATAACGTGGGCATCATTGCCGGGGGTTTGCTGTGGCCGGGTACGCAGCCAGAAGAGGCGGCGTTGGGTTTTGCCGTGGGTACGGTGGTGGGGGCAGCGGGACATTTTCTGGTACAGCTGCCCGGCTTACGGCAGAAGGAGGCGCGGTATACGGCCGTTCTAGACATACGTGACCCCGGCATGCGCCAGGTGATGCGCCTGATGGCACCGCGCGTGCTGGGTCTCTCCTTTAGCGAAATCAACAAATTTCTCATCATCTGGCTGACCAATCCGATGGCTACTGGCAGCTTGCCCGCCTTAGCTTCGGCGCTGCGGCTGATTATCATGCCGCAGGGCATCATCGGGCAGGCTTTGGGCATTGCTGCTTTTCCCACTATGGCGGCGCTGGCCGTTCGTGGGCAGCGGGACGAAATGCGCCAGATCTTTGCCGATTCACTGCGTATTTTACTGTTTTTGGGATTGCCTTTCTCCGTGCTATTTGCCCTTTTGGCCCATCCACTGGTCACTTTTTTATATACCTGGGGGCTGATGGGGGATGAAGGCGTGGAATTTGTGAGCTGGGCGCTGCTGTTTTACGCAGTTGGGCTGGTCCCGCTGCTGGCCCTGGAAGTAGTTGCCCGCACCTTTTACGCCCTGAGTGATACATTGACGCCAGTTTTGTCGGGAGCCGTGCAAATTGTAATCATGTGGCTGCTGAGTCTGTGGTTTAGCCGGGTGATTTTTCCACAGTTGGGCTGGCTGCCGTTGGGCGGCCTGGCGCTGGGGTTTAGCCTGTCTAATGTGATTGAGGTGCTGCTGCTGCTGTGGCTGCTGCGGCGCAAGTTGGGTGGCATTCAGGGTTACTCGCTGCTCAACGGGCTGTGGCGCATGGGCGCGGCCACGCTGCTGATGGCCGGGGGGATGTGGTTGGTGCAGGGCTGGTTGGCGGGAACGGCCGTTCTGCTTCGGCTCATTGTGGTAGGCAGTGTTGGCGGTCTGATTTACCTGGCGGCCTGTGCCGTGCTGCGGTTGGACGAGCTGAGTAGATTAGGACAATACGGCCGTCGCCGTTTAAATCGGTAACTGGTTTTCGGTAAGCCCTAAATCACGCACCAATCTGGTAAAGTGAATAAGAAACCAAAAGCCCGGCCAGTTGGCCGGGCTTATCCCTTCTTCCTCTTCTCTTCCCTCAAACAACCATGCCGCCGGGCAGCGACACGTTGTTGATTTCCATTTTGATTAGTTGCCAGATGACAAAGCGGAGCCGGTCATGCGCATGTTGGAGCGGGTGAGCAGTTCGCCGTTGACCCAAACCTCTAGCGTGTACAACCCGGCGCGGAAGCCTTGTTCTGGATTGTAGTAAATATAGCCAGGGCCGTCCTCGCCATAGTTCCAAACTTCGTTGCCACCCTCGACGACTTCACCATCATGCCGCCAGACCCAGGCCCAAACCATGCCATCTTTCATACCACCGTAGGAGAAGGTGGCGTACACGGTGTAGGAACCGACCGCAAAAATATTGGTTGGATCAATGGCTACATATTCGTCGTCGATTTTGGTGGAGAAGCTAATTTCACCGAGAGCGGTATTTTCACTAAGCTCGGCAGTTGGCTCGAAGCGGTTAAATTCTTCCGGTAGTTCCAAAGCGGCCTGCACCAGGGTGTCGGCTTCGGCCAGGAAAAATGGTTCGCCATTGGCCGTGGTGACAATCTGGGGGGTAACGGCCGTTTCTGCCGAGACACCCGCCAGTGTATTGGCAGAAACAGCTAATGCCGCCACTTCTTCAGTGACAGGTTTGGCATTGGTAAGTACAGCAACTAGGGGGGTGTTATCAACAGGGGGACGCAGGGCATAAAGCGCAAAAACAACAGAAGCTGCCAATAAACCTAAACTCGCAAAAGAGTAAGTTTGGAGGCGCTTCTCTGCTTGCAGCCGCATAAAAAAGTACGGCGATCGCTTCATCTCTCGCCAAGACTTAAATACAACAGCCAGCGCAAGCAAAAGTAGTAAAACCAGTGTCCCCAGTATCCAAGGGGTAATTGTTCCAGACAAATTCGATAGCAAACTAATAAACCCTCTTCCCAAAGGTTGGCGGGTATTATAAAAGAAGTTTTAGCAGCCGTGCAACTATTTAGTTTACATAACTACTTTATTTGATAAACTGTCACTAATCTGCCGCTTTGTTGACCCCTACCCAGGTACCAGATTTTGGCAGCAAACGGCCGTTTCCCGCTCTGCTTGGGGCAAAAACGGCCGTTGCCTGCCAGCACGTTAACATTACGTGAATAATTGCACAATTTGGCGCTTTTAGCTGGCTTTGGTCAGTTTGCTGGGCCAAATGACGGGCAAAACATCACTTTTTTGGCGTGAAGTGTCATAAAGCCGCGCCTGACAATCTGCACTTGTCGAAAGCGGAAGAGAACCTAAAATTAACCCGATGATCCAAATTAGTGGGCTGATGAAGCAATATGGGTTTAATCCGGTGCTGCGGGGCGTGAATCTGCACGTGCCGGCGGGCGCTTTTGTGACCCTGGTGGGACCAAACGGCGCGGGCAAATCCACCCTGATGCGCATTGTGGCCACCCTGCTCAAGCCTACTGCGGGAGAGGTGAAAATTGGGGGATGGCTCATGCCTCAGTTCAGCGATCGGGTGCGGCGGCACATTGGGCTGGTGTCGCACCAAACGCTGTTGTATGGCGATTTAACGGCCGCCGAAAATCTGCTGTTTTTTGCCAAGCTTTACCAATTAGATCACAGCCGGGATCGGGTGGCGCAGGCGCTCAAACGGGTGGGGCTGGCGGCGCGAGAGCGCGACGCGGTGCGCACGTTTTCTCGCGGCATGATGCAGCGGCTGACGATTGCACGGGCCACGCTGCACGAGCCGGACGTGCTGCTGCTGGATGAACCTTACACTGGCCTGGATCAGGATGCCTCGGCACTGCTGGACAGTTTGTTGAAAGGTGAATCGGAAAACGGCCGTACCATCCTCATGATAACCCACGATTTGGTGCATGGGCTAAATTTGTGCGATCGGGTGGCGATCTTAAGCCGGGGCAAGATTGTGCAGGAAATTGCCAATGGGGAAGTGAGTGGCAGTGAATTCCTGGACATCTACGCACAGCAAACGGGCCGCACGGCGGGCCTGACCAAAAACGCGCATGGATAAGTTAGCCCACTCTACCTCTAGTAACACTTTGTTTAACAGTCCATTTTTAACGGCCGTTGGGGCCATCGTCTGGAAGGATTTGCAGATCGAAAAACACACCCGCCAAACGGTCAGCGTGATGGTGATGTTTTCGCTGGTGACGGTGGTGATGTTCAACTTTGCTCTGGAAACGGAGTTGGACGCGGCGCGTAACGTAGCGACCGGACTGCTCTGGGCCACCATTTTGCTGGCCGGGACGCTGGGGTTGAACCGTTCTCTGGCCATTGAGCGAGAAAATCAGAACATTGACGCCATTTTGATTGCGCCGATTGATCGGCGTGCCATTTATCTGGCAAAAGTGATCAGCGTCACCATCTTCACCCTGCTGCTGGAGTTGGTGCTGGTTTTTGTCTTTATCATCTTTTTCGACAAGCCGTTCTGGCGGCCGGTGGTGCTGCTGGTGCTGTTTCTGGGGACGGTGGGTTATGTGGCCGCTGGGGTGTTGATTACCTCGATGACGATGCAAACCCGATCCAAGGAAGTGCTGCTGCCTATTTTGCTGCTGCCGCTGGTGCTGCCACTTATTTTGCCGGCGGCAACGGCCGTTGGCGAAAGCATGGTCGTCGCTCCTGAAGCAACTATCATTCGCAGCATGGTTTCGCTGGTAGCCGCCTACGACCTGGCCATTTTGGCTACCGGGGTATACACCTATCATTTGGTTGCCGAATCTTAAGCAAATTGTGGGAAAACAAGCCGATCCGTCTAAATTGGTGTTAAATAAACGTGAGTGGCTGTTCAGGTTTTAGAGGTGCGTCGCCCCGATAGTCACTATCGTGATAGGTTAATAGCAGACGGGAAGATGGGCAGTAAACCGCAACAATAGACGCCTCACCCATTTGCGGTTTCCTCTGGTTCTGAAAAATCAATGTGTTGGATAAGGAGAGGTCAATATGAGTCTCGTTAAGTTGAATCGCTGGATTCCTATTTTGAACATTCTGGCGGCCGTTACCCTGGTGATCAGCCTGGGGATGAACTTTTTCTATGCCCCCACGGAGCGGACTATGGGCAACGTGCAGCGCATCTTTTATTTTCATGTGGGGTCAGCCTGGGTTGGTGCGGTGGCCTTTTTTGTGGCGCTGGTTGGTGGCGCGCTGTACCTGCGCAACAAGCAGCGCATTTGGGATACCATCGCGCTGTCCTCGGTGGAAATTGGCCTGGTGTTTTTGACGATTGCTACGGCGGCTGGTTCGGTGTGGGGCAAACCGGCGTGGAACACCTGGTGGGATTGGAGCCCGCGCCTCACCCTCATCACCGTGGCCTGGTTGACCTATGCCGCCTACTTTATGCTGCGTGGCGCGATTGAAGAGGAAGATAAGCGGGCTCGATTTGCGGCCGTTTACGTCATTGTGGCTTTTGTGACGATCATCATGACTTATGTCAGCATTCGCATCTTCCGCGACATTCACCCGGTGGTGTTTGGCGGTACGCTGGAATCGGCCGAAGGGGCTTCTGAAGGTCTGCAAGATTTTGCGCCGGGGTTGGAATCGATGAAGATGGGTATTACGTTAACCGTCAACACGATTTCATTTACCATTTTGTACATTGCCTGGATGTTCAACCGGATTCGCCTGCAATATCTGATGGACAGTATTGATTCGCTCAAAATGCGTGTTGCTACCCGCCTGCAAGGAGGTAAAGCGTAATGCCAGCTTTTGCTTTTCTTTTAAACGTTGCTTTACAGACCGGCGTTGATCCCAATAATTTCAACAATTACCTGATGCTGGGCTACTTTGTCATGGCGGTGATTGGCCTGGTGTATATCGTGAGCCTGGCTTTGCGGCAGCGCAATTTACAGCAAGACCTTCAGCTGATGGAGCGACTATTACAGGATGATGAGGATAACGGCCGTTAAAAAATTTATGCTACCGTTATTTTTCTTAAATCTTTACCGGGCATCCTGAGTGGGTGATGAAGACACGGCCGTTTCTCATGTAACAAACGGCCGTTACGCCTCATCTAACCAACCACACACATTTTGCTACGGAGAGTTCTATGCTCAAATCGTTAACCCTTCCTGAACCCCTGCGTGCCCTGTCATTGGGTCAAAAGCTGCTCATTGGCGTGGGGACGGCCGTTCTGCTTTTTCTGATCATTGGTTCAGCCACCCAGGGCAGCAGCACTCCAGAATTTGCCGTCGGCCTGCAAAAGCAGCCGTTTGCCATCCTGGCCCTGCTGGCCTTTGGCGGTGGTATCCTCAGCTTTGTCTCCCCCTGTACCCTGCCCGTGCTGACCGCTTATTTTGCCTTTGCCTTCCAAAGCGGCCGTAAACAGATTGCCACCAATACCATCGCCTTCATGCTGGGGTTGGCCACCACCTTTACCCTGTTTGGTGCGGCCGGTTTTGCCCTGGGCAAAACTTTGCTGCGCAACCAGAATCTACTCATTCTGGTGGGCGGCGCGGTGGTGCTGACGTTTGGTGTGCTCAGCCTGCTGGGCAAAGGGTTTGGTGGGGTTGATACCAGCGGCACTGGCGGCGTGCAGCCCAAAAGCACTACGGTGAAAGGTTCCTACATCTTTGGCTTGAGCTTTGCTGTGGGCTGGACCAGTTGCATTGGCCCAATCTTAGGCACGGTGCTGACGCTGGCGGCGCAAACCACCTCCGTGTGGAACGGCATGATGCTGCTGTTCATTTACACGCTGGGCTTGGGGCTGCCGCTGTTGGTTGTCTCTACCTTTTTTGGCCGGATGAGCCGCCAGAGCCTGTTTTGGCGCGCCCTGCGCGGGAAGGGCTGGGCGCTGAACACCCACGCTATGGTCATCGCCCTGGTGTGGGCTTTGGCGGCCTGGCGCGTGCTGGTAGCTGTGCTCGACTACGCCTTTTTCCAATTTCCCATGTTTGCCGGGCAAACGGTAACCTTGGGGCATGAGTTGGGTCTGCTGGCCGTGTCGCTGCTGGGCGCGGCGCTGTGGGTGTTCACCGGCTCGGAGGAGCGCCAGGTGACGGTGAATCTGCACTCTACGCAGCTGATCAGCGGGGCGCTGTTTGTGGTGCTGGCGCTGCTGATGCTGAACGGCACCCTGACGAGCATCAACGCACTGTTTGGCCAGTATGAATTTTCGGAATGGTTTGTCCTTTTGGAAGAGCGGTTTATTGCGCTGTTCCAACAATAAGTGATTTTGTGATGACCTCTTCAGGTAGCTCTGAACCCACCAACCAGACGCCGGACGGCAACGGCCGTAACCCTCTGCTCATCCTGGCTGGCTTTATCGTTCTGGGGCTGGCCCTGACGCTGATCATTTTTGGCGGGAACCTGTTTGGCGGCAATGAAGCGGCGGAAACGGCCGTAACCAATCCCAGTCAATCGATCCTCCAGCAGGTGCCCGCCTTTGAACCGGCGGAGACCACCATCAATCAACTACCCACCGGCGGCGATATCCTGGCCGTGGGTGACCTGGCCTATGACTTTGCCCTCATGGATGTTGAGGGCAACCTGGTGCAGCTCAGTCATCTATCCGGTAAACCAGTCATCATCAACTTCTGGGCCACCTGGTGCGGCCCGTGCCTGGTGGAAATGCCGGAGCTGGAAGCCGCTTACCAGGCGTACCAGGATGAAGGGCTGGTCATTCTGGCCCTGGATCAGCAGGAATCGGCCGAGGATGTGGCCCGGTTTTTTGACGAGATGGATTTGAGCTTTACGGCCGTTCTCGACGAAGAAGGCCTCATTTCTGAGCTGTACGGTGTGGCCAACATCCTGCCGACCACCTTCTTCATCAACGGCGCGGGCGAAGTCACCGCCATTCATCGTGGCCCCATGACCCAGGCCGTCATCGACGGTTATCTCGCCGACACCCTGCCTGCCACCAACTAACCCTGGCTGATTTGTCAATTCGTCCGATTCGTGATGAAATAGCGCCACTGACCTAACCAAGGAACTCATATGGCATCACCTCCCCCGAAAAAAGTGGTAACTGGCCGCACGCGTGATTTTGTGATTGGCGCTGATAAGCTGATTTACAAGTTCAGCAAACATTGGCTGGCTGTGCTCAACACCATCATCGCTATCTACGTGGCGCTGCCCATCCTGGCCCCGGTGCTGATGAACGTGGGGGCTACCGGCCCGGCACGGGTCATCTACGCCGTGTACAGCCCGATGTGCCACCAGATGGCCTCGCGCAGCTTTTTCCTCTTTGGCGAGCAAGCGGCTTACCCCCGTGCCCTGGCCGGTACGGATTTGAATCCGCTGGAAAGCTACACGCCCACTCTGCCCGAATTTAGCAGCGTTGAAGAGGGCAACTGGGCGGAATTTTTTGTGGCGGCGCGCGAATTTCTGGGTAATGAGCAAATGGGGTACAAGATGGCCCTGTGTGAGCGCGACATTGCCATTTACGGCTTTGTACTCATTGGCGGGCTGATGTATGGCCTGCTGCGGCGGTTTGGGGCGGTACGGCCGTTGCCCTTCATCCTCTTCCTCATCATTGGCATGGGGCCGATTGCCTGGGATGGTTTTAGCCAGCTGTTTAGCTACTACGCTACGCCGCTGGGCGGCGGTGAACCGGCGGGCATTCAGGCAGTGTTAAACAGTATCTTTCCCCTGCGCGAAAGCACGCCTTTCCTGCGCACCTTCACCGGGGCGCTGTTTGGCTTTAGCCTTGTCTGGCTGGCCTATCCGCATCTGGATGTCAACATGGGCCGCACCGAAGCCGACTTGGAAGCCAAACTAAGGCGTATCGGGGAACTTCCGGCATAAACAGGCGGTGCACAGTCATATAAGCGGTAAAAGATCGCTGCATTTTTGCGTCCAGTTACCCAAATCACTCAATGACTCAATAACTTCTTATGATAGCTTCTCTCAGTGGGACCATTTTGAAAATTGAAGACAGCAGCCTGGTGGTAAACGTTGGCGGCGTGGGGATCCGCGTGTTTGTGCCGCGCACGGTGTTGGAAGATGTGGGCGGCGTGGGCCGTTCGGTGCGGCTGCATACTCACCTTATTGTGCGCGAGCAGGAGTTGTCGCTGTACGGCTTTGAGGTGGAAGAGGATTTGCAGCTGTTTGAGGTGCTGCTGGGGGTAAACGGGGTAGGTCCCAAGGTAGCGCTTTCGATTTTGGGCACGCTAAGTCCAGAGCTGTTGAAGAGTGCGATTATGCGGGAGGAAACGGCCGTTCTCCAGCGTGTCCCTGGTATTGGCAAGAAAACGGCCGAACGCATCATGTTCCAACTGCGTGACAAATTGGACCTGACGCAGCTGAGTACGGCCGTACCGCTGGTCAGCGACGTGGATGCCGACGTGATTGATTTCCTCACCGGGCTGGGCTTCAGCATTGTGGAAGCGCAGTCCGCCCTGCAAAACATCCCCCGCGACGTCAAATCCTTCGACGAGCGCGTGCAAATGGCCCTGCAACATCTCGACCAGGGGTAAATGATGAACGATTTAGAACAAGAGATGTGGGACTTTTTGCACCGGCACATTCAAAGCATTTTTAGCCAGGATGTGGCTACTTACAAAGCCACGACCGCCGAAGATTTATCGCTGTATGAATGGTTTGTGACGCCGCACCGGCAGGATGGGCTGGACTTTCACCTGTTCATGATTGACCACAGTTGGGCGGGCACCGACAGCGATTTTCGTTATGATTTGTGGGAGCCGCGCGTGCAAATTTATGGCGAAGAGACGGGGGTGGTAACGGCCGTTGTTTCCTACACCTTCATGCTCTCCATCGCCACCGAGGCGGGCATCCAGCACCGCAGCCACAACGAAAGCCGCGTCCTCATAAAAGATGCCAACGGTTGGCGGGTGGTACATGTTCACAAATCACCCACCTGGCGTGCTCCTCACGAGCCTGATTAACGCAAAAAAGCCCTGTGTCACAAACAATAGAAGCGTTACAAACCGTGAGGGATTTGCTAAAATCAGCATGGTTTGCTCTCATCGCTTGCCCAAATCAAAAATTATCAAACGCTATGTTACTTTCAATTACCACTACTCATCAACCTGCAACTGACCTCGGTTATTTGCTACACAAGCATCCGCAGAAGCTGCAATCGTTTAAGCTTAGCTTTGGCAAAGCGCATGTTTTTTATCCTGAAGCGACTGCCGGGAAGTGCACGGCCGCGCTTTTATTGGATGTTGATCCGATCAAGCTGGCTCGCGGCGGCAAAAGCAGGAATTTTAGCTTTGCTTTGCAGCCCTATGTGAACGATCGGCCGTATGTTGCCTCTTCATTTTTGAGTGTGGCCCTTGCCCAGGTGTATGGTTCGGCTCTAAACGGCCGTTGCCAAGATCAACCTCAACTTGTTAACCAACCTCTACCATTGGAGGCGCACTTGTCGGCAGTTTCAATTAGTGGAGATGGCGATCTGGTTCAGCGTTTATTTGTGCCACTGGGTTATGAGATAGAAGCAACACACCTTGAACTCGATCCTCAGTTCCCAGAATGGGGGCAGGGCCAGCTTTATGCCCTCACTCTCAAAAATCAGGTGTCGCTGCAAGCGTTACTGAACCACCTTTATGTGTTAGTTCCGGTGCTGGATGGGGATAAACATTACTGGGTTGGTGAAGATGAAATTGACAAGCTGCTCAAACGAGGTGAATCCTGGTTAGAGACGCACCCGGCACGTCAGGAAATTGTCAATCGCTCGCTGAAGTACCGGCGGCAGTTAACCCAGCAGGCTATGGCGCAATTGTTAGAAGACGATGCAGACTTGAGTGAGACAGACGATTCACCCGAAGAGAAAAAAGAAGCAACGCTGGGTTTGCACCAATTGCGCTTACAGACTGTGGTAGAAACCATAAAAGCAAGCGGGGCGCAGTCCGTGCTTGATTTAGGTTGTGGCGAAGGCAAGTTGTTGCGCCTGCTGCTGCAAGATCTGCAGTTCAAGCAAATTTTAGGCATGGATGTTTCTTATCGCAGCTTGCAAAATGCGCAAGAGCGTTTGCATTTAGAAGAATTGCCTGCCAGGCAGCGGGAGCGTATTCAGCTGAAACATGGCTCGCTCATGTATCGCGATGAGCAGTTGGGGGGGTATGATGCAGCGGCTGTAGTTGAAGTGATTGAACATCTGGATGCAGATCGGTTGAAGGCATTTGAGAAAGTTTTATTTCAATATGCTCAACCCAAAATGATTGTGCTAACAACGCCCAACAGCGAATACAATGTGATGTGGTCCGAATTGCCTGCCGGTCAGTTTCGGCATCCAGATCATCGGTTTGAGTGGTCTCGGGCTGCGTTCCAGGAGTGGGCAACAAATATTGCTGCTGAAAATGGGTACAGGGTGCGGTTTGTCAATCTGGGGCCAGAGGTGGCTGAGGTGGGTTCCCCATCACAAATGGGGGTATTTGAGCGATGAAGTTACCAATTCCAGAACTAGCGCTGATTGTACTGATTGGTCCGTCGGGATCAGGCAAGTCCACATTTGCCCAAGCGCATTTTCTGCCTACAGAGGTGTTATCTTCAGATTATTTTCGTGGCTTGCTGGCGGATAATGAGAATGATCAGGCTGTGACAAAGGATGCTTTTGAGGCAATGAACTATATTGCGGCCAAGCGGTTAGCAAACGGCCGTCTTACCGTCATTGATGCTACCAACGTAAAGCCACAGGATAGGCAGCAATATGTGCAGTTGGCCCGTCAATATCACGTCTTGCCCGTAGCAATTGTGCTGGATTTGCCTGAGGCTGTTTGCCAGGCACGCAATGAAACGCGAGCCGACCGAGCATTTGGCAAGCACGTCATTCGCAACCAGATTCGAGACATGCAGCGATCCCTGCGCAAGCTCAAAAAAGAAGGGTTTCGCCGCATACACACCCTGAAATCAGTCGAGGAAGTGGCTGCGGCTGAAATCATACGGGAACCGCTATGGAACAATCGCCAGGAAGAACACGGCCCATTCGACATCATCGGCGATATTCACGGCTGCGCCGATGAGCTTGAATTGTTATTGGAAAAGTTGGGCTACGTGTGGGAAGAGCTGCCAGAAAAGAGTTTCTATACATATGATCGCGTTTATAAACATCCCGAAGGGCGTAAGGCGATTTTCTTGGGTGATCTTGTAGACCGTGGACCAAGAATTTTGGACAGCTATCAATTGGTACACCACATGGTTAGGGCAAACCAGGCGCTGTGTGTGCCGGGAAACCATGACACAAAATTGATGCGGTATTTGAACGGCCGTACTGTCCAAATTAAACATGGTCTTCAACAAACGCTGGATGAAATTCAAGCCTTGCCCGATGTGAAGCCATTTGAGCAAGAGATGGCTCAGTTTATCTACTCGCTTGTCAGCCATTATGTTTTGGACGATGGCAAGCTGGTTGTCGCCCATGCGGGTCTAAAAGAGGAGTTGCAAGGCCGGGCCTCCTCACGCGTGCGGGATTTTGCTTTGTATGGCGAAACAACCGGGGAAACTGACGAGTTTGGTTTGCCCATTCGTTACAATTGGGCGATTGAGTATCGGGGCGAAGCGGCGGTGGTGTATGGGCATACGCCTGTGCCACAGCCCGAATGGTTGAACAATACCATCAATGTAGATACTGGCTGTGTTTTTGGTGGCGCACTGACCGCCTTGCGCTATCCTGAACGCGAACTGGTTTCACTGCCTGCCCACAAGGAATATGCCAAACCGGCACGGCCGCTGCAAAAAGTTGAAGAGACACAGCCAACAGCCCAACAGCTAAGCGATGACGTTTTGGATTTGGCAGACGTGACGGGCAAGCGGATTGTCCAGACCCGACTGCGCCGAACAATCACGCTGGAAGCAGAAAACAGCACCGCTGCGCTAGAAGTAATGAGCCGCTTTGCCGTTTCACCCAAATGGCTGATCTACTTGCCGCCTACGATGTCACCCACAGAAACAAGCCGCGAACCAGATTTGTTAGAGCATCCGGCAGAAGCATTCAGCTACTACCGCAAAAACGGGGTGAGGGAACTGATTTGCCAGGAAAAGCACATGGGGTCGCGGGCGGTGGTGATTGTGGGGCAGAGCACAACGGCCGTTCAGCAGCGATTTGGCGTTTTGGGTGAGGGTATCGGGATCGTTTACACACGCACCGGCCGCCGCTTTTTTGCAGATACGGCCGTTGAACAGGAATTCTTGCGCTATTTGCAAGAAGCGCTCACCCTAGCAAACTTTTGGGAACAAATGGAAACATCCTGGGTTTGTTTGGATTGCGAGTTGATGCCCTGGTCAGAAAAAGCGCAAGCCTTGTTACAAGATCAATACGCCGCTGTTGGCGCAGCAGGGGAAGCGTCGCTGGCAACAGCCATCCAGCAGTTGGAGCAACTGGCTCAACGTGGCATCGAAGTGGAAGCACTGAAACAGCAATTTGAGCAAAAAGCAGCGTTAATCGAACAATACCGGCAAGCTTATCGGAATTACTGCTGGCCTGTGCAAACCGTGGCCGATTTAAAGCTGGCCCCATTCCACATTCTGGCAACCGAAAACCAGGTGCATACCGATAAAAATCACCGCTGGCACATGGACACAATCAAGCAGGTTGTGGACAGTCAAACAGCCGATATCTTAATGCATACAAATCATATTTACGTGAATTTAGACGATCCAGAAAGTGAGGAAACGGCCGTAAATTGGTGGACACAGCTTACAGATCGCGGTGGTGAGGGGATGGTTATCAAGCCATTGGACTTCATCACATTTGGTCACAAAGGGCTGGTTCAGCCAGCCATGAAATGTCGCGGTCGTGAATATTTGCGAATTATCTATGGGCCTGAATACACCTTGCCTGATTATTTGCAGAGCCTCAAAAATCGCAGTGTGGGGCGCAAACGTTCCCTGGCTTTACGCGAGTTTGCTTTAGGCGTTGAGGCGTTAGAGCGGTTCGTTAAACGAGAACCACTGCGCCGTGTTCACGAATGTGTTTTTGGTGTCTTAGCCTTGGAAAGTGAACCGATTGATCCTCGCCTGTAAGTAAGTTGGCAAGACGGTAATCGGTAAACAGAAAGCGCTTACCGATTACCGTTCATGGCTTACCGCTTACACCACCCTTGCCCGCTGCCAGGGCCACAGCCCCACCGTCAGGTCGCGGCGCTGGAAGAAAAAGAGGGCCAGGGCAAAGCTGACCAATCCAATCCCCAACAGAACCAGCATATCGCCTGCGGCCTGGCCTTCTCTAACGGCCGTTCCCGACGCATCCAAATACGTGAACAGGAAAAATGGCTCGAATGGCTCCAACGCCGTGGTGGACGCCGCCAGATTGCTGCCGAAGTAGCCCACCACCAACACGGCGGCGGCAATCATCGAGGCAAAACGGCGGTTGGCGCAGAAGGCGGCCAAAAACAGGCTCAGCATGCCCACGGCAAACACCAGCGGCCAGGCCATCAGAACGGCCGTAAACAAATCCCCGCTCGTCAGCTCTGTCTCAATCTGGCTTTGGATGGATTGGAACACCAGCAGCGACACCACCGCCACCACCACAAACATGATGACGGACGAAATGACGAAGGCAAGTGCCTTGGCCGTCACAATTTGCCAGCGCGGCAGCGGCAGGGTAACGATCATTTCGAGACGGCCGTCTTCCTCTTCGCCAGCCAATGTGCCTATGCCGTCGATGATGCCGTAGATGGCTGCCACCAGGGGCATAAAGACGATCAAAATCGAGCCGACCCAGTCGCTAAAGGTGCCCAAATTCATGCCCAGTGCCTGGTAAAGTTCCAGGTCGGCCAACCCGGCCATCTCCTCCGCCACGGAGGGATAAATGGCAATGTACACCAGCGGAAAAAAGCACAGCCCCAGGCTCCAGCCAATGATCGCGCTGCGCCGAAAACGTAACTCTTGCCACAGTAACCTAAACATGATTGCCTCCATTCCCCTTGCCGTAGTAGGTCAGGAAGATTTCTTCCAAACTCACGTTAATTGTCTCGATATCCTGAATGTTGTGTTGGGCGGCCACGGTGAGCACCTGGGGCAGATTTTCTTGCACTTCCAGCATCACGGCGCGCTCGCTGCGGCTGAGTTCTGTCACCCCTTCAAACGGGAAGGCGTTGGCGGGCGGCAGCACTTCAAACGTCAGATTGAGCCGCATCACGCGCTGGGTGATTAGTTCTTCCACGCGCTGGATGGTCACCAGCTGGCCATCGCGGATGATGCCCACCCGGTCGGCCACCGCCTGCACTTCCGGCAGGATGTGGGAGGAGAAGAAGATGGTACGGCCGTCGGCCTTCGCCTCGCGCACCATTTCCAGCACCGTTTGCTGCACCAGCGGGTCCAGCCCGCCGGTTGGCTCGTCGAGGATGAGCAGGTCGGGTTGGTTCATGAAGGCAGCGACGATGCCCACTTTTTGCTTGTTGCCGCGTGAAAAGTTGCCGATCTTGCGGCTGGTATCTAAATCGAGCCGTTCGGCCAGCTCTTGCCAGTATCCTTTACGGCCGTTTTCGCTGCGCAAATATTCATACATTTTGAAGAACTGGCTCGCCTTCATGTTTTTGTACAGCGCCAGTTCGCCGGGCAGATAGCCAATCCGCTTCCGAATTTCCACGCCCTGCGTCTGGCAGTCCAGGCCAAAAATGGTCGCCTTGCCCGACGTGGGCCGGATGATGTCTAGCAGCACCCGCTGGGTGGTGGTTTTGCCCGCCCCGTTGGGACCGAGGAAGCCAAACACCTCACCCTGCTCGACGGTTAAATCCACGTCGGTAATGCCGCGGTGACGGCCGTAATACACCGTCAAACCGCTCGTTTCAATCAGATAGTTACGCATAGTTCACTCCATTGCACTGATCACAATGCAAATCGTTGGCGAGCTGGTGGTTGCCCAATTGCCCTGCGCGGCTCGCGGAATAGACAAAAAAAAGCCAATCTCTGTTTCGGTTGCCTTTTCTTTAGCTACGAAGCGAGTTGAGGCAGAAGTGCCGCAAAGTGCTCAGATCAGACGGATTTGGCCCGTTCTTCCAGCCAGCGTTCGGTCAGTTTGGGTAGTTCCTCTTCCAAAAACTTGTACAGGTCGCGCATCGTTTCCAAGCGACTGCGCCGATCCAATTCAGCCTCCGGCAAAAGCGCCAGACCCCGATCGGCCAGCTGGCGCATGGCGATGGTCTGATGGTTCCGGGCCAACCACGCTTTTACCCAGGCATCGTCGCTGACGCGGTAAAAATCTTTGCGCTCGCCAGGAAAGCTGACTTTGCTCATCAAACCCGACTGGATGAGCATTCGGCTCGTGGTGCTGATAGAACTTTTGCTCACCTGCAACACCTCCACCAGTTCGTCCATCGTCTGGTGCGGCGGGTCACAAACCAGCAGCCAACCCAGCATGCGCCCGGCCGTCCGCGCCAGGCCAAATTGTTCAAAGAACAGGCCAAACTCCTCTACGTAATGCAGCAGTGGTTCGTCAAGGTTACTCAAAAAGCTTGTCTCCTTTTCCCAATTTTGCCTGTCCTTACCACAAAGGCGGTAATCCACTCCTGTTAACAAAATGGATACCCGCCTACGCGGGTATGACAAAACTGTTGGCAGGGCGTGTTTGAAAAGAATGGCCAAATATTAGTTGATTCTGTTTGTTCGGTCAATACTGAACAAACAGAAGTTCATCATATTTGGGACATGACAAAACTCATTTTTGCAGGATGCTCAGGGCGCTGAACCCTTTGCGCTTTTTGCGTTTGTGGGGGGTGAGGCGTTTGTTTTTCTTCACCTGCTGCTCCACCTGGGAAATCAGGTGGGAGTTGGCGGCGATGAGGATGGTGCCGCCGGGGGCCAGCTGGTCGGCGAGCAAGTGGAGGCGGGCGGTGGCCAGTTTAGGACCTTCACTGTCGCGCAGGGGGTAGAGGATGAGGGTGGCGGGGGCCAGCAGCGGCGGCAGCCCGATTTGGTGGTGGCTGTAGATGCGGTCGGGCGGGCAGCCGTTTTGCTGGAGGTTGTAGGTGGTGGTTTGCAGGGCGAGCAAGTCTCGGTCTGTCAGAGTGATTTGTTGGGGATGGAGGGAAAGCCAGGCGGCTACGGCCGTATGCCCCTGCCCCGGATTTACCACCAACAAATGCTCAACGGGCTGTTCTGGCAAATCATTCAGCAGGTTAAACAGCAGCCGCGTGGCAAAGCTGAGCGAATCAAACTCGGGCAGGCCAACGGCCGTTTGCACCCCAAATTTCAGCTTTTTGTACTCTACCGCCACCTGGTCGCGCCAGAACAGGCCGCTGGCAAAGGCGGGCTGCGGCGGTTCGTCGCTGGGAGCGGTGAAGTGGTAGTGGAAGACAGTGTGGTTGGCGGTGGATTGTTTGAAGGTAACAACACAATCGGCCATCTCGGCCAGGGTTTGTGCCACCAGCGGCACCAGCGGGGTAACGACGACGATGGCGGCGTGACCGGTGGGGCTGAGAAACGGCCGTGCCCCCCGCACCAGATGGGCAATCACCTCCTCGCCCGCTTTGCCAGGGACGTTGCAAACAATCAGGTCAAAGTCTCGTTCAGTAACGGCATCGTAGCCCAGACTGCCGTAAATTGTGACGTTATGTAAATTGTTCAGTTCGGCATTTTGTTGGGCAAAATCCACGGCCAGCGCATCGCGATCCACCAGGTGAACCGTGCGGTGCTTGCCCAGCCTGGCCAGCGTCAGCCCCAGCGGCCCGTAGCCGCAGCCGACGTCCAACACGCGCCGCACCTCGGCCAGCGGCAGCTGGTCCAGCGTACGCAGCAAAAAGCGCGTCCCGGCATCTACCTCATGGCTGCTAAACAGCTCCTGCGAGACGTTGAATTGGAGCGTCTTGTCAGCGTGTTTGAAGGTGAGCGTTTTTTTGAAGTAAGCGTTTTTCATGAGTAATTGGGCAATTAGGTAATTGGATAATTGGGTTGGCCGACAAATTGCCCAATTACTCAATTACTTCCTAAAAGTGTCCGCACCTGGGCCACATCGGCGGCGATTTGGGCTTTGAGGGCGTCCAGGCCAGCAAATTTCATTTCGGGGCGGATGCGGTCGATGAATTCCAGGCGGAGGGTACGGCCGTAAATGTCCGCATCAAAATCGAGCAGATGGGCTTCGACGGTGACCGCGTGGCCGTTCACGGTGGGGCGCACGCCGACGTTGGTGGCGGCGGGATGGCGCTCGTCGTCCAGCCAGGCGTAGGTGGCATAAACGCCGTTGGTGGGCAGCAGCTGCTCGGGCCAAAAATCGACGTTGGCGGTGGGAAAGCCAATGGTGCGCCCCATTTGCTGGCCATGAACCACTTCGCCGCTGACGCAGTACGGCCGTCCCAAACAGCCGTTTACCTCGGTCATGTCCCCTTCCAGCAGGCTGCGCCGGATGCGGCTGCTGCTAACCCGTTCCTCCTGCCACAACACCATTGTTTCGACCTGCTCGATGGTGTACCCCTTCTCCTCGCCCAGGCGGCGCAAAAAAGGAATGTCGCCTTCGCGTTTGTAGCCCAGGGCAAAGTTACCGCCCCACAGCTGGCGCATGTCCAGGTGGCGGCGCAGCTCGTCAACAAAGGTGGCGGCCCGCATATGCCGCACCTGGTTGTTAAACGGATGGGTGATGATCAGGTCAAGGCCCAGGCTGGCCAGCAGGGCGACGCGCTGTTCCAGCGTGCCCAGGTAATACGGCTCGGTAATTTGCTGGATGACGCGTTTGGGGTGGGGAAAAAAGGTGAGAACGGCCGTACGCGCCCCAGCTTGCTGGGCAGCCGCCATCATTTTTTGCAGCACGGCGCGGTGTCCCAGATGAACGCCATCAAAAGAACCAACGGCGACAAAGGTCGGGCGGCGTTCGGCTACATCAGAAAGTTGGTCAACGCGGATGGCTGGTTCGGTCATGGGGCGAATTGTATCAAAATGCTTAGCTGGCGGCAGGGAACATTTTACGCGCCACCCATTGGCTGTCCTGCGCGGCAACCACCCCAAGAAAGCTGCCATCCGGGCCGTAGGCGCGGGCCAGCTCGTTGGGAAAGGGGCCGGTTTGCGCCACAACTTTGCCTTGCAGGATGTCGACAGCGGCCGTTTCTGGCAGATCGAGGCGGGGCAGGTGATGAACGGCCGTGTCCGGCGGCCGCAAATAAGTGGTGATGTTTTCGTGGGTAAGGTCTTGCAGGGGAACGGCCGATTCCAGCCCAAAATCGCCCACTGCCAACCGCCGCAGCGCGCTCAGGTGGCCACCGCAGCCCAGCGCTTCGCCCAGGTCGTGCCCCAGCGAGCGGATGTAGGTGCCGGAGGAGCAGGCAATGCGCAAAGAGAGGTACGGGGGTTCCCAGCTTAGCCGGGTGAGTTCGTGGATGGTGACGGGGCGATACGGCCGTGCCACCTCCGTTTTGCCCTGCCGTGCCAGCTTGTACAGCGGCTGCCCACCCTGCTTGATCGCCGAGTAAATGGGCGGCTGCTGCACAATGTCGCCGCGAAATGCTTCCAGCGCGGTTTCAATTTGGGGGAGGGTGAGGTGGAGGAACGGCCGTTCCTCTAGCACCTCGCCTTCAGCATCGTAGGTGGCGGTGGTCTGGCCCAGGCGCACCGTCGTTTCGTACACCTTGTCGTGGCCCACCAGGTATTCAATGAGGCGGGCAGCACGGCCCAGGCACAGCAGCAAAACGCCGCTGGCCAGCGGGTCCAGCGTGCCCGCATGCCCCACGCGGCGCAGCCCGGCAATTCGCCGCACCCGCCCCACCACGTCATGCGAGGTCATGCCCAGCGGTTTATCTACGCACAGCACACCGCTTAAGTCACTCATCGTTGGTTTCCTGAGAATAGAGTTGGAACACAGAGCTGCACAGAGAAAAACGGAGTTTCACAGAGAGGAAAATTAAATCTGCGCAATCTATGGATTAATCTTCAGTGAAGCTGGCCTGCTGCTGGCGAATGGTTTCTTTGCTCATGGCCACTACCAGCTGCTCCACCTTGTCCAGCGACCCTTCCAGCGAGCAGCCCGCCGCCAGCGGATGGCCGCCGCCGCCCAGGTTCAGCGCCAGCTCAGAGACGCTGTAGGGGGGATTGCAGCGAAAGCCGACGCGCACGGTGCCATCGTCCATTTCCAGCAGCACGGCGCTGATGGCCGCCTGGTTTACGTTGCCCAGGAAGTTGACCAGGCCGCCGGTGCTGGTGTTGTGGTAACCAATCGCTTCGCGCTGTGCGTTGTTGATTTTGGTCCAGATGAGACCCTCTTCCAGGCGCATGTTGTTGAGGCCAATTTGCCACAGCTGGGCGGTGGAGTAGGGCTGCAAGCTCAGCCCCTGCATATTGATGAGCGGCAGGTCGGCACCGGCGTCAACCAGTTCGCTGGCGATGCGCAGCGTTTTGGCGGTGACGCCGACGGTGCGGAAACCAAGCGTGTCGGTGACCACGCCAGTGAGCAGGCACATCGCCAGGTCGGTGGTGATGGTCAGGCCAAAGTGGCGGAAGAGGTCATACAAAATCTCGGTGGCCGAAACAGCTTCGGGCACCACGTGCTGGATGTCGCCAAAGTAGGTGTTGGTGACATGATGATCAATGTTGACGACGGTGGGTATGGTGTAGGGCAGCGTGGCAAAACTCTGCCCCATGCGCGTTTCATCGCCGCAGTCCACGGCAATGAGCAGGTCGTAGCGGGTGGTGCGGTTTTCGTTGGGCGGCTGGATGTGGTCGGCCAGGGGCAGGTAGCTGAAGCGCTCGGGGATGGGATCATCACAGAGCAGAGTGGCGTGTTTGCCCATTTGCCGGAGGGCGACGCCAACGGCCGTAATCGACCCCACCGCGTCACCATCCGGCCCAATGTGCGTAATAACCAAAATGTTATGTGCCTGCTGAACGGCCGTTAAAATCGCTTGTTCTGTCGGGTGCAATGGAATTCCTTTTCCCGTTATTCAGGCTTGTCTTCCTTGTCTTCCTCGGCGGGGGGAATGTCCAGGCTGTCCAGGATGGATTCCACTTCCTGAAAATGGGCCAGCGTGGCATCCCAGTGAAAGTGCAGCTGGGGCACCTTACGCAGGCGGACCCGGCTGGCCAGTTCGCGCCGCAAAAAGCCTTCGGCGCTGCTCAGGGCGGCCATCACTTCTGGCTGGCGTGCCTCATCACCCAGGGCGCTAACGTAAATATCGGCGTGTTCCAGCTCACGGTCAATGGTGACCTCGGTGACGGTAACCCCGTGCAGGCGTGGATCGCTCAGTTCACGGAGAAACAGCTCACTCAGCACCAGCCGCAGCTGTTCGGCCGTTCTTTGTTGTCTGATTTTACTCATGCGTCACTACTTTTTTTCTAAAAACTACGATTGTTCAACCCGCTCGGTGACGTAAAACTCAATGATGTCACCCGGCAGGTAATCGTTCCAGCCATCCAGATTAACGCCAAACTCAAAGCCCGTGCGCACTTCACGCACGCTGTCGGCGTGGTGCTTCAGGCTGCCCACTTTGCCGTCAAAAAGCAGCTTGCTCTGGCGGATGAGGCGCGCCTTGGCGTTACGACGGGCTTCGCCCGTGCGCATGTAGGAACCGGCAATGGACCCCACACTGCGAATGTGGAACACTTCGCGCACTTCGGCCCGGCCAATGATACGGTCGGTATAGACAGGGGCCAGCATACCGCGCATCGACTTTTCCACGTCCTCAAACAGCTTGTAGATGACGCTATAGGTGTTGATCTGCACCCGTTCGCTGTTGGCGGCGTTGCGGGCGATCGGATCGGCATCGACGTTGAAGCCCAGGATGACGGCGTTGGAGGCAGAAGCAAGCATAACGTCGAATTCGGTAATGTTGCCGGTGTTGGCCAGCAAAATGTCGATCGTCACTTCTTCGTTGTTCACGTTGATCTTCTTCAAGCTGTTGACGATTGGTTCCAGCGAACCCTGCACGTCGGCCTTGACGATAAGGTTAAGCGTTTTGCTTTCACCTTCTTGCAGCCGGTTGAAGAAATCTTCCAGGCTGACCTTGCGGCCAACAGATACCACCCCAGCGCGGTTTTGCTCTTGTATGTCGGCCACAATTTTGCGGGCATCTTTTTCCGACTTAACCACAACAAACTGGTCACCCGCCTGCGGCATACCGTTCAGCCCGGCCACAGAGACGGGGGTTGAGGGGCCAGCAGCTTTAACGTTTTTGCCGAGGAAGTCGAACATGGCTTTGATACGGCCGTAATGTTCCCCAATCAGCAGCGTGTCACCGTGTTTCAGGGTGCCGTTTTGCACCAGCAGGGTGGCCATGATGCCCCGCCCACGTTCAACGCGGGCTTCCAAAACGGTGCCTGTGGCCGAAGCGTTGGGATTGGCCCGTGGCTTGATGTCTTCGGCGACCAGCAAAATGCCTTCCAGCAAATCGTCGATACCCAGTTTTTGCTTGGCCGAAACGGGCACGATCATCGTGTCGCCGTCCCATTCGTCGGGGATGAGGCCAATTTCGCTGAGCTGCTGGAACACCTTGTTGGGATTAGCCGCTGGCAGATCGATTTTGTTCATGGCGACGATGATCGGTACGCGGGCGGCGCGAGCATGGTCGGCCGCTTCTTTCGTTTGTGGCATCACGCCGTCGTCGGCGGCCACCACCAGGATGGCGATGTCTGTGGCCTGCGCGCCACGGGCACGCATGGAGGTAAACGCCTCATGGCCCGGTGTGTCTAAGAAAGTGATCAGCTGACCACTTTTTTGCGCCTGGTAAGCCCCGATGTGCTGGGTAATGCCGCCCGCTTCGCCTTCCTGCACCCGCGCTTCGCGGATGACATCCAGCAAGGAGGTTTTGCCATGATCGACGTGGCCCAGCATGGTGATGACCGGGGGCCGGGGCTGGAGGTCGGCTTCTTTTTCGTTGGCCAGCACCTGCCGCCACTTGGGCTGCTCGGCGACATCCACCGTTTCTTCGGCGGCTTCCTGGGTTTCTGAGATGACTTCATAGCCCATCTCTTCGGCCACGATAGCGGCCGTATCGAAGTCGATCTCCTGGTTGATGTTGGCCATGATGCCATTGTTCATCAACTCTTTGATCACGTTAATGGGGCTGACGCCCATCAGTTCCGACAGTTCACGAACTGAAATAAAGTTTGGTAGTTGTATTGGTGCTTTTGTCGTCGTCATGTTTCACCCTTCCTCGTACAAAAACTGCTCCACAGTCTCTTAAATTAGTGCGGTTCCACTTCTTGGCTCACCGCAGGCCGCTGGGCGGCAATGGCTGCCAGGTCTGCCTCGCTGACGGTGGTTTTGAGGGCCTGGTTCAGTAAACGGCCGTTCGTTAACACCTTCTCCCAGCAGGCAGATTGATCACACAGGTAGGCACCACGGCCGTTTTGTTTTCCAGTGGGATCGATCACCACGGAGCCTTCCGGCGTACGCACCAGGCGCGTTAGCTGTCGTTTGTCGCCTTTTTCACGGCAGACAAAGCAGGTGCGCTGGGGCACGTGTTTGGGTCGGTGTGGCTGCTTTTTTTTGCTCATCAAGTTGCCAATCACGTTTATCTACAAAAATCACCAAGCCACGAAGGGGGCCAAAACGGCCGTTTCCTGCGTGGCTTGGGGCAAAAATTGTTCAAGTACAGTGTGTGAGCATCGCGGTTGCGGCCAACCGCGGCGCTTTGTAAATGTTTACATCACTGTCTCCAGTAATCGTTCATCAGAATTTGGGCCACCGCCAGACGGCCGTTGCGGGAACGGCCGTGCGTAGACGGAAACATCATTACTGGTTTAGAAATCATCAATGTCGTACTCTTCCCATTCGGGACGACGACGGCTGCCCTTGCGCTTCCGCTTCACTACCACCTCGCCGGTTTCCTCGTCCAGTACCAGCTGCTTGCCCTTACGGCCGCGTCGCCGTTCTTCTTCGGTTTCCACTTCTGGCGCGGTGGGCCGGGCAATAACCACGGCGGGTTTGGGTTCCTGTTTCTGCTTGGGCGGTGCTTTTACTACCGGCGTGTCAATGAGCGATTGCGTCAGGTCGTCGAGCACAGGTTCCTGTTCTTCTTCGGAGGTTTCGGCTTCGGCTTCAACTTCTGCGGCAGCGGGCGTTTCCTCTACCTCGGCCACTACGGCAGGCTCTTCTTCGACTTCCGGCTCAAGCTCAACGGCTTCAACCACTGCCACGACCTCTTCAACCTCGGCTTCCAGTTCGGTCGCTTCGGGCTGCGCTTCGGCTTCTTCAACAACCGGTTCGGTTTCCAGCTCGGCTACCGCCTCGTCGTCCCAGCCGTCGAAGTTGGCCAGATGCTCCTGCACCACTTCCAGGGCTTTTTCACCCAGCCCCTTGATGTTCAAGAAGGCGTCTTCGCCCAGCGAGAGGGTCATCATTAAGGCGCCCAGGGTTTCAATTTCGGCATCCAGCAGCAAGTTGTGGATACGCCCAGGCAGGTCCAGCACGTCCAGGGGCAGCTGCCACGCCTGGTCGGGAATGGCTTTGCGCGCTTCGGCGCGGACCTTACGCTCGGCTTCAAAGGCCGCGGCTCGGGAAGCAATAATTTTGCCTTCCACACCACCGACCAACCGATCCAGGTTGTAATAATCTTCCGAGGTAATGGGGCGGCCTGCTTCTTTCTTGGCCAGCACCTGCTTGACGGCTTCCAGGAGCTTCTCGTTGCCCACCACGCCCTTGTCGGCGGCGGGGTTATCCAGGTTGTTCAAGGATTCGGCGGCGGCTTCGGTCAGGCTCTTGATGTCGATGCGCCAGCCGGTGAGCTTGGCCGCCAGGCGGGCATTTTGTCCTTCGCGGCCAATGGCCAGGGAGAGCTGATCGTCGGGGACAATGACAACGGCCGTTTTGCCATCCTCAAAGCTCTCCTCTAAAAAGACGTGCGACACACGCGCCGGGCTGAGCGCCTTGGCGATGAACGTGTGCTGGTTAGAATCCCACTCGATAACGTCAATCTTCTCATCATTCAGTTCGCGCACGATGCTCTGGATACGCACCCCGCGCATCCCAACGCAGGCACCCACCGGGTCGACACCGGGCTGCAGGGCCAGCACAGCTACCTTGGAGCGCTGCCCTGCTTCGCGGGCGATGCTCTTGATTTCGACCTGACCGTTATAAATTTCCGGTACTTCCAGCTCCAGCAAGCGGCGCAGCAAATTGCGATGGTTTCGGCTGACAAAAATTTGTGGGCCACGATTGGTGCGGCGCACTTCCAGCACATAGACGCGAATCTTGTCGTGGGCGCGGTAGCGTTCGCCGGGCACCTGCTGGCTCTTGGGCAAAATGGCTTCGGTGCGACCCAGGCCAATGGTGAGGTGCTGTCCGCTGACGCTTTGCACCGTGCCGTTGACCAGCTCGCCTTCACGGCCAGAGAAATCTTCGTACAGCTGCTCCCGTTCAGCTTCACGGACACGCTGGAGCAGGACTTGCTTGGCGGTTTGGGCGGCAATACGGCCGAATGTAGGCGTGGTGCTGTCTACCATTACCAAATCGCCGTAGACGGCTTCCGGGTAACCTTCACGTTTGGCCTGCTCCAACAGCACCTCGGTGCGGTTGTCGAAGATAGAATCAACGACCTCTTTTTCGGTGTAGATGGTGGGTTCGCCTGTACGCGGGTCAATGTCCACCGATACCTTCTGCTGGGCGCTGATGTTGGTGTCACGCCGGTAGGCGGAAACCAATGCCGTTTTAAGCGCCTCAAAGACCTCTTCCTTGGGCAGGCCACGCTGTTCACAAATTTCATTGAAGGCTAAGATAAATTCGCTTTTCATAGAGCCAAAACCTTGTTTTCCGTTATCTGCTTCCTGAATGCTAAGGCAATCCGTGGGAATTGCTGCAGAAAAGATGCTTACCTCGCTCGATGAGTTTTGAGACAAGAAACAAAAAAAGTGGGGGGTGCCCACTTTCCGCCTTGTGCTCGTCAAATGTGGCGAAAGTATAGCACGAGTCACTCCAGCAGGCAACTGATGCGGCCGTATTTTGCCCAAAATTTTTCTACGTCGTCATACGTGGCGGAGTTGTTTACAATTGGCCCATGGAACCTGGTTGGCTGGAGAAACGGCCGTCTGACGTGCCCCTTGTTGTTTTAGATACGGAAACTACCGGACTGTATCCCGGCCTGGGGCACCGCGTGGTGGAAATTGGGGCCGTGCGCCTGGAAAACTGGCAGGAAGTGGGCCAGATCAGCACGCTGATCCAGCCGGGGCGTAAAATGGACCCCAAGGCGAGCAGCGTCAACGGCATCACCGATGGCGATTTGTTGGCGCAGCCCACCTTCAGCCAGATTGCTGCCGAACTGCTGGCGCTGCTCGATGGGGCAGTGATTGTGGCCCACAATGCCGAGTTTGACGCCGGGTTCCTGGGGCAGGAGCTGCTCATCCACGGCTGGCAGATGGGGGGTGCGCCGGGAGTGCTGGCTAACCCGTGGCTGTGTACCTTGCAGCTGGCGCGGCGGCATTTCCACTTTGGACGCAACAATTTGGGCCACATTGCGGCTCATTTGGGTGTGCGTATGGGGCGGGCGCATCGGGCGCTGAATGATGTGTACATGACGGCCGAAATTCTCAAGCGGATGGTGCGTACGCTGGAGCAGCGGCGGTTGACCACGATGGGGGATTTGCTGCACGCGCAGGGTGCGCCGATTTATGCCCCGGCCATCGTGCCGCAGCTGCCGGATGTGGTGGCGGTGGCGTTGCGCAACGGCCGTAACCTGCGCATCCTCTACCTGGGCCAAAACGGCGAGTCGAAGCGCGAGATCACGCCGCTGTACCCCTGTCAGCATCGGAATGTGGTTTACCTGGTGGCTCACTGCCATCAGGCACACGAGCAGCGCACGTTCCGCCTGGACCGCATTTTTTCGGCCGAACTGATTGAGTAGTTGCAGTAACCACCACAAGCCACGCGGCCAGTTTGGGCAAAAGTGAGTTTAGACTGAATAAGATGCCACGGTTTATTGTCTTCCATCGCAGCGGGCATTATGATGTTTGGAAATTTTCGCCCAACAGGAACAAAGGCCATGCCTGAACCTTCTTCATTTTCATTAACCACCACGCGTAACGGCCGTTTCTTGCTGTTTGGCGTTCTTTATTTTGCCCAGGGTGCGATTGCCACCTATGTCCTGGTTTTCAACAATTTATACCTGCGCGCGTTTGGCGCGGCGGCGTGGCAGCTTTCGCTGTTGAATGGGCTGCTGGTGGTGCCGTTTATCCTCAAGATTGTCATTGGCCTGATGAGTGACAAGGTGAAACTGCGGCTGCCGCTGCTGGGCACGGGGTATCGACGGCCGTATATCAGCCTGGGTCTGCTGCTGATCTCCGTGGGGGGGATTGCCGCTGCTTTTGTGCCGCCGGTGGAGATGTACCCCCTGTTTGTGGTGACGGCGCTGTTTATTGCCCTGGGGCTGGCCATTTACGACACGGTGGCCGACGGCTACGCCATCGACGTGACGCCGCCGGAGGAGCAAGGGCAAATCCAGGGGGTGATGGTGGTGAGCCGGGCGATGGGGCTGCTGCTGCTGGCGTCGGTGTACGGCCGTATCATCGAGCAGTATGGGTGGACGGTAATTTTTGTCGTCGTGGCCCTGCTGACGCTGCTGCCGCAAATTCTGCTGCGCTTCACCCGCGAGCCAACCGAGCGCAGCGCCACGCAAACGTTTAGCTGGACCGCGCTGCGCCGCCTGTGGCGGCCCGATATTTTCCGCTTTGGCCTGTATGCCATTGTCTACTCCGTGGCCATTTATGGGGCCAATGCCATTGTGACGCTGTTTGCCAATGAAGGGCTGGGGCAGTCGTTGGTAGAGGTGGGGGATGTGGCGGCGTTGGGCGGCATTGGCATGGTGCTGGGCGGTGCGGCGGCCACCTACGCCATTCGGCGGCCCAACATTTCTATCTGGCAGCAAGGGATGTGGACGGCCGTTGGCGTCTTCTCCATTTTGATGTTGATGGCTTTGGTGGCTACCGAAAGCAACATCATGATCATGTTTGTGCTGTGGGGCATCTGGCTGTCGGCGTCGGAGCTGATTTACATTACCCTGGCCATGGCCAAGGCCGATCGGCGTATGGGGGCGGGGCAGTATGCCATCTTCATGGCAATTTCCAACGTGGGCGTGGGCATTGGCCAGTCGGCCTCGACCAGCCTGGTGGACACGGTGGATTTTCGCTGGATTTTTGTGGGGTTGGCGGTAGTGAGCCTGCTGTCGTTCCCGCTGCTGGCAGCCATGCGGCAAGATGATGCCCGCGACCCGAACCCGCTGTTAACGGCCGTTTCCGGCAGTTAGTTTCTTAACCGCAGAGTGCGCAGAGTTTTTAGTGAGCTGATCACATCAGCGTTCATCAGCGTTTATCTGCGTCCCATTTCTCCCAAAGAACATATCCAAGTTGGCCAACACATCGTGCAGGGAGTTGTACCGATGGTGCACGTGGCTGAAATCGGCCGTTTTGGTCTGCACGTTGGGGATGGCGATGACCGTCATCCCGGCGCGGGCGGCGGCCAGGCTGCCGGGGCCGGAATCTTCCAGCGCCAGGCAGTGCTGGGGCGCAATGCCCAGCCGGGCGGCGGCCAGCTGGTAAATTTCGGGGTGGGGCTTGCCGTGGGTCACTTCGCTTCCGGCGGCGATGGCCTGGCAGCGATCGTGCAGGCCCAGCTGGTGCAAAATTTCCTCGGCGTGGGCGCGGGGGCTGGAGGTGGCCACCGCCCAGGGAATGTCGCGGCGCGCAATTTCGGCGTGCAGCTCGTGCAGGCCGGGCATCACCGGCACGCCGTTGGCGCGAATCTGGCGGTAGATGGCGGCGCGTTTGCTGATGATGGTGGTGACGTCTTCCGGCAGGTTAAACAGATCCTTGATGTATGGCGTGCTCAAATCGGCGCGCAGGCCAATGATCTGGCTGACAATTTCTTCGTTGAGCTGGTGGCCATACGGCCGTAAATAAACATCCCACGCCTGCTGCGACAGCGGTTCGCTATCGACCATCAGACCGTCCATATCAAAAACAATCGCTTTTAGCTGACTCATTCGTGCCTCTTTAAACAATCCACTGATTACGCAGATTACACAGATTAAAAATGGGCTCTTTGGGAATTCAGGGGGTTTACTGTTCGTGAAACGTGAAACGTGAGCAGAGGGCCATCACGTTTCACGCTTCACGTTTCATGCCCAACCCCACGAAATCCTGAATACCTTAAAAATGCAGGTATTGCGCTTGGGGCAAAATACCGGCGGGGATTGTACAAGTTCTGGGTTTTTGCGGCACCTGGCGTAAAATGGGGCGCATGGTGACTAAGAAGAATTTGCTGCAAAGGATCAACACAGGCATTGCCATGTCGGCCGTGGGGGCGCGGCTTTCGGCGCGGGTGATGCATCATTTGGACAAGCTGGTGCTGCGGCTGAGCAACGGCCGTTCCACCGCCGCCTCTCTTTTAACCGGGCTGCCCATTCTGACGCTCACTACCACCGGGGCCAAAAGCGGCCAGCCGCGCACCACGCCGCTGGTAGCTATTCCTTTTGGCGACAATCAGCTGGTGATCATTGCTTCCAATTGGGGGCAGCAGAAGCACCCGGCCTGGTATTACAACCTTGTGGCCCAGCCCCAGGTGACGGTGACACAAAACGGCCGTTCCCAACCCTACCTGGCCCGTGTTACGGAAGGGATGGAACGAGAAGCTTGCTGGCAAACGGCCGTACAAACCTACCCCGGCTACAACGCCTACAAACAGCGCACCCACCGACAAATCCCCGTCATTCTCCTCACCCCAGCCGCAAACACAGATCTACACTGATTTGTCCAGCAAAAGTTAGGAGTTAGTGGGAAACCGCGGTAAGCGTCTGGCCTTGCCTGGACAGGGGCAGCGCCTCGGCGCTTCGCGCCTGGCGCTGCCGAAGATGGTGGGGTTTTTCAGTTTTGGGCGTCATTTTGACGCCCAAAACTGAAAAACCCCCATTTCCCTCCCCGCACGGGGCGCGCAGCGCCCTCGTGCGGGATACTCTTTGGTTCAAATCCGCGCTTGTCCGCGCTCGTCCGCGTCCGTTTTTTAATCCAGGATTTACTCATCCAAAAGGTAAACTGGCTCGCCGTAGAAGCGAATGCCGCCTTTGCTTTGTTTTTCTACCAGCAGTTCGTGCAGCCAGCGGTTTTTCTCGCGCAGCGTTTTGTCGGATTTGAGCGTGGCGAGATCGGCGTTGAGGCGCAAAATGCGGCCGGGGATGATGAAGCGCGTGATGCCCGCCGGGAATAAACGGCCGCTCGACAACGTCGCCGCCATGACCTGGTTCACCGTGTACTCGGGGAAAATGACTACGGCCGTTAACCCCTCATACTCATTCTTCAGGCTGAGGATGTTGCTGTTCAGGGTGCGGTCCACATGCCCCGCCGCGTCGATGTACGCCTCGGTGAACTGGTTCAGCGCTTCTAGCCGATTGACCCCCTGTGCCGGGTAAATCAGGAACACCCGGTTGTCGATGAGCTGGATGTAGCACAGACCGCCATACTCAAACATCTCGTCGGGCGCTTTTTCCATGTCTGTTTCCTGCATGGTGATGTTGGGTAAGGTTTTTAACAGCGCCAGCAGCTCGTTGACCCCAATTTTGCAGATGACGTGGTACCAGGTGTGCAGCCCCAGCCCGCCTTCGGTCGAGACGACCTGGACGATGGCGTGTTTGTAGCCCAACTGTTTCATCGCCGTGGTGCGGGTGGCACCATCGAGGACGATGTAACGGCCGTCTTCACTTTCCACCACCACCGGCGGATTGCCCAACACGCCGTCCTTCTCCAACCGACCCGCCAGCCGATCCACTCGCTTCTGGTCAAAATGTTCATGCGGCATCACCTTGTCCATCGGCACCACGCGCAGCGGCAGCACCGTGCTCACCTCCACTTCCTGGAAAAACTCAATGATTTGCTCCGCCAGGGTAATAGAGGCGGCCAGGACAGCATCTTCGGTGCTGGCACCAATGCGCGGCGTGGCAATAACCCGCGGATGCTCGATGAGGGCCCGGTTGGGCTGCTGAGCGGTTTGGAACACATCCAGCGCGGCCCCGGCGAGACGGCCGTCTGCCAATGCCTCTAGCAGCGCCGCCTCATCAATCAACCCACCGCGCGCCGTGTTGATGAGGTACGCCGTCGGCTTCATTTTGGCCAGCTGCGCCGCACCGATGATGTGTTGAGTCTCGCTGCGCAGCGGCACGTGCAGGCTGATAAAATCGGCCCGACGCAGCATCTCGTCCAGGTCCACGCGCTGCACGTTGCCCTGCAAGCGCAGCTCCGGCGTAACCGACGGTTCGTTGACCAGCAGCTTCATGCCAAACGCCTCGGCGCGAATGGCCACCTCGCGCCCAATGCGGCCAAAGCCCACAATGCCCAGCGTCTTGCCCGACAGCCCCGTGCCGATCAGGCTCTGGCTGTCCCACTGCCCGGCCATCAGGCTGGTGTAGGCGCGGGGCAGGCGACGCGCCAGGGAGAGCAGCAGCCCCATGGTGTGCTCGGCCACGGCCAGGGTGTTGGCGTCGGGGCAGTTGAGCACGGCCACCTCTTTTTCCTGAGCATGGATCACGTCGATATTTTCAAACCCCGCCCCCGCCCGACCAATGAGGCGCAAATTGAGGGCATGGTCGATGAGGTCAGCGGTGACCTGGGTGCGGTTTTCTACCACGATGCCGTCGTATTCGTGCACGATGGCCAGCAGCTCCTCGTGGCTGAGGTTGGTTTTGTTGGCCACGTCCATGTGCTCTTGCAGCATGGACAGGCCTGCCTCGTGGATGGGATCGCAAATTAAGATGTGGGGACGACGGCCGTCTTGCCGGTTCATGACTGCCATAGTGGGTTTCCTCCAGGGAATTTGCCTGACAAGGTGACAGGGTGACAAGGTGAAAAATGTCAGAGTATGGTCTTTGCCAGTATAAGGGTGGCGAAAGTATAACAAGGTTCGCGCCATTCGGCAGAGAAACTGTTGTAGATTACACTTGGGCCGATTTTAAAAGCGCGACACAGAGTTGCACAGAGAAGCACAGAGTTACACAGAGATTCTTCTCTCTGTGCAACTCCGTTTCCCTCTGTGCAGCTCTGTGTTCCTTATTTTTTTATATGACCAAATTTCGTGAACGTGTCACCAGCTGGTGGCCATTTTTATTGCTAACTGCGGGGGGGATTCCCCTGCTGACGCCGCTGCTGAACTGGACGGCCGTAACCTGCACCCACGACGGCCATCTGCACTACCACCGGGTGGCGGCCATGCGCTACGCCTGGGAAAATGGCCTCTTTTTCACCCGCTGGCTGCCGGACTTGGCGTTTGGTTACGGCTACCCGTTTTTTGTCTATCGCGAACCGCTGCCGCTGTATGCCGTGCTGTGGCCGCACCTGCTGGGCTTGTCATTGCCCGCCGCCACCAACCTGTTTTACGCCATCACCATTCTGGCCTGCGGCTGGTTTATGTTTTTGTGGGTGCGCGATATTTTAGGCAGTTGGGCCGGGTTGGTGGCTGGCATGGCCTACATGGCCGCGCCTTACGTGCTGGTTGATGCCCTGGTGCGCGGTAATTCGCCGGAGTCGGCGGCGCTGCCGCTGCTGCCGCTGCTGCTGTGGGCGGGGCGGCGCTGGTTGTTGGAGGGGCGGGCGAGGTGGTTTGGCACGGCCGTTTTGGGTCTCATCCTCCTGGCGCTCAGCCACAACATCTCCATGCTCATCTTTGTGCCAACGCTGGGCGTTTACCTGCTGGCGCTGGCCTGGCAGCACCGCCTGAGCTGGCGCGTCTGGCTGACGCGATTGGTGCTGCTCTTTGGCCTTGGCCTGGGCACGACCATTTTTTACACCGGCGGGGCGCTGCTGGAGCTAAACAGCGTGACCCTGGAGCAGTCTACCACCACGCGCAACAATGATTTCCGCTTTAACTTCTCTGCCCCCGCCGAAATTCTGGCCCCCGTTGCCCCCGAAGACCCGTCGCTGCTGAACCCGCCGCTGCCGTTTAGGCTGGGCTGGGTGCCGCTGGGGTTGGCGGTGCTGGGCGTGGCGGTTGCCATTTTGCGCAGGAAGGAGATTAGAGATTGGAGATTAGAGATTGATGGCGCAACCCAATCTCCAATCTCCACTCTCCAATCTCCCGGTGAAATTCAGTTTCATGTGTGGTTGATGCTGGCGGCAACGGCCGTTTTCCTCTTCATGTCCCTGCCTATCTCCCAATTTATCTGGGAAGGGCTGCCGCTAATCGATTTTGTGCAGTTTCCCTGGCGCTTTGTGGGGCGGGCGGCGCTGCCGTTGGCGTTTTTGGCCGGAGTGCCCCTCACCCCAAACTTCTCCCACAGGGAGAGGGAGCAGAAACTCCCTCCCCCTCCCAGGGGGAGGGTTGGGGTGGGGGTATCCCTTGCCGTAGCGCTGCTCGCGTTTGAGGCAATTCCCACAGTGTACCCAAATATTTGCCGCGAGGAGCCGTTTCCCACAATCAACACGGTGCACCAATACGAGCGCGAGACGGGGCTGGTGGGCGTGGACCCGGAAGGCAGCTACTTCCCCCGCACGGTGGCGCAACGGCCGTCATCATCCCCCCTCGAAGCCAATTACCAGGCCAACGAAACGCCGCAGCGGCTGGATACGGCCGTTTTCCCCCCAGGCACTACAATCGAAACAGTGGAATACGACAAGCGGGGCGTAACGGCCGTCATCACCAGCCCGGAACCGTTTACGGCGCGCTACCTCTCGTTTGATTTTCCCGGCTGGGTGGCGCTGGTCGATGGCCAACTTGTGCCTATCAGACCCGAAGACCCCAGCGGCCTCATCACTTTCGCCGTCCCCGCAGGCCGCCACGAAGTTGCCGTGCGCTGGCACTCCACCCCCACCCGCACCGCGCTGCTCGGGCTGAGCGTCTTCTCGCTGGCCGGGGTTTTGGTGGTGCTGCTGGTTTTGGCAAAAACCCAGTCATCGGTGAGCGGTAAACGGTTATCGGTGAGCGGTGAGCGGCATAGATCCCGGCCGCACCTGCTGGATTTCATCATCGTGCTGTCGGTGATCCAACTGCTAAATGCGGGGAAACCACTGCTTGACCGGGTCGAATCCCCGCTGCGGCGGGTGGCGAGGCCGGAGGTGGACAACACGGCCGTTCTGCAAGCCGCCGAGTTACGCTTGGAGGGGTACAACTTGAGTAAGACGGCCGTTCCCTCCGGCGGCACCTTCGACATCGATCTCGCCTGGACGGCCACCGATTATCCGCAGGCGCGTTACCAATCTAACGTCTGGCTGGTGGGGCCAGACGGCCTTACCTGGAGCGATCTGAACACCTTCCGCCCCCGCCTCTACGAAGATGCGCCGGACAGCCGCGCCTGGCTGCCGGGTCAGTGGGCCTGGGACAGCCGCGAGGTGACCATCCTGCGCGGCACGCCGCCGGGCCAGTACAACATCGTCTTGACGCTGTTCGACTTCGAGACGTTGCAGCCGATCACATTGCTGGATGCGAACGGGGTGGTGGGGCCAACGGCCGTTCTCGGCCAGATTACCGTCACCGAACCGCAAACAGTTGCGGCAACAACAGATTCACTAGGACAAATCCAGGGCATTTCGCTGCTGGAATACCGCCAGGATCGGGCAGCGGCCGTTCCGGGGGATGTGGTGCTGCTGACCTTTTTCTGGCAACGGCCGTCTGGCCAGCCTTCCAGCGACACGTTTAATTTAGAACTGCACGATGCCAACGAGGCCATTGTGCAAACCTGGGAGCTGCCGTTTACGTTGCCAGGCTATCCCCCGGCGGATTGGGTGATGGGAACGGCCGTGCGCGGCCAACATCTGCTGCGTTTACCTGCCGGGCTAAATTCTGGCAGCTACCAGTTTGTAGCGGAGGGAATTGTGTTGGGTGAGATTGACATAACGGCACCGGAAAGGGTTTTTGAGGTGGTGGAGATGGAAACGGCCGTTAGCGCAACCTTTTCCCAAAACAACCAACCCCTCATCACGCTGGAAGGCTTGACCCAATCTCCAATTCTCGCCCTGAGCGAAGTTGAAGGGTCCAATCTCCAATTACCCCTCACCCTCCTCTGGCGCGCCGAGGCTGAAATGCCCACCAGCTACCGCGTCTTCATCCACCTCGTCAATGCCGACGGCCAAATTCTGGCCCAGGCGGATGGCGAACCGGCCAGCTGGGGCCGCCCCACCACTGGCTGGGTGCCCGGCGAATACATCCTCGACGCGCACAGCCTCACCCTGCCGCCAAACCTGCCGCCCGACGCCAGCCTGCGCATCGGCCTGTACAACCCGGCGACCGGGGAGCGACTGCAAACAGAAGTTGGGGAGTTTGTGGTGGTGCCGTTGGCGAGGGGGGAGTGAGAAGTGAGAAGTGAAAAGTGAAAAGTGAAAAGGGGTCTTGGAGACTTTTCAGCAGTGTCCTTCCCGCGAAAGCGGGAATCCACTTTGCTGAAATGGATACCGCTTTCGCCGGGAAGAAGTTGTGGCAAATCTGAGACTGTTGGGTAAGCCGTTTCCTGGAAAACGGGGCCAGATCAGGCCTGCAAAATAAAGGTCCACTCCTCCAAATCTTCAGCATCCAGCTTGTGTTCGGTGTAGCGGATTTGGAAGTTGAACTTCTCAATCAGGGCCAGCATGTCGATGAGTGCCCGGCGGGAGGCCTTGGCCGGGTGGTGTTCCAGCACCTGAATTGCGGCCCGGATGTTTTCTTTAACGGGGCTGTCGCCAATCACTTCAATGGTAAACGTATTGCCACTGGTGCCTTTACGGGCATTGCTGCGTAACATAATTGTTTGCATTGCATTCTCCTAATGATGAGGATGGGTTTGTGGAAGTGATGGTAGTTTAGCATAGTCGCCACTTTTATCTCAAGCCTCACACGAGTGACGCAGACAAGATTTAGCCACGAATTTCACGAATTAGCGCGAAGGGAGTGCCTACCGGCCCTGGCAACAGTTGCCCTGGACTGGGCTCGCGCTGCTTCGCTGCTCGTGCCAATTTTGGGTGACCTTACCGGTTTTCCCCTGGATTTTGAACAAAAAGTGAACAGTTTTTGGACTGGTGGTTGACTGGTGAACGGCCGTATCCTAACCCCATGCACAACAGCAGCAAACAGCTAAACCAAACAAGGGGATGGACGATGATCGGGCAAGCGGAGGCGGTTCAGGTGGTGCAAGACTTCTACGCCGCGTGGCGGCAATGGGATGTAGCCACTCTCCTCGTTCTGCTGGATGAGGAGGTGGAATGGCATTTTAACGGCCGTCCCCAAGACATCCCCTTTGCCGGTCGCTGGCTGGGCCAGGCGCAGATGGTGGATTTTTTGCAAACCGTGGCGCTGAGCTGTGACGTGCTGGAATTTGGCCCCCACGAAATTATCCCGTTGGGCGAACACATCCTTTCGCTTGGTTATGAGCAAGTCAAAGTAAAAACCACCGGCCGCACCTTTGAGACGGATTGGGCGCACCTGTTCACGGTGCGCCACGGCAAAGTTGTTCGGCTGCGAGGATTTAGCGATACGGCCGTTATGGCCCGCGCTTTTTTGAAGTAGACACCACTTTTTATGGAGGTAACCCAATGACAACCCCAACTCGTTCCGCTGTTGACAATTTACGCTTTTTGTTTGAGCAGACCCACGGCTATCTGGAAGGCACGATGCAAGGCATTTCGGAAGACGCGGCCCGTTATGAGCCCGGTGGCCCGGCGTCGATTCTGGGCCAGTATGCCCACCTGGTGACCAGTGAGGATTGGTTCATCAACGTGAAGCTGGCCCAGACCACACCCGTCATGATGCGCCAGTATCCCGGCTTTCAGACGCCGCCCCCGCCAGTTGGCTGGAACAACTGGGCCAAAGAGGCAGTGGTGGACCTGCCCGCCCTGCGGGCCTATGCCCAGGCGGTGCACCAGGCCACCGACGCCTACCTGGCCACGGTGACAGACACCATCCTCGACGAGCCGATTGACCTCACCGAGGTGGGCATGGGGTATGTGAACGGTGCGGCCGTTTTCTTTCTGGCGCTGGGCAACAATATGGTCCACCTGGGCGAAATCTCGGCCATCAAAGGGCTGCTTGGCCTGGTAGGGTATCCAGAAAACGAACCTTCCCCAGAAACGGCCGCTGCCTGATACCGCGCCATCGCCTAAGTAAACCGCGAAAAATAGGTGTGCTGGTGGAGAAAAGGCACGGCCGTTTCCCCACCAGCCGCCCCAAAAGGAAAGTCCAGATGACAAATAAAAATGCCACGTTCAAACGCGCCATCATCATCGGTGGCAGCCTGGGGGGGGTGCTGACGGCCCGTGTGCTGAGCCATCATTTTGAGCAGGTCACCATTTTAGAGCGAGACAGCGTTGCCCCTGGGCCGGAAGCGCGTAAAGGGCAGCCCCAGGCGCGCCACCTGCATGGGCTGCTGGCCACCGGTCTCGAAGTGATGACCCGCTTTTTCCCCGACCTGCCCCAGGCGCTTAAAGATAATGGCGCAATCATGGGTGATTTTGCCGACTCGATGCAGTGGTACACCTACGGCGGCTATCGCAAACGGTTTAAGATGAACGTGCCCGCCACCTTGATGAGCCGTCCGCTGCTGGAGCATCTGGTGCGGGAGCGCGTTTTGGCCCTGCCAAACGTTGCCCTGGTGGATAACTGCGGCGTGTTGGGGCTGGTAACGGCCGCTTCGACATCGCTCAGTGCCAGCGCTTCTGGCAACCAGGTTACCGGCGTGCAAATTGAAGACCGCGCCACTGGCCAGCAAGAAGTGCTCAACGCCAGCCTGGTGGTAGATTGCACCGGGCGTGGTTCCCGCTCTGCCCAGTGGCTCAAGGAAATGGGCTACCAGCCCGCTCCCGAAAGTGAGGTGCGCGTAGACGTTGGTTATGCCACACGCGTCTACCGCCGCTATCCGGCCGACCCCCGTGGCCAGGACTGGATTTTGTACACGCCGGAGGCCCCCCGGGAAAACCGCTTTGGTGCTCTCTTTCCCATCGAAGGGGATCGCTGGATTTGTTCCATGGGCGGCTGGCATGGCGACCACGCGCCGCTGGACGAGGCAGCTTTCCTGGAATTTGCCCGCAGCCTGCCGCTGCCCGACATCTACAACATCATCAGCCAGGCCGAGCCGATTTCCGACATCGTGCCTCATAAATTTCCCCACAGCCTGCGCCGTCACTATGAAAAGCTGGCGCGCTTCCCCGCCGGTTACCTGGTATTGGGTGATGCCATTTCCAGCTTTAACCCCACCTACGGCCAGGGCATGACCTCGGCTTCGTTGCAGGCGGCGGAGCTAGATGCCTTGTTGGCCAGTCGGCCGTCGCTGGATGGGCTGGCGCTGGCCTTCTTCAAGCGGGTGGCCCGGGTGATTGATATTCCCTGGCAGCTGGCCGTCGGCGAAGATTTTCGTTTTCCGCGCACCACGGGCACCAAACCACCCGGTACCGATTTTATCAACCGTTACGTGGCCAAAGTGCACCAGGCCACCCTGCACGATGAGGTGGTTGGGGAAGCCTTCCTGAAGGTGATGAACCTGATGGCCCCCCCAACCAGCCTGTTCCAGCCGCGCCTTGTGTGGCGGGTGCTGCGGGGGAAACGGCCGTCTCCCCGTGGAACGGCCGTCCTCCAGCGCGCCGTGGCTGATTAAGTAAACCGCCTGGCACGAGTCGTGCCAGGCAGAGCGTGGAACGAGACCTGTACAGTTACAAAAGGAGAAACATTCGATGTCTACGGCACAAATAAAAGTTGCTTTTCAACAAGCGATTGATCATTGGAACAGTGGCAACCTGGCTGCCTACATGGAGCTATATGATTCCCAGATTGTCCTGCATGGTTTTTCGCCTGGTTTACCGCCGGGTGCGGCCGGAGCGGCCGTATTTTATGAAGGAGTATGGCGGGCGTTTCCCAATCCCCAGCTGATGATCGATCAGGTGGTGGTGGAAGGCGACCTCCTGGCCTGCCGCTATCGGTTGCAGGCAACCCATCAAGACGAATTTATGGGTATCCCGGCGACGGGCAACGCAGTGCTTGTGCCCGGCATGACCATGATGCGCTTTGCCGACGGCAAATGTGTTGAACGATGGAACCAGGCCGACATGCTGGGTTGGTTGCAGCAGCTTGGCGCAATTCCCGCCTAAAAGGGTGGTTTACCGTCCTGTAATTGGATTGTTTCTATGGATTTTGGGTCTTCAGGATTTCGTGGGGTCTGGCGTGAAACGTGAAGCGTGAAACGTGATAGCCCTCTGGTCACGTTTCACGCTTCACGGACTGTAAACCCCCTGAGTTCCTAAAGAGCCTGGATTTTTCAATATGCAACAGATTATTCAAGTCAACGATACGCAACTTTGTTGGGAAATGGCCGGTCAAGGCCAGACCGTGGTTCTCTTGCATGGCTTCACGCTGGACAGCCGCATGTGGGATGACCAGTTTCTGGCCCTGGCGCAGCATTTCCAGGTAATTCGCTACGATTTACGCGGTTTTGGCCGATCGGCTGTGCCCACTGCGGAGCCGTATTCACACGAGGCAGATTTGGCTGGGCTGCTGGACCAGTTGGGCATTGCCCAGGCGCACCTGGTTGGGCTTTCGAAGGGTGGGGCGGTGGCGCTGAATTTTGCGCTCACTTATCCCAGACGCACGGCATCCCTGGTGCTCATCGACGCCGTGCTGCCGGGATATGCCTGGTCAGCGGCGGGGGCAGCGCGGGATGACCTGGTCTGGCAGCGAGCCAGCGAGGGGGGCATTCCGGCGGCGAAAGAATCGTGGCTGACACATCCGCTGTTTGCCCCGGCAATGGCCAATACGGCCGTTGCCTCCCGCCTCCGCCAAATCATTCACGACTATTCTGGCTGGCACTTTGTTAACCAAAACCATGAACTGGGGCTGAACCCACCGGCAGCCCAGCGGCTGGCCGAATTGACGCTGCCGCTGTTGGCCATCGTCGGTGAGCTGGACCTGCCTGATTTTCGGGCGATCACGGCGCAAATTTGCCAGGCGGTGCCGCAGGCGCAGCAGCTGATTCTGCCCGGTGTGGGCCACATGGCCAATATGGAGGCCGCCGCTGAGGTCACGCAGGCGATTACAGATTTTTTATTGGGCTTGTAAACGGCCGTTGGTCAACAAACAGATGAACCCCACCGATTTCACAGATGACCCACAGGGCGTAGGGTGCGCCCAGATTTAATCCGCGTCAATCCGCGTCAATCCGCGGCCTATTTCCAAAGGAGAAAAATCATGTACGGAACGATTGCGAAAGTAACTGCCAGACCCGACAAAATTGACGAACTGCGTGCCCTGGCGGCGCAGCTGACGTTGGCTCCTGGCCAGATCGCCCGCTACGTTTACCGCATGGACGCCAATCCGCAGGAATACATGCTGGTGGCGGTGTTTGAGAGCCGCGAAGCATACCAGGCCAACGCCGCCAGCCCGGAACAGCACCAACGTTTTATGGCGCTGCGCGCCCTGCTTACGGCCGATCCCGAATGGCACGACGGCGAGATCGTTGATGGACAGGTCCGATGATAAAAACGGCCGTTCCCTCCCCCCCATCCCTTTCCCGCCTCCACTGGCTGCTCAGCGTGCAAACGCTGGTGATTATGCTTGGCTCGCTCAACCGGCTGGGGCCGTGGACGTTGGGCTATGTGGCCCCAAACGAATTTTTGCGCTGGGTTGATTTGCACAACATGCTCACCCTGCCGCTGATCAGCGTGACGGCGTTTTACCTGCTAAAAAAGGAGCTGGAGCGCGGTGAAGGGGAGGGGAACGGCCGTCACCCCCAGCCTGATTGGCGCCCGCTCCTGCTGAACCTGGCTTTTATCCTGGGCCTGTACCTGTTTGCCGCCAGCTACGGCAGCCACGAGACCACCAATTACCTGCACACCCGCTTCTGCCCGGATGGGGACGTGAGCGATTTGTGCCGCATTGTCATTTTCAACGACGACGAATTTTCCCACTGGCTCTTTTTTGCCGGGTTTGCCCTGCTGAATGGGGCGCTGATGCTGCTGCAAGTTGTCTATCCGTGGCCAGGAAAAATGAACGGACGGGACACGGCCGTTCTCACCTTCAACGCGCTTTTTGTGGCCCTGGGCATCTTTGCCAACCTCGGTTTTGAGCCGATTGGGCTGGACCTGATCATCGTCTTGGGGCTGGCGCTGTTGGCAGCAGGGCTGCTGTGGCGTTACGGCCGTCAGCCGCTGCTGCTGTACTACGCGGTGGCGTATGGCGTGGGGTTGGTGAGTACGGCCGTTTACCGCCTGGCGGTGCCTCTATGAAATGGCTGCGTCACCAGACCACCCAGCTGTTGCTGCTGGTGGTGCTGTTGAACCTGGGGCTCTTTTGGGGGGCGCTGCGGTTGGTGGGCTGGCCGTTGGTCAACGGCCGTTCGGCGTACACGGCCGTCACCACCTGGCCGCAGATGCCGCCCGGCCTGGTTCTGGGGCAGGTGACCGGCATCGCCGTGGATTCGCAGGGGCAGGTTTTTGTGTTTGCCCGGGGCGAAAAAGTGTGGGCGACGGACGCGATTGATCCGACCCTCATTGCCGCGCCGACGGTTTACGTGTTTGCCGGGCAAACTGGTGAGCTGCTCAGTTCCTGGGGCGAGGATCGTTTTGTCATGCCCCACGGCCTGACAATTGACCAGGAGGACAACGTCTGGTTGACCGACGTCGGGCTGCACCAGGTATTTAAATTTGATAGGGCCGGAAAGCTGCTGCTGGTTCTTGGCGAAGCCGGGGTTGCGGGCCAGGATGCAGCCCATTTTAACCGGCCCACGGATGTGGCGGTGGCGGCCGACGGCTCTTTTTACGTCAGCGATGGCTACCTGAACAGCCGGATTGTGCGCTTTGCCGCCGACGGCCGTTACCTGCTGGAATGGGGCCGCCCCGGCACAAAACCCGGTGAATTTGATCTGCCGCACAGCCTGGACGTAGACGCCAGCGGGCGCGTCTACGTGGCGGATCGCGGCAACGCCCGGGTGCAGATTTTTGACGCTGACGGCCGTTACCTCACCAGCTGGCACGACGAATGGCAAATCGGCCGTCCCTGGGCGGTGCGCGTTGGGCCAGATGGCTTTGTGTATGTGGTGGATGGGGGCGATCAAAATGAGTGGCTGCCGGATCGTGCCCGCATTCTGAAATTAACGCCTGCCGGTGAAATTGTGGATCGTTTTGGTGGCTACGGCCGTGGGCCGGGGCAGTTTATCTGGCCTCATGCGCTGGCCATCGCCCCCGACGGCGCTGTGTTTGTGGCCGAGGTGGGCCAGGGGCAGCGTGTGCAAAAATTGATTGATGGAGGAAACCCATGAAAAGCAACGATTATGCCTTTGTGACCCGCTGGCGTGTGCGCGGCACCTGCCGCGAAGTCAGCGATATTTTGGCCAATGCGCCGGATCTGGTGCGCTGGTGGCCGTCGGTTTACCTGGCGGTGCAGGAGCTGGAACCGGGTGATGCCCGGGGTATTGGCAAGGTGGTCAGCCTGTACACCAAAGGCTGGCTGCCCTACACCCTGCGCTGGCAGTTCCGCGTTACGGAAAACCAGGCCCCTTACGGCTTTGCCCTGGAGGCGTGGGGCGACCTGACCGGCTCTGGCCGTTGGCGGCTGGCGCAGGATGGCAATTGGGTAGACATCACCTACGACTGGCGGGTGTCGGCCGATAAGCCGATCCTGCGCTGGTTTTCCTTTATCCTGAAGCCGATTTTTGCGGCCAACCACCATTGGGCCATGCGCCAGGGGGAGGCGAGTTTGAAGCTGGAGCTGCGGCGGCGGTGGGAAGGTACGGCCGTTACCCCACCCCCGCCGACGTTCCGCTATTTGATACGGCCGTAACGGTTTGTTCAGCCAGAGTGGGCCAGTCACCGAGATTGGCCATCTCTCGCCAGCACCAGCACGATGACATAGCGCATAACGGCCGTAAACCCAGTGAAACTGCTTGTGTATCCATCTGAACCTCCAGGTGCGACGCACTTCCGAAGTGCGTCGCACTGCACCACCAGCTTGTTATTCCACGGGCGCGGTCAGGTAAGCATATAGGGCCGCCAGGTCATCATCCGCCATTTTGGCGGCGTTTTGCCAGGGCATGGTATCGGGGAACGGGGTGCCATCTGGCTTGATGCCGCTGCGCATCATTGCCGTAAATTCTGCCTGGGTGACGGTGCTCACCAGCGGGCGCGGGTTGGGAACGGCCGGGCCAGCCATTGACGCTTCGGTGCCGGTCATGTCTGGGCCATGACAGCCGCGACATTCGCCGAAGGTGGCAACATATTGGCCGTATTCGGCCGTTACGCCTTCGGGCGGGGCGGTTACCGTTTCCGCACCCCAGCCGCCGGGCGGAATCATGCCTGAACCTGTTAGAACAGCGCCGACAAAGTTCAATTTGTCACCAGTGGCAACGGCCGTTTCCATCGGTTCCACCGAGCGCAGATAAGCAATAATCGCTTCCGTATCCGCATCGCTCAGCTCTTTGTAGGGCAGAAAGTCCATAAAGCCCAGCTTAACACCCTCCTGATCGACGCTGTGCCGCAAAACGCGGAACAGCTCGCCATCGCTGTACCCGGCCAGCTTGCCGCCGGGTGTTAGATTTTCGGTCACCATGCTGCCCATAAAGCCAAACCCTTCGGCTTCGGCGATGTTCCAGCCACCCGTCAGGGGCAGTTCACCGCTCGGATTGCCGCTGGCATCCACTGCGCCGTGGCAGCCTATGCAAGAAAGGCTCACCAGGTATTCACCGCGCGCAATTTGTTCCGGTGTGCCAGCGACGGTTAAATCTGGTGCGGTTGGTTCATCGGGAAAATAAGTGACTGCAATCCCCTTGCCACCCAGAAAAACCATTGCGGCCAGAATCAGGGTTACCAATCCGGCTCCCACGCCCCCGGCGATTTTCACCCACAGCTTCCTGGCCCGCACGGCCCGGTACGTCAGCCAGCCAAACAAAACAACCAGACCCAATACAATCAACAAAACGAAAAGATTACCAATCATTTTCTTCCTCCTGGAATTCAAGTTACGGCCAGCTTAACCACCGATCATTTGGCGATCGTTTAGGGTTAAACCGGGCAAACACATTAGGGGGTGACGATCAAAACGCCGACCATACCGGCCGCTTCATGCCCTGGCACCCCGCAGTAGAAGGTATAACGACCAGCCTGTTCTGGTGTAAACACAAAGGTGGCGCTTTCATTGGCGGCCAGCGGGGTGTGAATGTCAAATTCATCCATGTCGAAGGCGTGGGCGTAATCATCCTGGTTAACCACGCGCAGCGTCACGGGCTGACCGGCTTTTGTTTGCACTTCACCCTGCACAAAGCGCATCCCGTCGGTTTGGACGGTGATGGTGCTTTCTCCCAGGCGGCAGCCGGCCAGCAGGAGCAGGGAGAGCATTAGCAGCAGGCAAAACGGCCGTTTTCGCCTCATCATCTTAATCACCGACAGCCAGGGTGGGCGTAACGGCCGTTCCTGGTGCCATGTCCGCCTGTGCCTGCCGCACTGCCCACAAGCCGCTGGCGATTATGATCAAATGAATCACGATAAAGGCGATATACCCACCGGCGTCATACCCCCGGGCAATCAAGAAGATGTCATCCAGCACACCGTGCAGGAGCTCTAGCCAGACCAGGAGCAGGGCAGCGCTGGTATGTTTGCCCGGTTCACGCGACGCCCACAGGGCAAAGGTGGCAATGCCAAACATCTCAAACAGGAAAGGTGACCAGCCATCGACAAAAGCGCGGATTGCCCATTGATCGGTTGGAAAGGGAATGTTTTGCGCTAAATAGTCCGGGCTGCCGAGAAACATCATGTAGATGTTCATCAGGCCAAGCAGCAGATACCACACCCCAATCACACGAAACCACCACTGTAATTTTTTCATCGAAACTCTCCTTTTGCTTTGAATTTGCCAATCTAGTATTGCGCTCCGAAAGTTCACAAAAGGTTATGGATGACAGCGCAATACTTAAACAGTCCGGCAACTTGTCATAATAACGTTATGTAGATTTCCGCCAGACTGTACTAGTGCTCTGTTTCCAGGACAGCTTTTAATGCAGCCAGATCACGTTCATACTGTTTTCTTCCCATCCGATTGACGAGGGGATCGAATAATTTAGAGAGGCCTTTTGTTTTTGCCCAGGCGCTAAAAGTAAATTTTGTGCCGCCGGCCACAGGCTCAAACAGATAAGCGCCATGAAACGGGATTGGGCCGGTAATAACCCGAAAAGCCATCTTGTGGTCGGGTTGATATTCGGTCACCTCCCAGGTTGTCTCGACGGGTTTACCCATAAACTGCCGCCGATCACGCCCTTTAGAGCCAACACCCACGGTCCCATTGGTGGTGAATTTCGCCTCGACCAGATCGGCCTGCCATTTCGTTTCATTTTCCGGGTTGGCGACGAAGGCAAAAACCACTTCTTGCGGGCAGTTGATGATGACGCTTTGTTCCATTTTTATCATTTGGCATGTTCCTTGATTTTGTTTGACTTATTTTTCAGCATCTGACTTTTCGGCAGGCGGAACGGCCGTCCATTCCGCCAAAAATCGCCCCAGTTCTGCCCAATCCTTGAAGCCGCGCCGCTCAGACGTGTGGGGGTCTTGCAGGCTGATGCGCCAGACGGGCGGGGCATTGGGCAGCCCGCCGCCTTCTGTCCACAACGTGAGGATGAAGCTGTGGTACCGCAACGGCCGTTTCCCGAGTTCTCTGTCCATGCTTTCTTCCCATCAACCTGCGTTTGTGTTACGCTTGGCCTATCTTAAAAAGCGAACATTTAGAGATCATTTATTGGAGCAAGCAATGACGGCCGTTTTAGAAATCCGTTTGTTTGGCGGTATGGCAATTCGTCGGGGGGATGCTCCAATTAGCGGTTTTGTGTCCAGCAAAGCGCCCGCCTTGCTGGCCTATCTCGCCGTGACGGCCCGGACGCACCAGCGTGAGGCGTTGGCGGCCCTGCTTTGGGGCGAGATGACCGACGCCGACGCCAAAAACAACCTGCGCCAGACGTTAAGCAATCTGCGCAAACTGGTTGACCCCCACCTCATCATTACCCGTGAAACCGTTGGCTGGAATACGGCCGTGCCCCACACCCTCGATGTCGCCCAATTTGAAAACCAGCTGCACACGGCGCGAGGCGCCGACCTGCTCATCCGCACGGCCGCTTTGCAGCAGGCCACCGCCCTCTACCAGGGTGATTTTCTGGCCGGTTTTTACGTGCGCGATGCCCCCGAATTTGAAGAATGGATGCTGGCCCAACGCGCGCGTTACCGCGAACTGATGCTGCACACCCTGCACACCCTGGCCGAACACCACCTCAGCCGGGGCGAATACGGCCAGGCTATCGACAGCGCCACCCGCCTGCTCACGTTGGAGCCCTGGCGTGAAGAAGCTCACCGCCAGCTGATGCTGGCCCAGCTGCGCAGCGGCCAACGTTCCGCGGCGCTGGCGCAATACAAGCTGTGTCGTCAGCTGCTTAGTGATGAACTGGGGGTAGCGCCGTCGCCGGAAACCTCGGCTTTATTTGAGCGCATCCGTGACGCCAGGCCCCGCATTCATCTGCCGACTTCGACGACCCCGTTTGTCGGACGCCACAACGAACTGGCCTACCTGCTCCGTTTGCTGGCCGACCCCACCTGCCACCTGGTGACTATTAGCGGTACCGGTGGGAGCGGCAAAACCCGCTTGGCCCTGGAAACGGCCGTTCGTGCCGCCGACCTGTTCCTGCATGGCGTGGTTTTTGTGCCCCTGGCGGCCGTTAATTCACTTGAAACGATACCCAATACGGTGGCCGAAATTCTTGGTGCCGCCTTAAGTGGCACCGCCGACCCCTCTGACCAACTGCTGACTTACCTGCATGACAAGGAACTTTTGCTGGTTCTTGACAATCTGGAACATCTGTCTGGCATGGATGCGTGGGTTAGCCGCTTGATTCAGGCGTGTCCCGAGGTGCGCCTGCTGGTTACTTCACGGGAGCGGCTTAATTTGCGTGGCGAGAGGCTGCTGGAGTTGGCTGGTTTGGCGGTGCCCCCCACGCCAGATGTAATTACCGGGAATTACAGCGCCACCCAGCTATTTTTGAATCGGGCCCAGATGATACTGCCAGATTTTGTCATAAACGCCGGGAATCAAACGGCCGTTACCCGCATTTGCCAGCTCGTTGATGGCCTTCCGCTGGCCATTGAATTGGCCGCCGCCTGGGTACGCCAGCTGACCTGTGCCGAAATTGCCGATGAGATCGCCTATAACGTGAGCTTTTTAGCCACAACGCAAAAAGATGTGCCCACCCGGCACCGCAGTTTGCAAGCTGCCTTTGAGCATTCCTGGGCCTTGCTGGCGGATGACGAGCGCGACACGTTTGCCCGGATTTCTGTTTTCCAGGGTGGCTGTACACGAGAGATGGCGACGGCCGTTACCCAGTCGCCTCTGTCAGTTCTATCCGCCCTATGTGAAAAATCACTGCTGCGCCGGGATGAAAACGGCCGTTACACCATGCATGAGCTGCTCCGCCACTTCGCCGCCAACCAGCTAAAAGCTGCCCCATCACACTTTGCCGAGATACAACGACGCCACTGCCAGACCACCATTAACTTTCTGGCCAAACAAGAAGACGCCCTCAATGGTGCCCAACAAAACCGGGCGCGGCAGGAGATCGCTGCCGAGATGGACAATATCCGGGCAGCCTGGGAATGGGCCGTTGCGACCAGGCAGCCGGACTTACTGGCCCCTGCCCTGGAGAGCCTGCGCGTTTTCCTGGAATATGTGGGTTGGTATACCGAGGCTGTGCAATTGTTTGGCTCAGCCGCCGACGCGGCGCAGGCCGCTACGAGCGACAAAAGCCCGCTTTTTGGCAGGCTGCTTGTCCGGCAGGCCTGGTTCTATCACCGACTGGATCGCTTTGCGCTGGCGCGAACCTTGATTGCGCAATGCTCCGCCATTTTCCATGAAGCGCAGCCGCCACTACCCGCTGAGGAAGCGCTCTGCTTCCAATGCCTCGGCAATATGGCCCGTGCCGAAGGCGATTTTGACCAATCGATCCTTCATTACACAAAGAGCCTGGCGCAGCATCGTCTTGTCGGCAACTCCCATCACATCGCCTCCGCGATGAACGGCCTGGCCACAGCTTACGCAGAACGGGGCGAATTTGACCAGGCTCACCAACTCCATGAAGAGAGCCTGGCCCTGCGGCGGGCGCTAGGCGATCAAAAAGGGATCGCCACCGTCCTGGTGAATCTGGGTTTTATTGCGCTGGGTCAGGCCCGGTATGCGGCGGTGAAGCCCCTGGAGCAAGAGGCTCTCGATATTTTTCGGGAAATTGGCTATCCGATGGGTGCCGCCGTTGCCTTGAACAACCTGGGCGTGGCCTGTTATATGCTGGCAGAGTATGACGAATCGCGGCTCTTTCTTGAGGAATGCCTGGCAATTTGCCGCGAGCTTGGGCACCGTCACATTGCCGCCCACGCCCTGGGCAGCTTAGGCGGTGTGTTCGGGGCGGTGGGCGATTACCCCACGGCGTGGCAGCACACTCAGGCTGGTTTGCAAATGGCGCAAGAGATTGGTTCGGTGTCGGCGATGCTGTTTTGCTTACTGAGTACGGCCGTCCTCTTGGCGCGTCAGGGCAAGGCCAGCCAGGCTGAAACAATTGCCACCCTGGTGTTTCATCATCCTTCAACCAATCGGGAAACAAAGGATCGTTCGGGCGAACTGCTCAAACAACTGGCGTCGCAGCTGCCGGAATCCACCAGTGCGGGTGGAGCGATGCCGGAACAAAACAAAGCGCTTGAAGAGGTTATTGCAGAAATCCTCCAGCAATTGTCAGTGAACGGCCGTAACTAACACTTCCTTTCAATCATATACAGCACCATCTCTAAAATGAAGCGCTTGTCATCCGATTCGGGCAGGTGACCGTAGGCGTTGCGAAACTCGTACAGCGCTGCCCCGGCAAACTGCCGGGCGCACTGGCGACCAAAAGCGATGCTGCCGTAATGGTTCATCCGGTCCACGATCCAGGCAACCTGGTCCTCCGTACGCTCATCGCGGCGCTGCGCCAAAATGGCTTGCAGCTCTGCTTTTTCCTGCCGCGTGCCCTGGTTCAGCAGATGAATCAGCATCAGGGTGCGCTTGCCTTCCCACAAATCACCGTAGATTTCTTTGCCGTAACGGCCGTAATCCCCCACCAGGTTCAGCAAGTCATCCTGAATCTGGAAAGCCACGCCCAAAAACCAGCCAAACCGGTAAAAACGATCCGGGTCAATGCCGCCGCCCGTGGCCGCCAGGCCGCCCGCCCGACAGGGGTAAATGCACGTGTACCACGCCGTCTTCTTGAGCGCCATGCGCAGGTAATCGCGGTCGGTTAAATCGCAGGCGTTGTCGCGGATCCAGCCCAGCTCCAGCGCCTGCCCTTCCAGCGTCTGGCGCAGCATCTCCGCGCTTTCGTTAAACAACTGCCAGGCCAGGCGGCCGCCCAGCACCGCCTGGTTTTTCATCAGTACCTGCAAGCTGAGCAGGTTTAGCGCGTTGCCAATGTTCACCGCCACGCCGGTGCCGTGCTGGGCATGCAGCGTGTTGGTGCCCCGGCGAAACACGCTCTCATCCTGAATGTCATCGTGTACCAGGAAGCCGTTGTGAAATAGCTCAATTGCTACGGCCGTATTGAGCGCATTTTGCAGGCGGCCACCATAGGCCAGGCAGGTGGCCAGGCACAACGCCGCCCGCAGCCCCTTGCCGCCGCGTTTAGGATAATCCGGCAGCAGCTCATAAAAATAGCGCTGCGGTTCCCGCGTGGGCAGCACGGTGAGCAAATTGTTGAGCGTGATCTCCCGATAATAAGCCAGCCGCTCTTCAAAAAAGGTAAATTGGGTCATGATGCGCTTGCGTCGGTGCTGTCTGTGGTGGTGAGGTTGCTCAGCTTCAGCAGGCGGTTGATGAGGGTTGGCGCATGGGTGACGGCGTTGAGCAGCACGTCCACCGCTTCGTGGGCATCCTTCTGGAACCGCCCCGACAGCTCATCAAACTCCGCCGCGCGCATCTGGTCTACCTGCTCCCCGATGATGTTGACCACATCGTGGGCATCGCGACGCAGCCGCACCAGGATGTCATCGAATGATTCAGCGCGCAGCTCGCCCGTTTCGCGCATGCTCCGTTCCACCTCGCGGGCGGCCAACAAGCCTACCGCTACCTCTTCTTCCAGGATAACGGCCGCTTTCTGAATCATGTCAGACGTGCTCGCCCCAAACGCCCGCAAAATCTCTTCACGCCCTGACGCCTGCGCTGTGGTCCGTTCTCGTTTTGTTTTTCCCTGCTCGCTCATGGCTGTTTACCTCCGGTTGGTTTGCCAAACAATTGATTGGCTAAACGAGCCGCTGCTGCGTTTTCCGGCAGCTGCTGGGCAAACTGTTGTGCAAATCCGCTGCTTCCTCTTGTATAATGTGAGCCATTCTCAAGAACCGCTCCCCTGGCCCTTGGGATTGAGGAAGAAAAATGCCTGCGCCAACCCCAACAACCCTGGTTCAGCCACAAATTGGCAACCGCTACGTGCTGCTGTCGCCGCTTGGCGCGGGCGGCATGGGGGCCGTCTGGCGTGCCGTCGATCGCCTGACGCAGGAAGAAGTGGCGCTCAAACGACTGCACAGCTCCATCTGGCAGCCCGCTACGGCCGAACTGCGCCTGAGCCTGGCCCATGAATTTCAGGCATTGGCGGCGCTGCGCCATCCTGGCGTCATCACCGTACGCGACTACGGGTTCGACCAGGAGCAGCTGCCCTACTTCACGATGGAAATTTTGCCCCAGGCCCGGCCCATCACCACGGTGGGTGAACGGCTGGGGGAAAACGGCCGTATCCAACTCCTCCTCCAGCTGCTCACCACCCTCATCTACGTGCACCGCTGCGGCATCATCCACCGCGATCTAAAACCGGGCAACGTGCTGGTGGATGCCCAGGGCAACGTCAAGGTGCTCGATTTTGGCCTGGCGCTGACACCAGGCACCGCCTCGCTGCCCTCCGGCACCCTGGCCTACATGGCCCCCGAACTGCTCCAGGGCGGCACGGCCACCGTAGCCTCCGACTTGTATGCGGTGGGCCTGCTGGCGTATGAGCTGTTGGCGGGCTGGCACCCGTTCCACCACGAAACCAACCTGCCGCTGGCCATCTTGCAGCAGGAGCCAGATTTTTCGCTGCTGGCACTTGCCCCAGGGTTACAGGCCGTGGTGCAGCGGCTGCTGGCCAAAGAACCCACCGCCCGCTACCCCTCGGCGGCCGAAACGCTGGCGGCTCTGTGTACGGCCGTTCACCTCCCCCTGCCGCCCGAATCCAGGGCCACCCGCGAAAGCTTCTTGCAAGCGGCCCCGTTTATCGGCCGGTCTGCCGAGCTGGCCCGTCTGGAAGATGCCCGGCAGCAGGCGGCGCAGGGCCAGGGCAGCGGCTGGCTGGTGGTGGGGGAAAGTGGCATGGGCAAAAGCCGCCTGCTGCAAGAGCTGCGCATTTTTGCCCTGGTCAACGGCAGCCAGGTGCTGCGCGGCCAGGCCCAGGCCAACGGCGGCGTTTATCATCTCTGGGCCGAACTGCTGCGCCCCCTCCTGCTGCCAACCGCCCCCACCGACCTGGAAACGGCCGTGCTGCACGCCATCATTCCCGACATTGCCCGGCTGGTGGGGCGGCCAGTCCAGCCAGCGCCACCGCTGGCGGCCGCCGCCGCCCAGGCACGCCTCCACCTCACCGTCCTCGATTTGCTGGCTAGGGCTGCGGCTGCTCAGCCCCTGCTGCTCATTTTGGAAGATGTGCACTGGGCCGACGAGAACAGCCTGCTGCTGCTGGAGCAGCTTGTGGCGCAGCACCAGGAGATGGCGCTTTGCCTGGTGGCCAGCTGTCGCCTGTACGAACGGCGTGAACTGCTGACCCGGCTGGCCAGCCTGTCGCGCCTCGATTTGCGCCCGTTGGCGTCCGAGGCGGTGGCTGATTTGAGTGCGGCGATGTTGGGCGAAAACGGCCGTCTGCCCACCCTGCTCCACTTCCTCCAGCGTGAAACCGAGGGCAACACCTTTTTTATTGTCGAGGTAGTTCGTGCCCTGGCCGAAGAAGCCGGGCGATTGGACCAGATTGGCGCGGTGCCGCTGCCCACCGCCGTTTTTCCCCAGGGAATTCAGCAGGTTGCGCAGCGGCGGCTGGGGCGCGTGCCGCCGACGCATGTGCGGCTCCTCAAAAAAGCCGCCCTGGCCGGTCGCCAGCTCGATTTTGCGCTGCTGGCCTATCTCGCGCCGCGTACCCGGCTGGAAAGCTGGCTCACCGCCTGTGCCCAGGCGGGCGTGTTGGAGCGTGAAACCGGCACCGACCGCTGGCACTTTAGCCACGACAAGTTGCGCGAGGCTGTACTGCACCGGATTGGCCCCCGCTGGCGGCGGCGCTGGCACCAGCAAATTGCCCACGGCCTGGAAACGGTTTACGTCGCTGATCTGGGTCCCCACGCGGCCAACCTGGCGCACCATTTTGCCGCCGCCGGGCTGCCAGATGCGCAGCGCCGTTACCTCTGGGTGGCCGGGCAGCATGCCGAAAAAGGGTACGCTAACGAAGCGGCTATCAGCCTGTACGAGCAGCTGCTGACTCTTTTGCCCGACGATGCCGCCGAAAGGGGCGCGGTGCTGCTGGCGCTGGGGAATTTGTACAAGGTAAATGGGCAGGTGGATGAGGCGTTGGTGGCGTTAACGGCCGTAATCACCCTGCCCACCGCCAGCCAGCACCAACAGGGGCAGGCCCGCCAGATGTTGGGCAACCTGGAGCGCAATCGGGGGCAGTACCAGGCTGCCTTAAACTGGCTCACCCTGGCCCAAGCCGATTTTGCGGCGGTGCAGGATATGGCTGGCTTGTGTCAGGTCCGGCTGGAAATTGCCAATATTTTTTACCAGCAGGGGGAATACCAAATGGCTCTGGCCGAGCTGGACGTTGCCTTAACGCTGGCCCCAGACGACGGCAGCCGGGCGCGGGTGCGGCACAATTTGGGCAGCGTGGCGTATTCACAAGGGGCATATGAAACGGCCGTGGCCTATTTTCAGGCAGCGTTGGCGCTGCGCCAGGCGGCTGAAGATTGGGCCGAGCTGGCCAATTCATACAACAATTTAGGGCTGATTGCCTACCGCCGCGGCGAGTGGGCGGCGGCGCAGGACAATTTTGCGGCCAGCTTGCAGCTGCGGCGTAAGGTGGGCGACCGATGGGGCATCCCGGCGGCGCTGGCCAATCTGGGCATGATTCCTTACCAGCAGCGCGATTACGCCACCGCCAGCCGTTACTGGCAGGAGGCGCTGCTCCTGCGCCGTCAGCTGGGCGACATGCGCCACGTGGCTGGCATGTTAGACAACCTGGCGCTGGTGGCGCTGGCTCAGCAAGAATATCCCACGGCGCAACAGTTGTTTGAAGAAGTGATTCTGCTCCGGCAGCAGCAAAATGATCAGCAAGGGCTGGCCACCACCTACAGCAACCGGGGGCGGCTGGCGTTTATGCAGCAAAATTACCCCGCGGCCGTCACCGATTACCGGGCCAGCCTGGCCCTGTCGCTGGCCATTGGCGACCAGATTGGGGTTGTTTTTGCCCTGACGGGGGTAGCGGCCGTGTGGGCCGCGACGGAGCGGTTTGAACCGGCCGCCCGGCTGTTGGCGACGGCCGAAAGGCAGCTGGATCAGATGGGCGGTGCCTGGGAAAGTGACGAGAAGGGGATGTTTGAAGCGGCGTTGGCCCAGGTAGAAAGCCACCTGCCTGCCGAACGTCTGGCCACCGCCTGGTTAGCGGGGCAGGCACTTGTGGCAGCAACGGCCGTTCAGTTCGTCGATGAGGTGCTGGATGACAGGTTCACTGTTTGACCATTTGGAAGCGGCCCGCCGCGATCACTTTGTCGGCCGCTCTCAGGAGCGTGACCTGCTGCGTGCGGCCATCAACAAAGCCGACCTGCCGCTGGGGTTGATTTACATTTTTGGACCAGGTGGTGTGGGCAAAAGCAGCCTGCTGCGCGAAAGCGCCTACTGGGCACAGCAGGCCAGCGTGCGGGTGTTGCCGCTAGATGGGCGCAACCTGGAAGTATCGCCGGCCGGTTTTCTCCACGCTCTCCAGCAGCTGTTGGGGCTGAGCCACCCGGAAGCGGTTATTCCTGGGTTGAGGGGGTACGACGGCCGTATCCTCCTTCAGATCGATACTGCTGAGCTGCTTTTTCCCCTGGACAGCTGGCTGCAGGAAACATTTTTGCCACAGCTGCCCGGCCACGTGCTGGTCATCATGGCGGGGCGCAATCCGCCCTCGCTGCGCTGGCGCACCGACCCCGGCTGGCAGCAGCTGATGCGCCTGGTGCCGCTGAAAAATCTAAGCCAGGAGGAAAGCCGCGCCTTCTTGATGCGGCGGACCATCCCGGCGCGACAGCATGAGCGCATTTTGGCCTTCACCCACGGTCATCCCCTGGCCCTGTCGTTGATCGCCGATATGTTTGCCCAGCACCCAGACATCGAATTTCACCCGGAAAATGCACCCGACATCATCAAATCGCTGCTGGAACAGTTTATGCAAGAGGTGCCCAGCCCGCTGCACCGGGCGGCGCTTGAAGCGTGTTCGCAGGTGCGCCTGCTGAACGAACCGCTGCTGGGCGCGCTGCTGGACGTCAAAGAGCCACACGCCATTTTTGCCTGGCTGCGCGGCCTCTCATTTATGGAGGCGGAGCGGCGCGGTTTGTATCCGCACGACCTGGCGCGTGAGGCATTGGCGGTGGATTTGCACTGGCGCGATCCGCTGTGGCAGGCGGCGCTGCACAACCGCGCCCGGAACTTTTACATTCAGCGCTTTCATGAAAGCAGCGAGCAGCAGCAGCGCCATATTTTGTCTGACTACATCTTTTTGCACCGCGATAACCCCGTCATCCAGGCTTATTTTGACTGGCAGGCCACCGGCACGGTGTTTACCGACGGCTACCTGGAAAGTGATCGCGCCACACTTTTGGGCATGATTCGGCAGCATGAGGGGGAAACGGCCGTCACCCTCGCCACGCATTGGTTAGAACGCCAACCGGAGGGCTGGGTCATCTTCCGCCAGCCTGGCGGTACGGCGCAGGGCTTGCTGCTGCAAGTGGCCCTGGAAAAATGTACCGCCGAAGACGCGGCACGTGATCCGGCAGTAGCGGCGGCGCTGACCTTTTTGGCCCACCACGCACCGCTGCGGCCGGGCGACGCGGCCACGCTGTTCCGCTTCTGGATGGCGGCCGAAAGTTACCAGGGGCTTTCGCCCGTGCAAAGCCGCATTTTTTTGAACATGGTGCAGCATTATTTAACCCGCACCAACCTGGCCTTTACCTTCATCCCCTGCGCCGAGCCTGACTTTTGGGTGGCGGTATTTGGCTTTGCCGAGCAAGCCCGGCTGCCCCAGGCGGATTTTGTGGTGAACGGCCGTTCCTTCGGCATGTATGGGCATGATTGGCGCGTGGTGCCGCCGCTGGTCTGGCTGGCGCGTATGGCCGAGCACGAGCTGGGGATCAAGGTAGAGCTGCCGGAGCCAGCTGGTCCGCTGGCCGCTCCGCCCGATGCTGCCCTGGACGAGGTGGCTTTTGCCGCTGCGGTGCAGGAGGCGCTGCGCCATTTCACCGATGATCTGGCGCTGCAAAATAATCCGCTGTGCCGCAGCCGCCTGGTAGACAAAACGGCCGTAGACGTACCGCCCGTGGTCCAGCTGCGCCAGCTGGTGCAGGAAGGGCTGCAGCAAATGACGGCGCATCCCAAACAAAACCGGTGGCAGCGCACCCTGCACCACACTTACATCCAGCCCGCCGATACTCAAGAGCAGGCGGCCGAATTGCTCGATTTGCCCTTCAGCACCTACCGGCGTTACCTGCGCCTGGGTGTGCAGTACCTCACCGACTGGTTGTGGCTCCGCCGCTGAATAACCGTCTGGAAGTTACCGGCTGAGATTGGGCCAATCTTCAAGATTTGTCCAATCTGAAAAAGCCGGACACTCTAAATAGAAAACTCGTGCGAGTTAGGGGGCAAACATCGTTTGCAGCACGATCAGCAGTACCTGGGCCAAAATGACGTTGATGATGATGGCAAAGGGAAACATGAGGGTGTAGCCAATGCCCGGCAGCGGATTTTGCGCCTGGTCTTCGGCATACTCCAGCACGGCCGGTTGGGGTGAGATCATGCCCAGCAGCAGGCTGAACGGGATGCCCAGCAGCTTGTAACCGACCCAAAGCGCCAGCAGCGTCGTGAGCACAATCAGCCCCAACCCCAGCCCAAAAATGAGCCAGCCCGCACCGTTGGTGAACGCCTGCAAAAAGGCGCTGCCAGAGCGTACGCCCACGGCCGCCAGCAGCAAAATCAGGCCAAACTGGCGCAGGGTCAGGTTGGCGCTATAGGGCATTTTCCACAAGATGGGGCCGGTGCGGCGCAGCGCTCCCAGCACCAGGGCCACCAGCAGCGGCCCGCCGGCCAGGCCCAATTGAAAGGTAATGCCACCCGGCAGCGTAATCGGAATCAGGCCGAGCAGCCAGCCGACGGCAATGCCCAGGCCAACGGTCATCAGGTTGACGTGGCTGAGCTGGGCGTAAGAGTCGCCAAACAGCTCAACCAGGTGCGGAATTTCTTCGCGCGGGGCCAATACGCGGATGCGGTCGCCCCACTCCAAAACGGTGTCGCCCCGGGCCAGCAGCTCCACATCGCCGCGCCGCACGTGGGAGACGATGGCCCCATGATCTTCGCGCAGGTTCAGCGCCGACAGCGGCTTACCGGCAATGTCTGGGTTGGAGACAAACAGGCGGCGGCTGGTGTAGACCGCATGATCGTGCTGCAAAACTTCGGCGGCGCGCTGGCCCACGGCCGTTTCCAACTCATCCATCGCTTCCGGTGTGCCCGCCACCACAATTTTGTCGCCGGGCTGGAACAGCGTGTCGTTGCTGATGAGGCTGATGCTGCTGCCCCGGTACAAACGGCCGAATAACACATCCCAGTCCTGCTCGCGGCGCAGCTGGCGCAACGGCCGTGCCATCATTTCTGGCTTAGTTATGTCAATCGTCCGGTATTGCAAATCGCGGGCGATGGGGTATTGGTGGCGCAGCCGGTGCGCTTCGGCAGCAAAATCGACCGGCCAGAGGCGCAGCACAAGCGCCAGAACCAGCATGCGCCCCAGCACCCCCAGCGGATAAACCACAGAAAAACCAACGACGGCGGCGGAAGCGGCCGTATCGTCGTTCGGCCCAATTAAATCCAGCACGCTGGCCAGGGCTGGCGTGTTGTTGGACAGGCCGGTAAAGATGCCCACGGTTGTGGCGGGTGCCAGGTCCAGCGCCAGATGGAGGCCCAGCAGCAGCAGCGCGGGCAGCGCCATGATGCCGACGATAAACAGCACCTCGCGCAGCCCTTCGCGGCGGAACTTGCTAAAAAAGCCAGGGCCATTGGCTAGACCAATGGTGTAGACAAACAGCACCAGCCCCAAATCAAGGATAATTTGGGGCATTTGCAGCCCCGGATCCAGCGCCCCAAACGCCAGACCGACAAATAAAACGGCCGCAACCCCCATGCTGTTGCCGCCGATCCGAATCTGACCCAAAAGATAGCCAATCGCCACCACAATAAACAGCAGCAGCAGCGGATTGGCTTGCAGTAACTCAATCATAAACACTCCAACACGGAAGCATAGCAGGTTTTCAGCTGGGGAGCATTCTCCTGAAAAATTTGTCTAACCAACTGCCAGTTGGCTGAGCTGCCTATTGCCTTTTGTGCGTCACTGACGTATAGTTTTGCCATGCTTTTCATCGAAACGCCTATTTTCACCAAGCAGATTAAAGCGTTGCTGCCAGATTCTGAATATAGAAAGCTGCAAGAAGCTTTGTTGATGCGTCCAGAAGCAGGCGATTTGATTCCGGGAAGTGGTGGGTTGCGCAAAATTCGATGGAGTACACCAGGCACAGGTAAACGAGGCGGCCTACGCGTGATTTATTATTGGGATGTGCCCGACGAGACGTTTTTTATGCTGGTTGTTTACAAAAAGGCGAAAAAAGAAGATCTGACACAGGACCAGATAAAGAGTTTGCGAAAGCTTGTAGAGGAATGGCTAAAATGAACGACGAACTGTTTGATGAACTGGTAGAAAGTATTCAGCAGGCAGGCAAAATCAAAAAAGGGCAAGAGGAACCGGGGCGCGTCTTTGAATTTTCGCCGATGGATATCAAGGAAATTCGGCAGCGCCTGGATAAATCACAAAGTGAATTTGCTTTGATGATTGGCGTAAGTGTGGGCACCTTGCAAAATTGGGAGCAAGGACGACGCGTTCCCGTTGGACCTGCCAGGGCCTTGCTTAAAGTTGCCTCAGAAAACCCGGAAGCGGTCCGCGAAGCCCTGGAAGCTTAAACATCTCAATCAAACAGGTGTGATTCCCGCGAGGACAGGCACTACACGGGCATAATAGGAGTAACGTGGTTACGTTTCGTCACTGGTCCCGTCGGCGTCGGTTGAACTGTCTGGCTCGGGTTGGTCGGTTTCTGTGGAATCTGCGGCCGGGGGACGGAGCTGGAAGCGCAGCAGGAGACGGCCGATTCGTATTTCGTCGCCGTCTTGCAGCTGGCGCGGGCTAAGGCCCAGGCGGTCGTGGTTGAGAAAGGTGCCGCTGGCGCTGCCTTCGTCGTAGAGGTAGTAACGGCCGTTCCGCCGCCGAATCCGCGCATGTAACCGCGCCACCGAACTGTCGCCAAAGACAATCTGAGCCACCTCATGATCCCGGCCAATGGCCAGGTTGTCTTCCTCCAGCACGATATCGGTCCGGTTGCCCGGCGCATCTTCCACCAGGCGCAGCGAAGCAACCAGCGTTTCATCCACTTCCTCCTGCGCTTCGCCAGAACTGGTGGGGCGTTCACGGCGCGGCCGAGGGGCTGCTTTGGGCGGTCGCCGCCGCCACCAGCGAATTAAAATGAGCACCAGCCCCAGCAGCCCCAACCCCACCAAAATCAGCAGCCAGTCGTCGCGGCTGACGGTGCTGGTCACGGCCGTGACGCGCTCGATGGGGCTGGGCGTGGCGGTGGGGGCGGGTGTGGGCGTGGGGGGCGGGGGCCGAACGGCCGTCAACGTCACCACCACCGTCTCTGTTTCGGCCGTGTAGCCCAGCACGTCGGTCACTTCAGCGCGCAGGCGGTACGCGCCGGTGTCCACCGACTGCACGTTCCAGCTCAGACTGATGAGGCCCGCGGCGTCCGGCTGGGGCGTGTTGAGCTGGGGCTGGAGCTGCCCATCGACATAGAGGGAAACGGCCGTTACTTCGCGCGGCAAACTATCGGGCCAGGTGAGCTGCACGGGGATGGGCAGGACGGCGGGTTCCAGCTCGATGAGCGGCGTATCGGGGGTGGTACCCTGGCGCTGAACGGCCGTTGTTGGCAGCGCCAGTTCCAGCTGCGGTGGCACAATCTCCAACACCAGCTCGGTGCGCGCGGTCAGCGTGCCGATGTTGACCGTGATGGGATAACTGCCGCTCTGCCGCAGCAGTGAGCGGTAGCGAATTTGGGCCTGGTTGCCCTGGCGCTGCCAGATCAAAAAGAGCGAGTCGGCTTCTTCCGGGCGGGGCACGTGGGTGTAAAAGGCGCGCGTTGGCTGGTATAAAGCTGCCGCCGCGTCCACTTCATCAAAGCTGGCTTCGGCACCCAGGATAGCGGTAAAAAGCGGCAGCTCGATGGCCTGGGCCTCGGCCACCAGCGTATCAAAGTCGAGGAACTGCGGCAGGCGGCGCGCTTCGCTGAGGAGGAGGATGGCCTGGTAACGGCCGTCTTCTTTAATCTCGGCGGCATGGGCAATGGCCTGCTGCATCATGGCGTTGATGGGCGCATCCTCGGGCAGGTCGGCGGTGTAATTTTGGCTGGCATCCACCAATGCATCCGGCGAACCGGTGTCCTGCACCAAAAATTGGCCAGCTTCACCGGTACCATCCGGCACCAGCAGCGAAATGCGGTCCAGCCCCGACGGGTTCATGAAGCGGCTGGCGTACCGCGCCAGCATCTCCTGCACCGTTTCCCGGCGCGTCACGCTGCGCCCTTCGTCGATGATGTTGAGCGATTGATCGGCGTCCAGCACAAAAATGATGTCCACCCCCACCGGCACAAACTGCACCTGGGCTTCAGGAATCGGCACGCCGTTTTCGCGCAGCGTCAGCCGCAGCAGGTCAGATTCGGCAAGGGATGCGCCCCGGTTGTCGGCGCTGAGCACGTTTAGCTTTATCTGGGGAAAGTTGGACAAATCGGGCTGGCTCAACCGCAGCAGCACATCCCCCTGCGCCTGGGTAGGGGAAAATCCACAGATTACCCAGATGGCACAGATAAAAAGCGCCAACAATCTGCGTAATCTGCGAAATCTGTGGCTGTTTTTCGCAGTAGTTTGGACCATTTTCTCCATCTTCCGCAGGCTTCCCGCCGGACGTGCGTAGGCTGTTTTATGTTTACTTTCTGCGCCCGGTTTGCTATTATAGCACGGTAAATCCAGGGAGAGAGGCTCACATGATGCGAACAGTTAAAAGCGGTTGGATGCGATTGGTTTTGGTGCTCACACTGGTGCTGCTGACGGGAACGGCCGCTTCGGCAGGCTCAGCGCGAGACGTACTGGCCCAAGACGAACCGACCCCCGGCGTCGCCCAACTTTTTATCACCGACAGCGACGTGAGCAGCCTGCCCAGCGTTGAACTGCACGTGTACGGCCGTGACGCCCAGGGTAATCCGCTTAACCTCTCCCAGGAAACGCTCACCATCCAGCAAAATGGCAGCTCCGTTGGCCCGATTGAATACCAGGGCACTCATACCGCTGGCACCTTCACCGTTTTCCTCATCGACATTCCGCCTGGGGTGGTCAACGAACTGCCTCTGCTGCAGCAGGCAATGGAAGGGTTTGCCGCCGCAGGCAACATGGTGGAACAGGTCGACTCGGTGGCGGTGTACGAGGTAGGCGCTACCGAAGCGCAGCAGCTGCTGGAGCCAACCGGCTTCTACAACAGCGTGCGCAACCTTTTTGCCACGCCGCTGACGCCGGAAACCGGGGCCACCGCGCTCATCGACAGCACCACCAGCCTGCTGGAACAGCTGGATGCCCTCAAGCCCAGCCCAGACATGGTCACCTCGCTGGTGCTCGCCAGCGATGGCACCGATGTGGTCAGCACCCGCTTTGAAGAAGCGGATCTGGTGAACCGCGCCCTAGAGTTGGGCATCCCGGTGCATACCATCTGGCTGGCCAATGAAAGCATCGCCACACCCGCCGCAGGCCAGGATTTTCTGGCTGGCGTGGCGGCACAAACGGGCGGTATTGCCGTTCAGCTAGACAACACGGCCGATTTGCCCCTCATCTGGAACCGCATCACCAGCTTCCGCGACCAGGCGCGCATTCGCTACACGGTCACCGCACTGGCCGCGGGCACGTTTCCCATCACCGTGAGCCTGGCCGACAGCCCCGGCGTCTCGGCCGAAACGACGGTGGAGATTCCCAACAATCTGCCCAGCGTGGTCATCAACCTGCCCAGCGAAAGCAGAACCCTCGCCTTGCCCGCTTTGGATGAGCCAGTGCGCTTGCAGTTTAGTTCGGCCGTTACCTGGCTGGACGGCGTCGAGCGGACCCTCACCGGGGCGCAGCTGCGCGTCAACGGCGTCTCGTATGATGTGCCGGTTGAGGAGATTGCCAACTTCCAGGCGGACATTACCAGCTTCACCTACGGTAATAACAGCGTGGAAATGGTGGTGATGGACGAGCAGGGCATTCAGGCCACCAGTCCGATAGTAGTGCTCACCGTCAACGAAGGGCGGCAGGAGATTCCGGCGGAGCTGGCTGCGGGCAGCGAGTTGCTGGGGTTGGTGCTGCGCTTTTTGCTGGTCGTGTTTGCTCTGCTTGTGGTGCTGGCGGTGCTGTTTTGGCTGTGGCGCAACGGCCGTATCACCAACCTGGGCAGCCTCGTTCCGCGCGGTCCATCCCGCCCGCGCCAGCCCTACGCCGAGCAGCCAGAAGTGACCTACGCGCCGACCCACACCGTCGCTTACCTGGAAGTGCTCGGCGCGGTGTCGCAGCTGTCGTCGCCGATTCCGTTAAGCCTGGCTGTGGTACGAATCGGCCGTTCGCCCAACCAGGCCAATATCGCCTTCGAAAACGACGTCACTGTGTCGCGGCTGCACGCCAGTTTGATGCTGGAAGGCAATAATTACCGCATTTTTGATGAGCAAAGCACCAGCGGCACCTGGGTCAACGAGCGGCAGGTGCCCGAATATGGCATCCAGCTCAACGACGGCGACGAGATTCATTTGGGGGCGGTGCATTTGCGTTTTCGGCAGGGGTAGGGGGAGAAGGGGTGACAAGGTGAACGGGTGAAGGGGTGAACGGGTGAGGTGGTTGGAGTGGGGGAGGCGCCGAGTACGGCCGTTACCAAAGAAATCCTGGAAGAGTCTGGCTATCTCACCAAGCCCATTAAGCTGGTTGCCTGTTATGATCGGAACTTGTGGGGGGAACGGCCGTATTTTCAGCACATCTACAAGCTATTTTTTCAGTGCGAGCTGCTTGGCGGCGAACCCACAACCAGTTTAGAAACGGACCAGGTAGCCTTTTTCCCCCAGAATGCGCTGCCGCCGAACCTCTCTACCGCTCGCGTCACACACGCCCAAATCCAAACCCTGTTTCAGCATTATTACCACCCCGATCTACCCACCGCATTTGACTAAATAAGCGCCCGGAAGTTAGGGATCAAGATAGGGCCAATCTCGTTGTAGTTTAAAAATTGATTCGGGTAACTACCCTCTTCAAAAGCAACGAAACTTTGGCTTGGGTAAGATTCTTGCCAAGTGCTCCTAGCGTGATTCTTCGCTTCGCTCAGAATGACAGTTCAAAGTTACTTGTCATGCTGAGGTCCTCCGAAGCATCCCGCCCGCCTGTAACGTAGCGAGACTTTGACTTGGCCAGGGAACTTGCTATGGGCTCCTTGCACCACTACCCAAATAATTTCTTAAAAACCAAGAAGATTGGCCCAATCTAAAACAACTTTCTACATGCTGTACAGCAGCCGTTCCCGGTTGAAGATTTGCATGGCCAGGATCACGCCCACGACGGTGGCCAGCACGTTGCCAATCACGCTAAACAGCACGGCGTTGGCGGGGATAATGCCGCCCAGGGTGAGCGTGCCCACGACGGCCGATGTGCCGTAGACGGGAATCAGGTAAGCCAGGCTGGCGCCGGTCGGCGGCACAAAGGCGGCGGCGATGGCCGTAAACATCACGCCAAACATCACCGGCGTCAGGGCCGATTGGGCATCCTTAAACGTCTTGGTGCGGATGCTGATGACCATGAGGATGACGTTGGCAAACAGGGCCAGCGGCAGCGATACGAGGATTGCCTGGGCAATCACAGATAGCGGTAGGGCACCTGCGCCATCGGTCATGGATTCGGGCAGCAGGCTGCTGGCCCCCCAAAAGCCCAAGAGAGTGAGGACGATGGGGATAGCCGTCACCGTAAACACCGACGCCAGTTTGCCCACAAAAATCTCCGTATCGCTGCTGGGTGTGACCAGCAACGATTCCAGCGTACCGCGTTCCTTCTCGCCCGCAGTTACGTCAATAGCGATAAACATGCCGCCCTGCACCGCGCTAATCGCTACCAGGATAGGCAGAAAAAACGAGGCAGCTGCGCCCGCCCGCTGGGCCGGGGAAGCCAGGTCCTGGGCATCGAGGGTGACGGGAGCCAGCACACTCAGATCGATATTGCGCTCGGTGAGCCGCTGGGTGGTGATGCGCTGGTTATAGGCATTCAGCGCCAACTCCAGCCGGTTAAGCGACAGCCCGCCGCCAAACAAGCCACCAGAGGTGCTGTTGGTGCGCACGATGAGCGTGGCTTCCTGCTCGTCGGCCACATTTTCGCCAAAACCAGGGGTGAAGATCAGCCCGGCCGCTTCTTCGGCGCTGGTGATGGTAGCTTCCAGGTCGCCTTCAAACGGCTCCAGCTCAATGTCGAACTGGGCAAAGGTGTCGATAAATTCCTGACCAGCGTATTCCAGTCCCTGCACGGGCAGCACCAACGTCCCCTCCTGGCGCGACTCTACCAGGGAGCCGAGCAGGGGGTTAAGTACGGCGTAGAAGATGCCCAAAACGAGCGGCACCACCAGGGTTTGGCGCAGCCCTTTGCCGTCGCGCACGATGTCTAAAAGTTCTTTTTGCCAGATATTAAAAATGTTGTTGAACATGTTGTTTCCTTGTTTTCGTTTGCTGGTTGATAGTTTGTTAGCAGGCGGGTTCAAGCCACTAGCCACCAGCCCATAGCCACTTCTTACGTATGGTTTTGCATACGGCCGTATTCACTCCGCTCCAAACCCACCTGCCCGGCCAACGCCACAAAGGCGTCTTCCAGGTTATCTTTGCCGGTGCGGGCCATCAGCTCGGTGGGGGCACCGGAGGCGACGATTTTGCCGCCCACGATGATGGCAATGTTGTCGCAGAGCCGCTCGGCTTCGTCCATGTAGTGGGTGCTAAACAGCACGCAGCGCCCCTGGTCGCGCAGGGCGCGGATGCTGTTGCGGGTGTCGCGCACGGCCATGACGTCCAGCCCGTTGGTCGGCTCATCCATGATGATGTTGGGCGGGTTGTGCACCAGGGCACGCCCCAGCACAATTTTTTGCCGCTGACCGCGGCTGAACCCTTCGGCGCGACGTTCGGCAATTTCTTCCATGTTTAGCTCGGCAATGATGGCGTCGATGCGATTTTCTAGCGCTTTGCCTTTGAGGCCGTAGAAACGGCCGTAATAGCGAAACTGCTCCCGGGGCGTCAGGCGCGGGTATACCCCGTTCATGTCCGCTTGCACCCCCAACGCCTGGCGCACGGCGCGCGGATCGCGTGTTACATCGTGGCTGTCCACGATGACGGTGCCAGCCATAGGCTTGATCAGGCCAGAGATCATGCGCAGGGTGGTGGTTTTGCCCGCGCCATTGGGGCCAAGCAGCCCGGTGATTTTGCCGTCTGGGCAAATGAACGAGACGTCGTCAACTGCTTTAATGCTGTTGTTGTCGCCGTAATACTTCTTCAAATTCTTGATTTCAATCATCGAAAACACTCCTTCGAAAATAGGCCGCGGATTACGCGGATTAACGCAGATTAATGCTAAGAAATCCGCGAATTTTCATTCATGGTGTTGCGCTTGCATTCATGAAGCCTGCTGGAAAAGATAGGTGTCCTGGCCTGCTGTTCTGCCAGGTTGATGCTTAAGGACAGCTACAATACGCAAAATGTTGGACTTTGTGTGCAACGGACAAAGGTTAACGTGGGGCAACCACACTTTGTGGGTTTTGTTTAAGCCGCCAGAATGTGATACCCACCATGACCACCATAAATGCCAGCCATGCCGTGAGGTTGAGGCTGTTTGCTGCGGATATGACGCTGTTGTTTAAGGCATCATCAAGGCCCGCTACCAAAAAATGGGTAGGCATCACAGAAAAAATGGTGCCAAATGGTTCGGGTAGTTCCATCATGATGGAAAACCAGGCAGGGGTCAGAAAAAGGATCATGGCCAGGCCCAGCCAGCTGTTGCACTGCTTGCTGGATTGTGCCAGACTGCCCGTGAGTATGCTGATACTCAAAGATACCGGCAGGGTGATGGCCATATAAAGCAGGGCTAGCGGCCAGTTGCCCGTTAATCCGCCATTGAGCAGCACGACCAGGCCCAATACCACGAGGATGCTGACGGAACCGGCCAGCATTTTGCCCAATACGACGTGGTAGGGGCTGGCTGGCGAGTTAATCAAAACGACGCCCATCTGTTTCTCTTTCTCTTCGGTGATGAGCAGCGCCACCAGGTTTGTGCCGGAGAGGAAGAAGATCATGGTCAGCGTGATGATGAGCAAGAAGCTGTTCAGGGCCATGTTATTGGAAAGGGCGTCACTCTTAAGGTCGATCCATTCAATTTGGGCGGGCAGGGATTGCTGACCCAACTGCCTGATTTCTGTTTCAATGAGGTGCTGCCATTCGGCCGTTTCTGAACTCAGACCCCGTGCCGGATTCAACCAGATTTTCAGGTCAGGCTTCACCCCTGCGGCGACAGCGGCATCAAAATTGGCGGGAATGTGTACCCCGCTCATCGGTCCCTCGTTGATTTGTTGCTGTAGGGCCGCTTCGCTGGTGACGATATGCAGTTCCAAGGCGGGATTTTCCTGCATGGCGGTAACCAACTGCGAGTTACCTGTGTCGTACACGGCAATATCGAGGATGCTGGAGTTGTCGATGCCGATGACCATGAGGCGATACATCAAGAAGACAATTACGGGCAGCAGCCCCAGCAAGATAAAGTGTGTGCTGGTACCGATCTCAACCAGATCCTTACGGGCAATGGCCCAAATCAGCCGCCAATGATGTGGCAAACGGCCGCTTTTGGCCTGTCCAGAAATTGTTGTGCTGCTTGTTGTCATATCCATTTGCCTGTTGTGTTAGAGCTGTTGATAGGTGCCGCTGCCCCGGTTATGGGGCCAGCTACAGCCACCACGATAACAGAACGGGGCGGCCTGCGCATTATTTTTAGCCTGAACAGCCGCAAAAACGGCCGAATGGCCGCAAATCTGGGTTGAACAGCACGGCAGATGCTAAAAATCCAGCAGGTCGCGCAGGTCGCGGGCGGCGCTTTTGCTCAGGGGGATTTCGATGGGAGCGGCCGTATCGGGCTGGGTGCCGTCCAAGATCAGCGTGTAGCTGTCGCGGGTGTAGGCGATCAGCTCTTTGATGTGCTGCAAGTTTACCAGGTAGCTGCGATGGGCGCGGAAGAAGCCGCTGCGCGCCAGGCGGCTCTCCAATTCGCTGAGGTTGAGGTGGGTGGGAATGAGGCCATTGACGGTGTGCAGGTGGGTACGGCCGTCCTCGCTGGTGGCGTATAAAATGTCGGCCGGGTTGACCAGAGCTACCTTGCCTTCCAGCCGCGCCGGGATTTTAAAGGGCAGGTGGGGCGGCGTCGGCTGGTCGCCGGGGTGGTAGCTGTGGCTGAGCCGCCCCTGGTTCATAATGATGATGGTGTGGGCAACGGCCGTTAACGCGGCGCTTTCGTCGGCAATGAGCAAGATAGCGGCTCCGTCCGCAGCCTGCTGGTGCAGCAACTTGGAAATCAGTTCCGCCGACGAGGGGGAGCTGTTTTTGAACGGGTCTACCAGGATGAGCAGCTGCGGTTGGTGCAGGATAGTTCGCCCCAGGGCCAGGCGGCGGGCCAACTCGGGCGACAGCTCCTGCACGCGGGTCCGCGCCTGGTCTTGCAGCCCTACCAGCACCAGCAGTTCGGCGGCGCGGGTGAGCGGCAGGCCGTACAGGCGGCAGAAAAACTCCAGGTTTTGCCGGGTGGTGAGCCGGTCATACAGGCCATCTTCGGCGGGTAAAAAGCCCACTTTTTGGGCAAACAGCGTGCGATCCACGTGGGGTGTCAGCCCGGCCAGGCGAATTTGCCCGGCGGTGGGCGATGTTTGGCCGATGAGCAGCTGGACAAACGTCTCCTTGTGAATGGTGCTGAGCCCGGCAACGGCCGTAATTTCGCTACCGGCCACCGTAAGTGAAGGAATGTCGATGAGGGTGTTCTGGTCTACCATCTTTTGCAGCTGGGTCACTTCAATCATGCCCTAAGTTTACCGGAAAAGGTGGGTTTGCCCGAAAAGAAAAATCCCTGGAAACGGCCGTTTCCAGGGATTTCCCAAAACCTGCCAGTGGATCAAGCGTTTACGGACAATGATCCAGCGTGGTTGTGTTGTTGTAGAACCAGTTGTAAGCGAAGTACGGATAGGCATGGCCCGTTTGGGCGCGAATGGCGATGCGGTAAGCGCCGTGCAGCGCGGCGGGAATGGTAAAGGTGTATCGGGCGCTGCTGTTGCCCTCCGAAGCCAGGGTGCCCACCGAAGTGCCGCCGATGCCCTGCGTGTACATGCCCCCCATCGTCACGGCGAAAGTCTGGTTGGTGGGGAAGTTGTTGGTTTTTATGGTCACATTGCCATCGCGCGTGACGCTGCAAACGGTGAAGGTGGGGATGCCTGCATACGCGGGCGGGGCGGTGCTGCCGCTGGTGGTGCCGCCACCGGTGCTGCCAGGCGTCGAATTGTTGTAGAACCAGTTGAAGGCGTAAAATGGATTGGCGTGGGTCGTTTGGGCGCGAATGGCGATGCGCTCGTCGTTGGCCAGCGCGGCGGGAATGGTGAATGTTTTGGTCAACGTACCGCCTTGCTCCGAATTAAACGAATCCACCTGGAGGCCATCAACGCCGCGTGTGTACATTTTGCCCATGGTAACGTTAAACGTCATGTTGGCCGGGAAGTTGTTGGTAACAATGGTGACACTTTTGCCGGCGGTAACGGCCGTTACGCTAAAAGTGGGAATCCCGGTGTAAGCCGGTTCGCCGCCGCCGGTACCATCCCCAGGGGGAACAGGGGCGGTGTTGTTGTAGAACCAGTTGAAGGCGTAAAACGGATTGGTGTGCCCGGTTTGGGCGCGAATGGAAATGCGGGCATCGTTTTCCAGGGCGGCGGGAATGTCGAAGGTGGCCGTGAGCGAGCCGCCGCTGCCTGAGTGGATTTGTCCCACCGTGATGCCGTCAATGCCCCGCGTATACATTTTGCCCATCGTGACGTTAAACGTCAGGTTTGGCGGGAAATTGTGGGTCTGGATGGTGACCGTTTCTCCGGCCTGGACACTGGAAACGCTGATGGTGGGTATTACTTGCGAACTGGAGCTAACCGTGCCTGCGCCAAACAGCAAAACCAGCAGCAGCAGAGCCATCGCTCCGAGCTTGTTCCGCCAAAAACGGCCGAATGTTGCCAGGGACAAATCGTGGTAAATCATGTGAACCTCCTATGATGGGGCACAGAGGGGGTCCTGAATGGCCAACAGGCAAGGATGAGATTGGCAGAAGGTTGGGCCGGTACGCTCAGGGCACGATCAGGTAAAAGTCACAACCCCTCCGGCTGTGTGTTGCCTGCAAAATCAGGCAAACTGGACGATACGGTGCAGGCATTATAACGAAAAGCGAGGCTGTTTTTCTATAGAACGGCCGTTCCCAGGGCAACCAACAAAAAAAGCACCTCTGGGTGAAGGTGCTTTTGTCAGGTAGTTGTGGGGAAATTGTAACGGTTACAACGGTTCTTTGTCGATGACCACGATGCCCTGGGCATCCCCCTGGCCAATGCAGTGGGTAGGGGAGACGTTGAACCGTTTGTCGGAGTCCACAAAGTTCTCCAGCGCACCCTGCAGTACACCAACGGCCAGGTGACAAACCGGGGAATCGGTGGTGCGCCCGGTGCACATGGGGCAAACCAGGATGTTCCAGTACCACGATTTTTCATCATCGGTGAGCGACACTTCCTGGTCGCTGACCTGGTTGAAGAACTTGGCAAAAAATTGCAGTCCCAGGCCAATGCGGCGCTCCAGCGAGCCAATTTTCATGGCGGCGCGAGCGGCCGTAGCCACCGAGCCAAAGCTGTCCAGGCCATCATTGAACGTTTTCTTGCCCGCCCGCACGGCAAAGGCGCGTGCGCCGCGTGCGCCGTACATGTCCCAAAATGCCTGCTGCAGCTGGCCCACGTGAACAAAGGGGACTTCTTTTTTCATGTTGTCAGGGGGGTAGTTGTCAATATAGTGAGACAGGCCACCCATGTTTAGCAGTGCGTTAACACCATTTTTGCCCACAATTTCCTCTGTGGCAATTAATATGATGCGCACCCACCGATTTGGGTAATACTTATCTTCATTTGCGGGACCTGACATAGTGACCTCCAACGACTTGAAAACAGGGTTTGAAAGCGAAAGAGCTGCTTAACGCGCTGCTATTATAGTACATCCTTTTGCAGTTCACACGTTATTGTCTACTTAATTTGACAAATTCTGCACATTTGCGCCGATGTGTCAATCTTTTTGGCCCAATAAGGTCAGCGCTTCCTGGGCACAAACCTGAACGTTTGTGGGCATCTGGGTTGCGGCCAGCTCGGTTTTGTTGAACCATCTGAGCCGATCGGTTTCGCCGTGCGCCGGGTTGAGCTGGTGGGTTACGGCCGTTGCGTAATAAATAAAATCAATGTGCTGGTGATAGGGATTGATATTCTCCAGCAGCAGGTACATGGGGCGGTGCAGCTGGCACGATTCCGCATCGGCCGGGAACAGGGGCGTGTCGGGATTATAAAGGGTGACGTCCAGACCAGTTTCTTCTTTGACTTCGCGCACGGCCGCAGTTTCTGGCAGTTCGTCGCGCTCGATGTGGCCGCCGGCGGGCAGCCAGGCGCCACACCGCTTGTGCTGGTGCAGCAAAACCTTGTCCTGGTGCACCACAAACGTGGTGGCTGTGAAGTGGCGGGTGATTTCCATAAGCGAGGGAAGTTGGAGATTAGAGATTGGCGATTGGTGAATTTTTAATCTCCAATCTCTAATCTCCTGCTTTACCGCACCTTGCCGGTGACAAACCGGTGGGCGGTTTCGGCCAGGATGGCCGCGCCCAGGGGCAGTACGCTCTCGTCGATGTCGAAGATGTCGGTGTGGTGGTGGCGGGCGATGCCGTCATCGATGGCCGCGCCGAGCATGAACATAGCCCCTTTGGCTTCGCGGGCCATGTAGGCAAAATCTTCAGCGCCCATGCCAAATTCGGTGTTGAGAACGGCCGTTTCCCCACCAAACTCCTGCGCCACCTCCCGCAGCCAGCTGTTGACCTCCGCATCGTTGTACAACGCCGGATAGCCTTTATCCAGCTGGAACTGATAGCGGCCGCCCATCAGTTCACTCAGCTTGAAGGCGTTTTCCACCTCGGTCCACAGCTGCTCACGCACGTCGTCATGGAAGGAGCGGATGGTGCCCTGGATGTACACCTCGTTGGGGATGACGTTGGGCGCGGCCCCGCCGCTGATTTGCCCCAGGCTCACCACGCAGCCGCGCAGCGGGTTGATGCGCCGCGACGGAATGGCGTAAATGGCAGGCAGGATCACGCTGAGCATGTGCAGCGGGTCGCTGCCGGTGTGCGGGTAAGCGCCGTGGCCACCGCCACCGCGCACCCACGCCTTGAAGGAATCCACATTGGCCAGCGAGTAACCGTCCTGGAAGCGCAGCTGGCCCGAGGGAGAGTCTGAAGCCACGTGCAGGGCAATGACGGCATCGACGCCTGCCAGCGCGCCATCGGTGATCATGGCCGTGGCCCCGCTGATGCCGTTTTCGTCAAACGCTTCTTCCGACGGCTGGAAGAGGAAGCGCACATTGCCGTTCCAGCCGCCATCGGCCAGGCTTTGCTTGAGCAGGTGGGCCGCCCCCAGCAGCATGGCGGTGTGTGAATCGTGGCCGCAGGCGTGCATCACGCCGGGGTTCTGCGATTTATAGGCGGCGTCCGATTTTTGCAGGATGGGCAGGGCGTCCATGTCGGCGCGAATGGCGATGGTGGGGCCGTCGCCAGTGCCAATTTGGCCCACCACACCGGTACGGCCGACGCCGGTTTTAACGTCGATGCCCAGTTCGGTGAGCGTGTCGGCCACCAGCGCCGACGTTCTGAATTCCTGGAACCCCAATTCGGGATGGGCGTGAATGTCGCGCCGCAAGCGAATGAGTTCGTCGTGTAGTGCTTTGGCTTTGTCTAACATGTTGGTTCCTTTTGGATTGGTAGGGCAGGTCTCAGACCTGCCCCTACGGCAAAATTATGGTTGTCCGAGGATGAGTTCGTTAAAGTTGATTTGGAGACGGCCGTTCACCACCTGCACCTCATACCGATCCAATCCACGCTCGGCTGGACCTTCTAGCAAAGTGCCGTCCAGGGCAAACTTGCTGCCACTGCACGGATCGATGAATTGGGTGGAAGCCTGGTTCCAGGCGTACCAACAATCCCACGGTTCTGGCCGTGGCGTGCGTTTGCTGAAAGCAAAAATCTCCTCGCCTGTGTTGACGATGAAAATCGGTGAGTCCACGTTGTTCGTTTGGTATGGCTGGTCCGAGGGTGGAAAATCGGTCACGTCGCCGACTGTGGTGAGCGGCTGGTAGGGCAAAAGCAGCCAGATCAGGGCAGCCATGAGGGCGATGACGAGGAGAACGGCCGTGGTGAAGAAGCTCATCATTAAAAATTCGCGTTGATTGACATTTGCTGGCTGGGAGGTGAGCTGCGTCATTCACTTACTCCTTTATCCGCATCTTGTTTTATGTCAAGAAGGCGGATTCTCCAAAATAATGTCCAGTCCTTCTAGCAGGGCAATCGCTTCCGGCAGGGAAAATTTGGCTTGCTTGAGCGTGTTTTGGTCGGCGGCAATGGCGTAATTTTGCGCCCCGCGAAAGTCGGCTTTGGTGAGGTTGGTGTGGATGAAGCGGCTGCCGGTGAAATCGGTGTGGGTGCAGTTGGCCCCGGTGAGGTTGGTTTCGGCGAAGGTGGCTTCTTTGGCCAGGCAGCGGCTGAGCACGGCGCGGGACAAATCCAGCTCCATGAAGGTGGCGTAGCTCAGGTTGCAGTCGTGAAATTCTATCCGCTCGATGCGCCGGACTTTGGCCCAGTTGACGCCAATCACCTTACACTGCGTAAATTTGCTGCGCTGGAAGGTGCTGTAGTCCACGTCTAGCAGGCTTAGATCGCAGTTTTGGAACTGGCAGTCGCGAAAGATGCAGCGCTTAAACTGCGTTTCGCTGAAGTTACAGCCGGTGAAGAAACATTCTTCGAAGGTAACGGCCGTTACCACTTCTTGCGTCAGCGTCTGGTTGGCAAACGGCTGGGCAAAATATTCTTCACCATCTGCAAAAACAGTCATCAATTCTCCACGGTGGTGACGGCAACGGCCGTTACTTCGTCATTGCGCAGCCCCATGCAGTTGACGCCCTGCACCACGCCTTCTTTGGGCGGCACTTCGTTGGCCTGAAAGCGAATCATCTTGCCGCTCTGGGCCAGGATGAAAATGTCGTCATTATCCCGCACGGTCACCGCACCAATCAGCTGATCCGCCTTGAAAATGGCTTTGCCGCCCGCGCCGGGCGCTTTGTTCAGGCGGAAGCCGCTCATCTGGCGGATGGTGCCCTTGCCGTCGTGGCCCATCACAAACACGCCGCTGCTTTCCACCACGCTGCTGACGGCGACCACCTCATCGCCTGGATCGACGCGCAGCCCCAGGCAGCCGCCGCGCGCGGGCACCTGCGTTTCGCGAAAGCGGATGCCCTGGGCCAGCCGGGTGGCCAGGAAAATTTCGTCGGTGCCGTGGGTCCAGGTAACGGCCGTAATCTGCCCCCCTTGCTTTACGTCATGAAACGCCATGCCGGGGATGAGGCTCTTGCCAAAGTAGCTGGCGGCGACACGCTGCACCCAGCCGCGCTGGCTGGCCAGCACCACGTACTGCCCGCCCTCGGCGGGCAGCGCACCGATGATGTGTTCGTTGCCGTGGAACGAGAAGCGATCGGTGATGTTTTCGCCGGGAGCGCGCAGCTCCTCGGTCGGGTGAATATCGGCTACGGCCAGGGGGAAGACGCGCCCCAGGTTGCTAAAGAGCAGCAGCCGGGCGCTCTCGTCGGCGATGACCACGTGGGCGGGAAAGTCGTGCTCGTCCACGTCCAGATCAAACACACCGATGCCGCTGCGGCGCTGACGGCCGTACAAATGCCGCGCCGTCCGTTTGGCCACGCCGCGCTGGCTGATGGTGATGACTTGCCGGGTGGTGGGCGGTTCGGCCGGTTCGCTGTCGGCGCTGCGGCGGCGCGGCTGGCCGGATTGGTAGGTGAGCAGTTCGGCCTCCAGTGCTTCGATGTATGCCAGCACCTCAGGGCTGACGCTGCTTAAATCGGGGCGTTCCAGGTCCATAAATTCTCCCGTTTTTTGACGCAAAGGGGCAAAGGGGGAAAGAGTAAAAAGTGAAAAGTGAAAAGAAGCGCCTTTGCACCTTCATTAACTTTGCGGACTTTGCGTTAAAAATTGCTTCACGGCCCTGATCATAAAGAGGGAGCGCGGAATCGGCAATATGAATTGTGGGATTATTGAATTGTTTAGTCGTTCTATCTATAATGTCGCCATGTGCCAACCCTCGCCGGGATGATAAGCAATACAAACAATCGTTGGTTCAATAGGAGGAGAATAAATGTCGCGGATCAAGATTTTTATCTTACTTTTGGGCTTTAATGCAATCGTCCTGATATTTGTTCATCCAGTTACTCAAGTTCCCCAAAAGGTGGATGCGTCATCAGCCGACGTTTCCGGAAGCGTTGATATTTTCTTACCTTTAGTGAGAAACGCTACACAAACATTTGGAATGGTTCATGTTCCATCCGGAGAATTTCAGATGGGGTGTCACCCTGACTATAATGGAGGGCAACCTTGTAATCCAGATGAACTTCCCTTACATACCGTATACCTAAGCGATTATTATATTGACATAACCGAAGTGACTAATTCCCAATATGCTCAGTGTGTAAATGACGGAGTATGCAATCCTCCTCTTTCTGATTCCTCCGAAACTCGCTCTTCTTACTACGATAATCCAGCGTATTCCAACTTCCCAGTAATTTGGGTTGATTGGTATCAGGCAGAGGATTACTGTTTATGGGGTGGCAAACGTTTGCCAACAGAGGCAGAATGGGAGAAGGCTGCACGAGGGACTACTATACGCGCATACCCTTGGGGTAACCAGAACCCAGACTGTACACTAGCAAATGGTAACTCATGTGTAGCTGGTGACACCAGCCAAGTAGGTAGCTTTCCAGACGGGGCAAGCCAGTACGGGGCATTGGATATGGCTGGAAATGTATACGAGTGGGTAAATGATTGGTACGATTATTACTATTACAGTAGTTCACCATACAGTAACCCAACAGGACCAGCAACTGGTCATTATAAAGTATTGCGGGGCGGTGCCTGGTACGGTCAATGGCATTATCTCCGTAACGCATATAGATATGGTCTAGAACATGGGCAGTCTTTGATCGGCTTCCGATGTGCGTATAATCCAGCCGAATAGGTTTTTGAGACTGTCCAATGTTGAATGGATGTGTCAACCCAAAATGGATTATCAAAAAATCAAGGCAAGATGTCAGCGATGGAGACGTGCAGGTTGGCAAAGTTGGCGAAGGTGAGATCGTTGAAGGGGAGGTCGTGGTGGGCTTTGAGCTGGGCCATCAGGCCGAGGTAGTTGGTGAGGATGCGGTTTTGCCAGTTGAGGTTTAGGTGGGCAACGGCCGTCTTAATCCCCCCTTCTTCCCCTTCCAGCTCAATAAAATTGCCGTAGGGCAGCTCGTCCAGCACAATTTCGACGTCTTGCCAGGTGAAAGTTTCGCGGTACTTCTCATACACCACCACCGGGGCAAAGCCCAGCCGGGCAAAAATTTCGGCCAGCGTGTCAAAATCGCTAACAGTCACTTCCAGCTCTTCACGCACTTTGGCTTCGCTGTGGGGCAGATGGGCGGGGGTGCCTTTGTAGGTGAGGGTAACGGCCGTATCCTGCCGCAACCGTAACAATTTTAACTCCTGGAATAGGCGAGAATCGGCCGTGTCGAACGCCACATTTTTCTCGAACACGCGCGGTTTGCTCAGCACCGCCCCCGCCGCCAGCAGCCGCTGCCGAAACGCCGCCAGGTCCGGCACCCAAAACTTCACTTCAACTTCTAAATTCTGCGGCTGACTTGCCACTTTTCACTTCTCACTTTTTACTCAAGAGAGGGGGCGAGGCGATTGGTGGGCCAGTGTATTGCTGGGCTCCGATGTTTCCCAATCGCCTCGCCCCTACCGTTCACCGTTCACGGTTTACTGCTCACCGATTACCGTCTCCTCATCCTCATCCACAATCACTGCCAGCACCTGGTCTTTTTCCACGCTGGCCCCCTGCGCCACGTTGATGCGGGCGATAATGCCATCTTTCGGGGCGCGCAGTTCATTTTCCATTTTCATCGATTCCAAAATAATGACCTTGTCGCCCTTTTGCACCACCTGCCCCTCCCGCACCGGCACGGCCACAATCAGGCCGGGCATGGGCGATTTGATGGCCGCTTCCCCGGCAATGTCGTTGGCCACGCCGCGGGCTTTGGCCAGCCGGTAGGCGCGCTCATCCAGCACCTTGACGGTGTACAGCTCACCCTTGGTCAGCACGTCCCAGACGTCGTCCCGCGCTTCCACCACCGCCTCCAAAGATTGATTGTTCAGCAGCAGCGACAGCGCGTCGGCTTCCGGCAGGTGCTGGAAATCAATGTCGTAGCGCACGCCGTTGACCAAAATCTGGTTGTTGTGCTCAATTTCAATAACAAACTCTTCGTCGTTTACCGTGGTTATGTATTTCATGGGCTTTCCAACGGTCCAATTACTCACTTTCTCACTTACTCAATTACGATTTGCAATTAAGTAATGAGGTAATTAGGTAATTGGGTAATTACTTTCTCAGGCGCTCCCAGCGGCTGTACCATTTCCAGTTGCTCACATCCCGTTCGCCGCGCGCCACAATCTGGCTGGCGTGTTGACCCTGCTGGTGGGCCATGAGGGTGGCCAAAATGGCCGCTTCCATCGTCAGCGGTGCCTCACGGTCGCTCATTTTGAACCGCTCCTCCACAAAATGGGTGTCGAACTGGCCGGTTAAAAAGCGGTGGCTGTCCATCATGTGCTGGTGAAAGGGAATGTTGGTTTTCACCCCCATGATGCGGTACTCCTCCAGGGCGCGGCGCATCCGCAAAATGGCTTCGCCGCGTGTCTCGCCGTAGCAAATCAGCTTGCTGATCATCGAGTCGTAGTAGGGGGTGATTTCGTAGCCGGGGAAGACGCCGGTGTCCACGCGCACGCCGGGGCCGGTGGGCACGCGGCTGACGGTGATCATGCCTGTGGAGGGCAGGTAATTGTTGTACGGGTCCTCGGCGTTGATGCGGCACTCGATGGCCCAGCCCTTCATTTTGATATCTTCCTGCTTAAAGCGCAGCCGCCGCCCGCGGGCAATGCGCAGCTGTTCTTGCACAATGTCCACGCCGGTTACCAGCTCGGTGATGGGATGCTCTACCTGGACGCGGGTGTTCATCTCCAGGAAGTAGAAATTTTTGTCCCGATCCAGCAAAAATTCAATCGTGCCCGCGCTGACGTAATCGACAGCTTTGGCTGCGGCCACGGCTACGGCCCCCATACGCTGCCGCAGATCTTCATCCACCACAAAGCTAGGGCTTTCTTCGATCACTTTTTGGTGGCGGCGCTGCAAGGAGCATTCGCGCTCGCCCAGGTGGATGACGTTGCCGTGCATGTCGGCCAGGACCTGGATTTCGATGTGACGGCCGTTTTCAATCAACCGCTCCAAATAAACCGTGTCATCGCCAAAGGCGGCCTTCGCTTCGCGCCGCGCCGCCGCCAGCGCATCCGGCAAATCGGCCGATTTGTGCACCGGGCGCATCCCCTTGCCGCCACCGCCCGCCGATGCCTTCACCAGCAGCGGGAAACCCACGGTTTTGGCCGCTTCGATCAGCTCCTCGTCGGTCCCGGCGGAAGCACCAGGCACAATGGGAACACCAGCGGCAACGGCCGTTTCCCGCGCCGTTTGTTTGTCCCCCATGATCCGAATCGCTTCCGGCGGCGGACCAATAAAAACCAGCCCGTTGTCCACACACATCTGGGAAAACTCCGCCCGCTCCGACAAAAAGCCGTAGCCGGGATGAATCGCTTCTGCGCCGGACCGCTTGGCCACCTCGATGATCTTGTCCATGCGCAGGTAGCTGTCGCGCGCCGCCGATGGGCCGATGTGGTACGCCTCGGTGGCGTAGCGCACGTGCAGCGCATTCCGGTCAGCGTCCGAGTACACCGCCACGGTGCTGATGCCCAGTTCGTGGCAGGCGCGCAAAATGCGCATGGCAATCTCGCCCCGGTTGGCGATGAGCAACTTGTTAAATCTTTTGGGAAGTAAACTGTCTGTAGCCATTTTTTGGTAATCAGTGGTTGGTGATCGGTAAGCGGTGGTCGGTAATCGGTAAGCGGTGCGTTTTCACCGATTACCGATTACGGTTTACCGATTACCGTCTAAAGCGGGATGTTCCCGTGCTTTCTCGGTGGGTTGTGGTCGCGTTTGTTTTGCAGCATGTTCAGCGCGTTGATCAGGCGTGGCCGGGTCTGGCTCGGCTCGATCACGTCGTCGATGTAGCCGCGCCGGGCTGCTTCGTAAGGATTGGCAAACTGTTCGCGATAATCGTCGACCAGCTCCGTTTTGCGGCTGGCGGGGTCTTCGGCGCTGGTAATTTCGCGGCGGAAAATGATGTTTACTGCGCCATCGGGACCCATGACGGCAATTTCGGCCGTGGGCCAGGCCAGGTTCAGATCCGAGCGGATGTGCTTGCTGTTCATGACGCAGTACGCCCCGCCGTATGCTTTGCGGGTGACGACGGTGATTTTGGGCACGGTTGCCTCGCAGAAGGCGTAGAGCAGCTTGGCCCCGTGGCGAATAATGCCGCCGTGCTCCTGGTTGATGCCGGGCAGGAAGCCAGGCACATCCTCAAACACGATCAGCGGAATGTTGAAGCTGTCGCAGAAGCGGACAAAGCGGCCCGCCTTCTCGCTGGCGGCGATGTCCAGCACGCCCGCCAACACCATCGGCTGGTTGGCCACGATGCCCACGGAAAAGCCGCCCAGCCGGGCAAAACCTACCACGATGTTCTGGGCGTAATGCTCCTGAATCTCGTAAAAAATGCCGTCATCCATGATGAGATGGATCGCTTCTTTAATGTCGTACGGCTTGTTGGGATTGTCGGGCACGATGTGATTGAGCGCCGTTTCGGTGCGCAGGCTGTCATCTTTGCTGGGCACGAAGGGCGGGTCTTCCATGTTGTTAGACGGTAGGTAGCTCATCAATTCGCGGATGAGGTAAAGCGCGTCGGCTTCCGATTCGGCGGCCATGTGGGCCACGCCGCTTTTTTCGTTATGGGTCATGGCCCCGCCCAGCTCTTCAAACGATACTTCTTCGCCAGTGACCGCCTTCACCACGTCTGGCCCGGTGATGAACATGTAGCTGCTCTCTTTGACCATGTAGATGAAGTCGGTGAGGGCGGGTGAGTAGACCGCGCCGCCCGCGCACGGCCCCATGATGGCGCTGATTTGCGGGATGACGCCAGAGGCCAGGGTGTTGCGCAGGAAAATGTCGGCGTAGCCGCCCAGGCTGACAACGCCTTCCTGGATGCGCGCCCCGCCCGAGTCGTTGAGGCCAATGACCGGCGCGCCGTTACGCATAGCCATATCCATGATTTTGCAAATCTTTTCGGCATGCACCTGGCTAAGACTGCCGCCAAAGACGGTGAAATCCTGGCTGAAGACGTAGACGAGACGGCCGTCTACCGTGCCCCACCCCGTCACCACGCTGTCGCCCAGGAATTTCTGCTTATCCATGCCAAAGTTGCGCTCGCGATGGGTGACAAAGGCATCAATCTCGCGGAAGGAGCCTTTGTCTAGCAGGAGGTCAATCCGCTCGCGGGCGGTCATCTTGCCTTTTTCTTTGTGCCGGGCAATGCGCTCGGGACCGCCGCCCTGCAGGGACTGTTGTCTTAGCTGTTGGAGTTTTTCGAGTTTATTGCTCATAGTTAAAGTAGGTTTGGGCGGCACGCCAGAGCGCCCACCGGGAAAATAAGAAAGTGCCGATAAGAATAAACGTGGTGATTAACCACAAGGACCAGTTGCGCGGCGGCTGGGCAAACAGCAGCCAGATGCCGGTTTCGTACACGGTAAAACCGACGATGGTGATAGGAATGGCATGCAAGGAAAACGGCCGTCGCCGCCACAGCTGCCACGCCAGGACAAAAAACAAACCTGTAAAAAGCACCGCGCCTGCCAGGCGCAGACGGGGATCGGGTTGAATGCCGAGAACCTTTGCTATTTCGAGCTGCTGGCCAATGGCAATGGCTCGCCCAAGATTCCATGTTCCTAAAAAAATAACACTCCAAAAGGTAATAGTTACGCTGCGGGGCCGGTTTGGAGCAGAAAGGGCACTCATTGCAAAAATTATAAAGGATCGGTTCGGAGTTGTCAGTATTTGCCCCTGACCCGGTGAACGGCGCATAATTAACGGGGTAGGGGTTGGTGGCTCGTGGCTGGTTGCTTACTCTGATAAACCACCAGCCACGAGCCACTAAAAGGAAATCTCATGCAAAAACCACCTTCCAACATGGATGACGACTGGGCGGGTCTGGAGCCGGAATCGGCACGGACCGGTTCACGCACGGTGTTGACGGCCGGAATTGGCATTGTGGTGCTGTTTGGTCTGGTGCTATGTGGCGTGGCGGTTTATTTTGTCTGGAATCAACTTGTGGGTGACGCACCTGACGCAGAAGCCCCCGCGATTGTTGTGCCCACTTCGGCGGTGGCGGAAACGGCCGCTACCAGCCCCCCCAACATCGCCCCCACCAGCACCCTGCCCATCGCTGGCCCCACCGTGCCCGCCAGCGACAGCGCCGTAACGGCCGTACGCCTGACCGCCCCACCCACCATCGACGGCAGCCTGGGTGAATGGACTGGTGTCGCGGCAGTCAGTTCGGGTAACCGCGTGTACAGCGTGGCGGGCTGGGATGGCACGGCCGATTGTACGGCCGTCTGGCAGCTCGCCTGGGATGAGGCCACTCTCTACGTCGCCGTGCGCGTGACCGATGACACGCATGTGCAAAACGCCAGCGGCAACCTGATTTATCGCGGTGACAGCGTGGACATGCAGTTCGACACCAATCGCCAGGGTGGCGTCAGCAGCAGCCTCGGCCCGGACAATTTCCAGATCACCCTGTCGCCGGGCAGCTTTGCGGGCAGCGGGCCAGCGGCTTTTCGTTACCAGGGCACAGACAGCGGCGGGATTCTCGATGCGCCGGGCGGGCATCGCGTCATCGTGGCGGCCCAACAAACCAGCACCGGCTACACGCTGGAAGCCGCCATCCCCTGGACCGACCTCAACCTGACGCCCAGCCCTGGTCTCACCATCGGCCTGTCGCTGAACGCCAACGACAACGACACGGTGGGAACGGCCGTGCAGGAAGTGATGCTGTCCAACAATCCCAACCGCACGCTGACCGACCCAACGACGTGGGGAACATTGACATTGCAATAAACCGGTAGGGGCGAGGCAGCCGGCCAACGCTCGGGAAAAACAAAACTATTTTCCCCGGCTGCTTCGCCCCCCAAAATAGATGAAGGAAGACGAAGATGAAACACGAAGAAGCCACCTTCAAAAGCGCCGATGGCCTGGACCTGTATTACCAGAGCTGGCTGCCAGAGGTCGAACCCAAAGCGGTGATTGTGATTGTGCACGGCATGGGTGAATACGGCGGGCGCTACCGCCACGTGGTGAATGCCCTGGTGCCCAAAGGGTACGCCATCTACGCGGCCGATCATCGCGGACACGGCCGTTCCCCCGGCAAGCGCATGTTTGTGAATAAATGGTCAGAATACCTGGATGATTTGGGGTTGTTTATTAAACTCGTAAAGGGTAAGTGGGCGGGACGGCCGTTTTTCCTCTACGGGCACAGCATGGGCGGCAACATCACCCTCAACTACGTTCTGCGCCATCCCGATGGGTACAACGCCGTTATCGCTTCGGCTCCGGCCGTGGGCAAGCTGGATGTGCCGCCGATTTTGGCCTTGCTCAGCAAAGTCATGTCCCGATTGGCGCCAGCGATGCCGGTGAAAACCAATCTGGAACTCACAGACATCTCGCGCGATCCAGCAGAGGCACAGGCGTACGGCGCTGATCCGCTGATCCAGACGTTTGCTACCCCTCGCTTCGGCGTGGAGCTGCCCGCCTCGGCCGAATGGGCCATGGCCCACGCCGCCGACTTTAAGCCGCCGCTGCTCATGATTCACGGCGATAGCGACAACATCGTTAACGTTGCGGCCAGCCGCAACTTTTTTGCCCAGGTGCCGCAGCCGGACAAAAAGCTCATCGTCTACCAAGGCGGCGTGCACGAATCGCACAACGACGTTCACCGCGACCAGGTCATGGCCGACATAGAGCAGTGGCTGGAAGAACATTTATAAACCTGTCATGCCCGTGAAGACGGGCATCCATTTCTCTCAACAGCATGGATTCCCGCCTGCGCGGGAATGACCCAAGAAAGAGCAAAATATGGACAAAATCATCATTCGCGATTTGCTGCTGCGCGGCATCATTGGCATTAATCCCGATGAGCGCGTCAAGCAGCAAGATATTCTCATCAACATGGTCATCTGGGCCGATATTCGCCAGGCAGCCGCCAGCGACGCCATCGAAGACGCGGTGGATTACAAATCGATCACCAAACGTGTTATTCAGCACGTGGAGGAGTCGTCGGACTTTCTGGTGGAGCGGCTGGTGACGGATCTGGCGCGCATGGTCATCACCGAATTTGGCGTGGAGCGGGTCATGGTGCGTGTGGAAAAGCCGACGGCGCTGCGCTTTGCCGCGTCGGTGGGCATCGAAATCGAGCGCACTCGTGCCGACTTTGAATAACCAAACAGGAACACAGAGTTACACGGAGACAAGCAGAGGTGCACAGAGGCTATTCTTTCTGTGAAACTCTGTGCCTCCTCTGCGAATCTCTGTGTTCCGCTCCTTCGAAAATAGGCCGCGGATTAACGCGGATGAACGCAGATTAAATCTGGTAAATCTGCGAAATCTGTTGATTTTCATTCATGGTGTTGAGCCTGCGCTCATGAAGTTTTCTTAAAAAATGTCAAACCAAGTTGTGATCGCGTTGGGGTCAAATATTGAGAAGGAGCGGAATTTGCCGCGGGCGATTGCGCTGCTGCGGGAGATGTGTGTGGTAACGGCCGTATCCCCCATCTACGAAACCGAACCCGTGGGCCTGCTCAACCAGCCCAACTTCTGGAATGCGGCCGTTCTCCTCCACACCGATCTCAGCGCCAGCCAGATCAAGCAGCAGCTCATTGGCCCGATTGAGGCGCAGCTCAAGCGGGTGCGCCAGGCCGACAAAAACGCGCCGCGCACCATCGACGCGGACATTGTGCTGTTTAACGATGCGGTGTTTGCCTACGATGGCGGCGACGGCCGTTCCCGCCCCATCCCCGACCCCGACCTGCAAAAATTCCCCCATGTCGCCGTGCCCGTGGCCGACCTGCTGCCCGATTTGCCGCACCCCGAGACTGGAGAGCGGCTGCGTGAGTTGGCGGATAGATTGCTGGATAAGGTGGTGAAAGAATACGGCCGTTCCCCGCTCACACGCCTGCCCGACAGCCAAACCCGGTTCGCCAATGGTTGATTCTGGTGTTGCAGGACTGCCGCCCGACTTAATCGCCAGGTTGACGTCGCTCACTGGCCAGGCCCTCACCGCTGTGGAGCGTGTGGGTGGTGGCTATTCACCGGCGCTTCGCCTCAAGCTCACCCTCGCCGATGGCACGTCGTGTTTTGCCAAGATTGGTACCACACCGGGCACAGCCAGCGCGCTGCGACAGGAGGTTACGGTTTATCAGGGGTTGGAACGGCCGTTTATGCCCCGTTTGCTGGGCTGGGCCGATCATCCAGACAACCCCATCCTCCTGCTGGAGGATTTGAGCCAGGCGTTTTGGCCGCCTCCGTGGGATCAAAAACGAATTGAGCAGGTGCTGGCGGCCATGGAACAGGTATGGGCTTCGTCGCTGCCTGGCGTCCCGCGCCTGGCAGAACTGCCGCGCATTTGGGACGGCTGGCAGCAGGTGGCGGCAGATCCGGTGCCTTTTTTGTCTTTGGGATTGGCTTCGGCGCAGTGGTTGCAGCAGGCGCTGCCGACGCTGTTGGCGATAAAGGTAGGGGAGGTGGTAGACGGCCGTTCCCTCCTTCACTTTGATTTGCGCAGCGACAACCTCTGTTTTCCGCAAAATCGTGTGCTCATTGTCGACTGGAACCTGGTCTGCCTGGGTAATCCGCAGGTGGATTTGGGCTTTTGGCTGCCCAGCCTGCAAGCGGAAGGCGGCCCGCCGCCCGAGAAGCTGCTGCCCCACGCTGGGGAGATCGCTGGGCTGGTGAGCGGCTTCTTCGCCGCCCGCGCTGGCCTCCCCATCATCCCCGAAGCGCCCCGCGTACGCCACATCCAACAGGTGCAGCTTCAAACCGCGCTCCCCTGGGCCGTCCGCGCTCTACACCTCCCCCCACTCGACGGCCACCTGCCCAGGTAAAGCATCCCTCCCCGTCACCCCGTCACCCCATCACCCCTTCCCCCTTCAAAACCAAACTCACCGGACAATGATCCGACCCCATCACCTCCGCGTGAATGGCGGCCTCGGCGATGCGTGGGGCTAAGTCCGGACTGGTGAAGAAGTAGTCCAACCGCCAGCCGACGTTCCGTTCGCGCGCGCCGCCGATTTGAGTCCACCAGCTGTACGCGCCAGCCTGCTCAGGGTAAAGGTAGCGGAAACTGTCGATGTAGCCTTGCTCGACAATTTGATCCAGCCAGGCGCATTCTTCCAACAAAAAACCCGTTGTGCTGCGGTTTTGTTTCGGCCGGGCCAGGTCAATCTCCTTGTGCGACGTGTTGACATCGCCGCAAAAAATCACGGACTTGCCGGAGGCGATCAGGTCGTTGCACAGTCCCAGAAAGGCGGTCTTGTAGGCCATCTTAAACGGCACCCGGCTGTGATCGCGGCTGCCGTTGGGGAAGTACGCGCCGATAAAAACAAAGTCGTCGTACTCGGCAATGATGGTGCGGCCTTCGCGGTCGTACTCTTCAATGCCCAGGCCGATCTGCACAAATTTCGGCTCCGTTTTGCTGTAGAGGGCCACGCCGCTGTACCCTTTTTTCTCGGCCCAGGCCCAGTAGGTGTGGTAGCCGTCGGGCTGGCGCAGCTCGGCGGGCAGTTGGTCGGGGTGGCACTTGGTTTCTTGCAGGCTCAGGATGTCCGGTTGGGTTTGGTGCAGCCAGTCGAGAAACCCTTTTTTATGAGCGGCCCGCAGGCCATTGACGTTCCAGGAATAAAGTGTTGTTGTCATGCCCCGATTGTACTGACTTTGGCGGAATGGGAAACAGAAATCACGAATTCGACGAATGAACGAATCGCACAAATCTTTATGGCTGCCAAGCCGTGTGACTGACACCGAACAAAGGCTTTTATCAAAGATTAAGCAGATTGAAAGATGAAAAATCTGGTAAATCTGCGCAATCTTTGATTACAAATCACAGAAGCACACGAATTGGTGGTATTTGTGGTGGAGCTATCAGGCGAGGACAGTTTGTTTGAAGTGGTTCAGGCCGCGCTGGTGGGCGGTTTTTTGCAGGGCGCGCATGAAGCTGTAGTTGCGGGCGGGTTCTTCTGGAGTGGGGCGGGAGATGGCGTGCACGCTGAGGCGCAGCTGGTTGTCGGGGGTCCATTCCAGGCAGGCAGTCCATTCGCCCTGCTCGACGTGGGTTTCTACGGTGACGTAGCTGAAGCCGTAGCGGCGTGGTTCGGTGATGACTTCGCGCACCTCGTTCATGGCGATGACGTCTACCACCGGCTTGCCAAACAGCGAAAAAACGTGGATGCGCTGCACGATGCGGTCGCCCACCTGCGCCCAGCGGTTCCACAGGCCAAAGTCGCTGACGTGGCTGAGCACCTCGTAGGGGTAAAACTGGTAGCGCATGAGTAGGTCGGCGGCTTTGCGGAAGAGACGGCCGTCTTCATCCACCCCCAATTCCAGTTCGTAGCTATCAATATGCCAGCTGGTATCAATCGCCTGGCCCGGTTGGTAAGAGACGGCCGTATCGTTCCAGATGTCTAAATATTTGACATCACAGCAGCCATCATCAAACCAATTTAACTTTGCCGTTGTAAGAAATTTCATCACTACTTCTTCCTTCCGAGCCAACAGATGACCTGCATTATAGACAATCTAGTACCGAGTTGGAGTTCCTCTTTAGTCCTATTCTAATCATCAGCCAGGATTCACCACAATGGGCAAAGGGTGTGACCTGGGGCGAAAACGGCCGTATTAGAGTGAAAGATGAGTGAATTTTTGGCAGGTGACCAGTTTGTTGGCGATTGGTCGGCGCAATGTTAAGGTTAGGCTATGTTTTCACTCAACTTACGCCAAACGATGGTTCAACAAATTGATAAAGCGGTTTTGTACGGCCTCAACCGCCGCGTCTCTGACTCGTTAGAGACCAGCCTCAACAATGCGCCCCAGCTGGAGGCAGTGCTGGCCCAAACAGAGGTGGATACGCGGAAAACGGCCGTTTACAACCTCACCGCTCCCGGTGAACACGCCATCACTCTGCAAACGCCTATGGGCGAAATTGTGTGCAAGGTGCGGGTACGCCTGGCGGTAGACCCGGCCGCGCCGCTGCTGCTGTTCCATCACGGCTTTAACGAATATCCCTACACCAACAGCTGGCGGCGGCTGTTTCCGACGGCCGTTCCCCTGCCGGTGCATTCAGTGTGTGTGCAGGCCCCGTTCCACGACACTTGGCAAGACCCCGTGCAAAAGGGCTTTGCCTCCATCCGCAGCATCTACCAGATTTTTGCCGGGTCGCTGCGCGTGATGGAGCTGATGCAAAGCCGGTTTAAGATCGAAGGGGCGGCCTACACCGTCGCTTCTGGCGTCAGCTGGGGCGGCATCACCAGCCTGCTGTACGAAGGGCTATGGCAGCAAACGCGCGGTGTTATCCCCATGCTGGCCTCGCCCAACCTGGCCCGCGTCATTTGGGACACGTCGGACCTGTTTGGGCGGCCCCTGCACATGACCCAGGCAGAGCTCCAGCAGCACCTGGACTTTACGCCGTACTGCCGCCAGTGTGCCGCCGACCGTGTTTTCCCGCTGTTGGGCGAAAATGACCTCTTCTTCCGGCTGGAAAATCATGCGGAACTGTTTGCCGAACGGCCGTTGGTCACCATTCCCGCCGGGCACATCTCGGCCATGTGGCACAGCGCCTCCATGCGTGATCATATCCTCTCGATTTTGGCTCACATTGCCCGCCGCGAAGCCCTCTGAACACCCTTGCTCGCAGGAATCTGCTCATAGCAAACTGGGCCACTGATTAACACGGATTTTCACGGAAATAACACCTGATTTGTATTAATCCGTGGTAATTCGTGGCTAAGATTTCTTTCTCCGACAGGCTCATAGCTGTCACCAAACTGTTAGATGGCTGTTAGAAACCTGGACGAATTGGTCCAGGTTTTTTGTTTATACTGCCAGCCAACCAAAAGTCGTGTCTGTTATTAGGGAGCCGGGAGGACGTCATGTTTCGCATGTTGTATCGCATAGGTTTGTTGTTGGGAGCTGCCATTCTGGCCCTGTTTATCGGTGCCCGGCTGGTCCACACCTTTGATCCATACCGCCTGGTGACTGAAGATCTGCTGCGCCAGCTTAGCACCGAGCCGCAGCGTACCGTGCGCCTGAACCAGTACGGCACGCTGGCCGATCAGCTGCGCCAGATGCTGCACACGGCGGATGCGGCCGTTGTGGCCAGCTGGCTGGACGATACGGCCGCGGCCACGCTTGTGGATATGCCGCTGGTTGGGCGAAATGTGCAGGTGCTGGTGTGGGGTGTGGATACGGCCGTCCACCAAATCGCCGCCTTTGATGCGGACCTGGAAGCCATCGAGGCCGCCGAAGTGCTGTCGCGCGATCTGGCCCGGCTGCAATTTTACGATGTTGACCGGGGCGATGTGGTACTGGCCGACCTGGCCTTGCAGAGCCGACGGGTTTCGCGCAGCCTGGATGACGTGAGCGAAGGGGTGGGGGAAGTGGCAACGGCCGTTGCCGCCGTCACCACCTTGCCCGCTCTGGATGCCATGCAGCAAGAAATGGTTGAGTGGCAGGAATCGCTGCGCACGTTTTCGGCAAATGGTGGCTTTCTGGGTACCGGAACCAGCCTGGCCGACACCGCCGCCCAGTTGATTGCCGCTACCACCCGCAGCCTGGATGCCTGGCAGGGTGTTCCGGCCAACATGCGGGCCGTCAAGCAGCAGATAGATGGCGATCTGGCCTGGTTGGATGGCTTGACGCAGCAGGTCGAAGCCGCCAAAGTGGTCAACGATCGCTGGCAGTTTGACACGCTGCGCCTGCTGCCTCGCTTTGTCGCCACGTACCACCAGGTTTTGCTGATGGGTGTTGTTGGCAGTTTGCTGCTGGCGCTGCTGGGCTGGGTGATGGATGGGCGGGGCACGGCCGTCTCCCGCGGGCAGCTGGCCCACCTGCCCCAAGCCCCAACGCCGCAGCCAAAACTGGCACCGCGCCTGGCCTTTTGCTGGCCAGACGGCCGTCGTGAATGCCAGGAGCTGCCTGTGGTGGGTGAACTAACCATTGGCAACATCGCCATTCGGCGCGCGCGGGTGCGTTATTACCTGGAGCGCATCGACAATGCCTTTCCGGCCCGGCTGAACGGCCGTACCGTGGGCCATGCCCACCTCCTCAACGACGGCGACGTGCTGCAAATTGGCGAGCTGCAAACTATCTTCCAGCTCGCGGCTTAGAAAGCGGCAATTTTGGAACCGTTCAGTTGGCATCCCGCACGAGGGCGCAGCGTGCCGAGGCGCTGCTCTTGTTCCAGGTAAGGCTAAACGCTCACTACCCTCGGCGGGTCTGGCTCACTTATAAACTACTTAGGTTAATCTCAGATTTGGCTTAAGTAAGGCGGCTATTCTAATTATCAGAAGTCGCCAAAAGAAGTGTTTCGACCCCGGTTCTCCCTCCTGGCCGGGGTCGAACGCTTTTCAGGGGTCGTGGGGCTATGGGCAGCCTCACGACCCTTTTTCTTTTTCGTTTAGATAGAGGCGGGAAACTCGCGTGTTGATGTTGGTCAGAATTTCGTAGGGGATAGTGCCGGCCCACTCGGCCAGCTCTTCGCAGCGAATGATTTGCCCGTCGCTTTCGCCCAGCAGCGTCACCTCGTCGTTGTTGTAGGCGCTGTCCCACTCCAGGTTCACCATGAGCTGGTCCATGCAAATACGGCCGATTACCGGATACCTTTTTCCCCGCAAAATCACCTGCGCCTGCCCCGACATGCGCCGGAAGTAGCCATCGCCATAGCCCACCGGCACCGTGACGACGCGCACCATGTGGTCGCTTTGCCAGGTGGAGCCATAACTTACCGGATGATCCGGCTGCACCACCTTGAAGTAGACCACGCGCGATTTCCAGCTGAGCACCGGGCGCACCGCCACCGTTTTGGCCACCTCATCCGACGGGTAGACGCCGTAGAGCAAAATCCCGGCCCGCACCATGTCGAAGTGGCTGCCGGGCAGCTGGAGGATGCCCCCGGAGTTGGCCATGTGGCGCAGCGGCGGTGACGGCAGCCCACGCTGTTCGTAAAAGGAGAGCACCTGGTTGAAGCGGTCGAGTTGGGTTTGGGCGGAGTGGAGAACGGCCGTATCCGCATTGGCAAAGTGCGAATAAATCCCCTCCACCAGACAGTGCTCGCAGTTGAGCGCCGCTTCCAGCAGCGAATCGGCATTGTAATAATGCACCCCGATGCGCTCCATGCCCGTGTCGATCTTCAGGTGGACTTTGGCCTGCACGCCCATTTGGGCGGCCGCTTCATCAATTTGGGTCAGCTTTTCGATGGAGGAGGCGGTGAGGGTGAGGTTGTGCTGCAAAAAGAGCGGCACCTGGTTGCCGATGATGCCGCCCAGCACCAGAATCGGCGCGGTGATGCCCGCCTCGCGCAGCAAAATGCCCTCTTCCAAAAAGGCAACGCCCAGGTACGGTGCCCCCAGCGAGACCACGTGCCGGGCCACTTCCACCAGCCCGTGCCCGTACGCATTTGCCTTCAGGATGGGCATCACCGTGGCGGGCGCAACGGCGCGTTCGATGGCCCGGTAATTTTCCGTCAGGCGGGTGAGGTTCACTTCAATGTAGGTGGGGCGGACAATGCCGTTGTTGCTAATCGTTGGTTCATTCAAAGCCATGTCCCGATTTTACCCAACCGCGCAGCTTTGGCGATTTTGTTATTTGATAGAGGAATTGTGGAGGGAACGGCCGTTGGTAACTTTTGGCGGTCATTTCACTTTCCGCGAGATGGAACCAGAAAATACGTGGCAAGACTGCACCATCCACTACGACTGCATCAGGGCAGTGGGGCGCGATCTTGCAGTCAAGTGGAAACATTGTTAGGTAACGATCTTATAGCAGCCCTTCATGAGATGGTTTCAAGACAACCTTAACCATTTAGGTTAGTTCATTTTTGTTTTAGAGCCCCCTATCTTTTTTTAGCCACTCAAATGTATTCCAAATAGGAAGATAACCACCGACAAGACCTATTTTCTGATCAAGCTCCGGGTCATCACTCTGCACAATCGTAAGTAGTCTGTTGCCTTTAAGCAGGTGCGAGCGATGATTTTGGGCCAAAATATCAAGGATTTGAAACGCAACCTTCCAATTTGAATTATAGAATGAATGGAAATTAGTGAGAATAAGAACAATGCCAGTACAGTTATTAAAATTAATTTGGTATAAAAAATCGTTGAAACCATCCAAGTTTACGTGTGGATATCTTGGAATATTTAATGCGTCCAAAATACCGATTAACATAGCTCCTTGATCTGGATATTCGCTGCATTTTACATCACAGACACGATAATCAGCTTTCCGAAACTGCCTGTTGATTTCGTGCAAGAAGTCTTTGCGCTTGAAGAGGACAACTCCCCCATTTTGAAACAAGTCAAATAGTTGCCAATTTTTGTTGATTTCGTCAGCGGTGAAAGCTGCCAATTTTAGACTCCTATTCCAACTTAATACATCACCTAACAATGTATTATCGTAACTATTGTGCAATCAGAGCCAAAATGGCTCAAAAATGCGAAAAATGAATGTCTCTAAAAAGCGGTAGGGGCAATTGAATCACCCCATCGCCAAAACGCAGGGAGCAGCCTGCATAACAACTCTGCTCAGTGAACATTAACAACCAAACATCACCTTGTCTTTGCACCCAAGCGGAGGTGTGGGCGGCTACTCGCACCATCTGCTTGACGGATTGGGTTGAAAATGGCGTTGGTTGCGCTTTCTCTACCAACCACGCTGCCGCAAAGCGGACAAAATTGGCTGCGAAACAAGCCATATGCTCCTGCAAAAGCAACGCTTCCGGCGACCGCACCTTCAGATAATGCATCTGAAAGACGTTTTTACCCTCTTTGATACCGGCTTCAATCGTTTGACGGCCGTTATAGGTATGAAACCAACCATCTCGGTCAGCCGCGACATCGGTTTGGCCGTAATGAAGCAATGTGGCTCGTTGGACGGTATCGCCAGTGTGATAGTGGAGCAAAGCAACATCAAGCGGATAGGCAAAATAACCGTCAACCGTCGTGTTGCGCCAAACTGTCATGTTGGCATTGTTGCCCACCCTGAGCCAATCGGTTTCATCTGTCACCAGCACACTCAATACATCACGTACCTTGGGGAAACGACCGCGCGTATAAACATCATAGCCCATTTCAATCAGCCAGTAGATGTTTTCCAGGCTGGTAAACCCAGCATCGAGACGAAAGGTGGCGCGAATTGGGTTCGGATTGGCGGCATTGTCAGCCTGAAACTGCTGGTAACGGGCTTGCAACTGGTCAACCTCTGCCTGAGCCGCATCATAACGCGCTTCATGTCGAGCCAGCCGCCGTTCGGCCACACCTAACGCTTCTTGACAACGGGGAATCCGTTTGGCATAGGTAGCTGCCTTGCGCTGGGCTCTTGTCAGTTGGCAATGAGCCGTCTGTGACCGGTTTTCCTGTTCATAGATAGCCGTCAAAGCGCGCCCCTCTCGTTCCCATTCCCCCAGAGACAGACGGGCATCATGTAATTGGCCTTGAGCATCCCGATGTCGTTGGTAGCTGTCTTCAACCCTATCGGCTATGGCTTCCCACCTGGTTTGCGCCTCGGCTAAACGACCTGCCAGTAACTTGGTGCGCCGCAGCGGTCGCTGACCTGTCCGCTTTTCCGCCGCCATGACCAAAGCCTGAGTACGGTTCATGCTGACCATATCACCCGGATGCAGTTCGTTGGCTAACCACAGCCGACCATATGTTGGGCTGTGCAGGCTGACCAGTGCCGCTTGATAACCCAGCTCAATCGCATCGCCCATATGTCCAAAAGCGGTGTTCGGATAGCTGCTGCTCGTGCTGGAAACGGGGCGACCTGTCAGGTCGGCATCATAGACAATCTCCCCTGTCTGCTCCAGAGCCAACGCCACTTCCCGGTCGATAAACGGCTGGCCGATACGCTCCAGCGCAGCGACCAGGTCGGCAACTTCTTCCGGTGTCAACCGGGCTAGGCTACGACTGACGCCGCTGTAGTCAGCCCAAGCGTTTTGTCCCCACGCTTCGGCCACGATTTGGTCTCGGTCCAACGGATGCGCAGAGCGGCTGATGTCTTGCAAATGTGGCAATCCACCCAGGATGGCGACCAGGAATTCCAGGATTTTCGTCTGTGGTGTATGGTCTCGCTTTTTTTGTTTCAGCTCGACCGCTTCGATAGCTGAAACCAGGCCAATACGGCGGGCAAATATTCCCCAAATGACCAGCATGGCGTGTTGGGTCATTTGCGGTGGTGTTTCTGGTGATGTTTGTATGGGACTCATCGCAACCTCGTTGTGAAATATTGCTATGAGCCTGCCACTAATGAGCAGTTTGTAAAGGTTCGACTTTTATTTTTGGCGATTTTTTACGATTTCGCCGCTAATTGCACAAAACTTACG
>JADLAX010000076.1 GCA_020848035.1 Anaerolineae bacterium | reverse complement strand
TGGCAAGACGAGCGCAATCAAAAGCAAGTCGGGATTGATTGGCGCTTCACAACGGAAGATGCTCGCATCAAGCTGAAACGACTTTATCCAATTGTAAAAGTTCAACAATCATGTTAACGATGCACTAGGTTCCGTTGACATTTCAACGAAGCCAAATAAAAGCACCCACCAGGTGCAAGAAAGCCATGTATCGTCGGGCTAGTTTCTCATACCGAGTGAATACCCGACGATACCACTTGATTTTGTTAATAAAACACTCGACCAAATGACGCTCTTTGTAGACATGCTTATCATAAGCTCGCTCTTCTGTGCGATTGGCCTTGGGCGGGATAACCGCTTCAGCTCCTTTTTCGGCAATAAAGGCCAATAGGTCGTCAGCATCATAACCTTTGTCGGCAATGGCGCGGTCAAACGCATACGCTTCTAACAAGGCTCGGGCTTGCGTCACATCATGTCGCTGGCCACCAGTGAGGATGTACTTTAGGGGATTACCTAAAGCATCAACAACAATATGGATTTTTGTGCTGAAACCACCGCGACTACGACCTAGGGCTTGCTCTACTTGACCACCGTTTTTTTTGACCCACCAGCCGCACTCATGTGGGCCCGAATCACGGTGCTATCGATAATCGCGCTTTCCATATCAGGCTCTTGAGCAAACTGGTCATGCAAAGCAGCCCAAATGCCTTGCTCTTCCCAGCGAGAAAAGCGTTTGTAGACGCTATTCCAGTTGCCATACCGCTCTGGCAGTTCGCGCCACTGCACACCAGTGCGCATGAGCCAATGAACGCCTTCAACAAAACGACGTGTGGCCGCTTGGTTGTTGGCATAGGTCCTGGGATATGTTTTTAAGAACTTGTATATTTTCCGCCATTGGTCATCGGCAATTTTTATAGTTGACATTGTATCATTATCGAGGATTTAGCTTCTCTCTTCAAATGTCAACAGAACCTAGCAGATAAGTTATGTAGCCAGAACGACTTAATTAGGTCGCGCAATCAACTAAAATTATACACGTGCAGGTTCTTCTTCAAGGCTGTTGGCTATGAGATTGATACCTGTAGAAAACGAAGCATCGGGAAATTTTACACAATATATTGCAGAGCTGGCGTTTTGAGCCACATCAAAAGACAAGGGCAATAACGCCGCCACTTCAGATTGATAGGCATCTTCTACCTTCCGTCGAATATCAACTAAATCATATTCAGGCGGCACCTTGTTCACGACTAGCTTTATTTCTGGGACGCGCAACCGGCGTGCCACATCCACGGTCACACTCGTACCTTGAAAATCTTGCTGATCTGGTCTCAGGATAATTACTAAGCTGTCCGAAATCGCAATGGAGAGGAGCGTCTCTTCATTCAAGCCTGGATGTGTATCAATGAGCAGATAATCCAGAGATAAGGCAGGAATCAAGTCGCGAAACGCATTGTGCATGTCGCCGGCATCATACTTTTCTCGCAATATCCGGGCTATGTCATTGGGCTCGATACTAGAGGGCACTAAAAAGACGGCTCCGCCTTCAGGTGCCTCATAAACCGGATACGCGGCTTCCTCGATACTGCAATTTCCCCACAGGAAATCGTTCAAAGTATATTTAATCTTTCCATCAAAAAGATTGAAGATGATATGTATACCCGGAGATTGAATGTCGGTGTCAAACACGCCAACCCGGTATCCTCTATTGGCGAGTGTAGCAGCGATGTTTGCGGTGACATTTGATTTACCAGTACCGCCTCGGAAAGAGTGTGTTGAGATAATTTTTGTCATGAGAATCCTCCATTTTGATGATTAGTCGGCGGCAACGCTTTTAATGTTTGCCCTTAACTGATTAACATTTTGTTCCAATCGTTTGAAGAAATCTGTTTCCATAATTGAATCGAGTCGTTCCTGCTTGCTGTTGGTATCAATTTCAATCCGAAGTTCAGCAACCTTGGCCTTCAGCTTGCTTTCCCGTTCCCATACTCGCGAAGCCATGTCATTAAAGGCGGTGGCCAGCTGGGAAAATTCCTGGAAAGATTTCACTTCGATTTTGTCTGCTTTGCGATCCAGGGTCACCTGCTGCACGCCATCAATTAGCTGCAAGATGGGTTTATGGATGAGCCGGGCCAGCACAACAGCCAGGGCAATGGCGGCCATGAGCAATCCGCCCGAAACCATGAGTGCCCGGTTCCGTGTAGCCATGGCCGGAGCAACCACCTGCTCTTGCGGAATCGAAATTCCCAAGCTCCAGCCAGTTTCTGGGATGGGAGCATAGACCAGGAGGGATTCTCCATTTTCGGCGGCATAGTAGCCCAGGCCCTGCTGGCCGTTTACCATTTGCTGCACCAGGGTTTGAAAATCTGGCGAGCCCCACGTTAAGAGACTAGTTTCATCCTGCGTCCCTTTTGAGGCATCGGCATCCTGAAATTCTGGATGCGCTATCACTTTGCCTTCCCTGTCGATCAGAAAACCATAACCGCCACCACCTAACACATTGATGCCCAGGGCAATTTCCTTGAGGGATTCGATAGTCACGTCATGGGACATAACCCCCATGAATTCGCCTGTTTGGTCCAGGACGGGCACTGAAGCGGTGACCATCCAGCCTGCGCCAGCAAAATCAACATAGGGCGGTGTCCATTGTGGGGCGAGGTCTGGATTTTTGTCGGGTTCAGCCACGGTATAAAACACAATTTGGCGTGGGTCCCAGCCATCGGGGTAATGGTCGTTGGAGGCCCAGGGGTAGAGTCGCATCATGCCTCGTTCGGTGGTGAGGTAAACCCATTGGGTGTCTGAGCTGACCTGTTTGATGCTGGCAAACACCGAATCAAGGCTTTCTGTCTGGATGATTTCATTGGCGGCTGGTTCCTCCGGCCCCAGAGGGTTGGTCCAGTAGACATTAGAGAGGTCCTCACCAAGAACGGCCGTTCCTCCCTGCGCCTGGTAATACATATCCAATCCCACAATCCCCCGTGCATCCGGCTGATATTTTTCAAGAGAGCTGTCGATTTCTGCTTGAGAAACTGGCTGCGCCAGCGTCGCTGCCGCCAGATGGGCCGCGATGCGCGTATTATCCATGACCTCGGTCAGCTTCAGGTTAATTTCTTCTGCCTTGGACAACGCCAACTGCTGCAAATTCTCTTCCATCTGTTCAGTCAACGCTTGCATGCTTTGCTGGGTAAAAAATACAGAAATAACAACAATAGGTACCACGGAAATGGTAATAAAGGCGATCAGTAAAGCCCTATGAATCGAACCTTTTAACCACACAGACAAATTGTTCATAGATTTCACTCCTCTACACCATTGCTCTGGCGGATTGTTACCGCCTTAAACCAAGATCAACTGATGATCAACGCTTAAAGCGACGGCTTCTTGTTTCATTTCTTTCTTTAATTGTGTTGCAAATGCCACAACGGTATCCAAATGGGTATCGAGCGCGGGCTTGGAAACAAAGGTGCGAACGATGGTAACCTGTTCTGTTACCAGACCACTGTCTTCACTGCGCCAGACGCCTTCGGCATCGCTCTTGGTGGCCCCGCCAAACACCGACCCCAAAAATTGAAGAGCTGACTGCACTTGATGCTCGTTATCTACCGGACAATCAACATCCAGTGTTGACGGCACAAAAATAGCCAGGGCATGATTCAGCGAGAGACGACGGTAAACCTCTCTGATGGCATCGTTGTATTGTGTGGCGCCAACGGCCGTCCCGGTTGCCCCATCCTGCTGGGCCTGGCTTTCAACTGAAAGCTGAGGATCATAAGGAAGGACGAGGTGAAAACGGGGATCCACCTCTCGCACCTGCTTTGTGGTGCTGCTTAGTGCCAAAAACCGTTTTTGATTGGGAACCGCATAGGTTTGCCCTTTTTTCAAGCGAGCAAAAACAGCGTCCAGGTTTTCCGGATCGTTGGACAGGGTTAACAAGACATGCCCTTGACCTCGCAGACGCAAGACAAATTCTTCTGTTTCCGTAGCACCTGTATCGCAAATAACATATTCGTAGGTGGCGAGCAGTTCATCCAGCAAAATATCTAGTTGCACCTGGGGCGGATATTCATGATTTGTTTGTAAAACAAGCTGGTCATATCCTGCGGGGTGTGCATAAATGGCAGCCAGGTCTTTTACTTTTCGTGCAGGTCGTCCGCCAGGATTTTCCTCTCTCCCCAGCCAAAGCAAGGTAGAAGCGCTCGTACCTGGTTGTTTATTTTCAAAAGCAATTTGTGCTAGGTTTGTGGCAAAGGTGGTTGCACCAACGGCCGTTTTGACTCCCTCAATCACCCACAGTTTGCCTTTACCACTGGTGACGGCGCTTTTGCAGGTTTCAATTTCCTGGCTCAACTGCTGGCAAATAGCAATAGCTAGTAGAGCATGATCGTTTAAGTAGTTCAGAAAATCTTGTTTGGGCCAGAAACGGAGAGTGGTTTCGGTAACGGCCGTATACGTTTCGTTCGCCACACGGTTACTTAGAATTGAGTTGAGACCAATCCATTCTGTGCGTCGCGCATATCCGGCTTTTTCGCTCAGATGCTGACCCTTTAAGCGTGTGCGAACAATAAGACCTGTTTCTATAACAGCCACAAAGTTAAAGGTTTCACCCTGCCAGACAAAAACCTCATCCGCCAAAAGCGTCCTCTTTTGGCTAATTTGCGCCAAGCCCTCCAATTCCTCCTCAGAAAGCACCTTTAGCAGCGGGACTTCCAACAGAAAAGATTGCACCCCTTTGGACAAAGCGGACAAAATAGAAACTGGCATGTTCCGCACCAACTTCTGTTCAAATTGCAGCCTCACAGACAGGAGTCGTTTACCCTCCTGAAGCTGTTCTACCAGACTGCCCCGACCAATCATCATATGAACGGCCGTACTCACATCTTCCAGAGACAAACCAGAGTGCACAGCAATCTCATTTACCGTTTGCTTTGGCTTCTTGGTCAGTGCCCGAAAAACAATCTGTTCATTGTCTGACAGCAACAGAAGATCCAATGGAGACAAGATTTTCATAAAAACCCTTAGCTAGAAACCATGAATGTACTTAGGGAAACAACATATCAAGAACGCTGCTCCCTTTCTTGCCGCTATTTTTCTCCGAGCCTTTGTTTTCACTAAACGACACTTCAAAACAAACAGCCTCATTAAGAGTAAGTTGAACAACCCGAGAATCAGAAACCATCTGCTTGAGTAAAGTCTCCAGTTCCTTTAAGGGAATTTTGGTAAAACCCGATATTTCCAGAGCAGTAATCCGGGGTCTCCTGACAAGACAGCGGATAACATCTTGCTCATTGTCAGTAACTGTTAGCAAATCTAGAGGTGAAACAAGTGCCATAGTTTTATCTCCCACGTAATTGAACCCCGTCGTTTAAATGTGATATATCATCTGCCCGCTTGATTGGACGTAAATACCTCATTACGAGGCATCGAAGCTATATCAATTAGAATGCTGTCAATTCCCGAAAACGAAAGTAGTAGACCCTTATAATTATCTTCATCTGGATAGATAATTCCTGATTCAGGAATCACTTCTTTGATGTGACCTTAAGAGTTCGCAGCTATGACTTTTAGCCTAAATAAACAGGGGAAGCAGTTGAGAGTTGAAGCGTTTGAAAATGTTTAGGGGATTTACTTGATTTGATTAATGTGCGTCCAAGCTACAGCTTCGGCTCGACTGCGCACGGTAGGAAGCTTATGATACGCTTTAGAAATATGATGATTCACTGTAGACTCAGAAATCTGCAAAATCTCACCTATTTCTTGATTGTTCAGCCCGCGCCCTAACAAAACGAGGATATCTTTCTCACGTTGGCTCAAAGTCTGGTTAAGTGAGGGAATCAAGCCCACCAGTGTTGCCTGCACCGATTGGCTTAAGGCTACCTCCCCTCTGCACACAGCTTCGATAGCCAGGATCAACATATGAATTGTTTCATTTTTCAGCAAGTACCCACTGGCACCTGCGGACAGCATTCCCCAAATGTGATGCTTGTCACGTTGCTCACTAAAAACCAAGATGCGTGGAGCGTCAGCCTGGGCTTGATGGCTCATCAACTGCCGGGCAAGCTGTATTCCATTCATACTGTTTAAAGTCACGTCGGTAACCAGGATATCTGGTTTAAGGCGATGCACCAGATCGAGCGCTACATCCCCTTGATCACTCATGCCCACGACAGCTAAATGCTCCCGTTTCTCCACTTCATAACGGATACCGTTACGGATTACTGGAAAGCGATCAGCTATTACTATTCGAGTAAGCTTTTGTCTCGCTGAAGCGGGAATGGACACCTCTTTAAGAATTTCCATTGTAAGTTTTGCCTAATAATTGGTACTGCCCCAATTAATCCTCATTTCTATGATGTACCTAATACGCTTCTTGTGAAATCCAGAAGTTTCTTGTTGACACAAGAAACTTCCACTAACATGAATTATCTCCAAGTTCGGCATTTTTTTTTGAGGCATCCTGCACATCTTCACTATGACTTGGTGAACAATATGTTATGACTACCAGATTAGTGCAGACGGTATCTTTGCATGGTGGTACAAGCATTATAAACTGGCGATAAGTCGAGAAACGAACTGCAGAGTACAAGCTACTCGGCCGAAACCAATCGGTTTTCCCAGGCCCAGGCTACCGCTTCTGAGCGGGTCCGAACATTGGGTAGCTTGCGGTAAATATTGGTGACATGATTTTTTACAGTACCAATTGCAATAATGAGTTCATCCGCAATTTCTTCATTTGTGTGCCCCTTTGCCATAAGACGCAACACTTCAAGTTCGCGCAGACTAAGCTCATGGTCATCAGACTGCCTGCGCGTTAATAACAGCTTCTGTACTGGCAGACTGAGAGCAGGCTCTCCTCGCATTACCTGGCGAATGCCTGAAACAATTCGGTCAGGATGTTCATCTTTTAGCAAATACCCTTTTGCGCCAGCGGCAAAGAGGCTGTAGACATATTCCTGTTCACAATAGGCACTCAAAATGAGCACGTGGGGTGGAAAGGGCAAAGAATTGTCTCGTGTTTGTGAAACGGCCGTTCCCTCATTCAGCTTTTCCGTTACTTCCATACCTTGAATACCAGGCATATTAATATCAAGAAGCAAAATATCGGGCTGTAATTTGCGGGCAAGAGCCAGCGCTTCTTCACCATCTGATGCCTCACCCACAATCTCAATATCAGGATGCTTCTCAAGCTCACCGCGAATCCCTGATCGCACTACATGATGATCATCGGCCAATACAACACGAATATTCTGCTTGGCCTGTAACGACACATTTGTTTTCATTACAAAACCCCCTTTAATTACTCATACTCAATGGAACACACGCGTGAAACAAGGTTCCCTGCTCTAGCACAGAATTAATTTGAAAGGTTCCCCCCATCAGTTCCAATCGCTCCCTTATCCCCACCAGGCCAAAATGATTATCCTGCATCAAACTACCAAGCCGATCAGGCACAATGAAGCCCTGCCCATCATCTTGTATCGTGAGCAAAATTTGACCATAACTTAAGTTTAGATCTACCCGAACATTATGAGCCTGGGCATGCTTACGAATATTAGAAAGCGACTCAACCGTGCATTGGTATAAACAAAGAGAAATATCCTCGGGAATCACAACAGATCGTTCCCCTTCAATGTTGAGGCTTATATCAAAATCCTTTTTGCGCGAAAACCGCGCGACAAGAGACCGGATACTGGGGATGAGGCCAAGATCCAACGCAGGTGGACGCAAATCAGCACATAATTCTCGCGTAGTTTGTATTAATGACCCAATAGTTGCATGTAAATCAACCCCTTGCATACAAATATCGCGGCAACTTACATGAGACAAGTTCGCCGTTTGGTAGTTTAAGCCAACCAACTCCTGAATGACTTGATCATGCAATTCGCGCGCAATTCTTTTCCGCTCCTCTTCCCGCGCCCGAAAGATTTCCTTTTGATATCTTTCATTTTCCATCATGGTTTGAGTAAGTTCCGAAATTAACTGCGTCTTCTGGAACGCAATACTGACCTGCCGGGAAACGGTGTCCAAAATCTCCATATCTATGTCATTAAATAAGTCACCCCCAAATTTTGCTCCCAGCAGCAGCATGCCCAACGAATCATCTTTGCCTTTTATGGGAACCCACAGGTGATCCAGGTTAGCATATAAAAAGTTTTCTTCGACTTGCGTTAATTGATCTCGGCCAATAAGTTTAAGTAGGCGCTTCCCATAAAGCGGGGTCACCGCTTTTTTTAGCTCCCTGACCACATGTTGAAAATCACTACTTTTTAGGGAATCATAATTCAGCGACGACTCAGGTATGCCAGATACCCAGGAAAACAGGATATCATGGCCGGTTTCTGGCAACAGTAAACAAGACCAGTGTACGCGCATTGTTTGACGTATACCCAAGCAGAACGTTTCTGCCAATACCTTCACATTCACCGAATCTTCAATCGAACCGGCAATCTCGCCAATGACAGTCGGATAATCGTACCAGCCACCGTAAAAAACATAATCTACACCTCTTTGCAACCATACCTTTAGCGGGTTATGCACAGCAATTAATAGAATGATCAACCCAAACGTTAGCAAAGAAGAGGAAAAGTTTTCTGGCGTTAAGTAAACCTGCATCAGGGCGGTAAGGCCAAAATAGAGCAGCCCCATTACCACTAGAACCAAAATATTGCTGGCGGTCCGACTAATATGCCGCTCCAGCTTGATCAATTTGTAATGCCGAATGGCGTAGCTATAACCAAGAGGAATGCCAATAAGAAAGATAAACATCAGTTCAGTTGGCAGGAGGGATCTGTCAAAGAGCATATCCGGCAAAACGGAAAAAATGAGAAGGGGCAGGAGGGAGACAATACCGCTGATCGCAACCAGGCCAACCTGTTGTCTGACTAGCTTGTCGGGCGAAGAGAAGTAGGCTCTTGCCAAAAGGAAAATAACGGCAAGAAGGCCTAGCAAGACCCAGCTTAGGAAATAGATCCCGTAAACCGCATCTAAGCTTTCATTAAATTGAGCCAAATTGGCCATAGCCAGTAGTTCCGCCACACTTACGGCCGAAATCCCATAGCTTAACGGCAGCACCAGGCGCATTTTGAAGCCGCTTTTTTGCAAAGGAAAAAACATATGAAGATGAATAGCAATTGGCACAATCCAAAAGGTGAAAAAAATAGATAGATGGGCTGTCCAGGGCAAATATGTGATATTTCCCAATGAAAGGGCCAGAGCCATCAGCTGACACCACAAGAAAAACAGCCGCCCTACCTTTTTGTTTTTGGGCAGAAATAAAACCATAATCGTGCCAGCCAACCAAAAAGAAAAAGCCACGAGCATTACAGAGACACGGAGCGCAAGGATAAAAGCCGGTGAACGTTCTGAATACTCAACAATGATCTCTAGTGTCTCATTCCCACGGGCAAGGCCGAGAACAATTTGATCATCACGCTGCCATTCAAAATAGGGAAATGAACTTTCTGATGTGGGAACACCATCAATAGCTATAATTTTGTCGCCAATACGAATTGGCGAAGTTGGTTTAGCATAATAAACCTCGCCCACTTCATCCCAAAGTACGCCCATGTCTGGTTGGTGGGTAATTACCCACGTTCCCCAAAGCAGAACCCCCAAAACGGCGACGGCAAGCACTATAAAAACGAAATTTGTTAACGGTTGAAGATGTTGACTTTTTTTAATAACCCTAATTAACATGGCACAGCTTCTTTAATATTCCTAAAGGCATGTCCGCTTTCGGTGAGCGAAATCCCATTTGCTCAACAAGTTTTTGCCCTAGTTGGGAATACTTTGTTAACTGAACGGTTAGATAAAGTCCGGCACCGCTGGTGATTATCATTTCTCTGGCTTTGGCTTCGGCTTGCGGGCAGGTCAACGATTCTTGCAGGTAAGTTTGTAGTTGAGTCTGCTGAAATTCTGGCAACACAGAGAAGGCATAGGCAACGGGGAGTGACCAATGATACGGCCGTATCAAATCACCGGCCGTCTGTTCCGTGGATTTTAAATCCAGCAAATCATCATGAATTTGATCCATGATGCCAAGAATCTCCCCAAATTCCTGATACAAACGAAGTTGTTCTGGATCCGCTGTACCCAGTCGAGCACTGGTCCAGGTAATAAGTCCCAAAAAATAGCCGCTCTTTTGCCGGGTGATTTGCCAGCGCGCTTCTAAAGACGGCCGTTCAACCAGCAAGTCTTGATGCTGCCCATTACAGGTTTGCAGCAATACCGCATAAAATTGCTTTCTGATAGCTTGCGCCACCGAAGGGGCGATTCCTTCACTTTCCAAATTGCTCAGCAACATGCTGGCTGAAAAAACAAGCCCCGTTGAACTATTTAGTAACACCCCTGCTCCGTTCCCATCCTCAATTCCCCCATCCTCAAAATCATCAAGAATCCGGGCCGCCTGACGCAACAAATTCCAGGCAACCATGATTGAGCTGAGCAATCGTGGATCACCCCCAACATGCTCACAAAATAGATGAGGCAGCAAATGCAAGGGATGTTTACTTTGTGTCCATTGTTTAGGGAATAATGGTTCACAAATCGCATTAAGATGTTCAATAAAATCTGAAGGAAGATCAGCGCTTTGCCAAAGCATCGAAAGCGATTGAGTTAAGACAGATTCCATCAATATCTTCTCAGTTCCTCAATTCAAAGCAAATCAGAGAAAGTATTTTGAAAGACGCAGGTCATCGTCTCTGTGATTTGCTCAAGCAAAAACCAATTTTACGCTCATATTTGTTCAAAGTTCTTTGTGGTTTTCACTAAATAGTGGCATTTGTAGATTCGCCATAAATGCAAGTGCCTCCCTAAAAAGGGAGGACTTTCATATGTACTAGCTTAGGGAGATCAATCCACCGTCAATCTGTTGGTCTGATCCAAAGATCCACTAGCTGAGCTGCTTTTTCATTGATGAAATCATAACCATCAAAGGACAGGGCGATTGTGCCATTTTGCATAACTGTTTGCAGAGCAACCTGCTCCTCTGCCGTTAGTTTTGCATCGGGCGCATTGTCGAGTGTAGCTAGCAAATTCTTCACGCGGGCTGGGTTTTGAATAATTTCATAAACGATGTGATGTAATTGAGACATGTAACACTCCTATATCTTTTATCTTGGTGGGGTTAATAAAATAGCCACATGGCTGATATTTTTTCTTTTAAGTCGCGGTGACTATCAAGCAGATATGAAGATAATTTGGAGATACAATTGGGTAGTTTAGTAACCAATACGCCTTACATCTTTGCGTTACGGGATTAGCAAGCTACTATGAAAGTCATAGTTTGAGCGAGTTTGTAGGCTGTTTTTCTCGGGTAGATGTGCGACATTATAGCGGATGTTAGGATATTTGCATTGATTTTTAAGTCATCAAATGAATATGACTTTCACTCTATTCCTGACAATGTCCAATGCTTGATCTTGTTCTTTTGGCGATACAGCCATTTACCAAGTTGTCCCTTCCCCAACCAAAGATAAATAATGCTTCACCTCTTCCTTTCTGCTACCCCTCCATCATAAACCGAATTCGCACCTTTCCCAAAGTCACAATTTAATAGGCCCAAAGTCATAAAAAAAGAGTGATTCTTACATCAAGAATGAAACGCTACTATGACCGATAATAATGCCTACACTTATTAGGTGGGTTACATTATGTTAAATCTTCCCCAAGTTCAAGCACTCAGCACACCGACACTTTTGCAAACTGATGCCATAGACAGTGGGCCAACTGCGCTAAGCATAGTCTTTCATCATTATGGGAAGGCACTACCTCTACACGAGATTTGTCGGGCGTGCACCACGGAACACGGCTCCATAAGCACACAAAAAATGATTGAGACCGCAACGGCGTATGGGTTTCAAGCCAAGGCGATCCGCTGCTCAGTTCAAACCTTCATAGATAACACCTATTTCCTCCCGGCCATTGTTTTATTGGATACCCTCCATTTTGTGGTGGTTGAAGCAGTTTCTGATGGTGAAGTTTGTCTAAATGATCCGCAATGTGGTCACAGAACTTTGAGCCTGGCAGAGTTTAAGGCTGTTTTTGCGCAGCTGGCATTGCTGCTTACTCCCTCCAGGCAGTTTGAGCACATGCAAACCGCTCCGGCCCAAATTGTTCAGGATAGCTTACATCAGGCGCTGTCCAGTGGCGCTAAAGGTACAGTCAGTGCACCAATCGGTAAATTTAGCCAGTTTTGCGAGGATTACGGCCGTATCCTGCAAAAAACACCGGCCGTTGTGGTGCGCGCCACCTGTGAAGCCGATATTGTTCACAGCTTCAAAATCAGCCGCGCTCAAAAAATACCGATTCGCATTCGTGGAGCCGGGCACTCCTGCTATGGGCAATCCTTAACCGACGACGGCATCCTGCTGGTCAACGTGGCCGACCATACCGAGTTTCAACTAGAAGAAGATGATCTGGTCACCGTCACCACCAGGGGACGCTGGCGCTATCTGGAAGAGAGCCTCAACCGCCAGCAAAGAAGCTTCCCGGTATTAACCGACAATTTGAACACAGCCATTGGCGGCACGTTGTCGGTAGGCGGCTACGGCCCCGCTTCCATTCGGCTTGGGCCGCAGGTGGCCCAGGTGAAGCGACTGCGCCTCATCAAGCCAGATGGCGAAGCAGTTTGGTGCTCACGCAACGAAAACCCGCAGCTATTCCGCTTCAGTCTGGCCGGGCTGGGACAGGTTGGGTTCATTGAAAAAGTTACCTTGAAAACAGTGCCTTTACAGCGGGGTGATGGCTGGTGGCAGCACCAACTCGCTACCTTCCAGGATTTAGCCGATGTGTGTGCCTTGTTGGAGCCTGAAGAAAATCGGCCAGATTCATTCATGGCCTATTATTTGAAGGGGCGCGGACTTTTTGCCTGCTACAAATTTACCGAGAATCCACCTTCGGCCGCACTCAACGCCTATTTGCAACAAGTTGGTGCCAGCCAAAGCGAGTCACCTGTTAACCTGGGTTCTGCCTACCGGCAAACGGAAAGCACCGATGTGTACGCCCCGGCGGTGGATTATTTGCTGCCAATTGATGGCTTGACGCCTTTTCTGGCTTTGCTAGACAGCCAACTGCAACAAAAACAACTGTCCGATTACATTCCGGGCGCATTAATTTTAGGGATTGCCAGCACACCAGAGAACCAGTTTCCCTTTGAAGCAGCCTCTTTTGGCACCGCCTTGCTCAAGATTTTAGTGGGTTTTTACCCCATTGTGCCGCAGGGCGATGAGGTAGGGTTGGCGAAAGTAAAAGAAATGATGAAGGTGATGCTGGCTGAATGCGTAAAGCGGGGCGGACGGCCGTATCTCTACGGCTGGCATGAAATGGATGCCAGCCTGAAATCGCAGCTTTACGGGGACGCTTACCAGGAACTGCACCAACTCAGGCAACAGCTAGACCCGGATAATCTTTACAATCCGCACACCTTGTAAATTTACCTACTGGAACAAAGGCCAAAAATGACCCAAACAACCAGTTACCAACCAAACCCGAGCAGCTTTTCCCAACCACCCGTGGCGCGGCACATGGATGCCATTTTAGAGGTGGCCAGGCGACATTTACCGGCTCCGCTCGTTTCTGCGGAAGATTTTAATGCCATCAAAAAAGTGGCGTCCCAACTGCCATTCGCGCCCCTCACTATTTTTGAAAGCCACCTCAGCCAGGATATACCGGGGCTGGACTTTCTCATTTGTACGCCACCCAACTGGGCACAGCAGCCAGAAGTCCGCACGCTGGCAGCCACTTCGTCTGCCTGGCAGAGCATTACGGCGCTTTGCGGCCAATGGCTGGGTGAACCTGCCAGCGCGCCGTTCCGACAGGCAATGGACAGTATCTGGCTAGAGTTTGACACTTCGCAGCAAACGAAAAATCTGATTGTGCCTGGCATTTTGTTTGCCTCGATGGAGCTTGCCGCCAATGACGTTCAGGATCATGCCCAGGCGCAATCCATTTGGGCCACGTTGGCCGCTCTGTGCCCAGCCAAAGTTAATGAGCCAAAGTTTGTTTACCACATAGAAAAAATCATAGAGAGCCTGCCGCGAAACGGCCGTATCTACGCCATCGGTGACATGGCCGGGCGTGTTTCTGAATACACCCGCATCGCCATTGCTCGCATCCCTATCCCAGCCGTCATTCCCTTCCTGCAAAACATCCACTGGCCGGGAAACACCCGCCAGGTTGCCGCCATTCTGGAACAAATCAAACCATTCAACGATACAGTCAGCCTCGACCTGGATGTGGGACACGCTATCGGCGGCACGTTGGGGCTAGAGTTGGTCAATCGCCACCGCTTCGACCGGCTCTGGTGGCAACAGCTCTTTGAATTCCTCGTCCAAAATGCGTTGTGCACGCCTGAAAAACGCGCCGCTCTACTGCAATGGCCGGGCAACAGTAACGAAACACACAACCGCGCCATTTGGCCCAACCAGCTACTGCCTACTGCCCATCTGGCAGAACCAGTTAACTGCTTCCTGGTGCGCTTCATCAACCATGTCAAATTGGTGTACAAGCCAGATTTGCCCCTGACAGCCAAAGCGTACATTGCCCTTCGACAAACTTGCCAAAGCAAACAACAGAAATCAGCCTGAAAAACGAGAACAAAAACTGAGGTTTCTCATGGAATTTCCAACACACACATTAAAACGCATTGTGGAAAATGGCAGCCCGCTGCACGAGCGGCTCAATGGCACGTTTGACCGCAGTCAGGCAGCCCAATTATCAACATCGAGTCAAAAAAGGTTAAACGCCTGGACCAAACTGGTTGCCCACGATTCACCGGAACTGCTGCAAAGAAGATGGCAGTGGGATCAGCTAAACAAGGGGGAATTGTTTGCAATTCTAGAAAATCCTCAGTGGAAAAAGGAAATCCCCCTGCCCAGCTGGAGCAAAATCCTCTCCCAGGCTGTAGAACTGGCTCAGAATCTTACGCTCGAAGGGCTGAAAAACAAATTTGATTTTTTGGTACCTTCAGCCCCGTTTCCATTTGAAGAGCTACTACTTCCTTTTATTCTGGTAGGCAAGGCAGCGCTGGTTAAACAACAGCATCATGAAAATTTACAAATTTCTGCCAAAGCAGAGAAAAAATTACGGCTACGTTTGTTACAACAGTTAGCCCATTTGTCTGAACAGACTTTTTATCTCGAATTCTCAATTTTTAGAGCCCAAAATCGGTATCAGCCCAATCCTAAATCAGCAAACGCCGGGCAAAACAGCCAACTTTATGAGCTGTTTCTCAATAAACTGATCGGGGGTGGATTTGTGGCTTTCTTTGAGGAGTATGCTGTTTTGGCCCGCTTGTTGGCCACGACAGTGCTGCAATGGGTGCAATGGCTATCGGAGCTAAGTAATCGCCTGGATCAAGATTGGTCGGAGATTGCTCGCTTCTTTGATCTGCCAGATGAAGGCCCTTTTATCGCGGACATACAGACCGGGTTATCAGATTCGCATCACGACGGCCGTACTGTGGCCATTATCACCTTACAAAGTGGCGCCAAACTCGTCTACAAGCCCAAAGATTTGGGATTTGAGAAAGGGTTATCAAACCTAACTGACTGGCTTACACAACAAGGCATACCGTATCCCACAAAAGCATTGAAAATTCTCAATTATGAAGCATATGGCTGGGTAGAATACGTCGAGACAGCTGCCTGTGAAGATGAAGCCGCACTTCGCCGCTATTTCGAACGCATTGGGGGATTGTTGTGTTTGGTTTACCTGTTAGAAGGTACCGATTGTCACGGCGAAAACTTGATGGCTGTGGGCGAGTACCCTATCCTGATTGATGTCGAAACCTTTCTTCACCCGCGTCTAATGCCCGCCAGCAGCAACGAGCTAAGCAATGGGGCCCAAAATCTAGCTTACCAACAATACATGAGTTCCGTTTTGCGCACCGGCATGCTGCCTGTCTGGATGTTTGGGCGTGGCGGGCAAAGTTTTGATATCAGCGGCCTGGGCGCGATTGCCGGACAAGAAATACCATATGAGTTTTTGAGCTGGACGTGCATAAATACGGATGATATGAGCTCTGTACTGGCAACGGCCGTTGCCCAACAAGCTAACTCTATGCCCATCCTCAACAACCAGGCCGTTTCCCCAGAAGGGTATTTAACAGAAATCGTCAAAGGCTTTAGCGAAACATACGATTTTTTCCTGGCTCACAAAGAAGACACCCATTTTCTTGCGCAAATGGAATCCTACTTTCAAGCCAAACAAGGCCGCTTCTTGTTCCGCAATACCATTAATTACTTTCTGTTACTGAAAAAATTACTTCACCCCAAATACATGCGCAATGGCCTGGACCGTAGCATCCAGCTAGATGTTCTCTGCCGCTTTGCACTTAGCTCAAAAAACAGACCCTTATACTGGCCCTTATTCAACTCTGAAATCAAATCCCTGGAAAAACTGGATGTTCCTTACTTCATTACCCAGGCAGACGCCCCTCACGTTTATGCGTCAGACGGGCTCGTCGCACAAGATATTTTTAGCCAACCGGGCGTCAATTTCCTCCGGGACCATCTCACTGATTTAACAGAAGCAGATAAAGATCTGCAAATAGGTTTAATCTGTTCAGTATTCAGCCTGCGTTTTACCGATAAGGAACCAACACCCGCAAATGCCGCTAGAATAGCCGTCACGCCGATAGAACAAGTTGACAAAGCGGCAGTCATAAAAACCACAGCCCTGGAAATTGCCGAAAAAATCACCCAAAAAGCTATCGTTGCCAGCAACAGCAGTGCCAGCTGGCTAGGGCTAGAATACATGGCCGAATCGGAGCGTTCACTCATTCAGCCCTTGGGCCATAACCTGCACAGTGGTAACTGCGGCATTGCCTTCTTCCTTGCCGGAGCGTATAAGGTTACGGGCGAGAACAGATATAAACAGATGTCATTGGCAGCGTTACATCAAGTTCGAACGGCCGCACAGCAAAACAAAAATAACAAAAACCTCATGTCTGAACGGATGAGTCTAGGGGCTGCTATCGGCCTGGGTTCCATGATTTATGCCCTCAGCCGTATTAGCCAACTGATTCAGGAGCCTGAACTGCTCACAGATGCCCGGTTAATTGCAGATTTCATAACACCGGAACGGATCGCGCAAGATACAAAGATAGACATTATGGATGGTGCTGCCGGTGTCCTGCTTGGGCTGTTGGCCCTCTATGAGCCAACCCAGGCCGAAGAAATATTGTTATCAGCAAAATCCTGTGGTGATCATCTTCTAAAAATACGCAAGGTGGCCAAAGGAGGAGAACTTGTCTGGCCCACCACAAACAATCGCTTCCTCACTGGTTTTTCTCACGGTGCAGCCGGTATCTCATACGCATTGTTCCGTCTGTATCAGGCATGTGGCCAACAAGAGTATTACGCGGCCGCAGTTGAAGGCATCGCCTTTGAAACCAGACTGTATAATGATCAGGTTAAGAACTGGCCTGACTTGCTTCGCTCTACAGATACAGAGATTTTCTACGGCCAAACCTGGTGCCACGGTGCACCTGGCATCGGCCTGGCGCGCCTGGGCGGGATGCCGATGTTCGACAATCCACAAGTTCGCCAGGATATTCGCGTAGCGTTGGAGACCACAAGCAACTTGTTTAACAATGGCCTGGATACGCTCTGCTGCGGGAATGCAGGCCGTTGGGAGTTGTTGCTCAAAGCTGGCACAGAGTTACAAGAGGCCAAATGGGTCGACCAGGCAATTGAAGAAGCATATCGCACAACACAACAAAGAATGATAAACGGCCGTTTCCAACTGCCATATGACATGGGAGACCATGGCGAAATTTTTCAGGTTGGATTCTTCCACGGATTGTCGGGCATTGGCTATCAACTTTTGAGAACCATTAATCCCGCCTTGCCCTCCGTGCTTCTATGGGAATAATGCCCTTCAGCACCAGTAGGCGGCCCGCTAAAAAAGCAGCAATGAATTTTGAGATAATCACAAAGAGAAAAAAAGCCTGAGCGAATCAGGCTTTTTTCATCTCTTTTCTTTTATGTTCACGAAATCTGTTTCTAAAGACCATCTGCTGGGCCAGCTACAAAAGCCAGAAATTCCACCTGCGGATTAGGCCATACAAGCTGCGCCCCTTCCTTACCACCAGCCTCTAGACTTACAGATATACAGGCACGCGGTTCCAAAATGAGCTGATGTGGTAGATCATAAAGAGGAATTGCGGCATAAGTGCCTGGCGTCCACGGTAAATTCAGCTTTCCGGCCTCCGGGCGAGCGCGAATTGGTGGAACCCGGGCAACATCAAAGGCTTCGGTTAGGTGTCCCTCTTGCAATTTGCTACGAACCAGGTAGCTGCGCTCCTGCAACTTCAGATTTGCCAGACGACGCAAACGAATGTTGTGTTCCCTGGCAAATGTTATCAACGTAGCCTGGGAGCCATTTGGACCATTGCCAAAGCGCTGACGAGAACCAAACCAAAATTCAGCAACTTCAACATGCGCGGTGATGCTCTCAAAGAGCTCTGCCACACCCATATCCAAATATTCTTCTTTAAACGAGATAATGAGAACTGCATCCACACCCCGCTGGAAAAAGATTCTCATATTCACATCTGCATCATTATAAGTTACCCAGGTTGAACCAGGCCGGGTTCGTCGCAGTACAAAACTGGATGGCGCTGGATCAAACATCACAATGACGGCGTCAAGAGACTTGTTGTGAGCATCCCTAACAAGCCGATCCATCAACTCCACATGCTCAGGCAGCACGGGGTCCCAGCTCCCTGACATAACCAATGATGGCCTGGTACTGTTTCCATATAACGTAGCTTTCATTTTCTTCCCTCTCAATAGGTCACTTTTTGTAATGGGCAAAGGGCACTTTGCATTCATACGTTTGGCAGATGATATTTGAATCCACGTATAAGAAATGAAAAATCGGCAGAGACAAAATCTGCCGATTTTCGGTGTTTACTCTAAGAACTAGTTTGTGGCTACCCTTGCTCAAGGGCAGCGCTGCTGCTACCACAACCCGTGTTACCGCAGCTGGTATTAGCACACGTCCACCAACAATCACCTGCGGCGCCACCGGCTACCTCAGCCAGCTGAGCATCTGTCAGCTCAACCTCGTCGGGGGAATCAAAGCTGGGCAACACGATGTTAATCGTATCATCGGAATCGCTGACTACGTTTACGGAAACAGGCATTTCACGGCCAAACGCTTCACTAATTGCGGCCGAAGCATTCCCACCGGTAAGGGCAGAGCGGAAATCTTCGTCTTTGTAGGCCCGTTCAATAATAGCATTTTCCAGATCGCGCTTCTCTTCAAGATACATTTTTTATCTCCTTATTGGGTTATTTTGGATAACACCTTTTTCTCTTTCATTCTGGCCAGTTAATGAACAGCGAATTGGGTTGTCCGGTGAAGTGATGCGTAAAGTCTACTTTGAATCGCCCGAACCCGCGTGATGTTGTAGTCACAATTCTTTATATGACTTTGGCAACGACTGACCAAAAATTTGTCATTGAATCAACATCTCTTTGGTCACCCAAGAATATGACTTTGAACTCAAAAGGCTAGGAAATCCAGCACAACCTTTTGGTGACTGGTATGTCATGCTAAATCGTTGCAGACAAGTCACAATAAGTTGAAGTCAGAGTAATGAATTTTCTTCTATTGATTAAGGAGCAAATGATGAAGTCAGTTTACCGCAAAGTTTCTCTGGAACGATTATCGTCACCTGAACAGCTTGATATGTTGGTACAGGTTACGGATATACGAGGATGGCTTGGTTTATCAGCTATTGGCATTTTGCTGGCGACGGTCATTAGTTGGAGTATTTGGGGAAAAATTCCTTCACAGATTAATTCGCCAGCCATTGTGCTAACTAGTGCTACCGCCCAACAAGCGCAATTATATGTGCCTTACGAGACAAGCAGCACGCTCGCTGAAGGGATGGCTGTAACCATCACACCGCGTAATCATGCGGATACACCGATTGAAGGCAGGATTCGCTCAATTGGGCAGCTACCTATGTCGCCTGCCACAATTGCAGATGAATTAGGCAGCGAGGCGTTAGCGACTTTACTGGTGACCTCACCAACCCCAGTAGAAGTCATTGTGTCATTGGAAGATACGACGCTATCTTCTGGCGTTCTCGCAGATGCCACTATATTGATCAGTGAAATCCGTCCAATTGATCTGGTAATACCCCTGCGATGAGTTACGGCAATGCAATCGAACGGAGGAGTGAAAGATGGCCATCAGCTTAAGCAATTTTGGTTGGAAAAACAAAAAAGAGGGTATAAGAGTTAAGACGCCGACTGTGCTGCAAATGGAAGCAGTTGAATGTGGTGCAGCCGCGTTGGGTTCAGTACTAAGCTATTACCGCACGTATGTTCCTCTTGAAGAGCTACGCGTAGCTTGTGGTGTTTCGCGTGATGGCAGCAAAGCCAGCAACATTTTACATGCGGCGCGAAGTTATGGTCTTGAGGCCAAAGGATTCCGTTTAGAACCAACGAGTCTGTACAATTTGCAGATGCCTATCATTGTCCACTGGAATTTCAATCACTTTCTGGTTGTTGAAGGTTTCAAGGGAGATGTGGTTTACCTTAATGATCCCGCCTCAGGACCCCGCACCGTTTCTCTCGATGAATTTGACGAATCCTTCACTGGCATCGTGTTAACCTTTAACAAAGGTGAAAATTATAAACCACAAGGCAATAAACCCAATACGCTAAAAATTCTACGGCAACGTCTGGTTGGCTCAGAAGTTGCCGTAACCTTTGTTGTTCTGGCCAGCCTTGCTCTCGTTATTCCAGGACTGCTCCTGCCCGCCTTTACCCGTGTATTTGTCGATTATTATCTGGTCAATGGACGCCAGGAGTGGATCTTCCCACTCCTTGGAGGCATGGTCTTTACCGCTATAGTTCGATCGTGTCTAACGTGGCTACAGCAATATTATCTGCTTCGCCTTGAAACCAAGCTCTCCTTGCTGAGCGCCAGCCAATTTTTCTGGCACATTTTGCAGCTACCGGTCGAATTTTTTACCCAGCGCAGCGCTGGCGACATCAATTCACGTATTGGGCAAAATGATAGAGTCGCACAACTGCTCTCGGGGGAGTTGGCGACGAGTCTGATGAATGTCATTCTCATCTTTTTCTATGCGGTACTCATGTTTCGTTACAGCGTGCCGTTAACCATTCTGGGCATCTGCTTCGCGGCGTTGAATTTTGTGATGCTCCAGCGTGTCTCCCGCTTTCGTAAGGATATCAATCTCCGCTTAATCAAAGATCAGGGCAAGCTGGCGGCAGCTACCTTCAGCAGCTTGCAGCAGATTGAAACACTTAAATCGACAGGGGCTGAAGGAGATGCCTTCAGTTCTTGGGCGGGGTACCAGGCCAATGCCAACAACGCCCAACAGCAGTTTGGCAGCACCAACCAGATCCTCACTGTATTGCCGGGGATGTTAGCCCAACTCTGCAACATTTTTATATTGGCTTTGGGCAGTTGGCTCGTTATACAAGGGCAGATGACGGTTGGCACTCTGGTGGCTTTCCAGACCTTGATGGCCAGCTTTCTGGCACCGGTAAATCAGATGGTGCAAGTTGGTGGTCAGTTACAGGAAGTAAATGGCACGATCCAGCGGCTAGATGATGTGTTGAAATACGAAACCGACCCGCAGGTTGCACTTACCGCTGAAGCTCCCCAAACGGCCGTTCCCCATGCAAAGCTGTCTGGCCGTTTACAGATTCGTGATTTGACGTTCGGCTACAGTAAATTAGCGGCCCCCCTCATCGAAGGCTTTAACCTGGATATTGAACCGGGAATGCGTGTTGCCCTGGTGGGCGGCAGCGGCAGCGGCAAATCCACCATCGCCCGCCTGATTGCAGGTCTTTACCAACCGTGGAACGGCCAAATTCTGCTCGATGGCATAGAGCGTCATCTGATACCTCGGCCAATTCTCAACAACTCCTTGCGCATTGTGGACCAGCAAATCTTCATGTTCGAAGGCACAATTCACGATAATCTGGCCATGTGGGATCAGCATATCCCCTTAGAACAAATTACTCAGGCCGCTAAAGATGCCCATATCCATTTAGAAATCGCGGGACGGCCAGGTGGTTATGATTCAGAGGTGCAGGAGAATGGTCGAAACTTTAGCGGCGGGCAACGGCAGCGACTCGAAATTGCCCGCGCCCTCGTTACAAATCCTTCTATACTGCTCCTCGATGAAGCTACAAGCGCCCTGGACCCCGTTACAGAGCAAATCATTGATGATAATCTTCGCCGACGTGGCTGTACCTGCGTGATTGTAGCCCATCGCCTCAGCACCATTCGAGACTGTGATGAGATCATCGTGCTCGATGCCGGCAAAGTAGTAGAGCGTGGAACTCATGACTCACTCTGGCGCAAAAACGGCGTCTACTCGCGGCTCATTAAGTCTGAAGGAGCAAAATCAGAAATTTTATTAGATTCGTTAATGGAGCAGCTAATCGCATGAAAACAGAAGATCCCACCCTCACCGAGGCCGGAGAACCAATGGCCATCGAAGAACTCTTTTTGATGCATCTTAGATACAAAGAAGCCAGGATGGTAGAAGCTGGCGGGAATTCTCCAGTTCTGCTTAATGACACGGCAACCAGTTGGATTGTTTACCGCGGTTGGGTGGATATCTTTGCCGTACCGCTGCACAAGGGGCAAATCTCTGGTCCTCGAACTCATCTATTCCGCTGTTCGGCCGGAGAAGCTTTATACGGCATTCAGCAAGAAATCGAACCAGGTTCGTCTTCAATTGGCCTTTTAGCTGTTGGAGGAAAGAAAACCAGCCTGCTTCAAATCCCCACCCATCGCCTGCAAGCATTAGGCCAGGACCCTGAATTTGGGTCGCAAATTGTTCTGCTTTTGGAAAAATGGGTGAATCACTTTTTGCACTATCTCAGCCCGTTTCTGCCTCCTAAAGATTGCTTGCGACTGGGTGCAGGTGACAGTATTCGGCTAGCTAAGCACAAAAGCGCCTGTTCTCGGCGGGGCTTGCTATGGGTGAAACACCAGGTTGGACATTCGCAATTCGCAGGCGAAACGCATCTACCTCAGTTAAATGGCACCGCCCATTGGCCAATCTCCGAACGAAGTTGGATTGTGGCCACGGAGAGCAGTGTATTGGCCTTGGTACATACCAACACGCTTCTCAGCCAACAACCAACCTGGCCAGATCTTCTTTTTTTCCACCATCAAGTGCTTATGCAAATAGGCAGCCGCCTGGAAACCAACAAGGAAAATGATGCCCAGCGGGTTCAGGCCAAGTTGGAGTCCGACAAAGAAGTTGTTCATCAGGCATTTGACCATTTGCTCCAACCGCTGCTGTTTAAGAAACATGTCAGTCTTGATGAGCCACTTGCAGTCGAACCTATCCTTCAAATCTGCCAGCTTGTAGCCCAAGAGTTGAATATAAAAGTAAAACAGCCCGCATCCAACATAGAAGGGAGTGGTATTTCGTTGGCGAGCATCGCCAGAGTCTCACATTTTCAGATAAGGCAAGTTGCGCTAAAAGGTGTCTGGTGGAAACAAAACAATGGACCCCTGCTCGGCTTTTTGGATGAAAGCAATCAGCCAGTAGCGCTGCTGTTCACGGCAAAAGGATATAAGCTGCATACAAGTAATGATGATAACGGCCGTTTCATCACAGAAGAGCTTGCCACTTCCATTAACGCTTTTGCTTATATGTTCTATCGCCCGCTCCCAGTTAAAGCACTATCAGCTTGGGATCTGGTTCAATTTGGTTTGAAAACACAGCGAGCCAATGTCGGCACGATCCTCAAGATTGGAGTCGCTATCGGCTTGCTCTCACTGCTGGTTCCCCTGGTAACCGGGTATCTTTTTGATCAGGTAATTCCGAGTGGGGAACAAAACATAATTTTCCAGATATGTATCTATCTTGTTGGTTCTATCGTCGCAGTTTCCCTACTACAAATCATGCAAAATTTAGCCGTGCTCAAGCTGCAAAGCCAGTTAGGTCTTGAGGTCCAGGCGGCCGTTTGGGCCAGAGCATTAAGTCTCCCTGTCCCCTTCTTCAGAAATTACTCCGCCGGTGATTTAGGTAGCCGAATACTGGGCATTTCAACCATCCAGCAAATCCTCAGCGGCACGGTGCTTGGCGCGTTGCTATCTGGCTTGTTCTCGATCTTCAGCTTTTTTCTACTATTTTATTATGATCAACGTCTGGCTTTTCTCGCGTCATTCTTGGTAGCTATTACGGCCGTTGTTCTCTTCGGTGCCGGTCGTTTGCAAATTAAATACCAACGCGTCGTTGCCGAACTCCAGGGCAGATTAACCGGTAGTGTACTTCAGGCAATTGAAGGGATTGCCAAATTCAGGGCCTCTGGTTCCGAAGGGCACGCATTTGCCGTATGGGCCAAAGATTTTAGCCAGATGAAATCGGTGAGCTTCAAAGCTCGCAATATCACCGCCAATCAACAAACGTTCAATGCAGGTTTTCACATTTTCACAATTACAACTATTTTTGCCATGATTTCCTTTTCAACCCGCACTTCATTAACAACAGGTGAGGTCTTGGCTTTTAATGCTGCCTTTACACAGTTTCTTCTTTCTGTGCTTGCCCTTAGCAGCGCTTTAGTAGCAATATTCAACACAGTGCCAATTTATGAGAGAGCTAGACCTATTTTCCAAACCCTGCCTGAAATTGATGAGCAAAAAAAGCATCCGGGCAAACTGGCAGGACATATTGAAGTAGCTAATGTATCCTTTCGTTACAATGAACACACGCCTGATGTACTCAAAGGCGTGTCGCTAGAAATTGAACCAGGCGAGTTTGTGGCTATAGTCGGGCCGTCGGGCTCGGGCAAATCCACTCTCTTCCGCATGCTGCTGGGGTTTGAAATGCCGCAAAAAGGCAATGTCTATTTTGATGGTCAAGATGTTAAACAGGTAGACCTACGAGAATTGAGACGACAAATTGGCGTAGTTCTCCAAAACGGCCAAATAACTGCTGGTGACATCTTTTCAAATATTAAAGGGGCTTCCAATTTAACATTGAACGACGCATGGCACGCAGCTCGGATGGCGGGTCTGGACAAAGATATCAAAATGATGCCAATGGGAATGCATACTGTTTTAAGCCATGGGGGCGGGACACTTTCCGGTGGACAGCGCCAGCGGCTATTAATTGCCCGAGCCATTGTAAACCAACCCCGAATTTTATTTTTCGATGAGGCTACCAGTGCTTTAGATAACAGGACACAAGCTGTGGTTAGTGAAAGCCTGGATAATCTGCAAGCAACCCGGATTGTAATAGCACATCGGCTAAGTACTATAAAAAACGCCGACAAAATCGTGGTTATGCAAGATGGCCAGATTGTACAGTGCGGAACATACAGAGATTTGATTAAAAGTGATGGTCTATTTTTAGATTTGGCTAAGCGGCAGATGGTGTAATTGGTAGTGGCTTCGGGCATGCTTTTGAATGACACTTATCATAGTGTTCACAACAATTTAGTTAGCATAACGTGAGTGGGCTTTCGCGAACCGCTGGACATACCGGTTCAGGCCAGGGCTTCCCGTTTCACCAGGCCACTTCCTCCAGGATATACGCCACGATGGCGTCGATATTTTGGTCAACAGCCACACAGAGAGCATCGCTGGAAGTCGGTGGTTCAAGGGTGGCAAACTGGCTGCGCAGCATATCGGCTTTCATGTAATGTTCGGTGCGTTTGGTCATGCGCTGCCAGATCAGGTCGAAGCTGCCCGCCAGGTAGACAAACTGCACCGCCGGGCTGACGCGCAGCTGCTCCCGGTAGGTTTGTTTAAGGGCGGAACAGGCAAGTACGGCCGTTTCCCCCCTTGCCTCATGTTTTGCCAGCAGTTCAGCTAACCGGGCCAGCCAGGGTGCCCGATCCGCATCGTTGAGCGGGGTACCGCTGGCCATCTTGGCCACGTTTTCCGCAGGATGAAAGTTGTCGCCGTCGTAAAACGGGCACTCCAGCCGCGCCGCCAATGCCCGCCCCACGGTTGTTTTACCGCTGCCCGAAACGCCCATCACCACAAATAACTGCACCATTTGGCCTCCTTGTTTTATTGCCCCGGAACCTACCCATCAGGCCTTGGGTACGTACAAGATACCGTCGTCTTCTCCATTTTGCCACTTGGCTGCCTCAACCCTGGCCGGATTGGTGGCGTTGGCGCGGGAAACTTAATGACGGTGGAGCAATGGCCGTTCCACCCCACCCGTTGTGCTTGTGGCTTAAAAACCAGCGGGCATCATAATAACCACTTCCTCGAATGGCTGAATTTTTGTTTTTTCTCTTGAATCGGGGCACAATCCGTTTACCTTGCACCCCGGCAACTCACCTTTAGCTTCAGATGACTACAGGAGAAAAGCAGCATGGAACTTTCGGTTTCGCAGGCAAACGGCCGTATCCCCGTAACTATTTTTCATCTCCATGGCGACCTGGTTGAAGCAGAACCGCTGCACCACGAAGCCACCCAGGCTGTGGCCAATGGCAGCCAGGCCATCTTGCTCGATTTAACCCAGGTGCCCTACATCAGCAGCGCTGGCCTGCGCGCCATCCAGCATCTGTTTGAACTGCTGCATGAATCGGGCGGTGTTGATAAAGAAGCCATGATGCGTGGTATTGCCGCCGGAACCTTCAGCGCGCCCAACTTGAAGCTGCTCAATCCGTCCAAAAACGCCGCTAAAGCCCTGAGCGTGTCTGGCTACGACATGTTTTTGCAGATCTTTACCGACGTCAATGTCGCCATCCGTTCCTTTTAGCCGGATTTATGGAACAGCTGGCCCACTATTCCACAACACTTAGCCTGGGTGAAGCCATGCAGCTGTTTCGCCAGACAGTGGCGCAGCAGTTGTTAAACAGCGGCGGCGATCCGGACGCGGTGGGTGAAATGATTGTTGCTTTGAATGAGGGACTGGTGAACGTGGTCCGGCACGGTTACCAAAAACAGCCAGGGCAGGTGGAACTATGGCTCTGGCGTGAGGGGCAGGCGCTGCGCATTGAGGTGTATGACAATGCACCGCCGTTTGACCCCACCAGCGTGCCTACGCCCGACATCACGGTGCCGCTGCATCTACGGCCGTTGGGCGGCATGGGTGTGCACATGATGCGCCAGTTTGTCGATGAGCTGCATTACCGCGTAACCGAAGACGGCCGTAACCAGCTCAGCCTCATCAAACATCACACGTTTCCCGATGCTTAAATTATCCACTTTGGATTTTTCTTTCAGGAGGCACAATGAACCTTACCGTTGAACACCTTTCGGCAAATAAACCAGTGACCGTTTTGAAGATTCAGGGAGAACTGGATGGCAGCTCCTACCAGTCCTTGATTCAGGAAGCGCAAAAGCTTTATAACGCCGGGACGCGTTATCTGCTGCTGGATCTGAGCGACATGAATTTTATTTCCAGCGCCGGGCTGGTGGGGCTGCACAGCGTGGTCACCGTGATGCGCGGCAAGGAAACGCCCGACATGGAGGGTGGCTGGAGCGTCATCCACGAGGCGTCGCACGACATGAGCACCAGCGTCGGGCCGGAATCAGCCTGCAAGCTGGTCAACCCCCAACCGCGTGTGCAAAAAACGCTGAGCATGACGGGGTTCGATCAGCTGCTAGAGATTTACACAGACCGGGATACGGCCGTCGCCAGCTTCTAATTGTAAACAGCCCAAACAGCCTATCATTATGGCTTTTCACGACATCATCCCTTACCTGAACCAGGCCGATGCCGTCCCGTTTGCCGCCGGTGAGCAAATTTTTGCCGCCGGCGACATCGGTAAGGCAATGTTTTTCATCCTGGCTGGCGAAGTGCGCATCACGGTGGATGGGCGAGAGCTGGATTATTTGCATCCAGGGCAGGTGTTTGGCGAGATGGCCCTGGCCGACAACCTGGTGCGCAGCGCAACGGCAACGGCCGTTACCGCCAGCACACTCGTACCCATCCACAAACAGCAGTTTGCTGACCTCACCCAACATCTACCCTCCTTTGCTACCGAAGTCATGTCTATCATGTCGGTGCGCCTGCGCCGCTACATGGAAGATGAAGTGAACCGGCTGCGGCTCGAAGAAGAGCTGGCCATCGGCCAGAAAATCCAGCTCAGCCTGCTGCCCGAAAGCTGCCCCACCATCCCCGGCTGGCACTTTGCCGCCAGCTACCAGGCCGCCCGCCAGGTCGGCGGCGACTTCTACGACTTCATCGCCGATCCGCACAACCCCGACCTGCTGCACCTGGTGATTGCCGACGTGACGGGCAAAGGGGTGCCCGCCGCCATGTTCATGGCCGTCTGCCGCACCATCATGCGCACCGAGGCGCAAAACGGCCGTTCCCCCGCCGACCTGCTCCAACGAACCAACCAGCAGCTGAACCATGAAAAACGCTCCCTACCCTTCCTTACCGCCTTCTTTGGCACCCTGAACCTGAAAACGGGCCAGTTCATCTACGCCATTGGTGGGCACGATCGGCCGTATTGGGTACAGGCCAATCGCGGTGAAGTGCAGCAGTTGGCCGGGCACGGTATGCTGCTGGGGGCTTTCCCCGCCATTCGGCTGGATGAACACCAGATCACCCTGGCTCCGGGCGACAGCCTCATCCTCTACACCGATGGCGTTACCGAGGCACGCAGCGCCGATGAGCTGTTTGATGAGGCACGGCTGGAAGCGGTGATTGTCCAGCACATCACGGTCGACGCCAATGGGATGGCTACGGCCGTTCTCCAGGCAGTCAACCAGTTCATCGGCAGCCAACCCCAGTCCGACGACCTCACGCTGGTGGTCATTCAGCGAAACTGAAAGACCTTCATATGCAAAAAAGAGCCGCTTCGGCAGGAACGACTCTTTTCTTTTGTCCTATTCCCCGCCTATCGACTACAATACAGGGGGGCGCCAAAAGCCGACTTTTTCAACAATAACATGTGGGGAGATTTTAGGCGTTGCTCCTTTTTGGCTGGCCAGCGCCTAGGCCACAACCTATTTCCAGGAGAGATACCGATGCAAAAACAGTTAGTCATCACCGTCACCGGCAACGATCGTGTGGGCATTGTGGATGACGTGACCAAGATTATTCTGGCTCACGAGGCCAATATAGACGCCAGCCGCATGGCCCGGTTGGGCGGTGAATTTGCCATGCTCATGCTCATTTCTGTCGCCGACGCGCGGCGCGCTGCTTTAGAGGAAGCGCTGAATAGCTTACGCAGCCAGGGGTTTGAGCTGGCCATCCGGCCCACGGAGCCCAGTGCGGCGCAAAATTTTGCCGGCTGGCTAAGTTACCAGATCGACGTTCGCGGTGCCGACCATGAGGGAATCATCCACCAGGTAGCCCACGGCCTGGCCAAACAAGGGGCCAATGTGGAAACAATCGACACCGGTACGGAAGATGCGCCGTTTGGCGGCCTGCGGCTCTTTACCATGACGGCCACCGTGCTGGCCCCGCCCGGGCTGTCGGCAAGCGATTTGCAGGATGAATTGGATGTGATCGGGGATAAGCTGAACGTGGACATTACGGTAGCCGCGCTCAACGATTGAGCGCTCTGTTTACTGGCTGAGATTGGGCCAATCTTAATGTAAAAGCTTATGGGGGTATAACCCCATGAACATTTACATAAAGATTGGCCCAATCTGAAATGTATTTCGCGGAAACCCGGTGCCTCTAGCTTGTTTCAGGTTTAATATTTTGATTGACGCGGAACAGGTTATGGGGATCGTAGCGGGCTTTGATGCGGGTAAGGCGGGGATAGTTGCCGCGATAGGCGTGTTGGACCCGATCCATCCCCTCGTCCATCATCATATTGACGTAGGCTCCTCCGGCCGAATAAGGGTGAAGGGCGCTCCAATAACGCTTCGACCATTGGATCATACGTTCGTTGTTGGCCGGGTTTGGATCTACTCCCACAATCACCTGGGCAAAGTTGGCCTCCCGGAAGCTCCAGGCCGTTTCGCTCTCGCCGACCTGGTGGGCCGCGCCGTTGATGGGGTAAAGGTGCATGGTAGAGTGAACCGTTGGCAGCTGCGTGGCGTGTTTGATGTGGAGGTCAATCACCTCATCGTTGAGTTCGGTGAAAAAATCGGCGTTCCAATACCACTGCAGGCCGGGCGGGTAGAGGCCGTCGAACAAGCTTTGCAGGACTGGTAAAGGAATGGGTCCGGTGAAGTCCATCGCCAGTGGGGCCAGGGCGCGAATCGGGGCAAACACCCGTTCGGCATCGGCCAGGCTGCCGGTATAACACCAGGTGATGACGGCCGTTTTCTTCATATGATGCTCTGCCGGAAACATGTCAACCGGGGGAACCGTGTGAAAGCCAAACCAGCCGTTCAGCTCGTTGGAGCCGTTTAGGATGAGATCGCGCCAATAGCGCATGACCACAGCCGCATGTTCCATCTCCCAGAACATCGGTCCACCGTACACCGTGCTGACCGGGCGGCCCTGGAAGAGAAAGGAAGTAACCACGCCGAAGTTGCCCCCACCACCGCGCACCGCCCAAAACAGGTCTTCGTGTTCTTTCGCGCTGGCCGTGACGATACGGCCGTCCGCCAGCACCATGTCCACCTCCAGCAAATTATCAATGGTCAGGCCGAAGCGGCGGGTGAGATAACCCAGGCCACCACCCAGGGTCAGCCCACCCACGCCCGTCGAGGACAGAAAGCCAGTGGGCACCGCCAGCCCAAATGGGAAGGTGGCATGATCCACATCGCCCCAGGTGCAGCCTCCCTCGACGCGCACCGTGCCCGTCGCCTGGTTCACGCGAATACCCTTCATAGGTGACAGGTCGATGACCAGCCCGCCATCACAGCTGCCCAGGCCAGCACCGTTATGCCCACCGCCGCGAACCGCCAGCAGCAGCCCATTGTCGCGAGCAAAGTTAACCGCCGCCTGCACATCGGCGGCGTCCACGCAGCGGACAATGAGACCAGGCCGTTTGTCAATCATGCCATTGTAAAGCTGCCGGGCCTCGTCGTAGCTGTTGTCGCTGGGCTGGATCAACTGACCACGCAGACTGCTCTTAAACGCGGCCACCACTGCCTCGTCTACCAAAGACGTGCTTCTGGTCATCTCTAACACATTCATGTTCATCGTTTACCTCCAAAAATAGACTCTGATATGGTTGTGGCTGGTTTGCACCGCGCCACAGTAGATAATGGGTGTTACGGCCGTTTACCCCCCATCACATCCGCATGCCGCAGCGCATAAATCTCCACGTCCTGGTGAACACCCTGGTGGGACCAGGCTCCCCGGGCAGCCACCTTGTGCAGGTTTGCCGGAGCCACACACCGTCTATATAATCGCAGATGAATTGGCGGAGAGATTGTTAGAGTGCTCTGCCATTTCATCCGCTATCGCCTCATCTAACTTCACTGCTCGCTATTGTAGAAAACGACTCTCGCTTATAACTCGCAAAACCCTCGCACTATTGGCCGTGGCATGAGAGAGAGCCGGTGGCTCTTTAGGATTTCACGGGGTTCGCACCAAATGAACGCGAATTAACACGACAATTAGCGTCAATTCGGTGCAAAAATTAGTTTGACCCCACCAGACCCAAAAGACCCGAACAGGTTTAATCAGAAACGATTAAAGCAAACTTATGTGGCAGCTTACTTTATTTGGGGCGCCCAAACTGGAAGGAAACGGCCGTAGCCACCCCCTCACCCGGCGAAAAGCCAGAGCATTACTTACCTATCTGGCCGTCACCCAAAAAACCCATTCTCGTGAAACAATGGTGGCGCTGTTCTGGCCCAATACCGATCCACAACTGGGCCGCGCCGATCTCAGCCGCATCCTCTCAAACCTGCGGTCCGTGTTGGGCGCCGACACCATTTTGGCCGACCGGGAGCAAATCGCCCTGAATGACCAGGCGGCCTTGCGGGTGGATGTGGTTTTCTTCCGCCAGCAGCTGGCCACCTATCGCGAAACAGCCGCCGGTGCGCTCGACGAGGCTGCCTGCCACTATCTCGCTGCGGCGGCCGCCTGCTACCAGGCTGATTTTCTGGCCGGGTTTACCCTGCCCGACTGCCCCGCCTTTGACGAGTGGCAGCTGCTGCAAACCGAAGCGTTACGCCGTGACTTAAGCTGGGCGCTGGAAAAGCTGGTGGACGCTACTGAAGCCCGCCGCGATCTCGTCCAGGCGGTGGCGTATGCCCAGCGCTGGGTAGCCCTGGACCCGCTGCATGAACCAGCCCAGCGACGGCTCATTGCCCTATACGGCCGTACCGGACAGCGTGCCGAAGCCCATCGCCAATACCAAACGTGTGAACGGCTGCTGGCAGTGGAGCTGGGCGTCGAACCCGAGCCGGAGACAAAACAGCTGTATGAACAGATCCGCACCGGCGAGCTGACGCCCGGTGCGGGACCGCACGGCCGTTCCGCCACTGTTCCCCAACCACCCCAAAAACTGGACCAGGAGATCCGATATTTCTTAACCCCAGACAACGTGCGCATCGCCTATTCCGTGGTGGGGCATGGTCCGCCGCTGGTATGGGCGGCCTCTTTCCTGCGCCATCTGGAGTTTGATTGGCAAAGCCCAATCTGGCAGCATTGGCTGGAAGCGTTGGCCAGCCGCTACACGCTCATCCGTTATGATGAACGCGCCTGCGGCCTTTCCGATTGGGACGTGCCCACCATTTCCTTTGCCGCCTGGGTGCAGGACCTGGAAGCGCTGGTCGAGCACCTTAACCTGGATCGGTTCTGCCTGCTGGCTTTGTCACAGGCCGGAGCCGTGGCGGTTGCCTATGCTGCCCGCTATCCAGACAGGTTGTCTCACCTGATCCTGCATGGAGCCTATGCCCGCGGCCGTTTTCAGCGCCACGACAATCCCCAGGCCGCGGAAGAAGCCCAAACCCTCCTGTCGTTGACAAAGCTGGGTTGGGGGCAGGAAAATCCCGCCTTCCGCCAGGTGTTTTCGATGCAGTTGATGCCCGAGGCGACCAAAGAGCAGCTTGCCTGGTTTGACGAGCTCATGCGCATCTCCATGACGCCAGAAAATGCTGTTCGCGCCGAAGCAGAAATGTACAACATCAATGTGCTCGACCGGCTGCCAGACCTGCGCGTGCCCACGTTGGTGACCCACTGCCGTGATGATGCGGCCGTTCCCTTTGCCGAAGGCCGGATTCTGGCCAGCCAGATTCCCGGAGCACAATTTGCCCCTTTAGAAAGCAAAAACCATCTCTTGCTGCCCACCGAACCCGCCTGGGCGCAGTTTGTCCGGCAGCTGCATGGGTTTGTCGCGGTGGATCCACGGCCGTTTTCAGGGCACTCTTTCATCAACCGACCCCTCGCCACCCCAATGCCCCGCATTGACTGGCCAGAACCACCGCCTGCACCGCCACCGCTGTTTGTGGCCCGTACCCAGGAATTGGCCCAACTGGATGGCCATCTGGCTGAGGCGCTAAACGGCAACGGCCGTATTGTGTTCATTGCCGGAGGCGCAGGCCGGGGCAAAACGTCCCTGCTGGCCGAATTCGCCCGCCGCGCGCAAGCGGTACACAAACATTTGATCGTGGCTGGCGGCAGCGGCAGCGCCGTGGCTGGCGTGGGCGACACCTTCTTGCCATTTCGCGAGATCATGGAGCTGCTAACGGGCAACTTTACTGCCCGGCGCGCCGGTGGCCTGTTGAGTGTGGAGCAAGTGCGCCGCCTTTGGGCCTGGCTGCCCTATGTCACAGAAGCCATTTTGGAACATGGCCCGCAGCTTTTGGACCTCCTTGTGCCGGGGAAACAGCTGCTGGCCCGGGCGACCGCGGCCGCCCCAGCTGGGGTGAACTGGCTGGTGGCGCTGCGTGAAGAAGTGACTCGCCGTCACCAAACACCGGGCGCTTTGGCACAGACGGCCGTCTTTGGCCAGGTCACCAGCGTGTTGCACCACCTGGCGCAAAAGCGCCCCCTGCTCATTACCCTCGACGACCTGCAATGGATCGACGCCGCCTCGCTGGGGCTGCTGTTCCACCTGGGTCGCCGCCTGTCCGGCAGCCCCATCTTGATTGTGGGGGCTTATCGGCCGGATGAGCTTGCTCAGGACCGGGACGGTCAGCCTCATCCCCTGGTGCAGCTGCTCGACGAATTCAAACGGCAGTTTGGTGACGTATTCATCGACCTGGCCGCAGCCGATGAGGCTGAGGGACTGGCTTTTGTAAATGCCTTTCTCGACAGCGAGCCCAATCAGCTGGATGCGGCTTTTCGCCAGGCGCTCTTCCAGCGCACCGGGGGACATCCGCTGTTTGTTGTGGAGCTGCTGCGCGAGCTGCAAAGCCGGGGCGACCTGGTGCCAGATGAGGCCGGGCGCTGGCGTGAGGCAAACGTGCTGGCGTGGCCATCGTTTCCCGCTCGTGTGGAGGCGGTCATTGCCCGGCGGGTTGAGCGGCTAGATGACGATCTACGGGCTGTTTTAGAGGTGGCCAGCATTGAAGGCGAACTGTTTACGGCCGAAGTTGTGGCGCAGGTGTTGGGTGTGGCCGAACGGCCGTTGCTCCGCCGACTAACCCAGGAGTTGGGCAAACAACAGCGGCTGGTGCAAGAACGAGGCGAGTTAAAAGCCGGACCACACTACCTGACGGCCTACCAATTTAGCCACGCTTTGTTCCAGCAATACGTTTACCGCCAGCTTTCCCCGGGCGAACGCCGCCGCTGGCACGGTGCGGTTGCCCGCGCTCTGGCAGCTCTGTACGCCGAGGATTTGGATCAGGTCGTTCACCAACTGGCTTACCATTATACGGCCGTAACCGATTGGCCCCAGGCCACCCACTACCACCAACGGGCCGGTGAACTGGCTTACCAGCGGGCTTCCCTGCGCGACGCTGTGCGTCACTACCGGGCTGCCCTGGCGCATTGGCCCCCGTCCGACACCACAGGCCAGGCTCAGTTACGCAGCAAACTGGGTGAGTGTTTATGGATGCTCGGCCAGCACCAGGAAGCCATCGAGATACTGCAAACCAGCGGCGATCTGTTTAAGGAAGCCGCCGACAACCAGGGTGCTGCCACCGCCCAACGGCTGTTGGGCCGGGTCTATTGGGAATTCGGCCAGGCGGACCAAGCTGGCCATTGTTACCGCCACGCCCTCGACCTTGTAGAGGGCGAGCCGGAGGGTGAGGCGCTGGCCTGGGCCCTGGCCAGTCTGTCTAACTACCATATGCACCTGGGGAACCTTGACCAGTCTGTCCGGCTCGGAGAGCGGGCTTTGGCGCTGGCCCGGCGCTTAAATGCCAGCCCGTTGCTGATCCAATGCCTCTGCGATCTTGGCTCCGCTATCTCCAGTCAGGGTGATTGGACCGGGCTGGCTCTGGAACAGGAGAGTTTAGCGCTGGCCCTGGCTGCGGAACGGCCGCATGATGCCGGACGCGCTTACCTTTACATTACCGAAGCCCTGATCTATCTCGGTCGGTATCAAGAAGCCAGGGAACTGGTGCAAGAAGCACTGGCCTACACTCGGCGGCTGCACGTCCCCTATCTCGCAGAAAGCGCATCGCGCCTGTTGGCGGAACTGGATCTACAAACCGGCCATTGGGCCGCCGCCATAAGGCAGTTGCCGACGAGCGCGGCACACCCGCCTGGTGAAAAACCAGCCGGGCTGTCACAGCTTTACGCCAGCCTGTTGTTGGGCCGCCTCTACAATAACCTGGGGCTGGGCGACAAGGCTTATGACCTGTTGACGGCGGCGCTGGCTGGCCCGGTAAACAGCCTGGATCCCAGGGTTGCTCTGTTGGGCGAACTGGCGCGGGCCGAAGCGCTGCGCGGTGAGAACGGTGCTGCTGCTGCTGCTGCCGCGGAAATCGTGAAACTGACCGGGCAGGCTCGCTACCTCTTCCCCAACTTCAACCTGGCGCTGCTGTTTGTCTGTGAGTTACCGGCTGCGTTTGACTTGCCAGACATGGTTCAGGCGGCGCAGGTGGCCCAGCACCAGCTGGCAAGGCTGGACCGGCAGTTCAGCACACCGGCCACGGCAGCTTGCCTCCTGGAAGGCAAGGGGTGGCTGGCGCTGGTTGAGCCGAATCTGGCTGAAGCAGCCACGGCGTTTAGGCAGGCAGAAGCTAGCTGGCAGGCGTTGGGCCATCCTTATGACCGGGCGCGTGTGCTGGATGGATTAGGCCAGGCTCTGGCCCTGGCAAGTGATACGAAGGGGGCGCAGTTAGCCAGGGCGCGGGCAATGGCACTGAGGAATAACTTGACGGCACCGCTGGTAGTTAGAGTGGGCCAATCTTAAATATTGGCCCACTCTCAGAACGCCAAAGTTATTGCCGAACGAACCTCAAGGATTGACAAACCAAACAAATCCCCTATGCTATCCTCTAGGTTCGGCACTCGCTACAACCAATCATAACAGCCCCAATCACCCCCCTTCCGAATCTGCCTGTCAACATGCACCTGGCATGATGGTTCCTGGACAAGCGTTCTCCTCTCCCTCTGAATACGCTTGTCCTTGAAAGGAGACGGTCTAATGCCCCCACAGACATTTATTGTTCGGATCCTCCGGCCAGAAGACCTGCTGGAGCTGCTTTTCCACTTTGTCAACGTCGGTTTTACCCCACCCGTGGGCAGCACGCCGGGGCAAATCGTGGGCCAGGTAGGTTCTTACCTGGTGGTCTACTTTCAACCCCAGCACATCGCCGAAGAAGCCTTTTTTGAAACGGCCGAAGGCGTCACCGATCCCGCCGATCCCAATTCCGAATTTCCCTCACCGCCGGGTAGCGTGCGCTCCATTTTGTCTGGTCCCAGCCGCCTGGTGTTTCGGCTGCCCGTTGGCACCACCATCGACTATTCGCTCACAGGGCTGCTGGAAGCGCTCACCCAGCTCACGCTCAACGTCTCGCCGCTGCTGACCTACGGACCCAACACCGGCTGCGCCCCCTGGGACCAGCTGCTGCGTCGGCTTAAGATTCCCAAACCGCCAACCATCACGTTTCCCCAGACAACCGAAACGGCCATAGAGGCACCCTACCGGCTCATTCTCTCGCCAGACAACTTTTCGCGCTGGCAGCATGCCCTGCAACCAGTGACCAAAGACGCCCTGACCGAGCTGTGGCATACACGCCTGGGCACCACGCACAGCGACGGCCGTCCCCAACTGCGCGCCATCTGGTCCCCCGACTACAGCCAGACCCTGCAACCCTTCCAAAACCTGCCCTTTCGCATGTCGCTCACCGGGCGCGACCGCAACGAGCTGGTGCACCTGACGTCCAACTACCACATCGGCACCTTCTGGCCCGACCCGGTGCGCAGCGACCGCTTCATGCTGACCACCCTGGGTGCCTGGCTGCGCCTGCGCGGTGACTGGGAACCGCCAACTACGCCCGTTAATCCGCCCAACCAGCAGCTGCTCACCGTGGAGCAGTGGCGTCACGTCGCCACCATGGGCCGTGACCACTACGTGCGTGTGGTCTACGCCGGGTTCCTCTTCCCCTTTGGCCACCGCGCCTCGCTGGTCAAGGTGACCGAGCGCAAATTTTTCTTCCAGGGCGAGGCCCAACCGCCAGGAATTGTGGCCTACCTGTTCCAGCGCTTCTTCATCCTGGTGCGCGAGCCGAGCAAAACGTACACCAACCGCGATTTACCCTTCCGCACGGTGAATGTGGAAACGGCCGTTACCCCCAGCCTCAACGACCCCGACGACAGCGACATTGCCGGGCATGGCCAGGAAGCGTTCTGGCCCATGATTTCCGTCAACCAGCAGCCGGTCGATTTCCAGTTCCAGCTCAACGCCCTGGATTGGGAGGGGCGGCAGGTGGAATTTACCACGCCGCTCATTTTTATCAGCCAGAACATCGACAACAGCAATCCCGCCAGCGTGATAAACCACTACAACGGCCTGGCCACCAGCAGCGCCCGGCGCAATCGGCCGTTTGGCGGGCAGGCGGTGGCCTATGCGCCGCACAAAAAATCGGGGGATACGTCGCTAGAAACGGCCGCTCTCATCTTCGCGGCCAAAGCACAAAACAACACCTTTCCCCACTTCCTGCCCACCATGCACCAGGCCGATGTGGACATTCCCGCCGTGAAGCAGCTGCTGGGCAAAAACGCACCCGCCCGGATTGAGTGGGACAGCAGCTACACCAGCGCCAGCGGCAATCAGAACATCGGCAACAAGGGCGACATTTTTGCCCGCCTGGTCAATGACGAAGCGCTCACCTTTGCTACGGAAAAGGTCGGCGGCATGGTGGCGCCAGACATCAGCATCAGCGCCATTTCGCGCGCCTTTGGCCCCACCGGCGGCGACCCCCAAAAATTCGCCGATGGCCAGTTTAACCCGCTGGAGATTTTTGATCTCAACAACGTCAAGCTGCTAGGCGGCATCAGCCTGGGTGAAATCATCAAGGACCTGGTTTTCAACAATGCCGCCAACGTCGGCAGCCAGATTCCGGGCCTGACCACCGAACGCGACGGCGACATCATTCGCACCCAATATACCTGGAGCCTGGACCAAAATAAGCTGGTGGACACCGGTCTCTTTGTGCCCAATGCGGGGGCGACGTTTACATTAACGGCCGTTCTCGAAACCCCACTCAACGGCGGCGAACCCGACTTCACGATCACCGGCGAGCTGACCAACTTCTCCATTTTGCTGCTGCCCACGGCCGAACTCCAATTAGTGCAGCTGGATTTCCAGTCGGCCAAATTTGTCGCTGAAAAAGACAAAAAGCTGGACGTGGAGGTTAAATTGGGCGGCATCCAGTTCCTGGGCATCCTCGAATTTGTGGCCCAGCTCAGCCAGTTCATCCCCATGGATGGCTTCAGCGATCCGCCCAGCCTGGAGATTTCCCAGTCGCCGCCCGGTGTGGAAGTGGGTTTCAGCGCGGGCATTCCCACCATCGGCATCGGCATCCTGACCATTCAGAACATCAGCCTGGGGGCCAGCTTCTTCCTGCCCTTCGGCAAAGAGCCGATGAATTTCCACTTTGCCTTCTGCGAACGGCAGCAGCCCTTCATCCTCACCGTCTACATCTTTGGCGGCGGCGGCTTCTTCAGCATGGACGTGGGCAGTAAAGGCGTGGTGATGATCGAAGCCGCCCTGGAATTTGGCGTCAGTGCGGCCATCAACCTGGGCATTGCCAGCGGCGAAGCCAGCATGATGGCTGGGTTCTACTTCCAGAAAACCGGCGCGGACTTCATTTTGACCGGTTACTTCCGCGCCTACGGCTCACTGTCCGTGCTGGGCATTATCACCGTCTCGCTTGAGTTTTACCTGGGGCTGTCTTACGCCTCCAAGGGCATCACGCCACACGGCGGCACGCTGTGGGGGCAGGCCAGCCTGACGGTGAAAATCGAGATTTTGTTCTTCAGCACCTCGGTCAGCGTCAGCATGGAAAAAGAGTTTGCCGGGTCGGACCCGATGTTCCGCGACATGCTCACCCCGGCGGATTGGGTCGAATACACCGACGCTTTCGCGGCTTATCCGTAGACGAGTGAAACGTGAAGCGTGAAACGTGAAAAATATCACGTTTCACGCTTCACGCCTCACGTGGAGGATCTCGTGGAAAAACAAACGATTATCTGGACGGCACTGCCCCACCGCAGCGATGGCCCGGTGGCCGAAGGCACGGTTTTACATTTGTCGGTACACGTCGCTCCCCGGCTTTGGTCCGACGATGGCAGCGTCACGCTGCTGCCCCTGAGCCAGTACCCCGACTTTCTCGACTGGCCCGCCACGGTGGGCGCAGCCACGTTTGAAGTGGAATTTGCCGGGGGACCGACGGTTACGGCCGTTCCCACCACCATCACCCTGCGCTCCGATCTATGGCAGGGGCTGTTTAAGAATGAGACGGAGGTACGGCCGTACATCTTCCAGGATTACCGCGCCGTGCCTGTGCAAACTTTTCCAGCCTTAGACCTGCATACGATTATCAAAGGGGTTTACCAGCAGGCGGCTACCAATCCCACCTACGGCGCCGGGCTGGACCTGCCGCCCAACGACGTGCTGGCGGGCGACGCCACCATTCGCGACATTGCCCGCGCCGTCAAGCCGGAAGTGCCCTACGTGCCCACCGACACCGACCGCGGCCCGGTGGTGCTGGACGAACCGGGTGAGGTGCCCGGCGACGGCGAAGAACCGGGCGACGGCAAAGGGTGCAATGGCTGCGTCGGCTGCCTGCTCTGGCCCTGGCGGCTTGTGCGCCAGCTGCTTGTCTGGCTCGGCTTGCTGGAACCAACCAGCGCGGCCCAGGCCGCGCCGCCAAGCGCCAGCAAAGCCGCTTCAATGCCCGCTGCGGCACCCCAGGCTGGCCCCGTTGTGGCGGCCAAGGTGAAAGAGAAAGCTAAGGTCGTTTACACCGCCCCGCCGCCCTCGGCCAACACGGCGTTTAACCAGCTGAACACCTACCTCCAGCCGTACAACACCCAATCGGTGCCGCTGCCCACGGCCCAGGAGATGAAAACCAAGTTCGACTTTCACGAAATGGTGGCCAACCTGGGCGACTTCCCGCTGCTGCTGCGCTATTTTGGCCTGGTGATTGACCTGGAAGTGACGCTGCCCGCCACGCAGCCCGCCGCCACAGGCACGGTGCGCGTACTGCCCACCTTGAATTTGCAGATGGCCACGACGCACTACAGTCCGCGCACGCATTATGAGTTGGGCGACGGCCGTTTCCAAACCCAACCCCGTCCCGTTAACCCCGAGATTGCCAATGGCCTGCTGCGCTTGCAGGACAGTTCGTTGTTTGCCGTGACCCAGGTAGATGTGGTCGGCAGCAGCGTCAAGCTGCAAAACACTGCCACCAACCTGGTCGCCCTCAAAGATTTCAACACCCGTCCGGCCAACAGCCCGGAGGAAACCGGTTTGCCCGCCCTGCAAAGCGCCGGAATCAGCATCGTCCGGCCGGAAAAAGCGACGGAGCTGCGGGCCAAATTCGACAAATCGTACGCCCTCAACGCCGCCCTGGTGGCCATCGACAACTCGCCGGTGACGCCGGTGGGTGTGCCCGGACCACCGCCCACGCCCACCGACGAGCTGTACGCCGAAGACCTGGTGCGCGGCTACCGCATCGACGTCTTTGATAACCGATCCAACACCTGGCATTCGCTGTGCCAGCGCCGCGGCACCTACCACTTCCCCGATGTGCCCGGCGGCCCAGAAACGCTGACCAATCTCGAAGACGAAGGCTTTGTGCAGATGGGGGCGACCGAACCGATCCCTGGCTCGGCCACCCGCGTACTGCGCACCCATGAATCGCTCTTCGCCTGGGACGGCTGGAGCCTGTGCGCCCCGCGACCCGGCCTTACCATTTTGCCGGACCAGACGCCGGGTGAGGTGCAGAACACGGCCGTTACCGCCTTCCAGATGGAAACCAGCTTCCGCGCCCGGCCCGGCTCGCTGCCCCGGCTGCGCTTTGGCACTGAATATCAGCTGCGTGCCCGCGTGGTGGACCTGGCCGGCAACAGCCGCTTCACGCCGCAAGACCCCGCTTTTGCCGATGATGTGCCGGAGAAAACGGCCGTTACCCGCTATCGTCGTTTTGAATCGGTCAGCCCGCCACCGCTGATGCTGCGCACGGAACCCATCGAAGGCGAGTCGCTGGAACGATTGGTGGTGCGCAGCCAGGTCACCGATGCCCCCACCACCATCCAGAGTCAGTCCACCGAGCGCCACCTGGTGCCGCCCAAAACCGCCCAGCGCATGGCCGAACACCACGGCCTGTTCGACGGCTCGCCCGGCATGCCCAACAACCAGGCCGCCTACGACCTGGCCAGCCGCGAAGCGGGCTCAATGACCCACCGCCTCAACCTGACCACCGGCAGCCTGGAGCTGATTCCCGGCGTGCAGGAAGTGACCACACCCGAGCAAACCATCTGGCTGCAAACCAACGCCCAGTTTGAGCTGGCCTACCTGCCCGACCCCTACGCTCGCGGCGTGCTGCTGCTGGGGCTGCCGGGCATGAACGCGTTTGATGAGATTATCGACCCGGCGGTGCAGGTGGTGAACAAAATCCCCTTCGACGGCACCTGGCCCAATCCGCAGGCGGTGCGCCTGCGCCTGACCGGGCTGGAAGCCGGTGCGGCCCCGGCCCAGCCGCAGTGGGATGCCACCAACCGGGTGCTGACCGTGCAGTTGGCTCAGGGTGAAACGGCCGTTATCCGCATCAGCGCCTACTTCGACACGGCCGATCTGGCCAACACCGGCGTTTGGGAGTGGATTGAGGAAGCCAACCCGGCTGACCTGGCGACGCTGCGCTCGCAGTACGAGTCGGGGCGCACCTGGCTGCATTTGCCCTTCCGCACCCTGGTGCTGGTGCATGCCGTGCAGCAGCCGCTGCTCATTCCACAGATTGACACGCTGGACGACCCCGCCGACAAAGATTTGGGCGATACGGCCGTTACCCTCAACGGCAGCCTGACCATCGACGCCAAAAGCACCAGCAAGGTCGATTTGTGGTCCAGTTGGGTAGACCCGATTGACGACCTGGCCCAGCCCGCCTTTGTGACGCAAAGCCAGGAGATGCACGTGGCCGAAGTTGGCGCTGCTGACCCGGCCAACGATAGTTTGCTTATCGACGCCGTGCGCCACAGCCTGGGCGACACGAAGTACCATCGCGTCACCTACTGGCCCATCGCCACCACCCGCTTCCGCGAATATTTCCCGCCCGCCGTCACCAGCGACCCGACAAATTTGATACGGCCGTTGCCCAGCGAAGCACCCGTCCTCACTGTGATCGACATCCCCAACGCCTCCCGGCCTGCCGCGCCGAAGGTGCAGTACCTGCTGCCCACCTTCCGCTGGGACGAGCAGGAAGCAGGCGGCATTCTCACCAGGGAGCGGCGCGGCAACGGGCTGCGCGTTTACCTGGACCGGCCCTGGTTTTCCTCGGGGGATAAGGAGCGGCTGGGCGTGGTGGTCCGGCCCGGCAGCGTGGCGTTTGATTCGGAGGAAGGGCAGGCGTTACGGCCGTACACCAGCCAATGGGGCATGGACCCGCTGTGGAATTCTGTGCCCACCGAGCCGCTGCGGCTGAATCGTTTGGTCGGCGACAGCCTGCGCGAAACGGCCACCAACCTGGTGCTGGCCGAACTGGCCGACACAGCGCTGCGTGTCCATGTGGCCGGCTACGAGCCGGGTTACGACACCGACCGCCAGCTGTGGTACGCCAACATCGAGATGGACCCCGGCCGCTCCTACTTCCCCTTTGTGCGGCTGGCGCTGGCCCGCTTCCATCCCATCTCGGTCGCTGGGGCCGAACTGTCCCCGATCGTTCCAGCCGACTTCATGCAGATGGTGCCGCACCGGCGCATCATCTACGACAAAAACAACGTGGCCGCCGGGACGCTGGGCATCCGCGTTGAAGGGCCCAGCGCCCGCGTGGGCGATCTTCCCACGCTCATGATGGTGCACCTGGAGGAGCGCGACGGCCGTGTACCGGACGTAACAGACCCGCTCGGCTGGCAGCCCATCACCCAACCAACCTTCCTGCCCAGTTTACCCGGCCAACCCATCGAAGAAACGATCTGGGAACTGACGCTCAGCCTGCCGAATCCGCTGCCGACACCGCTGCGGGTGGTAGTGCGGGAGTATGAACGGTTTGCGGCGGATCGGGAAACGGCCGTTGATCCCCCTGGCAGCGACTGGTGGGAAAACCCGGACACACCCGGCGGCATCGCCGATCGAGTGAGCGTCCGCCCGCGCCTGGTCTTTGCCGACGCGATTGTTTTGCCTTAGCGCGTGTGGCGGGCAGTGAACCAAGCGGACAATCGGGGGTAAACGTGCTGGAGAATGATTGAGGAACGGCCGTTTTCCAGCACCTCTACTCGCCCCAAACCACGTCTAAACGCGGCCGTCCCGCCACGTTCCAATCCCCCGTATCTGAAGAGACAAAATATTTGCCGCTGTGGTACGCTGAATCCGCCTCGTAGAGCACCAGCCGGAGCGGCACACCCCGTGTGTACGCCTGCGCCACCGCGTAAGAAACGTCCCACGTATGCGGCACGCCCGGCCAGCCTGGCCAGCTGCTCAGCGGGTTCACCCAGCTTCCCCCCACGTTTTCGTACGCCAAGGGCGCATTGTTCCAGGTAATGGTCTCCTCTTGCCAACCGGCCGACGCGACCAATACCTGAATCCACGAAGGTTGGGCGGCTCCGCCCCCGGCATTGCCAAATTGGTGCAGCGTCAACGTGGCCGAAACAATTGATTGATTGTCGGGGATATCGTCCAGCGGAAAGGTGACGTAATATTTGGCAAAACAGGGCCAGTCGGCTATGTCTGACTGGTTCTGGATATTAAAATCGGGGGCACGGCCGTCGTTGCGGTTGCCCCACTCGTGCCAGATGTGATACTCGTCGCCCGGGCATTGGTTGGCGATTGTGCCGCCTACGTCGGCGTCTGGCACCAGCGGACTGTTTTGGGTTGGTCGGCGCACGGTAAGCGAACCGATGGGGGTGGCAGTGGCCTGGTAGCCCGGTAGGCCGAAGTTGAGCAAACCCCAGCAGGCCGGGCTGCTTAAAGCCGCCGTGGGCGGCCAGGTCTGGTCACCAATGGGTGGCCCAGCCTGGGAGTCCCGGTCGTGCAGGATGACGGCCATGCGCCAGGTACTGCCCTCTGGCGGCGCGGCGGTCAGGCCCAAACTGCTAAAAGGAATGGTAAAGCCCATCGCCCAGCCCCGATCGCTCTCGTTGTTGTTGTTGAGGGCACTGCCACGCCAGCCCGGCACAGCCATAAACGGGACGTTGACCGCCTGCCAGCCCGCGGTGCTGCCACGATAGACGGCGCGGCGTTCCGGGCTGGGTTCGCCATACAGTTGGGCCACAAAACGCCACGTGGCCGACGAGAATGCCGGGCTGCCGTCTGTGTCCAGCAGCAGGGTGACGGCATCCCATTGGGTCAGGCTCTCCGGCGTGGGCGATGTGTCATACCAGAGGTCGTGGTCGAAAATGGCGAGGTAGACGTACAGCTCCGCCGCGTTTGTGCCGACCCGGATATCGGCATAGTTTTGCGTCGGCGAGACCTGCCCAAACCAGGCAACGGCCGTTTCCGCAAAAGGTATCTCGCCGGTAAAACGAGGCGCATTGAGGCGTGGTGTGGTCTCCACCGCACAGACGCCGTTTAGGGTCAGCGGCAGATAGACAGCGGGGTCACCGGCCGTTGGCGGCGCGGGTTGGCGGGCCGCGAGAGGGGTAGCAACGGCCGTTACCATCACCAACAGCCCCAACAGCCCAGCCAGCCCGCCCCATCGGCCGGCACTGGTACGATTGGCGCGATTAGCGGCCATCAGCTTCACCTGCCGGGGGCAGCCGCTGAATTTGCGTCGGCGTGGTGGCAAAAATGGTGGGGTCGCCCTGGTACCAGCCAATGGGGCCTACCACCGCCACCGACTCACCAACCTGGTACAAACGCTCGGGGGCCCCATCAAAACTGGCCCAATCCGCCTGCCGGATGATAACCTTAAATGCCCCCTGATGGGGGTTGGCAAAACCCAGCAGCACCTGCTTGCCGTTGTTGAAGACGTAGCGCAGCGTACCGGTAACCGTTACCAGACGGCCGTCCCAGCGGCGTGCCTCGCTGTGGTTGATGGTTGCTGCCGGGGTCAGGTCCGGCGGCTGAGTGGGCGGTGTGGCGGCGATGTTCGGCGCAGTCAGGGCGGGCGACGCCTGTGGACTGCCGCTGGTGAGCGCCACGATCGCTCCATCGGTGCTGCGGAAGTAAAGGTTGTTGTTGCTTACCGTCCAGACGGCATAGCTGCTCCAATATTGATCATATACGGTGCCCTGGTTGTAGTAGATGTAAAAGCCAAAGTCATAAGCCCGCGTGTTTTGCAGGCCGCTGGTGCAATAATGCGTGGGGCTGAACGGGCACGCGCCGGGTATATCTTGTGAGGTGGCCACCGTAGACAGGCGCTGGCTGGTAATGGGGTCGGCAAAACTGCCTCGTCCATCAGACCGATCCAGGAGGCGCATGGCAAAACCAGCTTCCCAGTGTGCGCCAAAGAGATATTCCCCCGCCATCGTCACGTTGGGCTGCTCGTCGGTCAGCAGCAGGGGGTCGGCCGAACCGGGCGGCCAGTCAAAACGGATAAAACGCACGTCGCCCCCTTGTAAGCCACTGACGGTGGTGTTGTCCAGCACCATTTCGCCAAAGTGGGAATCCCAGCGGGCGTCATACGCGTGTTGGGCGCGGATGATGATGTAGACAACCTCTCGCCCATCTTCCAGCTGCCTGACCACCGGCTGCGGCCCCATTGGCATGTAGTCGTTGTCGCCGTAGCCGCCGTGCCCCACGTTGGCGATATACGGCACGCTGCCATCGTCCAGGTCCAGCACAAAAAGCGCCTGTTCACCGGGATCGTTGAGCAGCAGCTGGCGCATCCCGCTGTTGGTTTGCGGCCAATTGCTCCAGAGGGTGCCCCAGTCCAGCCGGGCTTTGATCATCACGTAGCCAGTCCCCTCGGCAATCACCGGCCAACCATAGCGGTATTCGGTGGGATCGGTAAAGTCACGGCTGGTGTCGACCGGCCGGACGCGCCATTGGCGGGTGCCGGTGGCGTTGTTGATGGCATGCACGTACAGGTCTGGCTCGGTAGCGACAATGACGAGGTTGCGTGAAGGGGAAAAGGCGGGTGGCACGGCAACGGCCGTTTCCGCATCATAGCTCCAGATGGACTGCATCGTCTCTTTGTTCACGGCGTAAACCGAGCTGCCCATCGAAAAGAGGACACGGTCGCTGATGACGGCAGGTGGCAGAGCGAGCGGGCTGCTCTGGCCAGTGATGAAGCTGTCTTGAACTGCGCCGTCGCTGGCCCGCAATTTATACAGGGTGCCATTTGCCGAAACCACAAAAACAGCCTGCGTATCGGGGTCGTAGGCAGCGGTGGAGCGCACATCGCCAATGCCGCTGCGCTGCCACAGCTGCGCACCGGTCGCTTCACTCAAGGCAAAGATGCCGTCGGTACCGGCAGCAATGTACACCCGTCCCCCGCCAGTGACCGGCTGGACGTTGCGCGGCAGCGAACCGCCGCTGGTCACTTTACTCACGCCACCGCCCGCGTCTGCACCGTTCCAAATCCAGCGCAGCTGCCAGGGGTACGCTGGAGCTTGAGGGGAATAGCCGGTGTGCTGGGCGTTGTGGGCGTGCTGGCTCCATTCCGCTGTTGCGGTGGCACCGTCAGCCACCACCAGGGGCAGCCAGACACGTGGTGACGTTGACGCCTGAGCCTGGATCGGGGCCGCCGGGTCCGCAGCGCCGCGCCAGGACGGTAAGCCAAGGCCGATACTTCCCACAAGAAGCGCCAGCGCCATTGCCAGCAAGCCAATGCGAATGCCACCTACCGTTCTCATAACCGCCCCCTTTTAGGTCATCATCGTTTACCCCACTGGTTATTTGTGGGAAAAGGGTAGCATGGCACTCATTTTTGTCAATCACTGTCCGATGAAGATTTCATCAGCGTCCAGCAGGGTGGCGATTTTGCCTTGAAGCGGCAGCGCGTGGGGAAAGTTTTACAAGACGCCTGTGTCTAGCAAAGCCTTTACCGTGATGCCAATGCCCGCCACGGTGATGAACAGGGCGCTGGCGGTAGGCAGCAGCCGCAGCCAGCCAACCTGGCGTGACGGCAGGCGAGTAAACAGCTTACTGGCATACACCATCGCCAGGCCGATGCCGGTGAGCACGCTGGCCAGGCCAATGCTAAAGAAGACAATCAGCACCAGGCCAAAGCCCACTTTTTGCAGCGCAATGGCGCTCAGCAGCAAGATGAGGGCGGAGGGGCAGGGAATGAGGCCGCCCGAAACGCCCAGGGCTAACAGGCTGCGCCAGCCCATTTCTGGCTTGGGCGTATGGCTGTGGCCGATGCCAAAATGGGTATGGTACCCCTCATCATCCGGCGCGGCGGGTTGATGGCGGTGCAGCCAGCTGGCAAGGTGGCCGCGAAACAGCGAAAAACCGATCCCCACCACCAGCAAGCCAGAAAAAACACCAAGCCACGGGTAGAGCCTTTCCGGCAAAATAGTGCGGGAAGCAAACAAAACCAGCAGGCCAAAGGCAAAAACGCCAGCGGTGTGGGTGACGGTGGTGGTGAGCCCCAGGAAGAGCGCGTGCCTGGGTGTACCGCGTGAGCCAACCAGGTAGGCACCCACAATCGTCTTGCCATGGCCGGGGGTTAGCGCATGAGCCGCACCCAGCGCCAGGGCGGCAGCCAGGGCAATGGCAATGGCCCCAGGCTGGTCCAGCGCCGTGGTGAGCAAATTGGCAAATTCATCCTGGCTGAAGCGGTTGGGGCTGGCAACGGCCGTTGCCAACTGCGCATCCACCCCAGATTGCCCCCCACTCCCCGGCCCCACAACCGCACCAGCTGGCGCAAACCTCACCTGCGCCTGGTTCACCGCCAGCGGCGCTTGCAGCAGATCGTCTGGATAGCGGCGCAGTTGGTCGCTCACATCCTGCGTGGGGGCGCTGCTTTCCAGGATGGTGAGATCGGCAACGGCCGTTACCACCGTTTCCTGCCAACCCAGCCGGTCGGGGTAGTTGTTGTCGGCGTAGTCAAGCTGCCAGATCTGATCGGTTGGGGGCAGAACGGCCGTCGCCGTCAGCTCCAGGCGCATAGTGGGCAGATCGCCCTGGCCGGGCGGGAAGGCAATCGTCCAGGCGTACGGCGTCACCACGACGGCCTGGCCATTCACCGTCAGCGACAGGTTTTGCGCCAACGTTTGAACCTGTTGGCTGGCATACACCTCTTGCTCAGCAGAATCCACCATGCCGTCGCCGTTTTGATCCATCTGCGGCCGTTCCTGGAAGGTGGGAATCTCCGCCATGTCGATGATATAAAGCAGTTCAACCGCCTCGGGTTGCAGCTCCAGGCGCGTGTAGCGGCTGACGGTGAAGTTGCCCAGCGGGTGCGCCCAGGCAGCCGGGACCAGGACAAACAGGGCCAGCAGGGCGGCCAAAAGTGCAATCATTCGTTTACGGGCAAGGCTCATGATGAACTCCTTCGAAAATGATTTAACGCAGAGACGCGGAGTCGCAGAGAAAAAATCTGTTGAATCTGCGAAATCTGCTGATTTTCATTCATGGTGGTCGGCGACAGCCGGTGTCGTCTCCTCTGAAAATAGGCCGCGGATGGCGCGGATTAACACGGATTGGAATCCGCGGCTACGGGAGGGTGGCCAGGGTTTCCTGGGCGATTTGGGCCTGGAGAAAGTCGAAGTGGGGGTTTAGCTCCAGGGCATGGCTGAGATGTTGTCTGGCTTGCTCCGTGTGGCCCTGCGCGGCGGCGATCATGCCCGCGTGGTAATAAAACAATGCTTCCGGCGTGCCCAGCCGAAGCGCCTGTTCACTGGCTTCGGCGGCTTCGGCGAGACGGCCGTTCTTGAACAAAACCCAGGCCAACACATCGTAGCCATAGACATCGGGACGGCCGTTCAGCTCCGCTGTGGCGGCAGTCAGGGCGCTGTCTAACTGGGTGTCCTGGTTGGCGTAGAACAGGGCCAGCTGACGGCCAACCAGCGCCTCATCGGTTGTGGCCAGATTGGCAATCAATTCAACGGTGTCGTACTGCTGCTGTGCGGCCGTTTCATCCCCTAACAGGCGGTAAAAATCACCCAGGGCAGCCACAAACTCCGGATGAGGCAAACGGGCCACCAACTGCTCGTAGAGGGCAGATGCCTGGGCCAGATCGCCTTGGGCGGCGGCCACTTTGCCCTCACCCGCCAGCACCAGGTAGTAATCGGGCCACGTCTGTCTGGCCGCCGCATATTGAGTTTGGGCCGCCGCCAGGTCGCCACTTTTGAAGTAGAGTTCGCCCAGCTGGAACTGATACCAGGCCAGCCGCTCGCCCATCAAACCCACTTCTTGGGCGTTGTGCACCGCCTGCTCCATCCAGCTGATGGCCGCGGCTGCATCACCCTGTACCCAGGCTAACCGGGCCGCGCGGCTGAAAACGGCCGCTCCCGGTGCCTGATCCAGTAATGTTTCATAAGCGGCTTGTGCTTCGTCATAGCGGCCCAATTCCAGGCTGGCATCGCCGATGGTGGCCAGGGCTTGCAGCGCCCCGGAATCAAAGTCATAGACCCGCTGCGCCGTGGCCAGTGCGCCAGAAAAATCGTGCCGGGCAATTTGGGCCACACCCAGAAACGAGAGGGTCAGTTCGTAAGTGGGGTTGATGGTAAGCGCCTGCTCCAACGCCGCCTGCGCCCGGCTGTAGGCCGCAGCATCACCCGTTTCTCGTCCTTTTTGCAGGTAAGCCAGCCCCAAATAGGTGAGGCTGATGTAGTCGCGGTCGTCACGCTGCACCTTTTGCTGCCAGAAAACAATCTGCTCGTCGCTGCTTTTCATGGCATGGCTAACGGGCGGAATCGCTTCGACGGGAATCGAAATGGCTTCCGGTTCGGCACGAGCGGCAAAGGGATTGTTTGAATTAAAAAGATAAGAGCCAAGAATAAATACGGCCGTTGCCAGCCCCAGAATGATTGTTTTACGCGTGGTCATCAGAACACCTCTGGGAGATTGGAGATTAGAGATTGTGCCTCATCTCCAATCTCCAATCTCCAATTTGCTTAGTTGGCCGGAGCCAGATACGGGAAGCTGCTCAGGAAGGCCGCGTCGTTGGCATTCACGCAGTCGCTGGTGAGCACCGGGGAACCGTTGGCTCCCAGCCCGCCAGTGACCACAAACAGCTCAAAGTCGATGACATCTTCGGCCAGCTGACGGCCGTTCAGCGGACCAGTCGTAAAGCCAGCCGTAGACGTTGTGTCCAGCGTCAGCACGTCGGGCAGCAGCAGGCTGGTGACAAATGCCGCTTCATCGGCGGTGTAGCCGGAGCCGTCCAGGCCGCTCAGCGCCAGCAGTTTGGCTTCAAACTCATCCGACCATTCGGCGACGTCGTGCGCTGGCGTGGTGGCGTTGTAGGCATCTTTGCTGCCAGAGGCGAGAAACACGGTGTTGAGCGCCGGTTTACCCATGCGGTCAATCATGCCGGTGCGGTCGGCGGTGCGCGCCCAGATGTTCACGATGTCAGAATCGGCCGTGAGGTAACTGCTGGGCAGCTCCAACACGATGGCGGTGGCATTGGCCCCGGCAAAAAAGTCGTTTTCGTTGCCATCGCAGAAGGTGCGGCTGCCGCCCGCGCCCAATACCTGATCCTGGAAAGCAACCAGGTCAAAGAAAAACGGATCGTCACGCAAACCAACGTAGAGCGAGCCATTGCCCCAGGTGGGGATGACGCTTTCGCTCACGCCATTGGCCTGGCGCGGCGTGGCGCTGTTGACGTCATACAGGAAGATGGACTGCTGGCCATTGCTATTGGGTGATCCGGCCTGAACGCGGTACACGATGTCTTCCTGGTAATCACCGTCATTGTCGATGGCAAATTCATATTGGGCATACGGCCGTAACGTCGTGCCGTTTAACACACCAGCCAGGGGATTAACAGTCATAACCATGACGGTATTGTCGCCGTTGACAAAGGCATACACATCATTGATATCGGTACGGCCGTCTTGCTGCACCAGCGGCGCATCCAGGTGGTCCGCTGCGCCAATGGTCGAGGCGGAAAGTCCCAGCGCCAGGGCAGCCGCCACCAGCAGCAATAGGGCAATATTGCGAATCTTTTTCATTTCGATTTACTCCTTTAGGATTTGATTGTTTGGGAAATCAGGTGTTTACAACAAGGACAAGCTGGGTAGGTCTAATTCATGCATAACCTCCAATTTGGAATTGTACGTGACTCATTTGAAAATGTTCGCTTTCATTCGCCACCGTCGCCGAAGAATAAATTCCCCGGCTAAAGCAGGAAGTGCGCTGAAGCGCACTAAAAGAAGTGGCTCAGTCGCAGTCTGCTTGAGCAGACTTCCTTTTCCAGACGCCGAATTCATTCGGTGGCGTCCAGAAGCAGCGAATTTAACATTGTCAGATGGCGCACCAGCCATTTTTGCATTCATCACCAAAATGGCTTTAGGCGGTTCGTGGGAGATTACGCAGCGCGGCTGGGTTCACATTCATTTTGCCTGAAATTGGGGTTTGGCCAGAGGTGCGCAACAAAAAAGGCCCCTCGTTGGAGGGGCCTTCTGGATTCGGTTGGGTTGTGTAAAACTTAGGAAGAGGCCGCGCCCAGCAGAATGATCTGGTCTGGCGTGGGTGTGGCGCTGCCGCCCGCTGGCTCGATAGAAACGCCCACGGCATCGTAGGCAGAGGCCAAAGCAGCATCAACGGCGAGGGTGACACGGCCGTTTTCATCCACGCTAAAAATACCGGCACTCAACGGCAACTCCCCGCGAATAATCCACAGCTGGTACACCTGGTCGGCGCTGAGCGGCGGCAAATTGCTGGCGACAAACGTGGCCACACCGTCTTCAGCGGCCACGGTTAGGGTGGCCGCGGCGGTCGGGTTTTGCCCCGTGAGGTCGCCCAGGGCCAGGGTGGTTGCGCCCGGTGCCTGGTACGAGGCCAGGATATCTGCTTGCGTTTGCAGCTGCTGCTGGAGCGCCTCGTTGCGCACGCGCAGCTGATCATTGTCGGCTTCCAGCGCGGCCATATTTTCCACCAGCACGTTGGTGTCGCTGGTAAGATCGGTCACCTGGTCTTGCAGCTGGTTTACCTGCTGGTTCAGCGAAATGGCCCAGATGAACAGGACGATGGCGGCAAGGGCGGCCGTTCCGGTCAGCACCGGCACGGCCACACCTTGGCGCAGGCGATCCCACCAGGTGGGTTGGGGCGGGGACGGCCGTTTAACCACCGGTTTTGTGGCCACCTCTACCGCCGGTTGCACCACCCGGCTGTCCGCCTGAACCCGAGCCATGAGGTTGGACTTGACGCTGGGCGCGGGCGGCACGGGCGCAACGGCCAGGGGAAGCTGTGCGGCCGTTTCCTGCAACGCCACCAGGCGCGCCTGGGCTTCTGGATCAGCCGCAATGTACGCCTCCACCTCCGCTTTTTCCTCAGCGGTCAGCGCCTCCAGGGCATAAAATGGAAATAGTTCCTCTTCAATCCGTTTGTTCATAGTTCAATTCCTGCGGATTCCAGGGCCGAGCGCAGCTTTTGCAGACCAAGCCGGGCGCGCGTGTGGATCGTGCCCAACGGTGTGTCGGTGGCCTGGGCTATCTCCTGGCGGGTTAGCCCCTGAAAATAGGCCAGCTCAATCACCTCGTACTGCTCGGGCGACAGCACCGTTAAGACGGACCTTACCCGCTCCTGTTCAATGCGCAAATCGGCCGTTTCGGCCACATTCGCACCGTCCGGCTGACGTAACATTTGGGCCTCTTCCGCTTCACTGCGGGCGGCATGCGGCCGTATTTTTTGGCGACGTGTGGTATCAATAGCCAGCCGCCGTCCGATGCTAAACATCCAGGTGCTGAATTTGCCCTGGGCATCATCAAACGAAGCGGCCTTGTCCCATACCCGCCAAAACGTTTCCTGAACAATCTCCTCCGCGATGGAGCGATCCTGCACCACACGCAGAACAACGCCCAGCAGTGTGGCAGCGTAGCGATCATACAGTGTTTCCAGGGCCGTGCTGTCGCCAGCCACCACCTTTGCCATCAGCTGTTCATCGTCTTCCTGGCTCATCGGCGGCTTCGACTCCACTGGCGGCATTTGACGCTGCTTCTCATGAATCAACTGTCCTTTGATTTTGTATACGCAGACGGGGCGGATCTGAATTCCTCAGGTGGCAAAATGAATGCAAAACGGCCGTTCCCGCGTAATCACCTGCATCAACCGATAAAAATAGGAGCACATCAATGGTACTCAACTTACCGGAAAGCCACAAAAACGGCGCGACTCCCCCCAAAGCTGACCCATCTGCGCCGATGCCCGCCGGGCCAATCGTCTACCGCGACGACGGATGTATCGACTGGGGCAACATGTGGGATTCGTTTTGCGTGCTGGCCCTGGACGGCGGCCCACCGCACCGGGGAGACCTGCTGCACGCACCCACCAACCCAGACATTCACAGCCCCAGCTACCACTTTGCCGTGGCCGAAATTACCCGGGGCATTGAGGAGGTGTGTGGGTTAACGGCCGTTCCCGCTGAACCGGGTTGGCTGAAAATTCACTGTCTGACCCAAAGCCAGGCCCACTGGCTGGCTGAAGCGATCATTCAGGAAAATGTGCAGGCGCGGCACGACGGTACGCGGTTATTTGTGCCGGTGGGCGATGATTTTCGGCTGAAATATGAGATCAAGAATGTGATTACGGCCGTTGCCAAAACCACCCACTACTGGCAAGACCATCTGGCCTTAGAGGTAAAACAAGCGCTCGTTCTGCAGGAAAAGCTAGCAGCACTGTGGCACAAACTGCGCAAGGTGGTTGGTACCCATTAAGTCTAGAAATAAGTGCCTGCGTTGCAGATTGGGCCACTCTTAAAGAGTAGCCCAATCTCAGCCGGCAAATTACAGGCGTTTCCCCAGAAAACTTCCGGGCAGCGGCCCTAGCGCGTCAATTCCCACAGCTTGCTGGGGCTAAGCGGAATTTGCCGGATCTCCAGGCCAGGATCGTTCAGCGCATCCTCCACCGCCTGGGCAAACAGCGGCCCGGTGGGGATAGCTCCCGCCTCGCCTGCGCCTTTGATCCCCAGCGGGTTCAGCGGCGATGGCGTGACCTCGTGGTCAATTTCCACCCGGGGCACATCCAGCGCCGTAGGCAGCAGATAATCCATAAACGACCCGGTCAGCAGCTGCCCTTCCTCGCTGTAGATAATTTGCTCATAAAAGGCGTTGCCAATGCCCTGGGCTACGCCGCCCTGAATCTGGCCATCCAAAATGAGCGGGTTGATCACCTCGCCGCAGTCATGCACCACCACGTAGCGCAAAATTTCCACATCCAACGTCTCGGGATCGACTTCCACAATCATGGCGTGAATACCGCTGGCGGTGGCACCGTACTCCGGGCCAAAGTAGTTGGTTGCTTCCAGGCCAGGCTCGGTGCCGGGCTTGACGGCGCCGCGCATCGGATTGGCCCGCTGCGCCAGCTGCCCCAGCGGAATGGCCCGATCCGGCACGCCCTTGACGCGCACTTCGCCGTTGCCCAGCTCTAAATCTTCCTCGGCCGCTTCCAAAATTTCGCTGGCCAGCTTGAGGATTTTCTGGCGCACGTCGCGGGCGGCTTCGTTGATGGCATTGCCCGCCACAACCGCGCCCCGGCTGGCAAAAGTGCCCGCCCCCCAGTGGAACTGGTCGGTATCGCCGGTCACCAAATCCACTTCCGACACATCAACGCCCACCTGGTCGGCCACGATTTGGGCAAAGCTGGTAAAATGCCCCTGCCCCTGCGTACCAATGCCGGTGGCCACACTGACGCGCCCGCTGCTGGTCACCTGCACCCGCGCCCCTTCGTACGGGCCGATGCCGGTGCCTTCGACGTAGGCGACCAGGCCCAACCCCAGCTGACGCCCTTCGGCGCGGGCCTGCGGCTGGATGTTTTGGTAAAAGTCGTCGTAGCCAATCATCGCCAGCGCTTTGTTGAGGATGGGTTCGTAGTTGCCGCTGTCGTATTTGAGCGGGGCAAAGTCCTGGTAGATGATTTCGTTGTTGTAGGGGAATTTGTGGGGCGGGATGAAGTTGCGGCGGCGGATTTCAGCTTTGTCGATGCCCAGTTCGCGGGCGGCAATGTCTAGCAGGCGCTCGATCACAAAAACGCCGTGCTGCCGCCCGGCCCCACGGTAGGGGGTGACGATGGTTTTGTTGGTGAAAACGGCCGTAAATTCCGAATAATAGTTCTCAATGTCATACGGCCCGAGCAAAGTGCACTGGCTGTTGAGCGCCACGGTGAGGCCGTAGGGAGCGTAGGCTCCTTGATCGTGCAAAAAAACGTCGTGAATGCCGAGGATACGGCCGTCTTTGCTAAACGCCGCTTCGACGGTGTGAGTCTGACTGCGCTCATGCGTCGTCGCCACAAAGTTCTCGGCACGATCTTCGATCCATTTCACCGGGCGGTCCAGCTTCATCGCCGCCCAGGGCACGAGCACCTCTTCCTGGTAAAACATCATGATTTTGGGGCCAAACCCGCCGCCGATAAACGGGGCAATCACCCGCACCTGGTTTTCCGACAGCCCCAGCAGCGCCGCCATGCCGTTGCGCACAAAAACGGGGGCCTGGGTGGTGTCCCACATCGTCAGGCGCTGGGCGCGGCGGTCCCATTGGGCCACCACGCCGCGATTTTCCATGGCGGCGGCGATGCCGTGGTCGTACTCCAGCGTGCGGTTGATGATGTGGTCGGCCTGGGCTTTGGCGGTCTCGTAGCTGCCTTTGCGCTGCACCACGTGGGCCGAGATGTTGCTGCCCAGATCATCGTGCACCAGGGCGGAGTCAGCTTCCAGCGCGGCGGCCAGGCCTACCACGGCGGGCAGCGGTTCGACATCCACAAAAATGTCCTCGACGGCATCTTCGGCGATATAGCGGCTTTCGGCCACCACCATGACGATGGGTTCGCCGACAAAGCGCACCTTGTCTTTGGCCAGGGGCACCTGGGTGCGCTGGTTGAAGACGATATCCTTCACCGGTGGCGGCGAAACAAGCAGCGGTCCTGGCTGCCAGTAGGCGCCCAAATCTTCAGCGGTAATGACAGCCACCACACCGGCCCGTTCTTTGGCTGCCGAAACATCAATGCTGAGAATACGGCCGTGGGCATACGGACTGCGGTAAAAGGCCGCATGCAGCATGTCTGGCAGGTTCACGTCGTCGGTAAACAGCGCCTGCCCGGTCAACAACCGCGGGTCTTCATTCCGTTTAATTCTTTCCCCAAAAAACTGTGTCCCAGCCATGAAAAAACTCCTTGCCGCGAATTTCGCGAATTCACGCGAAATGTTTTCTCGATTTCGCAACCCGTTTGTAACTTAACGAAGGTTCTCCAAAATTGATTACAATAGCCAAATCTAGATTCGTGGCTGCCAGGTAATGCATTGCTTGCGCAACATGACGTTGAATAATTTGCCCAACTGCTTTGATTTCGAGAATAATTTTACCTTCAACAAGAAAATCGGCCTCGTACTCTCCAACTGACAACCCTTTATAATGAACAGGCAGCTTTTTATATTCTTGAAAGCAAATGGAACGTAAAGATAACTCATGAGCCAGGGAACGCTGGTAAACATTCTCCAAAAAACCAGCCCCTAACTCTTTATGTACTTCCATTGCTGCACCAATTATGGCATAAGATAGTTCTGGATGTAGGATATTTCTTGGCATTGTTTCAATCCATTTTCGCGTTAATTCGCGCAATTCGCGGCCAAACTATGCTTTGAAAGCCACAAAGCGGCCCCAGCAGGAGGCGAGTTCCATCCCTTTTTGGATGAAGGCGGCGATGAAGTAACGGCCGTTGCCCGCCCCACTAATCTCTCCCCCCAAATTCTCCGCATGAACAATGCCCTTGTTAAACAAATTCAGATGCATGTCCTGGTAATATTTATCCAGCGGATACATCTCGTCCCAATCCTTGCCGTACTGGTCAATCAGCTTCTGGTTCGCTTCGGCAAATGTTTTGGGGTGCCAGAGGCGCTGGATGGTGTTCATCGGATGCTCCATCGCCACGCAGTCAATGCCCAGCCACTTGATCTCCTTCGCCAGGCACCAATCGGCAAAGTCCGGCGACGGCCCCGGATGTTTGATCATGTAGCGGAACTCGTCCGAATCCGGGCTGTTCCAACCATATTGGTAATAACCCGTTTTGATGATCAAGATGTCACCCTGCTGAACATCCACCCGCTCCTCAATCATCGCCGGTGTGTAAACGCTGGAATTGCTCACCGTGTCCGAAATATCCACAATGACCCCGGGGCCAAACCAATGGTCAAACGGCATCTGGCCGATGGTGCGCCCGGCGGCGTGAAAATGTTTCTCGCCATCCATGTGTGTCGCCAGGTGAAAACTGGCCCGGCAGTGGGCGTTGTTGCGCCCCAGGCCAAAATTTTGCCCGCCCACCCGTTTGGTGTACTTCACGCTCAGCGGCTCGTAGTTGGCCCACTGCGGCGTCTGCACGCTGAACGGCAGCGTCATGTCCAGCATCGTTGTGTCGCGCATGGCGGCAAAGAAGTCGTCGGCGCTCATGCCGTCGGGCGCTTGCAAAGCCGCCACCCGCGCCCAGGCCGACTCGACCTCCATAAACGGAATCGCGCCGACCATGATCCAGGCCCGCTGATTGCTCAATTCATCAATCTGCCCGCCCAGCGATTCCGCCAGCAGCAGCCCCGCTTTGGGCATGGTGATGTGCGTCAGGGCGTGGTACGCCTCCGGCGGGAACAGCTCGTCCCAGCTTTTACCGTGCGTCTGGCGCAGTTTGGCCTCCGCCTTTTCAAACTCGCGGGCGTGCTGGTAGCGGATGCTGGTGTTCATCGGGTGCTCCGCGCTGCCGCAGTCCACGCCGATGAGCTTCAGCTTCATGTCCAGGGCCCACTGGAAAAATTCCGGCGACGGCCCGGGATGGCGCACGTAGTAGCCAAACTCTTTGTTTTCGATGCCGCCCTGCGCGTTGGGATTGGGCGTGTCGGGCTGGTCAAAGGTGTGCTTGTGATAGCCGGTGTTGATGATGAGGATGTCGCCTTCTTTCACCTCGACGCGTTCGGTAATCATCTTTGGCGTGTAGAGCGAATAGTCAGATACCGCATCGGAAATATCCACAATCACGCCCTCGCCGCACAAATCGGATAAGGAAATATCGGCAATCGCTTCGGCCCCGGAGTGGAAGGCGCGCGGCCCGACGAGGTGGGTGCCGGTGTTGTTGCTCCACTCGATGAGCTGGCCGTTGGCCCCCTGCCCGCCGCCCCAGGAGCCGGTGAGCCGCTTGAAAAAGTGCACCTGCAAGGGCATTTCGCCCGGCCACGGCGGGGTAAAAATGCTCAGAGCCTGGGTAAGATCGTACCATTTGGCGTTGGTGAGTAAGTTGATCGTTTGTTTTTCGCTCATTTCGTTCTCCTGGGAAAAAGATAAGGAACAAAGAGTTGCGCAGAGGAGGCACAGAGTTTCATAGAGAAAGAAAAATCTGCGTAATCTGTGGATTATTTTTCAAAGGCGGTGCCGATGACGACGGTGTACGGCCGTATTTCCCACCGTTCAATCAGGCCGTTTTTCACGTACGGATCGTTAGCGACAAAGTTCTCGGCGGCGGAGGCATCTTCGCCGCGCCAGACCAGCAGGGCGGTATCAGCCGGGTCGCTATAAGCGCCACCCAGCACCAGTTCACCCCGCGCCTCAGCATCTTTGGCCAGCTGCAAATGCTCCGCGCGATAAGTGCCCCGTCGCTCTAAATAATCATCAGTTAGGTGGTAAACGAGAACGTAGTAATTCATATACTGCTCCTTCAAGAATAGGACGCAGATTTTCCTGATTCACCTGATCAGGGAAATCAGGAAAATCTGCGTCCTATTGGATTATTTTTGGCAAACAAAGTGGTAAAAGCGTGCCAACAGTTTGTAGGGATGTTTGTTGCTGACGGCCGTTTCCAACTGTTCAAGCTGCTCATAAAAATCCGGGTCGAATTTGCGCTCGTTGTCGGCCATGAAGTCGCAAATGGCGCGGATGCCGTACTGTTCCAGCAGCGTGAAGCCGCAATTTTGCAGCATGGATTTTAGTTCGTCATCGGTGTACCGTTGGATATGAGTATCGAATGTCTCGACGTATTTGGTGCTTTTGTTCAGATTTTCTTTGGCAGCCACCAAATCGTAATCGCGGAGGGCGTAAGCTAGCGTTTCGGTGTGTGGGTTGGTGATGATGAAGGAAAAGATGCCGCCGGGTCGCAGCATTTGATGGATATTTTGGAGTACTGCCGTTACATTCCCCACATACTGCAACAAATTATGGCACAAGATTATGTCAAACTGCTCGCCAGCCACAAACTGCGTGGCATCCCCCACCTCGAAGCTGATCTGGTCGCTAACTTGCTCTTGCGCAGCCAGTTTTTGGCCTTGAACTACCATTTCTAGGGAGAAGTCGATGAGAACGGCCGTATACCCCAGCTTCACCAGCAGAATCGAATCCAACCCATTGCCGCCGCCTAAATCCAGGATGCGTGCCGGAGACGGCGGCAAGTGCTGCCGCAAATTTGCCTGCGCCACCCGATAACGCAGCTTGCCCCACGGCGCTTGCTGGTAATCTAGCCATTGGGCAAAGCCTTTATCAAAATTGTTGCCGCTTACTTTTTCCATCGCGGTTACCTGAGTGGGCGATCCTACATTAAATCATACTGCTCGGCGTAAGCCATCAGCGCATCTTCGAAGACATTGGCGGGAGGCAGAACCAATCCCGCACCGACCTGGCCTACTCCGGCATCCTTGTGGGCAATGCCGGTGTTGATTTGCGGCCGTATGCCCAACTCCACCACCTTGCGAATATCCACGCCCACCGGCGTACCGCGGAAGCCCAGCACCGGGATGGTGAACGCTTTGTGCTCGGCCACGGTGATTTCGTACATGCGCATGGTTGTTTCTACCGCCATCTCCGGCGTGCCGCTGATGAAGGTGACGATGGCCGGAGCGGTGGCCATGGCAAATGCGCCAATGCCCGCCGTCTCCGTAATGGTGCTGTCGCCGATGTCGCCGCTGGCGTCGGCGGCGCTGAAGCCGGAGAAGTAGAGGCCGTCTGGCTGCCCCACCGGACCAGTAAACCAGCGGTCGCCCAGACCGCTGACGCGAATGCCCAAATCGGTGCCGTTGCGGGCCATCACGGTCATGATGGTGCTGCCGGCCACGCCATGCCCGGCATCGGCCATCGCCTTGCACGCCGCCATGACGGGGTTGAGGACGCTCAGCGCGTTATCACCGAGGAATTGGAGAACGGCCGCTTTATCCGCATCACTCGCCCCCGTTTTAGCAACCAGCGGGGCCAGCCTGGCGGTAAACAAAATCGAGCCCGCCTTGTTGCGATTGTGTCCCTCGTCCCCCATGTGCAGCGATTCCGCCAGCAGAGCGCGAATGTCGATGCCGTCTTCGCTCAGCGCCAGCGCTTCGGCCAGGATGATGCCCAGCGTGTCGTTCATCCAGTGCAGCTTGGCCAGCACCTCCTCGCTGTACGCGCCGTAGCGCAGCACCTTGCCGTACCCCTCGTTCAGGTTGGAATACGTCTTGTTGCCGTGGGTGACGTTTTCCACTACGTACACCTTCATCGAAGCGGAGGTAACGCCCGCCATCGGCCCCACCGCACTGTGTTCGTGGCACGGTTCCAGGTCGATCTGGCCACTGGTGACCAGCTTTTCGGCGCTGGCCCAATCGGTCGCCTTGCCTTCAAAGATGAGCGCCCCGACAATCGCGCCGCGCATCGGGCCAGAAGCACGTTCCCAGGTGATGGGCGGCCCGGCATGCAGCAGCAAATTATCGCGCATCCCCGGAATCACATCGCGGGCGGTGGCCACGGTTTTAAGAATGGGTCGGGCTTCCATCATGCGGGTTACGGCCGTTTCGTTTGCTTTTTCTATATCAATCATGTGCTTTCTCCTGAAATTAAACCGCAGAGGACGCGGAGGACGCTGAGATAAAAGTGGTAAATGGGCAGAAAACTGTAAAAATCTTAACTCGTGACAAACTGTTGGGGCGAAACGGCCGTTTCTGGAAACTCGCGCAGCACCTTTTTGTCGGCTGTTACCAACGGCACGCGCAACTCCTTGGCCAACGCCACAAACTCGCAATCATAAGACGAACAACTGCTGCTGACTGCTAACGGCAAAATGTCGCCCGGTAAAAGATGAAGCTCGTTCCCCATCATCAACTTTTCAGCCGCTTCCGCAAATTCCACGACATCAGCAAGGGACAGCAAATTGCTGCGCAAATAGTGAAACATCGTATTGCGAAACTCGCTTCGCCAGAGATAGGGCGCATACCATTCTGAATCTTTTTGAAAAACTTGCCACGCTTCTTGGGTACGGTCGCCCTCAACATGAAAATAAACAAGAATATTGGTGTCTACCACAATCACGGTCTACCCTCATTTTTCCATTTGTTAAGCTCCTCATCGGTTAGATGATAGTGAGCCGTTTTTTCACGCAACCTTTTGGCAGTTTCCATGATTTCTTCTTTTGTTGGGCGATAACGTCCTTCATTTTTCGCCTGAGTTACTTCTTCTTCAGTAACATAAATACCCAGTTTTTCACGCAAAAGGCGCACCTCGGCCAATGTTGCCTCTGTCCCTGCTGCATTGGCAGCTAACGCTTGTTCAATCAAGAAAATCACCTCTTGATTGACGCTGCGCCGGTTGACGGCCGCAGAGGTTTTTATTTTTTCATATAGTTCATCCGGTACATTTTTGAGCGTCACAGTTGCCATAATTCCTCCAATTTGCATCCATTTTGGAACCATTATGCAGCCAGGCAGCGGTGTTGTCAATCCTTTTGCTTCATTTTTGCCAAAATCGCCATCAGCTTTTCGTTGCCGCCAGCCGGGGGACGCCACTCGACCTGTACGGCCGTTCCCCCCTGCCCCACAATGCTCTCGTAAAACGATTCAACCCCCACATTAATCGCCGTCAGCGTGCCGCTAAATGCGGCGGGCGAGACTGGCGCGGTGCTGCTTTCTGGCGCAGGCAGCCGGTTGAAAATGTAATCCACCGCCTCGTTGGTGCTGGAAAAAACGGTCGCACCGGCCGCGGCCAGCTGCTCAATCTGGCCGATTAAATCTTGCGGGTCCTCATCCGTACCCACCACAATAGCCACCACTTTTTTGCCCGCCTGCACCGCCTCGGCGATGGCCGGGCTGAGTTCACCTGCCGGGTTGGGATGCGCCCCTTCGCCCAGCACCACGTCCAGCAAAATGAAGCCAACCTCGGGATCGGCCGTTTCCTGGCGCAGCCGCCGCAAGCGCAAATCGTTGTCCATCATCGGGTGCAGACGGCCCTGGGTGAACTCATCTTCGCCCATGTCAATAATGGTGTGGCCCTGGCTGCGGGTAAGATCGTCTAGCTTTTGCTCGGGGCGGATGGGGATGTTGGTGTAGAGCTGGTCGAGAACGGCCGTTAACCCCAAAACCGTCTCATACGCCAGCGTCCCGCCAGAAAAAAGGCCGCGCACGTAGCCAGCGACAGGCTGCCGCTGCGGCGAAAGCAGCGAGGTTTGCACCGTCGTGGCCAGCTGAACGGCGATTTCGGCCGTTTCTACCAGGCTGGTGGCAAAATGAATGTCGCCCACCTTGTGCCCCGGCGGCGGGAAGCCGATGAAGTTAACCACGATTTGCTTGCCCGTGGCCTGCGCCGCCCGCAAAAGCCGGGTGGCCACCTGGGGCGACGGCGGCTTGGAAACCAGCACAATGACCCGCGTGGCCCGATCCTGCCCCAGCAGCTGCACCGCCTGCAAAGCGGTGATCGCGCCAACCTCAGCCTTCAAATCCCGCCCGCCGGTGCCAATGGCCTGCGACAGGCCGCTGCCCAAATTGTGAATCTCGCTGCTGACCGCCTGCAACCCCGTGCCCGACGCCGCCACCAGCCCGATACGGCCGCGCCGCACCCGGTTGGCAAAACCCAGCCCCACGCCGTTGACAATCGCCGTGCCGCAGTCTGGCCCCATGAGCAGCAGCCCTTTGGCCCGCGCCTTTTGCTTCAGGCGCACCTCGTCGGCCAGGGGCACGTTGTCGCTGTAGAGGAAGACGTGCTTGCCCAAATCCAGCGCCTCTTCGGCGACGCCTGCGGCATAACGACCCGGCACGGAGATGAGCACCCACTCTGCTTCGGGCAGCAGTTTGGTGGCAGCGGCCAGGCTGTGGGGGCGGTATTCGCTGCTGCTGGCAGCCTTGCGGCGGGTGAGGAGTTGGTCAACCTGGGACATGGCGTCGGTAACGGCCGTTTCCGTCTCCCCCTTCACCACGATCAGCAAATCATCCGCTTTGGCGCTCACGTCGGCGGGCAGCAAATCGCCTGCGGCCAGCAGCTCCTTGTTGGCGTCGGTGGCCATCACCACCCCGGCGTCGGCCACGCCCGGCAGCTCCGCCAGCGCCTTTTGCAGCTGCATCAGCACCACGGAATCATAGTAGGCACCCTGCCTAACTTCACTTTTCATGATGGTCATATGTGTTCTCCAATTTTTTAACGCAAAGCCGCAAAGAGGAAAAAGTTACAAAGTTAGTTTGCCTGTTTGCGAAGCCGCGACATAAACACAGGTGAGGAAATCAATAGGAAAAAGATTGCCCAAAAGATTAGGTCCTGCATAGTTTCTGGGACAGGCCAATAATCTTCCGAAAGTTTAAAAAACAGTAAAAAGCCAAAAACGATAAACAATGCACCCAAAAGCAGCCGTCTGGAGATTATTTTGGGGATGAAGTTTGTGGCGAGGAACGGCCGTTCCACAATAATCGCAATGCCCATGACCGTAAAAAATAGAAGAAAGGCACTTGCAGTAGCTAGATAGTCCATACCAAAAAGTTTGCCGGTAAACAGAAAATTAGCATTCCTGAACAGCATTTCTAAACCACCAATGATAGCCACCCCGCCCATAAGACGAGCAGCAATGGGTTCGACAAGGGGGGGTGGCTGGTATTTTATCGGTCCTTTAATGAGAATGTACGCACCGAGAATGATTGTCGCCAGGCTAAGTAGCGCAAATAAAAAGTTAAACACATTGAATACGCTGTCCCAAAATTCCATTTTAAAATCCTACGTGGGTTTAGACGATTGAAAAACCACTCTAATGAATTGAATACCTAATCCAATAGCAGCCAAAATGATTACCACTTGATCCTTTGACGATAAACCAAAAGGCAGCGTTGGGAATATCCAAAAGATGAGAAGTAAGTATCCTAGAACCCCGGCAAGAATAATTGATAAGCCCAACCAAATTCTGTTAGCGGGGGTTTTCGGAATGAGGTTATGGGCAAGAAACGGCCGTCCCAACACAGTCATGATCCCCATACTAATCATGAACGCCACCAAAAAGAAGGTGCTGAACGGAAAGAGAATGTCATCGTTTAACGCTTTTACACACAGATCCAAACCAAACATAACCACAATAAAACCAACGGTGCGTTTCCCATTCCAGGCCAATGGCAGCATGCTCAACAAACGCGTCTCAGGTTGGCGCACCAGCGCAAACCCTGCCACCCAAAACGGCAGAGCCGCAAACAAAAGCCCGAAATTGACATTGCTGAACGCAGACATACTTTCTCCTGTTAAAGCCAAAGCGCTCAAAGTTCTTTGGCTTATTTAGTAAGTTATTGGCGTGCGTTTTCTACAAACCTTACTATCGCAAACAGCAGCAATGGAATGAATGCAATGACAAGCAGAACACCGAAAACGGCCGCTTCTTGATTCGAGGTTAAATTAAAATAGTCATGAATCCCGCCGATTCCGAAAGCAAGAAAAATTCCCAAAGCAATCATGTGCATACCAAAAAATATTTGCTGTCGCTTTGAGAGAGTGGCATGTACTTTTAAGATCGGCCGTCCAGCTACCAGCAAGATTCCTAAAAGAAAAATTAAAACGCTACCCAAAAGCGTAAAGACAATGATCATGTTTTCCATATTTTCCTCCTGTTACCTACGATCTACACGCCGGGGGTTTTGGCGGAATTTGATGATCGAATCGGCCGCATGATACCCCTTGCGCAGGCTGAGATTGGCGTAAACCAGCGTGCGCGGCCCGATGAGCGTGCCGGGATTAAGTACCGCGTTGCAGCCCGTTTGCGCATCGTCGCCCAGGATAGCCCCCATTTTGGCCAGCCCTGTGTCGTAGATTTTGTCGTCGATGGTAAGCTGGATAGACGGCCGTTTCCCCGTCACCGGATCCTTGTCGCTCAAAATGCCCAAATTACTCAGCTTGGTGCCCGCCCCCAGATTCACCCGGTGGCCCAAAATGGAATCACCCACGTAGCTAAAGTGCGGCGCGTGGGCATCGGGTAAAAAGAGGGCGTTTTTGGCCTCGCTGGCGTGGCCCAAAATCGCCCCCGGCAGCAAAATCACGTTCTCGCGAATAAACGCACCGTGCCGCACCGTCGCCCCCGGCGCAATGTAGGCCGGACCTTCGATATACACACACGGCTCAATCACCGCCCCCTCGCCAATAAAAATGGGCCGGTCAGACAGATAAGAACCGGGCATCACCGTGCCCAAAATCGTCTGCTCATTGCCCACCAGGCGGGCGACGTGCGCTTGAATTTTGGGAATCGCCTCCCACACATAGGTGCATCCGGCAAACAGTGAGGCGGTAAACTCATCTTGAAAAGCAAAAAAATCTTGTGGAGTTAACATAATTCTTCTTGTTCCAGGTCAGCGGCCAACAGTTACTGGCCTGACGTCCTTCCTAACTGATAATCAAACACTGCCGGAAATAAGAAATGGAACACAGATTTTCACAGATGAACACAGATTTACTTTTTATCTGTGTGCGCAACTTGCGCCAATCTGTGTTTATCTGTGTCCAAATTCTTCCCTTTTTGACGTGGCACAACGCTCATAAGATCTATCCTTGTGCCAGCAGATGACACACCGTGAGCTGCATCTCGGCCACCCACAGCGTGTACATAGCGCCGGAGGGATGCAGCCCATCGCCCGCAATCAGCGCTGGATCGTCCGGCACCTGGCGCGAAATGGGCGTTATGTCAATATAAACGATGCCGCGTTTGGTGGTTTCTTCGCGGTTGATGGCGTTAAAGGCGTCGATGGCTTCGCTGACGCCGCGAAAGTCGCGCCCCTGGCCAAACGGCGTCACCCCCCAGTCGGGGATGGAGACGACAAAGACGCGCTGGGGATTGTTGTTGGCCAGGGCGACGGCCGTTTCCAACAATTCCACAAACTGCGCCCGATACTCATCCTCGCTGCGCCCGCGATACTGGTTGTTCACCCCAATCAGCAGCGACACCAGGTCATACGGGCCAGCCGGGTCAGCAGCAACAATCGCTTCTGCCAGTTCATCAGTGGTCCAGCCCGTTTTGGCGATGATTTCCGGGTCGGCGATGTTGACGCCCTGGTCACGCAAGGCGGCAACCAGCTGCACGGGCCAGCGTTCCGCTTCGGGCACGCTTTCGCCAATGGTGTAGGAGTCGCCCAGGGCCAGGTAGCGCAGCGGATTTTCCGTGCGCGGCGCGCAGGCGGGCGTGGGGGTCGGAGCTGGGGTGTCGGTCGGTCGTGGTGTCATGGTGGGTGTAAAAGTGGCGGTGGGGGTGGGAACGGCCGTTGTAACCTCCGCCGCCCCACACCCCACCAACAACATCATGAATACAAGAGACAAAAATATCTGGGGCAATCCGCGCCTCCACTGAAAAAAGCCAACGCAGCGGTGCCGAGACGCCGAGAAAACCAAAGAAACAATCTGTGTCATCTGTGAAATCTGTAGTTTATTATTTAGGGCTCTTCGACAAATAGTGTGCCTGACAAAGGCTTTTATCAAAGATTTCGCAGATTGAAAAGATTAAAAATCTGGTAAATCTGCGAAATCTTTGATTATTAATCACAGAAGCACACTAATTGGTGTTGACCCTTATTTAGAAAAATTACCACGTCAAACCGTGGCCAAAACCGGTTCAATCTGGCAGGCAAAACTCAGCAGCGCCTCATCGCCAAACCAGCGGCCTGTCAATTGCAAACCAAGCGGCAAACCGGCCTTGTTTTTGCCCGCAGGCAGCGACAGCGTGGGCAGGCCCGCATGGGTCCAGGGCAGGTTCATCACCGGATCACCCGTGCTGTCCAGCCCGGCCGGGGCTGCTCCGGGCGCGGGTGGCGAGAGCCACAGGTCGATGGCGTTTTTGTCCATCAGCTGCAGCAGCGATTCGCGCAGCGCAGTCCGTCCCGCCACCGCCCGCTTCAGCTGCTGATCGGTCACTTTCTGGCCGCGCTGGATGAGTTCGGCCGTTTTTGGGTGATACTTTTCGCCAAATTCGGCAAACCAATCGGCATGGAACCGGGCCGCTTCGGCAGCCACGATCAGGTTGTGCCGTTCGTAAATTTTGTCGAAATCGGGCATCGCCTCGACTGACTTCACAATAAAACCCGCATCGTGCAGGCGACGGCACAGCTGCCGAAAATGTTTGCGCCCCTCGGCCGACGCCCGCTGCAAATACAGCCCTTCGGGAATGCCCAGCACCGGCTTTTTCTCCGTCACCACCAGCTGCCAGTGTTGACATAACAACCCGGCCACCAGCTCCATCCCGGCCACGTCGTTGCTAAAACAGCCGACGTGATCCAGCGAAACCGACAGCGGCAGAACGCCCGTTTTGTCGATGCGGTTGTAGGTGGGTTTGTAGCCCACCGCCCCACAAAACGCCGCCGGGCGGTTGACCGAGCCAATCGTCTGCGTGCCCAAGGTCAGCGGGGCAATGCCCGCCCCCACCGCCGCCGCCGAGCCGCTGCTGCTGCCGCCGGGCGTATGCGCCGGGTTATGCGGATTGCGCGTCGGGCCAGGGCCAAAGTAGGCAAATTCGGTGGTAACCGTTTTGCCCAAAATGAGCGCCCCGGCCTGGCGCAGCGCCGTCACGCTGGGCGCCTGGCTGCCCTGCAAGACGTCGGTGGGCAGCTGGCTGCCCGCCCGCGTAGTGAAACCCTCAACCTGGAAAATGTCCTTAACCCCCAGCGGGATGCCAAACAGCGGGGGCCGATCGGCCGGATTGGGGTATTTATCGAGAAGTTGTTGCGCTTGGTGGTGGAGGCGGGGGAAACGGCCGTCTTCCGGCACAAAGGCCAGCACGTCCGGTTCACGCTCATTAAAGCGCTGCTCCAGTTTGGCCAGGTAGTCGCGCAGCGGCCAGCCGCCGCTGCGCAGCTCGCTGGCAATCACCGCCAACGAGGCGTCGAGGTTGATTCGTTTGTTCACGCCCCACCGTGCACTTTTTGCGCGGCAAGCTGCACTGCCTGGACGATGTGCTGGTAGCCCGTGCAGCGGCACAGGTTGCCCGAAATCGCCTCGCGAATTTCCGCCTCGGTCGGGTTGGGGTGGGCTTCCACAAACGGCACCAGCGTCATCAGGAAGCCGGGGGTGCAGAAGCCGCACTGCAAACCGTGCGCTTCCCAAAACGCCTGCTGGATGGGGTGCAGATCGGCCTGGCTTTCGGCCAGCCCTTCCACGGTGGTCAGCTCATGCCCCCGCGCCTGCACCGCAAACATCAGGCAGGAACGCACCGGCTCGCCATCAAACAGCACCGTGCACGCCCCGCACACCCCCTGCTCACAGCCCACGTGCGTGCCGGTCAACCCCAGCTCATGCCGCAAAAAATCACTCAGCAGCATCCGCGGCTCTATGTCGCGCTCGTACGTTTTTCCGTTGATTAATAACTCAATGTTCATAATTGCGTTTTGTCCTGATGTAGCCGCGGTTTCTTACCGCGTAAAAAAAAGCGCGGTAAGAAACCGCGGCTACGGAGGTTATTTCCCTGCCCGCGCAAAGGCCTGCTTGAGGGCGCGGATGGTGAGGACTTTGGCCAGGTGGCGTTTGTAGTCGGCGGTAGCGTGGATGTCGCCGCGGGGGTCGATTTCGTTTTGGCTGGCGGCTACGGCCGTTGCCAACCACACAGCCTCCGACGGCCGTTGCCCCACCAACAGCTTTGCGGCTTCTTCCGCCACCATCGGCACCTCACCCGCATTCAGGTAAACCAGCCGGGCCGCCGTGCAAACGCCGCTGGCGTCCACCGTCACCACAGCAGCTACGCCAGCCAGGGCATAATCGCCGTGCCGCCGGGCCATCTCGGTGAACGCCGTGCCGGTGCGGGCAGGCAGCGGCGGCAGGGCAATCTCCACCAGCAGCTCCTCGTCGGCGATGTCGGTGGTGAACAGGCTGGTGTAGAAATCGCGGGCGGCCAGCCACCGTTCACCTGCGGCCGATTGCAGCTTGAGTCGGCCGTTCAGCGCCACACAAATCAGCGGCAGCTCGGCCGCCGGGTCGGCATGGGCCAGACTGCCGCCAAACGTGCCCCGGTTGCGAATCTGCGGATGGGCGATGAAGGGCAGCGCCTCGGCCAGCAGCGGCTGGTGCTGGGCCACCAGCGGATCGCGCTCCAGGCGGCTCTGGCGCACCATGCTGCCAAAATGGAGTGCGCCATCGGACGTTTGCCAGATACCATCCAGCCCCGGCACGCCGTTTAAATCAATCAAGACGCTCGGCTGGGCCAGGCGAAAGTTCATCACCGGCACCAGGCTCTGGCCACCGGCCAGCGGCTTGGCGTCAAAGCCGTGCTGCTGCATCGCCGCCAGCGCACCGTCCAACGAATCAGGTGCCACATATTCAAAAGGAGCTGGTTTCATGTGAGAAATCCTTATCTGCTTGCGTAAAATCGGGGGGCTTTTTATCATCTACTACATGGCCAACAAACCCTTTTTCCGCAAGGTATTGGGAGGAAAAAATATTATCATGGAACGGCCGTATCTTGTCAAACTTACCCGGTAATCGGTGACCGGTACACAAAGGAACCACAATGACCCACAAACCTGGCCTGCTCGACGGCATTCGTATCATCGACCTTACCCGCGTGTTGGCGGGGCCTTACTGCACCCAAATGCTTGGCGATTTGGGCGCGGACGTCATCAAAATTGAAGCCCCTGGCCTCGGCGACGACACGCGCCACTGGGGACCGCCCTTCACCGACGCCCCCGATGGCCTGCGCGGCGAAGCGGCCTACTTCCTCTCCGCCAACCGCAACAAGCGCAGCCTGACGCTCAACCTCAAATCGGCCAAAGGTCTGGAAATTCTCAAGAGCCTCATCCGCCAAGGGGATGTGCTGGTAGAAAATTTCCGCACGGGCACGCTGGCCCGCTGGGGGCTGGATTACGAGACGCTCCAGCAGCTGCGCCCCGGCCTCATCTACTGCACCATCACCGGCTACGGCAGCGACGGGCCGTACCAGGACCGCGCAGGCTACGACTTCATGGTGCAGGCAATGGGCGGCTTCATGAGCGTGACTGGTCCGGCTGACGGCAGCATGACCCGTGCGGGCATCGCTATTGCCGATTTGGCGACGGGCATTTTTGCCAGCAACGCGATTTTGGCGGCGCTGTTTGCCCGCGAGCGCACCGGCGAGGGGCAGCGCATCGACATGGCCCTGCTCGATTCGCAGGTGGCGCTGATGTCGTATGTGGCCAGCAACTACCTGGTGTCGGGCGAGCTGCCGGGGCGCTTTGGCAACGGGCACCCCAACATTGTGCCCTACCAGGAGTTCCAGGCGAGCGACCAGCAGTTTGCTTTTGCCTGCGGTAATGATCACCAGTGGCGGAAGTTTTGTACGGCCGTTTCCCACCCCGAATGGATTGCAGACGAACGCTTCGCCACCAACACCGCCCGCCTGGCCAATCGCCAAACCGTCGTCGCCATGCTCAACGAGCTGTTTGCCAGCCGCAGCGCCACCGAGTGGATGGCCCTCTGCGACGAGGTCGGCATCCCCTCCGCGCCGATTAACAACATGGCCCAGGTGTTTGCCAACGAGCAGGTGCAGGCGCGCCACACCCGGATCGACGTGCCGCACCCCACCGCGGGCAGCGTGCCGCTGGTCAACTCGCCGCTGAAAATCCCCACCACGCCCACCAGCGTGCGTTACGCCCCGCCCACCCTCGGCCAGCACACGGCCGAAATCCTGCAATCTCTGCTAGGATATGAAACAGACACGATTGAGAATCTAAAAACCGAAGGCGTCATCTAATTCGTAGCCGCGGATTCTTTCCGCGCAAAACAAAGAAGCGCAGTAAGAAACTGCGGCTACATGAGGAAAATCAAATGCAACAATGGGAATATCTGACGCTGTTTTTGGAAGCCGATAAACGAGGTGCTGACTCACTGACCTATTCAATCGAATCAAAAGAGTTGGCCAGCTACAGCCCGGAGCTGATGATGCCTGAACTGAACCGTTTGGGGGCCAAAGGGTGGGAACTGGTTCACATGCAGCCCGCTTTTGTCGGCAGCAATGAAGATGTGTTAATGCACGAAGGCGGCGGCATGCGCCGCTGGACGAACAAATATTTTTGCGTCTTCAAGCGGCCAGCATAATCAAATCGTAGCCGCGGATTCTTTCCGCGCTTTTTCTCGTGTAAAGAATCCGCGGCTACAAGTTGGTGATTCATGAGACAGGTCAGCATTGTCGGCATTGGGCAGGTGCCGGTGCAGAAGGTTTATGCCGAAAGTTTAAGGCGGTTGGGCGCAACGGCCGTTCATCAAGCCATGTCTGCTGCTGGAGTAGACCGGGTAGACGCGCTGTTTGCGGGCAACATGCTCAGCGACGAGCTGCAAAACCAGAAACACATCGCCGCCCTCATTGCCGATGAGGCCGGACTGTTTGGCATCGAGGCGCTCCAGGTGCGGGCAGCCACGGCCACCGGAGCGGCAGCGCTGCGCATGGCTTACCTGGCCGTCGCCAGCGGTGAAGCCGATTTGGCCGTGGCTGTTGGCGTGGAGAAGATGAGCCAGGGCGCGGCCACACCCGCCCTGGCCAAGGCGCTGGATGCCCGGCAGGAGGTCGCCGCCGGGGCCACGCTCATCAGCAAAAACGCGGAGTTGATGCTGCGGTACATGGCCCAGTACGGCATGCCCGAAGATGGGCTGGCCAATTTTGCCGTCAATGCCCACCAAAATGCGCTAACCAACCCCAACGCCCTCTTCCACAAGCCCATTTCGGCAGACGATGTGCGGCAATCGCGCTTCATCGTGCCGCCGATTCGGCTGCTGGACTGCTCGCCCATTTGCGATGGCGCGGCGGCCGTGCTGCTGGCTCCCAGCCAGGCTGCCCGCACCTTCACCGACATGCCGGTGCACATCCTGGCCTCCAGCGTGGCCACCGACCGCTTCCGCCTGGCCGATCGCGCCAACCCGCTGGTGCTGGAGGCGGCGCGACTGTCGGCGCAAAAAGCGTTCCAGCGGGCCAACCTCACGGCCGCAGACGTGAGTCTATACGAAGTACACGATGCATTCAGCATCATGGCCTGCCTGCTGCTGGAGGCGGTGGGGTTTGCCCCACCCGGCCTCGGCTGGCGGCTGGCGGCAGAGGGGGAGATTGGGTTAAACGGCCGTTTGCCTATCGCCACCATGGGCGGTCTGAAGGCGCGCGGCCATCCCATCGGGGCCACAGCGCTGTACCAGACGGCCGAAATTGTGCAGCAGCTCACCGGGCAAGCTGGCCAAAACCAGGTGCAAAACGCCCGCATCGGTCTGCTGCAAAGCGTCGGCGGCGCAGCCGCCACGGTGCTGACGCATGTTTTCGGCATTTGATCGGTGGTCGGTGAACGGTTATCGGTGAACGGTTGTCGGTGGAAACAGCGATTACCGATAACCGATTACCGATTACGAAAGGAACTCGATGAAACCTCGACTCAATTTATGGTTGGAAAATGACGGCGAGGTGGTCTTCTCCATCTGGCGCATGAGGCTGCTGCAGGCGGTGGCCGACACTGGCTCAATCAGCGGGGCGGCGGCGGTGATGGACGTGCATTACCGCACCGCCTGGCAAAAGATCCACGAGATGGAAACGCGCCTGGGCCACAAGCTGGTGCAAACCCAGGTGGGCGGCCAGCGCGGCGGCGGGGCAACGCTCACCGCGCTGGCGCACAATCTCATCGCGGCCTTTGCCCAGGTCAGCCAGGAATTGGAGCAGCAGATGACGGAACGGGTAACGGCCGTTCTCACCCCCCTCCTCGATAATCCCCTCAAATAGTCCATGTTTCGCCCGCACAGGGTGCTGCGCGCCCTGTGCGGGGAATATTTTGGGTTTTTTCAGTTTTGGGGGTGTTCCACCCCCAAAACTGAAAAAACCCCCTAAAAAACGTCGCCAGGCGCGAAGCGCCGAGGCGACGACACACCGCAACTAAGGCCAGAGCTGTTAACTCACTTCCAAATTTCGAATTGCTGAACCACGCCTACTTCAATTGACACCCGTCTGAATTTTCATATACTCGCACCGCGCTATGATCATTCATCATAGCGGAACCCGATTTGCACAAGTCATGGAGGTAAAAGATGTTGAAATACTGGCGAATGTTTGTTTTGGGTACGGCCGTATTCTTCCTGGTGGCGTGTGGGCCAAAAGAACCCGAAGTGCTGCGGCTGGCCACCACCACCAGCACCGAGGATTCCGGCCTGCTGGAAGTGATCTTGCCCGATTTTGAAGAGGAATTTAACGCCCGTGTTGACGTGGTGGCCGTAGGCACCGGCCAGGCCATTGAGCTGGGCGAAGCGGGCGATGCCGACATCATTTTGGTACACGCCCGCAGCCGCGAAGATGCCTTTGTGGCCGATGGCCACGGCACGGCGCGGTTCGATGTGATGTACAACGACTTCATCCTCGTCGGCCCGGCAGACGACCCGGCCGGAATTCAGGGCATGGCGCTGGCCTCGGACGCGCTGAACGCCATCGCCGAAACCGAAGCCACCTTTGCCTCGCGCGGCGACGACAGCGGCACGCATTCCAAAGAGCGTTCGCTATGGGAAGCGGCCGGTCTGCCCAGCGATATCGAAGCCGATTGGTACAAATCGTTGGGCCAGGGCATGGGCGACACGCTGCGTTTTGCCAATGAAAGCGGCGCGTATACCATCACCGATCGCGGCACCTTTTTGAGCCAGCGGGACAATCTGCCCAACCTGGTCATCATGGTCGGCGGCGAAAGCATCGAGGAAAACGGTGACCTCTCGCTGTACAATCCATACGGTGTTATCCCGGTGAATCCAGACAAGGGCAACATCAACGATGACCTGGCCAACGAGTTTGTCGAATGGATCACCAGCGTGGAGACGCAGGCGGTGATCGCCGAATTTGGCAGCGACACTTATGGCCAGCCGCTCTTCTACGCCGATTCGCAAGCCTGGCGCGACCAGTAAAAACAAGAGATTAGAGATTGGAGATTGGGAGACATAAAATCTCCAATCTCTAATCTCCAGTCTCCAATCTCACTTCTATGCAGACGCTGTTAGACGCTTTCCTCAACGCTTTTCAACTGCTCACCTCGGGCGATGCGGAGTTGGTGGCCATTGTCGGGCTGACGCTGCGGGTGACGGGAATTGCCCTGCTGCTGGCGCTGCTGCTGGGGCTGCCGGTGGGGGCGCTGCTGGGGCTGGCGGGGCGCTTTCCCGGCGGCGGCTGCCTCATTCCACTCATTTACACAGGCATGGGCCTGCCGCCGGTGGTGGTGGGCCTTTTTGTCTACCTGCTGCTATCTAACCAGGGTCCGCTGGGCGAATTGCAATGGCTGTTCACTCCCTCCGCCATGATCATGGCACAAACGGTGATTGCCTGGCCGCTGGTGGTGGGGTTGACGTTAACGGCCGTTCAATCCCACGATCCCCTCTTGCCCTTGCAGCTGCGTGCCCTGGGCGCCACCCGCTGGCAGCTGGCCCGCACCATGCTGCGGGAATCCAAGCTGGGCGTGTTTGCCGCGATTGTGGCCGCGTTTGGCAGCATCATCTCCGAAGTGGGCGCGGTGATTCTGGTGGGCGGCAACATTCGCGGCGAGACGCGGGTGCTGACAACCGCCATCGTGCTGGAAACACGGCGCGGCGAGTTTGCCCTGGCGATTGCCCTAGGCCTCATCTTGCTGCTGCTGTCGTTATTGGCCAACGTGGCGCTGTACCGTTTGCAGCAGCGGGGGGTGCGGCGATGAACGCAGCGCCGATGAACCAGCCAGTTTACGAACTATCGCAGGTGCAGAAGGTGTACGACGGCCGTACCGTCCTCAACCTGGAGCAGCTCACCATTTTCCGGGGCGAGATTTTGGCGCTGGTGGGACCAAGCGGGGCGGGTAAAAGCACGCTGCTGCGGCTACTCAATTTTTTGGAGCCAGCCAGCCAGGGCACCGTCCGGTTTGATGGCCAGCCCGCCACGCCGGAATTGGATTTGGCGCAGCGGCGGCGGGTGACGACTGTGTTTCAACGGCCGTTGCTGCTGCAACGTTCGGTGCGGGCCAATTTGCGCTACGGGCCGGGGCTGCGCGGGCAAAAATTGGCGGAAGCGGTTGAGGCGGAGTGGCTGGCGCGGCTGGGGCTGACGCCGCTGGCCGACCAGGCCGCGCCGAAGCTGTCGGCGGGGGAGGCGCAGCGGGTGGCGCTGGCCAGAGCGTTGGTGACGCAGCCGGACGTGCTGCTGCTGGACGAGCCGACGGCCAATCTGGACCCCAACAACGTGGGCATCATCGAGTCGATCATCCAGGGGGAGAACCAGCGCAGCGGCATGACGGTGGTGCTGGTGACGCACAACATCTTCCAGGCGCGGCGCATTGCCCACCGCACTGCCCTGCTCTGGGCGGGGGAGCTGATTGAGGTGGCACAGACGGAGCAGTTTTTTAACAGACCGGGGCGGGAAGAAACGGCCGCTTTCGTCCGGGGCGATACGGTTTATTAATGCCTATGGCTCGCTAAAAGGGCAAATTGTTTCTGTCCAGTATGCAGCTATGTTGAGCCCCCAGTAGAAATGAAACGAAAGGTCTGGATAGGACTTTTCAATTTCTCTTGTAACAATCTCACAAGAAAATTTTGGCGTTCGACCTTGCTGCAAGGAATCGACTAGCAGGAGAGCCAGTGCATTAAACTCAAAACCCGGTGAACCTTCAGGGAATCGCGCTTGAAGTTGAGCCAATGCCCACTCTACTTCTTCTGTGTTTCCAAGAACGGTTTGAAGCCCTGCCAAACGAAATAAGGCAAACCCCTGTTGATATCCTTTGGCACGATCCACCTCAATCTCATAATTTTCCACTTGTTGAGGCAAAGGCAAATCGTAGGATGGGATCGTTTGTGTTGTCTGATTTTGGGCGATGTCTTCGTAAAGTAGTACAGCCAAAGCCATATCATCGCTATCCAGGGCCTGTTGGGCATCATTGATTGTATACACTAACAATTCCGGTGGACCATACTCTGTGATCTGCAACTGGTATGTTTTCGCTTGTAAGCTAAATGTTTGCGTAATGGTACGCGGGGGTGCATAGCTTAAATGTCCTACAGTCCATCCAGAAACAATTAGCTCTTTAACACCATCACCATCAATATCTTCGGTCAAAACAATATCCTCTTGAGAGCAGCCAAGTTCTAATTCTCGGTAATCCGGCGATGCATCAATGATTGAATCTCCACTCCAAATAAGAACGGCTGGCACCAAATTACAAGCTGAACCACCAACGCCACCCACAATAATGACATCTTGATTGCCATCATTGTCCACATCATCTGAGAATGTGTAACGAAAAAAGGAATAATTCCCCAGCCAGCTATAATAAATTTTCTCAAAACTGCCGTTACGGCACTGCAACAAAGTTGTTCCGTAATCATACAAATATGATTCTTCGGGAATCGGAACGGCTACGTTCAACACAAGTTCAAGAACGGTATCGTTATTCATATCTACTAGAAAAACTTCATTGCTGATATCCATAGAGTCCAGCAACTCTGGAAGTTGTTCGATGTTTCCTCCGGCATTAAGGTAACCAACAAGTTTTTCAGAAAATTCCGAAAAATCCACCGATTTTTCTAGAATGGGGTTGCCGCCTGGTTGGGGGCAGTTGAAATTTGGGGTTGCTGTGGGTGAAGGGGTAGCTGTGACCGTTGGCGTTTGGGTTGGCGGAATGGGTGTGGACGTTGCAGGCAGCGGCGTGGGGGTTGGGGTGCGTGTGGGCGGTACGGCCGTATCCATCATTACAGGCGTGGCGGTGGGGAGTTGGGAAACGGCCGTTTCCGCCGCAGCATTGCAGCCCATCAAACCAATTAGCAGGCAAAAAATAAGCAAAACAACACTTTTTTTCATCTTGATCCTTGAAACGCAGGCAGCAGAATTGAGGCAATTATACTGCTTCTTCGCCGCAAAATTCACGTGTCTACGAATCGGTTGTCATTAAATTTCACGCCAAGTCGCCAAGATGCAAATTTTTCCCTTTACCCTTTGCGTCTTGGCGTGAGTTAATTGCTTTGCCCGACAAGTTGTTTGTGCACCCGCGCCGCTCCTTTCAGTTGCAAAATCCAAAATCCGTAATACGATTTCCCCTTACAGCTTTTGACGATAACCAAAACGAACTCCGGCAATCGTCCCGTTATGTCAACAAGGCTGATTGTGCTGGAGTACAGCATTTTGTGAGGAAAACGATGACTGACTTAACCACGGCCACGACCGAGCAGCTGATCCAGCTGATTGACGAAGACCCCACCCGCGTGGCGGGGCTGATTGACCATACCCTGCTCAAACCCGACGCCACCGAGGCGATGATTGCCCAGATTTGCCGCGAGGCGGTGCGGCATCATTTCTTTTCCGTGTGCGTGAACCCGACCAATGTGCGTTTTGCTGCCGAGCAGCTGACGGGCAGCGCCGTGAAGGTGGTGGCCGTGGTTGGTTTTCCCCTGGGGGCCACCACCACCAAGGAGAAAGTGTCGGAAGCGCAGACGGCTATCGAGAATGGCGCGACGGAAATTGACATGGTGATCAACATCGGCGCGGTGAAGAGCAAGGATGATGAATTTACCCTGGCGCAAATTACGGCCGTTACCCAAACCTGCCATGCCAATGGCGCTTTATGTAAAGTGATCATCGAAACCAGCTACCTGAGCAACGAGGAAAAGGTGCGCGTCTGCAAGCTGGCCAAAGAGGCCGGAGCCGATTTTGTCAAAACCTCCACCGGCTTTAGCGGCGGCGGGGCGACGGTGGAAGATGTGGCCCTGATGCGCCACACCGTCGGGCAAAGCATGGGCGTCAAGGCGTCGGGTGGCATTCGCTCGCTGGACGATGCGCGGCGCATGGTGGCCGCCGGTGCCAACCGGCTGGGGGTGAGCAGCGGCGTGCGTATTGTGCAGGAGGCCGAAGCGGCAAAACGGGGCGGCACGGAAATCCTGGGCGTGGCCGAGGCGGTACTTTACGTGACCGACATTCCGCGCGCCAAAACGTTCTACACGCAAGTGCTGGGACTGCCGGTGAGCCAGGAATTTGAAGACGCCATTTTCCTGCAAACGGGGCAAAATTCGACGCTGATTTTATTTGACATAAATAAACTGGCGGTACGCGAAAGCATCATTCCGGCCCACGGGGCGCGGGGGCAAGGGCACACCTGTCTGGCCATTCCGCCGGAGCAGATGGACGGCTGGCGCGCTCGCCTGCTGGCCCACGAAGTTGAGATTGAGCACGAGCAGGATTGGTCGCTGGGCACCCACTCCCTCTACTTCCGCGATCCGGACGGCAACAGTTTGGAGCTGATGGACGGCCGTCACTACCGCCGCGTCTGGCGCAAGTTGCAGGAGAGGGTGGAGACGGCGTATTAAGCGGGGGATGGGGGGACAAGGTGACGGGGTGAAGGGGTGAAGGGGTGAAGGGGTGATTGCCGTTCACGGTACGCGAAGCGGTCGGGCGGCGACATTACCGAAGATTTCTTTGAGATAAATAACATGGGGTCATTCATTTATGCCGGGGAGCTGGCGGCGCTGGGTACGGCCGTTTGCTGGTCTGGTACCGCCATCTTTTTTAGCTACAGCGGCCGAATTATCGGCTCCGATGTGGTGAACCGCAGCCGCTTGCTGTTTGCCTTTTTGTTTCTCAGCCTGAGCCATCTGGCGCTGGAAGGCAGCTTCTTCCCGCTGCAGGTGGAAGGCTTTCGCTGGTTTTGGCTGACCATCTCCTCCATTTTGGGGCTGGTGGTGGGGGACACGCTGCTGTTCAAAGCGTATGTGCTCATCGGGCCGCGCCTGTCCATGCTGCTTATGTCAACTGTGCCGATTATCAGCACGCTGTTTGGCTGGCTGCTGTTTGGCGAGACGGTGAGCGGGGTGGAGCTGTTAGCCGTGTTTCTCACCGTCGGCGGCGTGGGCTGGGTAGTGACGGAGAAGCAGGCGGGGCGAACGGCCGTAGAGAACAAGCAGTTTAGCAGCGGCATTTTGTTTGGCCTGGGCGGGGCGTTGGGCCAGGTGGCCAACCTGGTGACGGCGCGCTACGGGCTGGTGGGCGATTTTCCCCCCATCTCCGCCACGATGATTCGCATTTTGGTGGCGCTGCTCATTTTGTGGGGATTGGCGCTGGCCCGCGGCCAGGTGCGTGCCACGCTGGGGCAGTGGCGCAACCGGCAGGCGTTCCCGGCGATGATCGGCGGCTCGATTGCCGGGCCGTTTTTGGGCATCTGGCTGTCGCTGGTGGCCATCCAGCTAACCCGGCTGGGCATCGCCTCCACGCTCATGGCCCTGCCGCCCGTGCTGCTGATTCCGGTGGAGTTCATCGTGTACAAAAAGCCGGTGAGCGCGCGGGGCATGGTGGGAACGGCCGTTGCTTTCCTCGGCGTGATGCTGCTGTTTTTGCCGCAGGGGTGAGGCATTGGGAATTTTTAACGGCCGTTCCACGCTTGTCGTCGTTGGCGGCACGGCAGGGAGCATCTTAAAAGGTTTGATTTCCTGGATATGAACTACCTAACGATGCTGCCACTGCGGCGGCCGTTTTTGCATAAACGCATCAATGCCCTCACCCGCATCTTCCGCCATCATGTTGCAGGCCATCACCGTGCTGGCATATTCGTAAGCTTCAGCCATGCCCATTTCGATTTGCTTGTAAAACATCTCTTTACCCATCGAGACCGCCACGGCCGATTTTGAAACGATCGCATCAACAAACCATTGCACTGTTTCATCCAGTTCTGCAGCGGGCACAGCACGATTGATCAAGCCGTATTGAACGGCCGTTGGCGCATCCATAAACTCGCCCGTTAGCAGCATCTCCATCGCCTGTTTGCGGGCCAGATTGCGACTGACGGCCACCGCCGGTGTGGCGCAAAACAGCCCAACCCGTATTCCCGATGTGGCGAATACGGCCGTATCGACCGCCACGGCCAAATCACAGGCGGCCACCAACTGGCAGCCAGCGGCCGTGGCCAGCCCTTGCACCCTGGCAATCACCGGTTGCGGCATTTTATTAATCGTCATCATCATCCGGCTGCATTGGTCGAACAGCTCGTTGTAATAATCCTCGGTTGGATTCGCCCGCATCTGTTTCAGATCATGACCAGCACAAAAGGCCGGGCCATTGGCCGCCAACACCACCACCCGAATGGCATCATCAGCCGCAATGGTGTCCAGTGTCATTTGCAAAGCCCTTAATACTTCTTCTGACATGGCGTTAAACTGGCGCGGACGATTGAGCGTGACCGTCGCAACCCCGTCATTCACTTCGTATAAAACAATCTGTTCTGCTTCCATCATCTGAGTCATAACCACTCCTACAAACACGTCGGGCGACCAGCTAGCCTGCCAACCGGGTCGAAATATTCATCCTATTCATCGGCCTTTTTGCCTGAGACCTGTTCCAACGTTTGCGCCCATTCACGCAAAACAACCTTTTGCGTTTTGCCGGTGGATGTTTTGGGCAAGGGGCCAAAGACCACATGGCGCGGCACTTTGTAGTGGGCGATTTGGCCGCGCAAGAATTGAATCACCTCATCTGCGCTTAAATGAACGCCCTCTTTGAGGGTGACAAAAGCACAAGGTGTTTCGCCCCACTTATCGTGCGGTTTGGCCACAACGGCCGCATCCATCACCGCCGGATGCCGGAAGAGGGCGTTTTCCACCTCAATCGTAGAGATGTTTTCCCCGCCAGAAATAATAATGTCTTTGGCCCGATCTTTTATTTCCACATAACCGTCGGGATGCATGACGGCCAAATCACCGCTGTGGAACCAGCCGCCCGCGAAAGCCTCTTCTGTAGCGGTTGAATTCTTCAAATACCCCATCATCACATTGTTGCCGCGCATGAAAATTTCGCCGATTGACCGGCCATCCGCAGGCACCGGCTCCAGCGTAATCGGGTCAGCCACCATGATCGCTTCAAGCATATGGTAACGAACCCCCTGCCGCGATTTCAGGCGGGCCTGTTCTTCGATAGGCAGCAGATCCCACTCGCGGTGCCATTCACACAAGACGGCCGGGCCGTATGTTTCTGTGAGGCCATAAACGTGCGTGATGCCAAAATCGTTTTCGGCCATGGCCTGCAAGACCGACGCTGGCGGTGGGGCGGCCGCCACCATGCCCTCGACGCGATGCTGTTTCTGGGCACGCACTGCCTCGGGGGCATTGATCATCATGTTATGCACAATGGGCGCACCGCAGTAGAAAGTCACGCCCTCCGCGGCAATGAGCTGGTAGATTTGAGTCACGTCCACATTGCGCAAGCAAATATTGGTGCCGACAACGGCGGCTAATGTCCAGGGGAAACACCAGCCGTTGCAGTGAAACATGGGTAATGTCCACAGGTAAACGGGGTGTTTGCCTAAATCACCGGCCAGCACGTTGCTAATCGCATTCAGATAAGCGCCACGATGATGATAGACCACGCCTTTGGGATTACCGGTGGTGCCGGAGGTGTAGTTGAGGCTAATCGCTTGCCACTCCTCATCCGGCAATGACCAGGCGAAGTTTGGATCACCCTGGGCAAGAAAGGCTTCGTAGTGAGTCTGGCCAATCAGTTCTCCGCCGTTGGCCAGGGGGTCGTCTATGTCTATGACCAACGGCCGTTCCCGAACCATCGTTAAAGCCTCCGCTATCACCGGTGAAGCTTCTCTGTCCGTGATCAATACCTTTGACTCAGCATGATCCAGCATAAAGGCGATTGTTTTGGCATCGAGGCGCGTGTTGAGCGAATGAAGGACAGCCCCAGTAACGGGTACCCCAAAATGGGCCTCAAACATCTCGGGCGTGTTATAAGCCATCACCGAGACGGTGTCGCCCAGACCAATACCCTGTTGTTGCAAGGCCGATGCCAGCTGCCGTACTCGTCTGAATGTTTGTGCCCATGTATAGCGACGTTCACCATGGACAACGGCCGTATGGTCAGGATAGATGGAGGCTGCGCGCTCAATAAAGGTAAGGGGTGACAAGGGTATGTAGTTGGCCGGATTCTTGTCTAAGCCGTGTGTGTAGGGATTGTTTGAAGACAACTGTATCTCCTTAGACGATTGATATTCGGAGAAGAATGGAGGCGTATTCAAAGAATTTAGCGTGGGCATCTGGATTTGTCAACAGAAAAGCGATCCCGTAACACAACCCTTCACTGTGTCGCCTTGCCTCTGGTAACTTTCCCCCGCCTGAGGTACTCTAACCAGCATGGAAACTTCAATGAACTCAACCGAAAAAGTGATCATGTATGGCACACCGACCTGCCCGATGGTACCACCCGTGCGCGGCATGTTGGAGCGGGCGCAAGCGCCGTTTGCGTATGTCAATATCGCCGAAGACCCGGAGAGCCGGGGCAAGGTGATGGCCATCAACAATGGCAACGCCAGCGTACCCACCCTGGTGTTTCCCGATGGCAGCACGTTGACGGAACCGAGCACGGCCGTTCTCCGCCAAAAACTGGAATCCCTGGGTTATAAAGTACCCCAGCCGAACCTGTGGCAGTCCCTGCGCGACAACCCGTTCTACAGCATCATGGGCACGGCGCTGTTTTTGTTTGGTCTGTACGATGGTAATTGGGTCTTTATGGCCCTGGGGGTGGGGATGATGGCGTTTGCGGTGGTGAGCAGTCGGCGGTGAGGGGGTGACAAGGTGAGGGGGTGACAGGGTGAAGGGGTGAAGGGGTGAAAGAGCATGACCGATTACCAATTACCGTTTACCGAGGCCCGCATTATTTGCAAGAGGCCGTAGCCGTGGATGGAGCTGTGTTCGAGGGTGAAGCCGGCGTTTTGCACGGTAACGGCCGTTTCCCGGTTCAAATGACATTCCCCTTGCAAGGCAAACCAGAGCGGCTGCAGCCAGTCGGTAAAGCGGCGCGAGAGGGGGCCGTGGCCGCGGGTGTGTTCGAGGAGGAGCAGACGGCCGTCTGGCTTCAGCACGCGCCGGATTTCCGCCAGGGCCAGCTCCGGCTGGGGGATGGAGCAGAAAACCAGCGTACCTACCACCACGTCAAACTGATCGCTGGCGAAAGGCAGATGGTGGGCGTTGGCGACCGAAGCGGGCGTGTCCGGTTCGCCCGATTTGCGGCGAGCGAGAACCAGCCTGTCCGATTTTATGTCAATGAGCGTGGTGTGGGCGGAACGGCCGTAAAGTGGCAAGTTGGCCCCGGTGCCTGCCCCCACTTCCAGCACACGGCCGGTTACATCGTGCAGCAGTTCACGCCGCAAATGGCCAATGCCCCAGCGCTCCAAAAAGCGCATTCCCTTGTCAAATTGTTCTGCTTCGATAGTTGACATGTTTTTGTTGCAAGTGGCAAGTTGCAAGTTGCAGGTTGCAGGTAAACTTGCCACCTGCAACCTGCAACCTCTCACTCTATTACCTGATAAATCACCGCATACTCATCCCGGTACACCTCTTGCAGCAGCGGATCGTCAGCGGCTTCGTCCATAAAATCGTCGTGGTTCAGGTCGCTGAAGACGTAGGCGGCACCAAATTCATCGCGGATAGCCGCGCCAGGTGCGTCGACGCGTCCCTGGGTGATATCGACCCAGCGGTCAAACAGCGCCTTGTCTGCCAGTTCCATAAAGGTAGGATCCAGCCCGGCGGTGTACACGGCGTTGCTGTTGTAAAAGAAGAGCCGGGTGAAATCGTCCCAGTCTGTCTGGAACACCATTGTACCGTCCGGCGCGTTATCGTGCAGCCAGATGGTGGCGTCGGCGTAGCGATCGGCGGGGCTGCTGTCGGCCACCAGCTCACGCGCATCGGTAAGGCCGACATAGAGCGGGTAAGCCAGCAAAAGCAGAAGGGCCACAAAGGTAAGTTGGGGGAGGTACGGCCGTTTTCCCTCCCATTCCGCCAGCCACTCGCGCAAAATTGGCGCGGCGCTCAGGGCAAAAAAGATGAGGGCAAAGGGCGGGAAATATTCGACAAAGCGGCGCGATTCAAACAGCATGTAGCCAAACAGCACCATCAGCCCCAGGGCCACCAGGGTTGGTTTGTCGAGGCGCTTCTCGCGCCAGCCCAGGGCCAGAATGCCCGCCAGCACGGCCATGAAGGCCACGCCGGAATTCTCTACCAGGGTCCAGGTGCGGTAAGGCGACCATTCGTTGCCCACTGGCGTGCTGGATTCGCCCACCTTTGGCAGCAGATGCCCCACGATAAAGTCGATGTTTTGCGGGAAGTAGGGATTGATGATCAGCCCCAGGGCAATGCCGATGGCCGGGTAGACCAGCGCCTGCCAGGCAAAGCGTCGCTCCAGCATGAAGGTGGCGATGGCGTAGGTGCCCGCCACGGCGATGAGCAGGGGGAAGGCGTTGTAGGCCCAAACAAAAACAAAGCCCAGCGGCAGTAAATATTTATATTTGCCTTGCAGCAGCCAATGCAGCGCCAAAACTAGCAGCAGCAGCGACATGGACTGGGCACGCGGCATGCTCATCCGGTACAAAAACGCCTCGGAGACGGCCAAGAGGGCAATGGCCCAAACGGCCGCATACGGCACCTTTTGCCCACGCAGCAGCCACCAGATGGCCAAAAACGCCAGCGAGGGCATGACGATGCTGGCCAGCTTGGCCCCCTGGGTCAGCGCCAGGCCGCCATCCAGCACAGGGTCGGTAGTGGCAAACAGGGCCAGAAAGACGTGAAACAGCAGGTGATGGTCGTAGTAGGCAGCCTCGTTGAGGATGGTGTAGGGCAGGTAGGGAAAATCGGGCGTGAGTCCTTCAGTGCGGATGAGGTAACCCATCTTCATGTGGTAGTAGCCGTCGTTGCCAACCAGCGCCGGGGTGGCGTACTGCACAATGGCAAAGCCGGTGATGAAGATGAAGAGAAGAAGTACGGCCGTCACCCACACGCGCACATTTTCCTTCGCCAGCATTCTTTCTTGGACGGATTGTCTGATTTCGGTCATGGTTGTTGTCAACTGCATCTTACCCTCGCTTTTGGCGCTTTTTTGCTAAATTTCACTTCTAAAGTGCCGCTTGGGTAAAAAAAGTAACGCCCGGAGATCCGGGCGTTTTGGCTGGTTATTACTCAGATGGTGATATTAGTCATCGTTGTCGTCATCCCCACCACCATCATTGCCGTTGTCATCGTCGTCATCATTGTCATTGCCCCCACCGTTGTCGTTGTTGTCGTTGCTGTCGTCATCGTCGTTATCATTGTTGTCGTTGCCATTGTCATTGCCACCACCATTGCTGTTGCCATCGTCATCATCATCGTTGCTGTTGCCGTCATCATCGTTGTCGTTGCCGTTGTCATCACCCGGGGGCTGCGTCGGCAGCGGTGTGGCGGTTGGTGGAGGCGGCAAGGTGGGCACAATCGTCGCGGGAAGCTCCGGCGTAACGGTGGGCGCAGCGGTAGGCTCGGTGGTAGGGATGACCGTGGCTTCCCGGGTGGGCGAGGTGGTGGGTTTCAGCGTCGCCGTTGGTGTTAACGTCGGCACGCGGGTGGGTACGGCCGTTGGAATTGGCGTCGCTTCTGGTTCTGGCGTGGTGCTGGCGGCGTTCAGCAGCTCGATGGTGATGGCGGTTATGGTGCCGCGGTCGGTACGGCCGTTTACCCGCACCAAATCGCCTACCTTGGGCCGCCCCACCAGCTGCGTTTCATCAACCAGGGCCACATCGATTTTGGCCACGGTCCATTCCTCTGGCTGTATCATTTCAACCAACCCGTCAAACGTCACCTCGGCCGAACGGCCGGTACGCAGCAGGGTCTGCACCTCACGAATCCGCTCCTGGTCAAATTCGGCCAGCAGGTCAGCTGCCGCCGTTGGATCATCGGTGCGGTTGAGGCGCACATTTTCCACCAGCCGCTTCACCGGGTAGAGAGCATCACCTGGAATGGCCGAGGCGGAGACCGAAACGGCCGCTGTTGAGAACAAAATCAGCAGCAGCGCCAGGGAGGCCAGGGGCAGCAAAATCTGGCGCACGCGGTACCAGGTAGACGGCCGTATCGGTGGCACCTTTAAGCTGGCGGCGTGGGCCAGGAACATTTTTTGGGATTGTTGTTTAGCGGCCAGGGATGGTTGGGGGGCGAGGGCGGCGAGCTGAACGGCCGTTTCCAGGAACGGCCGTAACTGTGCCCCTACCTCGGGGAAGCGGGCGATGATGGCGTCAACCGATTCGCCCTGCTCCATGTAATCCAAACATTCCTGGAGCACCGCTTCTGGTACATTGTTCATGCGTTACTCTCCGAACCCATCAGCCGCGTCAGCGCCGCAATGGCCCGAACCTGCAGCATCTTCACCGATCCTTCGCTTTTGTTCATCGTTTCGGCCACATCGCGAATTGGCATCTCATAACCAAAGCGCAGCGCCAACACCTGCTGCTGCTCGTCAGTTAAATCTGCCAGCGCCTGGCGCAGGGCATTTTTACTCTCTTGCGCCTCAATCTTAGCGATGGGTTCTAGCCACTCTTCCGGAACTGTGTCATCCAGCTCAACGAGTTGGGCCCGCTTCTTCTTCCGGTAATGCTCTTTCAGGATGAGCGAAGCCGTGCCAAACAACCAGCCACGAATTGTGTTTTGCGGGGCATTTTTTTGCTGGATGGCATGTAAAAAGCGGATAAACACTTCGCTGGTGAGATCTTCGGCCGTTTGCCAGTCATTTTCCCGGTAGGCCATGTAGCGAAACAGCGAGTCGTAGTAGCGTTCATGTATCTGCGCCAGCGCCTCTTGATCTAATGATTTTGCCCGATGCAGCAACAACAATTCGTCTTGCACGATGTTTGGGAACTCCAAATAAGCGTTGGATGGCTCAAAAACCAAATTTCTGCCACAAATTCAGCCGCCGATTATAGTCAAAAGGCGCTGCTTGTGACAGATTTCGCGTGTTAACGAACGATTAGGAGGAGATGGGCTCATCTCCTCCTAACCTGAATCACCTTAGCCGCGACGATTTAGTCGTCATCATCACCGCCATCATCGTCGTTGTCATTGCCACCCCCACCAGAGTTGTCGTCATCGTCGTCGTCGTTGCTGTTGCCATTGTCGTTGCTGCCACCGCCGCTGTTGCTGTTGTCATCATCGTCATCATCGTTGCTGTTGCTGTTGTCGTTGCCACCGCTGTTGCTGTTGCTGTTGTCATTCGTAGAGCTGTTGCTGTTGTTGTTGTCGTTGGTGGCATTGCCGTTGTCGTCATCATCATCGTCGTCATTGCTGTTGCCGTTGTCGTCGTTGGCGTTGCCATTGTCGTCATCGTCGTCGTTGCTGTTGCTGTTGTCGTCGTTGGCGTTGCCATTGTCGTCATCGTCGTCGTTGCTGTTGCCGTTGTCGTCGTTGCCGTTCATGTCGTCATCGTCGTCATTGCTGTTGCCGTTGTCGTCGTTGCCGTTCATGTCGTCATCGTCGTCGTTGCTGTTGCCGTTGTCGTCGTTGCGATTGCGGTTGGTGTCATCGTCGTCGTTGCTGTTGCCGCTGTCGTCGTTGCCGTTTATGTCGTCATCGTCGTCGTTGCTGTTGCCGTTGTCGTCGTTGCTGTTACCGTTGTCACCGTTGGCATTGGCATTATCGTCGTTGGCGTTGGCATCGTCGTCATTGCTGTTGCCGCCGTTGTCGTCGCCATTGTCATTAACCTGGCCTGGGTCGTTGGCATTACCGCTGTCGTCACCGGGCAGGTCACCCGTTGGTGTACAGGCTGCCAGCAGCATGAGAACCATCAATACCAGGACAGACACACCATATTTTGCACGAATTAGTTGATTCATTTTTTTGACTCCTTGTTTTCACTCATCATTTTGTTTATCAGATTGTTGTGCCCCTAAAGTGAAGACGGCCGTAAAAAAGTAACGGGGCAATTTCAAAATTGGCAAAATTGGTTGTTTTACCAGAGGTAGCAACAAAAAAGCCACCCGTTGGGGTGGCTCATGTTGCGCTTAGAGCGGGGTTTTTTGGGCAGATCAGCCGCGAACGCCGGTGGTTTCAGCCAGCACCTCGCGCAAGTTTTGGATTAAATCGTTGCGTGACATGGGTTTGGCCAGGTAGCGGTTGGCCCCGGCCTCAATGCCCTCTTCGACGGCGTTGAGGTGGGTTTTGCCGCTGAGCATGACGATGGGCAGATCGGCCGTTTCGGGGTTGCTGCGAATTTTGCGGCAGACGGTGATGCCGTCCATGTGGGGCATCATCACGTCCAGGATCATAATGTCGGGCTTGCTCTGCTGGATTTTTTGCAGCGCCTCCAGGCCATGCTCGGCCCCCGTCACGCGGAAACCAGCTGGCTCCAGCATCAGGCGCAGCAGATCTTGGGTTAAAGGTTCGTCATCAACAACTAAAACTGACCAATTCATGGGTTACACCTCTAATAAGAACAGGGGTGGACAGCTCATAGTTTACCGCTTTCCCGCCCTTCTGGCATCAAAAATCTGGGCTTTGCTACCCAAGTGTTATAGCACTGGCACCCGCCGGGCCACATAAATGAGTCGTGAATATTTGCTAAAGTAGACGGCCGTTTCTTCCCAGTAGCCAGTTTAGGCAACGGCCGTTATCATCCCGTTATGGACACAAAATCTCCCGGTTTTTTCGAGCAGGTTTATAAGGTGGTGCGCTGTATTCCGCCGGGCAAGGTGAGCAGTTACGGCCGTATCGCCGAGCTGTTGGGCTATCCGCGGGCCGCCCGCGCGGTGGGTTACGCCCTCAGCGCCCTACGCGAACCGAACCAGAGCGGTTACACCTCGGCCAACGTGCCGTGGCAGCGGGTGGTCAACAGCCAGGGGCGCATCTCCATTCGCCACCGCGAGCAGACGGCCAACAAGCAGGCCGAGATGTTACGCGCTGAAGGGGTGGCGGTGGAGGGGAACGGCCGTATCGACCTCGCCGTGCACCTGTGGGAAGGGCTGCACCTGGTGGAGTTGGACGATGTTTTGAGAGGAGATTAGAGATTGGAGATTATTTTAGCCAATCTCCAATCTCTAATCTCCAATTACCAATCTCCAATTTCTACGCTAAAATCCTCCCCGTGAAGCTCATCATCCAAATCCCCTGTTACAACGAAGCCCATTCCCTGCCACAAACGGTGGCCGATTTGCCGCGCCACGTGCCGGGAATCGACTGCATCGAGACGCTGATCATCGACGATGGCAGCACGGACGGCACGGCCGACGTGGCCCGCAGTCTGGGCATTAACCACGTGGTGCAGCACCGGCAAAACATGGGGTTGGCCCGCGCCTTCCAGACCGGGCTGGATGCGTCGCTGCGCCTCGGCGCGGACATCATCGTCAACACCGATGCCGATAACCAATATCCAGGCCGCTACATTCCCGAGCTGGTGGCCCCGGTGCTGGCGGGCACGGCCGATATCGTCATTGCCAACCGCCAGGTAGACAGCATCGAACATTTTTCGCCGTTTAAGAAGTTCCTGCAAAAGCTGGGCAGCTGGACGGTACGCACGGTCAGCAACACCGACGTGCCAGACGCGGTCAGCGGCTTCCGCGCCTACAGCCGCGACACGGCGCTGCGGCTGCACATCCTCACCACTTTTAGCTACACGCTGGACACGATTATTCAGGCGGGCAAACAGGGGCTGATCATTCACAGCATCCCGGTAGAGACGAATGGTCCGATACGGCCGTCGCGCCTGCAGCGCAGCATGGGGCACTTCATCAAAGCCCAGGCCAGTACGATTGTGCGCCTGTATGCCTTCTACGAGCCGCTGCGCACCTTCACCTACATCGCCCTGCCCTTTATCCTCAGCGGGCTGGCGCTGTGGGCGCGATTTTTCTACGCTTATGTCAATAACGCATCCAACCAGTTCATCCAATCGGTGACCATTGGCACCGGCCTGCTGCTGGTGGGGCTGTTCATCTTCCTCTTTGGCGTCCAGGCCGACATCACCAGCAAACATCGCCAGATGACGCAGGAAACGCTCTATCGGCTGAAGAAGCTGGAGCTAGGGCAGAAAAGGGAGGAGATTGGAGATTAGAGATTGGAGATTGCTCAATCTCTAATCTCCAATCTCCATTTAATTCTCCACGGGTTCCAGCCGCGCCCAGGCCAGCCAGCTCCAGGGGGAGGTGGGGTAGCGTTGAATGAGATCGAGGTAGGTGGTAACCGTGTTTTCTTCATCCCCACTCAGCTCATAAAAGTAGCCCAGCAGGTAAGTGAGGTGTTCGATGTACGGCCGTGCGTCCGGGTCGTCGGTGGGCAGGTAATTGAGTAATTGGGTAATTTTTTCGGGGACGGTGGGATCGGATTGGGAGAGAACGGCCGTTTGGGTATCTCGCAACCACTCCCACTCGTCTTGCCCTGTTGCTTCGCGCAGCAAGAAACGCCAGGTTGGTGGTCTGGGTGGGTCAGGGGCAAAATCGGCAGATGTTATTTCAGACAACGGCCGTTCATCTACAGAATCACAAAAGGTAAAAATTGTAGCGAAATCAAACTGTTCCTGACTGTGTTGCACCAGAAACGGTTGCGGTAGCACAAAAAAGGGACCGCCACTCGAACATCTCATACGCTCGTTTAATCGGCCGATAACATAGGCGCTTTCGCCCTCTTCATGGATCTGATATTCAAACCCATCACCACATTCAAGGCACGTCGTTGTGAGCACAATGGGTTTTAGTTCTCCACCCGCCTGGTCTAACAACGTGAGAAACAGGTAATCCCCTTTTACCAAACCAAACCATTCCACTTCCGCGTCGGAATCAAGATTGGCCGAGACATAATTGGTAAAACCGTAACCAAACTGCGCAAGCGTGGTTTCTGGGGACTGGGTTATTGGCATGCGCAGCGCTTGTAATCGTTGCACAACCACATGGGGATAAGGGCAGATGGCCTCCGCATTAATCTCTTCACTGCCAATGCCATGAAAGCCCGTGATTGACCCGTCATAGATGTAATCGCTGATGCCGGTTGCTTCAACTTGTTCGGGTACGGGGTACAGGCGCTGGCAAACAGACAATAAATTACCGTCATTTTCAGCATAAAGTTCTTTCACAAGCTGAGCAAAAGAGGCGGTATCTGGCAAGTTGTAAAGGTGGTTAAATGCTTTCTGAGCCTTGCTGGCCTCGTTTTGTTCCAGATAGGCCATTGCTAAATGCAAGTAACCCAAAGCCAGGTAATCGGCCGATGGGGCTGTGTCTAGCGTTAACTGAGCAAGTGCCGACTCAAGCAATTCAACGCGACTTTTTTCGGCCAGCACTGCTCCTGAATAATAGCTCCTGGGCGTAATGGCATGGAACATGGCACACTCTGGTGTATCGGGCATCTGATTGTCTTCCATGAGCTGATGCTGTGGGGTACGGCCGTTCCAACTGTAAACATCCACTTCATCCCAGGTGCAATTAAAATTCACTTCATGTGAGGTTGTGACTTTAATATCTGTTACACCATCATTAGTAAAATCGCCAATCTCATACAAAGCACTGGGCTTAAAAGAAGGAACCGACATGTCAATCGTATCTAGCCAATAAAGCCCATCGCCATTCCAACTGTAGACCATGATGTAGCCAAATGGCCCACCAAGATAACCTCGCTCAACCCGCAAAACATCATTCAATCCATCACCCGTGACATCAAGATCAAAGACCATTTGAGCAATTCCATCAATAACGTCTGTAAGCGATGTGTTAATTGGTAAAATCATATTTGGCAGAATGGTATAGACACCAGATTGATCAACAGAAAGCGGTATTGCACCTAAAACATTTAGCGCTCTTGACTCCACCGTAATAAGCCACTCCACTACGCCATCATTGTTCAAATCGACGGCCGTTGGGTTAACTGACACAGCAAGAATGCGGAGGGGTTTACCATCTTCCAGCAAAATTTGATTTTGATTTAGGTAAGCCACAACGGCCGTTTGCAAAACGGGCCAAGTTATCCGTTCATTAAGATAATTTCCCCCTTGGGCCTCCTCAAAAATGGGTTCCAGCTGGCCTACACCGTGGGGAAAACTATGGGCAAAATCAAAGGCCAGCAGATCAAAAATGTAAAAGTAGGCAAGGCCTTGTAATGGGGTTTCACGAGCAGATTTCAACCAATCACGCAACAAATCGTAATCAGGGATTTTCAAGCTGTAAGCGCGAGAGGTATCTAATGGCACGCCCGCCAATTCCTGCAAATCAGTCACATCAGCCAGTGGGCTTGATGGAATCGGTGTTTTCGTGGGGATTGTTGTCGGTGTAGCAACGGCCGTTTCTGCCACAACAGTCGCAGGTGCAGGTACGGCCGTTTCCGTCACCGTCGGTTCAAGGGTTGGGAGTGGGGTGGGAACGGCCGTATGTTCCACCGCCACCTCTTGCCCCTCCCCACACGCCGCCAGCAAAACCAGCAGACCAATCAGCAGCAGAAAAGCAAAGCGTTTCATTTAGTTCTCCACAGGTTCCAACCGCGCCCAGGCCAGCCAGCTCCAGGGGGAGGTGGGGTATTGCTGGATAAGATCGAGGTAGGTGGTAACGGCCGTTTCTTCCGCCCCACTCAGTTCATAAAAATAGCCCAGCAGGTAGGTGAGGTGTTCGATATACGGCCGTGCGTCCGGGTCGTCGGTGGGCAGGTAATTGAGTAATTGGGTAATTTTTTCGGGGACGGTGGGATCGGATTGGGAGAGAACGGCCGTTTGCAAGTGATTAAGACAAAGAACATCTTCAACTGAGTTACACTCATCTTCAAAGTCAAACTCAATGCTTGCAGATTCCTGTGAGTTCGCTATTAAATCTTCCCAAGAAAATGTTACAACAATTTCACATTCCTTACCAGGCTCTGGTTCACAAGGTTCGCGCCATACGATTTCCTCAAAGCCATCGGAATTTGAATCAAATATTTCAACCTCGACTCGTTCCTCGTTGTCCCAGACAAACCTTGTTTTTCCTACACGATACACACCTGCTTCATTCCAACTAAAAACCATTTGATAGCGTATTGCAGAATATGCAGCCATCCTTTCACAATAAAATAACAACTCATTTTGCTGATCCTGATTAAAATCATGGGTAATATCCACTTGACGGCACCCTAAAGTATATTCTTTATCAAAATCACTTGGAATTATTTCCAGTCTGTTTTGAGCGGTAATGTTCACAGGGACAATAGTGCTCGCCGACAACCGCTCATGAACGGTTGTGTCCGTCTGCTCTATCAACAATAACAGCTCTTTCTCAATGTCACTGTCTAATTGCACTGGAATTAAACGAAGAAGTACCTTGCCTTTATACCAGTAAAGATCAAAAGTGAGTTTTCGTACTTCTTCCCGATCGACATTTAGCGAGTGTCCATAGGTGTTTAAAAAATCAATAACGCTACGTCCAAATAGGTAATTTGCAGGCCAAACAGACAATTCGTGATGAGGAAATAAATATGCTGAAGCTCCGGGTATTTCTTTGGGATAGTAAAATTGCAGGTCATTTTCTATTAGAGGAAAATAACCTTCCAAAAACCTATACCATCTGCCTGCCTGCTCAGGATCGTCATAATCTGGATAAAAGAGTTGAAGTGGTTCTAAATTTAGCTTGTTGTCCACAGAATAGGGGATTTGTTCAGGATCCATACGCAACTGGATCAACATTTGTGCATCTGGCACTTTCAGTCTGAAATTCACGGCCGTTTCCGTCACAGTTGGTTCAATGGTTGGGGATTGGGTGGGTACGGCCGTACTTTCCACCGCCACCTCTTGCCCCTCCACACACGCCACCAAACTAAACATCAAAAAAAGTGCTGCGCCAACCCATCCCCGTTTCATGCGAACCCTCTCCTGACACTTGAAAACTTGCCCACCTGCCACTTGCCACCCGCAACTCGCCCATTATAAAACACCCCACCCCGCTTGGGAACAATCTCACCATACGATAGAATTACGCTTAATTTGGACAGCCGCTCAAATGAGAAATGTCATGAAAAATTGGTTGAGTCAATTAAGAATTTTGCTCTTGATGATCATCTTGCTGGCAGGCTGTCGCACCAGTAACGATATTTCCACGCTTTTGGCGAAACCCAATGACTTTCCTGGCCAGTGGGAATGGACGGGCAGTGGGTCAGAAGAGGCTGGAGAAGAAATTTTTGCCGATACGCAGCAAGTTTATGAATGGCGCTCGCGACGACTGTCAGGTAGTCCAGAAAGTGAGAAGTGGTTGATTAACATCGTGCACCTTGTCAGCATCAGCGAGGATCAACTCTTGCTAGACGAACTGGTCCAACAGGTCACTGACTCCTGGGCATCTCAAGAGAATTCCGATTATCAGCTTGATTTTGAAGGGCTGGACGACAACACGATCTATTGGACCTGTCGTGTTGAAGAAACTATAGTCTCTAGCTGCCGGGTTCTCATTGGCCATTCTGGCTTCAACTCCACACTGGCCTTTTTCTTTCCAACAGGCTCAGAACCAGAATTTGTGGAACCAATGATCGAAAGCGTGGTGTTGGCAACAGAGGCCAGAGCACAAAACGTTGCCTTACCAGCAAACAATCCTTCACAGTAAGTTGCATAAGTGGCAAACGGCCGTTCCTTCCAAGCACAGATTTTTGCTGCTAAAGACTGATACGACATCTGCTATAATGACACCCAAAGTGAGGTCAACAGCTATGCCTGAGTTAAATCGAATCACCTTTGATCCAAATGTAATGGGGGGCAAACCAACCATTCGCGGTATGCGGGTGACGGTTGGCACCATTGTGGGGCTTGTGGCCTCTGGCTACACCAACGACAAAATCTTGGCCCTCTATGCCTATCTTGAGGCTGAGGATATTGCCGAAGCGCTGGCCTACGCGGCCTGGCGTGCTGAAGAAATCGACATCCCTTTAGCAAGCGCATGAAGTTTGTTATCGACATGAACCTGTCACCCAGCTGGGTACAGGCATTTATCGAATAAGGCTGGGATGCTGTTCATTGGTCAACGATTGGTGCAGTTAGCGCGTCCGATGAAGAAATAATGGTCTGGGCCAAAGAAAATGACCATATTGTCTTCACCCACGACCTCGATTTTGGCACGATTCTTGCCGCTACAAAAGCAAAATCCCCGTCTGTTATTCAAGTTCGAACGCAAGATACTGCCCCCGACACGCTAAAATCCTTTCTTTTCACGGCAATTTCCTTGTACCAACATCTGCTACAATCAGGGGCGCTTATCATTATTGACCAGCGGAAATCCAGAGCCAGGATTCTCCCCCTCGATTCATAATTGTGACCACCTCTCCCAGATTCAAACGGCAACGGCAGTCAACGTCTGCTTAACCTTCTCGCGGAAAGAATCCGCAGCTACGACTCACGATTAACAATTGACTATTGGCCGTTGACAATTAACCATTAACCCTCGTTCCCGCTACAATTCCGGCATGGCCCGATCCCGCTGGTTGGAACCCACCCTCCTGCTGCTCATTATCGCCCTGGCGGCCGCCCTGCGTCTGTGGCGCGTCGCCGAGACCCCCGGCTGGTTCACCGACGAAGGCACCCACCTGGAAATTGCCCGGCATTTGGCCAACGGCCGTATCCAATACCTCTCCGTCACCCAATCCGTGCTGCTGTTTGCCCGGCTGCCCCTGTTTGAATGGCTCCTGGCCGGGGCAGTGCGCCTGTTTGGTCTGGGGATGGAAACGCTGCGGGGCGTAACGGCCGTTCTCGGCACCGCTTCTGTGGTGTTACTCTACGCCCTGCTGCGCGACGTCAGCAAAGATCGCTGGCTGGCGCTCACCGCCGCCCTGCTGCTGGCCGTCTTCCCGGCGGCAGTCATCTACAGCCGGTTTGGTTTTAGCTACAACTTACTCGTGCCGCTGGTGCTGACGGCCGTTTGGGGACTCCACCGCTACGGCCTGGGCCAAAAATCCGGGCTGGTGTGGGCCGCTGCCGCCATCGGCCTGGCACTCATCACCGATTTGTGGGCGCTGAGTTTGCTGCCCATTTTGCTCATCGTGGTGCTGTGGCGACATTGGCGCGATCTGGCCTGGGCGCTGCCCTTGGCCCTGCTGCCGCTGGGGGTGTACACGGCCGTTTCCCTCCTTACCGTGCCCGCTGCCTTTTGGTTCGACTGGCAGTTCACCCTCGCCCGCGTCACTCTGCCTTTGCCTGCGCAGCTGCAAAACCTGGCCCTGAACGCCGTCACCCTGCTCAGCCAGAGCGGCTGGCTGGCGCTGGGCATCATCGGCCTCTTTGCCCTCCAGCCGCGACGATTGCAAACACTTGCCTGGCTCTTTTTGCTGCTGCCCTTTCTGGTCATCGGCCGCACGGCGGCGCTGTACAGCCTGAGCTTTTACTACACCATCCCGCTTCTGCCCTGGGCCGCCGTGGGCATTGCCGCGCTGCTGCGCTACGGCTCGGCCCGACTGGCCGCCGGGCCACGCACGGCCGCCTGGCTGCTGGCGGCGCTGCTGGTCGGCAGCAGCACCTGGCTGCTGGGATCGCAGGTGCAGGGGCGATTGGCAACGGCCGTCGATCCCTTCCTGCTGCCCGCCGCTGACGCGCAGGCAACGGCCGCTTTCCTCAACGCCCACCTCCAGCCCGACGACCTGACCATTTTGTCGCCCACCCTGGCCTGGCTGGTAAACGGCCGTGTCGCCGATTTTCAGCTGGCGGCCGTTGCCCTGGGCGAACAGCCGCCCCACATTCCCCCCAACCTGCCCGCCGAGCGCCAGCTTTTTACCGCCGATTACCGCCAGGCGCGCTACGTCGTCATCGACCCGCTCTGGCACAGCTGGGCTACGTTCAACGTGCCCGGCGTCCCCACCATCATGGCCGAAGTCGCCCACTGGCCGCTGGTCTTCACCTCCAGCAGCACCCAAATCTATGAAAACCCAGATCGTTAACCCAGCAGCGCGTAGGGGCGGGACGGCGCGGAATGGGTTGGGGCAAAACAGGTGACCTTGCCGCCGCGCCGTCTCGCCCTGCCTTTGGTTAACGGCCGTCTTGGGCGAGACAGGCGGGAGGCAAGGCCCTTCGTTTGGCCATGATCTTGGCCCGCCTGTCCCGCCCCTACATCACATTTTCAATTGCGGCCCATTTACAATTGACCATTAACCATTCACCATTAAAACGGCCGTTTCCGCCCCCACTTTCACCCCATCCCCCACAACCTCCGGCATCTCCCCCGTCGAAAGCAAGCAGTCATACGTTTCGGCATCCACCAGCGGAATAATTTGCTCCCTGTCGCTGAGGTTAAAGAGGGTAACGGCCGTTGCCGCACCTTCCCACTCCCGCGCATAGGCATACGTCTGCATCGCCGCATCGACATGCCGCCGGATGCGGGTGCCGCGCTGGAGCGCGGGCAGCGTCCGCCGCAGCTGCACCAATCGGCGATAAAACGCCAGCAGCTCCTGATTCCATTCCTCCGGCTGCCACGGCATCTGCCCCCGCACGTGGTGGTCGCCGCCCGACCCCGCCTGATCCTTGTTCACCGCCTGCGACATGCCGACTTCGGTGCCGTAATAAATCACCGGCGTCGGGGCCAGGGTGAACTGGCACAGCGCCGCCAGCTTCAGCCGGTTCACGTCGTTGCCCGCCATAAAGAGGAAGCGGTTCATGTCGTGATTGTCCAAAAAGCTGGCCCGCGCCGCGCCAGTGGCCATGTAGACCTCGTAGCTCTGCAAAAAGGCGTCGAGCTGGGCCACGTTCCACAAATCGAGGGCAAAGGCGTAGCGAAAGGCGGTCGCCAGGGGAAAGTCCAGCACGTGGCTCAGCCGCCCGCGATAACGACGCAGCGCATCGGGCGAATCGGTCGCCTCGCCAATCGTCACCGCTTCGGGATTAGCCGCCTGCACCGCCTGGCGAAACTGCACCCAGAAGTCCATGCCGTGCCCGATGGTATGATCGAGCCGGAAGCCATCCAGCCCAAATTCACGCAGCCAGTAAACGGCCGCATCACAAATATGCTGCCGCCCCGCCGGATCGTTGGTGTCGAACGAGGGCAGCAGCTTGGCCCGGCCCAAAAAGCAGCGATAGTCGTCGGGATGGTCGTAAAAGACAAACCAGGAAGCCGTCTCCGCGTTCGGATCGGCCTGGGCGGCCAGGAAGGCGGGGTGTTTCCAGGAGCAGTGGCTGGGCACAAAGTCCAGAATCACGCGCATGCCACGTGCGTGCGCCTGGGCCACCAGCTCGTGCAAATCGGCCTCGCTGCCCAGCTCCGGGTCGATGACAAACAAATCTTTGGTGTCGTAGCGATGGTAGGTGTCCGCCAGCCCCAGCGGTGAGAGCCAGAGGCAGTTGATGCCCAATTCGTCCAGGTACGGCAGCGATTGGGTGACGCCGCGCAGCGTGCCGCCGTGCCGGGCGTGGTGGTCGGTCAGATCAATGTCGGGCGAGAAATAGCCTGCCCTGAGCTTGTCGATGGGGCCGTCTTCCGTCCCCGGATGATACCGATCCAAAAATATGTGGTAGATCACCGCCTCGTGCATCCAATCTGGCCCAACCGGTTCGTCGGGTTCGACGAAGTAGGCAAAGGTCTGGATGCCTGTTTCATCGTCCACGGGGTACCAGAAGCCCTGGCCGTCGTGGGCAAAAAGATCGGGCGGCGCGTCGGCGGGGCGGCCCGCCTGCCAGCCCGCGATTTTGTAGCGTACGGCCGTTCCCCCCACCTGTCCCGGCAAAATGGCGTGCCACCGGCTCAGGTAGCCCGCGCCCGCTTCCCAGTCAACAGTTTCCACCCTCATCGGCATTTTGTGGGAGGTGGCGTCGGGTAAACGGCCGTCCGTGGTAAACCACACCTCAGCCCGATCCAGGGGCATGGCCACGCCGCTGGTGGCCCAAATTTCGACCGGCTCTTGGGGTTGGGGAGCAAACGGCCGTATCGTGTTGTCATGCCTGAACTGGTGCGCCTGCGCCGCGATGCGCTCGCGCACCATCGGCAAGGGAATATCGCCCGGCGCGGTGGCAATTGCTTCGTTTTCATCGTCGAATACGTTGTCTAATTCAGCCATTGATTGTTCTCCTCACTTGATAAACCAGAACGGTTTTATCAACAGATTTCGCAGATTACGCAGATATAAAATCTGATAAATCTGCGAAATCTGTTGATTCAAAATTCCCTGTCCATCATCATCCGCCCGGCCATGAATGGCCGGGCTAGCTATGGAAGCCCCTCCTGGGGCTTGCCCAACTAGCCGGGGGCTTCAGCCCTCGGCGGCCACGCCCAACGAAGCCCGCCAGCCTGCCAGCAAAGCCAGCAATTGCGCCCGCTCTGCCTCGGCAAAACCAGACAAACTTGCCTGCAGCGCCGCCAGATGGGCGACCTGGGCCAGTTCACGCTGGGCTGCCCCGACGGCCGTCAGCACCACCTGCTGCGCCCGCCGGTCGTCCGGGTCGGGCTGACGCGCCGCCCAGCCCTGCCCGGCCAGGTAATCCACGATGCGCGTCATTTTGCTATTGTCCACCAGCAAACGGCCGCTTAAATCCCCCATACGCCAACCGTGGTCCTGTTGTAACAGCAGCAGCGTGTCAAACTGCTCCGGGGTGAGGTGAAACGGCCGTAACGCCGCCACCATATCGCCAACCAGCAAAACAAAAATTTCCCGCATGGTGGTAAAAATCGTTTGTTCCATGCGGGAATTGTATTTTTATTTAATATATTTGCAAGTGAGAATAAATGCGGATTTGCCACAAAGAGCACAGAGCACACAGAGTTTTCTCATTTCCTCTGTGTACTCTGTGGCTCACTCTTCCAAAAATGCTTCAGCGGCGGCTGCGCGGTTGCTGGTGTGGGTGATCAATTCCTGGATGGCCTGGTCAAACGCCGCCTGCCCCACATCGGCCACGGCGAAAGGCTCGATCAGCGCGGCCAATGCTTCATAGCGGGCGGTCATTGCTTCCGGTGTAAAGATAGTGTGGCTGGTCTCGTCAATGTAGTTGACATAAGTTTCGTAGTAGTCAGGATTATCCAACAGGTAGCGAATCAGCGGCCACTCGTCGCCGATGGCGGTCATTTCCAGGGTCATTTGCGAACGGCCGCCTGACTTCAGCGCTTCGTTGTGATCCCAGGGAATCCAGGTGAGCTGGCCGGTGGCTGGGTCGTTATACAGGTAGTAATTGTGCGACGCGCCGCCGTACGTGTCCCAATTTTCAATGACGGTGTTGATGGCCAGCCAGTGCAGGAAGGTATCGACGTCAAAAACCGCTTCCAGCGCCGCCTGCCACGCCGCCGGGTCGCTCTGGCGCAGGTCGGAATGCAGCGCGGTGTACAGCGCTTCGATGTCGCTCCAGTCCGCTTCGTCCTCGTTGTTTTCTTTTTGGAAGCTGTCGGGAATGCTCTCAAACGTGCCTTCAGCCAGGGAAACGGCCGTCCCATCCGCCTCGTAAATGTTGCCATCGTCGCTGCCAAAGACGCGTTCTACGGCCGTGTCGTCAATCACCTCGATCATCGTGTACAGGCCAAAACTCACCGGCCCTTCGCCATAATCCACGTACAGCTCCACAAACGACGTTTTGGCGCTGGCCAGACCCGCCTCTTCCATGATGTCAGCCACCACGGTGTCGCGCAAAAACGATTCGTCGCGGAAGTTATTAGACAGCGACAGCTGCTTAAAGCCGTAAAAGCGCTGGTTGTCAATTTCGGGATAGTTGTCCTCAAACTCGTCAAAATCGAGCTTAAACGGCAGCTCCAGCGAACCGCTAGACCAGGCGCTAGACAGCGACGAGTTCCCTTTGAAACGCACGCCGACATGCGTCCAGGTACTGCCCGCGAAGGTAATCGTGGCCTCAGCCCACATCGGGTTTTCGCTGGTGAAGTCGCCCGGCACACCACCAGGGCCACCAAACCCACCGCCGGGTCGCCCACCACCACCGCCGGGACCACCCGCAGGTGGTTCAAACCCTTCGGGAGGCGCCCCACCGCCGGGCTGGTCGCCAAAGTTACCCCCACCGGGACCCCCACCGGGACCCCCGCCGGGTCCGCCGCCGGTGCCTTGTTCACCCAACAGGCCGGTCAGGTCGGCCAGCATTAACTCCCACTGGGCGCTGTCGATGGTGATGTCCAGGCGCAGCACCTCATCTTCCGGGAAAACGACCGCGTAGTTGGGATCCACCTCGTTGCTGTGGGTGGCTTCACTCCAGCCGTCGGGGCGAGCGACTGCTTCGTTGGTGTCAGCGGTACTGGCGGTGGTTACGGCCGTTTCCCCCGCCCCTGCTGTGGTCTCTGAGCCGAGCTCACTTTCTGGTGTGCGGCTACAAGCCGTAAAAAAAACGGCAATCAAGAAAATCGCCGCAAAAAAGCGGATAGCGTGGATTTGTTTCATCGGGTTGTTCCTGAAGTGCCCGGTGCGACGCACTGCCAAAGTGTGTCGCACCGGAAAAGAGGGTTAATTTTGTACGGCCGTATCGTCATCATAAATCAGATAGGGGCCTGGCTCGTCATCCCAGCCGTGCTGGGCCACACCGTCGTAATAAATGCGCAAATCGGCCGCATCTTTGAGGAAGTTGATATTGCCAATTTCCACACGCTTCACCGGCAGGCCGGTGCGCTCGCGGAGGTCGGCCAGCAGCAGGTCGTAGTTTTCGGGACGGATCAGCTCGATGCGCTCGTAAGACACACGCTGCGCCTGCTCGTAATGAAAGCCCCAGCCCTGCTCTAACACATACATCACGGCGATGACGGCCGTATTGGCCACCAGCAGCACATCCCAGCCAGAGCTGGTCATCAGCCCCGAGTTGATGATCGGTAGGCCGATCAGGATAAACAGGTAGGTCATCTCGCGCGGCGGCATCGGATTGGTGCGGTAGCGCAGCACCGAAAAGATGGCAAACAGACCAAACCCGGCACCCACGCTGAGCTCAATTGAGCTCAGCAGGCTCATCACAAAAAAGATAATCGTGTTAAAGGCCAGGAAGGTAAACACATAATTTTTGTTTTGCTTCACCGGGTAGTAGATGAAGCGCACGATGATGAGCGCAATGGCCAGGTTGGCAGCAAAACCAGTGAGTAAATTAATGGCGGTAAGCATGAGATTGTCCTTGGGCCAGCTTCTGCACCAGCCGTAATTTAGATTTAAAGTTGTTGTGTTTCATCTGGGGAAAAAGGAGCGTGACGCCCAGGCAATATTTGCTAAAGCCCAGCGGCTGTACCTGGTTCTGGCGCAGCAGCCGGATCATCTCCGACTGGCTCGAAAAACCGTCCTGCTTCACTTCCACAATCACCAGCTGCGGCAGGCCAACTGTTTCGTCTTCCCAGCTAAACGCCAGGTTGAGATCAATCGTCACTCGCTCCTGGCGCAGCTCGCTGACCAGGGTGATGCGGTCGTATTCCACCCACAGCTTTGGCTCCAGTTGGGCTGGATTAAAGGGGATGGTGTCTTGCAGGAAAGCGGCCGTTTCCGCCCCAATCTCGTCAGTCAGTTCCGGCGTCTGCATCCGGCTTTTGATGGTGCGCCCCTTGTTGGTTTTGTGCTTCACTTCCAGGAACGCCAGGTGCGAATCCACATATTCGCGCGCCCGCACTTTGTACCGATCCAACATCCCAGCATGGTGCCGATGGTACAGCCCAAAATCGGCCGAATCGAAGTAGAGGGTCCGGTAATGGCTGGCGCGTTTACCCTGCACCACCAGCGCCGCATACACCTCGGTGAGCTGCGGCATGATGCGCTGCAAAGTGGCCAGCGACAGCACGTACTTGGTGTCGGTACGGTTCAGCAAAGCCACCCGGCCCATCTTAGACAGCGAAATGGGGGCATAATGTTGTAGCGCCAGGGTTGTGGCAATATCTTGCTGCGGAATACAATGTTCTTGCAACATGGGTACATCTCCAGTCTGATTCTGTTTGTCCTCTATGGTTGGCGTAGCATAACAAAGCACTGTTTAGCCTGGATATAGAACTTATTAAGATAATGTAAAGAAGAGGGGTAAAAGGACGTGTAAAATCAGCCCTTAAAATTTTGGAACTTTTTACATTGGGAACGGCCGTTTGTGGTATACTTGTCTCTCATGTGGGGCATTACAACAATACTACACGCTGGCCAAAGACGTCACCTTCTATCTGTGTAATCTGCAAAATCTGTGGATAGTAAATTCTAGGAAACATTGTCCATCATGTGTGAAAATCACAACCAGTTTGTCCACCTTCACTGCCACAGCGAATATTCCCTGCTCGATGGCCTCAGCCGGGTCAACGACCTGGTGGCCCGCGCCGCCGAACTGGACCAACCGGCCATCGCCCTTACCGACCACGGCGCGATGTACGGCACCATGCCCTTTTACCGCGCCGCCAAAGCCGCCGGCATCAAGCCGATCATCGGCATCGAAACCTACCTGGCGCAGCGCACCATGGTGGACAAAGACCCCCAGCTAGACAAAAACCGCTTCCACATGCTGCTGCTGGCCGAAAACCAGACCGGCTACCTGAACCTGCTGCAAATCGCCAGCGCCTCCCAACTGGACGGCTACTACTACAAACCGCGCATCGACCGTGCCTTCATGGCCCGGCACAAAGAAGGCCTCATCGCCACCACTGGCTGCATGGCCGCCGAAATTCCGCGGGCCTTGGGCGACCGCAACCCCAAGCTGGCCAAACAGCTGATGGGCGAATACCTGGACATCTTCGGCAAGGATCGCCTGTTCATCGAGCTGCAAGAGCACTCCATCCCTGAACTCACCACCATCAACCGGCAGCTCATCGAAATGGCCGCCCACTTTGGCCTGGAAAACAACCTGCTGGCCACTAACGACGTGCACTACACCCTGGCCAGCGACGCCGATCCGCACGAAGTGCTGCTCTGCATCCAGACCGGCTCCACGGTGAAAGACCCCAAGCTCACCTTTTCCGATAAAGAGTATTATGTCAAGTCTCGCGATGAAATGTTCCACCTCTTCCAGCGCAACGGCTATCAGGAAGAGATTATCCACAACGCGCTGAGCAACAGCCTGCGCATTGTGGAAATGTGCGACGTGAGTCTGGATTCGAAGGGATACCATCTGCCCGAGTTTGACGTGCCAGAAGGACACGACCCACATTCCTACCTGCGGCAGCTGTGCGAGCGTGGTCTGGCCTGGCGCTACGGTGCCGACCGGGCCGCCAACGACGCCGAGCTGCGCGCCCGGCTGGACCACGAGCTGAACATTATCGGCCGTATGGGGTTTGAGACCTACTTCCTCATCGTCTGGGATTTGTGCGAATGGGCCGCCCGCAGCGATGAATGGTGGGAACAGCACCAGGACCCCTTCCCCTACGACAGCTACAGCCAATGGAAAGAAAACGACATCTGGTGGAACGTGCGTGGTTCTGGCGCGGGTTCGGTGGTGGCCTTCACGCTGGGCATCACCAGCATTGAGCCAATGGTTAACGGCCTCATCTTTGAGCGCTTCCTCAATCCCGGGCGCGTTTCCATGCCCGATATCGACCTGGACTACCCGGACGACGTGCGGCACTGGATGGTGGCCTACTCCAAACGGCGCTATGGTTCCGAGAAGGTGGCGCAAATCATCACCTTTGGGACGTTGGGGGCCCGCGCCGCCATCCGCGACGTGGGGCGGGCGATGGACATGCCGCTGGAGGAAGTGGACGTGCTGGCGCGCATGGTGCCCGCCATTCCCGGCAAGCCAGTTAAGATTGAAAACGTGCTGGACAAAGAGCATGAGTTTTATTCGTCGGAGCTGGAGCAGAAGTACAAGGGGGAAACGGCCGTACGCGATCTCCTCGACACCGCACGCAATTTAGAGGGGGTAGCCCGTCATGCCTCCAGCCACGCCGCCGGGGTCATCATCTCCGACCGGCCGCTGCAAGAGTACGTGCCGCTCAACAAACCCACCAGCGGCGATGAAGGGCTGGGCGGCGTCGACCGCGTCACCCAGTGGCCCATGGAAGTTGTGGAGTCGATTGGCCTACTGAAGGTGGACTTTTTGGGCCTCAGCACCCTCACCGTCATGCGCCGGGCGGCCCGCCTGATCGAAGAGCGCTACGGCACCGTCTACACCATGGACAACATCCCGTACGACGAAGGGCACGTAGGGCCAGACCCCACCAAAAAGCCCGAAATCCTCTTCGACATGCTGGGGCGCGGCGATGTCGCCGGGGTGTTCCAGGTGGAAGGCGCGGGCATGCGCCGCCTGATGATGGAAATGAAGCCGCGCCGCTTCGACCACATCATCGCCGCCATTTCGCTCTACCGCCCCGGCCCGATGGAAAACATTCCCGAGTACATCCGCCGCATGCACTCGGCCATCTACGACAACAAGGACATCGTCGAATACCACAGCCCCACCCTGGAACCGATCCTGAAAGACACCTACGGCATTTTGGTGTACCAGGAACAAATCATCCGCATCGCCTCCGACCTGGCTGGCTACGAACCGGGCGAGGCGGACATGATCCGCAAGGCCGTCTCTAAAAAGAAGCGCGACCTGATGGACAAACATCGCTCCCAGTTCACCGATGGAGCGATGGCCCGCGGCCTGAGCCGGGAAGTGTGTGAAGCGATTTGGGGCGACATTGAGTTTTTTGCCCGCTACGGTTTCAACAAAGCGCACGCGGCCGACTACGCCAAAGTGACCTGCCAGACCGCGTTTTTGAAGGCCCACTACCCGGTGGAATACCTCACCGCCATGCTCTCGGTGGAACGGGACAACACGGAAAAGGTGCGGCGCTACTTCGCCGAGGCCAAAAACCTGGGCATCGACGTCGGCCCGCCGGACATCAACACCTCGGGCCTGGACTTTACGATTGAGGATGGTGGGGAACGGCCGCTTATCCGTTTCGGTCTCGGTGCCATCAAAAATGCCGGGGCCGCTGCCCTCATGACCATCATCGAGGAGCGCGAAGCCAACGGTCCGTTTAAGAGCCTGCAAGAGCTGTGCAAGCGGGTGGATTTGAAGCGGGTGGGTAAACGGCCGCTTGAATACATGGCCAAAGCGCGTGTCTTCGACGCCTGGGGCACCCCCCCACAGTTTATAGACGCGCTGGACCGTATCGTTAATTTCAGCAGCAGCGAGCAGGCAACCGCCTCCACCGGCCAGATGAGTCTCTTTGGTGGGGCCACTGGCGCACCGGCGCTTAAAGTGGCCGTCGATTTGCTGCACGATCCTAAAAACATTTCACCCATCAAGCACAAAGAGCTGCTGGAATGGGAAAAAGAAGCCCTGGGGGTTCATGTGTCCGAACATCCATTGGAACGGCCGTTAAAAATGCTCCAACCACATACCAACGCCAGCATCACCGATTTAGACAGCAACTGGAACGGCCGTCAGGTACGCCTGGCGGGCATGATCAGCACGCTGCGCACCCTCACCACCAAGAAGGGCGATCCGATGGCTTTTGCCACCCTGGAAGATTTGGACGGCAAGATCGACCTGGTCTTTTTCCCCCGCACCTGGCAGGAGTGCCGGGGCAGCGTGGCCGTAGACCAGGTGATGCTGGTTACGGGCAAGGTACAGCTCAAGGGCGAAGATCTCAACTTGATTGTCGATCGAGTAGACACCAACCTGCAAATTGCCCAGGACGCCGACGCGCTGCATACGCCCACAGCAACGGCCGTTCCTACCCCACGCGGCGCAGCTGCCAAACCGGTGAGCAATGGCAATGGGCAGGCTCACGGCCACAAAAACGGCCACGCACACATGCCGCCGCCGCCACCACCCGCCTTTGATGAGGATGAATTTGACCCGGCCTTTGTCCCGCCTGCGGCTGCGGCCAAAGTCGCCACGGCCCAACCCATCCCCGCCGCGCCAGTCGGCTACCAGCCACCGCCGCCCCCGCCCAACTTTGATGAGGATTCCGAAGCGCGGCCAATTGTTGTGCCAACGCGGGGGGAAACGGCCGCAGCGCCAGCAAAAGCCAACGGCAACGGCCACAGCACTCCCCCGCCGCCACCGGCCGAACCACGCCAGCCGCTGGTTAGCCCCGCACCGACGCGCCAGACCAACGGCATTCACAAAATGGTGGTGGTAGAAGTGCGCCCGGTGGGCAACTGGCAAGAAGCGTGCCGCCGCGCCCTCAGCAAAGTTAACGAGTACGAGGGGGAAGACGGCCTGACGATCTTGATCAGTGGTCAAAACTTGAAGATGGAATTTGGCAACGGCCGTACCCGCAGCTGCCCCGACCTCCTGGAATCCCTGCGCACTATCCCCGGCATCGCCAAGGTGTATAGCAGCTAACCAATAATCCAAAAAATAATAGCACATTGCAAACTCTTGTTGCTGGAATATTTGCAATGTGCTATCATATCAACTGTGTATACCCTTATTTTGTCCAAACAAGCTGACAAAGTTTTACGCAAACTGCCGCCCAATTTATCTGCGCGGTTACGGTCCAAAATCATTGCCATTGCGAGGGACCCGTATGCTCAACACAATAATGCCAAAAAGCTACAAGACGAAGAAGGTTATAGGCTCCGCGTAGGTGATTGGCGAATCATTTATGAAATTCGCGATCAACAGTTGGTTGTCTTCGTAGTTCGAATAGCACCGCGAGGTGAGGTTTATAAATGAGCAAAGTTCAATTAATTCTCAAAGAAGGTCAACCGGAATATGCCGTGTTACCTTACGAGCTATACACGCAGTTACTTGAAGACGCCGAAATGTTGCAAGATATCTTGGACTACCGTGAGGCAAAAGCTCGGATTGAGAGCGGAGATGAAGAACTGATTCCAGCTCACGTTACTTTTTCCATTCTGGACGGGGAAAATCCAGTGAAGGTATGGCGAGAGTATCGTCGGTTAAGCCAGCAAGAACTGGCCGAAGCAGCAGGCATCAGTGCCGCCTACCTGTCCCAAATTGAAACGGGGAAGCGCCAGGGGAAAACGGCCGTTCTCCAAGCCATCGCCCGCGCCCTCAACTTAGACCTGGACGACGTGGTCTACAATCCCCCACCGGATGAAGAAATGTAATGGAGTAATTGGGCAATTAATTGACATAATTACTCAATTACCTAATTACTTCCCACTCCCACCAACCATTCTTTCACTTCCTGCACCCGGGCATGGCCCATCGCCGTGAACGTATCCAGACTTTCACGGCCGTAGGCCACCGCCTCATCTAGCTCCCCCCGAACGGCCGTTTCCCGCGCCAAACCAAACAATGCCACCGCCACCAGCTCCTGGCTCTGCAAAATGCGGGCCAATCGAAAAAGCTCCTGGAACGTTTGGTGGGCCACGGCCGTTTCCCCCGCCTGAATCTGGTACTCACCCCACTCGCTCAGCACCCGCGCCACCTGCCAGCGGTGGCCAATGTCCTGCGCCAGCGTCAGCGCCTCCTGCCAGTAAGCGGCCGCCTGCTCGGGTAAATTTTGCCCCACAGCCACATCGGCCAGCATGCGCAGCAGCAAAATCACCCGCTCCTGCTGCCCCACCTGCCGCGCCAGCGCCAGCGACTGCGCAAAGTAGCGGCGCGCCTCATCTAAATTGCCCTGCTCCTGGGCCAGCACCCCCAGTCCCCAGAGCATGCCCCCTTCCCCCTTGGCGTCCGGCGCTTCCTCATCCAGCATTTCGATAAGCGCCAGACCTTCTTCGTAAAACGCCTCGGCCCGGGCAAAGTCGCCGCGCATGTACGCCTGCACGCCCAGGCCGCGCAAAAAATTGCTCACGATGCCGCCGTGCCCCAGCGATTTGGCCAGTTCCAGCCCTTCTTTGTAATACACATCGGCCAGCACATAATCACCCCGACGGGCTGCCAGCACACCCAGCGCCCGCAGCAGGTGGCTCAATTCCTCTTCCGCTTCCAGCGTGCGCGCCAGCTCCAGGGCCATCTCAAACTGATCTTCCGCTTCAATGTATTCGCCTTGCCGCTGGGCCAACCGCCCCTGGTAATGATGCAGCCGCATCTGCCAAACAGGCTCCTCTGGCCGCTGCCCGGCCACCCGCGCCAGGTACGCCCCAGCTACATCGTAAAGCCCTTTTGCTTCCCAGAAGAGGTAAAAGGCCAGCACCCCGGCAATAAAATCGGCCGTTTGGCCCAACTGTGCCGCCATTTCCAGGGCAGTACGCACGTTTTTCTGCTCCAAATCCAGATCGGCAAAGTTGTGGCTGTGGGTCTGTGAATAGTTTACATAATAGCGAATAAAGCGGTGGGTAACTGCCGTATCTTCCCCCAACTGCTGCCCGGCATAATCGCGCAGCAGCAAATGCAGCCGGTAGCGGTTGGGCGGCCCGACCCGCGCCGCCCGCCCTACCTGCACCAGCGACAGGGCATACAGCTTGCGCAAATGATCCTGCGCCACGTCCAGCGCCACGTCGGCCACCGCCGCTGCGGCCTCACTGCTAAAATCATCCCCATCAAAGACGCTTAGCGCAGCAAAAAAGCGCTGCTGCTCCGGGGCCAGGTGCTGGAAGCTGGTGTTAAACGACAGACGCACGCTCTGGTCTTCGCTTTCCAGCTCGGCCAGACGCCGCCGCTCCTGCCGCACCCGCTGCCCAAATTCGGCCGTGGACCAGCCCGGCTCATACGCCAGCCGTCCGGCAGCGATGGCCACCGCCAGCGGCAAATGCCCCAGCAAATGGGCCAGTTCCAGGAACAACGGCCGTTCCGCCCCCACCCGCTCTTTGCCCAACACCTCAACAAACAGGGCCAACGACTCCGCCCCGTCGCTGGCAAATGGCCCCAGCACCAGCCGTGTCGCGCCGCGCGTCACCGCCAAATCATGCCGCCGCGTGGTGATGAGCACCGCGCAAGAGCCGGTGGGCGGCAGCAGCGGCTTGATCTGCTCGCTGCTTTGCGCGTTATCCAGCACCAGCAGCGCTCGCTTGTTGGCCAGCAGCTCGCGCACGATGCGGCTGCGGCTGCCCAGGTCGCCATACTGCCGCACATCCAGCCCGTAGGCGCTGGCAAAGGTGCTCAAAATCGACATCGTGTCCGAAATATCCACCCTGGCCCACAGCACGCCGTCGGGGAACAGGCGGCGCAGCTGGTAGGCCAGGTGCGCCGCCAGCGCCGTTTTGCCCACGCCGCCCATACCCTGAATGCTGTAAACGGCCGCATGTTCACCCGCCAGCAGCACTTCCTTCAGCTTTTCCAGCTCGGCTTCCCGCCCCACAAAATACGGCAGATGGGCCATCGCCTGGAAGGGCGCGGTGCTTTCGGGGGTGGGTACGGCCGTTTCCCCCCAATGGGCAATCAAACGCGACAATTTTTCATCCGGCACCTGCTGCAAATCACGCCGCAGCTCGGCGATGGTGGGGTGCCCGGCCGACTGCAACAGCTGGGATGCTTCTGACTCGGTGAGGTGGAGAACGGCCGTTAACCGCACCAAATCATCCAACGTGCGCGGCCGTCGCACCCGCCCCTCCATCCAGTTCACAATCGTCGGCTTCGGCACGCCAGACAGCTTCTCCAGCTGCCCCGGCGTATAGCCAGAACGCTTGATGAACTGCGTCAACAAATCCGACAGCTGAAATGGATCACCCACCACAAACCTCGCATCATCGTGGGATCTGGCGTAAAACGGGACGCCTCTCTGATCACGTTTCACGTTTCACGGGTGGTAAATCCCCTGAATTCCCAAAGCGCCCACAAAATCCCTACACCACAACGCTTATTCCAAAATCTCCGTGTCCTCTGTGGCCCAACTACCCGCATCTTACCAAAAATCTCGCTTTGCATCATGACTAACCGCACATTGATACGATTTTGATACAGATCATCGGCAGTTCTCATCACCGGCTTCCTTTAGGATTGTAATTGTCAGAAAAGACATTGCTCGCACACTTCCATAAATTCAGTTCAGCGAGAAGGAGGATTGACATGACAAACTACCTGATCAGACGCGGTTTTCAAATGGTAATCGTGGTTATCCTGGCGACGATTGCGATCTACGGGCTGCTCAACGCGGTGCCGGGCGGGCCGCTCTCCGGGTTGAACCTGGCCGCCGACGCCAAGCAGCGGCTCAGCGAGGAAGACATTG
>JADLAX010000075.1 GCA_020848035.1 Anaerolineae bacterium | reverse complement strand
TATCCGAAAAATATTCTGGACGATGGAAGTAAAGCACAAAGTTGCGTCCAGAAATGCAAGTTAGATCTGATTTTCAGAGAAAGAAGACGTCATTTTCGTCAATGTTAAAAAATTCGATGTTTATCTCGCCTCTGGAAAATGAATTTACGGATAGGTTCTTAGACATTCGCGCCCTGCCGCCGGTACAGCGGCACCCGCTCATCTTTGCCACCTTTGAAGCGCTGGCCGCTGACGAAAGCTTTGTGCTGGTCAACGACCACGATCCCAAGCCGCTGTTTTACCAGTTCCAGGCCGAACGCACCGGCCAGTTTAGCTGGGAATACCTGGAACAAGGCCCCAAGGCCTGGCGCGTCCGCATTGGGCGGCAGGCTATGTGAGGCAGCGCAACTCTCCTGCCTGAACCATTTGGAGCATGGGCAGCGCCTCGGCGCTTCGCGCCTGGCGCTGCCGGAGATCATGGGGTTTTTGCACATTTGGGGGGTCAAAATGACCCCCCAAATGTGCAAAAACCCAACTTTTCCCCCGCACGGGGCGCGAAGCGCCCTCGTGCGGGATGTCAACGGAATTTCTGTTACTTGCTGAACAACTGGATTACTGATGCCCCTTTTAACCCGTTGGTACATTAAATCGGCGCTGGCTTACCTGGTGGCGGCTTTGCTGCTGGGGTTTGTGCTGGCGCTGCCGCTGAGTGCCAACCTGCCCGACTTCATCCGCACGATGACCCCGGCTTACTTCCACCTCTTCCTGGTGGGCTGGGTGACGCAGATGATTTTTGGCGTGATTTACTGGATGTTTCCGATCATCACCCGGGCCAGGCCGCGCGGCAGCGAGCGGCTGGGCTGGGCCAGCTACGTTTGTTTGAACGTGGGTCTGCTGCTGCGGGTGGTGGGTGAACCGCTCAACTGGGCCAATCCCCACAGCTTCGTTGGGTGGATATTGCCCATTTCGGCCGCTTTGCAGTGGGGAGCGGCCGTATTCTTCGTTATCCTCGCCTGGCCCCGGGTGAAGGATCGCTACCGGGGGGAGTAAGATGCCGCGTCTGAGCCAGTGGATCATCCGTACGGCGCTGGTTTACCTGCTGCTGGGCTTCACCTTTGGTGCGCTGCTGCTGTGGCACAAAGGCGTGCCGCTGCATCCGGCGCTGTGGGGCTGGCTGCCCGCCCACATCGAGTTTTTGCTCATCGGCTGGATTGCCCAGCTGACGATGGGCGTGGCTTTCTGGATTTTGCCGCGCTATTGGGAAAAGGATCGCCGGGGCAAAGAAGGGTTGGTCTGGGCGGCGTTTGCCCTGCTCAACCTGGGCATCTGGCTGGTGGTGGCCTATTCGGTCTTCCAGGCGGATCGTCTCTTTTTGCTGGCCGGGCGCGGTGCGGAGATGGGTGCGGCCGTTTGCTTTGCCATGCACGCCGGGTCCCGTACCCTTTCCCGGGAAGGCGTGTAGACCGCACAGTTTTCTGGTCCTTAATGAAATGGACAATCTGTGAAGCGTGAAACGTGAAACGTGACCAGAAAGGCATCACGTTTCACGCATCACGTTTCACGCCAAACCGAACGAAATCGCCCAGACCCGGTTTTTCTTATTTCTTTGCGTTCGTGGCGGTAATGTTTTGGCGAACGGCCGTTCCTGTGGCATAACAGTCACCATGATTGAAAAACAAACCGACATCATCGTGGTGGGGTCCGGGCCGGGTGGGGCGACTGTGGCGCGGGAGCTGGCGCGATCCAACGCGGGTCTGGCGATCACCCTGCTGGAGCGGGGGCACGACTGGCGGCACAATCCGCTGTACGGCACCTACCCCGGCGCCATGCTGTACGCCGACCGGGCCTCCTTTTTGTTTACCCAGGAAGGACTGAACATCATACGGCCGCTTCTGCTAGGCGGGGCAACGAGCATGTACTGTGGCTGTGCAGAACGGCCGTTGCCCTGGTGGCATTCCCGCTACGGCATCGATCTGAGCCAGGAAGCGGAAGAAACGGTGGCTGAGTTGGGCATTGCCCCATTGCCCGCCACGCGGCGCGGCGTGGCTTCCACCCGCATTGCCGAGGCAGCAGGCGAGTTGGGCCTGGATTGGCAGCCGCAGGACAAATTTATGGCCCCGCACCAGTCGCCCCACGGCTTCGACTGCGGGGCCAAATGCATGTTGGGCTGCCGCTGCGGCGCCAAGTGGAACGCCGCCGCCTACGTCGATGAGGCGGTACAGCAGGGCATCGACCTGTGGACGGGGGCAAAGGTGGACGCGGTGGTGGGGGTAAACGGCCGTGTCCAGGGCGTCACGGGGCAGGTGGGCGGCCAACCGTTCCGGCTGTGGGGCCGGGCGGTGGTGCTGGCCGCTGGTGGCATCGGCACGCCGCTCATTTTGCAGCGCAGCGGTCTGCGCCAGGCGGGCCAGGGCATGACGATGGACACCACGGTGATGGTTTACGGCCACGCACCCACCAAAGGCATTGGCCAGGAGCCGCCGATGACCTGGAGCTGCGCCGACGACGAGCTGGGGGTGCTCTACTCCACACTGATTGATCCGTGGCTCAACTACCCGCTGGTGCTGCTGCAAAAAGGGCCAGCCTACGCCCTGACCTGGCCGCGCTGGGGCCAGACCTATGGTGTGATGATCAAGCTGAAGGACGAAATCAGCGGTGCGGTGATGGCGCAAAAACACGGCTTCACCATCAGCAAAGGGCTGACGGCCGATGATCGGCAGCGGCTGGCCCAGGCCGAAGTGGTGGCCGGGCGCATTTTGCGCCAGGCGGGCTGCGAGCCAGACACCATTTTCACCACGCCGCTGCGCGGGACGCATCCCTCCGGCACGGTGCGCCTGGGCGAGATGCTGGACCGCAACCTGCAAACGGAAATCGCCGGGCTGTACGTGTGTGATGCTTCCGTTTTCCCTGAAGCGCTGGCCCGGCCCACGGTGCTGACGATCATTGCCCTGGCTAAACGGCTGGCGCGGCATTTGCAGGAGATTGGTGATTAGAGATTGGCAGCCGCTGCTGAATTCTCTGTTAACAAAGTTTTGTTATCTGCAGGACGAGGCCTGAGCCTGTCGAAGGCCGGCCTTCGACAAGCTCAGGCCTCGTTGGTCATTGAAAAATAAACGATGTACTTAATCTCCAATCTCCAATCTCTCGAAAAAAATGACTCCTGAACAACTTGTGGCGGCGCTACGGCCGTTTCCTCGCCTTACCCTCAACCACACGCCCACGCCTTTGCAGCCGATGCTGCGCCTGACGGCCAGCCTGGGCGGGCCGACGCTGTGGTTGAAGCGGGACGATGAGCTGGGGCCGGGCGGCGGGGGGAACAAGGGACGGCCGTTAGAATTTCTGCTGGGCGAGGTGGTGGCGCAGGGCAAACGTAAAGTCATCACCTTTGGCGGCTTGCAGTCTAACCACGCGCGGATGACGGCGGCGGCCTGTGCCCGATTGGGGCTAAAGACACACCTGTTTTTCTTTGAGAAACGGCCGTCCCTCCTGCAAGGGAATCTGCTGCTGGACCAACTGCTGGGCGCCAAGCTGCACTTTATCCCTTTCGGCGGTGGCGGCGACGCCAGCCTGACGCTGGAAACGACCATCCGGCTGGTGCGGTTGGTGAGCTGGCCGCTGGTGGGACCGGGGGCGTATTTTATGCCGGTGGGGGGACATACGGCCGTAGGCTGCCTGGGGTACGTGGCGGCGGCGGTGGAAATCGCGGCGCAAATCGCCGCGCTGGGGCTTGAGCCCGCCCGGGTGACGATTGTGTTGCCGGTGGGCACGGGGGTGACGCTGGCCGGGTTGTGGGCAGGCTTTCACCTGCTGGGCTCGCCAGTGCGGGTGCTGGGGATCGACGTGGGCAAGCTGTGGCGCACTTTTCCCGCCAGCATTGCCCGGCTGGCCAGCGAGGTGTGTGGCTTGCTGGGCCAGCCGCACCATTTCACCGCCGCCGAGGTGCCCATCATTGAAAAAACGTACGTGGGAAATGGCTATGCCCGGCTGCGGGCCGAGGCGGTTGAAGCAATGGGGCTGCTGGCGCGGTTGGAGGGGGTAGTGCTGGACCCGGTCTACTCGGGGAAGGCGTTTGCCGGGCTGCTGGATGTGGTGGGGAACGGCCGTTTTGCCCCCGATGCCCAGATTATTTTTCTGCACACCGGGGGCCTGCCTGGGCTGTGGCCCTATGCGGACCAAATGATCTAGTCGGTGGCAAACGCCTCGCCCATCGGCACATTCTTTTTGCGGTAAGAAAGCATCAGCCAGAACAAGACGGCGCAGACGGCAACGGCCGTTGTTGTTACCAGCACCTGGGTCAGACTGCTGAACGGGATGAGCCAGAGCGTGGTCACCAGTTCCAGGCTGATCAACGATAACAGGAAGATGATGATACTGTCCCGCTGCACCTTAGAGGCGAAGTAAGCGCCTAAGGGTGCACCCACCACAACAATCGGCACGGCCACCAGCCAATAATTCCAGGCAATGCCGATGTCCTGCGACACAACGCCATGCAGGAAAAAGCCCACGATCGAGTTCATTGCCATGATGATCACCGTGGTGGGGGTGCTGATCTTCTCGTTGATGCCAAAGGCCAGGGTAAGCACGATGAAGGTAAGTGTGTCGATACCAGAGCCAGTTTGGGCGGCAAAGGAGCCGCCAAACACGCCAACCACAAAAAACAGCGCCTTGTAACGAGAGTTCCATGCTGGCAAATCGCGCCGTGGCTCCCACTTGATGAACCAGCGTGAAATGACCAGGGCAATGCCAAAGGCGGTGGTGACAAAGGTGAACAGGATTTTGGGGTAAGGGGCGGGAATGGTGAAAACGTAGGTGCCCAAAGTTTGCCCCAAAATGCCGCCAAGCGACACCCAGCCAATGATGTGGGGCAATATCTTCACGCGCTGCGAATAGATCATAACGGCGGCCATCGTCATGCCGACGGATTGAATCATCAGGCCGAAGGTGCGGGCATCGCCAGAGGGAATGTGCAGGGCTTTGGTGAAGACAGGGAAGGCAACGGCCGCACCGCCTTCGGCAGTAGCTCCCGCCACAAAGGAACCCAGAGTCATGGTCAGCGACACGGGCCAGAATTCCGCAAACAATGACCATCTGTTGGCTAAAAACATGTAGCTAGACCAGCTAATGTAGACGATAGCCAGAAGAAAAGGGTAAAGCCAGCGGCGCTGTTCAGTTTTATTCCGGCTGGAGGCTGACGGGGTGGCAGAAACTTTTGTTTTCACGGGGTTCACCTCTCTGTTGTTGAATGAATAAGGGGTATGCTTTGCCAGAGCACGAGGGAATTCTAGTGAAAGCTGCTTACAAAAATCCTTTCTCGTACTTTTGTTTTTTTGCGTACGTTTGATGGACTGCGGAGAGGGAAACTCTGGCGGATTATTCGTTGCTGTTGGCAAACAGCAAAGTTTGGATGAGGCGCAGGGATTGTTGCAGCGCTTCGGGCATGTCTGGCGTGTTTTCGAGGGTGGTGACGCTGTGGAAGGTGGTGTCTTGTACGGCCGTCAGTTCATACAAATAGCGGTCGCAGCAGGTGTCTTCGGGCAGATAGGTGGGGTCCAGCTCAAAAAAGCCCGCGCTTTCCAGGCTGCTCAGCAGCTGGCTCACCTGCGCGGCGGAAAGCTGTGGGTTGGTGGTTGTGTTGGTTTCGATACGGCCGTTGGTGAAAATGGTCCACTGCTCGTTGGCGCCGCCAAGTCCACCGGAACGTTTGAAGACAACGGCCGTGTTGGGCGCGTTGGTGGCGGTGGGAACGGCCGTGCTGGTCGGCTCAAGCTGCGTTTCCGGGGCATGGGCCGTTTCTACCGAACAGCTGGTTAATGCCAGAACGATCAAAATTCCCCACAAAAAAAGCTGCGCTTTGGCGGTCATGGTTCTTTTTTCCAGGTTGGTTAAGCCGGTACGGTTAAGGCCGCCACCAGCAGGTTGAGCGCCGTGGTCATGTCGTTGCGGCCTGTTTTGACATCCACATCAATTTCCAACAAATGGCGATAAATTTGCTCCAGCTGGGCCAGGCTGAACCCCTGGCACTGCTGGTACAGCTTGCCGACGACAAAGCTGTGCATCTTCAGCTCCGGGCCGATGGTTTGCGGCCGTTTGCCCTCGTCGGCCAGCTCTTTCACCTGGAGCAGCAGGCGAAACTGGCGAATGAACATCGAAAAGAGGTAGAAGGGATCGGCCCCTTCCAGGAATTTTTCTTGCAGCAGCTGCGACGCTTTTTTGGCGTTGCGGTTGCCCAGGGCATCCACCAGGTCAAAAATGCTGGCTTCGGCGGCGTACGGGCTGAGCCGCTTCACCTGGTCCGACTGGATCTCTTCGCCGTTGCTGTACAGCAGCAGCTTTTCAATTTCGCGGCTCAAGATTTCCATCTGGCTGCCAATGTTGACGGCGAGCATGTGGGCGGCCTGGGGGGTGATACGGCCGTTGCCCGCCTCCACCTGCTGCTTAATCCAGCGCTCCAACAGTGGCCCTTCCGGCTTGGTGAACTGCTTCACGTAGCCAGATTTCTCGCTTTCGGCCAGCTTCACCAGCGGATCGCTGGCTTTGAGCGGCTGAGATTCCAGGAAAAGCAGCCGGGTGGTTTCGGGCAGGTGGGGCAGGTACTCCAGCAGCTGCTTTTGGAATGGCTTGTCCAGTTTGGTGCTGAGCAAATCCCGCACAATCACCAGCCGCACCTTGGCCAGAAACGGCATGGCGCTGGCCGCCTGCTGGAGCTGAGAAAAGGTGATGCTGCTTTCCAGCTTCGTCGTGTTTAAATCCAGCAGCCCCGGATCACCCAGCTTGCTGATGAGCTGGGCTACCGTTTCCTGCTGCGCGTGGCTGTCGTCGCCGTGGAAGATGTAGAACATGATTGGTTTACCCCCACCCTAACCCTCCCCCTGAACGGGGGTGGGAATCTGGCTCCCTCTCCCTCCTCGGGAGAGGGCTGGGGTGAGGGTCAATTGATTGTCGTAATCCGATAAGACTTGGCATTGGTCTGGCTGCTGCCGGTAAGCAGCAGCTGGAACAGCCGGGTGACGGGTGAGGGCTGCACGGGGCGAATGCTTTGCAGGGCCATCTCCTTCAGGTCGCCTTCGACGGTGTATTTGGCTTGCAGCTGCACGCCAATGGGCCGGGAAATGATGAGGGAGATGACAACGGCGAGGACGGCCGTTGGCAGCGCATTCAACAACACCGACAAATTCATCTGCGGCTGCTTCTGGCGGCGCTGCTCGAAGGCAAAACTGGCCTGGGCGGCCAAAGCGGCCATGGTGGCCGTGGTGAGCAGCACGGTACCGCAGTTGGGATGCACCGCCAAATGATGCTCCCCCTTCTTCATGCGGCTAAACGCCTCTTCCACCGCATCGGCCACGGCCTCTTCCGTGATGTTGCCGTAAATGTTCAGGGTAAAGCCTTTGTGATTGGAATTGCCCTGGGCGCTAAAGTTCTTGTGCTTTTCGCTGAGCACGTGAATGCTGGCATGTTCCAAACCGTGATTGCGACGAACTCGGCTGATCAGTTGTGTAAGCATAAAGCCTCCGGCTGTTGAGAAAACCGATTTCTGTTGGTTGGCACTTTCCTCGCTATGAAAATGGATTCCCGCCTGCGCGGGAATGACAGGATGAGACCGACCAAAAGGAATCGACAATCTCCATTGTGACGATGGGTCAATCGTAAATCGTTAACCGCCAATCGTCAATTGAAAATTTGGATCATACGTGGGCAAACCCAAATCTGGCATGGGCTGCCCGGCCAGGAAGGCATCCAGGGCCGCTTCGGTGGCGTGAATGTCGTCCCAGGGATATTCCGTGGTGATGAAGCACATCGACTGTTCGTGCCCCTTGCCACAAACCAGCACAAAATCTTGCGGGCGGGCCAGCCCCAGGGCAAAGTAAATCGCCTGCCCCCGGTCGGGGATGCGCCAGAAGGTTTGGCCTTCGACGCCGCCCTGCGCGGTGCAGCCGGCGGCCATCGCCGCCAGGATGTCGTCCAGCGATTCGGTGCGCGGGTCTTCGGCGGTGAGCACGGTGTATTCGGCCAGTTGGGTGGAGATTTCGGCCATCATGCGGCGCTTTTCCGGGTCGCGTTTGCCCGCGCTGCCAAAGACGGTGATGATACGGCCGTTACTTCGACTTTGCTCAGCACAAGCCCGCCCCATCTCATCCAAAATCCCCCGCGCCGCTTGAATCGCTTTCTCCAAACCATCGGGCGTGTGGGCAAAATCCACATGCACAATAAACTGCTGCCCGCGCTGAATCTGGTGCATACGGCCGTGTATCTGCCCCACCGTTTGCAACCCTTTTTGAATTGTTTCTGGGGCAATACCCAGGGCGAGTCCCGCCCCGGCAGCGGCCAAAATATTGGCCACGTTGAAGATGCCCAGCAGCGGGGTGCGGACGGGCAGCGGCTGGCCATCAAGGTGCAGCGTAAAGCTCGATCCGCTTGGGTCGGTGACCAGGTTGGTGACGTGCAAATCGGCGGCGGGGTTGTGCAGGCTGTAACCAATCTGGCGCGGCGCGGCGATGGCGGCCAGGCGGGTGTAGGAGCTGTCGTCCAGGTTCAGGACGGTGGTTTTGGTGACTGGTACCGGCTTGTGGGGCGTGGGCTCGTTACCCGCCACATTGCGGAACAGGCGCTCCTTGGCCTGGGCGTATGCTTCAAAGCTGCCGTGGTAATCCAGGTGCTCGTGGGTGATGTTGGTGATGACGGCGATGTCGTAGGATACGGCCGTTACCCGGTGCTGCGCCAATCCGTGGGAGGTGGTTTCCAAAATGCAATGGGTCAACCCCGCGTCCACCATCTGGCGCAGGTAGCGCTGCACCACGGGTGCTTCCGGGGTGCTGACGTGCAGCTCCAGCGGCTCCTGATAGTCGCCAATGATCGCTTTGAGCGTGCTGAGCAGGCCGGTGCGCAGCCCTGCGGCGTGCAAAATGCCACGAATCAAATCAACCGTGCTTGTTTTGCCGTTGGTGCCCGTGACGCCAATCATGACCAACTGCTGGCTGGGGAAGCCGTACCAGGCTGCCGCCAGCCAGGTGAGCGTTTCGGCTGTGTCGGGCACCTGCCAGTAAACCACGTTTTCCGGCACGCTCAGTCCCAATTCCTGAGGCGATTTTTGCGCCAAAATGAAGGTCGCCCCCAACTCAATCGCTTTGCCGATGTAGGGATGGCCATCGCTGCCGGTGCGCAGGCGGGCGATAAAGCTGCTGCCGGGTTCCACCTCGCTGGTCTTTTCGGTAAACATGGGGATGGCGACATCTGGCCCGTGGTAGGGTGGGGGCGGGAGGTGGGGGGTGTGGGAAACGGCCGTTTGCCAGTCGGCTAACAATTTTCGAATGGATCGGGTTTCGGACATTGTTTTTTCTCGTTGATTTTTTGTAAGAGGGGGCGAGGCGGTTGGATGGAAAGGTTGTGTGTTTTGGTTTTCTGTTGGCCAACCGCCTTGTCCCTACATTCTGTTTTTACTTTGGAAGCGGGGCGAGGCGGTTGGATGGAAAGGTTGTGTGTTTTGGTTTTCTGTTGGCCAACCGCCTTGTCCCTACGTTCTGTATTTACTTTGAAAGCGGGGCGAGGCGATTGGATGGAAAGGCTCTGTGTTTTGGTTTTCTGTTGGCCAACCGCCTCGCCCCTACGGTTACGTTTTACGTTTCACTTTTCACTGGACGAATGGCCAACCGTGCCTCTTGTGCCATTAACCCGTCTACGCCCGTCCCGGCAATGCCCATGACGCGGCTGTCGGCGAAATAGGGGAAGTCGAAGGTGACGGGGTCGCCAGCGACCAGGCCGGGCAGCGGCATGAGGCGGGCGGTGAGTGGCTTGTTGAGGCGGCTGGCCAGCATGGCGACATCGAGGAGAACGGCCGTAATCGCCCCTTCGCTCACATCTCCCGGCAGCGGAATTGTGTCCAGCCCCACGCCGCAGACGGCGCTGGTGCTCAGCAAGTCTTGCACCGTCAGCACCCCCTCGGCGGCGCGGCGGGCCAGGACGGAATCTTCCAGCACGGGCAGCATCAGGCCCGAAAAGCCGCAGCCGGGAAAGTTGGCCCGGGCAATCGCCTCGGTGACAAAACCAGCGGCAAAGAGGCTGCCTGCGCTGCCCAGGTAGGGCAGGCCCAACGCTTCCAGCGCCCCACCCAGGCTTTTGTCATCGGTGGGGAAGGGGGCCAGGGAAAAGTCGATGCCGCTGAAGGGAATCTGGTACGTGTCGGCCAGTTCTTGCGCGGTGAGGGTGAGGCGGAAAGCGGCCGTTTCAATCGCCTCGATCAAATTTTGCCGCGCTTCAGCCAGGCTGTGGGCGGATTGAATGGCTTGCAAAGCAATGTCGGCCGACTCCACGGCGATGGCGAAGTGGGCCGGGCCGCCCTGGTGGTAGGCCACCGGGAAAAACGGCGAGCCGGGCGAGCAGTTGGCCAGGGCTGTCAGGTACAGATTGCCAAATCCATTGGGCAAAATCTGGCTGACGGTTTGGATGAGTCGGGCGGCCTGCTGGCAGCGGGCCGTGTCGATCTGCCCCTGCGTGTCGGCAATTTCGACGCTGGCAAAAAGCACGTCGGTGGCGGCCAGCAGGGCGGGAATGTGGGTGATCCAGCGGGCATCGTGGCGCAGCAGCACCGGGCCGAGACTGATGTAGCTGGCTCCGGCAGCTTGCCAGGTTTGCGCCAGCTGCCGGGCGTGCGCTTGCGTGCCAGCCGACTCGGGCCACCAGTCGGGGAACGGGGGTGTGGCCAGCCGGGTGGATTGCAGGGGGTAGGTGAAGGCGGGGCGAACGGCCGTAAAAAATTCAGCCATCCTGTCCGCCGGAAAATCAGGTTCACAAAAGAGGGTGACCGAGCGAATATCCATAGGGGCGTATTGTAGCCCAATTTGACAGATGACATAAATCACCGTTAGAATCCGCAGGCAGCCGCCCTGGGAAAAGGAACTTATATGAGCTGCGGCTTAAATTGGACGTGAAACCATGAACATCCCTGCTGAATCAGACGAACAAGCAGTGCCACCCACTGAAGACCCCCGCGAAGAAATGACGCCATCGGCCGACGCTGAGGCTTTGCCTTTTGCCGAGGACGACGAAGATCTGGACATGGCGTTTGATTTTGACGGCGACGAGGACGGCGACGAGGACGAGGACGAAGACGAAGATGAGGATGAGGACGAGGATGACGGGGTGGATACGGCCGTACCCACGCCCCCCTCGTTTGCCGCTGAAATCGCCGAGGACGAACCCGCGCCCGACCTGCCTGATCCGCAAGACCCGCCGGTGACCCGCCTGACGTTGGGTGCTTTTGGGGACGCCTTTACCGATGACGACGGGGAAGAAACACGCCGCCCGGTGAGAATCAAAAAACAGCGTCGCCAACCGCTGCGCACGCCGCGCAAAAATCAGCCTACCCTGCAGCAGGTGACCGACCGCTTTGCGGCCTGTGGTCGGTGCAGCTATTTTTGGGCCGGATACCGCGTTTTGTTTGGGCTGGAGGAGCTGGAAACGGCCGTAGCCCACAGCAAATCGGGCTGGCTGGAATTGATGTGGGATGAGCAGATGCCGGAGCTGGTGGTGAAATCGTACGGAGCGCGTATTGATATGGGCAGCTACCACTACGAGAGCTGCTGCCAGGAATGCCGCCGCCACTTCATCTACCAGGCCTCTGACAATGAAGACGAAGCCGACGCCTTTCGCATTGAAATTACCCCCTACATGGCCAAATAAACCGGTCTGAGTGACCTTCGTAAATTTGCTGACTAAGATTAGGCTAAATTTCCAGAGTAACTGAAAACCTGGAGCGCAGCGCCCTCGTGCGGGATGCCAACCCTAGACAGTCAATTTTTTATTCGCTGCCGGGCTGCTTCAAAGAGGATGATGCCAGCGGCCATTGCCGCGTTGAGTGACTCGGTGGCGGCGTGCATGGGGATGGTGATGTGGCCCGTCGCCAAGGCCAGCGCCGCCTGCCCCGCACCGCTGGCCTCGCTGCCAATGATGAGGGCGGTAGGCTGCTGCCAATCGACGGCCGTATACGGCCGTTCTGCCTGCACCGTGGCCACCCACACCTGCAACCCGCGTACCGTTTGGGCGATCTCGGCCCAGCTCTGGCTGTGTACCGGCAGCCGCAGGTGCGCCCCCATGCTGCCCCGCACCACCTTTGGATTGTACAAATCGACACAGCCCGGCCCCAACAGCACACCATCGGCTCCAGCGGCCCCGGCGGTGCGCAGCATAGTGCCCAGGTTGCCAGGGGTGCTCACCTCATCCAGCACCAGCAGCAGCGAGGGTGTAGTGGGCAGCGGGCGCGGCTGCATGGCAATGACGGCCAGGGCACCCGCCGGAGTGCTGGTATCGCTCATCGCCTGCATCACTTCTTCCGTCGTCAGGTACGGGGTAGATTGTCCCAGGCTGGTGAGTTGTTGTAGAATTTGGGCATGAGCGGCCGTTTCTAACCATCGTTCTGTGTAAAAAAGCAGCGCTGGCGGACGGGCCAACCCGATCAACTCGGTTAACCATCGAGTCCCTTCTACCACATACTGCTTTTCCCGGTTGCGAAACCGGCGATCCGTTTGCAGCCGCCGCACATATTTGACTTTGGCATTTGTTAAGCTGGTTATCATCTTCTCATTGTATCTTTTTTGGTCAATCAGGGTTTTCCAACATAGATCTTATGGAGGCAGACAAATGTTGAACGAGCTAAGAGGATTGTACAAGATCAGCCGCCCCCTTACGACTTTGACCGGAGGGTTGGCGGTGTTGTTGGGCGGATACGTTGCTGGTACCGGGGCCTGGGACAAGGTCATTCTGGCCACCCTGGCCACCTGGTTTATTACGGCGGCGGCCAATGCCTGGAACGATTACCGAGATATTGAAATTGACAAGATCAACCAGCCGGGACGGCCGTTGCCTTCGGGCATGGTTTCGCCCCACAACGTGCTGCTTTTTTCACTCACCATGACCGCCCTGTCAATTATTTTGGCCGGGTTTATCAACCTCACCGCCTTCCTCATTGCGGTGGCCTCGGCCGGGCTGCTTTACCTGTACTCCTGGCGCTTAAAAAGCACCGTGTTGATGGGCAACGCCATCGTGGCCACCATTTCGGCAATGAGCGCTATTTTTGGCGGTATTGCGGCAGGGAATCCACGGCCGTCGCTCTGGCTGGCGCTGATCATTGCCTCGGCGATTATGGGGCGGGAAGTGCTCAAGACCCTGGCCGACTACGAGGGTGACCTGCGCCAGCGCTGCCGTACCATCGCCACGGTGTGGGGCCGCCGCCCGGCGCGCATCGTGTTTTACCTGCTGGCGGCCGCTACCCTGGTGGTGATGATGCTGCCCTACATGCTCAATATCTACGAACCGGTCTATGCGTTTATCGTCGCTTTGGGGGTGTACCCGGTGCTGTTTTACATCCTGCTGCGCGTCACGCGGGAGCGATCTGGGCCGCAGCTGGAAAAGCTGAGCCAGCTGATGAAGTACGACTTTATGATTTGGTTTGTTGCCGTCATTCTGGGCGCAGCTTCCTGAAATAATCCAGAGTAGCAGCACCTTCGGCTGCTACTCGCCCCCTTTTTCTTTCGCAGCTTTTTCCTTCGTTTCTTGCTTCTCATTTGCCAGAGCGGCCCCCGGCGGTTGGGGCAGCACGTTGGGGTCAAACGGCGGCGTTTTGCCGGATTGACGGCCGTACAGCAGCCACAGCTGGCTGTTAAACGGCTCTTCCCCCTCGTCCAGCGCATGAAGGGCCAGTTCGTAACGGCCGTCTGAATGCAGCAGGTGAGATTTGGCCGTGTCGTGTAGGTAAATGGTCAGGATGGAGATAACCTGCTGCCGCTCGGCGGCGTCCTCGATGGGGAACAGCACCTCAACGCGGCGGTCAATGTTGCGCGGCATGGGATCGGCACTGCCCACGTAGATGTCCGGGTTGCCCTGGTTGTGGAAGTAGTAAATGCGGCTGTGCTCCAAAAAGCGGCCCACAATGCTCTTCACGCGAATATTTTCGCTGACCCCTTTGATCCCTGGCCGCAGGCAGCAGAAGCCGCGAATGATCAGGTCGATTTGCACCCCGGCCTGGGACGCGCGGTACAGCGCCCGGATGATGCCGGGGTCTACCAGGGAATTGGCTTTGATGATGATACGGCCGTTACGGCCGTAATCCGTCTCCTGATGAATCAAACGGATCAAATTGGCTCGCAAATTGACCGGCGCAACCAAAAACTTGCGGTACGTCACCTGCTTCGAATAGCCCGTCAGATAGTTGAACAGCTCCGTGGCATCGGCCCCCATCTCCTCGTCGCCGCTGATAAGGCCCAGGTCGGTGTAGAGGCGGGCGGTGATGACATTGTAATTGCCCGTGCCCATGTGCACGTAGCGGCGAATGCCGTCCCGCTCGCGCCGTACCACCAGGCACAGCTTGCAGTGAGTCTTCAAACCAATAAGCCCGTAAACGACATGCACCCCGGCTCGTTCCAACGCCCTGGCCCACTCAATGTTAGACTCCTCATCAAAACGAGCTTTTAACTCGACCAGCACCGCCACCTGTTTGCCGTTTTCGCGCGCCTTCATCAGCGCCCGCACAATGGGTGGGTTGGGTCCCAGCCGGTACAGCGTTTGTTTGATGGCCAGAACGTTAGGGTCCTCCGCCGCCGCTTCGACAAAATCAACCACTGGCAAAAAGCTGTCGAACGGCGTGTGCAGCATGATGTTGGTGCGCTGCAGCACGCTAAAAATCGATTCGCCAAAACGCAGCTGCGGCGCCATGTTCGGCTGGAAAGATTCATCTTTTAATTCCGGCCGTTCCAGCCGATGCAAATCCCATAAGCTGCTCAGCCCCAGCGGCCCGTTGGTGGCGTACACATCCGTCGCGCTGACTTTGAGATTGCTCACCAAAATGTTGCGAATCATTTCTGGCGTATCCTCATCAATTTCCAGCCGCACCACCCGGCCAAAGTGGCGCTGGCGCAGGTTTTCCTCCATCGTCAGCAGCAGATCGTCGGCTTCTTCCTCCTGGATTTCCATGTCGGTGTTGCGCGTGACGCGAAAGGGGTAAGAGGCACACACGTCCATGCCGGGAAAGAGGCGGTCCAGGTTGGCGGCAATCACCTGCTCCAGCCAGATGAACTTTTGGGTGGATGGTGGCAGCAGTTCATCCGGGTCTAGCGGATTCAGCGGTACCAGCCGGGGCAGAGTGTCGGGCACTTTGACGCGGGCAAAATGAATCTCGTCGGTATCGGGATCACGCACCTCTGCGGCCAGGTTCAGGCTGAGGTTGGAGATGTGCGGGAAAGGGTGGGTGGGGTCAAACACCAGCGGTGTGAGGACGGGGAAAATCTCTTGCTCAAAATAGGCGGCCAGCTTTTTTTGCTGACGTGGTTTAAGCTGGTTGTAATTCAGAGTGTGAATGCCCACTTCGGCCAGGGCGGGCTGCAAGGTTTTGAGCCAGCAGTTGGTGGCCTGGGCAAAAAGCTGGGTGCCGGTGCGGTGAATCGCCACCAGCTGCTCACGCGGCGTCAGGCCATCGGCTGGACGGTCGGTGATGCCTAACAGCACCTGCTGCTTGAGGCCAGAAACGCGCACCATGAAAAATTCATCCATGTTGCCGCTGAAAATGGCCAGAAATTTAACGCGTTCCAGCAGGGGATAGTCGGCGTTTTCACATTCTTCCAACACGCGCCGATTAAATTCGATATTGCTGAGTTCTCGGTTAATATAAAGGCTTGGATTTTTGAGGTCAATTTCGGACATAAGATGAAATTTTCACTTTTTGCCTGGTTTTGTGACGAAAGACGATTCTGGGGCGGATTATATCTGTTTGCCCTTTTCTGGCTAACTGCCTGCGGCAACGTGGGGCAGGCGCCGCTGCCTACGGCCGTTCTCCCTCTCACCCTGCCCGCACCACCCACCCCGCAGCCGCTGGCCACCCCAACCGGTCCGCTGCCACCGACGCCCGTGGCCAACCTGCCGGAAACCGCGATCCCTACGGCCACTACTGCCGCAACCGCAACGGCCGTTCCCCCCTCCCTCACCCTCAGCGCCGCGCCGGGCGTGCCGGGCGACCTGCGTGCGGTGGCCCAGGCGCTGGCTGCCGCCCGGCCCGGCCAGTTTGCCTGGGTGGAAGCTGGCGAGGCCGACGTGACGCTGACCCTGGGCGCGGGCACGCCGCTGGCCGAATGGATTTACGTCGTGGCCGCCCCCTTTGCCACGGTGCAAGACGAGGTAGCCCTGCCTGATCTGAACTCCGCCGGGCCGCTGTTTGCCCCGGCGGAAGTGGCGGCGTGGGACACGGCCGTTTTTACCCCCGCCGACCCCCGCATCACCTACCTGACGGACCCCGCCGAAATGGTCGAACGCGCCTGGGCCGAACGGCCGTCGCTGCTTATCCTGCCCTTCCACCAGCTGCGGCCGGAACTGAAGCTGCTGCGGCTGGATGGCGTCTCACCGCTGACGGCCGATTTTGATCCGACCACCTACCCGCTGACGGTAACTGTGAACGTGGCGGGGGCTGAAACGGCCGTCGCCGACTTCCTGGCCGCGTGGGACGGTCTTGCCACCAACTGGGACCCCGGCAAGCTGACTACCGTGGCGATGACCGGGGTGACGGCGCTCACCCGGGCTACGGCGTACCAGATGGAAATTGGGGGGGTGCTGGGGCCGGGAACGGCCGTTGGCCCGGTGCTGCAAAGTGCCGACATTGCCCACGTGAGCAATGAGGTTTCGTTTACGCCTGACTGTCCGTACCCAGACCCCATCGGCGGCACCACGTTTTGCTCCCGCGAGAGTTACTTTGAGCTGCTCACCTGGCTGGGCATCGACGTGGTGGAGCTGACCGGCAACCACATCAACGACTGGGGCACCGACGCTCTGCTGCATTCGCTGGACCTGTATGATGGCGCGGGCATGGCGGTTTTTGGCGGCGGGGCGGATGCGGCGGCGGCACAGCAGCCCGCCCTGTTTGAGCACAACGGCAACCGTATTGCCTTTGTTGGCTGCAACCCGGTTGGCCCGGCCTATGCCTGGGCGGGGGAGGCCAAACCCGGCTCGCGCCCCTGCGACGAGACGTTTACCGCCCAGATTGCCGAGCTGGCGGCGGCGGGTTACCAGGTGATTGCCACGCTGCAATACAACGAGTTTTATCACTACGCGCCAACCGCCCAGCAGGAAGTGGATTTTGCCGAATTGGCCCAGGCGGGCGCAGCGGCCGTTTCTGGCAGCCAGGCGCACCATGCTCAGGGGTTTGCTTTTGTGGATGGGGCGTTTATTCATTACGGGCCGGGCAACCTTTTTTTTGATCAGATGGACCAGCTGGGGACGCGGCAAACGTTTGTGGATACGTACGTGTTTTACGACGGCCGTTTGCTGACCGTCGACTTGTGGACTGGCCTGATTGAAAACTACTGCTGTCCGCGTGAAATGACCCTGGTAGAACGAGAGGCGGTGTTAACGGCCGTTTTCCAGGCCAGCGGTTGGTGACACGATGTTGGCACTTTTTGCTTTGCCGATGAATTTCGCCACGAATTCTCACGAATTAGCACTGATTACACGCTAAAATCCGTGAGAATCCGTGTTAATCCGTGGCAAAAAGGTGATTTTGCAAAGATAGAGGTTGGTAAGCACCTTCCCGGAAAATCAAAATTTTAGGCTGGGTAGCCGTCTAATCTGTCAGGGCAGAGTGTGACAAAACCCTACAACATTGAGGAGAGGAATCATTTCATGGCCAAACGACTGTTGACCCTTGTTTTGCTGGTGTGCCTGGCGGCGTTGACGGCCTGCACCAGCACCGAAAACACAGCACCCGGCGGCGACATCCTGGCCCCGTTGCCCACGGACAGCGGCCAGGCTGCTGCGGTGGAAAACCTGCCCACTCTGACTGAGCTGATTGCGTCTGACCCCGACCTGGTGTTTTTTGCTAATGGCTTAAACACCGTTGGCCTGACAGACGATCTGCAAAATGATGGCCCTTTTACCGTGTTTGCCATGTCCAATGTGGCTTTTTCGACGACGGGCATCATTGTCAGCCAGGTAGACCCGGCGCTTTTGGGCAGCATCATCGACAACCATGTGGTGAGTGGCGAGCTGGCCCAAGCGGATTTACTGGCCGCTGGCTCTGTGGTTTCGCTGGCGGGCGGTTCGCTGCCGATTCGTGAGACGGAAGACGGGATGCAGGTGTGGTACGCTCCCCTGCGAGGCGAAGGGCGACCGGCCAGCAACGGGATGCTGTACGTGATTGATACGATGCTGCTGCCGCCAGAAAGTGGCCCAGAGATGAGTATGTGGGGGGTTTTGCAGGCAGACGGCCGTTTCACCACTTTCCTTTCCGCCATCGAGGGAACCAGCCAAATGGGCAACCTGCGCTTTAGCGAAGCCATCGATGCCGTCCTGGCTCCTACCGACGAGGCGTTTGCCACTATGCCGGCCGATGTGGTGGCGCTTCTTGAAAGCGATCCTTTTGCCATGGAATTTGTGGTGAATTTTCATCTGCTTTCGCCCGATGGCTGGCCGCAAGATGCCGATTTAACCACGGCCGATATGGCCGAAATGGGCGAGATTTCTACCCGGGTGGCGGTGGGTGGCAGCGGTTTTGGCTTTGGCTTCGAGAAGCTGCCCGTCACCACCACAGACGAAGGGCTGCGCATTGGGGACGCTCTGGTGATCACCCCGGACATGGACGCCACCAACGGCAGCGTACACGCCATCGACACGGTGTTGATTCCAGAATCCCTTTTAGAGCATACCAACCAGTAGCCGCACATCCTTGCTGCGCCCATTTGCGCGGTAAGAAACCGCGGCTACGCCTGCATCGCGCAGGCCGCGTTGACCGGGGTGGGACAGGTTCAAGCCAGGGTAGGCGCTTGCGGCACGTGGTGGAGGGTGTGCAGGATGGTGGTAACGGCCGTTACCATCCCCTCCAGCGCCATACTGGGGCGGGGCGGTTTCTGGCTGGCGGCCTGTTCGGGCAGCAGGGGCAGGTGCACAAAACCGGCGGGCACGGCCAGCTGCTGCCCGGCCAGAAAGTGGAGCAGCTCATACATCACCTGGTTGCACAAAAACGCCCCAGCGCTCAGTGACAGCTCGGCGGGAATGCCCGCCGCGAGGACCGCTTGCTGCAAGGTCCGTACTGGCAGGGTGGCAAAGTAGGCCGCCGGGCCATCGGGCGCGATGGGCTCATCTTGCACCACCAGCCCGTTGTTGTCGGCAATGCCAAAGTCGAGCAGGTTTACGGCGATGCGCTCAATGGAAACGGCCGTACGTCCTCCCGCTTCCCCCAGGCAGATCACGGCGTCGGGCTGGTGCTGCTGCACGTGGTTCAGCAGGGTTTGTGGCCCTAAGTGGCGCTGGACGGGGAGAACGGCCGTTTCTACCACAAATCCGTTAAACTGCCTGCCCGCCAGGGCCTGCACCACCTGCGCCGACGGGTTGATGGTGCTGGTGCCAAACGGTTCAAAACCGGTCACTAAAAACTTCATTTTTGTGTCCTCGCTGGTGCTGGAATGACAAACGGTCGCTGGAAACAGGTAGGGATAGATTGACGGCCGTTCCTCACCCCAATTATACTCTTTTTATCTTACCAACCCTTTTGTAAAACAAAATGTGGGGGTGCAAAATGGAAGAGACAACATGGGCCACCGTTTTAGAAACCAACGGGATTACCGTGGCCGAAATGCTGGCGCAGCGTTTGGAAGCGGCCGATATTCCGGCCCAGGCAGTTCAGGAAAGCGCGGGCAAAGCGATTGGTCTTAGCAGTGGGCCGCTGGGGACCGCTTACGTGCGGGTGCCGGTGCAGTATCTGGATGATGCCCGCGAGCTGCTAGACGTCGAGGAGCCAGTCGATATAGACGACATCGTGCTTTGCCCTAGCTGCGAGAGCGAGCTGGAGCTGGAAGATGCGGAGTGGGAACAGGGCTGGTTTATCTGCCCGGTGTGTGACACCCGCGTGTCCCTGGACGACCTGTTTTAACGTTTGGGTTTGGGCGGGGAAACTGTTTTAGGACGCGAGCGAACCAGGGTGTAGCCGACTACAAACACGCCAGACAGCAAAAAGGCCAGCCGCGCCGTAAGCGTCTGGTGCCAGGGTGTGTCTGGTTGTGGTGGTGTGCTGTTAATTCCCAGGCTGTAGCTGCCGCTGATGGGATGTCCATCCACGCTGGTGACGGCCCACTGCACCGTGTACACGCCGTTGGGCAGGGGAGGTACGGCCGTAAACACCACATTAGGCCGGTCTGGATCAAGCACCGGGGTCAGTTCGGCCGCCGGGACAAAATCTTGCATCAGGTCAATGCGCACATCGCTGCCCACCGGCTCGCTAAACTCCAGCCGAATTTCAGTCAGCGCCTGCACCGAGCTGCCCGGGGCGGGGGTAGCCGATACCAGTTCGGTATGGGCCAGGGCATGGGGGGTGACAACGGCCGTCATCGCCAAAATGAGCCCAACCAACAGCCAACGCTTCATGGCAGCACCTCATCCAGCGCCTGGGTCAGCTCGCGTGGCGAAACTGGCCCCGCCAGCGACGCCGTGATGCGGCCCGCCTCATCCAGCACAAACACGTACGGTTCAGTCACCAGCCCCCATTCGGCCATCTCCGGTACGTAGGTGAGCGCCTGAAAATCCTCGTACACCTCGATGTGGATAAAGTTGGCCGCATCACCTACCGCATCACGCACGGTGGCCACGCTGTTGAGCACCGGGGCACACCAGCGTGTTTCACACAGGCCGGGGGTGATAAACCCCACCACAGTGGGTTTGCCGCTGGCTACGGCATCGGCTACCGTCAGCTGGTAAAAGGCAGGGTCCGGGTTGCTGCCGGAACTGAGCTTGTTGATGTCTGGCTCGGTGGCCAGGGTCCGATTTTGGCTAAGCGGTGCCAGGTCGCCCACATCAACGGCGCTGCTTTCCGCTTTGGCCTCAATGGCAAACTGGCTGGTGACGGTACGGCCGTCGGCCAACATCACCTCCGCCGTAATGCCCCAAAAGCCCGCGCTGGGCAGGTGCGGATACGCCACCCAGTAAGGCACTTCGTAATCGCTGAAATTTTCAGCTGGACCCTGCCAGACTGGCGCGGCGTTTGTTTCGCCTGCGGGCACCACGCTCAGGGCCACGCTTTGTGCGTCGGCGACCGGGTTGGGGCCATCAAACAGGCCAAAAACGAGGCGCGACGTGCCAACGGCCGTATCCGCGTTCATGCGGGTAATTTGGATGGGTGAGACGGCGTCGGGAATGGGGGTGGAGACGGCCGTTGCGCCACACGCCGCCAGGAAAACGATCAAAAGCAAGATGAAAAATCGGGCAAATTTCATACGGTTAACTTTAGCAAGACGGGCACAAGCGGACAAGTGAGCCGAGATATCTCTCATCGTTTTGGCGCGGAATGGTCCATCAAGCGGCCAGGACGGCCGCTTCAGGCCGCCAGAAACGCACGGTAGTAAAGTAGAGCATTCCCATGAGCACCGCCTCCAGCCCAGAGCCTACCACGCGGCGCACCGCTTCGCTGGGGTAACCCTCGCCAATAAAGACAACCAAAACGATGAGCGTGAGCCACGGCCACTGTTTGTGCCGCCACCAGCTGAGGCTCATCACGCCCACCAGCCCAATGCTGACGATGCTCACAATGGGCGGGCCGCTGACGTTGTGGGCCACGTAACGCACCACGCCGTCCATGACCGCCGGTTCCAGCGTCATGGGCAGCAGCCGGGTAAAAATGCCCGCCAGCAAGACGAGAATGGAGAGGAAAACGGCCGTTGCCCGCCCCCAGCGCCACTTTGTCCAACCTGCCCCGGTCAGACGCGCCTGGTCATAGGCCGCCAGAATCATCCAGGGCAGCACCAGCTGGTGCAAAATGAAGCGCGGCCAGCTAAGCGCCAGCAGCAGCGGGCCTTCGCCAATCCACGTGCCCAGCAGCAAAATCAGGTTGTCGTAAAACAGGCCAAAGGAGATGGCCATCAGCAGTGCCGTGCTGAGCGTGTGGTGCCGTCGCCAGATTTGCCCGCCCCACAGCAGGAGAATGAGGTGAACGGCCGTATACACCGCATACAAAAAAATGGACATCAGAACCTCTCGTCTGGTTGAGTTGCCCAGAAACGTAGCATGAATTTCTAATTCGGCAAACGTAGCAATGTAAAGCGTAAAACAGCGCCGTTTTTCGCGTAACATGAGACAAAAGTCCTAAAGAGCACCTCACACTTAGCAAGGTGAATACAATGATCCTGGCACGTGCAGCTCTGTACGTGCCGGAGCAGATACGTAACGTTAAGCATAAAAAAGGAGTTTGTATGAAAAAGCGTATTGCCTGGCTAACCATTGCTTTGGCCCTCTTCTTGATTCCTCTTTTTTCCCTGGCCGCCCAACCAACCGCCAACCTCATCATCTACGACGATGACCTGACGTCCGGGTGGCAAAACTGGTCATGGAATACGGCCGTTACCTTCAACAACAGCACCCCCGTGCACACCGGCAGCGACGCCATGAGCGTCACCCACACCGCCGCCTGGGCCGGGCTGGCGCTGCAAAGCAGCACTGGCTACAGCACGGCCGATTACGACGCTGTCTCGTTCTGGATTCACGGCGGTACCTCCGGTGGACACCAGCTCAACCTCATGCTGCGCGATGGCTCCCTGGCGATTATCGAAGATCCCGTGCCTGTCACCACCACCGCCAACAGCTGGACCCAGGTGGAGGTTGCCCTGAGCGATCTGGGGCTGTCCAGCGGCACCGTCACCGGCATCGTGCTGCAAGAAACTTCAGGTTCGGCCCAGTCAGTTTATTACCTGGACGACGTTCAGCTGGTGGAAGCCGACGGCAGCGGCACCCCGGAGCCGCCCGGCACTGGCCCCACCCTCACCATCGACACCACCACCGTTGCCCACCCCATCAGCCCGGACATTTACGGCATCAACTTCGCCGACAACACCTTTGCCAACGAAATTGGCCTGCCGGTCAACCGCTGGGGTGGCAACGCCACCACGCGCTACAACTGGAAAATCGACGTCTCGAACCGGGCCAGCGACTGGTTTTTCATGAACGTGCCGGATGGCGATGACGATCTTTCCGTCACGGGGCTGGATGAGTTTGTGCTGGCCAACAACAACAGCGGCACCCGCTCCATCGTCACCATGCCGATGATTGGCTGGACACCCAAGCGCCGTCTGACCAACGCACGCGACTGCGGCTTCCCCCAGTCAGTTTACCCCAACCAGCAGGCGTTTGATGGCAACTGGGAATGCGGCAACGGCCGTTTGCCTAACGGCACCCCCATTGCCGGCAACGATCCCACCCTTACCAGCACGGCCATCGACGAAAGTTGGGTCAACGAGTGGGTCACCCACCTCGTCGGCGAATTTGGCACGGCAGCCACTGGCGGCATCCCCTACTACGCCCTGGACAACGAGCCGATGCTCTGGGACAGCACCCACCGCGACGTCTACCCTGACCCGCTCACCTACGACGAGCTGCTGGCGCGCACCATCGCCTACGCTGAGGCCATCAAGCAAGCCGATCCCAGCGCCAGCACGCTTGGCCCCGTGCTGTGGGGCTGGACCGCCTACTTCTACTCCGCCGCCGACGTGGCTTCCAGCGATACCTTCTGGCTCAATCCGCCCGATCGGCTGGCCCACGGCAACATGCCCCTGGTAGAGTGGTATCTCCAGCAGCTGGCCGCCTACGAGCAAACCAACGGCACGCGCCTGCTCGACTATCTGGACCTGCACTTCTACCCGCAGCAAAACGGCGTGGCCCTCAGCTCGGCGGGCGGCGATGCCACCCAGGCGCTGCGGCTGCGCTCTACCCGCGCCCTGTGGGACCCGACCTACGTCGATGAAAGCTGGATCGGCGAGCCGGTTGAGCTAATTCCCCGCATGCACGACTGGGTAGACACCTACTACCCCGGCACCAAAATCGCCATCACCGAATACAACTGGGGCGGTCTGGAACACATCAACGGGGCCCTGGCCCAGGCCGATGTGCTGGGCATCTTTGGCCAGCAGCAGGTGGATCTGGCCACCCTCTGGGCGCCTCCGGCCAATACCGCCCCCGGCGCGTTTGCCTTCCGCATGTACCTCAACTACGACGGCAGTGGTGCCGCCTTTGGTAACCTCAGCCTGCCCGCCAGCAGCAGCAATGTGGATCAGCTGTCCGTCTTTGCCGCCCGGCGCAGCAGCGACCTGGCCCTCACCATCATGGTGGTAAACAAAAGTGGCGGGCCGCTCACCAGCTCGATTGTGCTGAATGGCTTTACGGGTGGTACGGCCGAAGTATACCGTTACGCCAGCAGCAACCTCAGCCAGATTACGCAGCAGCCCAACGTGGTGGTGCCTGCCGGTGGCTTCAGTGCCACCTTCCCGGCCAACTCGATTACGCTGTTTGAAGTGGCAAGTGGCGATGTGCTCCAATCGTTTTTACCGTTGGTAAACAGGTAAAACGTATTGGGTTTTCAGGATTTCGTGGGTCTGGTCTGAAACGTGAAGCGTGAAACGTGATGGCCCTCTGGTCACGTTTCACGTTTCACGAATCACGGCCTTTAAATCCCCTGAATTCCCAAAGAGCCAACGTATTTAAATGTTGGAGCTTTCAACCAAAAAATGTGATAAAACGGTCTCATGAAATATTGCCTGCTCGAACCAGCTTTCACCCCCCAAAACCCCACGCGCAGTCCCATCCTGTTTTTGCACGGCTTTCCCGATTCCCCGGAGATGTGGTCAGCTTATGTGCAGGCAGCCAAAGAGGGAGCGGAGTGGGGCAACGGCCGTTCCCTTTACACCCTCGCTTTCCCCAACCGGCAAACCCGGCCTGAACCCATCCCCTCGTGGCGTGAACTGCGCCGTGGCGTGCTGGCCGATGAGGTTGCCGAGGCGATCGCCGTATTGGCCACGGAAAGCCCTACGGGAAAGATCATCCCCATCGGCCACGATTTGGGCGCGACGCACCTCTGGCAGTACGTGCGCCAGCGCAATGGCCAGGTGCCCTTCGAGAAGCTGGTTGCCCTGTCGGTTGGCTCTTCCTTTCGCTATGACATCTGGGAACACGGCC
>JADLAX010000074.1 GCA_020848035.1 Anaerolineae bacterium | reverse complement strand
GAAGCGGCCGTTTTGGAAGCGCAAACCCAGGTAGACGCGGCCCAGCTCGCCCTGGAAAAACGCAGTCTTACTGCCCCGTTTAGCGGCACCGTCGCCGACGTGCTGGTGGACGTGGGTGAGACGGTGACGGCAGGCCAGCCGGTGGCCATCGTGGCCGATTTGTCTGGCTGGCAGGTGGAAACCAGCGACCTGATCGAGGCCGACGTGGTGGCCCTGGCGCGGGATGACGTGGCCCGGGTGCAGGTAGATGCGTTCGCGGACCAGTCGCTGACCGGGCGGGTGCTGGAAATTGCCGAGCTGGCCGCCGAGGTGCGCGGCGACCAGACGTACGTGGTGACGCTGGCGTTGCCAGAGAGCGAGCTGCCGCTGCGCTGGGGCATGTCTGTGTTTATTACGATTGAGCGGAATCAGTGAGGGGGAGAGAGATGAAAGATTTTAAGAAGGAACACAGAGGGACACAGAGGAGACACAAAGATTCACAGAGAAATCTCCGTGCAACTCTGTGGCATCTCTGTGAAACTCTGTGTAACAAAACGCTACTTTCAATTTTTGCCATTTTTCTTTTGGCGAATGTGGGGACGGCCGTTCAAGCCCAACCATCCGCCGATATCGTTTCTGCTGAGGGGCAGGTGGTGCCCGCTGCGCAGGTGGCCCTGGCTTTCCAGACCGGTGGCACGGTAGCGACGGTTTTTGTGGCCGATGGCGAGGTGGTGCAGGCAGGTGAGGCGCTGCTGCAATTGGATCCGGCGGCGGCGGAACTTGGTTTGCAGCAGGCCCAGGCCCGCTTGGCTACGGCGCAGTCTGGCCTGTTGGCGGCGCAAAATGAGCAGGGGTTGGCGGAAACGGCCGTAACCACTGCCCAATCTCGCCTGGCAGTTGCTCAAGCCAATTTAGCCCTGGTAGAAGCCGGAGCGCAGGCCGAGCAAATCGCTGCGGCGGAAAGCCGGGTGGCTGCGGCCCAGGCAGCCATCACCCAGGCTGTGGGCAGCCGGGATGCGGCGCTGGATATTGCGGATGAGTCAGACATTTTGGCGGCGGAAGCGGCCGTTGCGGCGGCCCAGGCCCAGGTGCAGCAGCTGGAACAGGTATACCAGGAGATCCTCGACAGCTGCTTCGACACGCCCGATGGCGAGGTTTGCCCGCTGTTTGGCCCCATCGAGGAGCAGACGCGGCAGCAACTGGACGCGGCCCGGCTGAACCAGGCCGCAGCGCAGGCTGGGCTGGAAGCACTGCAAGACGGAGCCACGCCCGCCCAGCGACAGGCGGCCAATGCCCAGGTAGGCGTGGCCCAGGCCAGTCTGGCCATCGCTCAGGCGCAGCTGGCGCTGCTCCAAGCAGGGGCCACGCCGGAGCAGATTCGGTTGGCGGAAGTGGCCGTGGAGCAGGCCCAGGTGGGGGTGCAGCAGGCGGAAGTGCGCATTGCTCAGGCTGTGGCGCGGGTGGCGGTGGCGGAAACGGCCGTTACCCTGGCCGAAGCGGGTGTCGAGAGCGCCGAACTGATGCTGGAGCGCACCTTTTTGCGCGCCGCCTTTGACGGCACAGTGGTTTCGGTTGGGCTAAGCGAGGGGGAACTGGCCGCGCCCGGCTTCCCGGTGGTGACGCTGGCCAACTTTGGCGCGTGGCAAATCGAGACAACCGATCTGACCGAGCTGGACGTGGCCCTGGTGGCCGAAGGTGCGCCCGTGACGGTGCGGGTGGATGCATTGCCGGAGGCGGATCTGACGGGGGCGGTAACGGCCGTTGCCCTGCTGCCCAACCTGGCGCGCGGCGATGTGGCCTACACCGTGACGATCGATCTGGCCGAAACGGCTGATCTCCCCCTGCGCTGGGGTATGACGGCCTTTGTGGACATCGCCACTCGGTAGAAGGAGATTAGAGATTGGAGATTGAGTAATTATCAATCTCCAATCTCTAATCTCCAAATCCAACAACAAGGTGATTGGCTACTTGTTTGGTTAAAGGGTCAGCAGCATCTGGGCGATTTTGAGGGCGCGGGTTTCCATTTGCTGGCGGATCGGTTCGCGCTCGGCGGGGGTGGGGGTGTTGAGGAGGGAGACGGCCGTTTGCCACACCTCCTCGCGCCACTGCCCAATCATCTTCGACACCAGCCACTCGTCCACCGGCCCCATGAGCCGGTCCAGCCAATCCAGCCGGGGGGTAAACGCCTCCACGACGGTGTCCTGCACCGCGTCCACGGTGCGCCCGATGATGTCGTTGACCTGGATGAAATCCTGGTAGCGCCTGGTGCGCTCGGCGGGGGTAAGGGCGGCCCATTCGGCTTCCAACAGCTCCACAACGGTCAGGACCAAATCATAATTGATGTGGGCGTTGACCCCTAAAAAGAGGTTTTGCAGGGTGTACGTTTGGGCATCCTGCGCGGCGGTGAAGGTGAGCTGCCACACCTGGGGCGTGGTGGGCTGTTGGCTGTCAAAGGCGGCCAGGGCGGTGAAGTAGTAGTCGGCAAAGCGGTGGGTGAGGGTGTGGACCCAGGGATTGTCCTGAAACTGTTGTTGGTGAACGGCCGTTAACATATTTTGCGTCATCAGCAGGTAGCAGTTGAGAAAAATGGCCCGGCGATCGGCCGTTTGTTGCCACTGCTGCAGGTGGGTTTGCATGGTGTTGAGCATCGCTGTGTGAGGAAGGGAAGCTGTTGTTGTTGCCATAAAACGTTGAGCCATTAAACCTGTCAGGTCTGAAGTATACTAAATTCAGCCAGCAGCGGGAAGTGGTCGGAAGCGTGGCGGATGGCGGGGTGGTCGTCGACGACGCGGCAGGTTTGCAGGCGGGGCAGCATTTGCGGATCGGCGAAGATGTAGTCGTAGCGGGTGGTGGGGTTGATGGTCCACCAGGTGAAGCCGTCGGCGTGGGGGTGCCGGTGTCGGAAGCAGTCGGTGTAGCCCGCACGTAACAATCGGGGGATGGCCAGTCGGAAGATGAGGCGAAGTTGCAGCAGCATCACGCGCCGCATGCGCGCCGGGTTTTTGTGCTGCAAGACGCGGTCGCCCGGCCCAATCGCATTTACATCGCCGATGATGAGGTGGGGGGTGGACGGCCGTTCCCCAATAATCTTCAACAATTTCCCCACTGCCTGCCAGCGGCGAATCTCAAACGGCAGCAGCAAATAGGGCAAAAAGTGCACGTTGTAAACGGTCAGCGGCCCGCCGGGCGTGTCCAGCTTTGCCTCCAGCGCGGCCTGGGTGAGCGGCGGTTGGTTGTAGATTTGCCACGCCTTGATGGGGTAGCGCGAGAGCAGGGCAATGTGGCGCTCGCCGCTGCCGTGGCCCCAGGCGTGGTGCAGCTCCAGCCGCTCGGCCAGAATCTTGACCACATCATGGTCGTCCGCTTCGGTCAGGCCAATCACGTCGGCGTTGATGTGGGCCAGGACGGCGTGGATGTTTTCCAGCTGCTTGCGCCCGCCAAATTCGAGGTTGTAGGTGAGGATTTTCACTGTTTCCATTGTGTTAGTCTGCAAATGTGAGCAATAAAATCAAAGATTTCGCAGATTGAACGAATTAAAAATCTGGTAAATCTGCGCAATCTGTTGATTCTGTTTTTAATTGCGAACTTCCATTGCCTGGTGCCAGAGCTGGCTGGTGAGGATGCCGGTAAGGCTGCGGCTGTGGTCGGCACGGCCGTTCCGATGCATCTCCCTTAATTTTGCCACAGCTTCCGCATTAAAATAGCCCGTTTCGCGTAGCGAGGTTGGTTGGAGACATTCTTCGGCCCAGGCGGGCAGTTTTTCGCTGCGCCACCAGGCGGCGTGCGGGGTGGCGAGTCCTTGTTTCTGGCGCTGGGTAACGGCCGTTGGCAGCAGCTCCTTCATGCCCAGCCGCAGCAAAACTTTGTTCATCGTCCCGTTGAGCTTTAGCTCAGGCGGCAGCGTGGCGCAAAATTCCCACAGCTTGTGGTCTAAAAACGGTGGCCGTGCCTCGACGGAGTTGGCCATGCTCATCCGATCTACCTCAAAATTAATAAAATCCACCATGCGCGTCTGCGCCTCCAAGGCGATAAATTGATTGAGGGGGTGGTAGTTTTGGCGAGATTGGAGATTGGAGATTGGAGATTGCGCAATCTCCAATCTCCAATCTCCAATCTCTAATAACTCTTTTGCCAATTTAGGGGATGCCACCTGGTGCCAGAGGGCGAAGCGGGCCAGCGGGTCGTGGTTGCCGTGGGTGAGGACGCGCTGGCCAGCGGCGGAACCGGGCAGGGGGAGTTTTGTTAGGAGTTGGCGGACGGGTTGGGGGATGGCGAGGAACGGCCGTATCCGCCGATCGCCATCAAACCAGTGATAACCGCCCAGCAGCTCATCCGCCCCTTCGCCGGTGAGGATCACTTTGAAGCCCGCCTCGCGGCACGCCTGGTAGAGCAGGTAGATGGGCAGGCTGGTGGCGGAGCATTGCGGTTCTTCGAGCTGGGCCACGATTTGCGGCAGCAGGTCGAATGCTTCGGGGCCGAAGTGCAGGGTGTGGTGCTGGCTGCCGAGACGCTGGGCGACAAGTTGGGCGTAGGCGGATTCATCGTGGCTGGCGGCGCTGAAGGCGATGGTGAAGGTGTGAATTGGCTGGCCGCTGATCTCGGTGAGCAGCGTGGCCAGGGCGCTGGAATCAATGCCGCCGCTGAGCAGGGAGCCGACGGGCACGTCGCTCAGGCGCCAGGCGCTGACGGCGTCACGCAGGTGGGCCATGAACTCGTCGACGGCGTCGGCTTCGCTGAGTTGACGGTAGTTTGGGTGGTCGGGGAAGGTGAGGTGGTGATACGGCCGTATCGTCACCGACCCATTTTGCGCGATGAGCATGTGCCCGGCGGGCAGCTTGTGCACATCAGCAAACATGGTTTGCGGCGTGGGCACAAAGCCAATCGTGAACAGGTCGGCCAGCGCCTGCCGGTTGGTGCGGCGGGTGAGGGTGGGCAGGAGGTGGAAAATCGGGCGAATTTCGGAAGCAAAGGCCAGCTCGTTGCCAATTTTGGCGTAGTGCAGCGGTTTGATGCCAAAGCGGTCGCGGACGAGGAGGAGGGTTTGGGAACGGCCGTCCCACAAGGCAAAAGCAAACATGCCGCGCAGCTTCACAAAGGCGTCGGTGCCCCACGCCTCGTAGGCGTGCACGATGGTTTCGGTATCGCTGCGGGTGCGGAACTGGTGCCCGGCGGCTTCCAGTTCGGTGCGCAGGGCGGGGGCGTTCATCACCTCGCCGTTGTAGGTTATCCAGATGGTGCCATCTTCGTTGCTCAGCGGCTGGTGGCCATGGGCCAGGTCGATGATGCTGAGCCGCCGCGCCGCCAGCCCAATGCCGTCGGCGATGAAGATGCCCGCGTCGTCTGGACCGCGATGGTGCAGCAGGTCGTTGGCCTGGGCCAGCCGTTCACGATTGATTTGGGGGGAGAGGATGCCAGTGATGCCGCACATGTGGTAATTGAGTAATTGAGTAAATGGGTAATTTTAGCCTGGGCATTGATGCGTTCAGCATTTGGCCCAGGTTTTCGCTGTGGATGGTATACAATTCGGCCGTTATGGGCAAAGCGGCTAAGCAAATTAGAAATAAAATCAAGGATTCCGCAGATTTAACAGATTTTTTGTTGATTCTTTTGTGGTTTGTTTCGCTGGCTGTGGGTGTGGCGTATCTGCGGCTGGGGTGGGCGCGGGTGGTTTATCCGTATGCGCTGGATTTGGTGGAGGAGGGCATGGTGATGCAGGCGTGGCGGGTGGCGCAGGGATTGCCGGTGTTTGTACCGCCGAACGCGGAATTTGTGCCACAGGTGTACATGCCGCTGTTTACCTGGCTGGGCGGGCTGCTGCTGCGGCTGACGGGCTTTGGTTTTTGGCCGCTGCGGTTGATTTCTTTTTTGAGTGTGGGGGGAACGGCCGTTCTCACGTTCTATGTGGGTTGGCGAGAAAGTGGTGGGAAAACGGCCGCATTTATCGGCAGCGGCTTGTTTTTGGGCGGCTACCGGCTGGTGGGCGGCTGGTACGACCTGGCGCGGGTGGATGCGCTGTTTGCGTTTTTGAGCTTGGCGGGGTTGGTACTGTTGGTTTACGGGGGAAGGAGAGGAACACGGAGCGACACAGAGGGGGCACGGAGTTTCACGGAGATTAAGATTATTTTTGCGGCCGTTTTGCTGGGGTTGGCCTTTTTGACGAAGCAGAATGGGGTATTGCTGGCGACGGTAGCGGCGTTTTATTTTTTTACCGCAGAGCACGCGGAGAGCGCTGAGAAAAACAATAAAAAATCCGCGTCCTCCGCGTTCATCCGCGTCCTGTTCTTGTTTATCATTCCCTTTGTGCTGGTTGCCGCCGTGCCGGTTTGGGTTTTGCAGCAGGGGAGCGGCGGCTGGTTTAGCTATTACGTGGTGACGATTGCTTATGCCAGTCCGCTGGAGTTGGCGCGATTGCGCAACATTTTTGTGTGGGAGCTGGGCGCGGGAATGGGGGTGTTGGTGGGGCTGGCTGTTTTTTTGGTGGTGCAGCAGGTGAGGCGATTGGCGATTGGAGATTGGAGATTAGCCGCAGTTAATCTCCAATCTCTAATCGCCAATAATCCCTGGCTGGTGTTTGGGGGAACGGCCGTTTTCATCTCCATCGCCGGGCGCAGCACGGTGGGCGGTAATCTGAACAACATGCTCATTGGCTACGCCTTTTTGTGCTTGATCCCTGCGCTGTCATACCCGCGCAGGCGGGAATCCACTTTCGCGGCCGGAATGGATACCCGCCTGCGCGGGTATGACAAACGAAGATGGCTTTGGACTGCGGCCATGCTTGCGCAGTTTGGCTTAGCGACGTTTCCGCTGAATGCGGGATTGCCCAGAAATTTTTGGCCAACGGCCGAAATGCGGGCAGCGGGTGATGCGTTGGTTGAAAGAGTCGAAGCTGAGCCGGGTGAGGTGTGGTTGTTGATGCATCCCAGCGTGGCGGTGCGGGCGGGCAAACGGCCGTATGCCCACCTGCAAACCCTCTGGCACGCCCGGCAGCGCGGGACCGACCCACTGCCGCCCGACCTGGTGGCGCTCATCGAGCAGCAGCACTTTGCCCAAATCATCTCGGATGAAAGCGACTTTTTTGAGACAGAGCCAACCTTTGTGGCGCTGCTGCTGGCACATTACGAGGCGGTGGAAACGCTGCGCCTAACACAATCGCCCCCCACGCTAAACGATCCGGTGATACGGCCGTTAACCCTCTACGTCCCCCGCGAATAAAAATGTTGCCACAGACTTGTGCTGAGCGGGGCCGAAGTAGGGCACAGAGGATTAAGAGAAATGCGAGAAAAATCTGGGTAATCTGCGAAATCTGTGGATTTATACTTCTTGTGGCCAGCGGAGCATGACGGTGTAGCCCTGCCAGTTTGCGTCGGCTTCGTGGTACGGCCGTTCCCCCACAACCAGCCAGGCATGCCCCGTCACCTTCTTCTTGTCTGGCGCGTCGCCCGGCGCAAATTTGGCCCCAAACCGTACTGCAACCGGCACGCCCAGCTCGTGCAGGTAGCGGTAGCGCAGCAGCGAGCGGCGCAGGCACAGCCCCAGCGGCGAGCGGCGCTCCAGCAAGGCAGCCAGGTCGGCCAGTTGGCGGGTTTGGGCTTCTGGAGGGAGGGGAAACGGCCGTTCCTCACCCCCCATCGCCTCCAGTTCCGCCATCGCCTGGGGGATGGGCTGTTTCAGGATGATGGGCAGTTCCTGGCAAAGATGGCGCATTTCGGCCAAAAGCTGCCGCTGCTGGGCGTTGGTGAGCAGGCTGGGCAGCAGCCGCAGCCCCAGCCACAGGTGGCCGATGCGGACGAGAAGAGCGTTCATAAGAAATTAGGGGCCTATGGAATTTGGCGTGAAACGTGAATAGAGAGGCGTCCCTCATCACGTTTCACGTTTCACGCCCTGGCGTTTCCCAAAAGCCAGATTCATTGAATGACAAGCAGGTTGTCTTTGGCCATTTCGTGGGCCAACTCCAGCAAATCGGCTACCACCATGCTCGTTTCCACCTCGTACTTGGCGGCGATGGTGGCGGCATGCTGCTCAATCGTTTGTTCGCCGTCGAGCATCTCCCAAAACTCAGTGCCCACCTCGTTGAGGGAAAAATAGGTGCCGGTGCGGATGTCGATCAAAATCGCCTCATCCGCCACCACTTCAAAGGTGACGTTTTCGGCGCGTTGCAGGATGGAATCTTTGTTCAACTTACTCTCCCAGGGAAGTAATTGGGTAACTGAGTAATTGGGTAATTTTGTTCAATTACCTAATTACTCAATTACTCAATATACTTTCTTGCATGAATAGTTTGCGGTGGCAATTTCACGATCTAATTATCGAAGGGAATGCAGATGATGCAACTTTATGGCACGGTTGGTTGGCATCGTTTGGTTCGTTGGCACTGAGTACGGCCGTCCCCCATCTCACCGTCACTTTCAAAACCGTGGCCAGCGTGCCCGCGCCGCCCAGCCGCCCCCCCGATTTCCAGCAGGGCGACCTGCTGCACTACTTTGTCGATGGCGACCAGGTGATTGCTCATTTTCCGCGCTACGGCCAGCTGCATTTGAACCTGGCCGAGGGTTGGACGCAGGGCCAGGTGGTGGCGGCGGCCGGGCAAACCTACGCCATCTTGGAAGATTTGATCGCTATCAGCCTGTCACCCCACCTGCGCCGTCGGGGCAAGTTTTTGCTGCACGCCTTTGCCGCCGCCGACGAGGGGCAGGCGGTGCTGCTGGTAGGCGGCATCGGCGCAGGCAAAACCACCACCGGGCTGTCCCTGCTGAATGCTGGTTGGCAGCTCCTCTCCAACGATTCGCCGGTAGTGGTGGCAAACGGCCGTGTCCAACGCTACCCCGGCGTTCTGGCAGCCTACCCCGAATCTTTTGCCCACTTTGCCACGATGGCTCACCTGGCGGAGAGTGCGGTGGGGGGAAACGGCCGTCGTAAAATCAGCGTCACGGCCGAATCGATCTGGCCACACGTCTGGCAAAACGAAGCGCCGGTGCGGGCCATCTGCTTTCCGCAGATCGAAAACCGCCCCGACCATGCCCTGACCCTGCTGGCCAAGCCCGCCGCCCTGGCCCGCCTGCTGCCCCACGCCGTTGAGCAGTGGGACAAGGCGATGATTCCCCCGCACCTGCGCCATTTGCGCCAGCTGGTGGAGGCGGCCCCGGCGTTTACCCTCCATCTTGGCCCAGACGTTGTGTCCATTCCAGAAACAATTCGCTCCATAATTCACAAATTCCCTGTTTGAAGCTGAGAGCGGGATGAGTGGGGGCGGGCAACGACCCAGGCCGCCCAACCTCCTTTCTCTCCTGAAAAGCCGTAAAGAAGCCGTGAAATGGTGTGGTGTAGGACTTCCGCACTATTGTTTGGCGCAGGGCTAAATGGTGAAATGTACTCGGCTAAGCCATTGGGAGAGAAGCGCTTGGCCACCATGTGCCAATGACTTTCCCTGAGCAGAGAAAATCGGCACCTGGGTGAACCGCAGCCGTTTGGCTAGAAGATGACCTTGCACCCGCAGAACGGCCGCTCACTGACCAGCATCAGTCCTAAGAGACCGATCGGTTGGTAAACAGAATAAGCTGACGAAGAAACCTCACACATCACGATGCCATAAGCCAGCTCTTACCATCTCTTGACGGTTGTTCCGGCGAACCAGTTTGGTTTGTCTTGCCGCATGTCGGATGGGTTTATGCTGGCTGGCAGGAGTAAAAAGCATGAAGAAGCGTTTATTTTTATTTCTCTTAGCCATTCCTTTGCTTGTCGGCATTCTCATCACGGGACAGAAGGGGGAAACGGCCGTACCCACCATTTCCGCAGGCAGTGCCGAATGGCCCATGGTGGCCGCCAACCCACAGCGTACCTCCTGGACCCCCGAAGAAGTGCGCGGCCAGCTCCGTCCCGAATGGTACAAACCGTTTGAGGCCTACATTCCGCCCCACGTGCAAATCATTGCCGCCAACAACACCCTCTACATTTCCACCGCCAACGGCCTCTACGCCATTGATTCCACCACCGGCTCCCAAAAATGGGTTTACCCCACCGAAATGCCGCTGGGCCACTCCCCCACCATCTCCAACGGTGTCGCCTACGTCGGCGGCCTGGACAACAAAATCCACGCCATCAACGCCACCACAGGCGCAGGCTTGTGGACCTTTAGCGGCGGTGGCGGCTTCGAGACAAACCCGGTTGTGGTCAACAACATACTGTACGCGGGCAGCCGCGACGGCAAGATGTATGCCATTACCGTTTCCGGGGCAAATACGGGCAAGCTGGCCTGGAGCTACCAGACCGGCGGGCCAATCCTCTATTCGGCGGCGTACAACAACGGCACCCTCTATTTTGCCTCCAACGACAGCTTCGCCTATGCCCTCAATGCCACCACCGGCGCGCTGGTTTGGAAATCGGCCAAGCTGCCGGGGGCGGGTTTTTACTCGTATTGGCCCGTCGTTTACGAAGACAAGGTGATTTTTTCTGGCAGCAATGCCTACACAACGGCCTTTAACTGGCCCGGCAGCGCCCAGATGGCCAAGCTGGAACTACTGGACATCTACACCAGCCAGGGCGTGCCGCCCGGTAACACCATCGGGGCCGTTACCACGGCATCGGGCGATTGGGCGGCGGGGACCAAAACCATCAACGCCTCGCGCATCTACAACTACTTCGATGCCAAGCCGTGGCGGCGCACCGTTTTTGTGTTGAACCAGGCCAATGGTGCGGAAACAACCACCGCCCCGGTGTTGTGGACCGGCACCGCCAGCGGCACGCGCTATCCGCCGGTGGTTGGCGTCGATGGGGTGTTGTACCAGCAAAACAACTACACCTCGGATGCGTCAATTGCTCGTGGCCACGTGGCGGGCTGGCAGCCGGATAATCCGTACATCACCAACATCAGCGGCGACGTGGCGGCGGTTGATGAGCCGCATGCCGCCTCGGGTGGTGGCGACCTGATTTACTGGAATTTGTGCTGTGATCGCCAATCGGGTTCGATCGACATTACCATTCCCAACTCTGATTTCCCCAATGGCGGGGTTGATCCCTCGCGGGAGTGGGTTTATTACTACTACAACTTGCTCACCTGGGCACCGGGCTACAACTTTTTGTACTACACGGCCCAGCCAGACAACTACACCAAACCCTACTCCAACTTCGGCAATGTAAACGGCATCTATGGCTTTCATGGGGATGTTTCGCCGCCGATTCCGTATAACGGCCGTGTTTACATCCAGCGCAGCAATACCATCATGGCTTTTTCTGCCAGTGGCAACGGAGCTACCGCCTTGTCCACGGCTGCCATCCAAGCCGCCCCGCCAGCCAACATGGACACACCTGACCAGGAAGACCTCATCGCCGAGCTGGAGGCTGAAGTATCCAAAATGGTCGCGGCGGGGCACCTGCGGCCCGGCCTGATGAGCCACGGCCTGTTCGACAACAGCGCTCCCAACGGCTGCGGCGACAACCTGACAGCTTACTGGAGCAACTCGGCCGATACGCTGTACACGCTGCTCATGGCCTTACCACACCTCTCGCCTGGCTTGCAGCAGTCGGTGCGCAGCTACCTGCAAAGCGAATACGCCAGCTATCCGCCGTACCAATACGACCACGTAGGCTGGGCCAACGGTGCCCCGCGTGAAGCGTACCTCACCCCGCCCGAAATGACGGCCGGGATGGTTGGCCCAGAGACAAAAAACTTCACTTTTTTGAACAATGGCGGTTGGGGTGGCACAGGTGTCTGGGGACGTAATCCGTTTGCCTGGTATGCCCTGTGGAAATACGCCGAGGAGTTTGGCGGGGCCAATACCATCTACACCGCCAGCCGCAATGCCTTTTTGGAAGAGTTCAACAACCGGCCAACCGACAGTGTGCTGCTCAAAATGCCCCTGGTGCACAATGCGTACATTGCTGGAATGATCGGTTACCTGGAGCTGGAAAAGCTGGCCGGCCAGCCCGCTTCCAACAACGTTAACACCGAACTTACCCGGCTGCTGGCGCTGCGGGCCAACAATTTCACCAAAGACACGTCTTACCGCCTGTTTACCGATGGCGGCGTGTATTGCCGCACGTTGAACATCTCCAGCAATTTTATCTACCTGGTGCCGGAGCTGGCTGAGTACCTGCGTGACAACGCGCTCTCCAAGGTCAACAGCGCCATTGCTGAGTATGAAACGGTGGCCCCGTACTGGTTTGTTACCTTCTTCTCCAGTGCGTTTGCCGAAAATGCCATCGCGCCGCTGTATGATGCGCATTCGCTCTTCATGGCCAAGGCGCTTATCCAGGAAGCGTCGGGTGATGAGCTGGCTCAGTATATCGATCAGCCAGGTTTTGCCACGGGTGATCTGTTCCACATTCAGAAGCTGGTGGCGGCGATTGGCAACCAGGTGTATGGCTTTACGGTTACGGCCGTTCCCACCTTCGCCCACGTCGATACTGGCCAAAGCGCCACGTACCAAATCTCGGTACAGGGCACTGGCGGCTTTGTTGCCCCGGTCAATATCCAGCTGTCCAACGGCTACGGCACACTGGCGGTGAATCCCACCTCCACCACGGTCACCCCGCCGGGCAGCGTCAACTTCACGCTGGACGACAACAGCACCAGCAGCAGCCCGCGCTGGTACGTGGTAACAGTCACCGCCACGGGCGACGGCATTCAAAAGACGCTGACGCTGCGGATGCTGGTGAACGGAACGGACACGTTTTTGCCCATTGTGCGGCGGTAGGGAAGTAATAAGTGAAAAGTGAAAAGTGAAAAGAACTTGCTCACTTTTTACTTTTCACTTCTCATTCAAAAAGGTATAAGAATGAAAAGTGCATTACGCTTCTTTTTGCTGATTCTCTTTTTAGGACTGCCGCTGGCGTGGTTAGGTAGTGGGTCGGAGCAAACCGCCGAGGCTGCCGTGATACGCCGGATTAATGTGCCGTTTACAACGGCCGTTGAGCCAGATATTCCCGCGCCTGACCGGGCTGTCCTCTGGTTTGGTGAGGTGGGGCCAACCACCCAAAGCTACGCCGATGTGCGCCTCATCTACAACCAGGATAAGCTGCACGTGGTTTTCCACATCATTGATCGCTTTCTCTATTACGACTCCACGCCCACGGCTGCCGAAATGGCCAACTGGGACGCCGCCACGCTCTACCTGAACAAAAGCGGCAATACCGGCACTGCCCCCGGCAGCGGCGCTTATCGCTTCATCGGCCAGCTGGACGCGCTCACCGCCAACCAGCAAGGCCAGCGGCCCAACTACGATTTTGCCTACGTGGGCAATGGCTCGGGCTGGACCGAAACCAATCTGGCTTTTGAAAGCTCCGTTGGCACCCAAACCACCTCCGGCCTCAACAACCAGGGCGACGACGCGGGCTGGAACATCACCTTTCGCATTCCCTGGAGCAGCCTGGGGCTGTCTGGCCCGCCTGCCCAGGGCACCGTCTGGGGGCTGGGCCTGACCATGCACGATGAAGACGGCACCGCCCACGAAAACCGCCACTGGCCCGAAGGGCTCAGCAGCACCAGTCCAGCCACCTGGGGGCAGATGCACTTTGGCCTGCCCACCTACACGCCGCCCGCCGGGGTGACGAACACCAGTACGGTGACCATTCGTCACGGGCAAAACGGCGCGGTGGTGCCCGATGGCCACGTGGGCGGCGGCACCAACTGCGGCGGCATCCCACCGTTTTGGAACACCTGGGGCAACTTCAACTACGCGGGTGATTTCCAGATGAACGTGCAAAACCAGTGGAATTTGGGCGACTGGGGCTGTTTTTCCAAGTATTACGTTACTTTCCCGCTGGATGCGCTGCCCGCCAACCAGGGCATCGTTTCGGCGACGCTGCGCATGTACCACTTTGGCAATTCGCTGCCGTCGGAGGCGGAACCGTCGCTGATTCAGGTGTTTACCGTCGATGAAGAGTGGAATGAGAGTACGCTGGTGTGGAACAACGCGCCGATGGCGGTGGAAAATGTGGCCCGCACCTGGGTGAATCCGATTCCCGCCGGGGGCACGGGGCAGTATGTTACCTGGGATCTGAGCCGGGCGGTGGCTGAGGCGTATGCCAACGGCCAGCCGCTGCGCCTGGCGCTCTACACGGCCGACAGCGCGCGGCACAGCGGCAAATACCTCAACTCGTCGGAAACGTTCTCGCCGGATCGTCGTCCGACGCTGGAAGTTACGTATGGCTCGACCTATGGCTTTACGGTGAGCAGCGGGGCGCTGGTAAAAGAAGCCGATCCCGGTGGTTCGGCCCCGTTTCAGCTTACCGTGACGCCGATGGGGGGATTTAATACGGCCGTTACCTTCCAATCCGGCACCATACCCTCGGGCGTCAACGTTACCATTCCCAGCGGCGGCGTCACCCCGCCCGGCAGCAAAACGATCACCATCAGCCACACCAACGCTGGCCAGACGGCGGGCGGGCTGTACGCCGTGCCCATCATTGTCAGCGGCGATGGCATTCAGAAGACGATCACGCTCTACCTGCTGGTGAACGGGTCACAGACCTACCTACCCATCATCCAGCGCTAACGGCTTGTGAAGATTGGCCCAATCTAAAAGGTATGAGAGGGACGAAGCCCAACCGGTTTCGTCCCTTTTGTTTTACGCAACCAGTTGCCTGGGCTATAATCTTTGCGCCTCACGAGAGTTTTCCACACGTGGCAATCACACGCTCACTGAGCGCGGCAGTTTGCAGCCAGGCGTTGCAGCTGCCCAACATAAGTCAGGCAATCGGTTTGCAGCGATTGCTAATAAATCTGGCTCTTCAACAAACGGTGTGCTTGACAAAGGCTTTTGTCAAAGAGTTCGCAGATTGAAAAGATTAGACAATCTGGTAAATCTGCGAAATCTTTGATTTTGAATCATGCCAGCACATTAATTGATGTTGACCCATAAATCTCTTTTTAGGAAGGTATTATGCCCAAAGCACTTATAACCGGTATCACCGGTCAGGACGGCTCTTATCTGGCCGAATTTTTGCTCGACCAGGGATATGACGTTGTCGGCATGGTGCGCCGCACCAGCACCATTAATTTTCACCGGATTTCGCACATACAGGACCGGATTACGGCCGTTCCCGGCGATTTAGGGGATCAGGTCTCCATGATTCACCTGCTGGAAGAACATCGCCCCGACGAGGTTTATAACCTGGCGGCGCAATCCTTTGTACAGACCAGCTGGAACCAGCCGGTATTTACCGGCGACGTCACTGCCCTCGGCGTCACGCGCTTGCTGGACGCCATTCGTTTTGTCGATCCCAAAATTCGCTTCTACCAGGCCAGCTCCAGCGAAATGTTTGGCAAGGTAGTGGAAGTGCCCCAGCGGGAAACAACGCCGTTTTATCCGCGCAGCCCGTATGGCGTGGCCAAGGTGTACGGCCACTGGATCACCATCAATTACCGCGAAAGCTACAACATGCATGCCACCTCCGGCATTTTGTTCAACCATGAATCCCCCCGACGCGGTCTGGAGTTTGTGACGCGCAAAATTACTCACCACGTGGCCCGAATTAAGCTGGGTCTCACCGATGAGCTGCGCCTGGGCAATCTGGACGCCCGCCGCGATTGGGGCTTTGCCGGTGACTACGTTAAGGCGATGTGGCTGATGCTGCAACAGGACAAACCGGACGATTTTGTTGTGGCCACCGGTGAAACTCACTCCGTTGAGGAATTTCTGGAGGTTGCCTTTGGCCATGTGAACCTGGATTGGCACGATTATGTGGTGCAGGATGAGCGTTTCATGCGCCCGGCAGAAGTGGATCTGCTAGTCGGTGATCCCAGCAAAGCGGGCAAAAAGCTGGGTTGGGAACCGGCCGTTTCCTTTGAGCAGCTGGTAAAAATGATGGTTGATGCAGATATTAAGCTGTTGGAAGCTGGGCGGGTTGCTGTTTAGCCAGAGAGTTCACTGCCAGATAAACGCTTGTTTAGACCTGATAGGTTAATGAAACTTGTCAGGTCTCTTGCCAATACTGCACTTTCTGAAAACCACTTATCCACATGACCCAGGAGAGACAAATGACAACAATTAAATTTGGAACCGACGGCTGGCGCGGGCGCATTGCGGAGGATTACACATTCGACAACGTGCGGCGCTGTACCCAGGGTTTTGCCACGTTTATGAAGGAGCAAGGCCTGGCCGAAAAAGGCGTCGTGATTGGCTATGACAAACGTTTCCAGGCCGAATATTTTGCAGCAACGGCCGCTGAAGTCATGGCCGCCAACGGTATTCACGTCTGGCTGACGGAAACGGCCACGCCCACGCCTACCATCTCCTACTCGGTGGTGGACAAGCAGGCGGGTGGGGCGATTAACATCACCGCCAGCCACAATCCGCCGTGGGACTGTGGCTTTAAGGTGCGCGACGTAAACGGCGGGGCGATTCCGCCGCACGATTTGCAGAAGATTGAGGCGGCGATACCGGAGATTACGGCCGTAAAAACCCTCAAGCTCGAAGATGCCAAATCTCAAGGTCTGGTGGAACTGTTTGACGCTGCGCCTGCCTACATTGCCCAGCTGCACCGGCTGGTGGACATCGAAGCAATTAAAGAGGCCGGTTTTACGCTGCTGGTAGACTGCATGTGGGGCAACGGCGCGGGCTGGTTCCCCCGGCTGCTGGCGGGTGGCAAAACCACCGTCAAAGAGGTGCATAACGAGCGCAACCCGATCTACCCCCACATGACCCGCCCCGAACCGATTCCGCCGAACGTGGATCACGGCCTGAGCTTTACCAAAGAGGTGGGCGCCGATGTGGTGATCATCAACGATGGCGATGCCGACCGCGTGGGTTTTGGCGACGAGAATGGCAATTTCATGGACCAGCTGCGCGTTTACGGGCTGATGGGCTACTACCTGCTGGAAATTCGCGGCGAGCGCGGCCCCATTGTCAAGACCATCTCTACCACCAAGATGCTGAACAAGCTGGGTAAGCTGTACGACGTGCCGGTGTACGAAACCGGCGTCGGCTTCAAGTTTATTGCGCCGAAAATGGTGGAAGTAGATGCCCTGATCGGTGGGGAAGAGAGCGGTGGTTATGCTTTTCACGGCCACGTACCGGAGCGGGATGGCATTCTGGCCGGGCTGTTTATGCTGGACATGATGATGAAGACGGGCAAAAAACCGTCGGAACTGCTGGCCGATTTGTTTGCCAAAGTGGGGGCGCACTTTTATGACCGCATCGACACCTACTTTGACAAAGAGCGCCGTGAAGAAATCCAGAACAACGTGGCCACGGCCCGCCCGGATACGATTGGCGGTCTGAAGGTGACCGATATTGTGACCATCGACGGTCACCAGTTCATGATGGAAGATGGTGGTTGGGTGCTGGTCCGCTTCAGCGGCACGGAACCGGTCATTCGCGTCTACTGCGAAACGACGCACGAGGATAAAGTCCAGGCCATCCTGCAAGACGGCATGAAGCTGGCAGGCCTGCGGTAAGATTTGGCCGCGGATTTCGCGGATTATTTATCCTTTTAATCCGCGAAATCCGCGGCTGTTCTCTTTTTTGAGGTGTGATGAAAGCGTTTCAGGATTATTACCCGGAAGATACAAGCTATTGTTATGGTTGCGGCCGTTTAAATGAAAAAGGGCTGCAAATTAAAAGTTACTGGGACGGTGAGCAGTCGGTGGCCCGGTTTGTGCCGCGGCCGGAGCACATGGCGGTGCCCGGCTACGTGTACGGCGGCTTGCTCGCTTCGCTGGTTGACTGCCACGGGACGGGAACGGCCGCTGCCGCCACCGCCCGCGCCGAAAACCGGGAAATTGATTCTGAGCCGCCGGTGCGCTTTGTTACCGGGTCGCTGAAGGTAGATTATTTGCGCCCCACGCCATTAGGGCCAGAGCTGGAGCTGCGCGGCACCGTCAAGGAGATCAAGCCACGTAAAGTGGTGGTGGCCATTGATCTACTGGCCGACGGCGAGGTGTGCGTGCGCGGCGAAGTGATCGCCGTGCGCCTACCGGAAAACTGGGGCCAGTAGCTTGCTCATCGACACGCACTGCCACCTCGATTTTGACTGGTTTGACGAAGACCGCGATGCCGTGGTGGAACGCGCCCTGGCGGCTGGGGTGACCCAGATTGTGGTGCCGGGGCTGGATTTAGAGAACTGCCGGGCGATCCTGGCGCTCACCGAAAAGTACGACGGCGTGTTTGCCGCCGTGGGTGTGCATCCCAACTCGTCGGCGGGGTGGCAGGATGGCTGGGTGGACGTTTTGCGCGACCTGGCGCAGCAGCCCAAGGTGGTGGCGATTGGCGAAATTGGCCTGGATTACTACTGGGATAAATCGCCCCAGGCGGTCCAGCACCGGGCGCTGGCTTTGCAGCTAGAACTCGCTGCCGAGCTAAACCTGCCGGTCATCATTCACAACCGCGACGCCAGCGCCGACGTGATGCGACTGTTATCTGAGTCGCCGCTGGTGGGGCGGGACAATCCAGGGGTTTTGCACTCATTTGCGGCGGATTGGGCAACGGCCGTAGCCGCCCTGAATCTCGGTTACTATCTTGGCTTTACCGGACCCGTGACCTTCAAAAAAGCCGACGACCTGCGCGAAATCGCCCAAAAAGTGCCCGATGATCGTATCCTGGTGGAAACGGATGCGCCATTTTTGACGCCGCAGCCGTACCGCGGCAAACGCAACGAACCAGCCTACGTGGCCTATGTGGCCGAAAAATTGGCTGAGGTGCGGGGAGTGAGTACGGCCGTTTTTGCCAGCCAGACAACGGAAAATGCGCAGCGGTTATTTTCGAGAATCAGTGAAAAGTAAAAAGTGAAAAGTGAAAAGGCAACTGATTACCGATAACCGTTTACCGTTCACCGATTACCGATGACAACACCAGACCTCTCCATCATTATTGTTAGCTGGAACGTGCGCGAGCTGTTGGCCAACTGCTTGCGCTCTGTTTTGGCGCAGACGGGGCTGGCATTGCAGGTGATTGTGGTGGACAGCGCTTCGTCGGACGGCAGCCCGGAGCTGGTGGCGGAACAGTTTCCCCAGGTAGAGCTGGTGGCCTGCCAGGAGAATGTGGGCTTTCCGCGCGGCAATAATTTGGGACTGGAACGGGCCAACGGCCGTTTCATCCTCCTGCTCAACCCCGACACCATCGTGCACGGTGACGCCCTGGCCAGGATGGTGTCTTATTTGCAGCAACATCCGGCGGTGGGTGTGGTTGGGCCGCAGCTGCTAAATGACGACGGCTCGGTGCAGTCGTCCAGGCGGCGCTTTCCCACGCTGTGGACGGCCGTATTTGAGAGCACCTGGCTCCAGCCGTTTGCGCCACAAGCGGTGCTGGATCATTACTACGTGCGGGATGTTGGCGATGGAGAAACGGCCGTTGTCGAATGGGTTATGGGTGCCTGCTTGATGACCCGGCAAGAAGTGGTCGCCCAGGTGGGCGGCCTGGATGAAGCGTACTTCATGTATTCCGAAGAGCTGGATTATTGCCGAAGGATTCACCAGGCGGGCTGGCAAGTGGTATACTATCCCGAAGCGCAGGTCACGCACCTGTCTGGCAAGAGCAGCGAGCAGGCGGTGACGCAGCGGCACATCAATTTTAACCGGGCCAAACTGCGCTATTTTCGCAAGTATCACGGCCGTTTGGCGGCCGGGGTGCTGCGTTTGTTTTTATTGGTAAGTTATGGTTGGCAGTTGACGTTAGAGGCCATCAAGGGAGCAGTGGGGCACAAACGGCCGTTGCGCTGGCAGCGGGTGAAGGCCTACTGGATGGTGTTACGCTCCGGGCTGCGGCCAGCAGGGTACTAAATTTATCATTCTTGAGGTGACACAATGAAGAACAAGGTAACGTTGGAATTATCAGCGACGGATTACAACCTGCTGAAAGAAATCGCCGATGCCTGCAAGTGGCCAATCGAAGAGGTGATCATGCAGTGCATTAAGTGCGGCATGCCGCCGTCGCTGAGCAAAGTGCCGGATGCCTTTCACGATGAACTGTTAAGCCTCAATGCCCTCAGCGACCGCGAGTTGATGCAGGTGGTCGATGGCAAGGGGGCGGAACCCAAAGGAAAAGGGGAGCTGTATAAAAAAGCCGACTTCCTGGCCCTGCGCCGTACCTACGCCCTCTCCCTGCTGCGCTGGCGCGGCCACCCGATTGAGCACTACGAGCTGTTTTAGAGCCAAGAAAAGTTTTATTAGAAGGATTTCATCAAAGATTACGCAGATTGGACAGATTTTTAATCTTTTTAATCTGCGTAATCTTTGATTCTATTTCAGGTATGTGTCTCAAGATTGGTTTGGTGACGGGTGAATATCCACCGATGGAGGGCGGCGTGGGTGCGTTTACGGCCGAATTGGCCAAAGCGCTGCACGAGCTGGGGCATACCGTCCACATCATCACCAGCCGCGAAGCGCGGCCGCCGGATGCACCACGCACGTTTACCTCGGCGGTGGCACCCATCGATATCGGGTTTGCCCAGCTGCATCCGCGGATCAACCGCTGGCGCTGGCCGTCGCTGGCGGTCATCGCCGACATTGTCATCCGGCATGAGCTGGACGTGGTGAATATCCAATACCAGCCCGCCGCCTACAACATGAACAGCGCGGCGATTAATTTCCTGCCCTGGCGGCTGAAAAATGTGGCGAAAACGGCCGTAACCTTCCACGATTTGCGCGTTCCCTACCTCTTTCCCAAAGCAGGGCGGCTGCGGCAAACGGCCGTAAACTTCCTGGCTCGCTCCGCCGATGGCGTCATTGCCACCAACCCCGCCGATTACCAATCTCTAATCTCTACTCTCCAATCTCCTGCTCTTTTTCAACGCCGAGGCGCAAAGGCGCAGAGGGAAAGGCCGATGGCGCAGATTGCGATTGGCAGCAACATCACCGTGCATCCCACCAACCACATCGAAACAGAAGAGATCCGCCAAAGCCTGGGGCTTCAGCCGCAGGCTACGTTGTTGGGCTACTTTGGCTTTTTGAACGAAAGCAAGGGGGCGGATACGTTGATCGAGGCGCTGGCGGGGCTGGACGGCCGTTTCCATCTCATCTTCATCGGTGGGCAAACGGGGGCGAGTGATGCGGCCAACAACCAAACCTTTTTGCACGGTTTACGCGCGCAAATTGACGCTTTGGGTTTGTCCGAGCGGGTGCACTGGACCGGCTTCCTGAGTGATGCCCGCGTTTCGGCCCACTTGCAGGCGGCCGACCTGCTGGTGATGCCCTATCGCGATGGGGCGTCCCTGCGGCGCGGTACGTTGATGGCGGCATTGGCCCACGGCCGTCCGCTCATCACCACCGCGCCCACCGCGCCTTCGCCGCTCATTTCGGGCGAAAATTGCTGTTTGGTGCCGGTAGGGAATGCGGGTGCTTTGGCAACGGCCGTTCAAACCCTGGCCGATGATGCTGCCCTGCGGCAAAAACTGGGGCTGGGCGCGGCTGAATTGGCTGGCCAGTTCAGTTGGGAAAAAATTGCGGCAGAAACGGCCGCATTTTACCAATTGCTGCTGGCTGGTTTATGACCATTCAATTGATCCTGCTCCTGCTGGTTGTCACCGGAATTGTCTACTTTTTGGTGACGCGCGGCGTGCAAAAGGCCAAAACCTTGCAGCAAAGGCCCACCACGGCCAACCGGGTGATGGGCTTTGGCCTGGAAGCTGGCGTGTATGCGTTGTTGACCTTCTACATTGTGTGGGCCATTGGCATCCTGTTGTCTTTGAATCAGTAAGGTATTCGGCCGACCCTCATACTCGATTTGTGACATTCCTCCTTGATTCCCCTTTTGCATTGACGCCCCTTCACCCTCTGAGTAGAATTATCCACAAAAATGCATAGATTTGCATAGAATTATTGGCATTATTGGAGAAGCGTAGCGAATGGGCAAGTACATTGGGCAGACGGATTACAATCATGATCAGCCACAGCGCACGGGGATTTTGCTGGTCAATTTGGGTACGCCAGATGAACCCACGGCAAAAGGTTTACGGCCGTATCTGCGCCAATTCCTGGGTGATCCCCGCGTCATCGAATGGCCTGCCTGGCTGTGGAAACCCATCCTCAACGGCATCATCCTCAACGTGCGGCCCAAAAAATCGGCCAAGCTGTACCAATCGATTTGGACCGACGCTGGTTCGCCGCTGTTTGTGTACTCGCAAAAAATTGCCGATAAGCTGCACGCCAATTTGCAGGCTGAGTGGGGCGACAACATCCGGGTGGCGTTGGCCATGCGCTACGGCCGTCCTTCTATCGCCGAAAAGCTGGCCGAGTTCCGCGCCGCCAACGTGCAGCGCATCCTGGTTTTGCCGCTGTTCCCGCAATATTCCGCCACCACCACCGCCACCATCTACGACATCGTTTTCGACGAGCTGCGCCGCTACCGCTGGATGCCCGAACTGCGCACCGTCACCGGCTACCACGACCATCCGCTTTACATCCAGGCCCTGGCCGACAGCATTCGCAACTTTTGGGACGGGAACGGCCGTTCCGCCAGGCTGCTCTACTCCTTCCACGGCATCCCCAAAAGCTACTTCGAGAAAGGCGACCCGTACCACTGCTTTTGCCAAAAAACGGCCCGATTGGTCTCTGAAAACCTGGGTCTGGCTGAAGACGAATACCAGCTTTGCTTCCAATCTCGCTTTGGCCCGGAAGAGTGGCTCCAGCCCTACACTGACAAAACGCTGGAAAAATGGGCCGAGGATGGCCTGCCCAGCGTAGACACCCTCTGCCCCGGTTTTGCCGTGGACTGCCTGGAAACGCTGGAAGAAATGGCCGAGCAGAACCGCGAAGTTTTTCTGGAAGCGGGCGGCCAGCAGTACCACTACATCCCCTGCCTCAATGACAGCGCGGCGCAGATTGCCTTGTTTGCCGATCTGGCCCAGCAGCATTTGCAAGGTTGGGAGCCGTCTAAATCCAGTTCTGTGCTGAGAAGCGACTACACGTTTGTTAATGGGCACGCTCAGAAGACAGCCTAACTGATGACCGATAACTGATGACGGGACAGAACGGCCGTATCCCAAACGCAGCCTTTCCGCAGGTGGCAGCATAGCCCCAGATGGGTACAATCAGCCCTTATGAACGAACAACGCTGGCTGCGCCTCATCCTGGGGCTGTTTGTGTTCTTGGGCGCGATGTATGCCCTCGTCACCCCCGTTTTTGAAGCCTCAGACGAACTGTGGCATTACCCCATGATCCGCCACCTGGCCGACGGCAATCCGCTGCCGGTGCAGGTATTTGATCCAGCCCAGGCTGGCCCGTGGAAGCAGGAAGCCAGCCAGCCGCCGCTCTACTACTATCTCGGCGCGGCGCTCACCTTTTGGATTGATGCCAGCGATATGGAAACCATCCGCTGGGAAAATCCGCATGTAGACAACGGCATCCTCACCGCCGACGGCAACATTAACCTCACCATCAAAAATCCGGCGTGGAACCCGTGGCAGGGCACGCTGTTGGCGGTGCGCCTTATCCGTCTCTTTTCGGTTTTGCTCGGCGCGGCGACGGTTTACCTGACCTACCTCATCGGCAAGGAGCTGGCCCCCAATCGGCCGGAAATTGCCCTCGGCGCGGCGGCGCTGAATGCGTTCACGCCCATGTTCCTCTTCATCAGCGGCGCGGTGAACAATGATAATTTGGCCATTCCGCTGGCCTCGCTGGCGATTCTGTTGATGATCAGGGCCGTCGGTAATCCGTTATCGGTGAACGGTAACCGGATTACCGATTACTGGAAAACCTGGCTCACAATTGGCACAATCATCGGCCTGGCTATTCTGACGAAAGAGGGGACGTTTGGGCTGCTGCCGCTGGCGCTGGGGACGATTTTTATTGCGTATTGGAAGGGGGAGAGGGACACAGAGTTACACAGAGGTCCACAGAGTTACACGGAGAAAAGAGAGAATTTTTGGGGGGAGATTGTGCGAAATTTGGGGTGGACGGCCGTTTCCTTCCTCATCCTCCTGCTCCCCGTCATTTTAATTGCGGGCTGGTGGTATTGGCGCAATATTGTGCTGTACGGCGATTTTCTCGGCTGGAATGCGTTTATCGCTGTCTTGGGGCAGCGCGCCCATCCGGCCTCGCTGGCGCAGCTGTGGAGCGAGCGCTGGGGCTTTATGCTCTCCTACTGGGGCTTGTTTGGCGGCGTGAATGTGCCGATGCCGCTGTGGCTGTACCACGTTTTGAACGGCGTGGTGGTTGTTGGTGTCGTTGGCTTTGTTGTTTATTTAATTCGGGAGATTGGAGATTGGAGATTAGAGATTCGCCGCAATCTCCAATCTCCAATCTCCAATCTCCAATCCCTAATTTCCAATCTCCTCAATTTTGTGGCCGCTAAATTTGCCCTTGTCGTCTGTCTGCTGTTTGTCACCGCCGTCATCGTTGGGCTGATTCAGTGGGCCACGACGACGTGGTCATCGCAGGGGCGGTTGGTATTTACGGCGATCTCGGCAATAAATGTGCTGCTGGTGGCCGGGCTGATTGGCTGGCTGCCGCGCCAAATCGGCCAGCGGCTGATTTTGGGCGTGGCGGGCTTTGTGTTTGCGCTGGCGGCACTGGCCCCGCTAGCCTGGATTCGTCCGGCGTACGCGTTGAACCAAACAGAGGCTCCCGAGGTAAATCTGCGTGAGGTGAATGCTTCTTTTGACCGCAAGTTGTTGCTGAAGGGATGGAGGATCGAGGAGGCTACCTATCCCTTCCAGCCTGGCGACACCGTCGATGTGCTGCTAGAATGGGAAGTTCTCGCGCCAATGGATCGCAACTGGAGCGTCTTTGTCCACCTCAACGATCCGGTACTTGGCGTGCCAATCGCCCAGCGGGATATGTTTTTGGACCAGGGGTTGCAGCCAACTTCGCTGTTGGAACCGGGCGAGACGATTTTTAACCATTACCAGCTCGTGATACCGGAAACGGCCGTTGCTCCCGCCACCCTCCAACTCACCGTAGGTCTCTACGACTTTACTAATTTCGAGCGCTTGCCCTTAGTGGACGGGACCGATTCGGTGGTGCTGGTAACGCTGCCGCTGGAACCCACGCCCGGCGACGTGCCCAATCCGACGCTGGTGAACTTTGAAAATGAGCTGGAGCTGGTTGGCTTTGAGCTAAATCCGCGCCAGGTGGCAGCAGGGGAGACGGTGGATTTGACGTTGTATTGGCGGGCGAAACGGCCGTTAACCACCAACTACACTCTCTTCGCCCAGGTTGTAGACGAAGACACTACCCGCTGGGCCAGCCAGGATGTGGGCCAGCCCACGTCCAGCTGGGCCGCAGGCGAGCTGCAAACGGTGCAAATGAGCCTGCCGCTCAGCCCAGACACGCCGGGCCAGGTGTATCCCATCATTCTGGGGCTGTACACGGTGGAAGATGGCCAGTTTAATCGCCTGCAAATCATTGCCGAAGACGGCCGTCCCACCGACGACTTTTTACAACTCACCTTGCTTCGTGTCACCCCGTAGAGACGTTGCATTGCAACGTCTCTACGGCAGTGTCTTCTCGTTCCACGCTCTGCGTGGAATGCAGTCCGGGACGCTCCAGCGTCCCCCCGGCGCACTTGCGATAATTCGCGCAATTCGCCGCAAAAAAGTATGATTACGCTATGGCAACCGTGACGCAGAAACCCACAAATCGATCAAACACAGAACCTCAAATTCGTGAAAATTCGCGAAATTCGTGGCAAAAAAGTGCGGATTGGCTCAATCCCACCAAATCGAAGTGGGCGTTGGGGCTGCTGGTGGGCGGTACGGCCGTTCTCGGTGGCCTCATTCTTGGTTTTGGCGGGCCGCTGGCCGGGGCGGCGTTTATCATCGCCATCCTCACCGCCTACGTGGTTTTGCGCGACATCGAGATTGGCTTTTGGGGCGTCATCGCTGTGGTGTGCCTGCTGCCGTTTGCCACCTTGCCGATTGACATTGGCGTGACGCCCACCTTCCTCGATTTGGCGCTGGGGGCGGTGGTGGGCGTCTGGCTGTTGGCCATCGTCACCGGGGCGCAGCGGGATTTGGTGACGGCGCCCATCGCCCTGCCGCTGCTGGTGTTTATCCTGGTGGCCATCTTCGCCTTCATTTTTGGCCTGAGCAATGGGCCGCTGACCCCCACGCTGCTGCGCAAATTTGCCGAACTGCTGCTCAGCCTCGGCTTCGTCTACATCATTGTGGATTATTGCCGCACGCAGGCGCGTCTGGAGCGATTGGTGAAGGTGGTGCTGCTGGCCGGGGCGGGAGCGGCCGTTCTCGGCATCATTTTCTGGCTGTTACCGGAAGACACCACCAACAACCTCTTGAACATGCTCACCCGCGTTGGCTATCCCGGCGGCTGGGTGATTCGCTATATCGAAGAAAACCCGGAGCTGTCCGAACGGGCCATCAGTACCTCGGTAGACCCCAACGTGTTGGGTGGGCTTTTGTTGATGATTGGTGCCTTGGCCGGACCGCAGCTGGTGGCGAAACGGCCGTTGTTCCCCCGTTGGCTCACCTGGGGCATCGTCGGCTCTATTTTCCTCTGCGTGGTGCTGACGTTCTCGCGCGGGGCAATGTTTGGGCTGGCGGCCGGACTGGGCTTCATCGCCATCTTGCGCTACCGGCGGCTGATTCCCTACATGGCTGGTGGGGGACTGCTCTTGCTGCTGCTGCCCGTAGCCCAAACCTACATCGAGCGCTTCGTGGAGGGCATTCAGGGGCAGGATTTGGCTACCCAGATGCGCTTTGGCGAATACCAGGATGCCATCACCCTGATTTTGCGCTACCCCATCATCGGCGTCGGTTTTGCCGGAACGCCGGATATTGACCTCTACCTCGGCGTGGCCAACGTTTACCTGACCATTGCCCAGGTGATGGGCCTCGTCGGGTTGCTGGCCTTTTTTGCCGTCATTGGCACCCTCTTTTTTTACGGCCTGTCGCACCGCCACATCTTTAAAGCGCACGAGGAACTGGACGCACTCTGGCTGGGGCTGCACGCGGCCATCGTGGGGGGGCTGGCGGCGGGCCTTTTTGACCATTACCTCTTCAATCTGGAATTTCACCACGCGGTGACGGCGTTCTGGCTGCTGGTAGGGTTGGCAACGGCCGTTACCCGCCTCGGCGTTGCCCAAACAAACTCTTTGTCCCGACTTGAAAGTTAGACGGCCACACAATTGAAGCTGTTTGCGTTAAGAATCGGGTGGCTCAATTGCAGCTGAAATCGCTGACAAACAGTTCCATCTCGATCACCTGCCCATCGCCAGAGATGACTTTGCCCGTGCCAATCACGGCCGAACCATCCGAGCTGCTCACTTCAAAGCCAAAACCATCGGCTGTAGGACCACCAACCATGACGCCGTTCCAGTAGTAAGTGTAACGGCCGTTGCCGCCTTGCCCCTGCATGTACACCGTGCGATATTTCATGGTACCTTCGCAGCGGGTGCCGGGCAGGGGGTAGAGTGCCAGGGTTAGCGCCGGGCAGGCACTGCCGCCACAGCTGTTGTTGCTTGCGGCTGGGGTGATTACCCTGGCTACACCCGTGTCCGACACCACCGGCAGCGTTTCGAAATCTCCAGGCCAATCCAGCCGTGGTCCAAAAACAAAACCTGCTTCGCCGATGTTGGTTTGCACGTACAACCAATCACCCATTTCCGAGCGCCCCAACACGCTCACCTGTTCACCCACGCCAATGAAGGTTACTTCCTGCGCATTGCTGTCTGGGCTGACATAGAGGCTGGAGGAAAGGAGCGCCGTGGCGAGTGGCGTTTGGGTTACGGCCGTTTCCAGGGTTGGTTCGGCCGTTGGTTCTGGCGAATTGGTTGCCGTGGGGCTGGCCGTGGCCGTTGGTTCGGTGACAGTGGTTTGCGTGGCTGCGGCCGTTGGCGTAAACACCACCGCGACGCTCTCTACTGCGGCTGGTTTTGTGCCCGTGGTTACAACCAGAGGCGTGCTGCTATCGACTGTCGCGACCGTGCTTTCGGCGATGCTTTCTGCCCCTACGCTCCACGGCTGGCCAGCCACCAGCACAATGATGATCGTTGCCAGCATGGCCAGCCCGGCCAGCCACAGGGCGGGTCGTTGCAGCAGGTGGGCAATGGGGGAGGGATACGGCCGTTTTTGTGCCGCCTTTTCTGGTTTTTTCGGGGTAAAGGCGATGCTAGATTTCTCTTGCTCAATGGCCTGGGCAATCTGGTAATTTGGATTGCAGGCAATGATCAGGTCAGAGGCATCCTGGTAAGCGTAGGGCACCCATTTGCGCGGTACCTGCGACGGCCGTTCTGAGGTAATCGCGGTAAGCTGCTGCTTCACATAGGCAAATACATCGTCAATGGTCACCTTGCCGTCGTGGTCAGAATCGGCCGCCCCGCTAAGCAGCCCCTGCACAAAATGCTCGGTAAACAGCGACGGTTCGGCATGGCCATGCACTTTGCCCTTGGCCCAGTTGTACTGGGTGCTGTCGTTGGCCGTCACTACCACGCGCTTAAAGCCGTTGTGGGCAAACGTGTCCGACGTGTTTACATCTCGCCCCACTGCGCTGCCCGATTCGGTGGGCACCGTATCGCTGTAGTAGCAGTCCATCACCAAAATTTGCTGCTCAGATTGGCTGCTGTCCATCTCGTCGGCAATAAAGCGGGCCGGAATGGCCGTGCCGCGCAAGAGATCATGGTCGGTGTCTTTAACCGCCAGGTAAAGCTGGCCGCGTGTGCCCAGGGCGGCATGCCCCATAAAGTACAGCAGCAGCAGGTCTTCCCGGCCGCGGTCGGCAAAAAACTGGGAAATGGCCCGGCGCACCCCATCCGCCGATTCGTTAATAAGCGTGTGGACTTCGCGGAAGCCACCCACGGCTGGATTTTGCAGCACGTAGGCCAGCGTGTGAATGTTGGCCGTTGGTTTGATCAGCTGGGCCAGGGTCGGGTCGTCATATTCGTAGTTGGCAATGATAAGCGCATATCGCTCGCCGGGCGCTTTTTCGGCAGCTACCAGCTTTTGCGCATCCCCCACCGTTTCGGCCACCTGTTCCAGCGCGTTGGCAAAGTCAACGGCCGTGCGATACCGGTGCTCTTTTTGCTTGGCCATTGCCTGGACAATCACTTCCTGGCAGGCCGTGGGCAGGTCCGGGGCCATTTCCTGCAGATTGGGCACTGGCTCAAACATGTGTTTGACGGCCACAGCGATGGGCGTGTTGGTCTGGTAGGGGTGTTTGCCCGTCAGCATTTCAAAGAGGATGACGCCGAGGGTGTAGATATCGGAACGGCCGTCCAGCTCTGCTTCCCCCTGGATTTGTTCTGGGCTCATGTAGGCCGGTGTGCCCACAGCGCCCCCCGTGTCGGTTAGCTTGGTGTGAGCATACTTTAGTTTCGCCGTGCCAAAATCGGAAATATACGGCTCATTACGCTGGTCAAAAAGCACGTTGCTTGGCTTCAGATCGCGGTGAATCACCCCATGCACATGGACCTCATCCAGCGCCGGGGCCAACTTCGCCATTATCCGAGCCGACTCAGAAATTGAAATAGCCCCTTGCTTAAGACGCTCAGCCAACGAGCCGCCCGTCATAAAACGCATCACCAAGAATGGCTGGCCATCTTCTTCGCCGAAATCATAGACGGGCACAATTGCGGGGTGATCCAGCGACGCCACCACCTTCGCTTCTCGTTCAAAACGACGACGGAAGGTGGGTTGGTGAAGTAGTTCGAGAGGCAGCAGTTTGATGGCCACGTCCCGTTCAAACCGGGGATCATGCGCCAAATAAACTGTTGACATCCCGCCACGACCGAGTTCTGCTTTGATTCGGTAACGACCGATCGTTTTAGGTATCATCTTTCAAATTATAAGTTTTGCTTTTGCTACTTCACAAGAGCTATTCCCGTCTTATTCACGTCTGTTCTTAGTACATACGTCCTAACTTTGTGCCCATTCCGGCGCTTAAGCCAGAAATTTTGCCAGAATTTTATGCTAGGATAGACGGTTTTTTGACATCACCCGAAAGTTTCAGTATGGTTATGTTACCTTCAGTTTATGATTGCATCTTCAAAAATTGAAATGCCTCTGTTATAATGGCCCATATTATGTTTAACTGAACCTGAGAATCGCTTAGCAAAATTCTGTGCAGTACCCCGTTGAACAGGGGGCATTTATCTTTCGAGAGTTTTGGGATGTGGCTCTTGTCAGGCAAATGAGGAGACATTATGCGTAAATACTTACTTTTTATCTTACTTCTTTCGCTGATGGCAGTGGCGTGTGCGCAACTGCCTGGTGGGGGTGGGGGCACTACCGAGGAGACCGATGACGCCCAGGAAACGGCCGAACAAGAAGCGCCACCCCGCGTTGAAGTAACCGCAACCCCCAGTTTGCCTCCCACCTACACACCAGAACCGATAGGACTGGGTGGCCATATTTCTCCTGTCAGTACGCGTACCATCCACATTGTGCAGGCGGGTGAGACGTTAGGTGGAATTGCTTCCCTATATGGCTTAGATACAAAATTCCTGGCTGATTCCAACCGGATTTACAACTACAACTTGATTGAAGTGGGGCAGGTTTTGTATATTCCGCCGTGTGAATAATTGATCTGGCAAGTTGGCAAAAAAAAAGCCCTGGAATATCCAGGGCTTTTTTTTGGTGATTTGTAGGTTGATAGAACCTATGCCGGATCAGTGGCGGGCAAGGCTGCCTCTTTTTCGTGTTTGAGCACAATACCACCTTCTTCAACGTCGATGGTTACCACGTCATCAGTTGAGAAGCGGCCTGCCAATACGGCATCCGACAAACGATCTTCGACTTCAGTTTGGATGAGTCGCCGCAGCGGTCTGGCGCCAAATTCGGCATCGTAGCCATGTTCACCCAGCCAATCCCGGGCAGCATCGGTTGCCGCAATGGTCAGGTCGTGTTCGACCAACCGGTGGTTCACTTCGTCGAGAATAATATCCACAATCTTGCGAATATCTTCTTTAGACAGCTGGCGGAAAACGATGATGCTGTCGACGCGGTTAATGAATTCAGGGCGGAACTTGCGCTTAAGCTCGTCCATGAGGGTCTTGCGCATTTCCTTGTGCTGTTCCTGCGACACCACGGCATCATCACGCTGGAAGGCAAAGCCCAGGTTCGGCCCACGACGAATCGTGTCTGCCCCTACGTTAGAGGTCATGATGATAATGGTGTTGCGGAAGTTGATCTTTTGCCCCTTGGCGTCTGACAGGTGGCCTTCTTCCATGATTTGCAGCAGGATGTTGAAGGTTTCGGGATGGGCCTTTTCAATTTCATCAAAGACGATGATGGAATACGGCCGTCGCCGCACCGCTTCCGTCAATTGGCCAGCATCTTCATAGCCCACGTACCCTGGCGGTGAACCCACCAGCCGAGCCACGTTGTGCCGCTCCATGAATTCAGACATGTCCAGCTGCACCAGGGCATCTTCGCTGCCAAAGAGGAACTTAGCCAACGCTTTGGTCAGCTCTGTCTTGCCAACGCCCGTTGGACCCAAAAAGATAAAGGAACCAATCGGCCGCTGTGGATCCTTGAGACCGGCGCGCGCACGACGAACCGCTTTGGCAATCGCTTCAATCGCTTCGCCCTGGCCCACAATGCTCTTGCGCAGGTCAGTTTCCATTTCCAACAGCCGGGCCGACTCTTCTTGGGTAAACTGGTAGATGGGAATGCCGGTCCACATCGACAGCACTTCAGCAATGTCTTCAGCGGTGACGCTGACCGACTTTTCTTGCTCCGCGCTGCCTGCGCGCAGCTGGTCGAGTTGGCGCTGAATTTCTTCTTCGCGCTCGTTCAGGTGCATGACGTCTTCGGTACGGCCGTCGTCTTCAGCCAGAATCCGTTCGGCGCGAATTTCACGCAGCTGATCATACGCATCGCGAATGTCCGCTGGCTGGGGCACACGATACATGCGCACCCGTGAGGCGCTTTCATCAATCAGGTCAATCGCTTTGTCGGGCAGGAAACGCTCGGTTACGTAGCGGGTTGAAAGATGAACGGCCGCTTCAATCGCTTCTTCGGTGATAAACAGATTGTGGTGCTTTTCGTAAGCGCCCTTGATGCCGTGCAGAATCTCAATGCTTTCTTCTGGCGTCGGTTCATCCACGTGGATGGGCTGGAAACGGCGCTCCAGGGCGGCGTCACTTTCGATGTACTTGCGGTACTCTTCCAGGGTGGTGGCCCCAATGGTTTGCAGTTCACCACGGGCCAGCGCCGGTTTTAAGATGTTGGCCGCGTCAACCGAGCTGCCCGCCGAACCGGCCCCAACCAGCATGTGCACTTCGTCAATAAACAAGATGGCGTCGCTCGATTTGAGCTCTTCGATCACGCGCTTGAGGCGTTCTTCAAACTGGCCACGGTACATCGTACCGGCCACCAGACTACCTACGTCTAGCTGAAGGACCCGTTTGTTGTGCAAGATGTCGGGCACACGGCCGTCCACAATGCGCTGGGCTAACCCTTCAATGATGGCGGTTTTTCCAACCCCAGGTTCGCCAATGAGCGCTGGATTGTTCTTGGTACGGCGGGCCAAAATCTGAATCACACGCTCAATTTCCATTGTCCGTCCAATAACGGGATCGAGCTTGTTTTCTTCTGCCAGGGCGGTTAGATCGGTTGCCAGTTGATCGACCATTGGCGTTTTACTCTTTTCTTTTTTGGCGCTGCGGCGGGGAGGGGGGCTGCTGGTTGTTTCGCTTGACGCCACGGGACTTTCGCGCAGCATCCGGCGGGTTTGCCGCCGAATTTGCTCGGCACTGATGCCAAACTTGCGCAAAACATCAATGGCTAAACCTTCGTTTTGCCGGGCCAGACCCAGCAACAGATGTTCTGTGCTAATGTAGTGCTGTCCCATGCGGCGGGCTTCTTCAACCGCCAGCTCCAGTACCCGCTTGGTGCTTGGGGAAAGTTCGATTTTGGTGAAGGGGGTTCTGGTGCCGGGGCCACCCGATAATCTTTCGACCATGGCCTGAACGCGCACAGCATCCAGACCTAGCTCCCTTAACACACGTCCCGCAACACCGCCTTCTTCCCGGAGCAGCCCAATCAGGACATGCTCACTGCCAATATAGTTATGATTTAATCGTTCAGCCTCTTCTTGGGCCAAACTTAGCACGCGCCTGGCGCGTTGCGTAAAACGTTCCCAATTTTTAGAGTTCACCCGTGCTCACCTCGGTTCTCACCATTCGACTCCGCGGACCAGGTGAACAACTATTCCAATGTCAGTGGCTACGGCCGTTTACAAACAAAAGCGGCTCCCCTCCACGTCTGACTACTCTTGGATAGTTGTTAATTTCTCCAGGTCTGCTTCGACGAATTTGTCAGAAACAACTTGTTTGATACTTAAACCCAACTGTCGTTGGTCTTTGTCCACACGGATAATGCGGACGGTTACAGTTTGTGACGGTTGTACTACATCTCGCGGATGATTGACATGATTCTCAGATAACTCTGAGATATGAATCAACCCTTCGAGTGCGTAATCGTCGTCCAGTCGAGCGAATGCCCCATATTTGGTCAGCTTGGTGATAGATGCCTCAAGCAATTGACCAACCTGGTAATATTCATCAATGATGGTCCACGGATCTGGTTCCAAACGCTTCAAGCTGAGGGCCAGCCGTTCCCGATCTTGATCAATATTCAGGACATACACTTCAACTTCATTACCAACAGCCAAAATGTCGGCCGGAGCGTTGACACGTTTCCAGCTCAGTTCAGACAAATGGACCAATCCTTCCACGCCGCCCACATCAATGAAAGCGCCAAAGTCGGCGAGGTTGATTACGCGTCCTTTTAAGATGCTGCCTTCGCGCAGACTGCTAAGCAGTTGGGCCCGTTTGGCCTGACGCGCTTCTTTTTCGGCGGCTCTTTCAGACAAGATTAAACGGCCTCGCTTACGATCCACCTCAATGACTTTGGTTTGGATGATATTGGTGGCTGGTTTGCTCTTGCCTTCGTCATTGCCACGGCGGCGGCTGATTTGTGAATTGGGAATGAAGCCGCGCAGCTGGCCCAACTTAACCAGGATGCCACCCTTGTTTTGACCAATAATCTTGCCTTTATAGACGTCTTGCGACGCTAAAAGTTCTTCAGCGCGGGTCCAGTCCATTTCTTCGGCCGCTTTGGCAAAGGAAACGACGACATTGCCGTGCTGGTCTTCTGTATTGACGACAAAGACCGTCACTTCATTCCCCACGCCCAACAGCTCGCGGGTATCGTCATCCATATTTTGCAGCTCAGCGCCAGAAATGACACCTTCTGACTTTGCGCCAATATCGATCAGGATTGCATTATTACGGTGTTCGATTACCCAACCTCGACGTGTTTCACCAATTTTGGGTAAGTTGAGCTCCTCGGCTAGAAGAAACTCCATTGGGTGGCTGTGTTCGCCCCCTCCTAGTTGTGCTACGTTGTCACTCAAAACTCTTCGTCCTCACTTTCTTTTACCAACATGGGCATTTTCCCTGATTATACTGAGTTTAATTGGGCAGGCAATATAACGGTACTCCTGTTAATGATGTTCATACTGTGATTGCATGGCCCAGTTTGGTCGAGATGATGTTGGATAAATAGATTATTCGCCTGACAGGCTTTGCGCTATGATTGGGGGAATGAGATCGTTTCTGCGGCGGCAACGGCCGTCTAACTTCCCACACTCGCCTCTGTTTGTTCTCGTGCTCTTTTTTGTGGCGCTGCTGCCGCGATTGCTGCCCCTGGGCCGGTACATTACACCCGACGAGCTAAACTGGGTACACCGTTCGGTGTTGTTTCACCAGGCGCTGGCTGAGGGACGCTGGGCGGACACGCTCACCACGGGTCATCCCGGCGTGATCACGACCTGGTTGGGGGCGGTTGGGCTGCAAATTCAGCTGTGGCTACGGCCGTCTACCGCCGCCACCTACGATTGGATCACCCACCTGGCCTGGCTGGCCCCGGAAAATACGGCCGCTTTCCCCCAACTGGCTACTTTTTTGAGCGCAGGACGAACGGCCGTTGCCATCTTTAACAGCCTGGGCATCGTCGTGATTTTTTGGCTGGCGCGGCGATTGGTGCCGGTGGCGCTGGCCGCCGTGTTTGCCGGGCTGCTGGCGTTGGACCCGTTTGTGGCCGGGTTGTCTGGCCTGCTGCACCTGGATGGCCTGCTGACCACCTTCACCACGATTTCCCTGCTGGCCCTGGCCTTAGCCCTGGACAGTACCAAAAATCTGCGTTCAGCCGCGTTTCGCCGCGTCCCATTTATGCTGACGGCCGTTTCTGGAGCGGCGGCTGGATGTGCCCTGTTAACCAAATCGGCGGCTTTGACGCTGTGGGCTTTTACGGCTTTGGTGCTGCTGGTTTGCCTGCTCGCCCGGCGCAGCCAGTGGCGACAATTTATCACGATGGGGCTACTTTGGTTGGGGACGGCCGTTTTGGTGCAGTTTGTGCTGCTGCCCGCGCTGTGGTCGCAGCCAACGGCCGTTTACCAGACCATTCTCAACACGCTGTTCCACGAGTCTGAAGAAATACGAATCCCCACGTTTTTTCTGGGAATCACTTTAACGGATCATCCGGGTGATTCGATTTTTTATCCGGTGGCGCTGGCTTTTCGCCTGCATCCGGTGGTGTTCGCCGGGTTGTTGGTGGGGTTGTGGCAAGGTGTGCGGCGGCGCTGGCCCGTGGGGTGGTGGCAACGGCCGTATCGCCTCATCGCCGCCACCTGGCCCCTCTTTTTGATGGTTGTGCTGACGGTTGCCACGCGCAAGTACGACCGCTATTTGCTGCCCGCACTGCCGCTGCTCTTTTTGCTGGGGACGCTGGGCTGGGGCGTCTTTTTGCGGCAACGGCCGTCCTGGACCCGGCGTGTTACGGTGGCCAGTGCGCTTATTGGGCTGCTGTACCTGGGAACGGCCGTACCCTACCTGCTCAATGCCTACAATCCACTCGTCGGTGGCCCGAGGCTGGCTGTGCGCGTGATGCCGCTGGGCTGGGGCGAGGCGGTGAGTGCGGCGGCGCAGTGGCTGGCTGAACAACCAGACGCGGCCGAGAAAACGGCCGTGGCGGGCATCGGTCCCGCCTTTGCGCCATTTTTTCCTGGCATAACATTGGTGCGCCATGGCAGCAACGCGGCCACAGCCGATTACGTGGTGGAAACACTGGGCGGTTATCAAGATTCTTATTTCGGCGCGGCGCATTTACGCTTTGGGCAAACGCTGCTGCACGTCATTCGTTACGATGGCGCGGATCAGGCGTGGATTTTTGCCAATGACAACCCCATCGCGCCAGATATAACCTGGCAGCCACAATCGAGCCAGTTTGGTGAGCAGATCCGTTTGGTGGCGGCGGGTACGGCCGTTCACGATGAGGCGCTCGACGTGTATGGGCAGTGGCAGTTGGTGCAGCCGGTGGACGGCCGTTTCAACGTCCAGCTTCGCCTGCTGGATGAAAATGACCAGCTTTGGTCCCAGCTGGAAATGCCGCTGCTGAATGAAGTCTACTTTTATCCGGAAAACTGGCAGCCAGATGAACAGCCCATCTGGCGCTACCCGCTGGAACTGCCGCCAGGCTTACCACCGGCTCGTTATCGTGTGGAGCTGACCTTGTTCGCCGCCGAGGGTGGGGCGCAATTGCCGGTTTTGGCAGCAGACGGCCGTTTTGCCGGTGTCGTTCAGCCGCTGGCTGAGCTTGATTTAAGAGCTCAGCCGCTGTTGGATGCTGAACTGTTGACCTTAACGACCCAACCCCAGCCCACCCTGGACGGCGCTTTGCTGTTTTTAGGCCAGACCGATTTGCCCGCCAACGTGCTCACAGCTGGAAACTTTACGGTGGATCTGTTTTGGCAGGCAGCGGCCGTTTTGCCGAGCAACCTGCAACTTCAATTCCGCGCCGATGAGGTGCCGCTGGCCACCGTGCCGCTGAGTCGGTTTGACAGCGCCTTGTGGCAGGCGGGGCAGGTGATTCACGAAAAATATGCGCTGCCGGTCCCGGCGGCGCTGGCGGCGGGCACATATGCTTTGCAGGTGGAAGTGGTGGAGGGTGACGGCCGTTCTCTCAAAACTCCCGCCATTCAGCTTGGCCAGCTCACCGTCGTCTCGCCAGACCGCTTGTTCAACTTGCCCGATGACGTGGGCCAGCCGGTTTGGCTGCGCTTTGGCGATGTGGTTAGCTTGCGCGGCTATGATTTGGAGACGGTAACGGCCGTACCCGGCACTCCGGTGCAGCTCACCCTGTTCTGGCAGGTGGACCGCCCGCCAGACGAAATTTTAGCCACCTTTGTCCATCTGGTGGGGCCAGATGGGCAAATTGTGGCCCAGGGCGACCAGTGGCCGGGTGGGCTGCCGGGCAACACCTGGGCCGACGGGCAGGTGATCATCGATGAATATGCCATTGCGCTGCCGGAAGATGCGCCAGCGGGCACGTACCAGATTAGGCTGGGGCTGTACCCGGCGGCCAGCGGCGTGCGCCTGCCCATCGTGGCCGAAGATGGTGCGGCGCTGCCCGGTGACCAGTTTGTTTTGCCGCAGCTGCTGGAGGTGGGGCGATGAGCCTGATTCGGCAAGAGGGTGGCACGGTGGGGACACCGGCCACAGCAGCTATTTTGGGTCGCTGGCTCTGGCTGCTGCCCATTTTGCTGCTGGCCTTCTGGCTGCGCCTCTTTTTGCTGGACGGCCAAAGTTTGTGGTGGGATGAAGGCATCAGCCTGCACCTGGCCACGTCCAGCCTGGCCGAGATTGTGGCCAACCGGGTGGTGAACATTCATCCGCCGCTCTACTTTTTTCTGCTCAAACTCTGGGTGGCGCTGACGGGCACCACCGTGTTTGCCGCCCGGTACTCATCGGTGCTGGGCAGCTTTTTGCAGCTGGCGCTGGTGTATGCCGTGCTGCGCCGCTGGTTTGGCCGGAGCAGCGCCACGATTGGCTTGGTGGTTACGGCCGTTTGGTCCCTCAGCATTGTGTATGGCCAGGAGCTGCGCGCCTATGCCTTTTTGCCGCTGGTGTACCTGCTGCTGCTGTGGCTCGCCTGGGAAATTGGCCTGGGAACACCAACCCGGCGGCGGTGGCTGGCGCTGGGCGTGGTGGAGTGGGTGACGCTGCATCTGCACTACAACGCGCTCTTTTTGCTGCTTTTTGTGAACCTGTGGCTGCTCTTTAAGCTGTGGCGTGGCCCTCATCTTGGCACCTGGTTGAAGGTGCAGGTGGTGGCCGGATTGGCCAGCCTGCCCTGGGCGGTGGGCGTGCTGCTGAACTGGTCGGCGGTGCAGGCGGAAGCCAGCCTGGCCGGGTCGGTGACCGAACCGCCCGCCTGGGAATTTGTGCTGCCGCAGGTGTGGGGTTTTCATCTCACCGGGCTGGTGAACGTGATTGATAAACCGGGGGTACGGCCGTTAGCCCTCATCTTCTTCATTTTGCTTATCGTGCTGCTGCTGTGGCCCTGGCTGGCCCGGCGGCAGGCAAAAGCCAGCACCGGCACCCTGCTGCTGTTCTGGCTTGGTCCGCTGGCATTGGGTTTTAGCGTCTGGCTGGTGCGCTCCTACTCGCATCCGCGCTACATTGCCCTGTTTGCCGCCGGGTTTGTGCTGCTGCTGGCCGTTTTGCTAACGCCCACGCACTGGTCGGGCCGATGGCTGTGGTTGGGCAATTGGCTGCGGGGGGGAACGGCCGTCTGCTTTCTCTGGCTGTCTGGTTGGGGCTTGCAGCATTACTTTTTCGACCCGGCCTATGCCAAGGACGATTTGCGGAGCGTGGCCGCTGCCGTGGCTGAGATGACCACGCCCGACGATTTGATTTTGCTGCCGTACGCGGGTTACGCCTTCCAATTTGAGTACGGCGGCGACACGCCCATCGTGCTGCCCGCGCAGGTGCGGCCCGATACGCTGTGGCCGGACCTGGCTGACTGGTCGGGCCAACCGCGCCGCCTGCTGCGCGTCATGGACCAATCGGACGTGACTGCGGCAGCGGGGCTGCTGCCCTTCGCGCTGGAATCGGGCGGCTGGCTGGTGCAGCAGCTCGATTTTGACGGCATTCAGGTGGCGGTTTACCAGCTGGATGCCGAAATTAGACCGCCTGATTTTCAACCAGCGGCGGCGCAGTTTGGTTCGCTGCGGTTGACGGGTGTGTGGTTGGAGCAGGCGGCGGCGGCAGATACGGCCGTTACCCTCGCCCTCACCTGGCAAAAGACGGAAGCCATTGAACGACCCATCAACGCCGCCCTGCGCCTGGTGGACAGCGACGGCCTGCCCCTGGCGCAGCAGAACGAGCCGCTGGTGGATGCCCTCAACCGCCCAACAACTCTGTGGGCGGCTGGCGAGACGGTGATCACCTACCATCGCCTGCCGCTTGCGCCGGGCACGCCGCCGCTGACGTTTGCTGTGGATCTGTCGCTCTACACCGAAACGGAAGCGGGCATTACGGCCGTTGAGCGGGTGGATGTGGCCGGGCAGCAGGTGGTGTTGGGCCAGGTCAGCCTGTCGCCGCCGGTGGGGGTGGCCAATCCCTACGAATTGGCCGATTCACTGCCACCGTTGCTGATGCCCACCACTTTTGGCGATGGCCTGACCTTGCTGGCGGCGGGGGTGGATCGGCAGGAAATTGCGCCGGGGCAGTCGCTGCTGGTGGTGCTGAAGTGGCAGGCTGAACAAGGCGACCTGCCCGCCATCGAGCCGCGTGTGGCGCTGGTGCAGGGGGATGACGTGCTGGTGGAATCGGTTGGCGCGCCGGCGCTGGGGCGCTATCCAACCCAGTTGTGGCAGGCGGGAGAGGTGGTGGTGGAGCATCGTTTTTTGGCCATTCCGGCGGCGGCTGAAGGTCCGGCACAACTGGTGGTGGCGGTGGAGGATGAGGTAACGGCCGTTACCAACCTCACCATTTCGACCACGGCCCGGCAGTTTACCCAGCCGCCGGTCGATGTGGTGGTGAATGAAGCGGTGGGCGATTCGGCCGTTTTGCTGGGTTACAGCCTGCCGCAAACCGAATTTGCCGCCGCTGACGCGCTGCCGCTGACCCTGGTGTGGCAGGCGGGCGAGGTACCGTTTGGCAGCAGTTATACCGTTTTTGTGCATTTGCTGGACGAGGCGGGCAACTTAATTGGCCAGCACGATGGCCTGCCGGTGAACGGCAGCCGCCCGACGACCAGCTGGCTGCCCGGTGAGTTCCTGGTGGATGTACACGAGGTGCGCCTGCGCGACCCGTCGTTTAGCGGGCGTGCCAATCTGGTGGTGGGGCTGTATGATCCGGTGAGTGGGACGCGGCTGGTGGCGCAAAACGGCCGTGATTTTATCCCGCTGGACAGTGAGCTTGTGATTACCGCGAATGAGTAAACGGCCGTTCCTCTCCACCCGCTGGGCCATCCGCCTGGCCTTTCTGGCGTTGCTGCTGCTGACCCTCTGGCATTACCAGCCGTCGCTGCACTTTGGCTTTTGGTGGGACGATCCGGTGTGGTACAGCCATATGCGCGGGCGCACCTGGTGGGAACTGCTGCGGCCGACGCCTGAATTCCAATATTACCGCCCCGGCACGATGCTCTATGTCAGCTTTTTCCTGCGCGACGACGGCACGTATGACGCCTTTGCCCTGCACTGGCTGCAAATTGGCTGGCACCTGCTCCAGGTGGCGCTGAGTTTTGCCATTGCTCGATTGGTAAAGTTACGGCCGTTGCCCGCCTTTTTTGTGGCTCTTCTGGTGGCCCTGTTCCCATTTTCTTACCAGGCGACCGCCTGGGCTGCGCCGCAGCAGCCGATGGCCGCCGCGTTTCAGGGCGGGGCGTGGCTGCTCTTTCTGTTGGGCACGCGGCAGCAGCGCCGTAGCTGGTACGGCATCAGCCTGCTGCTGTTTTTTGTGGCGATGCTGCTGCAAGAGAGCAGCGTGGCGCTGGCGTTTGTGCCGTTTTTGCTGCTGCTGGTGGTAAAGGTGGATGGGCAAAGTTGGGCGGAGGTGAGGGTAAACGGCCGTTCCTGGCTGCGGCATCCGTTGCAAACTGGCTGGCTGTGGCCCTCACTTTATCCGCTGGTGGCGCTGCTGTTTGTGGCGGGTTGGTCCCAGGCCCCCCGGCAGGAGGGCATCACCGGGCTGATTTTTGAGGGCAAAACGGCCGTTTACCTCCTGCAAAGTGTCGCTTATCCGCTGTTGGCCCGATTGAATGGGTACGCACCCGATCATCAGGTAACGGCCGTTGCCGTGCTGGCCATTGTGGGGGTTACGACGGGTGTGCTGCTGTGGCTGGCGGCGCGGCAAAGGCGGTTGGCGCTGGCGCTGGCCGGGCTGGGCTGGGCCTTGATGAGTATGCTGCCCGCCATCGTTGGGCTGCGCTTTAGCTACGTGAGTTTGGCCTCGCGGCTGCTGCACCTTGCTGCGCCGGGCATCGTGCTGCTGTGGGTGAGTGCGCTGTGGGGGCGGAACGGCCGTTCCTGGTTGGCCTGGGTAGGGCGACTGCTGCTGGTGGCCGTTGCCCTGCAAAGCAGTTTGCTGCTGCGCCAGTTTGAGACGCTGTATGCCGTGGGTACGGCGCATTTGCAGGCAGCCATTGATACGCTGGCTGAGTCGAACAACGGCCGTTTGCTCTTCATCAACTATCCCGACCGTTATGCGCCAAAACGGCCGCCGTTCCCGCTGGGTTACTGGGGCATGACGCTGGCTCCGGTGGTGGCGGAGCTGGACGATTTTTTGCCGCTGGTGAGCACGGCCACGGCCGAATCGGCCAGCTACAGCATGCCGTGGGTGGACCAGATGCGGCAGGCGGAGGTGTACGACGTGGATTTGCGCGGCGTGATCATCCAGCCCGCTGAGCTGGCGCGCGTGGCCGTTGATTATGATGGGGTTTATTTGACGCGGTATGGGGCGGACGGCCGTTTCCAATTGCAAGCAGTCGGCCGTCTGGCACCGCTCAATTCGCAAGAGTGCGTGGCGGTTTTTGACGAGACGATTTGCCTGCAAGAAGTGGCGCTGCGGACTTTGCCGGACCAGCTGGAGGTGCGCTTAACCTGGTCCACCGCCGCGCCGCTGCCGCCGGAGGTCACCGTTTTTGTGCATCTGGGGCAGGCGGGGGTGCCCCCCGTGGCCCAGGCCGATGGCGACACCTGGCTGGGCATGCTGCCCCTGGCGGATTGGCCGGTGAATACGGCCGTTATCGACCTGCGAAGCCTGCCTCGGCCAGCCAGCAGCGAACCGCTGCAAATTCGCCTGGGCGTGTACAACCGGGTGAGTGGGGAACGATTGGCGGGGGTGGATGCGGGGGAACGGCCGTTGCCGGACAATGCATTTGTGGTTGTGCCTTGAGTCTACTAGCTGACAGTCACCTCCGAGGTGACTGTCAGCTAGACTCATCGGTTGATTTCGGTTAGCCGAAGGGCATCGACCGGATTGCCGCCAGGGCTGGCTGTGGCCAGGAGCCGCGCGCCAGTGTCGGGGTCGTAGATACCGACCAGCAGCTGGTATGTGCCGCTGCCTACGTTTTCCAGGGGGAGAACGGCCGTGTCTACCACATGTTCACCAGCTTCCCACCAGTTGGTCGGATAGGTCCAATCGCGCGGCACGTAATCTATCTGGGCTGCCAATTCGCCGCTGCTGACATTAATCAGGTGCACAAAGAACTTGTAAGATTTGCCCAGCCGTTCCGGCGCATACCAGTGCAGCGAAACAGCCAGCGACTCATTGCTGATTTCCAGGTCGTACCCTTCCAGAAAGATCAAATCTTCCCATTGCGCTTCCAGGCGCGCTTCTGGATCAGCTGGTTCAAATTGACGGCCTAACGCATCAACCTGCACTGAACCGAGCGAAATTGATTCTCCAAACGGCTCGCCTTGCGACGCTTGCAAGGAAAGCGTTGCTTCATAGCTCCCCGTTTCGGCAAACGGATCAATTTGAAACAGGTAGCTGGCCCAGACAATCTCATCCCTCTGCCAGTTCGGGCTCGGCCATTGTTCGGAGATGGGGCGGCACTGCTCAGAAAAATAATCACTGCCCGTGTGAGACAGCCTAAGACAGGCCGACAAATTTTCTGAAGGGAGTGGTGCGTCGAAATTGATCCAGGCCCCACTGAGGTTCAACCAGCCCCCTTGAACAAGCCTTTCGGTCAAATTAGCAATATTCAAACCTAATTCGGGATTCTCTGGGTTACCCACCAGGATATTTTCCAGCGACACCGTTTGTTCAATAGGGGGCCTGTCTGTCAGGTAAATGATCAGGTCTTCGTCTTCATGCCACGGTGGTTCAACAAACCATGTCTTCCAACTTTGCACGTCATTTGGCGAAAGATATTCTTTATGCAAAACCACATAGCGAACGTCGGCATCGGCCAGAAGTCGCAGCTGCTCAGAGGGATTCGCAACCTCTGGGGAAGCTTCCTCGCTTTCTCGTAGATGAGTAAGTAAAGGAACGCTTTGGAACAAAACCATGGATTCAGACGGGGGTCTGGCAATGTTGCCCGAAATCAGCGGTTTGCCATGAAACAGCTGGTAATACATGAAATGGCTGTCGGATTTCTCTCGGGCAAAGGCCGGAATGTCTAAAATTGAATAAACCTCCTCATCTGCGGCCACCTGGTCATACCAGTCTGGGATTTCTACCGAGAGCATTTGGTAAACATTCAAATACTCAAACAAAATCAAAAGAAAGACCAATCCGGTTGTCCAACGTGAGCGATTGGTAGACGGTGATCGTTTTAATAGGTGCTCTAGCCCTAATCCGGCCAAAAGGCTAAACGGGATGACCGTGATCACGTTAAACCGATCGGGAAACCGCAGCGTTTGAATGAGAAACGAATCTTCGATAAGGCGAAACGGCAGCGGGATGGTAGGTTGACCGGCTATGTAAAGGTCAGAGCCTAACGCGAGAAAGAGGTAAAGAAGGAGCAGGGCCGCCCATGTTTTTGCCCGGGGCCATTGCCTGAACACACCAAGAATGACCAGCAGCAAAGCCGTGTAGCCAAGCGTCCGAACATAGAGGTGGTTACCCACAAACGTCAGGGCAATGGGCCGGATGCTGTCGCCCCAGATCGGGTGGTAACTGCCCGGCAAAAAGTACGCAACCAGATCCGTAGGGTAGTTAAATTCTTCAAGAATGACTTCTGTCGGGTCGACGCGGCTGGTCTGAAAAAGGAGCAGAGGTGTTAAAAAAGGCAGCATGATTAGCAAAGACAGCAGGCCGCTGACAATAATTTTCGGCAACAGCAGCCAGAGATGCCCTTTCCTTTCTTGAAACAGCAGCCAAAGGGCATAGATGCCGACAATGGGGGCTGCCATAATCAGCAGCTGCCAGCGGGTAATGCCAATAAGGCCTAAAAAGAGACCCAGCCAAACTGTGTTACGCCAGTTTGGGTTTTTGCTCAGCCGGTGGAGATAGAGCAGGGCAAACAGGATCCAGGCAATGAGGATCAGGTTTGGATGGCCGTGATGGGAGAGATTGTAAGGCCAAAATGAAGTGATAAGACCGGTCAGGTAAGCGGCCGTTTCGCTCAATTCCAGCTCTTTAGCCAACAAGTAGGCGGCTAAGCCGTTGAAGGGAAAAATGAGTAGGAAGGCAATTGTGTAGCCTGCTTCTGGCCCAAAAATCGCCTGGAGAGGCAGCCAGACGGCAAAATTGACCCAGGCAAGGTTGTGGTTTAACAGAGAAACACCAGCCGGATAATAAATTTGAGTGGTGTAAAACGCATCGAGGCTGGTTAGTTGGAAGAGGTTGTTTTTTATCCAGGTAAAGGTCCAAAGATGAACGTACGAATCGCCAATGGTGCCAGGGATTTGTTTGCCTAGCTGCCCGACGGCTGGCCAGGTCATCACAATTGTGAGCAGGGCAAAACTTAAAAAGACGAGCAGCGTACGGCCGTATCTTCCCTCTCGCCTGCTTTTTGCAATACCTACTTCGCCACGCAAGGTTGTCTTTTCTCTCCCTTCGCTGTCCTGAATGATTCCGCCACTGAATTTAACCCATGCCCAAAAGATGATCAACCTAAAAAAAGCTCTCTGACACTTTTGCCATGCCAGAGAGCTTTTGAAGCTAACTTTCAGCAAGGTTACATGCTAGAACAACCCGACCACCTTGCCGGTTTCCAAATCCAGGTCAACGTCGTAGAAAGACGGCCGTGTTGGCAGCCCCGGCATCGTGCTCATCGAGCCCACCAGCGGGTAGAGGAAACCCGCACCCACGCTGGCGCGAATCTCCCGAATGGGCAGCGTGAAGCCGGTCGGGCGACCCTTCAGGTTGGCATCGTGGCTCAGGCTCAGGTGCGTTTTGGCCATGCAGATCGGCAGCTTGTCGAAGCCCAGCCGGTTGTAGTCGGCAATCTGCTCTTCCGCCTTCTCGGAATATTCCACGCCGTCCGCGCCGTAAATCTCTCTGGCAATCGTCTCGATTTTTTCTTTGATGGAGATTTCCAGCGGGTAGAGGAACTTGAAGTCGCTTGGCTTTTCGCAGGCAGCCATCACTGCCTTGCCCAACTCCACCGCACCCTTGCCACCTTCAGCCCAATGGTTAGACATCACGGCATCTTCCGCGCCAGCTTCCTTGGCGATTTTACGCACCAGGGCGATCTCATTGTCCGTGTCGTCCTTAAACTTGTTCACCGCCACCACCACCGGAATGCCAAAGCGCAGCGCATTTTTGATGTGGGCCACCATGTTGACGCAGCCCTTCTCCAGCAGTTCCAGGTTTTCTTCGGTGTAGGCCTTGTCGAGCGGCTTGCCTGCTACTACTTTAGGACCACCGCCATGCATCTTCAGGGCGCGAATCGTGGCCACCAGCACCACGGCGTTAGGAATTAGCCCACTGTAGCGGCATTTGATGTCGAAGAATTTTTCCATGCCGATGTCCGCACCAAAGCCGGATTCGGTGAGCACGTAGCCATCGGGGCCAACCAGCTTGAGGGCGATTTGGTCGGCAACGATGGAGCTGTTGCCGTGGGCGATGTTGGCAAACGGGCCAGCATGGACCAGCGCGGGCGTGCCTTCCAGCGTCTGCATCAGGGTGGGCATGATGGCGTCCTTCATGAGCACGGTCAGCGCACCGCCCACGCCGAGATCGTCGGCGGTGATGGCGTCACCAGCTTTGCTCTGGCCGATGACCATGCTGCCCAACCGCTCACGCATGTCGGCCAGGTCGGTGGTGAGGGCCAAAATGGCCATGATCTCGCTGGCCACGGTGATGTCGTAGCCGGTTTCCCGCTCTAACTTTTCTTGCGGGCCACGGCCGATGGTGATGCCGCGCAGAAAGCGGTCGTTGGTGTCTACCACGCGCCGCCAGGTGATCGTGCTGGGGTCAATATCCAGCCGGACAAATTTGCTGATTTCTTCAGGGGTCAGCTCGTTGGGATCGGTTTTGGTAATGCCCAATTTTTTGAGCCGCTTGATTTGCACCGGGGAGATTTTGCGGCTGCCGTCTTTGTTGAGCGGGCAGAGCGCCTCAAACAGCCGCTGGTCATCCTGGTACGACTCGTGGTGAATGCGCACGTCAATCGCGGCGGCCAGCAGGTTGTTGGCGGCGGTGATGGCGTGAATGTCGCCGGTCAGGTGCAGGTTAAAGTCCTCCATCGGGATGATCTGGCTGTAGCCACCACCGGCTGCGCCGCCCTTGATGCCAAAGGTCGGCCCCTGGCTGGGTTGGCGAATGCAGGTGACCACTTTCTGGCCCAGATGAGCGCCCAGCGCCTGGCTGAGGCCAACGGTGGTGGTGGTTTTACCTTCGCCCAGCGGGGTGGGGGTAATGGCGGTCACGTCGATGTATTTGCCATTGGGGCGGTCGGCCAGGCGCTCCCGGACAGAGAGCTTGATTTTGGCTTTGTCGGTGCCGTAGGGGACCAGCTCTTCGGGCAGCAGGCCAACTTCGGCGGCAATTTGGTTGATGAGTACAGGGGTGGCCTCTTGAGCGATTTCGATGTCGCTGGGAACGGCCGTTTTCAAATTCTGCAATTGATGGGGCATAGTGGTTTCACTCCTTGAAAAATTAGACGCAAAAGCGTTGGTGGATCCAGTTGACGCGCACAATTTGTCTGACAAATTGTGACCAGAGTGTGCCAAATTTTGGTGGCACGCCAAGTGACAAATGTCAATATTTTTGTCGGTTTTTGACTTACGATTCAGCGCGGCGGCGGCGACCTTCGCGGCGCACCCGTGCGCCGCTTTCACCGGCTTCACCCGCCGGGCGGTTGGCCGCAGGGCGGTTGGCCGCAATCCAGCTGACGCAGTTTTCATCGTTGCCCATCATCACGTCGGCGACCATGATGCCCTGCTTGATTTCGTGCTCGATGGGATTAGTGATGGCCGAGGTGAGGCCGTGGGAGATAGCCATCGCCAGGAAGTGGGCGTTGAGCGGCGGGCGGTTGGGCAGGCCAAAGCTGACGTTGCTGGCCCCGCAGCAGGTGTTCACCTTCAGCTCGGTCAGGCAGCGGTGCACGATGCTGAACACCTGCCGCCCGGCGTAGCGCAGCGCGCCAATGGGCATGACAAGCGGGTCAATCAGCACATCTTCACGCGGAATGCCGTGGTCCATAGCCCGCTCCACAATCTTTTTGGCCACGGCCATACGCACGTCCGGGTCTTCAGAGATGCCCGTTTCGTCGTTGGAGATGCCGATAACGGCCGCGCCATACTTCTTGATCAGCGGCAGCACCGCTTCCAGCCGTTCATCCTCGCCAGTGACGGAGTTGACCAGCGGCTTGCCTTCGTAGGCCGCCAGGCCGCTCTCCAGCGCGGCCACAATCGAGGAGTCAATCGAGAGCGGTACGTCTACCACCGACTGCACAATTTTGATTGCTTTGGCCAGGATGGCTGGTTCGTCGGCCAGGGGAATGCCAGCGTTGACATCCAGCATGTGCGCCCCGGCTTCCACCTGGGCCAGGGCGTCGCTGATGACGCGGTCGTAGTTGTCGGCGGCCATTTCGCGGGCCAGGGCTTTGCGCCCGGTGGGATTAATACGCTCACCAATGATGGTAAACGGCCGTTCCGGCCCAATAATGACAGTTTTTGTTTTTGAGCTAATGATGGTTTCCATACTTTTCCTTTTGGGAGATTGGAGATTAGAGATTACATGGCTCGAAACTCCAATCTCCAATCTCTAATCTCCAGTCTCGTGTTTCCTGTGCCGCATCCGCGCCTTTTCATGCCCGCTGTCAAAACCCATCTGCATGGGGCGGGGCAGCAGGCCCGCTTCCTGAATAATTTCGGCCACCAGCTCTTCCTGCCGGTAGGCCATGACGTGCACACCGGAGACGCCTTCAATCTCGCGCAGCTGTTGAATGATTTCGACGCAAATTCTTTTGCCCTCGGCCCGCTTTTGCTCCTTAGGCGTCTGGCGCAGCCGCTCCACGATGGCATCGGGAATATGGACGCCGGGCACTTTGCTGCGCATGAATTCGGCCGTTTTTTCCGAGCGCAGTGGACCAACGCCCACCAGGTAAAACGCCTTCTCGTGCAGCCCTAAATCGCGCACCCGCTGCATAAATTCCTTAAAGCGCGGCACGTCAAAACAGTACTGCGACTGGATAAAATCGGCCCCGGCCTCGATTTTTTTGGCCAGGCGCAGCGGCCGCCAGTCGAACGGCGGCACAAACGGGTTGGACGCGGCACCGAGGAAAAATTGGGGCGGTACGGTGAGTTTACGGCCGCTTAAAAACATCCCTTCATCGCGCATAATTTTGGCGGTGCGCAGCAGCTGAATGGAGTCAAAATCGAACACACGCTTGGCCTGCGGCTGGTCACCGGCGGTCACGTCGTCGCCAGTGAGGCAGAGCACGTTTTTCACACCCATCGCCGCCGCGCCCAGCAGATCGCCCTGGATGGCGATGCGGTTGCGGTCGCGGCAGGAGACCTGGAAGACGGGTTCGTACCCGGCGCGGGTGAGCAGGGCGCAGATGGCCACGCTAGACATGTGGCAGTTGGCCCCGGACGCGTCGGTGGCGTTGATGCCATCGCACACTTCAGAGAGCACCAGGGCGGCGTCGTACACCTCCTGCGGGTCAGTGCTGTCGGGGGGATTGAGTTCGGCGGTTACGGCAAAGCGCCCGGAGCGGAGAACACGTTCCAGGCGGCTGCCGGATTTGAATTCTGTCATTGGTTTTCTGTTGTCGGTAATCAGTGAGCAGTGAAAAGTAATAAGTAATAAGTGGTAAGCAACTTTTCACTTTTCACTTTTAACTTTTAACTGTTCACCGTCATCTCCGTCACGCCCACCCAGCCTTTCGGCGTTTCCATGTCTGCGCCGGTGAGCATGGTAACCCAGGCGGATTGGCCTTCGAGCTGGCGGTTGACGGGAGGCTGGATCCACAAGATTTCGTCGCCGTAGATGGGCATTTGTTGGGAGCGTTCATACGCCTGGACCCAGACGCAGCGCATTTCTGGCTTTACTTCGCAGTGGCCGTTGGCGCGCACGCCGCCACAGGGGCCATTGCGTAAATTTTTGGGACAGCTCATGGGGCAGGTCATGCCGGTGGAATGCAGGATGCACTGGCCGCACATGTGGCAGTCGAAGACGGCGCGTTTGGCCAGCTCTTCGCCGCCTTTCAGCCAGCGGTTGGCCCGTTCGTAGCCCAGTTTGGCAATGAGGGGCTGGAGGGTGGAAACGGCCGTATGCATCCACGCATACACCTTTTCCAAAAACGCGGGATGGTTTTGCAGACGACGCAGCAGTCCCATGATCTTGTCCATTAGGCCTGTCAGGTTTGCTTGTAGATTAAATATTAAATCGGGTAACTGCTGTAGGGCGATTTTGTAAATCGCCTGGACGATTTGCAAAATCGTCCCACAAGGCTTACCGGATTGTTTTCTTAAACTACAACCAAACCTGACAGGCCCGAATTTACCCTTTAGCGCGGCGGATTTCCATAAACTTTTTGGCGGTCACCACGGCAACGGCCGCATCGCGGCAGTAGGCGTCGGCTTCGATGTCTTCGGCAAACGCCTCGTTGAGCGGTGCGCCACCCACCAGCACCGTGATTTTATCGCGAATGCCCTCTTCTTTCAGGGCATTGATCACCACGCGCATGTAGGGCATGGTGGTCGTCAGCAGGGCGCTCATGCCCAGGATGTCCGGGTTGTGTTCCTTGATGGCGGCAAAATAATCCTCGACGGAATTATTGATGCCGATGTTGATCACCTCAAAGCCCGCGCCCTCCATCATCATGCTGACCAGGTTCTGGCCAATGTCGTGGATGTCGCCCTTGACGGTGCCGATGACCATGGTGCCCATTTTCGGTGCGCCGGTTTCAGCGAGAAGCGGTCGTAAAATCGCCATGCCCGCCTTCATGGCCTTGGCGGCCATCAGCACCTCGGGCACAAACAAAATGCCGTCGCGGAAGTCCACGCCAACGATGTCCATGCCAGCTACCAGCCCCTTGGTGAGAATTTCGTAGGGCTGAATGTCCCGGCTCAGGGCTTCGTGTACCTCTTCCTCAATTTCGGCGGCGTAGCCATCGTATAAATCTTCGTGCATCAGCTCATAGAGCTCGTCTAAGGATAATTCTTCCAGGATGATGTCGTCTTGTTCGTCTTCGCTCATTGCGTGGTCCTTTTTGAATGTTATCGTAAGGGGCGAGGCAGTTGGAGGGTATGATGGTTTGTCTAACAGTGCCCCTTTGCAACTGCCTCGCCCCTACGGGGTTTGTGGTTTTCTGGTGCGGCGGCGGCGGCGTTCACCACGGCCGTTTCCCACCTCATCACGTTGCCCCACCGGTTCCGGCAGCAGGCCGTCCAGGTGGGGAAAGGCGTCGCTGGCGTGGGGGATGTGAATCGCGCCCACAAATTCTTGCTGAAAATCGGGGTGTACGGCCGTTTCCACATACGTCACCCATTCGGCAATGCGCTGCGCCTCGGTGCGCTTGTGCCTGTTGAGCAGGGCGATCCGTGCCCCATCACCGGCGGCGTTGCCTACGGCCGTTACCTTCGTTAGCTCGCAGTCGGGAATCAGCCCCAAAATCATGGCGTATTTGGGATCGATGTAGCTGCCAAACGCCCCGGCCAGCACGATGCGATCCACCTGAGTCAGTTCGGCCTGGTTCATCAGCAGCTTGATTCCGGCGTACAGCGCCGCTTTAGCCAGCTGGATGCTGCGCACGTCGTCCTGCGTCACCAAAATGGGGCTGCCGGTGGTGGACTGCTCGGCGGTGGCCAACATATACTGCCCGCGCCGGTCGTCCCAGGTAATGCGCTCGTGGTCGAGGTCGGGGTTGAAACGGCCGTCGGGCAGCAAAATCCCCGCCAAAAACATCTCCGCCACCACCTCGATGATGCCCGAGCCGCAAATGCCCGCCGCCAAATGTTTGGGCTGGGCCTCCGCCGCAAACTGCGGCCCAATTTGCCATTCATCCGACCACGCTTCTTCACCAATGACGCGGAAGCGGGCTACCTTGGTCTCCGGGTCGATGCGCACCCGCTCGATGGCCCCCGGCGCGGCCCGCATACCAAAGCGGATTTGCGCCCCTTCAAACGCCGGACCGGTGGGACTGGAAGCGCTGTACATCCATTCCCGATTGCCCAGCACAATTTCGGCATTTGTCCCTACGTCCACCAGCAGCGTCACCTCATCCAGCGTGTACGGCACTTCGGCAATGAGCGCAGCCACGTTATCCGCCCCGACGTGGCCCGCTTCGGCGGGCAGCACGTGCACGTTGGCGCTGCGGTGCAGCCGCAGGCCGAGTTCGCGCGCTTTGACGTCCATGCTGTCCCGGTTGGCCAGAGCAAAGGGCGCGCCGCCCAGCTCCACCGGGCTGATCCCCAGCAAAATATGGATCATTGTGGTGTTGCCCACAAACACCGCTTCCTGAATGTGCCGCTGGCGAATGCCAGCTTCGCGGGCGGTGCTGGCGGCTAAACGGTTGAGGGCCTCGATAACGGCCGTATGCATCTTGTCCAACCCGTCATTGTGCATCATGGCAAACGAAACACGGCTCATCAAATCTTCGCCGTAGGTCACCTGCGGATTCATCATCGACTCTGTGGCCAAAATTTCGCCCGTGCGCAAATCGCACAGGAACCCGGCGATGGTGGTGGAACCAATGTCCACCGCCAGGCCGTACACGCCTTCGGCGTAGCCCGGCTGCACGTCGATCACTTCGCGGTCCTGCCACAGCGTCACGGTGACCGCCCACTTGCCCTGGCGCAGCGTGGCCTGAAGCTCACGCAGCACCGGCAAATCGATGATCAGATCGTGCAGCTCCCACTTGGCGGCCAGGGCCTCTTGCAGGCGGCCCCAATCGCCGCGATGCTCGCCCAGCTCGGCCTGATCCACCTCAACAAACACCTGGCGCACCGCCGGGAAGAGGTCGATCACCCGCATGGTGGCGTCTTTGCGCACCACCTGCTTGTGGGCCCGGCTCTCTTCCGGCACAAAAATGAGGGCATCGCCCACGATTTGGGCGTTGCAGGAGAGGCGGCAGTCGAGGCTGTCCAGCCGCTCCAGCAGGCGCACTTCCTCGGCGCTGGGCGACGAGAGATGGTCGGGGGTGGAGGTGATGGCGTGTTTGGCGAAGTGGCCTTCTTCCAGGCGCACGCGGCACTTGTTGCAGGTGAGCCGCCCGCCACAGATGGATTCAATTTCGACGCCCAGCTGGCGGGCAGCATCCAGTACCAGCGTGCCCGGCGAAACGCGCCCTCGTCGCCCCGATGGCATAAAAATGACGAGGGGATCGTTGTTGTTGTGGTCAGTCATAATTCTTTAGCCAGAGGAAGCGCTCCCTGATTTATCAGAGGATTCACCCTCTGATTTAACAGAAGCGGCCGTTTTCCGCCAGTCGATTTGTTCATAGCGGGTGATGAGTTCCTGGGAAACGGCCGTCGCCACCGCTTCTGGCGTGCCTTCTCGTTCTTCCGGCTCACTCCAGTGGAACCCATCCAGGTACGCATCCGTGCCGGTCAGCTCGGCCACCATCGCCGCTTTGTCCACCGCTTCCAAGAAGCGCGGCGGCAGTTCAATGCTCACCCGGTCGCGCCGTCCGCCCGCGCGCACCTGCACCGGAATATCGTGCCAATACATAACTTGATACATTGTCATAGCTGGAATTCACCTGTTTGCCAAAATTCAAGTGCAAAACCGTGATTGTATCAATCGTCACAATGTTTGCCGAAATTTATTCATCCAGGTTTGTCATGCCCGCGTAGGCGGGCATCCATAAACTGCGCCGTCAGTGGATTCCCGCCTGCGCGGGAATGACAACTTCAAAAGGTTTTATTTTTGCAATGCGGCGATGAGCGCGGGCAAAATCTCGTGTAAATCACCCACGACGGCGTAGTCGGCTTTGGTCATCATGGGGGCTTCGGGATCGGTGTTGATGGCCAGGATTTTTTTGGCCCCTTTGCAGCCCACCCAGTGCTGAATCGCCCCGCTGATGCCGCAGGCGATGTAGAGATCGGGGGCGATGCGCGTGCCGGTCTGGCCGACCTGGTCGGCATGGGGCCGCCAGCCCAGGTTGGTGGCCACGCGGGAGCCGCCCACCGCGCCGCCCAGCAGGCTGGCCAATTCCTCCAGCACGGCAAACCCTGCGGCGCTGCCCACGCCACGGCCGCCGCCCACCACCAGCCGCGCCTCCGCCAGCGAAATTTTATCGCTCTCCGGCGCTTCCCGCGAAGTGACCCGCACACGAAACAGCTTTTTGTCCAGCGTGGGGGTGAATGCTGCCACAGTCACGCCGTCAACCGGTGCTTCACGGACTGGCAGCGTCAATGGCGCAACGGTGAGCAGTTTGATACGGCCGTACAGCCGGGCCTCTTCAAACAGGCTGCCGCCCCAGCGCACGCGGGTAATTTCGTAGGGGTCGCCCACGGTGACCTGGGTGACGTTGGCGGCCAGCGGCAGGTCCAGCCGGGCGGCAATGTGGGCCAGCAGCTCATTGCCCCGGTCGGTGCCGGTGGCCAGGATGGCTTTGGGTGGTTTCGCCTGGGCGATTTGCACCACCGTCTCGGCCCACGCTTCCGGGGCGTAGTCGTCCAGCCCGCCGTGGCTGGCCACAATGGCCTGGCTGACGCCGTAGCGGGTCAGGTTGTCGGCCAGGGGTGCTGAATTGGAGCCGATGAGTACGGCCGTAACCGCCATCCCCTCATCCACCGCCACCTGCCGCGCCAGCGTCAGCATCTCCAGCGATTGGTTGTTCAGCTGTCCCCGGTCGTGTTCGATAATGCCTAGAATCATGTTGCCTCTTTAAAAGCGTTACACAGAGTTACACAGAGGAGACACGGAGTTGCACAGAAAATTCTTTTCCTCTGTGAACCTCTGTGGTTCTCTGTGCATCTCTGTGTTCCTTCTAATCCATAAACTTGAGTTCGCGTAATATGTCGATGATTTTTGGTACAACGGCCGTTCCCGAACCCAAAACCTCCGCCGATTTGCTTTGCTCGGGTGGGGTGACCAGCTTCACCAGCTCCAGGCCGCCGCCGTTTTTTTGCGGGGTGCTGGTTTCCAGCGGCTTTTTCTTGGCGCGCAGCCGCCCGGGCACCGACGGGTAGCGCGGCAGGTTGATGCCTTCCTTGACGGTGAAAACAGCCGGGAGATTGACCTCGTACCGTTCAAAGCCACCGCCTGCTTCGCGTTTGGCGGCGGCGCTGCGGCCCTCAATTTCTAACGCTTTCACCCCCGTCACGCAGGGCAAATCCAGGGCATGGGCCACGCGCACACCCACCTGGTAGTCGCCGCTGTCGGCCGCCTCGTTGCCAAACAGGAGCAAATCAAACGTCTGCCCCGCCGCCTTCACTGCCGCGACGATGGCGTTGGCGGTGGCCATCGGCTCCCACTCGCCGCCGTCGGTTTCCAGCAGAAGCGCCTTGTCTGCGCCCACGGCCAGGGCGTCGCGCAGCTGCTGGGCGGCGTCCGGGCTGCCCAGGGTAAGCACCGTCACGCTGCCGCCGAGCTGTTCCACCAGCTGCACCGCCGCTTCCACGGCGCACTCCTCGTGCGGACTAATCGTAAAGCCCAAATTGCGCGTCTCAATCGCCCGCGAATCGGCCGTCAGCACGATTTTGGCCCCGGTGGTCGGGACGCGTTTGATGCAAACTAGAATTTCCATGTTTCACCTGATTTGGAGATTGGAGATTTTGTGCTTTGCACGAGATTGGAGATTAAAAGCAATCTCTAGTCTCCAATCTCCAATTTCCCTATGCTTTCATCCTTTCATTCTCTGGGTCAAACAGCGGCCGGCTGCCAACCACGGCGACGGTGACCGGGTACAGCTCGGTCATGTATTCGACGGCCAGTTGGGTGCCAGCCTGGGCCAGTTCGGGGGGCAGGTAGGCCAGCAGGATGTGCTTGCCGACCGATGGCCCTGCCCCGGCGCTGGTGACGTAAGACGGCCGTCCCTTGCCATCCACAATGCGCTGGCCGTCCGGGGTGACGATGGGTTCACGGCCGTTCATATACCGCTTCATGCCGCTGGCCGAGGTGTGATCATCCACCGTGAGCGTGCACAAAATCGCCGCTGGCCCTGCCTCGCGCGCTTTGAGATACGCTTCCTTGCCGATGAAATCAGCCTTTTTCACCAGCCGCCGGTCTAAACCAGCCTCGACCGGCGTGTATTCGCTTTCCAGCTCGTGGCCCATCAGGCGGTACCCTTTTTCCAGGCGGCCGGTGGTGCCATAAACTCCAATGCCGACGGGCACAATGCCATATTTTTGCCCCGCTTCCCAGAGCGTGTCCCACAGCTTGAGGCCGTGCTCCATGTGGGTGCTGATCTCCCAGCCCAGCTCGCCCACGTAGGAGATGCGGAAAGCCAGGGCCGGCACGCCGTTGATGATGAGGTTTTTCACCGTGCCGTAAGGGAATGCCGCGTTGGCGACGTCGTCGTCGGTGGCGGCTTGCAGCACGTCGCGGGCCTTTGGTCCCCACAGCCCCACGGTGCAGATGGCCGAGGTGAGGTCGGTGAAGGTGACGGAGCCATCTTTAGGCAGATGGTCCATGAACCACTTTTTGTCGCGCCCGCCGTCGCTGCCGCCGGTGATGATGCGGTATTTGTCCTTCGCCAGGCGCAAAATGGTGAGGTCAGACTTGAAGCCGCCGTGGGGATTGAGAATCGGCGTGTAGACGCCGCGCCCGACGGGCACGTCCATCTGGTTGACGGCCATCTTTTCGATGTAGTTGACGACTCCGGGACCTTGCACGTCAAATTGGGCAAAGGCGGTCAGATCGACCATGCCGACGCGGTCGCGCATGGCCAGGTGCTCGGCGTTGATGATGGGCGACCACCAGCGGGCATCCCACTCATGCGGCCGTTCCTGCACCTGCTCCTTGTATTCATCCAGCAGTTTGACGTTGCTGTTGTACCACTGCGGCCGTTCCCATCCCGCCGTCTCGAAAAATTCGGCATCCAGCTCTTTTTCGCGGATGTAAAACGGGCTGGTGCGCACGTTGCGGTTGGAGGCGTACTGCTCGCGCGGATGCACGATGCCATACGTCTTGTTGTACGCTTCGGCGGTGCGGGCGGTGACGTGGTGGGTGGTACGGCCGTACTCATAAAACCGGGCAATGTCGCAGGCGTGAATATCAATTTCGGACGCGCCGTGGGTGAACAGCTCAACGGCCGCTTTGGCAAACCCCGGCGCTTCTTTAATCCAGATGGCCGCTACCGACCACAAATTTTTTACCTCCACCGTCTCGCCGATGATCGGGCTGCCGTCTGGCGTCAGCGACAGCAGGCCGTTGATGGCGTGGCGAATGCCTGCTTTTTCGTCGCCCAAAATCTCCGGCATCAGCTCCAGCGCCTGCTCCAGCTGCGGCTCAAAATCGTCCTCGGTGAAGGGCAGTTCGGTGGGCGACAGGGCCGATTCCTCAATCGAGGGGATGTCGTTGGCGTTCATCAAAATGGGGCGGTGGGCGTAGGAACCAACCTCCATGTCGTTGCCATTTTGCCGCTCGTAGCAAAAGGTGTCCATGTCGCGCACGATGGGGTACTCAATTTCGCGGGTGGTTTTCTCGAACAGCGCCAGCGGCCCCACGCTGATCATTTGGTGCACGGCGGGGGTCAGCGGGATGGTGGCTCCGGCCATCGCGGCAATGCGCGGGCTCCAACAGCCGCAGGCAATCATGACGTACTTCGCCTTAATTTTGCCCCGGTTGGTTTTGACGGCGCGAATTTTGCCCTTTTTCACCACCAGATCTTCAATTTCCGTATTGGGGAACACTTTAAGCACCCCCTGCTCGATGGCATACTCGCGCATCAACGTCCCGGCTCGCAGTGAATCCACCACGCCGACGCTGGGGGTGTAAAAACCGCCCTTGATGACGCTTTTATCGAGATAGGGCACCAATTCCTGCACCTCATCGGGCGTGAGCAGCTTTGATTCCACGCCCCACGCCCTGGCCGAGGCCATGCGCCGCCGCAGCTCTTCCAGGCGCTCGTCGGTGCGAGCCACTTCAATGCCGCCGCTCTGCGTGAAAACGCCGAGCTCCTTGTACTGGCGTACGCTGTCCAGGGTGATCATCGTCATTTCTTTGGAGTGGTCGACCGGGAAGATGAAGTTGGAGGCGTGGCCGGTGGAGCCGCCGGGGTTGGGCAGCGGCCCTTTGTCTAGCAGCACGATGTTTTTCCAGCCGTGCCGGGCCAGGTGATACACCAGGCTGTTGCCCACAATGCCCGCGCCGATGACGACGATTTTTGCTTTTTTGGGTAAATCACTCATGTTCAAAACTCCTTGAAAATTGGCCGCGGATTAACGCGGAAAAACGCGGATTAAACTGGGTAATTGACCCAATTATCCAATTATTGCTCTCAATATTCCGGTTTAATTTCACCTTTCCGTTGCGCCATAAATGCCTGGAGTGCTTCGTCAATGGCCGGGTCGAGGTGGGGGGCTTCGTATTGGCGGAGGAGGGTTTTGTAACGGCCGTTTGCCTTCTGCGTCGCCGTCAAGCCCCCTTCATCCCGCCACTGCTCAAACGAGTTGTAATCAAACAGGGTGGAGCGATGAAAGGCGTGACGGAAGTTCTGCATGGTGTGCGGCGTGCCCAGGTGGTGACCATCGGTAGGCACCGTACGCAGCGACTCCAGCGCCAGTCCATTTTCCGACAAATCCAGCCCCTGCAAATATTTGTGGAACATGCCCAGCAGCTCGATGTCCAGCACAAATTTCTCATAGCCAGCAGCCAGACCACCTTCCAGCCAGCCCGCCGCGTGCAGCACAAAGTTCACCCGGGCGAGCACCGTGGGCAGCATCACCATCAACGATTCGTAAGCCGCCTGGGCATCGGCGATTTTGCTGCTGGCAAACATGCCGCCGCTGCGGAAGGGCAGGCCGTGTAGGCGGGCCAGTTGGGCCGCCACGTACAGGGCAATCTGGCTTTCTGGCGAGCCAAAAACGGGCGCACCGCTTTGCAGATCGATGTTGGTCTGGAATGCGCCGTACACCACCGGCGTGCCGGGATTGACCATCTGGGTAAACACAATGCCCGCCAGCGCTTCGGCGTTAAGCTGCACCAGCGTTCCGGCCACGCCCACGGGGGCCATCGCCCCAGAAAACAAAAACGGGGTGATGATGAGCGCCTGGTTGGCCTTGGCGTACACCTTCAGCGCGCCCAACATGCGGTCGTCCAGGCGGCGCGGGCTGCTGATGTTGATGAGCGACAGCAGGGCGGGCTGCTGTCGGATTTCGTCCGCGCCAAACACAATTTCGGCCATCCTGACGCTGTCGGCGGCGTTGGCGGCGGAGGTGACCGAGCCCATAAATGGCTTGTCGCTGTATTTGACGTGGCTGTAAACCATGTCCAGGTGGCGGGTGTGGGTGGGCTCGTCGGTGGGTTCGACGATGGTGCCGCCGGAGTGGTGCAGGTAGGGGCTCTGGTAGGTGAGCTGGACGAAGTTGCGGAAGTCGGCCAGCGTTGCCTCGCGCCGGCCGCGATCCAGGTCAACCACAAACGGCGGGCCGTACACCGGGGCAAAACAGACGTGATTGCCGCCGATGACCACATTTCGCTCCGGGTTACGGGCCAGCTGGGTGAAGTGGCGCGGCGCTTTGGCGACGTACTCGGCAATCATTTCCCGGTCGAAGAAGGCGGTGTCGCCTGCCATTCGGACGCCGTGCTGCTTGAGGATGGCCTGCGCTTCGTCGTCGTAAAAGTCGATGCCCACATCGGAAAGGATTTCCAGGGAGGCGTGGTGGATTTTGTTCAGCCCCTCTTCGTTGACCAGTTCGTAGACGGGCAGGTTGTTGACGGGTTGGGCGATTTGGGCAACGGCCGTTGCCTCCGGATCAGCATGGTGTCGGTCGCGGCGACCCACACGGCGCTGGCGTCTATCCTTGCTCATAGACGGGTACCTCCTAAGAAAATAGGCCGCGGATTAACGCGGATTAAAACCTGGTAAATCTGCGAGATAATCAGGCCGCTTGCAGCTGGGCCGATTTGCCAAGAATAATGTTTTCGATGTACTGCTGGTACGCGGCGACGTGGCGGCGCATCAGGTCGGCGGCGGCGGGGGCATCACCCGCTTGCAGCGCCGCCAGAATGACCTGGTGTTCGACAATATGTTGGTACTCGATGATTGAATCTTTTTTGTCGCCCAGCCTGGCCAGGGCAACGTGCCACAGGCGCAGGCTGAGCGGGAAGAGCGCGGTCAGCGTCTGCTGCAAAAATTGGTTGTCGGCGGCCTGGTAGATGATGCGGTGGCAGCCTTCGTCGATGGCAATGAGCTGTGCGGCGGAGAAGGTGTCCAGCCCGGCTGCCTGATCGAGAATGAGGGCCATTTCTTGCCAGTGAACGGCCGTGCCGCGCTGCGCCGCCAGTTCTGCGGCCAGGCCTTCTAAATTGACCCGTACTTCGTACAGGCGCTGCAAGTCGGTGAGGTTGATGGGGGTAACAAAAATGCCGCGCCGGGGAATGATGGTGATGAGCCGCTCCAGCTCCAGCCGCTTCAGCGCCTCGCGAATGGGCGTGCGGCCCAGGCCGAGTTCTCGTTGGAGCTGCGCTTCATCCACCACGGCGTTGGGCGCTAAAACCAGCGTCACAATGCGCTGGCGCAGCGCCTCGTAAGCCTGCTCGCTGAGTGATCGTGGGGGATGGCCGGATGCACCCATTTTACTGCCCTCAAAATGCGAATGCGTATGTAGAGTCGTGATTTGATATATCAGTGATATATCTAGGCGTGGCGGAATCTTAACACACGTTTGGTGGTGCGCCAATCCTGGCTGTCGGGGATTTACCCGGCGGGATTTTGCTCCTGGGCGCGGGCGGTGAGCTGCTGTGCAACCTGCGCCCTGTCGTGGGCAATGTATTTTTGTAAAACCAGGTAACAGAGCAGCGCCGGGAGGACAAGAATCTGGAAGAGGGCCAGCCCGACGGCGTAATTTTCTGGCTCGGGCAGGCGGCTGGTGAGGCTGGCAAACAGCCAACCGGCCAGCCAGACGCTGATGGCATTGCCCACGGCGCGAAAGAGGCGGCTGATGCCGATGATGGTGCCGCGATGTTCGGGCAGGTTCACGTCGGTGATCATGGCGGCCCAGTTGGGCGGATCGGCCGATTGGAAGGTAACGGCCGTAAAGGCCACCACAAACGCCAGAATCACCCACCCGTTGCTGACAAAGGCGAGCAGAACGGCCGTAGCCAGCGCCACGAAGCTGCCCCCCTCCGGCAAGGCCAGGTTGCGAAAAGGAATGAAGTAGAGCCAGACGTACAGGGGCGCCGCAACCAGCAGACCCAGCGCAGCCAGCCTGGCCCGGCCGCGCCCGATTTGCTGCCAGCGGTCGCCCAAATGGCCGGAGAGAACGGCCGTAAATCCCCCCAGGCTCAGCACAGCAATGATCAGGTTGCCCACGATGGTGGCCGTTTCCAGCGTGTACCCTTCGGCCTGCACCCGGGCCACCGCCCAGCGCGGAATCCAGACGGTGGAGCCAAAGGCCAGCGAGTAGAAGAAGCTCTGCCACAGCAGCCAGCGGTTGCTGTTTTGCCGCAGGATGAGGGCAATGTCGGCCCGGCTGATGCGGTAATCGTACGTTTTGCCCTGGGCAAAAACGGGTTGGAGCTGCGGTTCCGCCTGGCCGCGCCGGGGTTCGCTGGTGAAGAGGAAAAGGATGGCAAACAGCAGGCCAACCCCGGCAATAATCCAGAAGGGATAGCGCCAGTCGAACGCGCCTACGGTACCGGCCAGCAGCGCCCCCAGCGAAGCGCCAATGCCTTGTGAGACGCTCCACAGGCTGAGGGCCAGGCCACGACGGTGGGCTGGAACAAGATCGCTAATCACGCTAAAGCCCAACGAGCTGATGCCGCCCACGCCAACGGCCGTTACCATTTGGAACAGCAAAAAGAGGGGAAATGTTTGGGCCAGGGTGGTGAGCAGCATGGCGCTGACCCAGACCAGGGTGCCCCAAAACAGCAGTGGTTTGCGGCTTTTCTGGTCGCCCCGGTAGCCCCAAAAGACGGCGGCCACGGCCACGATGAGGATGTAAACGGCCGTTACCGACCCCAAGGCCGCATCACTGGCCTGTAAATCACGGGCGATGATGGCATACAGCGGCGGCAATACGCCCGCCGCCGCATTGTCGAGTGAAGCCAGGACAATAAAAACCGTGAAGGCAAAAAATTGCTTGAGGGCTGGCTTCAGCGGCATAGGTTGTGCGGCCTGGTTAACGTCGGCGCAAGAAGAAGACTCCCAGACCAACGGCCACCACGGCGGCCAGACCGATGAAGATCACGCTGCTGCCACCACCTTGCTCTGGGGCTGCGGTGGGAACGGCCGTGACTGTTGGGGCTGTAGGATTTACGGCAACGGCCGTTGGCTGGCTAATTGGTGTAGCGGTGGGCAGCACTTCGGTCGGCGGAATTTCGGTGGGCGGCGAGGTGGGTGTTGCGGTTGGCTCGGCCACCACCTGGGCGGTTTCAGCAGCGGCCGTTGGTGTGTTGCTAGGCACCGGGGTAACGGTGCAAGACGGGAACGGCGTGGGGTTCCACAGGGCGGCCGGTGTGGGCGTGCTGCCGTTCAGCGGCGGCGCTTCCACAATTGGCACAATGGGCGTGTATCCCTGCACCAGCACAATGTCGTTGGACACCCAGCCCAACTGGCCGTTATTGAACTGGATGAGCCACCATTCGGCCGTTTCCGCCCGCCCGACGATGTAGCGCACTTCCAGGTAAACCAACTCGCCAATGACGTCATATTGCAGCCCTGGCCCGCTGCGCACGTTGGTCGCCCCGAGCGTTTGGATGGTGGGGCTGCTGCCGCAGGGAACGGCCGTTGGCAAAAAACCACCCACCGGAGTAGGGGCAATGTTCACCGGCAGCAGGGTGGAAGTGGGGGAAGCGACCGCCGCAGCGGGTGTGTGGGTGGCTGTGGGGTTGGTTCCACCCCCGCCGCTGGGCTGGGTTGCCGTCGGCGGCGACGGCGTTGGGGTGCGGGTGGGGATGGTTTGGTGCGCCCCCATGCTTAGAACTGCCGGTACGTGGGCACCTTCCAGATAAAAAACGGCCGTTGTGGCCAAAAAAACAAGGGTGAACAACAAGTTTCTATTCATCGGCTGTGTCTTCAAAAATAACGGTTAACAGCGTGTCCTCGTGCAAATCAAGCTGAAAATTGACCGTGCTGCCCGATTGATTGATCTGGGCTTCCTGACTGGCGCTGGTTTTAACAAGGGCCGCGCCAGGTGGCAAAGTCACGCTCGCCGACACCGGATCGCCCACAGTGCCTGCTTGTTGCCGAAGCCAGAGCTGGTAGATGTTACGGCCGTTTTCGGCCCGAACCACACGGGTTGGCAGTTCATAGGTAAATGACGTGGTCAGGCTGTCGCCGCGCGGCACCATCATAAAATTGGTGAAGGTTGTGAAATTGGCAAACTCATTGATTGTTTCGGCAGGCTGGTTCCACGGCACGGTGCTGACCAGGATATCCCCTGGAATAAAGTGCGTGGTAGCGTCTTGTAAAGCTGTGCCCGGGGGTGTGTACACGCGGAGAAAGTTGAAGTAGCAGCGGTCGGCAATTTCCTCGTAGGTGGGCGCATTGACATAGGAAATGCCCTGTTCACAAGGCAGGCCATCCGCGGCGGGTGTGGCGTGGGTGTAAGAAATGGTGAGGTCGGCAACGGCCGTTCCCGCAGCCGCCAGCGCGACATCGTAGGTAATGCTTCTAGCCACATGCATATTGGTTTTGTTGAAACCCATGTTGGTGTCCAGCACCAACAAGAAATCTTGCCCTGCGGGGTCTTCCAAACGGCCGTCCCAGTTCAAAGCGTCCAAAGTTGCCTGTTCGTTTGCGTCGAGCATGTAAAGCTGCAAATGTCGGCTGGCCAGAGCCGCATGAATGTTTTGGGTAAACACAATCGGGTCCACACTGCCAAAATCAGACTGCACTTTGGTGAGGATAGCCGAGGCAAATGTGGTTAAAAAGGCTTTGCGGTTGCCAATCCACTCGGCAACAGTTTGCCCTTCCTGGATGTTAAAGGCGCTGCGGAAGCTTTCTACCGTGTTTTGCGCGGTAATGGTCTGCCCGGTTTGGGGAATGGTAACCGGGCCGGTGGCGGCCACCAATAAGCTCATAAACTCCTGGTCGATGGCAATCACGCCATCAATTTGCGTCTCTGGTGCCACTTTTAAGTAGAGATCAATGGCTGCCTGGGCTGAGTAAGGGAAATCGGGCCAATAGTTGGCATCGCGCATCAGGAAATAATCCAGCTTCATCAATTCGTACAGCGGTTTGGGCGGGAAGCCATACGATGCGGAGTTTTCGCGCAGGTTGACGTTATCGAAGGTGCTGGCATCCTGGAAGGTCAGCTCGTGGATATCGCCATCCTCCACGGTGAGCAGGCCCAGGCCTGAAATGAAGCCGCCGGTGGCCCGAATTTCATCTTCATTTTGGGCCAGCAGCAAATAGTGGCGACGGCCGTCTACCCCCAAAATGTCCGGCAAAATCTGCACCACGGTCAGGCTGTCCTGCCCAATCGGCAGCCATTCATCGGCCCGGGCAAACAGAGATTGGATCTGCTGGGGAAACTGGTCCAGATTTTCAATGTTGGCCCGGGCGTGGGCAACCCTGTCGAACGATTGGCTGGCCTGGGCTAAACCAGGCCGCGCTTCGTCCAGGGCGTGAACGAGTTGGGGCAGGCTCGCTGCCCCAGCCTGATCGGATTGTAACAGCAGAAGAATGGGTTTAAGAGCGGTGACGGCGTGAACGGCCGTTTCGGTCCCGGCATCGGCCATTTCCAGGAGCTGAGGGCTGGAGACAAGCAGCGGGCCAGCTTGGGGCACCCAGCCCAGGTGTGGCAGCAGCGGATGGACAAAGGCCGTCTCATCGCGCAAGATAACAAAATCCCGCCGCACCGTCAGCACCAGGTCTTCGGCCTGGTCTGGGTCAATGTTGGTAAGACCATTGGCCATGAGCAATTCGGCCGTTTCTCGCTGCGCCAACAAGGAGTTAATGGCGCGACCCATGCGCCAGCCCTTTACGCCCAGCCACAGCAGCAGCGCCAGCCCGATCAGCAACAATACAGGCTTCCAGGGCAAAGGCCGGGCCGAGACCCGTGGCGACTTGGTGTCTACGCTATCTATTTTGGTTGTCACTCAGTTACTTCCCTCAACACAGCGCACCGCTCTGGACCGATCCGGTTCACTAAAAAAGTGCGCATAACAAACGGCTTTTTGCCGCTGATTCTCCGACTCAAACAATGGCAGATTGTCTTCTTCTAGGGCACGCAAGTACGGATATTGTCGACCAAGGTGGGCTCGGTACCAGTCGAAGGCAAACAATGCGCTGTCGACTAACGTGATATCTGGTCGCTGGTGCTCTACATGGTGAAAATACCACATGGCAAAAATATCTGGATCACCAGAGGTAACGAGAATGGCCTCTGCTGGTGTTGCGTTTAGGATGTGTTCCGCTTCTACCCGGATATTGTGAATATTTGCACCAGTATTGCCCGCTAAGTGTAACAAAAGTGCCGCTCCCGGCAAGACCAGGGCCCATTTGCCCAGCCGATTTAGGGCTGGTTCTAAACTCAAGCTCAGGATTAACCAGGCGGGCAGGGTAAGCACGATGGCGTCACTCGTGCGATAGAAAAAAGCGTAAATCAGGTAAGCAACGGCCGTTCCCACCAGCAGCCACCACGTTTTTGGCGTTAGGGAGGAACGGCCGTTGTACTGCTGCCAACCAGCCAACACCAGGAGCGGCCAGCCAACAATCATCAACTGCCACAAAAAAGGTTCACCCCACTCCGCCACTCGCGGCCAGGCATTTGCCCAGGGCAGGGCCAACTGGTTTGGTTGGTAAATTTGCGCCGAGACCAGCCAGAACCAGCCGCACAGAGAGGTCGGATCGCCCCAGATGACCGGGCTGCCTTGCCGGGCCAAAACCGGCAGCAGCAAAAATGGCGTCGTGCCCAGCAGCGCACCCGAGCCAAAACGCCCCCAGCTTCGGGCAGGCGTAAGCGCCAGTCCCAGTGGCAGCAGCAAGACAGAAGTGAGGTGTGTGGTCAGGCTCAGGCCAAAAAACAGGCCCGTGATGAACGGCGACGGCTTCTGCCTGAGCAGCAGCCACAGAAATAGAGCCACCACCGCCAGGTTCAGGGTGTAGACCTCGGCAACCCGGGCCTGCTGCCAAACCAGCGGGGAAAAGGCGAAGAGGCAGCCCGGCACGATTGCCAGAAGCTGCGGCCAGGATGAAGCTGGTTCCTTTTGCCGCTCTTGCACGGTGGCGGTTAGCAAAGCAGCGGCCAGCGCCGCGCACAGGGCAGACAGCAGATGAAAACGGTAGGCAACGGGTTCAACGGGCAAAAAGCTGGCCAGTTTGCCCAGCAAAACGTAGGTTGGGTAACCCGGTGGGTGGGGAATGCCCAGGGTGACGGCGGCGGTGATGAGCTCTCCGCCATCACCGCTGTGGGCCAACCAGGTCAGGTCGCGGGGTACCGTGGGCAGGTAGATTGCCAGGACCAGCAAACCAGCCCCCAGGCTGACCCAATGCTTGCGATATTGAACGGCCCGCATCGTTAAACCCCAGGCTGCGGCCGAAGCATGCCCCAGGCGTAACCCAGGCCCAAGGCCAGGGCCCGGCACCACAGGAAAAATGGGGCAGCCAGGCAAACGGCCCGATCTTTGGTCCAGGCTTTGCCCAAAAAGGGCAGCGTCGTGAGGAAAAATAGTGCGAGTAAGAGCAGGGCCATCAAGCTGGCCAGGGGGAAAATGAGGCTAGGCGCGAGAAATCCGAGCGTGAGGGCGACGAGCCCCATTTGCAGCTTAAGCACCTGGGGTGTGTGTGAATCCTTCACCACGCGGCGCGGGTAGCGGCGCATAATTTGGGATTTCCAGTAGCCTATCATGAACTTTTTGCGCACGTAGCGCCCGAGTGAATCGCTGTGCTGGTGCAAGACAACGGCCGTTGGCTGAAACACCATCACGTGCCCTAGTTCGGCCAGTCGGAAGGAAAGATCCTGGTCCTCAACGTAGCGAATCCTTTCATCAAAGCCGCCGCAGGCCCGCAGCACTTCGGCCCGGTATGCCGCCGAGTAGGTGTCGATAAAGTCAATGTGCGGTTGTTGGCGCAGCAGATCGTATTTGTCTTCGTACTCAATCTGCACAAAGCGCGCGGTGAGCTGCGGTTGTTCGGTGGCATAGATGCCTTTGCCGCCCATGACGGTGGGGTTGGTAAACGGCCGTATCATTTCCGCCACCCAATTTTGCCGGGGCACACAATCGGCGTCGGTAAATAAAATCAGTGCGCCATCGGCGGCGGCAATGCCGGTGTTACGCGCTGCGGCGGCGCCTCTGGCCGCCTTGTGCCGCAGCAAGCGAATGTCAAGGGCCTGGGCCAGCTCTGCCGTGTTGTCGGTTGAGCCGTCATCAACCAGAATGATTTCCGTTTGCACCGTGGCGGGCAGCACCTGCTGAACGCAGGCAGTCAGGCAGGCTTGAACGGTTTTGCTGGCGTTTAAGGCCGGAATGATGATCGAGACTTTCATACAAGTTAGCCCGGTGATGGGTTTAAGTGCCGCCAGGACCATTTGGTTTGTAAGGCGGCCAGGCTGCCCAGCACAATTTTGGGCAGCAGCGTACACAGATGGAAAACCAGGGCGTAGCTGAAGAGGACGGCCGTATCCGCCTGCCCCACCTGCGCCATCACAAAAAGAACGGCCGCTTCAAAAATGCCCAATTCGCCCGGTGCCGTTGGCGGCGTGGTGACCAGGGCCACCGCCACGTTGAGCAGCACCGCCACCCAAAATTCGAGCGGTAAGGCAAAGGCCAAAATGAGCACGTAAGGCAGAGCAATGTCCAGGCAAACGATGAAAATGGAAACAAAAATCGTCATCCACAAGCTGCGGCCATGGCGCAAAGCCGCCAGTCCCTGCAAGCCCGAAACAAGTCGGCGGTTGAACCACTGGGCGAGCCGCTGCGGCAAGACGTTGAGGATACGCTGGAGCATCCGAATGACCCTATCGGTTTGGTAAGTGATGAGTGCCAGGGCGGTGAGGATGACCACGGCCGTTCCTGCTAGCACAATGCCCAACTGCTCCGTGCGCGGCGGCAGGGCCGCAAATGGAATCAGCATCAGCACGGTGAAGCCCAAAAAAATCACCTCCACGCTCTTCTCAATCACCATGGTGCTGACGGCCTGCGTTTTGCTGTAGCCGGTGAGGTGGTTAATGGCATAGGCGCGGCCAATTTCGCCCAGGCGCAGAAAGGGCAGCACGCTGTTGACAAACTGCCCCAGCCAGATGGCCCAGAAGACGGCCGTATACCGGATTCGCGGACTGTTTGGACGGGGAGCCAACAGCACCTGCCAGCGCCACGCCTTTAAGCTGCCGTTGCTCACAAAAATGATGAGACCCACCAGGATAAGCCAGCCATTGGCCGCAGCTATGGCTGCCTGAACCTCCGGGAGCGTAATGCTATGGGACAAATACCAGACGCCGCCCATGAGCAAGACGGCCGTTGCCACCCCATTGATCCACGGTGACCAACGCCGCCAACGGGAAGGGGCAGCGGGTAATTCAGCTTCGGGGGTGGGGGACACGGGTCAGGTTGTCCCTTAACGGTTGCGGCGCGTGTACATCAGCATCGCGCCGTACACCGCAATGCCAAAAATCAGCGCGGTGATCAAAAAGCCAGCCCACAAAATTGCCCGGTTGCGCACCAGGGTGCTCTGGCTGAGGGGTAGGGTAGGAACGGCCGTTGGCGCGGGCGCTTCACTGCCAATCACGCTTTGGGGGGCGGCTTCGGCGGGGGGAACGGCCGTAGCCGGGGCCACGTAGCCGCTGTCGATGGGGGCTGTGGTGGGGATGACGGGCTGGCCGGGGTAGGCTTCTACCGTGCCGACGGACTGCGCGGGCGTGGCCGGCGGTGGATAGCCGTTTTCAGGGGTGCTTTCTGGTCCGGTTTGGGCCAGCGCCGCCTGCCGGGGCAGGGCCAACAAGGCCGCCAGCAGCATGAGTAGAGGTAAGCCAATACACAATTTTTTCATCACAATGCTCATTTGGCACTTCGCAGTGCAGCGATCAAGTTATAAATCGCCCAGATAGTAAAAAGCAGCCAGACGGCCGTTTCCCACCAGCGGCTGCTCGTAAACACCAGGCCCAGCAAAACCAGCAAAAAGCCCAGCCAAAACAGGCGGTCGTAGGGCGGCTGTTGATTGATTTCGGCCAGTTTGTGCGGGGTGGTGCGCGACAGCCAATAGGTATAGCTAAACGTGGCCAGCAAGACGGCCGTACCCACCATCCACAACCCATTAGCCCAGACAGAACGCCAATCAATCACGGCGAAAAAGTATAGCATATGTTAAAATCGCCACAACTTGCCGGTGGATGGGCGGGTGGCCTCAAGACGAGCCACCAGCTACCAGCCACCAACCTCTCTGGAGAATGTGAATGGCTAAAAAACGATCCCGCTTTGTGTGCCAGAATTGCAACCGCATCACCGCCGCCTACGTGGGGCGCTGCCCGCAATGTGGCGAGTTCGATACGATGGTCGAGGAAGTGATTGCCGAGGAGGTGCCCGCCAGCCAGCGCAACCGGCGTGCCGCAGGCCAGCGCGACAGCCAACCGCAGCGCCTTGCCGAAATTACCGCCGATGGCTTTGAGCGCCTACCGCTGCCGCTGCCGGAATTCGGCCGTGTGCTGGGCGGCGGCATTGTGCCTGGCTCGCTGGTGTTGGTTGGGGGCGACCCTGGCATTGGCAAATCAACGCTGCTGCTGGACGTCTCGGCGATGACCGCCAACGCCCACGGCACCACGCTCTACGTCTCAGGCGAAGAAAGCAGCCGCCAGATCAAAATGCGCGCTGACCGCCTGAGCATCACTGCCGATGACCTTTTTCTGGTGACCGAAACGAAGCTACAAGCAATCCTGAGCCATGTAGAAAAACTCCAGCCCGTGCTGGTGATTGTCGACAGTATCCAGACCACTTTTGCTGAGGATTTGACCTCGGCGGCGGGCAGCGTGAGCCAGGTGCGCGAATGTGCCAGCCGCTTCCAGGAGTTGGCCAAGACGTCGGGCGTCAGCATTTTCCTGGTGGGCCACGTCACCAAGGAGGGCACGATTGCCGGGCCGCGCGTTTTGGAGCACATCGTGGACACGGTGCTTTACCTGGAAGGTGATCCGTTTCACCGCTACCGCCTGCTGCGCAGCGTGAAAAACCGCTTTGGCGCGACCAGCGAAGTGGGCGTTTTTGAGATGGTGGAAAAAGGCATGGTGGAGGTGCCCAATCCGTCGGAGGCGTTTTTGGCGGAGCGGCAAATAAATGCGCCTGGCTCAACCATTGCTGTGACGATGGAAGGCACACGGCCGCTTTTGGTAGAAATTCAGGCGCTGGCCAGTTCAACCACCTTTGCCAACCCCCGTCGTACGGCCAACGGCATCGACTACAACCGGCTGCTGCTGATTACGGCCGTTCTCTCCCGCCGCGTTCGGGTTTCTCTGCATGACAAAGATGTCTTTGTCAACGTCATCGGTGGGCTGCAAATTGACGAACCGGCCGCCGACCTGGCTATCGCCGTGGCCATCGCCAGCAGCATCAAGGACGAGGCGGTGCATGCCGACATGGCGTTTGTGGGGGAAGTGGGGCTGAGCGGTGAGCTGCGTGCGGTGAGCCAGCTGGAAGCCCGTCTCAAAGAAGCCGTGAAGCTGGGCTTCAAACGCTGCGTCATCCCCAAAACCGCCCAGCGCCGCCTGACCGAACCGCCGCAGGGCCTCACGCTCATCGGCTGCCGCACCCTGGCGGAGGCGATTGATGTGGCCTTGATCAAAGGGAGCAATTAGGCAATTGGGTAATTGTGTAATTCGGCACTTCAATTACCCAATTACTCAATTACGGGTCTTCAGGATTTCATGGGGTCTGGCGTGAAACGTGATGCGTGAAACGTGATGCCTCCTCTCTGGTCACGTTTCACGTTTCACGCATCACGGGCTGTTCCCAAAGAGCCTCAATTACTTCATCTCCGCCGGGCCACCAAAATCAACGCGGCGCTGGCCACCAGCAGAAGGGCGACGGCGCCGACGAGCAGCCAGAGCAGGCTGCTGGTGCGTGCGGCTGGGTCGGGCTGAGGAACGGCCGTCAGCGGGGTGGCCACGGCGGCGACTTCTGCTGCAGGGGGGACGGCCGTTTCTGTGGCCGTCGCTACGATTGTTGGCGGCACGATGGCGGTGTTGGTGGGGGCGGGGGTGAAGCTGGCAACGGCCGTTGCCTCACCCGTGGGCAAAACAAGCACCGTCTCCTCGGCCACGCGCAGCCCGGCTTCCGGGTCTTCCGACGAGCCACCGATGGTCGTAGGCCGCGGCCGACTGCCCACCACCACTTCCTGGCCCAATTGCAGCAGCGCCCCTTCGGCCAGCCCGCTGATTTCATACAGCTCATCCAGCGTCAGCCCGTAAATACTGGCGATGAGCAGCAGCGTATCGCCGCTGTTTACCACGTGCACAATCTGGCCGTCTGGCTTGACGCGGGCGTCGGGGAAACCGGCCAGCGGTGTGGAGCCATCGGGCAGCACCGTATAGCCAATGATGAGCGTCTGCCCCACGGAGAGCAGGCTGTTGGGCAGCAAATTGTTCCAGCCGTACAAATCTTCCAGGGTCACATCAAACTGACCGGCCAGGGTAATGAGGGTGTCGTTGGGCTGCACGGTGTAGAGGATACGGCCGTCTGGCTGGGCCGTTGGGGAAGCCAGTGGTGTGGGCGACGGCAGGGGCGACGGGGTCATGGTTGGGGGGCCTGGGGTGGGTGATGGCCCCGGGGTGAAGGTCGCTGTGGGGGGGATGTTGGGATCAACGGTGGGCAGGGCTGTGGGCGGTGGCGGTGCGGCGATGCTGCCATTTTTGTAAGCGGCGCTTAATTCGGCCGTCAGCTGCAAATAAAAATTGCCGTACTCCACGCTTGGTTCAATCTGGCTGCCTTCCTTCCACTCGTTAAATGAGGTGATGATGAGCATGTCGGGCGAACTGGACGCTGCCCCGCCAAAGGTGGAGCGGTAAAAATCACCGTTGGCCCGGTCACGCGGGGCGGTGCTGGACCCTACCAGATCGGCATTCCAGCCGGGCATGGCGGTGCCAACCCAATATTTGTAGCCGCCGTAAGTGGCGGCAGCGGCGCGGGTGTTGGCCGCCCAGGTAGCGGCCGTACCCGCCGGGTTGCCCGACCAGGCAATGTTATACAAATGCAGCCCATCGAAGGCGTCCAGGTAGGTGGTGTCGCCGCCTTCGGCAATCCAGATGCTGTTGCGATCCGGGTCCACCGAGGTGCGAATCGTCACCCACTCGGCCGGTGACAAAATCCAGTTGGCCCAAAAAAAGATGACCGGCTTGCCGTCCACCCGGAGGTAGGCAGGATGGTTGGCATGGGTGCTCAGCAGGGCACGCAGAGCATTGATCCGGTCGTCGTTACTGGCAAAAAATGGGCTGGCGGTTTCGAAGTCAACGGCCGCTTTAAACCCCACGGCCGAGGCAATGTTCAGCAGCGCCTGGAAATTGGGCTCCGTCTGGTTGTTCACTGTTTCTGGGCCGTACCAGCTCTGCACAAAGCCATCAATGCCCGCCGACTGCGCCTCGTTGACGTGGCGCTGGATAGTGCCGGTGTCGGTGGAAAAGTACGGGGTTACCGGTTGGAACGGGGTCAGGCCCGGGCCAAAGCTGCCGGGGCTGTACCAGGCGTAGTAAAACGCCAGCACCAGCCGCGTCTGCCCCTGGGCTTCTACTTCAGGCATGTTTTTTGTAGAGCCAAACAGCAGCGGCAGCAGGGCGACAATGAACAAAAGCAGCCACACTTTGACCACACGTATCTTTCGATTGGTTTTTGAAATCATAGGTGGACATTATACCGGCAGCCCGACACGTTGTCAGGTTGGCAAAAGTTTGCAGGTCTGTTATTATTCTCGACCGTTGCACAGCAAAAGTTAATACATCTGCTGCTTTCCGCTCTTAATCAAGAATTAAGGGCAGAGCTCGCCAGAGTAATTCCAAGGAAAGGAGGTAGGCAACGTGCGCGAGTACGAAGTTACCGTTATTTTTAAGTCGAGTTTAGATGATGAGGCACGCACCGCTTTAACCCAGCGTGTTTCTGGTTGGTTGACCCACAGCGAGGCCGAGGCCGACAAGCCCCAGGCCAACGTTTGGGGCCAGCGTCGTTTGGCGTATCCCATCCGCAAGAATACGGAAGGGTACTACATTCTGTTTGATGCCAAGCTGGATGCCCAGCGCTTGAATGACATCGAGCGGAATATGCAGTACACCGACGATATTCTGCGCTATATGATTGTGCGCAAAGAAGAAGCGTAAAAAAGGTTTTGCGGGCCAACCTGGTTAATCTTATTTATTATCGCTGTGCAGTGGCAAACCGGGTAGGCCAATTATTTTACAAATGAACTAACGGGAAATTCCCCCTCATTGTTGGGAGTGTGTCATGAACAAGGGGCTGAACAAAGTGATGATTATCGGTTGGGTAGATGGTGAGCCAGAAGTGCGGCAAACGCCCAATGGTCGTTCAGTTGCTTCTTTTAGTGTGGCCACTTCCCGAACCTGGACCTCGTCTGACGGGGACCGGCATGAGGAAACAGAATGGTTTAACGTGGTTGCCTGGGGCAGCCTGGCTGACATTAGCAGCAAGCGCCTGGCACATGGCCAGCAGGTTTATGTGGAAGGGCGGCTGCAAACGCGCAGTTGGGATGACAACAACGGCCGTAAACATTACCGCACCGAGGTGATTGCCCACGAGCTGATTGCCCTGGCTGAAGGGGCCATGTAACTGTTTTGCCTGGGGAAACCCGCTTTTTTAAGCTAAATGAGGATTTGAGATGCGTTCACCAAAAACAAGAACACCCAAAAGAAAGCGGTCCTGCAATTTCTGCGCGGACAGCGTAAAGATCATTGATTATAAGCAGCACGAGATGTTGAGCCGGTACGTGAATGAATACGGCCGTATCCGCCCTCGCCGCCAAACTGGTACCTGTGCCAAGCACCAGCGTGCCCTGGCGGTGGCCATCAAACGAGCCCGTCACATCGCTTTGCTGCCCTTCGCGGACGAATAAGCGCCAGCAAATTGATACCATGAAACTCTGATCACTATCCTCCTGGAAGCCATACCGGCTTCCGGGGGGATTTTTCTGGTCAGTAGGGTTCATTGGAGCGACAAAGAACTATGGCAAAGAAACAAGAGACAACAACAACTGAAGCCCAGCGGCAGTCCCGCAAAGAGGTGCTGCTGGCGCGTAAGCAGGCGCAGCAGACCCGGCAAATTCGCCTTGGCGTGGCCGTGGTGGGTGGTTTGCTGCTGCTGGTTTTCCTGGCCGCAGCCATCAACGAGCTGGTCATTGCCCCTGGCCGGGCCGTCGCCATTGTAAACGGCGAAGAGATTACGCTGCATGAGTGGCAAGATCGCGTCCGGTTTGAGCGTGCCCAGCGCATCATTCTGCTGGAAAACCAGCTGGAAGCGTTCCAGGGCAACGTGGGCGTGGTGCAGCAGTTTGCTGGCAGTGTGATCAACGAACTGCTCCAGCCGGAAGTGCTAGGCCAGAGCGCCCTCAACCAGATGATTGACGAGACGGTCATTCGCCAGGCGGCTGAAGAGCGCGGCATCGTCGTGACGGATGCTGACGTGGATGCCGAAATTGGGCAAACGTTTAACTACTTTGGCGGGGAACTGCCCACGCCGCTGCCCACCGCGACGGCGACGATTCAGCCGACGCCGTCGATCACGCCGATTCCTACGGCCGTTATCACCGACGTCATTCCCACCAACACACCAGCCCCCACCGTGACCGTTGGCCCCACCAGCACGCCGCTGCCCACGGCAACGGCCGTCTCGGCCGACGCGTTCCAGGAGGAGTTTGGTGGCCTGGTGGACCAGTTTGAAGACCTGGGTGTGTCTGAAGCGCAGTACCGCGAAATCGTGCGTAACCAGATTTACCGCGAGCGCCTGCTGGAAGTGCTCAGCGTTGAGGATGAGATTTCTGACCTGGCAGAACATGCCAGCTTCTTCTTCTTGCAGTTTAACACCGAGGAAGAGGCCAACGAAGCACTGGCGTTGATCGAGGGGTCGGATTACCTTTCTGTTTGGAATCAGATTCGCAGTACGCCGTTTGAGTTGGAGTCTGGGTCTACCGCGCAGGCTTCGGAGATTGTGTGGCGTACGGAAGATGCGGTGAGCACCAGCCTGGGCGCTGAGGTTACCGAGGCGATTTTCTCCTTGCCAATTGGCGAGTCCAGCGACATCATCAGCCGGACCGTGAGTACGGACACGACCCAGTATTATCTGGTTCAGGTGACCGGGCGCGAGGAACGGCCGTTGTCCACCAGCGAACTGCAAACGGTTCAGCTGGAAAATCTGGCCGCCTTTATTGATGAACAGCTGACGGGCAACCTGACCCTGACCGAGTATGATCTTGGCCGGGTACCCACGGCGCCGGTGTTAGACCCGCTCTTCACCGCAGCCCCAACGGCGACGCCGGTGGTTGGTGGTGGCTAAACCACAGGGTTGGCGTGTAGAAAGATGAATTGAGCCGGATTGTCTCGTTATGCGGGGCAGTCCGGCTTTTTTGTTGGCCAGGACCGCAAATTTCCCTTGCGTTCTGCGGCGGTTGGGGCACAATCATTGTGAATGAACGATGAGATTGTTTGGCTAGAAGGGTCGATTTCTGTTGAAGCGGCATTGAGCGGTGGCTGTCGCGAGGTAACGGCCGTGTATGTGCAGCGAGCCGACGGCCGTCGCCATGATCGGCGGCAGGCCCGGCTGCGGCAGCTGGCCGATGCGGCTGGGGTGCCGTTGCAACTGGTGGACGAGGCGTTTATTGCCGCGCGGGTGTCGGGGCAGTCGCATGGCGGGGTGGTGGCCGCAGTGGGGCCGCGCCGGTTTGTGACGTTGGCCGAGTTGATTGCGGGGCAGGAACGGCCGTTTGTGGTGATGCTCGACGGCATTGAAGACCCGTTTAACTTTGGCCAGGCGCTGCGCTCGCTTTATGCAGCCGGTGCCGCAGGGGTGGTGGTGCGGCCGCGCAACTGGTTTACGGCGGCTGGGGTAGTAGCGCGCGCTTCGGCGGGTGTGTCTGAACAGATGCCCATTGCCATTGCCGAAACGGCCGAAACGGCCGCTGACTTTTTCCGCCAGGCCGGGCTAAAAATTGCTGCCACCAGCAGCCAACAGGCTATCTCGCTCTACGAGGCGGACCTGCGTGTGCCGCTCTTTTTGCTGTTGGGCGGGGAAAAGCGGGGCATCACCCGTTCTTTTATGACCCAGGCCGATTTGATTTTGCAGATTCCGTACGCTCAGCCCCGCTTCCAGCATTCGTTGGGGGTGGTGGCCTCGGCGGCGATTGTGGCGTTTGAGGTGAGGCGGCAGCGGGCTTATGGCTAACCTGACGGCAGAAAAGTTGACGCAGCAAGCGTTTAAGAAGAGAGGATGGCAAACGGCCGTTAACTTCGTCGGCCCGCTTGTGGTCACCGTGCTGGCCCTGGTGTTGGCCATCGAGGTGGGCTTCCGCCTGTTTTACCAGCTGATTCCCATCGAGGTGTGTGCCTCTGACCCCATCATCGGCACCTACACCTGCCAGCCCTATTTTGAGTACGACAAGCCGGTGCGGATTGGCTACCGCTACACGCCTGGATTTAAGCTGGAAGGGTTGTGGAATCCGGCCAACCCCTACCTGGCCAACTCCGATAACAGCACCGCACCCAGCGATCGGGACGACTCGTTTGAGTACCACTTTGTCACTGATGACCACGGCTTTCCCAATGAACCGGCTGAATGGCAGGCTCAGTACGACATTGTCCTGGCCGGAGATTCCTTCACCATTCGCACCGCCCCGGTGACCTGGATTGAGCGGCTGGAGCAGCACGCCGGTCAGGAAATTTTGGCGCTTGGTGCGCCCAGCTGGAGTACGCTCAACGAGGCAGAAGCGATTCGGCAGTTTGGCCTGGATAAGCAGCCCAAATACGTGCTGCTCATGTTTTTTGAGGGCAACGACATCATCAACACGGCGCAGTACCTGGAGCGCCAGGACAGCGGCCTGGATTGGCGGGCGTACGACATGCAGGGTGTCTCCCTCTACCGGCGGCTGCTGACGCCGCACTTTGCCAGCTACTTGTGGCAGAAACTCTTCCCACCGCCGGTGGAAGAGACGCCGGATTATCGCTACCCCATCGTGGCCAATACGGAGGCGGGACCCATCGAAACGGTGTTTAAGGACATTCATCTGCTGCCGCTGAGCGCCGATTATGACACGTTGGCGGCGTCTGATGAGTTTACGGCCGTAAAAAACGCCCTCATCTCCCTCAACGACGACGTGGCGGCCCAGGGGGCAACGTTGGTGGTGGTGTACATTCCCAGCAAGGAGCACGTGCTGTGGTCGCGCGTATGGGACCCGGTGGACGTAAACAACGTGCTGGAGCGCACCGTGACGGTCACGCTGAGCGAGGGGGATCAGGGCAGGTTACAGTGGGAGCCAACCTACCTAACCTACGATCGGTTTAACGAAACGACGCAGGCCCAGGAGCGCCTGATGGCTGATTTTACGGCTGAGGCAGGTATCCACTTTTTGAACCTGACGCCGGTTTTTTGGCAGGGCAGCATTGAACAGGGTGAGCTGTACCACTACGGCGATCCGCACTGGAACCAGGCGGGCAATGATTTGGCCGCCGATACGATTTGGGCATTTTTGCAGCGTTTAGACGAGTAAAGGGGGAGGGGGAAAACGGCCGTCTACTTTGCCAGCCGCCGCCACACAACGATGGTAGTGATCAGGCCAAAAACTGCGCTGCCGAGGACAAAGGCAACGGCCGTTGCCATTACACCCACGTACGATTCAGCTGGCACGTTCATTATCGTAACAATCAGCCCCACAAACGCCATGAGCATTACCCCGCCAATCACCCCGCCCAGGCCGCCAGCCATCAGGGCCAGCAGCAGGGGCGACGGCCCGGACGAGACTGTTTGCAGCGCCGTGCGCAGTGGATCGGGGATTTCTTCCGCTTTCAAGTTGGCTCCCATTTGCAGACGTAAAATGGCCCAGGCAATCTCGCGCCGGGCTGCCTCATCGGCAATGCTGCGCAGCGAGAGGTACACTTTTTCGCCGCGCTGAATGACGCTTTTGGCGCTAAATTCATCCACCAGGCGGGCGTGCAGGAGTTTGGCGCGCAAGGTGGGTTGGGTGATGAGTAAAAGCTCGTCGCCGTTGACCAATGTGGTGGATGTTGGGGTGAAGGTTGCCATGGTTTATGGATTATGAAAGTTTGGCCGAAGAATGGTCAACGGGACTTAAGGTCTACCCCAAACCTATCTCGCCCGAGGGGAACGGCCGTGTTATAATTTTTTGGCTCTTTCAAGACAACCGCGAACAACCAACAACCCGTTCGCACAATCTGGACAAACCGATCGATTCCACCACAATTGCGATGGAAAATCCCCCACTAAAGGAGTGAATACGTGAATCTGCACGAATATCAAGCAAAACGTCTGTTTGCCGAGCACGGCGTGCCGATTCCCAACGGTGATGTAGCCTCAACCCCCGCTGAGGCGCGTGAAATTGCCCGGGAATTAGGTGGTAAAGTTGTCGTAAAATCACAGGTGCTCGTCGGCGGACGAGGTAAGGCAGGCGGTATCAAGCTGGCCAACAGCCCCGATGAAGCTGAAACCGTGGCCAGCCAAATTCTGGGCATGAACATCAAAGGCTTTCAGGTCAACAAAGTCCTGATTGATGAGCAAGCCCCCGGCGGCATTGACCAGGAAATCTACCTGGCCGTCCTCATCGACCGGGCCCGGCGGCTGCCGATGGTGATGGTCTCGGCCGAGGGTGGCATGGACATCGAAGAAGTGAACGAGCGCAGCCCGGAAAAAATCTTCCGCGCTTACATTGAGCCAGCCCTGGGCGTGCGCAGCTACCAGACCACTTACCTGGCGTCGGCCATGGATTTGCCGCGTGACTTGTGGCGTGATTTTCACAAAATTGTAGTGGGTTTGTATGCTTGCTTTAAGACCAATGATGCGTCCCTGACGGAAATCAATCCGCTGGTAATCACCGGCAGCGGCAAGCTGATGGCCCTGGATGGCAAGATGTCCATTGATGACAACGGCCTCTACCGCCAGCCCCGCCTGGCCGAGATGCGTGATGTGGATGAAGAAACGGCCGCTGAAAAAGAAGCCCGTCTCAGTGGCATCAACCTCATCCAGCTGGACGGCAACATTGGCTGCATGGTCAACGGCGCGGGCCTGGCCATGGCGACGATGGACGTGGTGAAAAAGTTTGGCGAGGAGTACAACTGCGCCCCGGCCAACTTCCTGGACATTGGCGGTGGGGCCAAGTCGGAGCAGGTGGCCACGGCGCTGCGCCTCATCTTGTCTGATAAGCGGGTGAAAGCTGTGCTCATCAACATTTTTGGCGGCATCACCCGCGGTGATGAAGTTGCCCGAGGCATCATTGAGGCCTTGGACCAGGTAAAAATTGATGTGCCGATGGTGGTGCGTCTGGCAGGGACAAATGCTGCCGAGGGGATGGCGATTTTGGCCGATTCTGACATGGAAACGGCCGTTACCCTCTCCGATGCAGCCCAAAAAGCGGTTGCCGCCGCAAAAGGGGCCAACTAATGAGCATTCTCGTCGATAAAAATACACGCCTGGTCATTCAGGGAATCACGGGCCGCGAAGGCAGCTTCCACACGACCCAAATGCTGGAGTATGGCACAAACGTCGTCGGGGGCGTCACCCCCGGCAAGGGTGGCCAATGGTTCAGCACCGACAGCAAAAAGGTGCCGATTTTTGACACAGTCAAAGAGGCGGTTGAGGCCACTGGAGCCAACGCTTCGCTTATCTTTGTGCCCGCCCGCTTTGCCGTGGACGCCATCTACGAAGCGGCCGATGCCAACATTCCGCTGGTTGTTTGCCTCACGGAGCATATTCCTGTGCTGGACATGATTGCCGCTCGTGCTTACCTGGACACGCTCAACGTGCGCCTGGTGGGGCCAAACTGCCCTGGCTTGCTCACCCCCGGCGAGGCCAAAGTGGGCATCATTCCCGGGGCCATTGCCATGCCTGGCAGCGTGGGGGTGGTCTCCAAGAGCGGCACGTTGACCTACGAAGTGATCGATGCGCTGACCAAGTTGGGCATTGGCCAATCCACCTGCGTGGGCATTGGCGGCGACCCCATCAGCGGCACCAACTTCATTGATGTGCTGGCCCTGTTTGAGGAAGACCCGGCCACCGAGCAAATTGTGATGATTGGTGAAATTGGCGGCAACGCGGAGGAGCAGGCGGCGGCCTACATTGCCCAGCATGTTACCAAGCCGGTCACCTCCTTCATTGCCGGGCGCACTGCGCCGCCCGGACGGCGCATGGGCCATGCCGGGGCCATTGTGGAAGGCAAAAGCGGTACGGCCGAAAGCAAGGTCGAAGCGCTGCGCGTCGCTGGCGTCCGTGTGGCCGACAACCCGGACGATATTGCCAAAATTGTGGCGTCACGCCGCTAAAACGTAATCGATAATCGGTGGTCGGAACCAGTTTTCTGACTACCGATTACCGTTCACCGTTCACCGATATGCGCGTTATCAGCGGCAGTGCCAGGGGCAGCAGGCTCAAGCGAGTTCCCGGAGATTCCACCCGGCCCATCATGGACAAGGTGAAGGAAAGCCTGTTCAACATTTTGGGCAAGGTCGAGGGGGAGATCTGGCTCGATTTGTTTGCCGGGACGGGGCAGGTGGGCATCGAGGCGCTGAGCCGTGGCGCAGAGGAAGTGGTGTTCATCGACAAGGTTCGCCCGGCGATTCAGACTATCCAGGCCAACCTGCAAACAACGCGTTTACAGGCCCAGGGGCGCGTGGTTCAGGCCGATGCATTTGAATACCTGGCACGGACGGCGGGCAACGGCCGTTTCCATCTCATCTACGTCGCACCACCGCAATATGTGGGGTTGTGGCAAAAGGTGATGGCGGTGCTGGATGAACGGCCGTCGGCCTGGCTGGCTCCGGCGGGCATCGTGGTGGTGCAAATCGACCCCAAAGAGTACGAACCCCTCACGCTGCAAAATTTGACACTTAGCGACGGCCGTACCTACGGCAATACCCAACTCTGTTTCTACGAACAAACGCCAGTGGAATAGATTTGAGCCTCAATAAAAGCTCACCGCTCCAGTAAATACAAACCATAGTGCCAGGTGCCCGGCAAGTTTCCTTGCACGACCAGGAAACGGGCGTCTGGCGAAAAAGAAACAGGGTATATCCAATACTGGCCAGTGTGCCATTCCCCAATCTGCTCCAGCGCCGGAAACGTTTGCCAGACAACCCGATTTCCATTTTGGGTGAACGCCATCTCACTGCCGTCTTCACGCCACGTCACATAGCCAACAGACGGGGCTACAAGCTGCCATTCACCCCCAATGTCTGCCAGACGACGGCCCCAGATGTGATTGCCACTTTGATACCCGCTTGTCTCTACGCTTTCGTAGAGGAAAAGCCATTCATCGGTTTGAGAGAACCCCCATACGTGGCGAAACGGCAAAGTTTCTGCCAGTGCAGCATCTGAATGGTATAAAACGACCGAGGGAGAGGCGGCCTCTACGCCAAGTCCGTAAATCACCATGGAAAAGTTGTTCTGTTCTTGCCCTGGTGCGGCCATCGCCCACAAGCTGTACTCATCCTCTTCATCAGGTGGTGTAAGTGATAGGCCCGGCAGGTCGGTCAATACAGAAAGAATCCCTTTTTCCATGTCGATGAGCAGTGGCCCCTCTGACAAGGTCCCGTGGATGAGAAACTGTGTCGGCGTAACCCAGGTGCCGCCAAGGCCAAGTCCGCCTAATCCTCCCGGATGCTGCCAGGTTAAGGTCGTCACGTTTGCGCCGCTTTGCGTATCTACAATTGTCGTAGTTACCGACACGGTTCCATTTTCATTCATACTTTCGGCTGAGTGAGCGCGAAAACGGCCGTCTGGCGACAGCGCCGAATCAGACCCAGCTTCCGGTTGCGGCGGTACAAAATCTGCCAGCAGTGCAAATGGTTTACACGGTTGGCCAGTAAACGTACCGCTGGGTAGAACAACAACGACCTGGTTATCCGGTTGCCAATAAACGGCCGCTTCTTGATCCGTCTCCGTATGCAATGTGTCAACGGCACAAATCTCACCGGTTGTTGTATCTGCAAAGTGAAGCATTCCACCAGGCATCGCATAAGGTTGCTGCATGTCCACATCTGCTTGCGTGGATGCCCAATACGCCAGCCAGCGGCTGTCCGCAGACCAGCCAGCAACGGTAAAATACCCTGCTTTAGCCAGCGGCTCAATGGTGGCTTCATCGGCCTGCACACTGTTAACAACCAACCAGGCAAACAAATCTTCGGCAAAGTAGCCGATTGCCATTTCATGATCGGGGTCGATTGGTTCTTTGCCGTTGCCAACCAGATTGAAATCGGCCGTATTTGTGACGGCAAAGGTGTCGGTCCACTCATAAAATTTTGCCAGGTCCTCTGCTCCCAGCATATCCCATGCCAGTTCCACCAATTCTCCATTATCGCAGGACAGCGCCGTGGCAATGCCGGTGAGTGTGAGCTGAAGTTGTTGGCAACGGCCGTTTTCTGCCCGCTGCCAGACAAAGGCCTGGTTCCAAGTTGGAGATGTGCCAGTTAACAGCTCCTCATAAACGACTCTGGCCCAATACGCCAACATTCGCTCTTGCGCTGGGAAGGGCACAGCATTCAAGCCGCGATTGCTGCCATTAAAAGTAACGTGCCCTGCTCTGGTGTCGGCAGAAAAACTGTAAAAGGTGTCTAGAAACGATTCCAGCTCTGCTCGATGTTGTTCCGGTAAGGCATAAACGGCCGTTTCTCCTTCGCAATTCCCCGCTTCTACCCACTCCCGGCCAATACGCGCCTGCAAACAACGCTGATTGTCTTCGTACTGCCAGATAATGACAGGCGCAATGATGGGTTGGGCAACGGCCGTTGCAGTTTCTGCAGGCTGCTCCAATATTGGCTCCATAGTGATGGATGGCACCAGCGTGGTGGTAGGAGTTGGCAGGATAGTGGGAACAGCGGTTGCCACTTCCTGTGAGACCTCAACGACCTTATTTTCTGGCACACAATTTGCCAGAAGCGTGGTAGTAATGATGAGAAAAACGGTTAACGCAACTGAACGAACTATCGATGCGTGATTTTTCATTTTTCTTTATTGCCCTCACAAAGAAATACAGATCTCTAACGTAAGTTTTGTGCAATTAGCGGCGAAATCGTAAAAAATCGCCAAAAATAAAAGTCGAACCTTTACAAACTGCTCATTAGTGGCAGGCTCATAGCAATATTTCACAACGAGGTTGCGATGAGT
>JADLAX010000073.1 GCA_020848035.1 Anaerolineae bacterium | reverse complement strand
GGTGAGACCGCCCTTAATCGTGGTGGCCTAACACCACCGTTTTATCAACTGTAATGCCTCTTTAGAAGGCCGTCCGCGTCGCTTGAGCGGTACCCAACGAGACGGCGGCACTCTGTACCTTAATAATTCATCGGCTGTCCAAATGTGGTCCGTCAGTTCAGCCACCATGGCTGGGGTATGCGGTACCCAGCGATGGCCATAACGACCAAATGATAGGCACAATCGCAAGCTGTGATGCGGGTCACAGAAGTTATAAAAGCAGCCCACAACGAACAGGCCAGCCGTCAAGGTTTCCGGCTGCTGGGCCAGAGTGCGCGCCCGTCGGGTCAGCCAGGCCAGATGCGAACGAAAGGTGGCGTTCAGCCGCTCAATGTAGGCGGTGTTGATGACCCCAGGTGCCTGCTGCGTCAGTTGGCGCAGCCGTTCTACCTGCTGCTGACAACCTTGAACAATGCGTCGCTCAATTTCCAGACCCGTAGGCAGGCGTCGTTTGACCACCTGCACCAGAGCGATGTTGGGCCAGGTAATCAATTGCGGCCGACCTGGCTTGCCTTTAACGGGCAAGGCGGTGCGAAAAGCTCGCTGAAACGCTTTCACATAGCTAGGCAAGCCATCAACGGCCAACAGCAAGGGGCGACAAAGGGCGATAGCCCGAAGCTGCTTGGCTAACGCCTGGATCAAAGTCCTATCTCGTCGTGGACTGACAGCTCCGCCGAGCCAGAGCCGTGTCCGCACCATAATCGCCATGGCCAGCCACAGGTAGCCACCTTGAACTTTGGCCTTGATTTCATCCGCTTGCACCTGCTCCAGGTCCAGTTGGCTTTGACCGATGAGGTGACCGTGTAAGGCTTGGCAATGCACCCCGGCCCGTCGCCACCACTTCTTGACCGTGCGCTCATCCAGGCCGAAGGCGTTGACGATAGCTTGCAGTGGACAGCCATAAGCCAGCAAGACGATGACGCACATGACGATTTTTGGGTCTGTGCGCAGCCGGTAGAACAAAGTGCCTTTGCTGACGGCAAATGTTTGACCGCAAACGGTACAGCAGCATCGCTTTTCTTGTTGGCTATGGATACCGAGATTGCCTGCTCCGATTCGGCCTCTGGCCGGACAGTCGATATTAGGGCAAAATAGATGCTTCAGGTTCATTGTGCCTCCTACTGGTTTTGGTTTTTGCGAACTTTCCAGTATGCCCAATGAACCTGTTTTTGCCAATTTTGCCGTTTTTAATGTTCAACCACGCTTTAGTGTGGTCTTACCGATACAATTGCTTATCAACAAAAAGAAATTTTTGAGGGCGTACATGCAAATGTTTCGTTACTTAAAAGTTTTCTAGAAGGAGAGATTGGAGTAGTTGCCGATGAAATGATAGCACTACGTGATTTCTTCCAAGCTCGATTAAGAAGTGCTGTTTTCACTCAGCCGGAAAATGAACGAGAAGTTCAAAATATTATTGAGCAAATGCTTATTGGCCGAGGAATGATCAAGGGGCAAGATTATGACCGCGAAGTTGGTCGAGTTAAAGTTTCGTCAAAAGAAGTAATACCAGATTTCATCTTTCCTCGCATGTCTTTAGCTCTCGAAGTAAAAATTATCAAGACCGCAGCCCGAGTTCGTGAAACTGTGGATGAGATAAATGCGGATATAACAGCATATTCAAAAGCGTATCGGAACTTAATGTTTGTTGTCTACGATTTGGGCTTTATTCGAGATGAAATGGAATTTAGGCAGGATTTAGAAGATCCCATGAAAAGCATGGTTGTTGTAGTTAAACATTGAGTAAAAATTATTTCACGCCCAACCCCAGTTGCACTGGTCCCGGCTGTTACCATGAGCAAAGCGGTGCGCTAATTGGCAATTAAAGCCATGCAAAACAAGTTGTCAGGCACAGACCGCCGAGTCGGTGTACAAACGTTGGTCGGTTCGCCATTGGGGTAGTTTTCGGTTTGGTTTTATGGTCTTTGACAACGAGCTGCGAATATTCGAGGCCAGCAAAGCGGGATTAGCTTTGGGAACGGCGAGAAAGTTGGAACGGGAACGGCCGTCTCCATCAGCAAAAGTTGAGGGCGTGAAACGCTGACGGCTGGTTGAGGTTTTAGGGAATCACAAGAAGTTGGATGAGAACTGCCGTTTGTTTTGGCATAATATTATGGAAGGGGAACGGCCGTCTTTCGTTAAAAATCATGAACAATATCCAGCGCCTAAATCGGCCAAATCAGTGGTGATCGCTTCCGGCAAAGGCGTTGGAATTTGTTGCTCAGAAAGGCAAAGAGACCTAACAACGTTTGCAGTTGACGCTGGCGCGAGTCCTGAATGGGTCGGCGTTTTGGCTGCGATTCATTCATTGGTTGACCGCGCCAGCGTAACTGAACCGGGCGTTAGGCTGATATAGAAAAGCGAAAGGAGTCGACATGGTGAGGATGGGCGAGGAACGACAAAAGCAACTGGCTGCGGTCTATGCAGAGATCGTGGCATCGTACATCAGTGGAATCATACGAATCAACTGTGCCAGGATTGTTCAAAATTCAACAGTGGCCGCGTTAGTGGCCCTGAATTCTCCGTCAGCAGGTGATGCTTCTCACAGGAGTGGTGGCGAGTCACCAATTGATGTGCTCCGGGCGGTCTCGCTCGAAGAGTTCGATGCGTATCGGTATGTTGGAGGGTTCGGCCACTTAGTCTATTCAATGTCCCTGTTGGACACATTCCTGACTGACACCACGCGGTTCATTCTGATGGCCTTCCCGTCATCCATCGGAAAGGCGCAAGGCGTCACCGTTGAAGACATAATCTCGGCGAAGTCAACATCAGACCTTTTAGCGATGGCTGTTGAGAAGAAGGCACGAGAGCTGTCGTACAAGTCTTTCGTTGATCGCCTTGAGCATTTGGAGAAGAACTACTCGTTGCGCGCTGGTATCGATCAAGCGACGCGGGAGCAGCTGGAACATTATTCCCACATGAGGAATGTTATGGTTCATGATCAAGGTCACCTCGACTTTCGTCTAGCGGCGGATGGCGCGGTGGAGTTGTCGCATAAGACATGCCCCGTTCACCCTACTCCCGTGAAGAGCGAAGACATTCAGCGGGCCCTTGAGGCGTGCAAGGCTACAGTGGCTGGTGCCGCTGCGGCGGTGTTTCGCGATATGCTCAGGGTCGAGGCACCCACTTTCTTAGCAACTACTAGGTGGGGGCAGTTCGCCTAATCGGTCGTGCAGCCGATCGTACCTCGCGCCAGCGTCGTCTGGACCGCCAGTCGAGGGCCGTCCCGAACTTCTAGCACGGCCTCGAGAGGTCGGATAAGCTCCTGCCGGGCCTAACGATTCGCTGCAGTCGACATTCAGCTGCTTATGCTGCTTTGCCCGCTGCAGGCTTGTGCGCCGGTCGATGCGCCGCGCAGGTTGTGAGGCGCAGCTGAACGCGACTGAGCTTGGGGCGTTAGGGGGCAAAAGCAAAGAGGCATTTGAGGTAAGCGCCTTCGGGGAAGGCGATGGGATGGTCCAGGCCGTGGCCAGTGCGCTCGATTTCTTGCAACGGCCGTCCCACCCCCAACGCCGCCTGGTGCACCACCTCAAAAAAGTGGTCCGCGCTCACCCGGCTGGAGCAGGAAGCCATCACCAGAATGCCGCCCGGCCGCAGCAGCTGCAAACCCAGGCGTACCAGACGGCCGTATGCCGTCACCGCCCGCTCCACCTCTTCCTGGCTCTTGGCAAACGCCGGTGGATCGATAATCACCATCTCAAAGCGGCGCTTGTTGGCAATGAGCTGCTTCATCGTCTGGAAGGCGTCGCCCACCAGCAGTTCGTGGGTGGCCGTGGCCACCGCCTCGTGCGCCAGGTTCAGCTTGCAGTTGCGCATCGCATTGGCCAGCGCCGGTTGGCTGATGTCCAAACTCACCACCTCTTTGGCCCCACCCCGCGCCGCGTACAATGAAAATCCCCCCGTGTAGGCAAACACGTTGAGCACCCGCCTGCCCGCCGCCAGCTTCTCCACCCGGGCGCGGTTATCCCGCTGGTCGAGGAAAAAGCCGGTTTTTTGCCCGTTCACCACGTCGGCCTCAAAGTAGAGGCCATTTTCCAGGAAGCGCACCCCGTTTTTAGGCGGCTGACCCAGCAAAATCTGCCCATCGTGCAGGCCCAAAAGTGCGTCTTCCTGCTGCTGCACAAAGCGGCTCAACCGCAGCACAATGCGCTGGGGCTGGGCCAGCTGGACCAGGCCTCGCAGCAAACTGGCCAGGTGCGGCACCCAGGCCGAGGTGTACAGCTTCACCACAAACGTCTCACCGTAGCGATCAATCACCAGCCCTGGCAGGCCGTCGTTTTCGCCGTGCACCAGGCGGTAGCCGGTGGTGTTCGTTTGCAGCAGCGGCTGGCGCAGCTCAGCGGCCGTTTCCAATTTGTACAAAAACCAGGCATCGTCGATGGTCGTGGGCTGCCCCTGCGCCAAAATGCGCACCCGAATCGGCGAGGCAGGGGCGTACAGGCCAACGGCCACAAACCGCCGCTTGCTGTCAAAAATAACGGCGAGATCGCCAGAACGGCCGTCGTGGCTCATCTGCCGCACCGCTTTGGCATACACCCACGGATGCCCCCGCCGCACCCACCGCTCCGCCGCCGGGCTCACCCGCATGGCAATTCGTTTCTCTGATGGCTCGGGAATGCCCGCTAAACTTTGTGCTAAATCCACTGGTATCTTTTCTCTTCTTCAGCCTGATAGGGCTTGCTAGCCAGGGGCTTTTGGTCTCTAGGTTTCCACCCCCACCCTAACCCTCCCCCTGGCAGGGGGAGGGAATCCGGCTCCCTCTCCCTCTCAGGGAGAGGGCTGGGGTGAGGGTCATCTCGGCGAGCAACCATGCTCGATGTTCGTAGATGAATGCATTCTAGCGTAAAATGAGCGTCAGTGCCGAATTTTAGCTGGCCAACCAACCGAGAAAAATCATGACCAACCAAGTAACCATCACCGTTCCCGCCACTTCTGCCAACCTGGGCCCCGGCTTCGACTGCCTGGGCGTGGCCCTGGGGCTGTACAACCACGTCACCTTTACGGCCGTTCCTCACCCCAGCCTCACCATCGAAGTCACCGGCCTGGACGCCGAAAAAGTGCCCACCGGCGCAAAAAACCTGGTCTACCAATCCGCCAGCCGCCTGTTTGACCGCTTGGGACAACGGCCGTCTGGCCTGCACATCACCCAAGAAAACAACATCCCCGTCGGCAGTGGCTTGGGCAGCAGCTCAACGGCCGTACTCGCCGGGCTGCTGGGGGCCAATGCCCTGGTAAACGGCCAGCTCAGCCAGGCCGACATCCTGACCATCGCCACCGCCGAGGAAGGCCACCCGGACAACGTCGCCCCGGCCCTGCTCGGCGGCCTGGTCCTGGGCGTCATGGAAGGCGACCAGGTGCACATCGAACCGCTGCCCATTGCCCCGCAGCAGGTGGTCATCGTCACGCCCGATTTTGAGCTGCTCACCCACGACGCCCGCGCCGCCCTGCCCACACAAATCAGCCGCCAGGACGCCATTTTTAACGCCAGCCGTTTGCCGCTGCTGGTTCGGGCGTTGGCAACGGCCGCTTACCCCCAGCTCACCCTGGCCATGCAGGACCGCCTGCACCAGCCCTACCGCCTGCCGCTCATCCCCGGCATGGCCGAGGCGTTTACGGCGGCCTACGCCGCAGGTGCGGCCGGGGTTGCCCTCAGCGGCGCTGGCCCCAGCCTCATCGCCTTTGCGCCAGATAAACATGACCAAATTGTGGCGGCGGTAACGGTCGTTTTCCGCCAGCACAACCTCGGCAGCCGCAGCTGGATTTTGCCCATCGACACCACCGGAACGCAAATTAGAGTGTCTCAGTAATCAAAAATACCGGACGCGGCCAACGCGCCCAAGACACAAAATCAGCGTCCATCCGCGTTCATCCGCGTCCCATTTCAACGACAAAGTTGCACTATCGAAAAACGACAAAACGCAAATGAATAGGTTCGCCAGTCAGGGCACAATTTGATAAACTTAACACATCGTTGATACAGCAACTAAACAACATTGTTGACAGCCCAACTCGCTGGCTGTCACCTTTAGAAACAAAACACGCTATTTTCTACCCGTTGGCTACAAGAAACCTGCCACCTCCCACAACAGGCACGGTTTTCTTCGTTTTGGCCAGGATTCTTACGAAAGGGCCACAGATGAACACAGATTGGCGCAAACTGCGCACACAGAATCTTATCTGTGTTTATCTGTGAAAATCCGTGTCCTATTTTCCGGGGAAGCAACGGCCGTAACCAGCCAACTTTACAGCAACGACCAAGGCATACGACTAAGGAGATCTGAATGGACAAAGACACACTACTCGATTGGTACCGTCAGATGGTACTCATTCGCCGCTTCGAAGAGCGCAGCGACGAACTGTACCAGCTGGAGGGAAAGATCAAAGGCTTTCTGCACCTCTACATTGGCCAGGAAGCCGTCGCCGTCGGCAGCATTGCCGCCCGCAAGGCAGGCGATCACATCATCACCGCCTACCGCGACCACGGCCACGCCCTGGCCGTTGGCCTCACCGCCAACGAAGTGATGGCCGAGCTGATGGGCAAAGCCACTGGCGTCGTCGGTGGGCGCGGCGGCTCCATGCACATGGCCAGCAAAGAGCGCACCTTCTGGGGCGGCTACGGCATCGTCGGTGCCCACATTTCGCTCGGCGTAGGCCTGGCCCTGGCCGAAAAATACAAAGGCAGCGACGCCGTTTGCCTCTGCTACTTCGGCGACGGCGCTACCAACATCGGCTACTTCCACGAATCGCTCAACATGGCGGCCGTTTGGGACCTGCCCATCGTCTTCATCTGCGAAAACAACAAATACGGCATGGGTACCTCCATCGAGCGCGCTTCGGCCACCCACAAAATGGTCGACAAAGCCAAAGCCTACAACATCCCCGGCAAGCAGATTGACGGCATGGACATCTTCGCCGTCTACGAGGCCAGCCAAAAAGCCATCGCCGCCTGTCGCAAAGGCAAAGGGCCGCAGTTCTTGGAAATGATGACCTACCGCTATCAAGGCCACAGCATTGGCGACCGCACCCGCTACCGGCCCGAAGGTGAGCTGGACAAATGGCGCGACGAAAAAGACCCCATCGCCACGCTTCAGGCCCACCTGCTCAAAGAGGGCGTGGCTGAAGCCGAACTGGTCGCCATCGACCAGGCAATCATGAAGGAAGTGGATGAAGCGGTAGAATTTTCCAACAACTCCCCCCTTCCGGCCCAAGACACCCTGTTTAACCACATCTACCCCACCACGGCGGAGGCAAACTAATGGCCCGTTTAACCTTACGAGAAGCAATTACCGAAGCGCTGCGCGAAGAAATGCACCGCGATGAAAACGTTTTTATCATGGGTGAAGAAGTGGGTGCCTGGGGCGGCACGTATGCCGTCACCAAGGGCTTTTTGGAAGAGTTCGGCGAAAACCGCGTGCGCGACACGCCCATTTCTGAAATGGCCATCGCCGGGGCCGCCACCGGGGCGGCTATGGCCGGCACGCGCCCCATCGCTGAATTTATGACCATCAACTTTGCCTTTGTCGCCTTCGATGCGATTGTGAACCATGCGGCCAAGGTGAGCTACATGTTTAACGGCCAGTTTGACTGCCCCGTGGTCTTCCGCGCTCCCGGCGGTGGTGGCAAGCAGCTGGGCGCGACGCACAGCCACACCCCAGATGTCATCTTTGCCCACTTCCCCGGCCTGAAAGTCGTTTGCCCGGCCACGCCTTATGATGCCAAAGGCATGCTCAAGTCCGCCATTCGCGACAACGGCCCGGTGCTTTTTATTGAGCCGGTGGCCCTGTACACCTCGCCCAAGGTGCGCGATGAAGTGCCGGACGAGGAGTACACCGTCCCGCTGGGCGTGTCCGACGTGAAGCGCGAAGGGTCAGACGTGACCATTATCACCTACGGCGAAGGGCTGCACACTTCGCTGGACGCCGCCAAAAGCCTGGCCCAAGAAGGCATTGAAGCCGAGGTGATCGATCTGCGCAGCTTACAGCCGCTGGACATGGGGCCAGTGGTGGAATCGTTCAAAAAGACGTTTAAGGCCGTCGTGGTAGAATTTGGGCACCAGACCTACGGCGTGGGCGCAGAAATCGTGGCCCGCCTGCAAGATGAGGCGTTCGACTACATCGATGCCCCGATCAAGCGCGTGGCGCAGTATGATGTCCCAGCCCCGTACTCCGGCGAATTAGAGCGTTCGGCCCTGCCCAACGCGGAGCGAGTCATTGCCGCTGTGAAGGAGATTTTATAATGGCTGAATTTATCAAGATGCCCACGTTGGGCTTTGATATGGAAGAAGGCACGATGGGCACCTGGCTGAAGCAGGTGGGTGACCGCGTGCAAAAGGGTGACGTGCTGGCCGAGATTGAGTCAGACAAGGTTACCCAGGAGCTGACGGCCCGCGTGGAAGGCGTGCTGCTGGCCCAGCTGGTCAACACCGGCGACCAGGTGCCGGTGGGCAACAATCTGGGCATCATCGGCGAGGAAGGTGAGGACATTTCCGGCATGGGGGGCGGCAACGGAGCCGCCGCGCCCAAACCCAAGCCAGCCGAGGCCGCAGCCTCAGCCGAACCCCGGTCAGAAAGTGGTGCCGCAACGCCGGATCAGGCGAGCCAGACGGCCGAACCTGCCCCCGTGGCCCCAGGCGAGCTGTCTGGCGAATTCCCTGGCGGCGTGAAGGCCACCCCGGTCGCCCGGCGCATGGCGGAAGGTCATGCCGTGGATTTGGCGCAGGTGGGCGGCAGTGGCCCTGGCGGGCGCGTGCGCAAGGCGGACGTGGAAGCGTTTATGGCCAATCCACCGGCGGCAAAAGTGGTGGAGAAGGGAACGGCCGTTCCCCCTTCCACCCCACAAGCTGCCCCACTCCCCACCCCGGCAGGGGCCACCGACAAACCGCTCACCCGGATGCGCCAGGCCATCGCCCGCCGCATGAGCGAGAGCAAGGTCACCGTACCGCACTTCTACGTCACCACCGAGATCGACATGGGCCCGGCCCTGGCGCTGCGCAAGCAGATCAACAACTCGCTCGACGCTGAGCGTAAGGTGTCGGTGAATGACCTGGTGGTGAAGGCGGCGGCGCTGGCCCTGCGCCAGTTCCCCAACATCAACGCCAGCTTTGGCGGCGACAAGATCATTTTGCACAACGAGATCAACGTGGGTTCGGCCGTGGCCGTGGACGGTGGCTTGCTGACCATCGTGCAAAAAGGCACCGACAACGCCAGCATCTCCAAAATTGCCCAGGACCACAAAGAGATGATCGCCCGGGCACGCGAGGGCAAGGTGAAGCCAGAGGACGTTGAAGGCTCCACCTTTACCGTCAGCAACCTGGGCGCGTTTGACGTGGATCACTTTATCGCCATCATCAACCCACCCAACGCCGCCATCCTGGCCGTTGGTTCGGCGCAGCAGGTGCCGGTGGTGGTGAACGGCGAGCTGGCCATCGGCACGCGCATGAAGGCCACCATTTCCGCCGACCACCGGGTGACCGATGGCGCGGAAGCGGCCCAGTTTATGCAGCTTTTGAAGGGCATACTGGAAGAACCGCTGAAGCTGTTAATTTAGCGCGCCCTAAAACCTTCGCCGCAAAAGCGCCCCTTCGGTTATCTGTGTTTTTGTGGCGAAGGTTTTTTTGTTGGAAATTGTTGCTTATTCGCGGAAGTTTTGTTTTCCCAAATTAACAAACCTATCATCAGGCAAAATCTGCTATACTACCGGCGGCAGATTCACATAAGATGATGCACATTAACTTTATTGCCAGACGGCCGTTGGGCCAGAGGAGTGTACATGGCCACCATTCTTGTGATTGATGATGATGAACTCGTTTCCCGAACCCTGCAGCGCGCCCTGAAACTGTATGGTTACCATGTTATGGTATCTAACAGCGGCACAGATGGGCTGCAGCTGGCGCGTCGCCACACCCCCGATCTGTTCATATTAGACATCATGATGCCCGGGGCCGATGGGTACCAGGTTTGCCGACAGATTCGCGGCGATCCCTTGCTGCAAGATTTGCCCGTGCTCTTCCTGACGGCCAAGGCCAAGGACGAAGACAAGATTGAGGGCTTCCGCGCCGGGGCTGACGATTATTTAAGCAAGCCGTTTAACATGGAAGAACTTCAGCTGCGGGTGCGGGCCATTTTGCGCCGGGCCGTGGTGAAACCGGCCAAGGAACAAAAGCCCAACGAGGTCATTGCCGGGAATGTGACACTGGACTGCCGCAGCTTTAAGGTAACGACGCCCAACGGCACGGCCCTGCTAACCAACGTGCAGTTTGACTTGCTGTATCATTTAATGAGCAACGCCGACCAGGTATTTAACAGCCAGCAGCTGCTGCAAGACGTGTGGGACTATCCCCGCGACACGGGCAGTCCCGAACTGGTGCGGGCGCACATCAAAAATTTGCGCGAAAAGATCGAGCCAGTCCCCAGCGATCCGATTTATATTCGCACGATCCAGGGGCACGGCTACACCTTTACCAGCAACCCGTAGCGAAAGTGGCGTATGGCTCTTTGGAAATTCAAGGGGAATCGTCCGTGAAACGTGAAACGTGAAGAGAGGAATTACGTTTCACCCTTCACGTTTCACTCAAAACCCCACAAAATCCCGAAGGCCCAAGAGTATGACAGGCATGGCGGTTTTGGAGAAAAGTGGTGTGGAAACGGCCGTTTCCACACCCATCCCCCCCGAAAAAAGATCCCACATCCTGATCGTCGACGACGAGCCAGAAATTGCCGAGTCCCTGGCCGACTTTTTGGTCAAAAAGGCGAACTTTCTGGTCTCGGCCGCCCGCGACGGCCAGGAAGCCATTGATCTGCTGCAATCTACCGTGTCTGGCAAAATGCCCGAAATTGACCTGGTGCTGTTGGATATGCGCATGCCCAATCTCTCTGGGCTGGACGTGCTGAACTGGATCCGCGAACACGCCACGCTTCAGTACACCCGCGTGGTGCTGCTCACCGCCGCCGCAGGCAGCAACGAAAAAGTGGAGGCGCTCACCGCTGGTGCCGACGATTACATCACCAAGCCGTACCGCCCACAAGAACTCCTGGCCCGCGTCAACACCATTTTGCGCACCCAGCAGCTGGAAAAACAGCTTCAGCGCCAGAGCCAGCAGCTAGCGGCGCTAAACCGCATTGGCCAGATGGTGGCCGCCACCCTGGAATCGACGGAAGTGCTGGCTACGGCCGTTCAAGGCATCGACCAGCTGTTGGGCATTCAGCTGGCCGGGGCGCTGATGGTGGAAGGGGGCAGCCAGCTGCGCTACCAAAATTTGCAAAGCCGCACGGGGCCGCTGCCGGTAACGGCCGTACCCGCCATCCCGGTAGGTGAGGGCATTCTGGGCACCGTTTTCCAGGATCAAAAAGCGGTAATTTTGAACGATCCGGAGGGAGACGGCCGTTTCCGTGTCGAAATCGACGCCCCACCCAACTTCCAGGTCAGCTCGCTTATTGCCGCGCCGCTCGTGGTACGCGGCCGTCCCGTCGGCGTCATCAATGCCTTCAACAAAAGCGACGGCCCCTTCACCGAAGTCGACCTGGACCTGTTTGCCTCCCTGGCCAGCTCCATCAGCGAGGCGGTAGAAAATGCCTGGCTCTTCACCCGCATCCGCCAGCGCCAACAAGAAATGCTGGAAAGCCGCAACACCCTCCAGGCGCTCATCGACGGCATCCCCCACCCCATCTACACCATCAACGACGACTGGCAGCTGGTTGGCATCAACAAAAGCAAGGCCGACGAACTGGACACCGTGCCCGAACACCTGGTGAACAAAGTTTGCTACCAGACCTTTTTCAACCGGAGCCAGCCCTGCCCCCACTGCCTGGCCGCCAAAACACTGGCTCACAAACAGGCCCAACGCTGGACCATCAACTGGAAAGGTGAAGACCACCTCCCCCGCGAGTGGGATGTCAACGCCTACCCCATTCCCAGCAAACAGGCCAGCTCCGCCCGCGCCGTCATCCTCTGGCAAGATCGCACCGAGGAACGACGCCTGGAAAGCTCCCTGCTGCAAGCAGGCAAACTCGCCGCCATCGGTCAGCTGGCCGCTGGTGTAGCCCACGAAATCAACAACCCACTCACCGCCATCAACGCCAACGCCGAAATGCTCAAAATGTTCATCCCCCCCGAGGATGAAAATTACGAAGCGGTTGATCTCATCGCCCGCGCCGGGGATCGTGCGACTAAAGTCGTACGTGGTTTACTCGATTTTGCCCGGCAAGAACATTACAATTTAACCGCAGGCGATGTGAACAGCTCCATTCGGCAAACCCTGGACCTGGTTCGGTATCAGCTCATCACCGCTGACGCCGAAGTCATTCAAAACATGGCTGATGATTTACCACCGGTTGTCGCCAGTTGGGAACATCTCAAAAGCGTCTGGCTCAACCTCATCGTCAACGCCCGCGACGCCGTGCATGAGATGCCGCCCAAACGCCAAATCTCCATCACAACCCGGCTGGCGGCCGAAAAAGACCATGTGCAAATTATCGTTCAGGACAATGGCAAAGGGATGTCGGAAGCCGAACTGGTTCACATCTTCGAGCCTTTTTATACAACAAAAGACCCGGGAAAAGGAACCGGTCTGGGATTGGCAACCACCCATCGAATCATTGAACAGCACGGTGGCGATATCAACGTTGTCAGTACCCCAGGTGAAGGCAGCACCTTCATCATCCGCCTTCCCGTCAATGGAAATGGCAAATCAAACGCATGAACGAGCAAGCATTAGATCAAATTACCATTAGCGATTTGCTGCGACTGGCCTTGCCGCTCAACACCACCACCCTGGGTGGCGCGGAGCAGGCCCGGCGAACGGTCGAATGGGTTGTGTTACTTACCAGCTGGGACGCTGTTGAAGACCAGGTTCAGGTGAATGATCTGGTCATCGTTCCACCCTCTTTACAGGCAAAAATCAACGAAGCGGCACTAAAGCAGAAAATGGCCGTGGTGGCCAAGCTGAATGCAGCCGGGATGGTGCTGTTCAGCCCCGTCTCGGAAGATGTGGGTGAGCAGGCCAACCGGCTCAATGTGCCCATTCTCATCGTGCCCGATAACCTGTCTGTGCGCGAAATTAACCGCGCCGTGGCGGCGCTGCTGGTTGACCGGCAGTCGGCCACCAGCGAACGTGGCATGCAGCTCTACCGCACCCTCTCGGAAATGTCCCGTGAAGACCAGGGCCTCACCGCCATGACGGAGCTCATTGCCAAGCTGACGGGAAAAATTGCCGTGGTGCAAGACAAGCGCATGGAAATTCAGGCCGTGGCCCTGCCGCAAAACAACCAGATTGAATGGGAGCCGCTGCGCGAGCTGCTGGAGCAGCGTGACGAGCTGCCGCCGGTGCTGCGCAACCGCAAAGCAGCGGCCCACGCCCGACAAAGCCACTGGCAGCAGTTCTTTCCAATTGAGAACCTGGGCCGCCTGGTCAGCCCCATTATTTCCGGTGACCGGGCGCGAGGCTATTTGTCGGTCATTGGGCCAGCGGACAAGCTGGATTTGCTGGACAAGCTGGCCGTTGAGCATGGGGCGGCCGCCTGTGCCCTGGAAATGGCCAAGGCCAAGGCGATTAGCGAGGCCAAAAAAGCGCTGCGGGGCAACTTCCTGGAAGGGCTGTTGGCGGGCACCATGCCGCGCAAGGAGATCGAGCGGCTCGAAGGGCGGCTGGATCACAACACAAACCAGCCCCATGCGGTTCTGGTGCTCAAATGGGCCGATCCGCCCGCCTACTCGCTGCGCCGCCTGGAAACCACAATCCATTGGGTACTCAACAATCACAGCCGGGCGGCCCTGGTGCACGTGTACGGGGACAAGCATGTGTGTGTTTTCCAGGAGCTGAAACACGCGGAAGATATGGAGTCGGCCCAGGAGTTGGGACGACGAATTGAAGAACAGGTAAAAACGGAATATCCCGATGCCGTTTTGGTGGCCGGGATGAGTGGCCCAGCGCCCACGCTGGCCGAATGGCCCAAGGTATACGATGAGGCGCTGCAAGCGATGCAGCTGGGGGAACGGTTGCAGATCAAGCAGGTGGTGCCGTTTAGCAGCCTGGGCGTCTATCAGCTGCTGGTGCAGATGGAGGAACATCCCGCCGTGCGCAACTTTACCGACCAGGTAATTGGCCCCCTGGTGGAATATGATGACCAACACAACAGCAGCCTGGTGAAGACGATGGATGCCTACTTTGAGCATCACGGCAACATCAGCCAAACGGCCGAATCGCTCTTCATCCACCGCAACACCTTGCTCTACCGCCTGGACCGCATCCAGGAGCTGACGGGGCACGACCTGAACCAGTCGAACATGCGGTTGGCGCTGCATTTGGCGCTGAAGTTGTGGCAGTTACGGCCGTAATTCCGTGAGCGGTAATCAGTAATCGGTGGCCGGTAAACGGTCCTCTGTGCAAATCTCACAAACAGGTCCGTAATGATTTTGGCCATAATAACCGTAGAAACAACACTTCATATCCCTTATACTCCTAGAGACTTGTGCTGAAATGCGCGGTTCAGTGGGAAATAGTGGGAATCAAGGCGGAAAATGGCAACATTTTCCGCCTTGGTGTTTTTGGGCAAATAGTGCAAATTTTTCCACCGGGCGCGGCCTTTGTACAAAACAGCACAAACAAAATCGCCTCAGATTTGTAAATATTGTCCGTAGAGTTGACCCGAAAAATCCCTTATACTCCTGGAGACTTGTGCTGAAATGCGCGGTTCAGTGGGAAATAGTGGGAATCAAGGCGGAAAATGGCAACATTTTCCGCCTTGGTGTTTCTACAGCTGACGTCACTTTGTGAAAAATTGGCCAAACGGCCGTCACTCAGTATAATTTTGATCAGTTGTGCAAGTTATACAAGATTAGAGCGGTTTCTTTTGGCAAAATGTCACTGGTCACTGGTAAAGCAGCCGCTACACTTATGTGACTTAACGAAACTGCAAAAATAGTATGTTTACACTCTTTCACATCATTATTAGCCTTATCCTTCTTAGCCTGGTCCTTATTATTGTCGTCAATAAGGAGACATTGTCTGTTGGGTAAGGAATGAGTGAAAGCAACACACTCTTTGGATAAGACCAAGCCGCCCAACAGGGCGGCTTTTTTTTTGCCATTTTACAGTTGAAGTACACAGATGCGGGTGTTGGATTGATGGAACACAAACAGAGTAAGCACAGTTGGCAGCAGAAGCGAAACATGGGGGCAACGGCCGTTTCCCCCACGTCTCCCTGTTTCCAGCAAACCAACGCGGCCACTCCCCCTTGTCTACCCAGGCAGCAAGCAGAACATTTCTGTTTGCTGCCTTTTTATTTGGTTGAAAAACCGTCAGAGGAACATTTTTAGCAAGGAATGGTTAGAAATCCGGGGGTCGGACATCCCATCTCCAATCTCTAATCTCCTAAACGAGGAGAAGACTTTATGAGCGAAATAAAAACTGGTGGACAAATCATCTGGGAGAGCCTGATGCACGAAGGGGTTGAGGTTGTATTTGGTCTGCCCGGTGGGGCCATCTTGCCCACCTACGATGACCTGGCCAAATATGAGTACCCCATCCACCACGTGCTGGTAACCCACGAGCAGGGTGCCGCCCACATGGCCGATGGCTATGCGCGGGCCACGGGCAAGGTAGGGGTTTGCATTGCCACCTCTGGGCCAGGCGCTACCAACCTGATTACCGGGCTGGCCACCGCCTACATGGACTCCACCCCCATCGTAGCCATTACCGGGCAGGTCTCCACCTCGCTGCTGGGACGCGATGGCTTCCAGGAAGCAGATGTCCAGGGCGTGAGCCTGCCGATCACCAAACACAACTACCTCATCACCGACATTCGGGAACTGCCCGACGCGCTGAAAGAGGCATTTTACATTGCCCGCACGGGCCGCCCTGGCCCGGTGCTGGTTGATGTGTGCAAGGACGTGCAGCAAGCGTCGATGCCCTTTAAGTACCCGGAAACGGTAAATTTACCAGGCTACAACCCCAATATTAATGCGCCAGAGGAAGCGGCCGTTGCTCGCGCCGCCCGCCTCATTAACGAAGCCAAAAAACCAGTCATCGTGGCCGGACAGGGCGTGTCCATTGCCAAAGCCGAAGCCGAACTGCGCCAGCTGGCCGAAAAAGCCAACATCCCCGTAGCCACCAGCTTGCTGGGCATCGGCACCTTTCCAGCTACCCACCCGCTCTCGATCAGCTGGGGCGGGATGCACGGCGAAGCGTACTGCAACTATGCCCTGCAAGAGTGCGACGTCCTCTTTGCCATCGGTGCCCGCCTGGATGACCGGCTCACCGGGGCCTTCGATACCTTTGCCCCCAACGCCAAAATCATCCATGTGGATCTGGACCCGGCCGAAATGGGCAAAAACATCACCATCGACACCCCGGTGATTGGCGATGCCCTGCTCACCCTGCGCAATTTGCTGCCTCAAGTTGAGCCAAATGAGCACCTCACCTGGCTGGAGCAAATCGCCGAGTGGAAAGCGGATACCAGCGGCCGTGATATTTTGGCCCAGGAAACCGACGAGCTGATCGCGCCATACGTCATGCGCACGCTGTGGCATGCCACCGACGAGGGCGCAGCCACCGTCGTCAGCGACGTGGGCCAGCACCAGATGTGGGAAGCGCAGTACTACCACCACACCCGGCGGCGCAGTTTGCTCACCTCCGGCGGGTTGGGCACGATGGGTTATGGTCTGCCTGCGGCCATCGGCGCACAAATGGGGCTGCCTGATGAAGAAATCTGGGTCGTGGCTGGCGACGGCGGCTTCCAAATGACGATGATCGAGCTGTCTACCGTGGTGCAGGAGAAACTGCCCATCAAAATCATCATCATTAACAATGGCTACCTGGGCATGGTGCGCCAATGGCAGGATGTGTTCTACAACAAGCGACACGCCGGAACGCCATTGTTCAATCCCGACTTTGTGAAAATTGCCGAAGCGTATGGTATCCCGGCTCGTTCCGTCACTCGCAAAGAAGATGCCTTTGGCGCGATCAAAGAAGCGCAGGCGTACGATGGCCCCTACCTGCTGGACTTCCAGGTGGAGGAATTTACCAACGTTTACCCCATGGTGACGCCCGGCAAAAGCAATGCCGACATGATTCGCCGTCCCGCATCCGGTGAACGGTAATCGGTGAACGGTAATTGGTAGGGGCGAGGCAGGTGGGTAGATCAATGGGTCAGCAGGACGCCTTCCACCCACCTGCCTCGCCCTCACGAGAAAGGTGATACAGAGGGATGAGGCAGGTGGGTAGATCAATGGTTCAGCAGGACACCTTCCCCCCACCTGCCTCGCCCTAGACGCAAAAGGAAAATGACAATGACAGAAAATGGATTCAAACGACACACAATTAATGCCTGGATGGAAGACAAACCGGGCGTCTTAAACCGGGTAGCGGGCCTCTTCCGCCGCCGCAATTTTAATATCGAGAGCCTGGCCGTGGGGCACAGCGAAACGCCGGGCATCAGCCGCATGACCTTTGTGGCCTACGGCACCGACCGGGACATGCGCCAGGTCACTACCCAGCTGGACAAGCTGATCAACGTCACCCGCATCGAGGATGTGACCCATCTTCCGGCGGTCAAGCGTGAACTGGCGCTGATCAAGGTGCGGACCGACAGCCAGACGCGGGCCGAGGTGATGCAGCTGGTAGATATTTACCGGGCCAGCATTGTGGATGTGGATATGGAATCGCTCATCATCCAGATTGTGGGCAAGGAAGACCAGGTGGATTCGTTGATCCGGCTGCTGCAAAGCTTTGGCATTGAAGAGATGGTGCGTACTGGCCGGGTGGCGATGGTGCGCGGTTTAGAAAAATCAGAGGGGACGGGGGCGGCAACGGCCGTTCCCGCCCACCAAAACGGACATCATTAATTACCTAATTACCCAATTACCCAATTACCAGCCAGTAATTAAGTAATTGGGTAATTGAGTAACTGATCAAACAAGGGAGACAGGAATCTTGGCTAACATTTATTACGACAAAGACGCAGACCTGAGTCTGCTCACTGGCAAAAAGATTGCCGTGCTGGGCTACGGCAGCCAGGGGCACGCCCATTCACTCAACTTACGCGACTCCGGTGCCGACGTGCGCGTGGGCCTGTACGCGGGCAGTCCGTCCTGGGCCAAGGCCGAGGCAGCGGGCTTAAAAGTGATGGAAACGGCCGCTGCCTGCGCCGAGGCCGATGTCATCATGCTGCTGGCCCCAGACACAATGCAGGCGGCCATCTACAAAGAGGCCATCGCGCCCAACCTGGCACCGGGCAAAACCCTCATGTTTGGCCACGGCTTTAACATTCGCTTTGGCCAGATTGTGCCGCCGAAAGACGTCGACGTGAGCATGATCGCCCCCAAAGCGCCGGGCCACCGGGTGCGCGAGGTGTTTATGGAAGGTGTCGGCACGCCCGGCCTGCTGGCGGTGGAGCAAGATGCCAGCGGCAACGCCAAAGCGTTTGCCCTGGCTTACGCTAAAGGCATTGGCTGCACCCGCGCCGGGGTGATTGAAACCACCTTTGCCGAAGAGACCGAGACGGACCTCTTTGGCGAACAGGCGGTGCTGTGCGGTGGCGTGGCGGCGCTGGTGGAAGCTGGCTTTAACACCCTGGTAGAAGCCGGGTATCAGCCAGAAATCGCCTACTTTGAGTGCCTGCACGAGCTGAAGCTGATTGTGGACCTGTTTTACCAGGGCGGCCTGAGCTACATGCGCTACAGCGTCAGCGATACGGCCGAACATGGTGACTACACCGGCGGCCCCAAAATCATCACCGACGAGACGCGCCAGGCGATGAAGCAGATGCTGCAAGACATCCGCAGCGGGGCTTATGCGGAAGAGTGGATTGATGAAAATGTCAACGGCCGTCCCTGGTTCAACGATCGCCGCAAAGCAGCCCGCAGCAGCCAGATTGAGCAGGTAGGCAAAGAACTGCGCAAGATGATGCCGTTTTTGAAAGCAGTCGAAATAGAGTGACAAGGTGACAAGGTGAAGGGGTGAACGGGTGAGCGGGTGAAAAAAAATCACCCCTGCACCCCTTCACCCGTTCACCTCTTCTTAAAAGCAGAGGAGTGTTTACAATGGACGACGATGGTGTCGAGATTCAGGAAACTGTGATTGTGTTTGATACAACGCTGCGGGATGGCGAGCAGTCGCCTGGGGCAACGCTGAACGTAGATGAGAAGCTGGAAATTGCCCGGCAGCTTTCCCGCCTGGGCGTGGACATTTGCGAGGCAGGTTTCCCCATTGCCTCCCCCGGCGACTTTGACGCCGTGCGGCGCATTGCTGAGGAAGTGGGGCCGCTTATGGACGGCCGTAAAAGTGGCCAACCAATGGTCATCGCCGGGCTGGCTCGGGCCAACAAGCAAGACATCCAGCGCGCCTACGACGCCGTGAAGGTCGCCCCGCGCCACCGCATTCACACCTTCCTGGCCACCAGCGACATCCATCTGCAACACAAGCTGAAAATCGACCGCGAGACGTGCATTGAGCAGACGATCGAAGCGGTAACTTTCGCCCGCAGCCTGTGCGACGATGTCGAGTTTTCGCCCGAAGATGCGGGCCGCTCCGACCCGGATTTCCTGGTGCAGGTGCTGACGGAAGCAATCAAAGCGGGCGCAACCACGCTAAACATCCCGGATACGGTTGGCTACGTGACACCAGAGGAATACGGCCGTCTCATCACCTACCTCATCGCCAAAACCCCTGGAGCAGACAAAGTGGTCTGGTCCACCCACTGCCACAACGACCTGGGGCTGGCCACGGCCAACACCCTGGCCGGCGTCAAAGCCGGGGCGCGGCAGGTGGAAGTGACCATCAACGGCATTGGCGAGCGGGCGGGCAACACCTCGCTGGAAGAAGTGGCGATGGCCATTTCGACCCGGCCCAACTTCTTCAACTTCACCACCAACATCGACACCACGCATATCACCCGCACCAGCCGCATGGTCAGCGCCTACACCGGCATGGTCGTCCAGCCCAACAAAGCGATCGTGGGGGCCAACGCCTTTGCCCACGAAGCGGGCATTCACCAGGACGGCATGCTGAAAAACCAGCTCACCTACGAAATTATGCGGCCAGAAACGGTGGGGCTGCACGCTTCTACTCTGGTGCTGGGCAAACATTCCGGCCGCCACGCCTTCCGCGTGCGCCTGGAAGATTTGGGCTACGATGACCTGGACAAAGAGGAGCTGGACCAGGCATTCCAGCGCTTCAAGCGGCTGGCCGACAAGAAAAAAGTGGTCACCGACGCGGACATCGAAGCCATCATTGCCGATGAAATTTACCAGCCGCCGGAAATCTGGAAGCTGAACCATATCCAGGTGTCGTGCGGCGACCACAGCATCCCTACCGTGTCCGTCAGCCTGACCGGGCCAGACGGCACCACCTACATGGACGCCGCCCTGGGCACCGGGCCGGTGGATGCCGCCTACCAGGCGATCAACCGCATCATCGGCGAGTCGCCCAAGCTGACCGAGTTTTCGATCAATGCGGTGACGGAAGGGCTGGACGCCCAGGCGGAAGCGACGATTCGCATTCAGCCAGACGCGGGTGACCATAAATACGGCCTGAATCCGCAGACCAGCCAGCATTATGCCCGCACCTTTAGCGGCCACGGGGCCAGTACGGACATCGTGGTGGCCAGCGCCCGCGCTTACCTGAGTGCGCTGAACAAGATGCTGGCGGCCAGCAGTGAGACATCCAGCCGAGTGGAGCAGGTGGCCGTCGCGGGAGATTAAGTTGGACCCCCATCCTAACCCTCCCCCTGAGAGGGGGAGGGAACTGGCTCCCTCTCCCTTGCAGGGAGAGGGCTGGGGTGAGGGTAGAGACAAGGAATTTATATGAGCAACCAACCCAAAACCATCATTGACAAGATTTGGGAAAACCATGTGGTCATTGACGAGCCGGGCAGCCCGGCGGTGCTGTACATTGATTTGCACCTGATCCATGAGGTGACCTCGCCGCAGGCTTTTTCGGGCCTGCGTGAACGAGGGCTGACGGTGAAACGGCCGTCCCAAACCATCGCCACCATGGACCACAGCATCCCCACTACCCCGATTGGTGTGCCCATCCAGGACGCCATCGCCGCCAAGCAAATTGCTACGCTGGAAGAAAACTGCCGCGAATTTGGTATCCAGCTGTTTGGCATGGACAGCCCCAACCGGGGCATCGTGCACGTCATCGGGCCAGAGCTGGGGCTAACCCAGCCGGGCATGACGATTGTGTGCGGCGACAGCCACACGGCCACCCACGGCGCGTTTGGCGCGTTGGCCTTCGGCATCGGCACCAGCGAAGTGGAGCATGTGCTGGCCACCCAATGCCTGCTGCAAACCAAGCCAAAGACGTATGCGGTGAATGTCAACGGCCGTCTCCCTGAAGGGTGCGCCTCCAAAGACATCATCCTCGCTTTGCTGGCCAAAATCGGCGTCGGCGGCGGCACGGGGCACGTCTTTGAGTATCGCGGTGAGGCGATTCGCGCCCTGACGATGGAACAGCGCATGACCATCTGCAACATGAGCATCGAAGGCGGCGCACGCGCCGGGCTGGTCGCCCCGGACGACACCACGTTTGCGTACATCAAGGGCAAAAAACATGCGCCAACCGGGGCCGCCTGGGATGAAGCGGTGGCCTACTGGCGCAGTCTGGCCTCCGATGAGGGCGCTGTTTATGACAAAGAGATCGACATCGACGCCAGCGCTCTGGAACCGATGATCACCTACGGCACCAATCCCGGCCTGGGCATGAAGATCACCGAGATGATTCCCGACCCGATGGCCATCGGCAACCTCAGCGAGCGGCAGACGGTGGAGAAGGCGCTGGCCTACATGGGTTTGCAGCCCAACCAGCCGCTGCTGGGCCAGCCGGTGGATGTGGTGTTCATCGGCAGCTGCACCAATTCGCGCATTTCCGATTTGCGCGAGGCGGCGGCGATTATTAACGGCCGTCGCATCGCCGAAAACGTGCGCGTGATGGTCGTGCCGGGGTCGCAAGACGTGAAGAAGCAGGCCGAGGCCGAAGGGCTGGACCGCATCTTCAAGGACGCCGGGGCCGAGTGGCGCGAAGCGGGCTGCTCGATGTGCATCGCCATGAACGGCGATCAGCTCCAGCCGGGGCAGTATGCTGTCAGCACCAGCAACCGCAACTTTGAAGGCCGCCAGGGCAAAGGCGGACGCACCTTCCTGGCCAGCCCATTAACGGCGGCGGCAACGGCCGTTACCGGCCGGGTGACGGACGTGCGGACCCTGTGAAAAGTAAAAAGTGAACAGTAGGGGCGAGGCAGTCGGCCAGCAGTTTGGCACACCAAGAAGCCGATTCACCGACTGCCTCGCCCACCTGTGAAAAGTGAAAAGTAAAAAGTGAACAGCAGGGGCGAGGCAGTCGGCCTCCAATTTGGCAAAACAAGACAGCTTGCCACCGACTGCCTCGCCCCCCTCCGGAGGAGAAATATGGACCACCCAACCTATCAAGTCAACGTACGCTACGCCGTCGAATTCGTGAAACATCTGCTGCCGCACGTCGATGCGGCGACATCGCTGGTGCTGGTTGGGGACCTTTCCCAATACCGGGGCAAGCTAGATGGCACGGTACGCGAGGCAGTCGAGGTGGCAAACCCGGTGTTTCATGAAAGCCACGGCCGTCTCATCATCCCGTTAAGCGGCCTGAACAAATACGAACTAAAGCAAAATTTGCTGCACCGCATCGGCCTGCGCCAGCTCATTACCGAGGTGCAGCTGGAGCGATACGGCCGTCTCCTCCTCCACGCCCCCAACCGGTTCAACGAGCCAGCCCAGCTCAGCGACTGGTTCCGCCCCCACTTCATCCAGGAGTTGGAACATGAGGGCATTGTTACCCTGACGGCAGCAGCGGTTGAGCGGGTGAGTGCGGTGCGGGAACGGCCGTTTCGCTTCCAATTTGCCTATCAATAATTAACAAAGGTAACTCGTAGGGGCGACCCGGCGGGTCGCCCCTACATGACCACATTTCGAGAGAGTTTTGTATGCAACCATTCACAACCTTAACCAGCCACATGGTGGCGATTCCCACGGAAAATATCGACACGGACCAGATCATTCCGGCGATGTTTTTAAAGACGATTAGCAAAAAAGGGTTGGGCCAAAATTTGTTCCACCACTGGCGTTACAACGAAGATGGCTCGCCCCGCGCCGATTTCCCGCTCAACCAGCCGGAGGCGCATGGCGCCCAAATTCTGCTGGCGGGCGACAACTTCGGCTGCGGCTCCAGCCGGGAGCACGCCCCCTGGTCGCTGATGGATTTTGGCTTTACGGCCGTAATCTCCACCAGCTTCGCCGACATCTTCCGCAACAACTCGCTCAAAAACGGCCTGCTGCCCATCATTGTAGATGACGACACGCACGAGCAGCTGCTAAGCCTGGTGGCCGAAGACCCCAGCACGGAAGTCAGCGTGGATTTGGCCAGCCAGACGTTGAGATTGCCAGACGGCCGTTCCGTCCCCTTCCCCATCGACAATTTCAGCAAAACCTGCCTGCTCGAAGGGCTGGACCAGCTTGGTTACTTACTTAAGCAGGCCGATGCCGTTGCCGCATTTGAGGCAGCGCATCCGGCCCGCGTGAACACAAGCGGCTGACGCCGCAGAGATTGGAGATTGGAGAGTGGAGATTTTTCAATCTCTAATCTCCAATCCCCAATCTCCTTTCAGGAGAAAAGCATGACCAAAATCTTCCTCTACGACACCACTTTGCGCGATGGCACCCAGCGCGAAGGGATTTCCCTCTCACTCGACGACAAGCTCAAAATCACCCAAAAGCTCGATGACTTTGGCATTGATTACATCGAAGGCGGCTGGCCGGGCTCCAACCCGAAGGACGTGGAATATTTCCGCCGCGTCGGCTCGCTGGACCTGAAGCACGCCAGGGTGTGCGCCTTCGGCAGCACCCGGCGCAAAGGCGTCACGCCGGAAGAAGACGCCAACCTGAAGCTGCTCATCGAAGCCAATACGCCGGTCATTACCCTGGTGGGCAAAACGTGGGATTTGCACGTCCACGACGTGCTGGAAGTGAGCATGGCAGAAAATCTGGCGATGATTGGCGAGAGCGTGGCCTACTGCAAGTCGCACAACAAAGAGGTGATTTACGACGCGGAGCATTTCTTCGACGGCTACAAAGCGAACCCGGAGTACGCCATCGCCACGCTGAAAGCCGCCGCCGTGAATGGGGCGGACAGCGTGGTGCTGTGTGACACCAACGGCGGCTCCCTGCCGTGGGAGATTGAGGAAATAATGGGGGAAGTGAGAACGGCCGTTGGCCCCAAAATCCAAATCGGCATTCACACCCACGACGACGGCGAATGCGGCGTGGCCAACTCGCTGGCCGGGGTGCGCGCTGGGGCAGTGCAGGTGCAGGGCACCATCAACGGCTATGGCGAGCGCGTGGCCAACGCTAACCTGTGCAGCGTCATCCCCGATTTGCAGCTAAAAATGGGGTACGACTGCGTGCCGCCGGAAAAATTGGCTGGCCTCACCGAGCTTTCCCGCTACGTCGCCGAGGTCGCCAACCTGGATTTGGACGATCATCAACCGTTTGTCGGGGCCAGCGCCTTTGCCCACAAGGGCGGCATTCACGTCGCCGCCATGCTCAAAAACCCGCTCAGCTACCAGCACATCGAGCCAACGCTGGTGGGCAACCAGCAGCGCAGCGTCGTTTCGGAGCTGTCGGGACGAGGCAATCTGGTAGACAAAGCCAATCAGTTTGGCCTGAACACCGAAAGCCTCGATTTACGCAAAGCGCTGGAACAAATCAAGGTGCTGGAATCGCAAGGTTTTACGTTTGAAGGGGCCGAAGCGTCCGTGGAGCTGATGCTGCGCCGCACCCACCCCGCCTACGTGCCGCCGTTTGAGGTAATCGACTACTCCGTGAACGTGAGCCAACGGCGCGGGCGTGGCTTGAATGCAGAAGCGATTGTGAAAGTGCGGGTTGGCCCCAAGCGCATGCACACCGTCGCCGACGGGAATGGCCCGGTCAACGCGCTGGATGCTGCCCTGCGCCAGGCGCTGGTAGATGTGTACCCGCAGCTCAGCAGCATCAAGCTGGTCGATTACAAGGTGCGCATTTTGGATGGCGAAAACGCCACTGCCGCCACCACCCGCGTGCTGATCGAAACGCGCCAGGGCAACAGAAGCTGGAGCACCGTCGGGGCCAGCGCCAACATCATCGAAGCGAGTTGGCAGGCGTTGGCGGACAGTATGGAGTATGCGTTGTTGGGTAATTGAGTAATTGGTAATTGGGTAATTTTGTAGCCACAGATTCTTTCTGCGCCGTACTTTACGCGGAAAGAATCCGCGGCTACTCTGCAAAATTATGCCCCCCTGCTCTGGCGAGGTCTTCGGCCAGCGTCAAACCTCGCCTGGCTGCGGCCCGGCGTCCCGCCGCGCCGCCTATTCTACAAAACTGTCCCTCAAATTTTTAGCATGGTTTTATAGGCAACGGCCGTTTCCCACGCAAACAATTCCTGTCCATCCCAAAATTCATCCTGACGAAGAAAGTGGCGAGGCGGGACGCCTGCCACAGCCCGCAAGAAATTAAGAAAATGACTCTTGTCGCCAATGGGGAAAAAGGTAGAGGCCCAACAGGCCAGCGCCCAGGCCAACTGAAAGCGTGACAAACGTGAATGCTTCGATGAAGCTAAACACCAACAATAGCCCCAGAACCACAACGACAAAGGCGACCAATACAGCCGATTTTTGTAGTGGCAGTCTGGTCATAGTAAAAGTTACTACCATGAGAACAACGGCCGATATAATCGGATTCAGCATCTGCCAATCCATCCAACCGGCTGCCATCGCTGGCACGGCCAGCATCACATATAGGGCAACTAAAGCTACAGCCCAAGCCAATTTTTGCTTCATTCCAGCGAGCCAAACAAACCCAACAACAAGGGGCATTGCCAAAGCATCCAAAAAGTTGCCGCGTAACCAGACAAAACCAATATAGCCAACTAAGCCCATCGCGATAAAGGCAACGGGCGGCACCCATTTTGGGCCTTGATAACTGTTATTTCCACCGTTTTGTTTTTGCATATCCTCTCTCCAAGGTAATTAATTCATTCGGTTCATTTGGATGCTCTGACGACGTGAAGTGAACTTTTTGCGATGCTGGGGACACAAAATTTATACACATTTATCGGATAATTTGTCAAGTCATGTTGGCGAATGATGGTACAATACGCGCATGACAAACCCGAATCAATCACCCGCAAAAACCAGCTTGCATGAGCAAATTGAGCAGATCAGTTCGCTGCTAAATAGCCTGCGTCCGCGCCTGGTGGAAGCCGAGGCGGAGCTATCGGATCGGCTGGCGGCGATTAACACCTTTGAGTTCAAGCTGCGCTCCCGCATTGCCAAGCTCACCGAAAAGCTGGACAAGCTGGATGCCGAAATTCAAGAGCTAAAGCGGCAGATGCGCTGGCTGGGCGAAGGGTGGCAAACCGATCCGGAAAACGAAGCCGACGCCTGGGCCTCTGGCAAAACTGCCTCGGAATCGGGCAAGTATCGTTACCACACTGCATCGAAAGCGCCGCGCCAGATGCTGGCCGAGGAAGAGAAGGTGTCGCTGAAGCAGCTGTACCGCCGTTTTCATCCAGACATGGCGGTGGATGAAGCAGACCGCGAGTACCGCACACAGATGATGTGGGCGATTAACGCGGCCTACGCGGCGGGTAATTTGGAAAAGCTAGAGCAGCTATTGCTGGAGCCGGATGCGCCGCACACGATTGCAGTCCAGAGCGATGAGGAGCAGCTAGACCTGCTCACCCGTGAACTAACGCGGGTGCAAAACCGGCTGCAAGAGATTGAAGATGAGTTGGCCCGACTAGACAAGCACAAAAGCGCGGTGATGATGCGTCGTCAGGAAGAGGTGGCGCGTAAAGGGCGGGACTGGTTTGGCAAGGTGTCAGCGCAGCTGCGCGAAGATATTGCCAAGCGACAAATCGAGCGAGCCGTGTTGGAAGAGCAGTTGGCAACGATGGAAGATGAGATGGGGGAGGAAACGGCCGTCTTCCTGACCTTAAAACAGTCAAGAAGGCAAGGCAAACTCCGCTTCTCATTCACTGAAAGCTCGGGGCAAATCAGCACTAGACTATTCCGCCGGACCACAGTTGCCGTAAAAATAATCCCAGGCGTTGCACATATCCTCTGCAGAAAACACACACGCCCCACACTCTTTGCCATCTTCCCGCGTGCGAATCTCAAAGGTATAGCCCTGATCCTCGCAGTACTGCGCCGATGGATTGGCCAGCCCCGGTTCTACCATATCGTATCCCGAAGATTGAATTTCACCATCGGCGTCAATAAACGCCTGCCAGCAAAAATCAAGCGTGCTGTTCCGCAGGGCCACATAAAATAAGGTCTCGTCGGTGGCCGGGGAAGGATATGAAATGCTGAGTTTGTCATCTTCGGCAGAAAATAAGTAGACGCTGGTACCCGTTTCGGCAAAATCATCGTTGGTGCTGCTTTGCCAGGGCGTGCTTTCGGGGGGTACCATAATCTGGGCGATGGTGCGCAAATGCTCCAAAGCGGCTTCGCGAACCACCATCACCTCCTCGGGCACTTCTACTGTGTTTGTCGGTTCCTCAGCAGCGGGTTCTGTGGCTTCATCGGCGGTGTTGCAGGCAACGGCCGTTCCCACCCCCAGCAAAATCACCCCCAACAATAAGAAACGCACCACATGTTTCATTTCACACACATTTCCTTTAGCGTATTGCGCCGTGCTGATTAGGCCCTAATCAGCCGGGGCAGCATGTTCTGTGTCGTCGTGCCCATGCTGGAACAGCGGCAGGTACCTGGCCCCCAGCGTAAACGCCAGAAACGCATACGCCAATACCCCCACGGAAACGGCAATCTCGACCCAGGAAGGCACGTATGCCACAGCAATTGTGCGGCCCAATACCCCGGGCGACCACTGCGGCGGCACCACCAACCCAGACAGCGTCACGTTCCACCGGTTAATCACCACGCCAAACACCACCAGGAACAAAGCACCCATCAGCGGCCACTCTTTGCGCCGCATTTCGCGGTTCAGCAAAATCACCGCCGGCACCAGGCCGCAGAGGAAGATTTCAATCCACCAAAACGATTGGGTGTAAGGTGTCGTCGCTTGCAGGCGGGTGAGCGCATCAGCCGTACCCGGTGCCTGGCTGTAGTAAGAAGTGGCCGCCCAGTCCCAAATCTTGAGATACAGGTACGCCAGCAGCGTAAATGCCGCCAATCGAGCAATATCCCGCCGTAAAAACTTGTCAATCAGATCTCGATGGGTCAGCTTGCTGGTGATCATCGTGGCCAACAGCGTAGCCGAAACACCACCCGCCACCGCCGACAGAATAAACATCACCGGCATGGATGGCTTGTACCAGATGGCCCGCCCCGACAAAACGCCGTAAGTGGCTCCCAGCGACGACTGGTGCAGCATAGAAAGCGCCATGCCCAGCACCGCCATCACCGGCGTCAGCTTGTGCAGCTTGTGGCCAAAGGCGCGCCACCTGGGCCGGTTGTCAAACAGGCGGCTGTCGAACAAAATCGGCAGCACTTCAATGACCAGGACGGTGGAGTACAAAATGACGCACAGGGTAATTTCCCACAGCACGGAATGCACGTTCCAATACACCAGCGGATGCCAGAAGCGGTCGGGACGGCCGATATCCATGGCCAGCGCCAGCATCGCTGAGGTGTAGCCCAAAAAGCCTACAAACACCGCCATGCGGGCAATCGGCGCAAACCGCTTGATGCGAAACAAATAGACCACGGCCGAAAACGTAAACGCCCCCGCCCCCAACGCAATCGCCGAAAGATCGTGGGTAATCCACAAGCCCCACGGCACCTGGTCGGTCAGATTGGTCACCTGCAAGCCGTACCACAACGTTTGGTAAATGCCCCAGCCGCCAATCACCAGCATAATGGCTAACGTGGCGATCCAGACGTGAAACGGCCGTATCCCCCCCTTCTTTTCCTTTTTAGGCATTGTTACCGCCGCCATCTTACACCTCCTCACGTTCCGGGCGCACGTAATGCACCTTTGGCTCCGTGCCAAAATCTTCCCGCAGCCGAAACGTTTCGTGCTCCGCCAGATACTTTGAAACTGGGCTTTCTGGATCCTTGATGTCGCCAAAGATGCGCGCATTCACCGGGCAAATGTTGACACAGGCCGGTGTTGCCTGCGGATCAACCCCCGGCGTTAACCCCTCGGCCAGACCGCGATCAATGCGGTGCACGCAGAAGGTGCACTTCTCTGCCACGCCGCGCTCGCGGCGCTCCACCTCGGGCACGCCCCAGGTGGGATGGTACTTATTTTCTGTCTCGATGGTGCCCCAGTTGAAGCGGCGCACGTCATACGGGCAGGCCACTTCGCAGTAGCGGCAGCCAATGCAGCGATCGTAATCCATCGCCACAATGCCATCTTCACGCACCCACGTAGCGCCAACCGGGCACACCTTGGTACACGGCGCTTCCTGGCAGTGTAAACACGGCCGTGTCATAAAAAAGTCCGTACCGCTTTCCGTGCGCTCATCAAAGCCGATGTTCCAGCGCATGTTGTCTTCTGGCACATCATTGGTCGCCTGGCAGGCCCAAATGCAATATTGGCAGCCAATACATTCAGCCAGGTCAATCACCATATGCCACTCGTGGTCCGAACTGGCGTGGTGGGTTTCCCGCTTCAACCCCTCAATCGCGCCCGAAGAAAGTGGTCCGGCCGTAACCGCCTGGGCGATAACGGCCGTTGCCCCCGTCGCCCCAATAATCTTCAACGCCTCCCGCCGACTCAGAAGAGGCGGCTTACGGTTGTCGCTATTTTTCTTGCTCATGATTGTCCCCTTCAAGCTCGCGCCGTTGGCGAACGTTGTTGGCTACAAACCAGGCCGTAGAACCACCCAGCACCAGCCCCAACACACCACCCTGGAACAGCAGCGTCAGGTTCCGGTTGGCCAGCGCCGCTTCCAGCGTTTGCACCTTTTGCTCCGGCGTCAGCGCATCAGGCTCTTCCAGGCTGACGGTGCCCTGCAAAACAGTCACCACATCCGCTTCAGCTTCACCTTCGGCCGCTGCCCCGCTACCATTGGCGGCCGCTGCCCCGTGCTCGTAACCCGGCAGTGAAAAACCGGCGTGCAGGGCATCGGTGTGGCAGGCTACGCAGGTGGCGGGCGTAATGGTAAACGCATGGCCCGTGGGCACAATGCCATCTTCGGGCATATCTTCCGATGGAATCACCAGGGCATGGCAGTCAACACAGCCGATCCCTTCCTGAATGTGCATGTCCTCCAGGTAATCACCCATGCTGTCCTCATGGCAGTTGATGCACAGGGCATCTGGCTCTTCAAACAGCGGCTGCTGGCTGTGCGGATCATGACAATCCATGCACCCTATTTCCTCAGACGCATGGCCGGTTTGGTGCCACTCCCCCAGAGTGGTAGTGTGACAGGTACCGCAATATTCGGTATCAGCCAAAATCGGCACGGCTGCCGGAGGATGCTCTTCCGTGGTTTCACCGTGGCAAGATTCGCAAGCCACGCCTGCTTCATCAAATTCACCGGTGGCGGGTTGGTAGTTGGTGGTATGGCAGGCCAGGCATTCGCCCGGCTCGCCCAGCGCCACCCACTGCGCCTGGAACACCTCATCGTCAAAAGCGTGCGCATGAGCACTGTCTTGCCAATGGTTGGCCACATCCAAATGGCATTCCTGGCATTCCTGCGTGGGAATAACGGGCGCATCCGGTTCGGCATCATCCTGGGCCAGCGCCAGCTGGACGGTGGAGAAAAGGCTCAAAAGCCCCACGAGCAAGCCGAGGGGGAGGGGCCAATTCAACTGCTTGAACTTCAAAAACTTTTTCATAGTCGCCTCAAAAGGAAAAACAGCCGCAACCTTTTGGTTCGGCTGCCCAAATTGGAAGGTGATGGATTCTGTGCGGTCAATATCAGTAACGCTTCCCCGAATCCCATTTGTGAAATTATTAACAATAACCTCATTCTAACAACAAAAAATAACGTACTCAATAGGATAGACCGGGATTCTGATTGTTTTTTGTTATGGATGACAAGAAGCAAAAGCAATAAGTAAAACCTTGAAAAAACATTGATTTCGCCTGCTGCTTAGTTATACTGTTAGTGAAAATTTTCACCAATCGGGTGTTAAGCTTTTTGTTTTTGGCATTAACGCCCTGGTTTTTTAGGTCATTAGTTTGAAGGAGCGTATCTTGAATCAGGCGAAACTTCCGCTCAAAGCTGTAGGATTTGTGGTAAGCCTGCTACTCATGTTGGGGGTGATGGCGCTGGTTGGCTGCCAAACGGCCGAATCGAACACGGCCGATGTGGTAGCCAATGTAGAGCCGGTGGTGGTAGAGACGGTAACGGCCGTTTTGCCCACCGCAGAACCACCCGCTGCACCAACCGAGGAGCCGGTACCCCTCGACAACTGCCTGGACTGCCACACCAATAAAGACCTGCTCATCCAAACGGCCGATCCCGAAGAAGAAGTGATTAGCGAAAACGAAGGGGAAGGCTGAGGGGGAGAGGTGGCTCCGTTGGAGTCATGGGAAAAGGTTTTGGTAGATGGGGAGCTGTTCCCCGAAGAAGTACATGGCCAGGTGGCCTGTGTCGATTGTCATGCCGGGCAAAACACGCCCGACAAGTTTGAGGCCCACGTTGGGCTTATTGAAAACCCCAGTGAAAATCCGGTAGAAGCTTGTGGTGAGTGCCACCCAGATGTGGTCGCGACTCACGACAACAACCTGCACAGCAACCTGGCAGGGTACTGGACCGTTTTGGATGCCCGCACTTTACCAGAAGATCATGAAGTCATTGCAACGATGTTTGGCAACCATTGCAGCAACTGCCATGCCACCTGCGGTGAATGCCACGTCAGCCAGCCGAATCTGGTTGGTGGTGGCCTCATCGAAGGGCATATCTTTAATGAAACGCCTTCGATGACGCGGAACTGCACGGCCTGCCACGGCAGCCGGGTTGGTAATGAGTATTTGGGCAAACATGAAGGCTTGCGGCCCGATGTGCATTTTAGCCAGGGGCGAATGACCTGTGTGGACTGCCACTCCGGGCAGCAAATGCACGGCGCGCCAGACGATTGCCAATCGTGCCATACCGGGCCAGAGGCGCAGCTGGCGCTGCTAGAAGCACCAGCCGATCATCGGTACGATGGTGCGCAGACGCCCAGCTGTGAGTCTTGTCATATGACGGTGGCGATGCAAGATGATGATATTGAGATGCACGAACAGCATGGTGGCGATCTTGCTTGCCAGGTGTGTCATTCGGTCTCTTACACCAGCTGCGATGGCTGCCACGTGCAGATTAGCGAGACGACAGGCAATCCGTTCTACGCCACAGATGGTTCGTACTTTACGTTCATCATCGGGAAGAATGCGATGGAGAGTTATGATCGGCCGTATGAGTATGTGACCCTTCGTCATGTGCCGGTGGCGCAAGACAGCTTTGCCTACTATGGCGACAATCTGTTGGCCAACTTTAGCGCACTGCCGACATGGGTCTACACCACGCCGCACAATATCCAGCGCAACACGCCGCAAACGGAATCCTGCGATGCCTGCCACGGCAATGCAGACCTGTTCCTGACGGCCGACAAGGTATATCCGGAAGAGTTGGAAGCGAATTTGTCTGTGATTGTGGACGTGATTCCCCCACCCATTGCGGAGATTACCACCACGTTGACGATTACCCCGTCAACCACCATTACAACAACCACGGTGATTACCCCTACGGTGGAGTCACCCTAGTTCAAAATTTATGGGAGGGCAGCGACCTGGCTGCTCTCCCCGATATCCTGCGAGGAGTAAGAAATGAAGACTTTCAAATATTTTGTGCTTTTACTGATTTTAGGCTTGCTTTTGGTCGCCTGCGGCGGCGATACTGCCACAGATGAACCAGTTGCCGAGCCAGAAACAACGGCCGTTGAAGAAACAGAAGAAACCGTAGCCGAAGAACCGGTCGCGGAACCTGTTGAAGAAGTGGTCGAAGAACCTGTTGAAGAAGTTGTTGAAGAGCCAATGGAAGAGCCCATGGCCGAAGCCGACCTGGATGGCGCTTTCACCACATTCCTCAGCGGCATGACCGGTTACAACACCATTAGCATTGACGATCTGAACGGAATGCTGGCTGAAGAACCGCCATTTTTGCTGGACGTTCGCGAAGTCAGCGAATTGGAAGAAAAAGGTTGGATTGAAGGGGCCGTGAACATTCCGCTGCGCGAGGTGGCCGACAACTTGCAATACCTGCCCAGCTTTGATACCCCCATCGTCAGCTACTGCGGCAGCGGCTGGCGCTGCACCATTGCCCTGGTCGCCCTGGAAGCACTGGGCTGGGAAGATGTGCGTGGCCTGACCGGCGGCAGCTTTGGTGGCTGGGTGGAAGCCGGTTACCCCATTGCGGAAGGTGAAATCCCTGCCCTGGTGGCCCTGGATGCGGCCACGCCTGACCCGGCGATGGTTACCGCCATGCAAGAGATGCTGCACAACGTGCCCGACGGTTTTGGCGCTATTGCCGCCGAGGATCTGAGCGTTGAACTCGTGGAAAACCCGGACCTCATTCTGATTGATGTGCGCCGTGCCGAAGAAGTTGAAGAGAACGGATATATCGATCACGCCAATCTAACCTTCATCCCGTTGGAGCAACTTATTGAAATGTCGGCTGATTGGCCGGCTGATCTGGATGCCCCCATTGTGGTCTACTGCGGCAGTGGCCATCGTTCCACCATTGCCATGAGCATTTTGTGGTCTTATGGGTATACCAATGTACGCAGCTTGCGCGGTGGATTTGGCGGTTGGGCCTCGGGCGGCTTCCCGGCTGTTGGCGTACCCGAACCCACTTTCGACATGGACGCGGCTTTCACCACTTTCCTGGAAGGGATGGAAGGCTACAACACCATCAGCATTGATGATTTGAACCTGCTGTTGGCCGAAGACGCCCCGCCGTTCTTGCTGGACGTTCGTGAGGCCAGTGAGCTGGAAGAAAATGGGTACATTGAAGGCGCGGTCAATATCCCGCTGCGCGAGGTGGCTGACCACATCGAATGGCTGCCCAGCTTCGACACCCCCATTGTGAGCTACTGCGGCAGCGGCTGGCGCTGCACCATCGCCATGGTTGCTTTGGAAGCCATGGGCTGGCAAGATGTGCGCGGCCTGACCGGTGGCAGTTTTGGTGCCTGGAAGGAAGCGGGTTACCCCGTAGCCGAGGGGCTGCCGCTAGAGCCGATGGTCCTTGAAGTTGCCGAGCCGGATCCTGCGGCCGTTGCCGCCATGCAAGAAATGTTACACAACGTTCCAGACGGGTTTGGGGCTATCACGGCCGACGACTTTAACCTGGCGCTGTTGGAAAACACAGACCTGATCGTGATTGACGTGCGCCGCCAGGAAGAACTGGAAGAGAATGGCGTTATCGAAGCGGCCAACTGGGTGCATGTCCCGCTGGAAACGTTTGTGGCCATGAAAGACCAATGGCCGACTGATATGGATGCCAGCATCGTCGTTTACTGCGGCAGCGGCCATCGTTCCACCATTGCTATGAGCATTTTGTGGTCATATGGCTACAGCGATGTACACAGTCTGCGTGGTGGTTTTGGCGGCTGGGTGGAAGCTGGATACCCGGTTGCGGAATTTGTTGCGCCGTAAGCAGCCTTGTTAAATCCCTTGTAAGTAAATGGCAAAAGTCCTCTGCGACGGCAGAGGGCTTTTGTCTTTTTGCTTAACTGGGGCAATAAATTTTATGGTAGAGGGTGTCATTTATAACATTTGCTTATGACATTCAGCACTTTAAGATGAGGTTAAAATAAAGCATACTCATTGTGAATAAATGCACGAAGTGATTGTGCATGAATGTGCCGTTTAACTGGGAGGGGTCCCGTTGTACAGCACACAGTTCGTCCAAATAGTTTGTGTCTGTAATCGTGTAAGAGCGGATGGGTTCTTGAGACAGATAAAACAGATACCCCCGCTTTTACTCAAGTAGTTGGCAGAGTTGACGCCCGATTTTAGAAGCCTTCTGCCAGCTACAGGAGAGAGTATCATGTTAGATGCGCATCAATTAAACGTTTTTTTGACGGCAGCTCGGACGCTCAACTTTACGGCCGCTGCCCGACAGCTGCACATGACGCAGCCGAGCGTGAGCCAGCACATTCAGGCGCTGGAGCAGCATTTTGATTTGCAGCTGTTTGTGCGGTCGGGGCGACACCTGCGCCTGACGGATGCGGGTGAGGCTCTGCTGCCCATGGCCCAAGAGATGGTGAGCGTGTCGCAAAGCATCGACAATAAGATGGAGTCGTTGAAGGGGGATGTTTACGGCCGTCTCGTTGTCGGATGCAGTACGACGGTGGGCAAATATGTGCTGCCGTTTCTGCTGGCCAGCTTTATGCAGCAGCATCCCAAGGTCGAGGCCAGCTGCTACGTCACGCCGCGTAAGATGGCGGTGCAGATGTTGTGTGATGGTGAAGTCCATGTGGCGCTGGCCAGCGCCCAAGAGCTGAATCCCAATCTGCAATTTTGCAAATTTATTACGGATCGCGTAAGCCTGATTGTGCCGCTTAGCCACCCGTGGGCCAAAAGGGAGTGGATTGATCCCGATGAGCTTATGGATGTGAACTTCATCTGGCGTGAAGAAGGATCGGGCACACGTTACGTGGCGGAAGAAAAGCTGCGTGAACACGGTATTGGGATCAACCAGTTAAAAACCACCTTGACGTTGGGTAATTCGGAAGCAATTGCCCTGGCCGTTCAGGAAGGAATTGGCGTTGGTTTTGTCTCCCAAATCATCATTGCTCGACTGGTCGAAGGGAAGGTGGCCCCGGTTAAGGTGCGCGGACTGGACATTGAGCAAGAGATTTTTATTGGGCGTGACGCCAACCGGTTGGGCACCACGGCGCAAACCGCTTTCTGGGAGTTTGTAACGGATCCGCATAATCCTGTACTCGAAAAGTTTATGCGTTCTTCCAGAACCACCCAAGATCAGTTTGCCTTTAGCGGCGTTAAGTTGAATGGTTCGCCCGCCAATTAGTGGCGCAGCTGGCAGGAAGGGCGCTTGACGCAGAAGGTAAGCGCCCATTCGTTTGAAAATTTGTGAGGGAAAACCAACTCCTGGCTGGGTTGGTGAGAAATGTTGCTGACAATGTGCCGTGAAAACGGCCGTTACCCCCGCAAACGGCCGTAAATTACCCAACCCCATCCGTAAATCCCCCCAAAATGGCGGAAGTTCCGCCCGGCATGTGTAGCAAAAACGAAGACAAACCGATTACCCAATTACCCAATTACCCACTACAATACGGGCATGACAAACCCGAATCACTCTCCCGCAAAAACCAGTGTGCATGAGCAAATTGAGCAAGTAACTGCTCTGCTCAACACACTGCGTCCGCGCCTGGTGGAGGCCGAGGCGGAGCTGTCGGAGCGGTTGGCGGCGATTAGTGCTTTTGAGTTTAAGCTGCGCTCACGTATTGCCCGGTTAACCGATAAGCTGGACAAGCTGGATGCCGAAATTCAGGAGCTGAAGCGCAAAGTACGTTGGCTGGGTGAAGGCTGGCAAACCGACCCGGAAAACGAAGCCGCCGCCTGGGCAGCAGGCAAAACCGCCTCTGAAGCGGGCGATTACCGCTACCACGCCGCGCCCAAAGAACCACGCCAGGTGCTGGCCGAAGCGGAAAAAGCGTCGCTGAAGCAGCTGTACCGCCAGCTGGCCCGCCGCTTTCATCCAGACATGGCCGTGGACGAGGCTGACCGCACCTACCGCACGCAGGTGATGATGGCCATTAATGCGGCGTATGCGGCGGGAGACCTGGACAGGCTGGAGCTGCTGCTGCTGGAGCCAGACGCACCGCACACCCTCGCCGCGCAGTCCGAAGAAGACCAACTGGCCATGCTGACCCGCGAATTGACGCGGGTGCAAAATCGTTTGGAAGAAATTGAGGAAGAACTGGCCCGGCTGGACAAACACAAAAGCGCGGTGATGATGCGCCGCCAGGAAAAGGCAGCGCGGGCCGGTCGAGATTGGTTTGGCGAATTAGAAGTTCAGCTGCGTGACGATATTGCCAAACGCCAGATTGAGCGGGACGTGTTGGAAGAGCAGCTGGCGACGATGGAAGATGAGTTTGGGGAGGATACGGCCGTTTTCTCTGAAGATTTCGCTGACCTGGTGTTTGACGCCACGCTGGACGGCAACTTCGACGATCCTGACATCTCCGCCGAGTTCGACCGGTACATTGACCGCCGCCGCAGCAAGAACTATTTTGAAGACGATTTTGAAGATGACTATGACTTTGACTAAAAGGAGTGATAAGTGAAAAGTAAAAAGTGAAAAGTGGCCTGCTTTTCACGTATCACTTCTTACTTTTGACTTCCCCAAAAATGCACCCATCTGCCCAAAAAGTTGCTGACGCCGCCCAAAAGCTGGGGCTGGCGATTGAAATTAAAGAGTTTGACCAAACCACCCGCTCGGCCCAGGAAGCGGCCGAGGCGATTGGCTGCGACGTGGCCCAGATTGTGAAGAGCCTTTGTTTTACGGTGAACGAACAGCCAATTATGGCCCTGGTGTCGGGCAGTAACCAGCTGGACGAGCGTAAGCTGGCGGCGCTGTGCGGCGTCGGGCGCAAGCAGGTACAGCGGGCCAGCGCCGACGCAGTAAAGGCGGCGACCGGCTTCAGCATTGGTGGCGTGCCCCCGTTTGGCCATCTCACACCGATGACCATTTTTGTGGATGAGGAGTTGCAGCAGTTTGAGACGGTGTGGGCGGCAGCGGGCACGCCGTTTGCCGTGTTTGCTATTGGGCCGGATGAATTGGTGAAGGGGTGTGGCGGAACGGCCGTTTCCCTCAAAAAATGAACTGGCTATGATATTATTAGCAAATAGGAGTGGTCAGGAGACAATAGATAATGCTCAATCAAAACATTTCCATTCCCGAAGAAACAATTAGAGATTTTTGCCAGCGACACAAAATCAAGAATCTTGCTTTTTTGGTTCCATTTTAGGCCCAGATTTCAAGCCTGAAAGTGATGTTGATGTTTTGGTGGAATTTGAACCTGGCTATGTTCCCGGATTTGAGTTTAGACTAGTACAGTCCGGCGGAAATCTAAACAACGTTATTATGACAAGTTGCCGGACTATTTAAGTATTGCGCCTTCGTCAATAACCTTATGCGAACTTTCGGGGCGCAATACTAGAATCCCACCAATTTCCCAAGATCTAACAAATCTTATCACCCTAAAGGAAGAATCATGGAAGCAAAAATTACCTTACTTCCCGGCGACGGGATTGGGCCAGAGGTGGTGGCTGAGGCAGAGAAGGTGCTAACGGCCGTTGCCCACAAATTTGGCCACACCTTCACCACCCAAACCGGGCTGGCCGGCGGCATCGCCATCGACGAGACGGGTAACCCGCTGCCGGAAGAGACGCTGGGCCTGTGCCTGGAAAGCAGCGCCGTGCTGTTGGGCGCGGTCGGCGGACCAAAATGGAGCGATCCCACAGCCAGCGTACGGCCCGAGCAGGGGCTGCTGAAGCTGCGCAAATCGCTGGGCGTATTTGCCAACATTCGCCCGGTGCGCGTGTTCCCCGCCCTGGCCGAAGCCAGCCCGCTGAAAGCCAACCGGGTGCAGAATGTGGACATCGTTTTTGTACGCGAACTCACGGGCGGCATCTATTTTGGCACGCCTCAGGGGCGTGAAATGGTCGACGGGCTGCGCAGCGGCCACGACACGATGCGCTACAACGAGATGGAAATCAAGCGGGTTTTGCGGGTGGCCTTTACCCTGGCGGAGCAGCGTAAAGCGGCGGGGGGGCGAGGCAAAGTCACCTCGGTGGACAAGGCGAATGTGCTGGCGTCGTCCCGCGTCTGGCGCGAGGTGGCGCACGAGGTAGCGTCAGAATACCCCGAAATTGAGTATGAAGACGTGCTGGTGGACGCGATGGCGATGTACCTCATCAATCGCCCCGGCGATTTTGACGTGGTGGTGACGGGCAACATGTTTGGCGATATTTTGTCCGATGAGGCGTCGATGATCACCGGCTCACTGGGGATGCTGCCGTCGGCGTCGCTGGGCGAAGCTGGCTCGGTGGGGCTGTACGAACCGATTCACGGTTCCGCGCCGGATATTGCCGGGCAGGGCATTGCCAATCCGTTGGCCACCATTTTGAGCCTGGCGATGATGCTGCGGTCGAGTTTGGGGCTGGAAGCAGAGGCGGGGGTGGTGGAAACGGCCGTATCCCATGTCCTCGCCGCCGGTGACCGTACGGCCGACATCGCCAAACCGGGCGAAACCAGGGTGGGCACGCAGGCAATGGGCGATCTGGTGGTGGCAAATTTGTAGTTTTAACGCAGAGGCGCGGAGGCGCAGAGAGTTTTTCTTTGCCCCTTTGCGCCTTTGCGTCAAAAATTTTTACACATGACCAAACGGAAAAAATCAGCGCAAAGACCCCATGGAAAACACGTTTTGTGGGCGGCAGCGGCCGTTTTTGTTGGCTCGATTTTGTGGTCGATGTGGGCGGAGACACTGCTACCGCTGGTTCGCGCCGGGGACACGCGGGCGGTCTGGCTGCATGTGGTGGGTCTGCCGATCATTTTGGGGGGAACGGCCGTTATCGTCTACGGCGGTATCATCTTTGTCCGGGACACGTTTCGCGCCTTCACCGATGAAACGCTGCTGCAAAATTACGCCGCGATCAAAGCCAAACAGGCCAGCGGGGCGATGCGCTGGCAAAACGCCAAAATCCTGTTCCGCGCCTGGGTGCCGGGTCTGCGCTGGTTGGGGCTGGGCTTTCTGCTCATCGCGGCGGGCGGTTTTCTCATCAACCTATGAAAAGGACAAGCTAATGGCCAAACAAGCGCTAAACCCGAAAACGTTGTTCAACAGCCTGCAATATGGCTTTTCGCAAATTGTGGTGGCGCAGAGCCAGCGCACGGTGTATTTTTCCGGGCAGGTGGCCTGGGATGAACACGAAAACATCGTCGGCGCGAATGATTTGCGGGCGCAGGTGTGGCAAAGTTTAAGGAATGTGAAGACGGCCGTTACCACCGCCGGGGCCACGCTCAACGACATCGTCACCCTGCGCATTTACATCGTGCAAAGCTGGATGGACCAAACGGCCCCGGTGAGCGAAGGGTTGAAGGAATTTTTCCCGGAAAACCCACCGGCGACTACCTGGATTGGGGTTTACGGACTGGCCCGCCCGGAATTTTTGATTGAGATTGAGGGAACGGCCGTGTTGGACTAAAAAGGAACACTGCTCTCGTATAACTTTTCTTGTAAGACATGTTAGAATGTAAGAAAGCAAGAGGAGAAAGGGCAAGCTGATGTTGCAAACGATTGGAATATTTCAGGAATCTGACAAGCGTAATAAAAGAAAGTATCGTGCCGTGAAAGGCCAGCAGCAAGCCGAGGGTAAAACGCCGGGGCAGGCGTTAGATTCCCTGGAAAAATTGATGACCTCTGAACAAAAAGACGCCAGTTCCTTAATCGTTTTGCAGCGGTTCCAACCCGACGCGCTTTTCTCGCAAGCCCAAATTGAACAACTGCAAATGTTGATGACCCAGTTCCAAAACGCCATCCAATCGGATGACTCTTTTTCTCCTGAAGAACGAGCTGAACTTGAGGAATTGATTGAGGCGGAATGGATTGCGGCTATCGCTCGTGGCGCTACCATTGTGGCGCAAACCAGTCAAACCGAGACAAAGTAAGCAAAAAAGCGTCTGATGAATCCGTATTATCCGCTCGTTGCCGAACGTGCCGCGCACCGATGTGAATATTGTCATGCACCTGAATTGATTTTCAACGTGCCATTTGAGGTTGATCACATTATTCCGATTAGCAAAGGTGGCAGCGACGATCCATCAAATCTGGCCCTCTCCTGTAGAGCGTGTAACCTACGAAAATCGAATCTGGTAACGGCCGTTGATCCCACCACCGAAACGACCACCCCACTCTTCAACCCACGTCAACATGAATGGATAGAACATTTTCAACCTCAACAAGAATCACCTTTTCGCATAATCGGTAAAACAGAAATCGGCCGGGCGACCATTGAACAACTACGTATGAATGCGCCCTTACAATTAGTGGCCCGTTCACAATGGATCATGCTGGGCATATTTCCATAGAGAAGGGCTTAGCTTTTTTGATTGAGATTGAGAGAACGGCCGTAATAGACTAAGTTGCCCAAACATGATGATACAAGTGGGTACTAAAGATTTCATGAACGATAATCTCTTCTTTGATTTTAGCAAGCTTAAACCGAACGGTTATCATTATGTGGCTGTTGGTTTCTCTTTACCATATTCACTCCACCTTCCTATTGATAGTTACGATATCGATGTTGAAGTTAATCTCGAAAACCAATCGGTGGTTTTGAATCTGCAAATTCTTATTGAAAATCATTGGAAAAATCAAAAAGAGGGACGCCAAAAATTCCCATTCGCAGAAGAAAATTCATTAATTGAACGAAAACATGACAGACAAGCTACCTATCGATACACAAAGGTTTGGGTACTTACGCCCATTTTTTCAGAAGACCCTAGCAAGCCAAAAGATTTGAATTCTATTTGGGAGCAAGTAACTCGAACACGAGATTGGTACCGTAATCTCTCGATTAAAAGTGTAAACCGATTCCTGGAAATTTATCGTTATCATTCAAAAGAATTTCACATTAAGCCGCTTGCTGGGCAGGAGCTTTGGTTTGATTTTTACTTTGCATTTCTGTTTAATCACAATACGCCACAAGCTTCTAACTCAAACTTCACAACAAAAATAATGCCTATTTCTTATTGGGGAGATATCTATCCCCAATTGAACAACGTGCCCAACATCGTAATTTCAAATATTCAAACACAACTTAAATCACCACAAGAAGTCCCACTCGCTGAAAGCCTGTTATTGAACGCTTATGATTATTTCGATCAAGGCGAATATAGACTCGCTGTAATTGAAGCAGAAACTGCTTTTGAGGCTGCAATTCATCAACATCTACGAATTTATTTCTATGATAACCTTGATAGCTTTTCAGAAGCTGAGACAAATGCAAAGAATTTCACAAATCTGATAAAAAGTAAATTTTGTCGTCCAGCATTTGGCGGCAAGATATTCCATGACGAAACGGCAGAATTCAAAACTTGGCGATCTAAGGTTATGGACCTTAGAAACAATCTTGTTCATGCAAAAATAAACACTGTTACTAAAAAAGAAGCCCAAGACGCGATTCAAACAATCGATATTACTCTAAATCACCTGATTGCGAGGCCAAAAACAGACCTACATCAACTACTATAAAGTTCACTAAAAGGTGGAAAAATGACGCAATTAAATAAATACAGTTCACGCATCACACAGCCAAAATCACAAGGCGCATCGCAGGCGATGTTGTATGCCACCGGCCTACAGCCCGCCGACATGGACAAAGCGCAGGTGGGCATCGCCAGTGTCTGGTACGAAGGCAACTCATGCAACATGCACCTGCTGGACCTGGCCGCCAAAGTCAAAGAAGGCGTCGCCGAGGTCGATCTGGTGGGGATGCGCTTCAACACCATCGGCGTCAGCGACGGCATCAGCATGGGCACCGACGGCATGAGCTTCTCGCTGCAATCGCGCGATCTCATCGCCGACTCCATCGAGACAATCATGGGGGCGCAGTGGTACGACGGCTTAATCGCCCTGCCCGGCTGCGACAAAAACATGCCCGGCTGCCTCATGGCGATGGGGCGGCTGAACCGTCCGGCCATCATGGTGTACGGCGGCACGATCCAGGCGGGCTGCACCGCCCAACACGCCAAGCTGGACATCGTCTCGGCGTTCCAGAGCTATGGCGAATACCTGGCAGGCAGCATCAGCGACGAAGAGCGTGAGGCTATTGTGCGCCACGCCTGCCCCGGCGCGGGCGCGTGCGGCGGCATGTATACGGCCAACACGATGGCCTCGGCCATCGAAGCGCTGGGCATGAGCCTGCCCTATTCCGCCTCCTACCCCGCCGTCTCCCAGGAGAAAGCCAACGAATGCGTCGAGGCGGGTCGCGCCATCCGCACTTTGCTGGAACGCGACATCAAGCCGCGCGACATCATGACCCGCGCGGCGTTTGAGAATGCGATGGTCGTCACGATGGCCTTGGGCGGCTCGACCAACGCCGTGCTGCACCTCATCGCCATGGCCCGCGCTGTGGATGTGGATTTGACGATTGACGATTTCCAGGCGGTGAGCGACCGGGTGCCGTTTTTGGCCGATTTGAAGCCAAGCGGCCGTTTCGTCATGGAAGATTTGCACGCAGTGGGCGGCACACCGGCCGTGATGAAGTATCTATACGAAAACGGCCTCATCAACGGCAGCTGCCTGACGGTAACGGGCAAAACCGTAGCCGAGAATTTGGCCGACGTGCCGGGGTTGAGCGAGGGTCAGGAAGTGCTACGGCCGTTATCCGACCCCATCAAAGAAACAGGCCACATCCAAATTTTGCGCGGCAACCTGGCTCCAGACGGGGCTGTGGCCAAAATCACCGGCAAAGAGGGGCTGGTCTTCACCGGCACCGCCCGCGTTTACGATTCCGAAGAGGATATGTTGGCGGGTCTGGAAGCGGGTGAAATTCAGAAGGGCGACGTGATTGTCATTCGTTTTGAAGGCCCCAAAGGTGGTCCAGGCATGCCGGAGATGCTGACGCCCACCAGCGCCATCATGGGGGCTGGCTTGGGTAAAGATGTGGCGCTGATGACGGACGGCCGTTTCTCCGGCGGCAGTCATGGCTTCATCGTCGGGCACATCACCCCGGAAGCGCAGGAAGGTGGGCCTATCGCCCTGGTGCAAAATGGCGACCAGATCACCATCGACGCCAAAACGCGCACCATCAGCATGGCCGTGAGTGATGAGGAAATCGGCCGTCGCCGCGCCGCCTGGACCGCCCCGCCGTACAAGGCGACGCGGGGCACGCTGTACAAATACATCAAAAACGTGAAGTCGGCGTCTGAGGGGTGTGTGACGGATGAGTAGATAGCCAGAAAAATGGCAAAGTAATTGTTGGTGGAAACGGCCGTTACCTGCGCAGGGTAACGGCCGTTTTATTTTGTCTACGGATAACCTCAGCAGCACACTGCCTTATCAACCACAAAAACCGCATCGAAAAGATAAGTTACGCTGTAAGGATGGCCTCATAAACTAAAAATCGTAACGGAACTCGATGTAAACTATCTATTTAACCGGGAATAATCAAATGACACCTGTAGCAACCAAGACATCTCTGCCGCGAAGCAACAGTAAAACTGCCACCGTCGCCCGGCTTCCCCAAACGCAACAAAATGCCCAACAGGCCAACCGTCGGCTGAAAGCGCTGCTGGACTTTGCCATCGTCCTCCCGACGCTGCTGCTGATTTGGCCACTGTTTGCAATTTTGGCCCTGGCCGTGAAGCTGGATTCGCCCGGCCCGGTTATTCATCGTCGGCGCGTGTTGGGTCGTGACGGCCGTATCTTCGAGGCCTTCAAGTTCCGCACCATGTACGTTAACGGGGACGAAATCCTGGCCCGGCATCCCAAACTGAAGGCCGAGCTGCAGCAGAACTACAAGCTCAAGTGCGACCCCCGCATTACCCGGGTTGGCAGCTTCCTGCGCAAGTTCAGTCTGGATGAACTGCCCCAACTGTTTAACGTGCTGGCACAAGACATGTCGGTCATTGGTCCCCGGATCATTGCCCCCGACGAAATCACCAAGTACGGTCAATGGGGCCAGACACTGCTCACCGTTATGCCCGGCCTGACTGGTCTGTGGCAGGTAAGCGGCCGTTCCAACACCTCCTACGACGAACGGGTGAACCTGGACATGCAGTACATCGACAACTGGTCCATCTTCATGGACATCAAAATTTTGCTCAAAACCATCCCTGCTGTTATGAAAGGCGATGGCGCTTACTAAGGATGCGTTTACAAATAACTTTTAAAAAGAAAACGCATCCCAATTCCCTGATTCCTCCCCCCCAACCAGAAAACCCCCGGCCCCCGGGGGTTTTCGCTTTTCCGGTACTGCTTTGGCAAACAAAAAGCCCCCTGAACTATCAGGAGGCTTTCGTTTTTATATGGGGGTCTGTCAGACCACAAAGACTACGGCGTACGCTGTGCTTTGCGCTGACGACGAATCGCCTTTTTCTTCTCGATGCGTTCTAATTCGCTTTTGGAAACGAACCAGCGTTTACGACGCACGTCTGCCAGAACTTTGCTCTTGATGACCGCTTTGTTAAAGCGGCGCAGCAGTTGCTCTTGCGATTCGTTGGAACGTAAATCTACTTTTGGCAGTGTTCTCACCCCCTTTTGGGATAATTTCAGTTTTTACTGTTTATTGGGTGTAACAGCCGTTACACCATCCATGAGTTTACCTGTTTGCCTTAAAATGGGCAAACGTTTGCGCCAACTTCAGCAATTTAGGTTCCGCTAAACAGTTGCCCATCAGATGGCCGCTTGATACGATTTGACCACACTTTACCCAGCGGGAGAACTGCTTTGCTAAAAAAACTGTGGCGACAGCCAGCCGTGCGACATGCCCTTATCATCTTCGTGGTGCTGCGCCTCTTTTTGAGCGGCTGGGCGGTGCTGGCCCAGCTGGCCAGCCCGGTGCCGGATGTGGTGGATGAGGTGGTACGGCCGTATCTCCATCAACCCATCCTCAATGACGGCGCGGCCGGACTATTGCTCGGTCCCTGGCAGCGCTTCGATGCCCTGCACTACACCCGCATCGCCGCCGCAGGCTACACCCACCCGGAAGATTCCGTCTTCCCACCCCTGTACCCCCTGCTCATGCGCTTTCTGGGTGGATTGTTCGGCGGCACCCACGCGGCACACCTGGCGGCAGGCATTTTCATCTCCAATGTGGCGCTGCTGGAACTGCTGATTTTGCTGCACATCGTGGGCAGCGATGTGCTCGGCGCGGAACATGCGCCCCGGCTGCTGGTTTATTTTGCCCTGTTCCCCACCAGCTTTTTCCTCTTCGCCCCGTACACCGAGTCGCTCTTTTTGCTGCTGACGCTGGCTTCGCTCTGGCTGGCGTTCCGGTACGATCGGTTTGCGTGGGCGGGCATGTTGGGCCTGCTGGCCGCCCTCACCCGGCTGACGGGCTGGGTGCTGGTAGTGCCACTGGCGTATCACTTCTGGCGGCGGCATTTGGGCCAGGGCAGGTGGAAAATCGAGCCGGTGGGCAGTTGGAACCTGCGCTTGATGGGCCAGGCAACGGCCGTTCTCCTTCCCGGCGTTGGGCTGCTGCTGTTTTTGCTCTACCGGGCCTGGCTGGGGTTACCGCCGCTGGGCAGCATGTATGCCGAATACTGGTTCCAGCGCACCGGCGTTCCCGGCACCGACCTGCTGCGGGCGCTGGCGGGCATGGTGGGGGTGGGTGACGGCCGTATCGGCGAATTTACCCTCTGGTTCGATTTTTTCATCACCCTCCTGCTGCTGGCCACCACGGTCCTGGCTTTTTCCCGCTGGCGCGGGCAGCTGGGCTGGGGGCTGTATGCCGCCCTGCTGCTGCTCTTCATGCTGCTGCCCACCTCCGAATTGAAACCGCTCTACTCTTTTTCCCGCTACGCCCTGGCCTTTTTCCCCACCTTCTTCTTGCTGGCGCTCTGGGGCGCCAATGGCAAAGTTCACCGCCTCATTCTTTACCCCTCGCTAATTTTATACCTTTACTTCTCCGCCCAGTTTTTCATTTGGGGCTGGGTGGCATAACACCCCAAAGCACCAACATCTTTCTAAATTACCTATTTACCTCTCCAGGGTTGCTATCTTTTCATTTCTGTTCTAATATAGACAAAATCTGGAATTTATACGTACAAAATCTTTGCACATTCGTATATTATCATAGCCTTGCGCAATTTTCGCCTCGTTTGGGGCAGCTATTCAGTAATTGGCATGTTTTATGTCTACTAAACAGTAGCCCTTTCTGCCAATTCCACAGAAACGGAGGAATTATATGACTTCACTAATCTATGACTGGGAAAATCCGCTGCTCCACCTGGCCCACCAGGCCAAAACCAACCACCGGCGAACGGCCGCTATCGTCACCACCGCATCGCTTACCGATTGGGCCTACGATTACTGCGAAAAGATCACCGCCGAAAACAGCCGCTCCTTCTACCTGGCCTCCCGCCTGCTGCCCCCGCCCCAGCGCCGCGCCGTACGCGCCCTCTACGCCTTCTGCCGCACCACCGACGACATTGTGGACAATGCCCGAAGTGATAGCACGGCCGCCCTGCAAATGTGGCGCAGCCGGGCGCTGCACAGCAACGATCACAGCCATGACCCCATCCCCACCGCCTGGCGCGATGCCTGCGCCACCTACCACATCCCCCAGCTCTACGCCGAGCAGCTCATCGACGGCGTGGCGCGGGACGTGGTGCAAAACCGCTACCACACCTTTGCCGAGCTGGCCGAATATGCCTACGGCGTGGCCTCGACCGTGGGGTTGATGAGCATGCACATCATTGGCTACACCGGCGAAGAGGCAATTCCTTACGCCGTGCGGCTGGGCGTGGCGCTGCAAATGACCAACATTCTGCGCGATGTGGCCGAAGATTGGCGGCGCGGTCGGCTGTACCTGCCGCAAGAAGAGCTGGCCGCCTTTGGCCTGAGCGAAGCGGATATTGCGGCAGGCATCGTGACCGAAAAATGGCGCAGCTTCATGCGCTTCCAGATTGAACGCAACCGCCGCCTCTACCGCGAGGCGTGGCCGGGCATCGCCATGCTGAACCCGGAAGGACGGCTGGCTATTGCCGCTGCGGCCGATTTTTACGCCGCCATTTTGCACGACATCGAAAATCATGATTACGACGTCTTCACCCGCCGCGCTCACGTGGGCAAGTGGGGCAAAGTCCGGCGCATCCCGTCGCTCTGGTGGCAAACTCGGGGGGCAGCATGAAAATTATTGTGATCGGCAGCGGCTTTGGCGGGCTGGCCGCCGCCAACCGCCTGGCCGCCAAGGGGCACGAGGTGCTCATCGTGGAAAAGCGAGACCAACTGGGCGGCCGTGCTTACCAGTACGACATCAACGGCTTCAAGTTTGACGGCGGGCCGACGGTAATGACCGCCCCCTACATTTTTGACGAGATTTTTGCCGCTGCCGGGCGCAATCGGGCCGATTACATCCATTTTGTGCCGCTGGATCCGTTCTACCGCATTTTTGATGGCAACGGCCGTTACCTCGACTACCACCACCAGCTTAGCGACATGCTGGACGAAATCGCCAAGTTCAACCCCGACGACCGGGCCGGTTACCAAAAGTTTGCCCGGCGCGCCCAGGCGATCTTTGAATCGTTCCACCCCTACACCGACCAGCCGTTCCTGAAGCTCACCGACATGCTCAAAATCATGCCGGACGTGATGCGCCTGCAGGCGTTTATGGGCACCTACGGCTTTGTCTCGCAAAACATCAAAGATCCGTTTTTGCGGCAGGCATTTTCTTTTCACCCGCTGCTCATCGGCGGCAATCCATTCGACACGCCCTCCATTTACACCCTCATTGTCCAGTTCGAAAAGCAGTGGGGCGTACATTACGCCATCGGCGGCACGGGGGCGGTGGTGCAAGGGCTGGGGCAGCTGTTTACCGAACAGGGCGGCACCGTCTGGCTGAACAGCGAAGTGACCGAAATTTTGGTGCACAACCGGCGGGTCACCGGGGTGCGGCTGGCCGATGGCACCGTGGAAAAAGCGGATGTGGTGGTGTGCAACGGCGACGTAGCCTACACCTACCGCCATCTCATCCCAGCCGCCCACCGCCGCAAATACAGCAATCGGCGGCTGGATTGGCTGCGCTACAGCAATTCGCTGTTTGTCATCTACTTCGGCACCAAAAAGCGCTACCTGGACAGCCAGCTGCAACATCACAACATCATCATTCACGGCGAGTACCGGCAGATGATGCGGGAGATTTTTGGCAAAAAGCAGCTGCCCGAAGACCTGGGGCTGTATCTGCACATGCCCAGCATCACCGATCCGGGCATTGCCCCGCCGGGCTGCGAATCGTTTTACGTGCTGTCGCTGGTGCCCAACCTGGAAGCGGATGTGGATTGGACAGAAACGGCCGTTCCCTACCGCAACCGCATCATGGAATTCCTGGAAGCCAACTACTTGCCCGACCTGCAAGCCAACCTCATCGCCGAGCATCACATCGACCCGCTGCACTTCCAGCACACCCTCAACAGCTACCGGGGGGCCGCCTTCTCGGTGAAGCCCACCCTGCTGCAATCCGCCTGGCTGCGGCCGCACAACCGCTCGGAAGAGTTCGACAATCTGTACTTTGTCGGCGCGGGCACCCACCCCGGTGCAGGCGTCCCGGCGGTGCTCTCGTCGGGCAAGATTGCTGCCGAACTGATCGATCCGCAGCCAACGGCCGTTGGCCAACCCAATCCATTTTATGTCCCCGCTGCCTGAGTATTTCCAGCCCGGCTTCGGCGAAAATGAGGAGCTGACGTTTGACAAATTGCCGATGACAGGCAGCCTGCCAGCGTGGCTCAGCGGCACGCTGCTGCGCAACGGGCCAGGCACCTTCCGCGTCGGGGAACAGCGCTACCGCCACTGGTTCGACGGGCTGGCGATGCTGCACAAATTTTCGTTTGGCGGCGGGCAGGTGAGCTACGCCAACAAATTTTTGCACAACCGGGCCTACACGGAAGCGCAAGCAATCGGCCGTATCGCCTACTCTGAATTTGCCACCGACCCGTGCCGCTCGCTCTTTGGCAAGGTCATGTCCGTCTTCTCGCCGCAAATCACCGACAGCGCCAAGGTGAGCCTCACCAAAATCGCCGACCGCTTTGTGGCCCTGGCCGAAACGCCCATCCAGGTGGAGTTTGACCCAAAAACGCTGGAAATGGCGGGCGTGCTGAAGTACGAAGAGAACGAGGTGGGGCAGATGACCACCGTGCATCCCCACCACGATGCGGGCACCATGTACAACGTCGTCACCCGCTACCACGCCATTAGCCATTACCGACTGTATGGGCTAGCCGGGAGCACCCAGTCCAACCTGATTGGCCAAATTCCCACAACGCGACCAGCCTACATGCACAGCTTTGGCCTGAGCCAAAATTACGCCATCCTGACCGAATTCCCGCTGGTGGTGAATCCAATTCATTTGCTGCTGTGGTTACGGCCGTTTATCGAAAATTTCCGCTGGCAGCCGGAGCGGGGCACACCGTTTTGGCTGCTCAACCGGCACACCGGCGAAAAAGTGGGCCGCATCGACGGCGATCCCTTTTTTGCTTTCCACCACGTCAACGCCTTCGAGCAGGGGGACGAGCTGGTGGTAGACATCGTGGCCTACCCGGACGACGGCGTGATCAGCGCCTTTTACCTGAACCGGCTGGCCGAGCCAGACAGCGAAATTCCGTTTGGCGAACTGCGCCGCTACCGGCTGCCGCTGCGCGGGCCAAACCAGAAGCGCCGCGCCAGCTACGAGGTTCTGTCGGACGCCTGCCTGGAACTGCCCCGCTTTGATTACGACCGGTACAATATGGACGCCAGCTACCGCTATGTGTACGCCTCCAGCATCAATCCGGCGCAGCGGCACGGCTTTTACAACCAGGTGGTGAAGGTGGATGTGAGGAACGGCCGTTCCCAAACCTGGTACGAACCCAACTGCTACCCCGGCGAACCGGTCTTTGTCGGCGCACCAGACCGCACCGCTGAAGACGATGGCGTGGTGCTCTCCGTGGTGCTGGACGCGGCGGCAGGCCGCTCCTTCCTGCTGGTGCTGGATGCCGCCAGCTTCACCGAACGCGCCCGCGCCGAAATTCCGCACGCGGTGCTGTTTGGCTACCACGGCGATTATTTTGAAAGCATTTAACCGCAAATCGACCCCCACCCTGGCCCTCCCCCTGGGAGGGGGAGGGGACCTGACTCCCTCTCCCTCCCAGGGAGAGGGCTGGGGTGAGGGTCTGAGGCTCTTATGATTGTTAAACTGGAAAACGTAACCAAAAATTTTACCGTCGGCGATGAAGAGATTGAGGTGCTGCGCGGGATTGACCTGGAGATTGCCGCCGGGGAGTTTGTGGCCATCGTGGGGCCGTCGGGCAACGGCAAATCGACCTTGCTGAACATGATTACCGGCATTGACCATCCGACCAGCGGCCGTGTGGTGGTCAACGGCCGTTCCCTCCCCAATCTCAGCGAAAACGAACTGGCAGCCTGGCGCGGCGAAGCGCTGGGCATCGTCTTCCAGTTTTTCCAACTGCTGCCCGCCCTCAGCCTGCTGCAAAACGTCATGCTGCCGATGGATTTCGCCCGCACCCTGCCGCCCGCCCGGCGGCGGGAACGCGGCCTGCACCTGCTGGAAATGGTGGGACTGGCCGACCAGGCGCACAAGCTGCCCGGCGCGGTGTCCGGCGGGCAGCAGCAGCGCGCCGCCATCGCCCGCGCCCTGGCCAACGACCCGCCGCTCATCGTCGCCGACGAGCCGACGGGGAATTTGGATGTGCAGACGTCAACGGCCGTTTTCGACCTGTTCAGCCACCTGATCGACCAGGGCAAGACGCTGATCATGGTGACCCACGACAAAACGCTGGCCAACCAGGCACAGCGGGTGGTGGAAATTGTGAACGGCCGTATCGCCCAAGACACTCGCCTGCAACCCACCGCCGAATTAGCTCCCGAACTGGCAGAAACTGTATGAGCGTCCTCTGGCACAAAGCATGGTTTGACCTGTGGCACAGCAAAACCCGCACCCTGCTGGCCATCCTCAGCATCGCCGCGGGCGTTTTTGCCATTGGCGCAATCTTTGGCATGGTTGATCAGCTGCTCAGCGGCATGGACGCCGCCCATCGCGCCGTCACCCCGTCCCACCTCAACATCATCCTGCGCGATCTGGTCGATGAAGCCACCGCCGACGATTTAGCCGACCTGCCCGGCGTGGTGGACGTGGACCCGGTCAACCTGATCACCGTGCGCTTCAAGCAGGGCGAAGACGCGCCGTGGCAATCCGGCAGCCTGGTGATGCGCCCCGACTACGACAACCAGACCTTCGACATGATGCGGCTGACCAGCGGCGCGTGGCCCGACGATCTGGAAATCGGCGTGGAGCGGCTGACAAGCCAATATTTCGACGCCAATCTGGGCGACGAAATCATTTTTGAGCTGCCCAACAGCGACCGCGCCTTCACCATCAACGGCACCGTGCGCCATCCGTTTGTGCAGCCGCCCCCGTTTGGCGGCCAGGCATACTTCTTCACCGATGGCGACGGGCTGGCCCGCTTTGGCATCCCCGAAGACCGCTACAACCAGCTCCTGGTGCAGGTGGAGCCGTACAGCCGCGACTTTGCCGAGGAGATTGCCGGGGACATTCGGGCGCGATTGGCCGACCAGGGGTTCAACGTCGCCGTCACCATCTACCAGGAGCCAGACGAGCATTGGGGGCGCATGTTTGTCGAGGGTGTCATGCTCGTTTTGCAGCTGATGGCCGTCGTCTCGCTCTTCCTCAGCGTGGTGCTGGTAACCAACACGATGACGGCGCTCATCACCCAGCAAACCGACCAGATTGGCGTCATCAAGGCGATTGGTGGTCAGTCGGGCACGATCGTGCGGCTGTACCTGGCCGAGATTGGCGTGTACGGACTGCTGGCGCTGCTCATCTCGCTGCCGCTGGGGGCGCTGACGGCGTTTTACAGCAGCCGCTGGTTTCTCAATTTGTTCAACATCGAATACAACACGTTTCGTTTTTCGCCGCAGGCGGTGTGGTGGCAGGTGGTGGCCGCAACGGCCGTTCCTCTCCTCGCCGCCCTCTGGCCCGTTCTCAAAGGAGCGGCCATCACCGTGCGCGAAGCAATTGCCTCCTACGGCCTGGGCGCGGATTTTGGCAACAGCCGCCTGGACCAATTTGTGGAACACACTGCCACCCGCCTGCTGCCCTCGCCCTACCCGCTGGCGCTGGGCAACATGTTCCGCCGCAAAGGGCGGCTGCTGCTGACGCTGCTGGTGCTCATCACCGCTGGCGTCATGTTTTTGGTGGTGATGAGCCTCATCTCTTCCGTAAACCACACGCTGGACAATGATTTGGCCCGGCGCGGCTACGACATTCGCCTCGGTTTTGGCGAGGTGCAGCGGGCCAACGAAGTGGCAACGCTGGCCGAAGAGCTGCCAGGTGTGGCCTACGCTGAAGCGTGGTATGCCCGCAACGCCACCATTTTGCGCGAAGGGGAGCGGCTGCAAGATTCGGCGGGACTGGGCGCGCAGCTAACGGGCATTCCGATTGAGACGGAGATGCAGCGGCCGTTAATTGTAAACGGCCGTTGGCTGCAACCGGGCGACGAACGGGTGCTGATCATCAGCCAGGAGACGGCCAACGAAAACCGCATCGGCGTGGGGGATACCATTCGGCTGGATTTGGGCAACCAGGGCGAGGCGGAATGGCTGGTGGTGGGCACCTACAAGGTGGTCTACGGCGGCGGCTTTGTCACCGAGGCGCTGTACGCGCCGCTGCCTGCCGTCATGGACGCCATCGGCCAGGTGGACCGGGCATCGCTGCTGTACGTGCAGACGGACAGCCAGGATGAGGGGGTAGTAACGGCCGTTGCCACCGATCTGCAAAACATGTTCGAAGCGCGCAACATGGACATCGACCTGTTCACCAGCGCCACCAAGGCGGAGGAGCGGCTGGAAATCGAGAACCAGTTTTTCCCGATTGTGGGCATGTTTATCAGCCTGGCCTCGCTGGTGGCCACGGTGGGCGGCATGGGGCTGATGGGCTCGCTGGGCATCAGCGTGGTGGAGCGCACCCGCGAAATCGGCGTCATGCGGGCGATTGGGGCACGGTCGCCCACGATCATTTCGCTGTTCATTATGGAAGGCGTGCTGCAAGGGGTGCTGAGCTGGCTGGTGGCCGTGCCGCTGGCGTTTTTCATCAGCCAGCCGCTGGCCCGCCTGCTGGGGCAAACGATGCTGGAGATTGATTTGGATTTTGCGTTTAACGGGACGGCCGTTCTTATCTGGCTCGTCTCGATCATCCTCATTTCGGTGCTGGCCGCCCTCTGGCCCGCCCGGCAGGCCATCCGCATCAGCGTGCGGGAGAGTTTGGCCTACGCTTAAAAATGGGACGCGGATGAACGCGGAGGACGCGGATTTTTTGTGTCTGGGCGGCGACGGGGCTATGATTGCGGTATGACAATGACAATTCGTTGGGAAACGGCCGTTGATGCCGCAAAAGTATACGAAGTTGAAGCCGCCGCCTTTGGCCGCCCCGCCGAAGCGGATCTGGTGCAAAAATTACAGCAAGCCGGCGTAGAGGCCATTTCCCTGGTGGCCCTGCTGGATGATGAACTGGTGGGGCACGTTCTGTTTTCGCCGGTGGCGGTGAAAAGTGAGGCTGGGGAGTTTACGGCCGTTGCCCTCGGCCCCATCGCTGTCTCACCCCACCATCAAAAAGCAGGCATCGGCTCAGCCTTGTGCCGCCAAGGCATTGAAGCGTGCCGGGAAGCCGGGTATGAGTTGGCCTTTGTGCTGGGCCATCCCAGCTACTATCCGCGCTTTGGCTTCATGCCCTCCGCCCCGCACGGCCTGCACTGCCAGTTTAACGCCCCGGTCGAAGCATTTATGGTGCTGGAGCTGGTGCCGGGAGCGCTGCAAGGCAAGCAGGGCACGGTGTTTTATCATCCGCTGTTTGCTGGCGTTTAACCCATTCGTTGTCGCCCCCTAAAAGTATGGCCCACAAATACGCCCAATTTGAACTGGAACGCCGCTGGCTGCTGGCCAGCTTGCCCGAAGCGCTGCAAAACAGCCAGGCGTACCAGCTCATCGAGGACCGCTACCTCAGAGGCACGCCGCTGCGCCTGCGCCGCATGAGCGATGCCAGCGACCAGGTGACGGCGCTGAAGCTGACGCAAAAATACCAGGCGACCGATCAAACGGCGTACGCCACGACGATCACCAATTTTTACCTGGATGAGGCGAGTTATGCGCTGCTGGAGACGCTGCCTGCCAACGTGTTGGTGAAGAGAAGGTATAAGTTGAGGGACGGCCGTTTCTCCTTCAGCATCGATCAATTCCAGGGCAATCTCACCGGGCTGGTCCTGGCCGAAATCGAACAGCCAGACATCGCCAGCCTGCTGGCCATCCCCACGCCCACCTTCGCCCGGCGCGAAGTCACCGAAGATCCGCGTTTTACGGGCGGGGAGCTGGTGGGGTTAACGGAAATACAGTGCCAGCAGCTCCTGAGGGGAATTTGTAATTAGGTAATTGAGTAATTGGGTGATTGACTGGCTTAATTACCCAATTACCCAATTACTTCCCCCCGCCCAACGTTTGCCCCACACCTGAGCCCGACTATAATTCCAGCAGCACGTTACCCACCCATGCAAAAAGCACCAAACTAACCGTCTTAACAAAACAAAGGGAGACCTATGTTCAAAATATTGATCTCAGACAAACTGGGGCAAGCCGGGCTAGATCGGCTCAATCTGGCCAAGGATGCCCACTACGACATGAAACCCGGCCTCAGCAAAGAAGAGCTGATGGCCATCCTGCCGGAATACGACGCCCTGATCGTCCGCAGCGACACAAAAGCCACGGCCGACGTGCTAAAAGCGGGCACAAAACTCAAGGTGGTGGGTCGCGCCGGGATGGGCGTCGATAACGTAGACGTGCGTGCCGCCACGCTGCGCGGCATTATCGTCATGAACACGCCAGGGGCCAACAGCATCGCCACCGCTGAACAGGCGATTGCCCTGATGCTGGCCGCCAGCCGCCACACCGCGCAGGCCCACGCCTCGGTCAAAGCGGGCGAATGGAAACGCTCGCAGTTTGTGGGTACCGAGCTGTACCGCAAAACGTTGGGCATTGTGGGCTTTGGCCGAATCGGCCGTTTGGTGGCCAAACGAGCCCAGGCGTTTGGCATGGAAATTTTGGCTTACGACCCGTACGTGTCCGAAGAAGTGGGCCAGGAATTGGGCGTCACCCTGGTGGACCTGGACGATCTGCTGGCCCAATCTGACTACATGACCCTGCACACGGCCCTCATGCCCGAAACCGAGAAGATGATCAACGCCCAAACCATCGCCCAGATGAAGCCAGGCATGATTTTGATCAACGCGGCGCGCGGCAAGCTGATCGATGAAGCCGCGCTGGCGGAAGGGTTGAAAAATGGCCAGATCAAAACGGCCGCTATCGACGTCTACCAAAAAGAGCCACCGGAAAACAATCCGCTGATCGGCCTGCCCAACGTCATTCACACGCCCCACCTGGGCGCCAGCACCGAAGAAGCGCAGCGCGACGTGGCCACCCAGATTGTGGACCAGGTGCTCGATGCCCTGCGCGGCACCGATTTCCGCAATGCGGTGAACCTGCCTTTTGAAGCCGGGCTGGATTTTGCCGAAACACGGCCGTATATGGAGCTCGGTGCCAAGTTGGGCAAACTGCATTGCTACCTGGCCGATGGCCCCGTGCGCCGCGTCGAAATTGAAGTGCGCGGCGATACCGTCAAAGAACTCATCAAACCGATTGCCGCCGGGCTGCTCAAGGGCATCCTGGAAAAATCGATCAGCGAGCAGGTAAACTACATCAACGCCCCCCTGCTGGCCGAAGAAAACGGCATCTCCGTGGCTCAAACCAAGGCCGCCAGCTCGCTGGATTTTGCCAACCTCATCACCTGCCGGGTCACCTGGGACGGCGGTGAGCGCACCCTGGCGGGCATGCTGTTTGGCGGGGCAGAACCGCGCATTGTCCAGGTAGACAACTACAAGCTCGACGCCCGCCCCGACGGCTATGTGCTGGTGATGCAAAACAAAGACGTCTACGGCGTCATCGGGCAGGTTGGCACCATTTTGTCTGCCTACGAGGTCAACATCGCCGAGTGGCGCATGGGCCGCGACAAGCCCGGCGGTGAGGCGCTGTCGTTCATCAACCTGGACAGCGAACCCGGCAAAGAAGTGCTGGATGCCTTAAACAAAATCCCGGCCGTCACCCAGGTAAAGCTGATCAACCTGTAAACTAAAAGTGGCGGGTAACTGAGAAAAATCTAGCTACTCGACATTAATTTAAGATGGAGAAATGGGACACAGATTTTCACAGATGAACACAGATAAGATGGTTTAATCTGTGAAAATCTGTGTGAATCCGTGTCCTATCGTTTTTCTGCCAGATAGCCAGGGAAAAATCAGCAGTAACCAGCCACTTTCACATCGCTGCCATTGACATATATGCATACTGTGCATACAATCTTGATTCAAAGATGAAATTTCAATTCGATCCCGCTAAGGCAAAGAGCAATTTTAAGAAGCACAACGTTTCCTTTGCTGACGCGGAAGGTGTTTTCTACGATCCGCTGGCAATTCACATGGAAGACTCGGATTCTGCACAAGAGGAAAGGTGGATTGCTGTTGGGATGAGCAGTGCAAATTATCTGCTTGTTGTGGTTTACACATTTCGTGGTGAAGAAATCAGGCTCATTTCTGCCCGGCAAGCCACCGCTCATGAGGTAAAAGTATATGAAGGATGAATATGATTTCTCCAAAGGAAAACGGGGCGCTGTTATTTCCAGCAAGGGGAAAACCCGCATAACAATTTATCTTGATGATGCTATCCTTGAAGCGTTTCGCGCCAGAGGCGAGGCGGCCGGAACAGGGTATCAGACCCTGATCAACGAGGCACTCAAAGAATATTTAGGGCAAAACGCCGAGAAACCCGTAACTGAGTCTGCCCTCCGCCGTATTCTCCAAGAAGAATTTCCCAAGATCAGACAGGTGAGTCCACCTTCACCATGATTGGATGAATAAAAATAGCTGGAAAACCCAGCTATTTTTTGCTTACTCAACTTTTGGCAACATTCGCATCTGAGGATGCTCACTCCTCCGTAAGGTTTAGCGGCGGCGGAGCCAGATGAAGGCCACCGCCAGGGCAACAACACCCGCCCCGCCCAGCAGCCAAATACCTACGTTTGAATCGGGGGATTCGGCTACGGCCGTTTCCCCCGCCACCACATCGTCCACCTCTACAATCGCCCCTTCATCCCCGGAAGCTTCAACCACTTCTGCTGTAGCCGTAGGCACAGCGGCTATCTCGGTAGCGGGTGGCGTTTCCGTGGGCGGGACGGCCGTACCCGTCACCGTGGGCGTGTTCGAGGGCAGCGGCACCGGGATCATATTGGTGGCCGTCGGATAAGGGGTTTCGGTGGGGCCAACGGTGGCGGTGGGAACGGCCGTACCGCTGTCCGTGCCCGCCGCAGGTGCACCGCTCGATGTGACGGCGGCAGGCGACGTCGAGCCGCCTTCCGTAGTGACACCCGCTTCCACCAGGAACACGGGCGCACCGCCCATGTAACACTCCCCGGCGCAGCGCGCCCCGGCCAGCGGCACGGAATAGCTGCCGCCCGTCGGCGTAATCGGCGTTTCTGCCCCGGTGATCGGATCGATCAGCACACCCGATTCCCCCAAAGCAGGCACATTGAGCGTGACGCTGCTGGCAGTGCGCGCCCACAGCACCCGCGTCACCCCCTCGGGCCGGTTGAAGCGCACGATGGTGTAGTTGCCACCCTGCTCGCGCTGCAGCGGGTAAGTGAACCCGGCCAGATATTTGATCGTGTTTTGGTAGGCGAAGAAGGCGGGACGTTTGGAGAAGTCATACGGCCGTATCAACCCCCAAGATTCTTCCCCCGGCGAAATGTTGATGTCGATCAGCTTGTACACCGCAATCCGCCCCGCCCCCGCGTAGAAGCCCAGCGCATGTGCCTGCACGAGATACCACGCCTGCTGCTCCAAATCCAGCTCAAACGCCTGCACCTGCACCGGCCATTCGGGGTCTGTGCTGGGGCGGGCGTTGGTTTCGTTGATCCAGACCGGCTTCAGGGGAATGCCCGCCTGCTGCTGCGCGGCAAAGGCATTGCCCACAATTTGCGGAATCGTTTCCGGGCGGAAGTAGATGTGCAGCGAGATGATGTCGAAATAGTAATTGTTGGCGGCGGCATCGGGATCGGCGGCAACCATTTGCAGGAAGCGGCCCAGCCAGGTGGGATCGTGCCAGTAGGTCATGCCGCCCAGGTGGATTTTAGCGTTGGGGTCCACCTGCTTGATCGACAGGTAAGCCACCTTCACCAGCTGGTAATAATCGGCCATCGAGCCGCTAAATTCGTGCCCGTACACGTCCGGGGCGATGTCTGGCTCATTCCAGATGATCCAGTTGTGCACGCCGTGGGCGCTGTAGTAAGACGCCACCCGCCGCGTGTAGTTGGCCCACAAATTGCCCGGATCGTCGATGGGCAAGTCGAGGCCGCGCGGCACGCCGGACGCCGGTTCACCGTCGGTGGCCCAGGTGGGCGTGTTTTTGAGCAGACCGGTGACCTGCCGCCCCTGAGCGGTGGCTTCGGCCAGCCACTCCTCGTGGACGTGCAGCGTGTTCCAGTCGTTGGGGCCGGTGGGCTGGATTTCGTTCCAGTAAAAGAGGATGCGCTCCCAACCCACGCCCAATTCAGCCGCTTCGCCCGGTGCCCAAAACGACTCCACCGCGCCAAAGCGGGGGTCACGGGCGGATTGAGCAAGGGCAGCGGGAATGCCCGCTGAGCCTGTCGAAGCGGCCGTTTCCGGCCACACCCACACCCCAACCAGCAAAAATAAAATCAGCAGTTTCAGCCAATGTTTCAAATTCAAATGCATGTTTCATCCCTTTCATCGTCATGAGTTGCGCCGTCGATTATAATACGGCCGTCCCCATCCGGGTACTCTCATCACAAATCGTAGAGGTATCGTATGCGTAGAACCGCCCTGATTTTTGTCTCCACCAGCCTCACCCTGCTCATCATCGCCACCCTTTTTGCCACGTTTAACCAATCGACCACCGCCACCGCTGAGGCCGCGCTGCCCGCCAATCACCCGGCGCTCGGTCCAAATGGCGTCCCGGCGACGGCCGTTCTCTCCACCACCACCCTGCTCGATTTCTTCCAGCCGGGCACCCAGCCGAACCACATCACCGACACCATTGACAGCCCGGAAAGCTGCATTGGCTGCCACGCGGGCTACAGCAGCCAGGTGGATCAACCGGCCGAATACGAACCGTGGACCGGCTGGGCGGGCAGCATGATGGCCCAGGCCGGGCGCGATCCGCTCTTTTACGCCGCGCTAGACATTGCCAACGCCGACGTGGCCTTTGGCGGCGACTTTTGTTTGCGCTGTCATTTGCCTAGAGGTTGGCTGGACGGCCGTTCCACCCCCACCGATGGCTCAGCGATGACGGCCGTTGACCAGGAAGGCATCCAGTGTGAAGTGTGCCACCGGCTGGTCGATCCGGTGTACAGCGACGAAAATCCGGCGCGCGACCTGACCGTTCTGGCGGCGATCACCAGCCCGGTGACCTTTGCCGGGAACGCCAGCTTGGTCATCGACACAGCCGACTACCGGCGCGGCCCCTTTGACGTGGTGGCCGACAACGGCTTCGACCCGCACAATCCGGCCGCCGCTGCACTGGACACGCTGCAATCCCCCTACCACCGGGACGCCGCCCTCTGCGGCAGCTGCCACGACATCAGCAACCCGCTGCTCACCTGGGATGAGCCGAGCCAGAGCTACGTGCTCAACGCGATGAACGAGCCGTTCACCGACACCACCGCCCTGTTCCCCGTCGAGCGCACCTACAGCGAGTGGCGGCTGAGCGACTTCAACACGCCGCAGGGCGTGGCCCTACCCCAGTTTGGCGGCAATAAAGCCACCGTGTCTACCTGCCAGGACTGCCACATGCGCGATGTGACCGGCGTGGGCGGCGCGTTTTTTGGCAATGCCAGCAGCAGCGTCGTGCGCAATGATTTGCCCCTGCACGACCTGACCGGAGCCAACAACTGGGTCCCGACAATCATCCCGCAGCACCCGGCCTTTAGCGCCACCTTCAGCACCGAACCATACGCCGCCGAACGGCTGGCGGCGCTCAACGCCGGGGTCGACCGGGCCACGGCAATGCTGCAAAACGCCGCTGAACTGGAGATCGAGCTGACAGGCACACAGCTGGTCGTCACCGTCACCAACAACAGCGGGCACAAGCTGCCCACGGGCTACATCGAAGGGCGGCGCATGTGGCTGCAAGTGGCAGCGTACGACGCCAACGGTGCGCTCATCTACAGCTCCGGCGCGTATGACGCCGCCACCGGCACGCTCACCGAAGACGCCAATTTGCAGCTTTATGAAGCCAAACACGGCATCTCGCCCGACCTGGCGGCGCAGCTGGGGCTGCCCGCAGGCGAATCGTTCCACTTTTTGCTCAACAACGAGATTTTGAATGACAACCGCATTCCGCCACGCGGCTACGACTTTGCCGCTTTTGAGGCGGCGGGGGCAGCGCCGTACACCAACGGTACGGCCGATTCCACCCTCTACGCCGACGGGCAGTATTGGGACACCACCACCTACACCCTGCCCGCCACGCCAGACGTGGTGATCGTGCGGCTGCTGCACCAGGTCGCCTCACGCGAGTACGTCGAATTTTTGCGGGACCAAAGCCCGTTTTTCGGCGATCCCAGCAGCAATGGGCAGATTTTGTATGAGCTGTGGGAAGGGAACGGCCGTTCCGCCCCCACCATCATGGCCCAAAAAGCCATCGGCCTGGCGACCTATTTGCCCTTTGTGCAGCGGTAGGGCGCTCTAAACCTGACAGGTCTACAAACCAACTCAATTAACAGGCATCTTGGAAAAAGACCTGTCAGGTTTTGATCGACCTGCCCAGGAAAAGATTTTAGAATACGAAAACGGCCGTCTCGCCATCAGCGCGGTACCGGGGAGTGGCAAAACATTTACCCTGTCTCTCCTCGCGGCGAAGTTCGGATGCGAGCGCGGTTGAATCCGCGCAATTTTGCGACTATACTGAACAGAATCGAAGCACCAGCGTCAACCGGAGCAAAAAAGTATGATTCAAGCAACAAAACACCGATACGTCATTTCCGACGAAAATATCCTAAGCGGCGAACCCATTATCGAAGGTACCCGCACGCCAGTTCGTGCTATCGTGGAAATGTGGCGGCAAGGCGTTCTTCCCGAGGAAATTCCAAGCCAACTCCCGCATTTGACGCTGGCTCAGGTTTTTGATGCGCTCAGCTATTACAGCGATCACCAAGAGCAAATCAATGCCCACATCGAACGCAACCGCATTCCCGATGAACTCATCGATCCACTAGTGAAGTAACTGTGCCACGCCTTTTCATCGAGCTTTACCTGGACGAAGATGTTAACGTGCTCATCGCCGATTTGCTGGGCGGGCGCGGGTTTTCGGCTGTGACCACCCGCGATGAAAGCCAGCTGCAAAACAGCGACGCGGCACAGCTCGCTTACGCTGTCAGCCAACAAAAAACGCTTCTCACCCACAATCGGGCCGATTTTGAAGCACTTGCCCAGGAATATGCAGCTACTGGCCAAAAGCATTACGGCATCATCCTGGCTACGCGCCATTCCCCTTACGAACTGGTCCATCGCCTGACGCGTATTCTCAACAATGTCACGGCCGATGAGATGGAAAATCAGGTCCGCTACATTTAAACCACATTCGGCTGCCACCCAAAATCAGCTAAAATAGCGGGATGAACGACCTCCAGTTAAGACCAGCCCAGGAAAAGATTTTAGAGTATGAAAACGGCCGTCTCGCCATCAGCGCCGTGCCAGGGAGTGGGAAAACGTTTACCCTTTCTCTCCTCGCGGCGAAGTTGATTGGGAACGGCCGTATCGACCCCAACCAGCAGCAAATCCTCATCGTCACCTACCTGAATTCCAGCGTGGACAACTTTCGGGCGCGCATTCGCCAGCGGCTGGAAGCGGCCGAGCTGCCGCCGGTCGGCTTTGAGGTGCGCACGCTGCACAGCCTGGCGCTGGAAATGGTGCGCACCGCCAACTCGGGCCTGACGGAAGACAGCGGCCCGCTGGTGCTGGACGAAGGCCAAGCCAACCACTTCCTGGCCCGCGCCGTCGATGGCTGGATCGAAGCCCAGCCCGGCGCCTGGAGCCAGTTCCTGCCCGACGACTCGCCGCAAACCCGCGCCCGCTGGCGCGACGTAACGCAAAAGATGGCCAAATCGTTCATCCGCGCGGCGAAAAACGAAAGATACAAACCAGATCAAATCTTAAAGAGATTGGAGATTGGAGATTGGAGATTGGATGATCAAGACGACAATCTCCAATCTCCAATCTCCCAATCCCCCCTCCTCTGGATGATGGGTGGGATTTACGGCCGTTACCAAACCATCCTCGACCGGCAGGGATCGCTGGACTTTGACGACCTCATCTGGCAGGCGGTGGAACTGCTGGACCAGCGCGCCGGGCTGGCGGAACAGCTGCGCCGCCGCTGGCCCTACGTCCTGGAAGACGAAGCACAAGACAGCGTGCCGCTGCAAGAAGCGCTCATCAGCCGCCTGACCGGGCCGGAGGGCAACTGGGTGCGCGTCGGCGACCCCAACCAGGCGATCACCAGCACCTTCACCGCCGCTCACCCCCGCTTCTTCAACGCCTTCGCCGACCGGCCCGATGTGGTGTCGCTGCCCCTGCCCAACAGCGGCCGCTGCGCCCCGCTCATCATCGGCGCGGCCAACACGCTGCTGCATTGGGTGATGGACAAACACCCCGTGCCCGAAGTGCAAAGCAGCACCTTCCGCCGCCAGGATATCGAGCCAACCCCGCCCGGCGACGCCCAGCCCAACCCGCCGGACAGCGAAGCCGCGATTCGCATTCGCGTGTACAAACACCGCGAGGATGAGGAACTGCCCGAAGTGGCCCAGCTCGCCGTCCGCTACACGCAGAAGCGCCCCGACCACACCGTCGCTATCCTGGTGCCGACCAACAACCTGGGCTACCAGATCGCCGAGCATCTGGACGAGCTGGACGCCGACTACGACAACCTGCTGCGCGGCGGCACCCGCGAGCGCGAAATCGCCGCCGCCATGCACGCCGTCCTCCAGGTACTGGCCGATCCGCTGGACACCAAAGCGATCACCGCCGCGCACGCCAGCCTGCACGCCCTGGGGCACCCGGTTGCCCTGCTGCCGGACGAGGAGCTGGAGCAGTTCCATACACTACTCCGTAGTGTCCACCAGCCCGAAGCGCTGCTCTACCCCTACGACGACACCGGCGCGGCCCAGGCGCTGCCCGCCGGGGTGGCGACCGAAACGCAAACCCAGGTGGCGGCCCGCTTTGGCGCTTTTTTGCGAGAACTGTTGGCGTTACGGCCGTTACCCATCGACGATCTGGCCTTAGCCCTGGGAGATGAACTGTTTGCCTGGGGCGACGTACACGAAGGCGACCTGGCCATCGCCTACCAGATTGCCACCCTGCTGCGCCAGTGGCGCGACAGCCAGCCGGATTGGCGGCTGCCGGAGCTGGTCGCCGAGCTGGGCAACATCGTCAGCGGGCGGCGCAGCCTGCCCATCAGCAGCCCTACCGATTTTGGCTACGAGCCGGTGCCGGGACGCGTCACGCTCACCACGCAGCACAGCGCCAAGGGGCTGGAGTGGGACGCGGTCTTTATGATTGGCGTCGATGGCACCTGGATTCCGGGCAATCTGGATGCCTACTTTATGGGCGTCAGCGACATTTTGGGCGGCGATCCCACGGCCGAAGTGGCGGCCCAGTTACGCTATTTGATGGAGGGGGATGCGGGGATTTATAACGGCCGTTCCGCCACCGAATCGGCCCACATCGACATCATTGCCGAAAGGCTCCGTCTCCTCTATGTGGGCATCACCCGCGCTCGCCGCTTCTTGCAGCTCAGCCGCAGCCGCGCCACCCGCAGCTACAACAAAGAGCGCGACGCCGAACCCGCCACCGTGATGGGGGTGCTGTACCGCTACTTACAGGAAGTGGGAGAGTAAAAAGTAGGGGCGAGGCAGGTGGGTAAAACCCTTGCAAACAAAACAGGCAAACCACCACCTGCCTCGCCCGGTGAAAAGTGGACGGGCTGTTGTGCTATAATGGCCACCATTCAGCAAAGGTTACGGTGGAAATTTGACATGGATGTTATTCAAAGTATTGATCTAATTACAAAAAACCCAGACGTGCGCGGCGGGAAGCCATGCGTGGCAGGCACCGGATTACGCGTTACCGATTTGGTGATGGCCCATCTCTTCCACAAACGAACGGCCGATGAAATTGCCACCGACTACAACCTTTCATTGGCGCAAGTTTATGCGTCACTTGCTTATTATTACCAGCACAAAGATGAGTTAGACAAAGACATTCGGCAGCAAATTTTAACCGCGCGCAAAGCCAAGGAAGAATTCACTGGTGGCCAGCCTTCGCTTTTATCTTGATGAGAACGTGCCAGTTCAGGTTGCACTTCAGCTAAAAACAAGAGGAATTGATGCCGTTACCGTGCGTGATTTAAGCTTGCTTGGCGAAGATGATATGAACCATCTTCAGGAGGCAACCCAACAAGGGCGCGTGCTGTGTACCCATGATTCCGACTTTCTCCATCTCGCCGCTTCCGGCTTCCAGCACACAGGGCTGGTTTTTGGCCAACAAGATATTCATTACATCGGCGAGTGGGTCAATTGGCTCACGCTGATGCACGCCGTGTATACGTCTGACGATATGATCAATCGCATTGAGTTTGTGTAAATTGCGGAAGCGTGCGTAGCCCACACCGACAACATTGCCGAGCAGCTGCGCCTGCTGTACGTGGGCATCACCCGCGCCTGCCGCTTCTTTCAGCTCAGCCGCAGACGCGCCACCCGCAGCTACAACAAAGAACGCGACGCCGAACCGGCCACGGTTATGGGCGTGTTGTACCGCTACCTGGAGGAAGCTACGCCTCTTTAATCCGCTCGCGCACAATGCGAATACCTTCAAAAGCAGACAAATTGCCCTTACTTCGTTCCTCTAAAACACATAAATCAACAAAAGCTTCGAGATATTCAATGACGAAACTATCTAATACCGCTTGATCATGCCGCCATTTTGCGGATTGCCTTTGTATAAGAGAAGCTTCCTGCAAACGAGTTTGTTGAACGTCCCAAATAAAAAATCCGATCAAATACAGCAGCGTTCGGAATTCGCTGAGTTTAGCAGCATGCTTGTCGCCCAAAGCATGGGAAGTGTACAAAGGACGGGAAAAGTCAGCAGCAAGCTTACTAACATGGTCAAGAGCAGGGGTTAAGGCATGGGCACGGAAATTATTTTGACCAAGAGCACGGTCAAGACCACGAGTTTGAGAAAGGGCACGGTCGCGGGCAAGGGCCAGAACGCGGGCAAAATCGAGGGCACGGGCAGGCTCAAGAACACGGACAAAATCAAGGTCACGAGTATGAGCGAGGGCACGAGCGAGGTCATAGGCACGGTCAAGGTCACGGGCAAGGTCAAGGGCACGGGCACGGTCAAGGTCAAGGTCAAGGGCACGGGCAAGGTCAAGGTCAAGGTCAAGGGCACGGGCAAGGGCACGGGCAAGGTCAAGGTCAAGATACTCAACCACTTTCTCTATAGAAATGCGCGAGGCAGCCTCGCGCATTTCTATAGAGAATTTGCCTTCCTGCTGAATCCAATACCCATATTCTTGAAAACGATCGGCTAAAATGGTGGCTTCAATTTTATTTGGCAACCGGAAAACAAAATTTCCGCCTGATCTTGCCGTCATCCAGTCACAAAAAGCTTTCGCGTCAGATGGACGAACACCAACCACAGGCAAATGCCCCTTTCCACTTGGGTATTGGTATTCAAGCCAATGATCAGGTTGGAAAAATTCTTTCTTATGACGCTTCTCGTCCAAGAAAAGCTGATATTCAAGGTGAGTAATGAATGAAGAATCAATATAAACATCTTCACTAATTCGAGACAAATGTTTAATCCGCCGCCTGAGACTTGCCTCTGCCACAATCCGGCGAATTTCATTCGCATCGTCCCCTTCAATAGCCCCGCTTAAGACTTCTTCTAAACTGGCTCTGGTTTCCGGGGCAATTTGGCCAGCTTCCTCATTGCAATCAAGCGCTAACATGATCGCTTCTGGGTGCAATCCATTCGCACTATTAATACAGGCCTCAATAATTACCGTCGCATCTTGTTTGGCAGCATAAAGCAGCAACGTTTCATGCCACCAGCTTTGTCGAACCTGTATCAAAATTGTACCTAACAGCCCCTCGTCATTTTGCATATGCATTGCCGCCAAATATTCCTGAAACGTTAAATGAGCAAAGGCCAGAGAGCCATTTTCTTTTTCTACCAGCAGCCCACTTTGGTAGCGCACAATTTCCAGGAAATAGTTTGGCGCCATCTTCCGATCAACCCGACGCAATGGCTCTCGAATAATTTTTATCGCTTCGTCAGTTGATATCTGCCGCACCTGCTGTTCCATCATTGCCCAGGCCAACGGTTGCAGCACCTGCTTTCGCTGGTCTGGTGTCAGCTCTTGCTCAATTCCTCGCGCACCGCGCCACGTTCCCAAAAAGACAGAAAAGATTTCATCATACAGTTCCACTCGTCGCTTTGGCAGCGCACTGCGAAAGCGATGTACCGTCGCAATCATCGTCAACAGCAGCGGGTTTACGGCAAGTTCAGCCAAATTCGGCGTATCACCTAGCCGTCGCAGCAAATCATCTGCACCTTCCTTTGCGGCCATCTGCACCCCGGCATCATCTTTACCGCCACGGCTCATCACTTCATTGGCCAGATACCAGTTGCGAATAAACTGCGCCTGCTGCTGGTTATCGTATGGCCGAATTTCTAGCGTCGTCACCCCAGCAATTGGATTTGACTGGTAACCATGAGGCCTGGATGTCACAATAAATTGACACTGGGGGTACGCTTTCATTTGCCGCTCAACCCAGGCAACCACCTTTTGCCGCTGCGTTTTATCCGCTATCTCATCCAACCCATCGAGCAAAACCAGGTATTTCCCCTTGTCCAAAAAATGTCGCACCCATCCATCAGGCACCTCCTTTTTCCACTTTTTCAAATCGGCCCGCACCGCATCTTCCATCGCAAAAGGCTCATTGCCTTCACTGGCGATTGCCTCAGCATGTTCCAGCAGTGTCAGCAAAATCGGCATCTTATTTGGCGCGCCCTCCTTTCTGCGTTGAAACCAGCTTTGCGTCAGCGTTAAGGCAATATGACTTAGGGTTCACTCGAAAATAACTTTGGACATTAACAATCGAATATCATCCAGAACAAACCGTGGTTGAAGGATGTAGTTCCAAGTAGGACAAGTACGACAACGCTGTAAGTTGAGGTTGTCCCGTT
>JADLAX010000072.1 GCA_020848035.1 Anaerolineae bacterium | reverse complement strand
CCGCTTCTGGGGCAAAAGGTAAATTGCCGGCGCGGGCCTGGCCCACCACCCATTGCTGGGCCAGCTTCTCAAAAGACAGGCCGACAAAAGCCCGCAATTCGCTTTTGATGTGGGCCGTCGCCTCTTCCGGGGACATGAGTGAACTGAGATGAGGAAAGAGGAAACGGAAGTAGAAACGGAAGAAGGGATCGCTCAGGTGATAGTGTCCTTGCTTCGACTTGCGCTGCTGCGCCGTGGTCAACGTTACCGGCAGGCGACGTTCCACCAGGCGCAGCTCCTGCAGCTTGTTCAGATGGAACGTGAGTCCCGATGACCCGATGAGGCAATCGTCGCTAATCGCTTTCAACGTATGGTGTCCCTTGCTGATGGCCCGCAGGATGCCCTGGTAAGTAGACAGGTCGCGCAATTCGTCATGGAGCAGCAATTCCGGTTCGGCCAGGAAGATGTTGCCCGGCTCCAGAATGACTTGCCGGATATTGTCAACGAGGCTGAGGCCTTTATCTAACCAGCGCAGGTAGGCGGGGATGCCCCCCACGACCCCATACAGCGCCACCCGCTCTTCGGTCGGCCAGTCGGGAAAGAATTCGCGCAAGCTGGAAAACGGCAGCGGCTGCAAGTGCCACTGACCGGTAAAACGGCCGAACAGGGGCGATTGGTGTTGCATGATCGCTTCCATTGTCGTCACCTGTGAGCCACACAACACCAGAATGACATTAGATTCTTGCAGATGGTGGTCCCAGGCGTGTTGCAGAGCCGAGAGCAAGGCCGGGTCAGCGGCCGAAGCATAAGACAGCTCATCCAGGACGAGAATCTGCTTTTCAGCCTTTTCCGCCAGGCGCGGCGCCAACCAGCGCCACAAGGCTGGCCAACTATCAAAGGCGGTGGCCTGCTCTTCGGGCATATCCAGCATGGTAGCCATGAAGCTGCGCCGTTGCAGCGCCGCCGGTTCTTTGTCGGCGGCCCAATATGTGAATGGCAGCCCACTTTGCTCAACCCAATGTTTTAATAGTTTGGTCTTCCCCACCCGGCGACGGCCGTACAAAAGCACCATCTGCGCCGGCCCGGGTTGTTTGCGTGTGAACATGCGGTTTAAAAAGGCGAGTTCTTCGTGCCGGTCAATGAACATAGTTCCCTCAAGCAATAAATATAATTATAAATATCATTGTTATAACTATGATATATTAAACAATTAAATCCTGCAAGATAGGAGCCGATAGTTAACATAAAGCAAACATTTAGCATGAGATTTTTTGTCAAAATTCCGTCGGAATAAAACGAAAAATTTCTCAGCGGGCTTCTGAGACGCGGAAAGTAATATTTCCGTAAGTAAAAAACAGGGAAGATTTTGAACGGATTAGCGGTTTCTTCTGGCAGTGATAGTTTCCACCAGGCGCTGGCCATCATCGACGCGGCCAATTTGGCCGACAGCACAAAGGTAAAGTATCGTCGCGTGCTGGAATGCTATTTGGCTGAAGGCCACCCCCTCACCGACTCCGCTCAGCTGGCGCGTTTTGCCACCACACTTTCCAATTCCCGACGTTCTCAACTGAAAGCGGCCGTACGGCTGTGGTCTGAGGCGATGATTACGCAAGCCAAGAGTATGGCCACGCCGGATAACATTGATACCGTAAATGCCACCATCTACCGTTTCCAGGCGCTGCAGACGGCCGTTACGGCTAAAACGTCACAAGGTGAGAAGGCCCACACGTGGTTGTCCCAGGCGGAGGTCTCGGCGCTGATGAGTGCGGTCACCGGCGGCAGCAACCGCGATTGGCGCGACCGGGTGAGCCTGGCGCTGTTGGTCGGTGCCGGCCTGCGGCGCGCCGAGGCGGTTGAGATGGAATTTATCCACGTGCGGCAGCAGCCGATCCGGAAAAAGGTGCGGTTTGTCCTGGAGGTGCGCGGTAAGGGGGCAAAAGACCGTGTGGTGCCCATCTCGGATGAGCTGGCCAGGATGCTGGAGACGTGGCGCAGCAAGTGCGGCAGCGGCCGTATCCTGCGGTCGGTGCGGAAGAATGATGCCATTGGGGAATCCCTGTCTGATATTGGGCTGTTTGGCATTGTGCGGCAGTACGGCGGGTTGATCGGTCATCCGGGCTTAGACCCTCACGACCTGCGGCGCACGTATGCGCAGATTGGATACGAGAACGGTGTGCCGCTGACGCAGATGAGCAGGCTCCTGGGCCACAGCTCGGTGGCCACCACGCAGCGGTATTTGAATCTGGATTTGAACCTGGAGACGACGGCTAGTGATTTTGTGAGGCTGTAGCTGAGTTTTAATTATGAACGATAAATTATGAACGATAAATTGTCCAAACCGCAGCAGTTAATGCTGGATTGGCTAGATGCTGGCAAGTATCTAATGATTCAAGGTGGAACTGTCTATGTGGTCGGCCTGAAAATCCGTGCTGGTACGCCTAATACCCTTGAATCTCTGGAGCGTCTAGGCTTGGCAGAAAGGAAGCTCTACGAATCTGGGTCCGTAAGATTTTATTATTGCCAGAAGCCTAGCAGTGAGGAGCAAGACCTATAATGATTTTCCTTGAGTTTGGCATCAATGTTGACAGCAACAAAAACCCCACCAGTGAGGGCGGGGTACAAAAATCCAGCAAAGGAACCGGGTAGCCCATTGGGCTATTCTGCCTGCTGCTTAAGCTTTTACCATCGATCCACTTCGGCCCCAGTATTATCATAGAGCACGGCCGGATCGGGCTCGCTGTTGTTCCAGATAGGGCTACCAAAGTTACAGTTATAACCGCCCAAGCCAGCATCAGCAGCCAGGGCATAAATGCGCAGCGTTGCACCTGCCTGCAAAACCCCACCCAGGCCACAAGCCTGATTCCCCTTCTCCGAAACCAAGACCCATCCAGCCAGGTCCACGGCCGCTGCATTGTTGTTGCGGATGTCTACGTATTCAGCTTGCTTGTTGACGCCAATAATCTCCACCAGAGACGATGACGGCGGCGGGGGTTGGGTTGGCGCTGGGGGCTCTGTTGGTACGGCCGTTGGCGCTGGCGTGTTGGTAGGTAACGGAACGGCCGTTGGGGGCACGGCCGTGGGTGGCACCGCCGTGGCCGGTGGGCGTGTGTTTGTGGGTGGTACGGCCGTATTCGTCGGCTGCGGGGTGTTGGTCGGCGGCCGCGTGTTCGTTGGCTTGGGTGTGTTCGTGGACGTGGGCGGCAAGGTTTCTGTTGGCTCAACTGTTGGGGCGAGGGTGCTGGTTGCAGTGGCAGCTGGTTCTGTTGGGTCGGTTGCGGCCGTTTCGGTGGGCCTTTCGGCCGCTTGCGCCACAGCTTCCGCTTCAGCTTCGTCGTCGAGGTCGATTTCTTCGGAGCGACTTTCCTCAACAATCTCTTCTTCTGGGACGCCAGGGGGCAAGATCAAAGAAGAGCAAAGCGTTAAAATAAAGCAGGCTCCGAGGAAGGAACCGCAGCCAAACACGAGCTTACCTCTCCGGCCCTGTTGCCTGTAAATTCTCAGCCAGCTAAACCACGACCTGCGCGAAATAGAAAGTGTGATTTGGGCTGCGTGTTTAAGAAGATTACCAAGTGCTTGCATAAACTGTCCTCCGGAGAACTATCAACGACTGGTAGAACGAGTAAGGCCAATGTACTTAAGCTCGCTTACGGCTCTGGTTAAGGGCTGTTTTATTGGCAACAAAAAACCCCGCCGGTGGGGCGGGGCTTTTAGCCAAAAGTAGGGAATGATAACTTTAGGTGACTTATTGTTACTATTCTTTCGGTACGTGTTTGATTGCTCTTTCTAAAAATACCCCCAAGGTTAAATAATAAGAATAACTAGAGCCAGGGGTTTTCTTTACTGGAGGAACAAGAAATTTCGCATCTCCACTGTCAATATCTAAACTGACCACTCCAATCTGCAATCTCCGAAATAAATCTAGTCGATCGTCCAGTCGATGAGACCACTTTTGGGGAATTACTATCGCAACGCTATGTGCGAATATTTGATTCTTTATGGCTTGATACAATGCGCCACGCCAATTCGTCAATTTAAGCTCAAATGACCAAAATTCAATTTCTAAGTTCCTTAGGATAGAGTCCTCGTTTAGCTTGAACTCATTTCCGTGAGGTAGCGCAAATCCCAAGCTAAATAGGCTTTGCAGTGTGACGAATAGCTCATCCTCTGAAAGCTGAGTTAAATACTGAAGATCGCCAAAATTTTGCGCTGGGTATTGGTATAGAACCGAGATCACTTTTGTCATTGCGGGGTTGCGCAAGGCCTTGCGCAAGGCAGAAATCTCGTCAACTGGAAGAGCTCCGAATTCGACCGGAGTGCAAACAAAGTCGGCTCTACCGCCATCATACGGGACTTCGGGCAAAATATGAGGAAATTGGGGATACTGCTCTCTCCACTCCAGAGAGTTTACTGAGCGGGAAAATGTTTGGGCGAGGATTCTTTCCGTGATCACTTCTCACTTACACTTCTGCCTCTTCCTCGAATAACTCAATCGCATTCTGCCAGACTTCGAGCTTTGGAAGCTCGCCAAGCTGGACGTCGTGTTCATCAAGCAAGCGGCGTAAATACTCAGCATCCTGGATCAGTCTACTAACTGATGCCAGCCTTGCCTTAGTAGTGCGCCCTCTTACACGGCCAAGGAGCTCTTTAACTGAGAAAATATGTTGTTTGAATTCCACATCCCCACTCCATAATATACCACCTCTTGTGAGCTGGTCAATGATTAGCTTGTCATAATCTCCACCAGACAAAATCCGTTCAACAAGCTCTTTGTCTATGGCCCCAGTCATCACTGGGTTAACATAGACAGGGGCAAGGAGGGGAATAGATGTATACCGATCTGGGGGAGCAGAACCTCCTCCGGATTTCTTTGGTGTCCACCTAGAATAAGTAAACCTACGAGAAGATATTAAGCTACCGGTTCCAATGGAATTCGCTCCTACGGCGTGAAGCAACATGCCCGTCAAATCTGTGTAGCCACATATAGTTTCGTAGCCGTTTACTTCAGTCAATACGTAAATTAGGTACATCAAATTGGCTAGAGCTGTGGCGTCAAAGGGGCTGTGGTACGTCACCATTGGCCGCTTTATCAGAAGATAAAATCCCTGGATTGAATTTAGCCCCGTGATGGTGTTAAGAAAATCATCTAAATAGGCCCGATGCTTCAACGCGTGTTCCTCAATAATGAGGGTAATCAAAATTGGGATGTCTTTCTCAGCAGCATAGTTGGCAGACTCGTAGGCAAGCGAGATTGATGCTTGTTCCCACCTGCCGTTCAAATCGTCAATTAAAACCGAAGGGGATACATACCTACTAACTGTATAACGCAACGTGTTATTCGCTAAGTTCCGTTGGTAGTCAATGCAGTCTTTTACAAATTTCTTTATATTATCAACTTTTGCAAAATCGGATATTTTCAAATTTTGTCTGAAATATTTATAGGCTCCCAGGTTCCGCTCGTTCACTGGACGAATAACAGAAGCATAAAACTGGGGATCAAAGAGTATATCAATGTCCTCACGCGCACCTCTCGCAGAAACCAGAAGATCGACTAATTCTTTTGGCTTCTCATCGCGAGGAGACAATATTATTCCTCTCGCGTCCCCGCTTTTCAGCATGTCTATAAGTGCTTGACGAGATTCTTTTCTTTCACCAGTGTGCTGTAAATAAACGCTCATTTTTTACTCCATGGCTAAGTTATCGGCACGACTCGCAGCCGGTCTCTGAGTAAATCAAATGTTCTGGGTCGAAGATGGGGTTTCTTTTGAAGAAGGTGGATGATAACATCACTGAGCTCTTCTGGAATAGTAGCGTTGATTTCCTTGGGAGGAGATGGTTTGTATTTAGTAATCCTTTCGTATATTTCCGCATTTGTCATGTTTGCCAAGTAGAAGGGATGCACCCCAGTTGACGCTAGGTACAAGACCGTACCTAGCGCAAAGAAATCTGAGCGAAAATCCAGCTGACGCCTGAAACCGTAATCAAACTGCTCTGGGGAAAAGTAAGGCGCGGTCCCGATCAGAAAAGGGGGCTCGGTTATCGACGTTTCGTGAATATCAAATGCGACACCTATATCGAGTAAGACAAAATCGTCATCTTTGTATCGGTGCATGATATTTTTCGGTTTAATGTCTCTGTGTACTTTTTCCAGTTGCCAGAGTTCTTCCACTGCCTCGGTAACTGCAAGTGCAAGTTTTACTACCTTTGGGGGGGAGAGAGGACCTTTCTTTGCTATCTTCTCCTGAAGCTGCTCCCCTTCAATCCACTCTTCGGAATAATATAAAACCATTTTCTCGTTTATTTCACCCCTTCCAAGGGCGACAGATCCAATCCTTACCAAATGAGGAGACTTGCATTTTTCTAAAGTGTCTACTTCCCTTGTTGCGCGGGCAGTAACCATATCCTCGTATTCTTCTTGGTTAAAAGATGGCTCATCTGGCTTGAGACTTAAAAATTTTAACGCTTCTTTTCTGTTGTTTATCAAGCATGGATAAACAATTTTTTGCCCCCCATCGATGTAGGGACCGACGATAGTGGCATTAGGTACCAATTGCATTGCCTCGTCCGGCGTAAGCTCGAAATACATTTTCTATACTCCAAATATGAATGGATACTTGACTTTATTGCCGATCATCCGAGCAATGTGAAGTTAGGAAATTAACACCCCACTTACACATTTGCTTGGTGGACTGCATGAATTCATCGGAACTGCCGTTATCTATCAACAACTCGCCTGAACACCCCCACCGCCATAACTGCACGAATCCACCAGCGTGCCGCCGTTGCGCAGATAAGCCGTGTCGCCGGTGTTGTTCCAGATCGCCTGCCCGCTGCCCCAATAGAGATTTGTGGCGCTGTTGGCCCCGCTCTTCGTCCAAACCTGCACGGCCGCGCCTGGTGCCAGGCTGAAGCCGCCAGGGAAGTTGTAGACGTGGCTGTCGTTATCGCTGAGTGTCCAGCCGGTGAGAACGGCCGTTACCCCTCCCTTGTTCTCGATGCGCACGTATTCACCGGCCACGTCGTCACCGGCCGGGTTGTAGACAATGAGGGTGATCTGCACGTTGGCCGGGGGCGTGGTGGCTGTAGGGACAATGGTAGCTGTGGGGGTCGCAGTTGGCTCAGCGGGCTTGACGACCATCGGTAAATAGTTGAACACATCGGGTGTGACGCCTCCTGCTGTTGCTGTTTGGATTTCAGGTGTGGGGTAGAAAAACAGCAAAACGGAAGCGGCCGTTATGAAAACGGCTGCAGCAGCGATGAGGATGTTACGGAGTTGCATGGGACACCTTCTTTATGTTGGTTTGAGAGATGGCTGTAAGTTATACCCCTTTTCTTTCGGTTAGTCTAAATGTAAAACGGCCGTAACCTGTCAACCATTCTTTGCTACCTGGCTATTTTGGATATTCACGCCTTCCTGTGAGGTTTGCCAACTGCTAGGATTCTTATCCATTCACCTACCCATGGAGGTTAGACCAAATGACAAATGAATTTAGCCAATTTGAATGACTGGATATGCTGAAAGAGGCTCGGGACCATCTTCAGCAGGCAGTAGACCTGATAGAGAAGGTCTTCCCGGATGACGAATACGTGAAGGCCTACATAATTGACCATCTGAAAATCCGCACAGGCAATGATCACGGTTTCCTGAGTGGCGACCTGAACATTGACAGTCTGATTGACCGGATTTTGGACGGCGAAGAGGAGTAGTTTTTCGGATGGGCGGCGAAAGCTGCCAATCCTCCTGTTGGAGGTTAGACCGATGGAAACCACTGTAGACTTTTCAAGAATCAAGCACATGCACGCAGTTGACCGCAAGAATGTACGCCAGGTTGTGCCCACGGAATGGGCAGCCAATGGCTTGAAAGTTTCCGCAAGCGGCAAGTGGCAGCAATACTGGATTACGCACACGACCTGGTTAACTGGTACGGTGGTGAAGCCCGACTGAAGCGCAACTACAAAATGGCCCAAGCCGCAGAGCGCCGGTTATGGCAGGTGTTTGACGAAGTGTACGGCAGCATTGCTGCTTTCTTCCAGCAAGTGTATGAGCCACGGTCGGAACGGGTGACCAACTTTTGCCATCAGCTCTATGCTCGCCGTCGGCGATCAGCCTATTGTCATGCCTATTGTCATGAAAGTTTTGATTTGCTATGATGTTGGCGTGAGTTCACAGAGTAGATGGCCAGATTGCCAGTGAGTTGTGACAGCAGCCAGATTATTATTCAATTGATAAGGTCATCCGGGACCGCCAATGAACTCGCACTTTTGGCAATCGGATGACCTTATTTTCTTCCATTTGGAAGATTAAACATCCGTATCGTAGTAAGGCAAAATATGCACAAACGACTAAATGGGTCAAGGGTCATTAACCGAACAATCAGGCCACCAAGAATTGCCTATATTATTCAAACTGTTGAACACTGTGATTTTCTTACTCAGGTCTGTTCCTTGAATTGGGGTGGAAAGCATTTTTGCATTATTCCTTATAAAAGTTCAACTGGAATCTCAGAGGAATGGTGGAATGTTTTATCCAAATACGATCCTGATGCTGTAATGTCTTTTGTTGATTTAGATGAGCAGACACAGGGTCGTCTTTTGAAGCTGACTGCCAAAAATTATCTTCTGCTAAAAGAAGAGGATAAAAAGCGCTCTCATGACCGAATTCCGATTTGGGAGAATCCCGTTCCCGATGCAAGCGCCATAACAGGTTTATCTGTTTACTCCGTTCTAGCGAGTTTGGGCGCTTACAACAAACGCGAAGATTTTCTCCCTGCTCTCGTTCCCAAAATGTCTTCAGACAACCCTTTAGCGTTATATGTAAAGGCAAGGTATGGATGCTTAAATGAGGATTGGGTCTCCTCAATTCTCAATAAGGGTCACCTAAGATACGATTTGAACTTAGAAAAGTTTATACCCTTGAAACTCATTGAGTTGGGAGATGATTTTGATTTTCTTAATTTTATCTTGCGTAGAGAACCGCCAACATATGGGGAAACTGAGATTTTCACTCCGTTGCTAGAATATACAATAGCTGGTCTTGATCTAGTTGGGAAAGATCAGACCTTTTATGAATATGAGGACAATTCATCAGCCTACGATGCACAGTTTTTACTTATAGTTTCAGAAGATATTTCTGTAGAAGATTTTTGTTGGTTTTGGAACCTTCGGTCACAACCAAATTATCAACCTTATAACAAGCTACCTCTTTGGTTACCTAGAGCACTCGTAAAAACCCAAAAAGCTGCCATTGCCCGTTTATTAGGCAATGGCTTTTTACTTTCCAAGTCGATCCCTCACAGTGAACTTCAGACCCTTGCCCAAGAACTTGGTGACAACATCGAAGTTGTTACAGAAAATCTAGACAAGTTTTATTCCCGGCAGTATGTTCCCGGCATTAGAGACGAGTATGAAGTTTACTTTGAGGAAGGTAAGGTACGTATTCCTGTCCCTCAAGCTGATGTAATCAAGAATTGTCAGCATCCAAATTACTATTATGTGGACATCGAAATACCTAATTTCAAACTACCATCTCTTAATCCCGCAAGTTGGGGGTTTTGGAATTTTACGCATTATCGTACCTCTAGAACCGGGCTGTCATTCCTGATTTTTGGAAACGAGTCTCAAAAATATATTACGTTTGCTCTTCCGACCCCATGGGAAATGCTAGAAACATTCGCTGGGATAGCAGGATTTAGCATTGAATTGTCCGATAAAGGAATTATTGGCGAAAGATTAATTAAGCTTCTTGGTGATGTGAAAAACTTATGGCTCTTGTCTGGTAAAAGCGTATTCAATTTATTCGATCAGCTTGCTGAACTTGATCAGGCAAAAGAATTTAAGTCAAGATTACGGAACTTACTTGCAGAGCGGGGTACTGAAAATCCTGATAATGTGATAGAGCAAATTCTTCAAACAATTGCTTCAGATTATCATCAACGAGTAACAAAACAATATAGCGCTATGGACAATTTGCTGGAATTTGAGCGAGATACGGCAAAAAAATTCATTAAATGGCTAATTGAGCGGCATCTCATATTCAGAGGCGTAGATCTCAAATGTCCGGTTTGTGGAACTAAGCAATGGCTCTACATAGATAATATGCACTCAACAATGCAATGTATAGGATGCCAAGAGAGTGTGAATATACCCGTTCGTGTTGATGTCATACACTGGCAATATCGAATTAACACTCTTTATGCAAAAGCGCATGAGCAGGGCCTAATACCTCACCTGTTGACATTAAATCATTGTATCCAACAGGAACGAACCAAAATCCAAGGGTTGTTTCCTGGTATCAAACTCAAAGCAAATGAAGGGGTCCAACTCCCGATTTCCAACATGGAAGTCGATATTGCCTGGATCGAAGATGGAGAACTCGTAATTGGGGAATGCAAGACACATTTTAGAGAACTTTTGCCTGAAGAGGTAAATAGATACTTGAGCTTAGCCGAATTGATAAGATGTAAACAAATAGTCTTTAGCGCGTTAGACGACTTCGATCAAATAGATTCTAAGGTTAAAGGATTAATCGATGCTGCATCGATTCCTATTCTCTTGTTAAATGGTGAAATGCTGTTTAATCATTATCCAAGGCGACGGCAAATTTCGGAGGATACCGATGACGGCTACACTTCACACGATACAGTTTTTAAGGAGCAGGTAAAGATATTCTTTGATTGGATGAAAAGCGCAAGTTAACGCTGTCCCTACCCTGTTCAAGGCACATTGGTCTGCAAAGGCTCCGTAAAGGCATCTATTTCGCGCGGGAGGGCTGCCGACACCTATTCATACTGGCCCTTGGGCTTTCGCAAGTCGGTTTGTAAAGGCACCGTAAAAGTTTTCCCCAGCAGGCTTCTTACTTCCCCCTACTAGCCACATGTTCCAGAAAACGGCCGTTTCCTAAAGCAAATTTCGCGATTGTGGACAGAAAAAAATTTTTGTTCATAATGTTTCAATAGTTTTCTAAAACACAGGACGGCCGTATGACAAAGAAGCAAAATCCCCCAAAGATTGGATTGTCTTCCTTTTGATCATTCTCCTTTTCGGTAGCGCCATCACGTAAAATAAGACTGAAAAAAGCCTAATATTTCTTAAAACGCCTCTCAGACGCCGAAATGCTGCTTAATGACGGCCTTTTGGCGCGTAACCGCGCCGATAGGGTGAGTTGCAACGCCACCAGTAGGACCATTATGCCCCAATTCCAGCGCGGCGATATGTGAACCGCTTTTGCGGCCGCAGATCTTTTTCTGATTACCACCCACAGTCGCAGTAACACTGGCGCCCACCACCGGGCCATTGAAATCGCCCGGCAACTGTTAGCAATCGGCCGTTGGTCCGATCACCTGAACACGCTCATCGTAACTGTGTACCCGGCCGTTTATGAATTGGAAACTGGTCGGAATTACGAAATCGTCCCTATGAGCGATTCGTTCAGGCAGCTACACGACTTGTAAACTATCTTCTTACCCCATTCACGGGAGCGCATTATGGAAAAACTAAAAAACCACCTTGCCACCCTACCGACCATTACGGTAAGTGGCGAAGCCTACCTTTCCTACCAGGCGGTCACCGATACGGTGGCCGCTTTTTTATTCCCCACCAACCAGATTGACGAAGCCGGGTATCAACGTGTTCTGGAAACGGCCGATAATCTTTGCCGCGAATTGGGATATATGGAGGTAGTCAAGTTAACACCGCCGGAAGTACCGTTCAACCAGATGGGGCTTTACTGGTCAACCGCACCTCAACCCGCTCCGGAGCCAGACCCCGTCGTGATTCACGCCGGCCCCGGCCGAGTCGAGATGCTTGAGGATGGCCTGCTTCTCGATGCCCGCCTGAGCCAACTCGGGCTGGATGAAGTCACCCGCCAGCATTTCAAAATCCCGGTGACGGCCTCTGATGGGGTGATTGACTTGATGCATCGCGCCGTCGCTTCAGATTGGCCCAACGATTACAAAGGAATTTGGCATGATTGTTTGGGCATGTGTGTCGCCGGTGGCAAGGATATCAGCTCGACGGAACGGCTGTTCACCGTCATCATCCATGGCTTGGGGCGGCGCCGCTACTGGCAGTTCAAGGCGCAGTTACAGCAAGATAACACCAGTGCCCCTTTCCTATATATATGTCTCGCCGACGAGCGCAATCAGAACGCTTTGTTTGACCTGGGCCACGTGGTCATGACCCCCGGCGCGGCCGCCTTGGGGGTTGACTTCTCGCCTTACATTGCCCGCCATGCTGCCGGGGACGACGGTGATGGTTCGGCTGCGCTCACCACAAGCTTGGACAGCTTTGATAAACAGCAGAACCGCCCTGCCATCAAAGAAGGGCTGCGTATTCTCTCTGCCTATGACGTGCCCATCGGAAATGAAGAAACAGAGCGTATCTGGATTATTACGGAAGCGGACCGCAGCATGACTACGGTGCTTACCCTAGAGGAGTACTAGAGACAAGTGGCGTTTGACAAGCGGCAGCGCCATTGCTTACGTTAACGGCCTTGCCGTGGTTATCATTTTTTCCATCTGGTCATCCCCTCTTAAGTGTATCTATCTCCTTGCCACGACCGTACTTCGACTTCGCCCCGCACAAGCTTGTCAACCGAATTTGCACAAATTGAACAACTTGACAGGCACATTTGAACAAGTTGATTTCTTCAGCATGACCAAATGAATAAACTTGACCCGAAAAGGAGTGTATTCCATGCCAACAGCAGCAATTAAACTTCTCAAAGCGCACCCAGCGCAAATGCGAACGGTCTACGATCTGGAATCTCTGGCCACGCTGACGTTACAACTTTCCGAGCGCGGCCTGGACGACTGGCAGCCCATTGTGGCCGCGCCGCATGGCGATGCCTACTATTTGGTGTCGGGCCACCGGCGGCACATGGCTCAACTGCTGGCCTTTGCCCTGCGCGATTGGGAAAAAGAGCATCCGGACACCGAAATCACCATCGAGGTTGTGCGGACCATGCTCAACACTCTGGTGGACTCTCTTGGCTCGCTGGAAGGGGTGATCGCTTCCCTGCTCACCAAATATGGTGATGAAGAAATTTCGTTTGTCACCTTTGAAGGCAGCCAGAAAGCCCAGATTCTGGCCTTGCACGCCGCGAATTATGGCAGCGAGAAGCCAGACGCGCTGGGCGTAGCCCACAGTTTCCGCCAGGCCGTGGAAGTCGGGGCGACCCCGGAAGAGATCGCCCGCAACGTCGGCCAGCACGTGCAGTTTGTGCGCAATCACCTGGCGCTGACAGAAATCCCGCCTGAACTGGCGCAGCGCATTGCCGCCGGTGATCTGCCCATGAGCGTGGCCACGGCCGTGGCCGATGTGCCTGAACCGAAGCGTACCGGCCTCTCTATCTTCATCCTGGCCAATGAGGTAGGCAAGCTGACGGCCAAGGCTATCAAGGATTGTGCGCTGACACTCAAGAAGTGGCCGGGCCTGCAGCTGCCCCTGATGGTCAAACACCAGTCGCAGCGCAACATTGCCCGGGCGCTGGTGGCCCTGTGGGGTCAGGTGGTGGACGCCTATCCCGAAGACGCTTACGCGGCCGCGGCCATGCTCATCTACCGCAATGTGCATGATGAGCCGTGGAGTAACCAGGAGAAGCTGACGCTGTGGTTCCAGGCGCTGGGTGGGGATACGTATTTTACTGACGGCCGTATCAATTGGACGGCCGTTGTCGAATACCTGATCACCGACGTGGCTTGTGACACCTGCCCCATTGGCCAACTGCCCCGGCAGCCGCTGCGCTCAGACCTGTCACAAGGGCAAGACGGCCCGTTGGGGATGCCCTGCCGAGTGGGTCAAGAGGCAAACAGTTGTATTCATGGTTTAGCGCCCAACGACAGCTTTGACGTGCGCGTTCCTTGGGAGTGGAGTGAACATCCTGGTGTCGTGGGTGAAGGTGGCGACTACCGAAGCAAAAGCTACGAGGATTTGCGTGCGGCCTGGCAAGAGCAGGCAGCCAAAGAACAGGCGGAAGTTGAAGCAGCCGTGGCCACTCACGATGAAGAATCAGAGACAGCTCCGGCGACATCAACAGTGCCGCATGGGCAAACGACTGCACAGGTCCATAATCAGAAGCCGGATAAAGCTACTACACCAGATACACCGGCAAAAGACTTACCCATCGTCAAACAACGCGCTCAAATTGCTGACTTTATGAAACGGCATGAACAGCGGACCGCACACCATCCATTTGCTACACCCTGTGGCCGCTGCCGGCACCGGCTGGACAGCAGTCCGACCAAAGATGAATCCGTACCTCATTGTGCCTGGGCAGGACGGCTGCGCAACATCTCCTTTAAGCTGCTGGTGGTGGACAACCAGCAGTCAGACGCCAGCCGACTCACGGTCCCCGTTTGCCGCCAGTATGCCCCCAGCCAGCCGTGGGCTGCGTTAATCCCGGCTCACCCGGAGCCGCCGGGCGTGCCGCGAGATTGGTTAAAAGCGCAAATTCGGCATCTGGTGAATGCGGGGAACCGGCACCACAACGATCGCAACACGTTTGAGTTTCTCACCGGACGGCCGATGACGGCCAATGAAAACTACGGTGACTGGTTCAGCCAGCAGTTGGAGAGCCAGGGAGGAGAGTTAAGCGATGCCCAGCTGTTCACCCTGTTTGTCTGGGCGCATACGGAATGGCAACGAGCGCAAAATCGTACCTTCAGCCTGCCGATCAATGGGCATGGCAAGCAGTTTATTGCAGTCCAGGAACGGCCGTGGCGCGTAGGCGAGTAAGCAAGGAGCCTGTTGAGGTTCGCAGACTGAAAGGAGAAACCATGAACAGAAGATTAACTGTAGACGACCCCCTGGCTGAGCAGGAAGTGACCATCGTTATTACCCTGGCGGCCGGGGAGCAAGCCCGCGATGAGCGAATGGCGCTGATGAGCGTCGGCGTCACCGGGCAGCCGCCGGTCACCAGAATCGGGCCGTTTGGCCAGGTGACAGCACTCATCGATGAGGCCTGGACGGCCTTTGGTGTACAGGCGCAGGTAGCGGCAGCAAAGAGCGCTAAGGCCACCGAACCGACCACAATACCGGCCGGAGAGACAACAGATACACCTGCACGGAGAGCGGACGCAGCGTCCGTCGTCGAAGCGGCCGTACCTAGTGCGCAAGAAGCAACACCACAACCCCACGTGCCTGCGTCCAAGCCCCAGCCCGATCTATCCTTCCTGTTTTAGGCAAGAGCCGCTGTCTTTCAACTTCACCCGGAGGCATACCGCATGACCCAAACTACCCTTACCAAACAATTTCAAACCAGACGTTTCTTCTATGACGGGAAAGCGATTCCCAACGTCCCGGACGACATGTCCATCGAAGACGTGAAGAAGCATCTCTCCGTCTATTTACCTGAGCTGGGCAACGCCACCCACACCGAAAAAGCGGAAAACGGCGTCCTGACCATCACCTTTCATAAGCAGGTAACCAGCAAGGGCAGCGAACACGCCCTTTTCATGGAAATTGCCGCCGGGCTGCCGGAAATAGACCACACGGCCGTTTCCTTGTACCGAAAAATCGGGCAGGGACCGTTCACGGTAGCGCTCCTGGCCGAACACGCTGGCGAGATTCAAGCTGCGGCCGCTTTCATTCAGGCGCAGATTCACGTCCCCCAGGAGATATTAAACGCATGTGCCACCCTGCCGCCGGTGAGCGCGCCGGTTGTCCCCATCGGCTTCTGAGACCGTCACGGTCGGCCCAGCAGCTGTGGCCCGGCACCGGGTACCTAACCTGCATCCAGATTCTGGCCCAGGTCCGGTTTATCTACCAGGTTGCCTTTCCCGATCGCCCGGAGTGGCAGGCCGAAACATACGCAGCGACCAACTGCGGCGTACGCCACGCCCTCATCATCCTCTGCCTGCGTTTTGCCGACCACCTCTTTCCCCTGGCCTTCTCCCTGGAGTGGTTGCAGCAAATCGATGTAACCCGTAACTTTGATGCCGGCGAGCTGGCTGCTATTCCCATCGCTCCCAGAGGCGTGGACGTGTTGGGCGATCCCTTTTTCAACGGGCCGGACGCCTTCGACCCGCCCTATGACTTCTTCGCCTGGGGCCTTATCCAGGAGGCTTACCGGGAGGAAGGTGAGGATGAGGTTTATCTCCCACCCTACCATCTGCCCTTCCCGCTGCCGCGCACCTGGTCGGTGACCCGGACGGCCTGCCTCATTCGTCAGGCCAATTTGCCGGAGCCGCTTAACCACCTGGCCATCGTGGCCGAATACATCGCGGGCAGCACTGGCAACCCCTGGCTGGATCATGAGATTGACCAGTATTACGATTATCTCTACGACCAAGCGCCTATCGAATGGACGCCGGAAAACGTATGCCGGCTCAAGCAGCAGTATGACGAAGCGTTGGAGATGGAGCGCCAGATGGAAGCCATCGAAACCTGGGTAGCCGCCGACCCCGATAACCGTATGCGCGCGATCCTTGCCCTCATGCAAATCCTGTACGCCAATGAGCATCTCAACCAGTTTCCCAAAATCTCTCGCCCAGCTGAGGCCGGGCAGCCCTTCCGTTACCTGGCCCGGTTACCGTCTGGCTGATCTGACCCAGGCCGAATCGATATTGACCGCTATACACCTGTGGGATGAGCTATTCAACGAACCGTTCCCCGATATATCCATCACTCTGAACCAGCAAGGAACGGCCGTTGCTCTCACCTATCTTCTAGCCCACATCTGGAAAACCCGATACCCGCTCTGGCGGGATGAAGCGCGCTTTCTTCAGGTATCCAGCTTGATTCACCATCTTCAAAACAGTTACGGTGGCGGCCCCGAAGCGGCCATGACGCCATTACAGGTAGACTGCCTGCGAGTTTATCTGACGCTGGGCCAACGTTACGCCGAACTCTTTCCCGATAACACCACCTGGCAGGCGGACATCACCACCCTGGACGAAGAGCGCCTCAGCACGGCCGTTTCCGATTTCCTCACGGCCGTTGACCGCGACTATTTCCCAGTCGATGACGAGCTTTGGGTCGAGGACATCGAATACCTGGCCGGGCGGCTGGAAACCATTGACCTCATCCCTCAAGGGCACGAGTTGAATTTTGACTTTACCGATGATCTCGACGAGTTCGAGGAGCCACTGCGGACGCTGCTCGCTCTGGTCAGGGAAGAGGAGAGCGAGGATCTGCCGGACATTGAGCTGTACGGGCTGAGTGAGACCATCGCCGAGCTGCCGCTGCCTCCGCCTGTCCGCGATAACCTGCCGGCGCTGGTGCAGATGGTCACCCACAGCACCGGCAACGTCTGGTTGGATTGGTCTTACGGCGATCTGGCCCAGGGCGGTGTCTCGCTGCCGGAATGGTGTCCTGACAACGTCGCTTTCCTGAAAGAGGAGTGGGCCGCAGCGCAATCGTTCCTGGCCAAAGAAAAAGCGCTCATCCACTGGGTCAACGCCGACCGCCCCACCCGTCTGGCCGCTGTCCGGGGTGCCCTTTACCTGGCCTATGTTTTCAGCAAAAAAGGAGTCCGACATGAAACTGGACCACGTTATCCTCACCGTTTATCCCGAAGCAACGCTGCTTGAGAAAGTCCTCGAAGATGGGTCGCGCATTACTCACCCCATCTCACCCGCTGACCTGGCCGGGCAGCTGAACCGGATTCCTCTGTCAACCGGGCTGCTGCCCCATAACACCTTGTTCTGGCGGCAGGAAGCCGGTCAGGAGCAGATCGCCCTCTACGTCCCGCCCCGCCAGTGGCAGCCCATTGCCTATGACCGGCGTTATCACCTGCCCCTGCCAGGGATGATCTTCCTGGGACAGGGACGACAGTACACCGTTTTTGCCGTCAAGCAGAAACCCAAGACGCCAGAGACGCCCCTCTATCACCTGCCGACGCCGAACGTGGAGGAGAACGGCCGTATCTGCCTGGGGCAGGCGCCGTTTCCCATCGCTGGCCGGGTCACCATTTACAACGCCCTGAAACTTTTCATGGAGGGGAGTCAGTTCAACCACGACAACAGCCGCCAGCGCTGCGTCAGCTTCCCCGACAGCAGCCTGGAGCTTTGGGCCAAACTGGACGGGCAAAAGCGGTTTCCCCCTGACGAGCTGGTTCCGGCGCGGAAGCAGTTGAAAAAGCTGATGACATAGCCTTTTGCCTTGCCTGACAAGCCATTTACTTGAGCAATTGCCCTTCCAAAGTAATGAAACCTTGCCGCGAATTCGCGTTAATTCGCTGCCGTTTTCAGGAGAAGAGATGAATAACCTCGTTACCTATCACCTGCACCAGACGCCCCTCTTGCCGCCCAGCGATGCCCACTTTTACCAATACGTCATCGCACAAAACGGCGTTTTTGTCCGCGCCGAAAATGAGTTTGTCAGTGCCTGCCTTCCGGTCACGCATCTGAAAGAGGCCACAGCGCCGATTCGTGGTTTGCAGCCGCTTGGTGGCTGGGTGCGGCTGAAAATCCCCCAGATTCCCTTGAACCTTCTGGAGACAGCCATCGCTGACGCTCAGGTTTCGGCGGAAAACGGCCGTCTTGATGAAACCCTCAGCTACGTGGTGTGGAGCAACGGCCGTGTCGGCGAGCTCACGTCGAGCCGTTACCGCCTGATTAAACCCGCCGACCAGAAGGCCAGCCCAAACTTTGTTGTCACTGAAATGGTAGAGCCGGACGAGACGGTCGTCATGGATATTCACTCCCACGGCGCGGCGCCGCCTTATTTCAGCCCCACCGATGACCAGGATGAAACCCGGCTGCGCTTCTACGGCGTCATCGGCAATTTACGGGGAACATCGCAGTGGCGCTTCCGGCTGGGCATTTACGGCCATTGGGCAGAGATAGACAAAGACACCTTATTTGCCTGTGACATTACATTCCCTGGAGGTGGCTATGACCATGAACCAATCTGACACCATTGCGGTTGACTTCACCCCCACCTACCGCGCCTTGGTGGGCGATACGGAAAAGATGGACCTCTACCTGGTCGGCGCTGGCGGTACCGGCTCTGCCCTGGCCGATTCTCTGGCCCGCATTCTCTACCACGCCCGGCAGAAGGGAAAAGCGGTCAGCCTGACCATTATTGACCCCGACATCGTACAAGAGGCAAACATTGGCCGACAGCGCTTTTGTCAGGCCGAGATCGGCTATCCCAAAGCCAGTTCGCTCACTTTACGCCTGAATACCGCCTTTGGCCTGGACGCCCGGGCCGTTACGGACCCTTTTGAACCTGACATGGTGGTATCCGGTTACAACGCGCCGAAGACGAAGAAGCTGCTCATCGGCTGCGTTGATGACTACCCCCCCCGTCAGGAACTGGCCCGGACGGTCGAAGAAGGCCGCGGAAATATCTGGTGGCTAGACGTGGGCAACGCCCATCACAGCGGCAATATCTACATGGGAAATGCCGTGAGGTCAGAGCAGATTACGGTTGATAAGGCGCTGCGACTGTGCAGCGGCTTGCCCAGTCCGGCTGTCCAGGACCCGGTGCTGCTGGCGCCCGACCCGCCCGCACGCGAACCTTCGGCCGGCCTGTCTTGTGCTGACCTGACGCTGCGGGAGGAACAATCTTTGATGATCAATACCATGATGGCGGCCATCGCCGCCAACTACAGCTATCAGTGGGTGATTCGCAGTGAAATGACGAGCCTGGCCACAGCCGTGACGCTGGAACCACCGGCGATGACCTCGCGCTGGATTACCGATGAAGCTTTGCGCAGCCCATTTGGCCTGCCGGAGGAGAAGAAATCATGATAAACAATCCCTATTCAACTGGAAATGGACACAGTTCGACGACGGACGCTGCGTCTGCTCTCAGTGCCAGCCTGGATGAAGCAGATATTCACCATGGATTTGCGCACCCATTGGAAGAGCCAGTGCAAATCAAGGGGTTTGCCGTTACGTACGACCGCAAGTTTAACCTGGGCAACTTTGAAAGTCTGAACCCGGCTATCACTATCTGGGTTAAGACCCGCGTGCCCGAAGGAGTGGCGTTTGACCTGCACGACTGCAAAGAGCGTGTGCGCCGGATGGCCCGGGAGAACGTGAGAAGACAGTGGCAGCAGCTGCAAGACAACAATGAAGTTGTCTTTCTGGGATTGCAGCCACCGGCAAAGGGTGGTGAAGACCCCATTTTTATTCGTACTGTCAGCGTCAGCCTGGTCTATAAGGTGAACCTGGGGAATTATCAATCCATCACGCCCGGCTACACCGACTGGGCAGACCTGCGCCACGTTTCCCACAGTCCGGGCGAACTGCACATGGCGCTGGACCGCATGTGGCAAAGCCTGTGGGCCAACGTCGAAGACGAGATTTCCCGCGCTCAGGGAAAAGGCGGCACTGGCGGTTTCTTTGGGCTGCCAACGATTGCTGTCGAAGATCTGACACGCAGCGGCGGGCCTATAAAGGGGCGACCGGCCAATGGGCGACCGCCTGCCAGTGGCATTATCGTGCCCGCGATGCAGCCCGCTTCTGCCCCTGCCCGTCCCGTCAACGGTAGTCGAATCTAAAGGACTCCCTGGCCAACGGGCGGATAATCCGGACGGACCGTCTGGGCCTGTGCCGCAGCATCCCTTCCCCTTACCTGCAAGAGCCTGAGCTATTGGAACCAAATCTGAATACCCAGGCTCAATCCTGCGCCGAAATGGCCCTGGTCGAGACCCAGAGCTTGATGGTCAACCGCATAGCGGCGCAGTATACGGCCGTTTTTGTCCTTCAGCGGCAGTTGCGACATCTGGGTACCGTGTTTATGCTCGACCCGCCTACGGCAGGAGTCGCCTGATTATCACAACGGAATTACCGTTGAGTGTGTAAACAAGGCCAGGTAAATATTTGTACATATGTTCTACCTTCGCCTATAATCTACAAAATCAACAGGAGGATTTTTCATGTCCGGCACCGCACAAGCTTTAGTATCCATTGGCGAAGTTACTATCCCGTTTTATGAAGACAAATTAATCGTCCAACTGGGGGAAGACGGTGTGATATACGTCGCGCTACGGCCCATAGTGGAGGCGCTTGGGCTGGATTGGTCGGCGCAGTATCGGCGGATAGGACGCGATCCGGTTCTGAGTGAGGAAGTGAAACTGATTTCCGTTGCCGTTACAACAACGGAAATGAAAAGAGGTGAAGGTGCCAAGTCTCACGTCTGTTTGCCCAAACAATTTTTATCCGGCTTCCTATTCGGCGTAAATGCTACTCGGGTGAGAGAAGATCTAAGGGAGCGGGTCATCAAATGGCAGCGCGAAGCCCATCTCATTCTGGATGCCGCTTTCACCGGGGACGCAGAATCGGCGATGGAGGCGGTACGGCAGAGGTATTTGCGCCAGGGCTATGACGAGGCGTGGATCAAGCAGCGGCAAATTACAATTGAGACCCGCAACCAGCTGACAGATGAGTGGAAAGCAAGAGGCGTTCAGAACAAGCAGTACGGCATATTAACGGCCGTTATTCATCGCGGCGCCTTTAACATGAATCCGTCAGACCATAGAAAGCTTAAAGGTGTTGAAAAAGGTGAAGTGCGGGATCACATGACCGGTCTGGAGCTGGCGTTTGTGAATGTAGCCGAACAGGCCACAATTGCTAATGTCCAAACACACGATGCCCAAGGATATGATGAAAATTACGGAGCTGCTGAAAAAGGTGGGCGGGCGGCTGGGGTGGCCCGTCTGGCGTTTGAGGAGGAACATGGCCGGAAGGTAATTAGCGACCAATCTTATCTTGAGCAGCGCAAAAAATTGCAGGACGGGGCAGAGGCAGAGAGACCAGAATAAGCCTGCTCTAAATTTGCTTTGCTCAACTACAATGAGCTTACTCTAGAGGGGAGAAGTACACTTTATATGCCGGTCATTTAGACCGGCTTTTTGTTTCCCACTTCATTACTAGAGAGGGCAAGCCTCCAGGCCTTAACAGGCTGGATCAGGTGAATTCTAAACACCTGTTCTAAATGGAGGTACCTCATGTTACAATCGCAAACGCGTCACAAGTGGGCGATCCCGATTCTTGCCCTGCTCTTGCTGCTTCTCCTGCTCTTCGCGGTTTTGACGACCGGCGGCCAGCAGGTCAGCCTGCCGTTAACCGGCATACAATCCAACCGCCAAACCATGCCGCCAGATCCGAATGAGTGGTGTGGTAAAGTTGAACTGGAGAAGCTAAACAGCGAAATTATGAAAGCCGAAACCTTTATGCGCGAGGGCATGGGAGAAAACCTGGTGGATTGGCGCTACCTGCGTCGTGCGCTTAAAGCAACTGGCGTACAGGTTAATGGACCGGAGGACACCTATTGGCTGGAAACGATTAAGGAACTGTACGCAGGCTGTAGGTAAAAAAATGATTGAACCCAAGCTGTTAGGCGCCACCTTGCTGCACACCCGCTATGGTCATTGGCGGCATCCACAATCCGGGCGGCTTTTTATTCGCCAGGTGCAGGATGGCTTACGCAACTACCCCGGCCTGTTTGCGGAGCTGCTGGCTATCCGGCAGCGGGTACTGAAAAATCTGCACACCGTGTATGACCAGCAGCGCGTCCAGTGGTTAGCCCAGATTACCTTCGGCACGCTGGACATCTACCAGCAGGGTGTCTCTATCTGTGTTGTCAGCCGGGCGGATATGCTTCAAGAGATTGACGAGTGGTTGGCCAGCCAACCTGACGGACTGGCGACAGCCCTTTTTGCGCCACGGCACACAGAGGAGTAGTTCCTCAATCCCATTCATCCATAGCAGCCCAACAATCAGATAAGACACAAAGGAAGACGCCGACAATTGTCGGCGTTTTTGTTTGCCAGGGAGATAAACCAATGAACCAAAAAGTTATCCAATTTGGCCAACTAGAAGAACTGCTCACTGAACCATTTGCCCCCGGTCAGGTGATGCGTGTTGTTGTGCTGGAAACCAGCGAAAGCCTGGCCCGCCAGATTCCCGGCTGGCGCATGGTGCATATCGGGGTAGACGTGCGGTCTATTAATGAATCTGGCCACATCCTGGCGTGCCATCTGCCGGTAGCCGCGCTGGAGCTGTTTAACGGCCGTCGTGAAAACGATCCGACCTGGCAAAAGTATGATGCGGCCTGGGAAAAAGCAGCGTCCCTCAAGGAACGGGTTGTGACATTTCTCCAAACCGTTGCCGAAGAGCTGGGCTTCACGCTGCGCACGGCTGGCGTCATTGACCTGGGAGACGTACGGCCGTTACACGCCACCTGGAAAACAGACCCAATACGGCTCGCAAAGGACCTATTAGATGAACCAAAGCAGTGAGCCAGAAGCCGTCGTGCAAACACTGGAGGCCGTTTGTGTGCCTCATTGGGATACGTGCCTTCACCTCAAAATTTATACGCCGGATTACCAGCCCCTCAGCTGGGAGCAGGTGTGGCAAGCGTTTGTGGCTGTTTACCCGGAAAGATGGGCAGTCGAGTTTTTTCCGCCAGCTGAGGAGTTGGTCAACGACGCGAATGTTTACCATCTCTGGCTGCTGCCGGAGGGGTATGTACCGCCTGGGAGTCTCAATCTAGCCCACAAATATCGCCCGTAACTTCCTTCACCCTAATCCCAAAACTAATCCTAAAAAAGGAGGAGGCATACCCGTGCGCCAGCTGAGCCTGCTGCCTCAAGAGACGTGGCTGCAAAACGGCCGTTTCACCACCCCCCTTCCCGCAGATGCGCCGATCATCGTTTCCAACGGTGTAGCCGTCGATTGTGTAGCGCTCCTGGTAGAGCTGCACCGCGCCCAGATTAACCTGAAGAAGATTCGCGGTCTGTGGGGACATGGGGAGCGCATGACTGAGTACATCCGGCGGCGTGGTCTGCTGCCTGCGTCGCTGCTGGATACCGTGTGGACTAAATGGGTGGCCGAGAAACGGCCGTCTGAGCTGGGTGACAACCCCGAAACCAATGCTGACGTGGTGCTGTTTACCGAAGTGCGCCGCCTGGCGGCACTGTGTCGCTAACGCTTTTTATCCCCTGACTTTTATTTCCCTTCACGTTCCAGGAGGAAATCTTATGCACGAATTCAGTGCGGAGCTGACCTTTGTTGCCGATCCCGGGCACGGCTGGCTGCGCGTGCCGCTGGTAGATATTGCCGCTTTAGGTTTAGAGACCGCACTCTCCAACTACTCATTCATTGACGGCCATTACGCCTATCTGGAAGAAGACGCCGACTGCGCCGTTTATCTGGCAGCGTTGTATGAACGCACGCAGGTGAAGCCAACAGTTCAGGAAGAGTACCGTGAGCATTTCTCCCGCAACCGGCCTCGTTTCGGCGACGCTCAATTTAGCGCTGAATTTTGGGAGAAGCAAAGGAGTTAACAATGCCCCACATTCAAGTTTTTCACAACCCACGTTTTTTAGCGTATCGTGGCGACCATGACCAGATTGTGCCGCCGCTCACTCCTACCGCCTCTGTTCGGGTGCCAGCGGAACTGGCGGCAGAAGAAAAGCTCAGCGCCGCCTACGCCAGAACCCAACACGGTTATCTGTACGGCAGCTGGTTTCAAGACCCAACCATCATTCCCCACCTGCGCAGCACTTCGGTCGGTGATTTGCTGGCCACCGAAGATGGGGCCCTGTTTGTGGTGGAGCGACTGGGATTTCGGCCGTTCCGTCCCACGGCACAAAACTGGAAACCCCGGCTGCTGGAATCTATGCGGAAGCTGGAGGCAAGTGCTGAACTGACTCAAAATGAGCAAGTAAAGTCCGCCATTCAGGACAGTTTAATCCGGATGAACCAGGCGCTCCTTACTGAAGAATATCCGGTAGGGGAAATTCCCCAGGCCTGGGAAAATGCCGAGGTAGGGGATCTGGTGGGCAATGATTCATTGGGCTATTACCGGATATTTGCCAGACGCCTGGAACCGAAGTGGCGCGCGGCGCTTTTGCAGGAACATCTGCCGCAGGGCAAGATGTGGCGGGACAGCAAAGGATGGGCGGTTCTCCAGCCCGTCAGCAATCAGATAAAGTGATGCTACAGATTGGAAAACGGCGGGGTCTTGCGCGGAACGGCCGTTTTTTCTTCAAGACAGGCGGATTACAAATACACCGAGAGGAAACTGTCAGGTAGGCGCGATAGCAGCAGGGCGATCACTGTGTGCACTAACAAGAGGCATCGCCAGGTAAAAGTCATAAACGATACAGGGCCAAACCCGTTGCCAGGTCTGGCCCTGTTGAACACGTTCCCCTCTGCAAGAAGGTCGGTTCACGGCCCTGCAAACTTGCTATCCCGCCAGTGTGGGTATTGGCGGCTTGGTGACAGTATACACGAAACTTTTCCCGAATGAGCCCCATTCAAAGGATAATCTCATGACCCGGCGCGAGATCCCAGAAAGCAGCAGCCAGCTGATAGGGTGGCCACTCGTTGGCCTGCCCACAAATAGATTTGCTGTCTGTTGGCCGACCGCCAACCAAACATCGGTTAAAATGAGGTGATGGCGTATCTCGTTCGATTTCGCTGGCGCAAGCCTCATGAAATAGCCCACTACGTGCACAAGGTGAACGGTGTTGAGGGTGCGCTCTGTTCCGCCACCGCCACACCGGCCGATGGCGACAAAAACCAGGGGGGACGCTGGGAGCTGCTGGAAAATTTGCCACCGAAGGTGCGCCTCTGCCATCTTTGCCAGAAGCGCAAACAAAAGCTGGAAAATCCATTACCTGAGCGGGTGGAGCGCGAGCTGGAAAAGTTGGCGCGGTGGGACGCCCGCGCCGCCGATCTTCAGCGGCAGAAGATGCTCGACCATTACCGCCACAGGCAAAAGAGGCGGTCATAAAACGGGGTGACCGGGCGCGAACGCGCCGCATGGGGTGAATCTCACTTAACTGGAGGCACCCCAAAATGAATAACCAGCTCCCCCTTATTGTTTACGACCAGGAGTACAACCCCCAACCGCAGCGACAGCGCCTCTGCGATCTGCCTGCCGAAGAACGGCCGCTTTACCGCCTGCATCAACACGGTACAGACTCTCTTTCCAACATAGAGCTGCTGGCCCTGCTTCTCGGCACGGGTGAAGCGCCGGGTCTGGCTCAGGCGCTGCTGAACAGCTTTGGCTCCCTGCACCAGCTCGCCCGCGCCAGCCAAGCGCAGCTGCGGCGCATCCACGGTATTGGCGAAGCGCAAGCGGGACGACTGCTCGCCTTTCTGGAGCTGAGCCGCCGTCTGCAAGCCCCCGCCGCAGAGGAAAAGGTGCGTATAACCAGCCCTGCTGACGGGGCCAATCTGCTGCTGCCCCGCCTGCGCCACCTCGAGCAGGAAGAGCTGCACGTCATCTTGCTGGATACCCGCAACCGGGTGCTGGCTACCCAACTTGTCTACCGGGGCAGCCTGAACACGAGCGTGGTGCGCATCGGCGAAATCTTCCGGGCTGCGATTGAATCCTCGGCCGCAGCTATTATCGTCGCCCATAATCATCCTTCGGGTGATTCGTCTCCTTCGCCCGAAGACGTGGCCGTGACCAGGCAAATTGGGCAGGCGGGCAAGCTCCTCGGCATTGAGCTGTTGGACCATCTGATCATCGGCAACGGCCGTTTCACCAGCCTTAAAGAACAAGGCCTGGCCTTCGATTAAACACCCCCCCCCTTGGAGCAAACCCATGACGCAACCAATCACCTGTACCTATGAGGCCAACCGGCTCGTCCTGTCCATCAACGGCAAACTGCATACCTACAGCAACGACAAAGAAGGCAAGCGGCAGGCGATCCTGGACGGCCTGAACGCCATCGAGACGATAACCGTCGGCGAGGAAGTCTATCTGCCCAGCAGCGAGAGTTTGCCGGTGGTAGAGGCCGTTCTTTATCCCGACGGCATTCAGACTAAAGCGGCCTACCAGACGGTCTGCCAGGTGACGGAAAAGGCGTGCGCCCACCTAGGCTATGGCAGCGAAGTGGAGCTGGGGCCTCCGGCCGTTCCCTTTGTCCGGCGCGGCGCATATCGCCGACAATATCCGCCGGTCGATGCCCAACTGGTGCGCGATGAACTGGCCCTGGCCGGAACCGGCAGCAGCTTCCCCCGGCAGGAGATTGCCTGCACGATTCTATGGAACAAGGCGGGGCTGGCGGTATACGGCCGTCACTGGAGCAAGCTGACAGCCGCCGAAGAGAGCCTGATTCAAACCCAGGTAGACGCCATTGCCGAACAGGCTGGCTGGAACAAGGATGACAGTACGGCCACTGGCAGCTACACCAAACCATTGCCCGTTGATGAAACAACCGCCCGCAGCCGTTTAGATGAGCTGCTGCGCCGCGAAAACGGCCGTCCCGTCTTGGTCAGCAGCGTGATTTACCAGGCGCAGCTGGGGGGATACGGCCGTGGTTTTTACGAGCGCAGTTCCTGCGCAAATGAGCTGGCCCCGGTGCTGCAAACCATCGTGGCTGAGGCGCTGCAAGCCCACGGCTACCGCCCCACCCCACAGGATGGAGAATATCGGCCGCGGCCGGTGACGCTGGCAGCGGAAGCGGAAACAAACCTCCAGGAAAAACTGGCGGCCCTTTCGCCGGTGATGACAGAATTGGGACAGGCCTTGCTGCTGCGGGATGTGGTGGACGCCCTCGGCGTGGCATCCATTAGCGAGTGGCAGGCAGAGCAGCTGGTGGCCGACGGTCGTATCAGCCAGGCGCTGCGGCAGTTGGGGTATCAAATCGAGTTGACCTGGTGCCAGCCATACCATTTCCGACCCAAACGTGACGACCACGATGCCCGACGCGTGATCCTCAAAGAGGTGCGTGTCAAAAACGACCCTACCCGCAAGCTATCACTGGCCCAGGGATTGGCCGTATTGACGCCGACGCTGGCCATTGACGACGTGGACGAGACGTTGGTTTACCTGGAGATGATCGGGGCCAAGCAGTCGGTGAAGGCCAACTGGGCGGCGCTGGTTGGCGGGGGCAAGGTGCATTGGCTTGGCCGCAAGCGGATACGCCTGGACGGCATGAAAGAGCATGTGAAAATCCAGGCGACACTGCCCTGCGGCTGGGCCAACCACATCCTCATTCACAAGCAGGCCAGCCTGAAGGAGATGAATCCAGAGCAGCCGTTTTATTTGCTGGATGATGGCACGCGACCGATTCCGCCGCTGTTTTACCCGATGTTGAACAAATGCCTGGCTCTGCCGCTGCTGCCGGAATGGGCGGGGTATTTGTGGGAAAACGGCCGTTTGCCCAGCCTCATCACTCTCTTGGATGAGGGAGAGGGTCAGGGTTACGCCGCCTGGCGGGTACTGCCCGCGCCGGATGAGTGGCAAGAGGTAGTAGAGGCGGGGCTGGCTGTAAAGCAAATATTCTTTTGAGTAACATCCTTTATTGGCTTTTTTGTACTATCTTTCACAAAACAATATCTTAATCTGTGCCTGCCTGTTATAATCCTTCTTAAGTCGTTTTTCAAAGATGTGTATTCTGCCGAGGCCATCCCATTTTTAACAACCGGAGAAAATACATGAACCGCCACACTCCTGTTCACTATCTCGTCACCCTGTTTTTGCTGATGTCACTTCTCTTACCCATGCTGCCTCTCTCTGGGGCAGCGCAAACCCTACCAGACAATGCCACTCCAGACGCCCAGACCGCAGACAACGAACTGTTCCTGCCGGTCGTCATGAACACTCTGACGCCCATCATTCCAGACACAACCGAAGTCTTGACCGAAGACACCACCCAACACTTGCTCTCCGTCTCCGAGGATGGCGCAACGTTTACTTTTGACCAAATGACACCAGAACTAGATGCGCTGGACGCCGGTGACGTGATGGTTGGCAATGTCAGTGATGCGGCTCCGCATGGATTTTTGCGCCAGGTTTCTGCGGTGACGACAACTGGCGGGCAAACCGAGGTCACAACCGTACCTGCCACGTTGGAAGATGCCATTCAGCAAGGCGCTATCAGCATTTCCAAACAACTAACCCCAGCCGACATTCAGTCGGCTACAACCTTGCCGGGCGTCTTGTTACGCCCAATGAGCGCATCCGCTGCTGCCAACACTTTCTTTATCGAACTAAATGGCGTGGTTCTTTATGACGAGGACGGTAACCTGTTCACCGATGATGACCAGATTACGGCCGATGGCAGCATCGAAGTAGCGCCTGAATTCAACTTTGATTGGTCTGTCCGTGACTGGCAAGTGCAAGAGTTATCCTTTATTTACGAATCTACCCAGACAGCCGCGCTTGAATTGTCCGTAGAGGTGGATGGCAGCAAGAAAAAAGAGATTTCCCTGGCTCATTACAATTTGGGTACCATCACCACATTTGTGGGTCTTGTCCCGGTTGTCTTTACTATTGAGATGGATGTCTACGTGGGCATTGATGGTAGCGTCCACGTAGGCGTGACAGCTGGTGTGACTCAGGAAACGACGTTCACCGGCGGTTTGCGTTATGAAGACGGTGATTGGGACCCCATTAGCGATTTTGACAACGATTTTACCTTTGATCCGCCCACGCCTTCTGCTGGCGTGGACGTCAAGGGTTACGGTGGGGTAGAGTTATCGCTCAAATTGTATGGAGTGGCTGGACCGTATGCAGCGGCGAACCTGTATCTTAAATTGAAAACAGATGTTTTTGCTGACCCTTGGTGGGAACTTATTGGTGGCTTAGAAGTACCGGTCGGGGTTGAAGTAGAAGTTCTAGGGCATGAATTAGCCGATTATGAAGCGCTGACAATTGATAGCGGAATTGTGTTGGCGCAGGCGCCTACGAACCAGCCGCCCAACATGCTGTCGAATCCCATACCAGCGGATGAAGCGGTCAACCAGAGTATAAACGTGAGTTTAAGCTGGATAGGAGGCGACCCAGATGGGGATGACGTAACTTATGACGTTTACCTGGAAGCCAACGATGTGACGCCGGATGTGCTTGTTTGTGACAACTTGTCTGTGACGACGTGCGCTCCCGGCGGCTTGTTAGCCGGCACCCATTATTACTGGCAGGTCATCGCCACCGATGAACCAGGCGAATCCACCACGGGGCCGGTATGGGATTTCACGACCGGAACCAGCGCCAACAACCCGCCGAATACATCAGCAAACCCCACGCCGAATGACGGGGCGATGAACCAGAGCGTTACTGTGGACCTGGGGTGGACAGGGGGCGACCCGGATGGGGATGCCGTAACCTATGACGTGTATTTTGAGGCGGATGACGCGACGCCGGACGTGCTGGTGTCCAACGACCAAAGCGCCACCAGTTTTGACCCCGGGACGCTGATCACGAACACCCATTACTACTGGCAGATTGTGGCTACCGACGTACATGGCGCAGTGATGCCGGGGCCGGTTTGGGACTTCACCACTGGCAGCGGCGGCCCCCCACCTAGCGAGATGGTCTACGTGCCAGCCGGGGAGTTCCAGATGGGCTGCGACCCGGCTCATAACGGGGGCTGGGGATGTCAATCCAATGAACTGCCGCTGCACATGGTGTACCTGGACGCCTACAGCATAGACATGACGGAAGTGACTAATGCCCAATACGCCCAATGCATAGCCGCCGGGGCGTGTAGCCTTCCATCAAATTTCTCTTCTATCACCCATGCCTACTACTACGACAACCCGACTTATGCTGATTACCCGGTGATTTGGGTGGACTGGTATCAGTCCAGCGCCTACTGCACCTGGGCGGGGAAACGATTGCCGACGGAGGCGGAGTGGGAGAAGGCAGCGCGGGGCACTACGGTACGCGCCTATCCCTGGGGCGACCAAAACCCGGACTGCTCGTTGGCTAATACTTATTATGACGACACAGGCACGGCGTGCGTAGGTGATACCAGTGCCGTAGGCAGCTATCCGGCCGGGGCCAGCCAATATGGGGCGCTGGATATGGCTGGGAATGTCTGGGAATGGGTCAATGATTGGTATGTTAGCAACTATTATACCAGTTCACCTTACAGTAACCCGACAGGCCCAGAGACAGGCATATACAAGGTGCTGCGCGGAGGTGTTTGGAATCAAAGTTGGAGTACTCTTCGCGTCGCCAGTCGAGGTATTGACGATCCATCCTCGGAATATTTCACAACAGGTTTCCGGTGTGTCTTTATCCCGGGAGATTGAAGTCTTGGACTGCTGTTTTCTGTTTTTACTGATTTTCCTCTGTGGGAGATGCTGTGGGAGGGGCTTACTCGTAGCATTCTCACGCGAAGTGCGTCTTTGAAATTTTTGTGGAAGGACGTGGCATGAATGAGATTTAAATGAAAATGTATAAAAACCGCTATCCATAAAATACCTTAACCAATCTGTACTGAGCGCAGATGTTTGTTCGTCGGGGTAAGCGCAGTCGTGTGGCTGTCGCCAGTTTTGAATTTGACCTTGAACGCAACCTGTGGCAGCTATAGGCAGAACTCAGTCAGCAAACCTACCAGCCCGGCGTGTATACCAACTTCTAATAGATAACTCAATTAAAAACTGAGCAAATGGCTGGATAGCCATACCGCTCCAAAAACGCACTCTTAAAAACCGAATGATTCAAATGGCCTTCGAACACCTCAGCCAGGTCTCGTAATTGCGTCTGTGCGTGATTGTGACTGACATGTTCTCGGGTCTGCTTCCACACGTGCTCCTGAGGATTCAAGTCAGGCACTCCCTGCGGAAACCAAAAGATTTCAAAGCGTGGATTGGCAGCCAGAAAATCTTGCACGGCCGCGCCACGATGCCAGGGTGCTCTGCCCCACAGCAAGAGGATTGGTTTGTCAGGAATCGCATCCGCGACCTTTTCCAGATAGGTCGCCGTCGTCGCTGAATTCATTTTCTCAGCTTCCATGACGATTTCTGCTCCCGTGTGCACATTCAGGCTGCCATAGAAGTTGGTTTTCTCTCGACCCGTGTGAATGCGCACGATCGGTGTCTGCCCCACAGGAGCCCAGACCCGCATTGTCGTTGCTTGTAGATACAAACTGACTTCATCTTCGGCGAGGATAACCGTATCTGGTGCGTCCTGCTGAATATCGATCAGTTTTTTTCAAACGCTTCTTCGAAATCAGCTACTTTCGCCTCTGACCGATTCTTGAAGACCGCTTCAGTGCGCTGATAGCTCATTCCGCTTTCTGCCATCCGTGTCGTGTAAGAGGTGGCACTGCGATAGGTGACCTGGTACCACTGAGAAATAACCTGTTTCAGGTCAGCAGTTGTCCAATGCTCACCGGCAGCGGTCGCCGTGGCTTCACCCAACACCTGACGTGGCGTGTAACGATGAAGCCGTTCTCGCAGGTCTGCTTTCTGGGTCGGTGTCAACTTATGGTGGTTTCCGCCATTTCGTTGATCGACTAATCGCTCGAGACCGACCTCTTTGTATTGGCGGCACCATTTCAGGAGCAAGACCCGATTGCAGCCGACGAGGTCAAGAATAGTGTTGACGGGATGCCCGGTGCCATACATCCGGATCGCCAACACCTTTTTACTGAAATTGGCATCATTGCTTTGTATGTATGCTGTTTTTAATTCGGTTACTTGTTCTGATGTTAGTTGGAATTTTCTCTCTGCCATAACAGCATTGTACATCTTTTATCTGGCTTATCTATAAGTTTACGAATCAAAACGGCGCATGATCCACGCCGCCGCATCCACGACAGGGCTGTTCATCATGCCTTGTGCAACATCATCGAACCTATCTGGGAAGCCCACTTCCCCCACACCAGTTACGCCTGATCTTCCCCCGAAAAATTGTCCTTGTCATGTTTAGTAGTGCAGACAACTGCGTGACGCTCAGGGCGGAACTTTTTTGTGCCGATGTATCTGTTATGTAATCCGATCTGAGGCGTGGCCGGGACCACGCCTTTTTAGTTGTCTCTTTCAGGCGCTAACGCGCTGTATGGGGCGAGAAACAAAAAATTCCTTTTTGGAGACGCCCCATGAGCCGATTAATCAACGCCGAGAAAGTCGGCTATTTCCCATTACCCCTGGCTGTTACTGAACTGATCATCAGACATATCACCGCGCCTCATGGCGGTCGTGTTCTGGATCCCTGCGCTGGCAAAGGCACTGCCTTGGTGACCCTGGCTGAAAAGCTAAACCTGGATCCCTTTGGCGTAGAATTGCATGAAGGCCGGGCGCAAGCGGCTCGTGAGGCAGTTAATCAGCTTGTCGCACAAAACGGCGAGGATGCCTTTTCTACCCGTATTCTCCACGACAGTTACCTTAACCTGATTACTTCTCGTGGTGGTTACAACATGCTGTATGTTAATCCGCCCTATGACCATGATGATGAAGACGGCCGTCTTGAATATCAATGGCTTGTTCACACCCGCCCCTGGCTGCAGCCGGGCGGCTTGCTGGTCTGGGTTGTGCCGCAGCATATGCTCCGCTTCCGCAAAGCCACTCGCTACATACTCTCCTGGTACGACCGGGTGCAGGTACATCGCTTTCCCGACGATACCTACGACCAATTCCGCCAGATTGTCCTCTTTGGCATTCACCGGCCGAAAGCCGTCACACCCGACGGTGAGATGGTGGAAAAGGTAGCGCAGTTGGCGGTCGGCAAAGAGATGTTATTGCCCTTAACGGCCGTTTCCGAACCCACCTACACGCTGCCCCCGTTGATTGTTAAACAAGGCGCATTCAAATTCCGCTCCCAATTTGTCGATCCGGCTGACGCTCTGGCCGAGGCCCGGCATCTGGGCGCCAGCACAAAAGCTGCCTGGCGGGAGCATCTGGACCCGAACGGTGCCAACGTCCCGTTACGGCCGCTCACCCCCCTCAAAATTGGGCACATGAACAGCGTCATCGCCGCCGGCCACCTCAATAACCAGGTGCTGACAAACGGCGAAGAACGCTTGCTGATCAAGGGCCGCAACTACAAAGTAACTCGCGCCGAGGAATATGAAGAGCCGCTGCCGGACGGCCGTACCCGCATCACCCACCTGGAAACGGAAAGCGTCGTCACCGACATCACCACCGTGGATGCCAACGGCCAGGTTGCCAGCTACAAAGGGGGAGACCTGGAACAGTTCCTGCAGAAGTGGATCATCCACCTGACCGGTATCGTGGCCCAGGATTACCCGCCAGTGTACCAGTTTGATTTGAATGGCTACGGACGTTTGCTCAACAGCTTGAGCAAGCAGCGGAAAATCCCTGGGATGAACGGGAAATCCGGTCTGCTGCCTGCCCAAAAACATGCAGCGGCCGCCATCCTGACCCGCCTGGAAACCTATTCAGAAGCTATCTGCGTTGGCGAAATGGGCACCGGAAAGACCACGCTCTCTGCAGCTATCGCCGCCGGGCGCAATGCCCGACGCACCATCGTCCTCTGCCCGCCCCACCTGGTAGACAAATGGCAGCGGGAGTTCAAGGCCGTCTGGCCCGGCGTGCGCACGATGCATCTGCAAACGATCAGTGACGTCGATCAATTCTTCGGCGCTCAACCCGATGATGCGCCACTGGTTGGCGTCCTCAAGCAGACCACCGCCCGCAGCGCTTCCGGCTGGGAACATGCCTACGACTACGCAGGCCCGGCCAGCCACAGCTATGGCAGCCAGGGATATACCGATATCGAACGGCCGTGGGGCAATGTGCTATCTGCCCGTAAACTGCTGGACTTGCCAGTCGAGGAACGGCCGTTGTCCACCAGACAGTTGAGCGAACGCCAGATCCTCACCCGCCAACAGCGCGGCATTCGCTGCCCCGTTTGCGGCGAGATCCAGTTTCTCATCGGACGGCCGCTCGCCGTCAGCGAACTCAAAACCGCCACCCGCGTGTGCAGCAGCGAAACATGCCGTTCCCCGCTGTACCAGTTCACCCGCCGCCGATCTGAATCCCAGGGGCGCGGCAGCTTCAAACTGCATGCCCAGCGCGAGCGCCTCATCCGCAGCTACACGGACCAAGGGCAGCCGGTGCCTTTGCAGGAGCTAGAGCGCTGGCACGGCAGTGCTGTTAAGGATACCTTCGGTTACGGCAAGGTCCCGCTGGCTGGCTACATCAAAAAGCGGGGCAAAGGGAAGCTGGACTTGGTGCTTGTGGACGAGGTGCACCAATACAAAGGGTTCGACAGCGACCAGGGGTACGCCATGCACCACCTGGCCCAGGCAGCCGAAAAAGTGGTCGCCCTCACCGGCACCATCTACGGCGGCAAAGCGTCCAGCCTCTTTTACCTCCTCTTCCGCCTGGCACCAGAAATGGGTCACTCATACGTGGACCCAGACGCCACCGGCCTGCGCCGCCTGCGCAGCCGGGATTGGGTTTCAGCTTACGGCATTCTACAGCGGATTGAAACCATCACCCTGGACGAAGACGGCCGCCAAACGGCCAACAGCCGCTCCAACGTGCGCTTCAAGGAACTGCCCGGCGGCAGCCCGGCGATGCTGCCCTGGCTGCTCAACCGGTCGGTCTTTCTTTCCCTGGGCGACATGGGCTTTCCACTGCCCGAATACACCGAGATTCCGGTGTCCGTACCCATGGCCCCGGAACAGGCGCTGCGTTATGAATCGCTGAAAGAACAGCTCAAGGAAGAACTGAAAGAGCGGCTCATCCGCGGCGACAAGTCGCTGCTGGCCGGGTATCTCTACGCCCTGCTCTTCTGGCCAGATTCGCCGCGCCGGGCCAAGGTAGTGGCCTGCCCTCGCACCGGCGACGTAGTGGCCTCCGTACCTGCCCTGCCGGAGGATTTTGTCGGTCCTAAAGAGGAAGAAATCATCGAGCTTTGCTTGCAGGAAAAAGCCAAGGGGCGGCGCGTTCTGCTGTTGTGCCAGCAGACGGATACGCTGGACATCCAGCCGGAGTGGAAAACAATGCTGGAAGCGGCCGGACTCAAGGCCGCCATCCTGCGCGCCGCGCCCAACAAACGGGAAGAATGGGTGGAAAAGCAGGTGCAGGCGGGTGTGGACGTGATTATCACCCACCCACGCAAGGTCGAAACAGGCATTGACCTGCTCGATTTCCCCACCATCGTCTGGATGGCCATCGACTACAGTGTTTACACGGTCCTCCAGGCCAGCCGCCGCTCCTGGCGCATTGGCCAGACGGAGCCGGTGAAGGTCTACTTTTTTGCGTACAAAGAGACCATTCAGGAAGACGCCCTGCGCCTGGTGGCCGCCAAAGTGGCTGCGGCTTTGCGTGTTAACGGCGACACCGTTGGCGATGACAGTCTGGCGGAGCTGGATGACCTCACCTCCGGCGACCTGGTGGCCACGCTGGCCAAAATCATCACCGGCGATGTGCAGATTGAGGCCCACAGTTTGCAGCAGGCGTTTGCCGAAGCCAATGCCAGCCTGCGCCAGGCGAATACGATTATCGGCGAGTACAGCATTTTGGATGACGACGAAGATGAGGAGCCACTACCGACTCTGGAAACGATTGGACAACAGCCTGTTCTGTGTACTTCGACGAGCTCAGCACAGGCTCCGTCGAAGGAGCTGGTACCGATCCTGGTCGGAAATGGTGCAGATAGACGTCCCGGAAACGGGCACACGCATCAGCCCTCCCTGTTCTCATGTAACCAGGCGAAACCAAGCGGTGCGGCGCTCGCTGCCCGCCAGAGTGACAATAAGAAGTGTAGCAATAACGGCGTCTCGCACCAATGGGAAGAAGTGACGCCACCTGGCAAAGGCCTGCCACCAGTGCCGCGGCCTCGCCTGCTTATCGAGCAGTTGGGTGTATGATAGGAGGAAAACTGATGAGCTACAAAGTCCGGTTTGAAATCGAGTTTCCGTGGACGATCGAGGAAGCGAACGCAGCTGAATGGTTGTTGGTGCGCCGGTATGGACTACATGGTCTTAGCCACAACCGCCTGTCGACGGCCATCCGTAAAGCAACGCTAGAAATCGTCGAGCAAGAAGCGGTTGAATCTGCTGCCGCGTTTATGAAAGTGTTAAAGAAGCCGGATGCGACGCCGTGAAGGGCTCAACCACGACCGTGCCCGGGCAGTTCCTCCCCTCATAACACAATTACAATCGCCAGCGAAGGAGGCACAGACTTTGTTCCCATCACCGTATCCCTGGTCTGACGAAGAGATGATCGCCCGTTATGGGCTGCGCTGCCTGACGGCGGAAGAAAAGCAGGTTTTCCCTGGCTTGCCGCTGGCGGTGGACGTCTTCAAGGTCAGGATTACTGAGCCACCCGCCCCTGTGCCGCTGGTCAGGGTCGGTTGGGTGGTGTGGCTGGCCGAAACGTACCCCGGCTGTTACCTGATGCGGCTGCCCGGCGGAGCGCCGCTGCCTGTACCGTATAACGAGATGTCGTGGACTGCCGTTGCCGATGATGAGCCAGTAACAACTTTAGCAACGGCGAAAGCAATGGAGCAACACCGTCACTGGCAAACGGCCGTTTTACGCCGCCTGCGTCAGACCCTGCAACTATAACAATTGTCACCAGAGGATGGGCCTATGATCCTGCCAAAACTGCCTCAACAGTCTACTTTCCCCCCACCCTGTTGTGCCCCCGGCGACTTGTGGCGACTGACGCTGGCTGAGCTGCGCCAGCAGATGACAAAAGCCACCTTCAATGCCTGGCTGGTGGACAGCTGCATCCTGACAGCCCCCAGCACACCAGCCTTTTGGGTCGTCCTGGTGCGGAACGAATACGCCTGGGAGTGGATAACGTATCGACTCTACCCTGTCATCGAGCGCACGCTTGTAGGATTGGTGGGAGATACCGTTACTATCTGCTTTATTCCCAGAACTATGCGAAATATAAGCCATGAATCCTTTAGAAGAACGCCTGCACGAATACCTGTCCCAGTTTGATGATGAACCCATGATGGCACCCAGTTTGCGCCGCACTGCCTGGCACGAACGCCTGCTAATGAACGCTGGCATTGTGCCCACAGTCCCCATTGAATTACCGCATACCCTCACTGCGCAGCTTTTGCGCTATTTGCTAAATCCAGGAGATGATCTCATGAATACCCCTACCCCTTCCCCTACTCGCGTCCGCATTCACTCGCATGTGACCCAATCCCGTTTTCTCCATGTGGAAGACGCCTTAACGATCGGCAAGCTTCGACTCTTTGCCGGAAGCTATCGTAAAGGTCAGGGTATGGATGCGCATGGCTTTAGCCAACATTTCATAGACCTGGCCGACGCGCGCGTCATCTTTTGGGCATTACTGCGTGGCGAACAGGGCTTCAGCCACAAAGAATACAAAGGCACACCATCGCCCACTCGTCCTGAGCGGCGACCAGAGGTCGCAGGCCGAAGGAATGGCAGCGGTAACGGTGCGGTCAGCCGGGTGTTGTCCATTGCTGTCAAAGGCGACAATGTGTTTATCGAACTCAAGACCGGGCCGGGTAAGCTCACCCCCACGGGCGCGATTACACCCAATGGACCGGCTCAAGTGGAGGTCAACGTCACCTTCAAACTGCATGAGGCACGGTGTATGGCGGCATCCGTCCTGGCTTATTTGCAGGCCTGGGACGTCCTGCGGATGTTGGCCTATAAACAAGCCGTTGGTCAACCGGCCCCTTTTCTTATGGTAGCGACATCGAACGAAAATAACGGCAGGTCAGGTATATCTCCAAGACCAGAGAATGGTGCATCTCTTCAGCAGAATGGGACTGGCAAGCAGCATTCCGGTGTGGCGAACGGCCGTCCCGTCACGCGCAAGGATGTCGTCAAAGCCAATGGCGCTGTCGCCGCAAAGCCCATAAATGGGTACCCTGCCGCGCAACAGCCGCTCCAGTATGGTAATGGCACACTGGTTGACGGCAAAAATATCACCGAGGTGCAAACATTCCGACGGTACAAGGCCGAAAAACAAGCTGCGCCGGCGTCTAAAGCCGACCTTCTGGATTATTACCGGGAGCGAATACAAGCCCCGGCCCTGTCAATCTGAGAGTGGTCAGTGGTCGGCCATTGCAGGGGTAGGGAAAGCGGGGTGTGGTGTTGAACTGTCTGAAGTTTGCAGACAGATTATTCGAGTGGCCTGATTGGGGGCGTTATCAGAATTGTCCCTGCGTGGTTATAACAACGCGCAGGGGGATCGACCGATTAATATCCTGCGTTGTCGTTACGGCAACATAGAGTTGGCTTGATCGGGGTTGGGAACTCTTTTGCCAACCGTGCTGGTATTGCAATCAATCCGAAAAACGCGCTGGCTATAATTAGGCCGCAGCCATGATGCTTTTTGCGAGAACCGTTCAAAGCTTACTTGCTTGCTGAATCATGAAAGTGGCTTTGGGAAGCTATTAACAAGACGATTATCACGAGGAGAATGGCGAGACCTGCTATTCCCGATGGCAAATAGGGCCTCAAAATTTCTGCGAATAGGCCGGAAAATGTTTCGATGGCAACCAGAAGGAGCGCCCCAAATAGCAAGAGCAACCATTTCGTATCCCGTAGATGAGAAAGAAAAATAGTCTTTGTGGGTGACCCTGAAGAAAGGTTTATGTCATTTGGCGATAGCTGGCGGACTTGAGCAATGATGAGACTGGTCACGACTTTCTCATAAGCGAGAAAGACATTTTCTTTGTAATGGGCAAATCGTCGCTGCCACAATGCTTTTCGGGCAGATTGCAGGGCATTTTTATCAGAAATAGACCCAGCAAGTTGCCCTAAAGTAACGGCAGTTTCTGCATGTAAATATGATTTTTGCCTATCATTGAATGCCTCAACAAGTTTCTCGAAATCATCCTCTTCAATACTCCCAATTTTTGCCAATGCTTGTACAGCTGCCCGACCAACACTTTTATCGCTGCTTTCGAGTGCTTCAATAAGGAGGGGGATTGCATTTCCATCTCCAATTTCCCCTAAAATCTGCATGATTTGATAGCGTACTTGCTGATCATCGCTATTTCTCAAGGCGTCGCAGAGAAGCTTCACGACTGAACCTCCCATTCCCACCAGTATTTCGCTCGCTGTTTGGTGTATTTGTTCTCGCCAGTCGCCTAGAGCTTCAATAAGGTTCGAGATTGTCTCTTTATCGGCACTATCAATATCAATCTGTTTCAAGGCTTTCACGGCCTCATCCCGTATACCAGAATCATAACTGTTTCTCAGGAGATCGATAAGAGGAGGAATGGCTCTTGCATTTCCAATTTGCCCTAGAGCTGTTGCTGTGGCCTTATATAGATTAGCCTCTTCCCATGGAAAATTGCCGTTCGCGGTTGTCAGAATTTTGATGAGATGCGGAATTGCTTTCACATCACCAATTGTTCCTAGGGCATGTACGGCATCTATGTGCCCCGCATTATCATTCCTGGCTAAGACATGGAAGATCGAGTCCAACGGTGCTGTAGAACCGATTTCCCTTAGAGCAATTGCTGCTGTGGCGCGGAGATCTGGGAGATTAGCAAAATAAATAGATGTAGTAATAGTCTCACGGACATCTTCCTGTTTAAACGCTGTTGTGATTGCAGCAACAATCTTTTTGTCGTCAAACGTCAAGATATGGGTAAGTGCGGGCACGGCGACACCAGCCTTGATTTTACCTAATGCTTCAATGGCTGCTTTTTCTACCGCCCAGTAATTCAAACCCTTTATCAACACACGAATGTTTTCGTAGTCAGCTGGGTTTTGGGCAATTCCTGCAAAAATACCCTGATTCTTGCTTAAAATATCAAGCAGATTGGGAATAGCATCCACACTACCGATTTCCCCTAAAATTTTAATTATCTGGACACTTTGCCATTTGCCTTTCCAGGCATCGTTGTTTGCTGCACGAATGAGATCGTTTTCAATCTCGACCAATGATATTTTCAGGTCCCCAAGTGCTTCAAGTAAAAAATATTGTAAGGATGAAGACGACAAGTCAATTAGCTCAAAAACAGCCCCAGGTAAATCTAGTTCCTCAAGCGCATTCTGGAATGCAATTGTTGTAGTCCGGTCGTAAGGGTTCAATTTGCATATCTGGAGATACTGATACACTGCTTTTTTGCCTCTGACTTTACCTATTTGAACCAACACTTTTCGTATTGTGTTACGAACGACATCTCCATCGCTGTTTTTTAAATACGGCATTAGGTGGTGAATTGCACGAAAGTCACCAAGATCGACTAAGATAAGGGCGATTCTATAGCGGGTGGGGTTACTAACAGACTCCTTGTTCAATGCCGCGTGCAAGTCTGGTATGGCGTCTATTCCAATTTTGACTAGGGCATTTGCAGCAGGTTCACTGACGAAATCCGAATTGTCATCCAAAGCGGCGATTAGGGGTGGTATCGCTCTTTTATCCCCAATCTCGCCCAAAGTGATTGCAGCTAATCGTCGTACGCTACTTTCGCGACTGTTCTTTGAGGCATCGATGAGAGGTGAAACGGCCGTTGAGCTAACTATGAAAGGGGAGTTCGCTTTATACCAATTGATTTCCCCACGTAAAGCAATATATTCGCTATATTCTATTCCTCGAATGAGCGCTTGTGTGGCTGTTTCCTGATCTATTTTTCCCAAAGCATCTGCTGCTGCAAGCCTGATAACCCCTCTTCCCTCATTCATGATACGAGAGAGAAAAGGCACAGCCTCTTTACTTCCGATATTTCCTAGAACTTTTAGCACTTCATAGCGCAATTTAGAGTCCGGCAGTAATTCAAAAATCGTACGTTCTAGCTGTGGAATAGCTGACACATCTGCCGATGACAGAGCTTCAATGAAGATTTTCCGATTAGGGCTGGATAATCCCAAAAAGCGCATAAACAAGGTGTTTGCACGCATTACTAGAGTGGAGATGACCAAACTTGATCGGCCTAAAATTCCAGGTAGTGATATAGATCTCCACCAAACAAACCAAAAAACAGTCCAAAAAGTTGCCACAACCCAAAATGGGAGTAGAGAAAGATATTGGTAGGAAACTAGTAGACCTAATATAAATAATCCTACTGATGTTGCGTAAAAAGTTATTGACTGTTCCTTAGAATAGTCACCTGCCAGTTGCCCTAATTGCTTAACAATTTTCAGCTCATATTTTTTCGTTAATTTCCCAGGTCCAACCTCGCCCAGAATAGCGGCTGCCAGGCGTAAATTTTGATGTAGGTAACGTTCTTCTTTGTCTCCTTTGCCTAACAGGTGTCCAATCAAATTGTCGAGTTGGTTGTTATCTTCGCTACGTTGCTTTTGTTCAGCCATTAGCGCAGCCAGCATGAGTATTGGCTCTTGCCAGGCAGGGTGGTGCAGGCGGGAGGCATAAGGTAATTCGCGTGTTGCCGATGACAGAAATTGCCAGGTGTTTTCGGCATCTTTTTGCCAATCATCATGCAGTTTGCAAGCGACCGCGTAGGGCCAAAGCATCTGATGAAACGATTTCTGTACACCGGCTTCCTGCCAAAATGATAAGATTGCTTCTGCATCTTCGTTTGAGTACTCGGCTTGTTTTAGACAATCAATAACTTGCTTGTCTATGGTTATGCCGTTGGTGCTGAGTTCCTTTTCCTGGTGGAACAGGACCCAGCCTAGACAGTGGAAACCTTTTATAGCCGCAGCGCGAGCCTCATCTCTTTTCAGCGTTCCTAACTGAAAAAACCCGTTGCCATCTCTTTTCTTCTTTATACGTTTGTCCAAAAAGATGTCTTTGAACTTTCCATATAATTGCACTCGCGTTTCTGGGAAATCGTTTCGGCTGGTTTCCTTTGCAATCGTTGCCAACAGCACAAGATGAAGCGGTTTGGTGATTAGCTCCCGCCGCTGGGGGTGATCGGCATCGGTAAGCCACTTTAGAACGTCTGAGGTTTTATCCTGGTCGTCAAACCACTTTTGCAAGAATTGTTGAACGTCATGCTGGCTCAGATCACGCAATTCATACTGCGTGGCATTAAATCTGTGCTGATACCCTAAAAGAGTATCAGGGCGCGTGGTCAATACCAATTGATTTTTAGAGGGTAATTGGGCAATGGCGTCAGCCACCTTATTCATTTGGTTGCCGGTTTCATCAAATCCATCCAGCAGCCACAACACTTGATTCTCTTCAACCGCCCTATTTAAGATGGCTTGTATAGTTGGATCTTCGTGCGCCGTTTCTATGGCCCATTGCTTTAGCCTGGTTTTTGCTCCTGGCTGAGGATTTTCAATTACTTTCGCAAAGTCTGCCAGGCTCACCCAAATGGGAACAGCACTGTCATTGTTTGAGGTTTTTTGATGGACGAGATGGCGTAAAAAGGTGCTTTTCCCTGTACCGGCTGTCCCTAGTACGATTAATCGTTCATGCTTTTTTAGGGCTTCTTGCAAATCAAGAGGCAAGGGGTATTGAAGAACAAATTGCGGCTCTTTTTTATCATGATTTTTCTGATCTTGTATGCTGACTTTAGAATTTTCAAGAGTGGATTCAGGTGATGAGTCTTGGCCTTTTTCGGAAGCGGAATTATCTTCCTTTAACTTTTTCTCCGCTGGTCCCTGGCCTTGCAGCGGAATATAGAAGTCAGCCAGAGGGCGATCTAGTAGTGAATCCCTTCCCCACTTTCCCCGAATGTATTTCTTGTACTCGTCTAAGGCATCTTGTAGCTTTGCCTCCGCTTGTATGTCCTCTTCAAAATAAAGCCTTGTTGGCGCAGCTGGCCAGTCAACCCGAGGCCGTTTTTGGCGGCAAAGCTCCACAAATTCAGGAAGCCTGTTTTGCCCGTGTAATATTTTGATAAGGGCAATGACATTTTTCGGCTTTTCCCCATAAATATTGGGCAAATTTTCAAAATCGAAGCCCATATCGAAGCATAGCTCATGCAATTCTGCTAGAGTGAAATAAGTCATGAGCAATTGTCGTAATTGGGTGGTTGCGGCGTTGTCTTCCATAAATTCTTTAGCTATCGGATAAATTTCAAGAGGTGTTGGCTAAAACGCAGCCTCACATCGGTTATAAAAGTCACTTTACAAATTGTAGGGGATAGCTGCCAACTTGGTCCCATGCCTTTCTTCTCATTCGCTTACATCAGAAAAGCCTCAAGAGACGCTTGCTCATCACTTCGAGATGGGAAGCCCCAGATACGCCCGCAATTGCTGTTCCAAAATTGCCCCGATCGGCCGATCCTCTCTGACTTTACACCCCTTCGCCTCGGCCCAGGTTATCTGAGAGATGTAAACCGAGCGCACTTTGGACCCTGCGGGAATCGCCGTGATTTGCGCAGGCGGTTTCTCGTCCAGCTCCAGATAATGTTGGAGTACATGCTCGCAAATATCACTGGCCGTTTTGCCTTCTAAAACGGCCCGTTCCTGAGTTGTGGCCCACACTTCGTCCGTTAATTGCACTTTTCGTTGTTTGCTCATAACAATCTCTTCTGGCTGGGCTGCTCAAAGATGGTGGGGATAGCCACATCAGGACCGGCCAACCGCCGGTACCAGTCACGCATAAAGCGTTTGACGTGATCAAATTCAGCTTCAGGAATTAATTGGTAGGCTGGTACCTGGAACTGGCGTTTGACTTCGGCGTGGACGGTGGCTTCATTCCCCTTCTTTTTCTTACGCAGTAGATGGGCCAGAATTCCCACCATATCTGTGTATTCTTTCATTTGGGCGGGGTTGATGAAATCAGTGCCTACAAGTCTAGCTTCGAAATCGGCCATCCGCTGTTCCAGCGATCCCAATCGTTCCTCATGACGAGATACGCCTTGCCGCAAAGCGGCCGCTTCATCCATGAGGCGCAAATATTCTTGTTGCGTTGGCGACAACGTGGCATCGAGTTCGGCCAGCATATCTGTGGGCAATATCTGACTGCGGAAAGCGGACCAGGCCACATCAGCAAATTCGCGCTGGAAACGTATGACCTGCGCCCGTTTAGCCTCATCTTTGATACGATTTGGCTGCATGGTGCCTAACCAAAAAGGCAGCCGGTCCAGGCGCAAACAGAGCATTTCTCTGGTTTGTACACCTTCATTCTGGTAAGCACGGGCGATAACCAGCGGCACGAGGGCGTCGGCAATCGCCTCATTCTCGCGAATCCGGCGAATTTGGCCGTTCGTTTGCACACTTAATGCCAGACACATGTCATGTAAAGGCACGTAAAGATGACGGTCATTAGCCAGGACGGCCGTAAAAACTTCCCCATAAAATTCAAAAGGAAAATGATCTAGCGGTCGCAAATCAGCCATAACGAATATCTCCTCGTTGTTTTTGTATCCCTATATCCTTATATCCTATTATACCATCACATCAGATCACGTAAAGTGTTTTGATGTCCGATGGCAAATGTCGGATCCAACGTAACTGTAGAATAGAAAAGCGGATTTAGCGGAGAAAAAAGCAGAAAGCTTCCTAAAAAAGTGGAAATAAGCGTAATCTTACGCCACGTAATCCAGTGTAACTGTCGAAAACGTGATTTATATCCACTGTAACTGTAGAAAAGGAGGCTTTTCCAAATGATTTACAAACGCAAACCACCCCCAGACAATGTCCGACGTGTTCGGCACATCAACAAGAATACATACGGAGTCACCACCAACAAACGAGGCAGATTGGTACAGTTCGAGTCAGAGCAAGAGCGCAAGCTCATTCTGCTCCTGGAGCGGGATGTAACTGTCAACGACTTTACCAGCCAGCCGGAAACATTAGCCTTCACAGCCGAAAATGGCGGCAACCGGCAATATACGCCCGACTTCCAGGTCTGGCGGACCGACGGACAAATCGAACTGCACGAAGTTACCCTTGCCCAGCGCCGACAAACAAAAGAGACAATCCAACAACGAGAAACCGCTGCCCGACGGATTTGCCAACAGCGGGGGTGGAAATACCGTGTTCACACAGAGGAAACATTGCCCACCGGCCACGAATATGCCAGTCTGGATTTGCTAGCTCCATTCCGCGTTGAAGCTTACGCGGATGAAGAGATCGCCACTTGGTGGGAAACTCAACTTGAAAGGTGCACTCCAGTTCACCCACAGACCATCTTGTCCCATGCTTCCGCAGCCCATGCCAACGGTCTACTGCTCAATACCCTCTACCATCTCATCTGGCACAATCAAGTCCACATAGACTGGACGGCACCCTTCATCTGGCGTGGTGCGTTTCATCTCAATGCCCGTATCTGGCTGGCTTCAACAAGAGCAACGTCAGTGAAGCAGGGTCCGGAGGCGCAGCAATGAAGGCAACACCCTTTACAGCCACGGAACTGTTGCAGCCCGGGTATTGGTTCCTCTACCAGAACCGGCTATATGAAATCTGCATCTGGGATAGCAAGCGTCCACTTCAGGTGATTGCCCAAGCAGCTAATTCAGACGAACAAACAGCCTTTACATTGACTGAATTATTTGCGGCTGACCCGCCCACACATTTTGCAGCCACGGTTGCTGAACTCACAATGCCAGCAGAAATGCAAGAAACAATGGCAATGCCGGTATTGGACGTCGCCTCAATGCCAGAGTCCTTACAGGAAAGAGCAAAACACATTATCCAAATAGTAGAGGCAGTAGAAAATGGCGTCGCCCGCATCCATCAATTGGAGAAAGATGTTTCCAGAACAGTCGCGCTAGAGCGCATGTGTCATGCTCTGCCCATACCCATTGCTTTGTGCACTTACTACAAGTACCGGCGCATGTACAAGAAATATCAAGCCGACCAAGCCCAAATCGCCATGGCGCTGCATCGCAAAACATACGGCAAGACACGGATGGATCCTAACGTCCTCCATTTCGTCGATACGATAATCCAGCGATTCTACCGTAGCAATCCTCCGTTGCGTAAAGAAACCGTTTACCAAATTCTGCAACAGATGTGGCATCATAATCACCACTGGTGGCTGGACGTGGTCAATAGCGACACAGAGGATTGCGATGACCTAATCGAATTATTACTGGATGCTCTTTCAGGGATTGACCAGGCGCTAGCCGACACTTCGTACCGTTCTCGTCTTACCCAAGTTCAGCTGCCGTCTCGTTCCTGGTTCTATAACTACGTGCACTGGTTTGACAGCCAGCCAGAGGTCGGTGCCGAAACCTACAGAATTCGTCATGGCCAAGCAGCCTGGGAAGCAAACTTTCGCCTGTTCGACCGTTTTGTAGACATGGCCACATTGCCCCTCCAGTACGTTTTTGCCGACCACTATAAGTTAGATGTTTTCCATGTAGACGACGAGTATCGCGAAACACTCAGTCGACTATGGCTGACGGTGCTCATTGACGCCTACTCACGAGCCGTCTTGGGGCTCTTTCTGGGCTACGAAGACCCCTGTATTGAAAGCGTACAAGGTGCCTTACGGCATGCCATCTGGCCTAAAACAGAGCTGGAAGCATTTGGCATCACCATGCCCTGGGATTGTTTTGGCATACCTCAGCGTGTTTCCCTGGACAATGCTTGGGCGCACCACAGCCACTCATTGGAAAATCTGGTCCGTGCGCTGGCCGGCGGCGGTCGGTATACAGCCATGGATATTATCTTCCGGCCACCTTACCAGGCCCGGTACGGTGGATTAGTGGAACGCTTGTTTGGTAATTTGTCCGGACAATTGCGCGAACGGTTATCGGGGGCTATTCTGCGCCCGGACCAACGATCTTGGCACAATGCCAGTGAGGGAGCCTGTTTGTTATACCGAGATGTGGAGCAAATTATCTACCAACTCATCACCGATTACCTGCACACACCTCATCGAGAATTGGCCGGTATGACACCACATGAAAAGTGGCTGACCGGAATGCAATTAATGACCCCAGTGCCACCTCCTCTGACGCCCCAGTTAAGCCGTTGTTTCTGGCGGTTGCATCCCCAGACACGCACAGCTAACCGGTCGGGAATCTGTCTCTTTGGTTTGCACTACTGGGATGCCAGCCTGTCGGACCTGCGCAGCCGTAACCGACAAGGGCAACGCCGTCATCTTCACCTGCACTATGATCCATCCGACATAAGCCGCGTCGCCGTATTTGAAAAGGGAGAGTGGCTGGGAGATGCATATGCCCAAGAATTTCGCCTGGCTGATGGACAGTATGAAGTCGTGAGCTTATGGGAACTAGAAATGGCCAAAGCGTTGGTTCGCCAACAACATCAGGGTCGTTTACCTCGCCCGCAAAGCTGGCTTATTCATTTACTGGAAACACGGGAGTTAATTGCCCAGCGACAGGAGGAGAGGAAGCATATTCGGCGCAAAGTAGAAGAACTAAAAACTAGGCGTCAAGGGCGTCCGGTTGTCAAGCGAGAAAAGGTTGCTGAGGAAACATTGCAAACAACAAAAGAGGCGCTGTTCCAGTCAACATCTATTACGGCAGATAGCCGCGAACGGCTGCTATCTAGTTTGGAGGAGGATCTGTGATGACTGAATTAAATGCCTCCCCTGCCGGTTTGCCTGCCGTTCGGCTGGATATGAAACTGAATGTCAACCAACGCCTGGTAGATCTACAGACTTGGATGACCGCCTGGCAGCAAGAAGACAAACGTCTTGCCCAACGCGTACACGATCTTAACCCCAACCACCAGGCTGATGTATTGCTGGGGGCACAAATAGCCGGGTTACGGAGACATTTGCCGTTAACAGTGACCCAACGGCCAATTTACCTTGACCCAGGTATTGTTCAGGAGACAAGCTTAGAGCGGTTGCGCCGGCATTTGCATGGTCAATACGCTCAATTAAGTGCGGCTAAGCGACAATTGTGGTTGTCCAATTTGCACTTCTTGTTGACGCCAACACTATGTGCCTTGATTGACAAGCTGGATGCCATTCGCCGCTATCGCAGCATAGGTCAACAGCGTTGTTTTCTGGTTGGCGGGGTTTCCGGTGTCGGAAAAAGCAGCTTGCTTAACTGGTATGCGGTTAACCATCTTCCTACTATTGAAGCGACTTACAACCATGTCCCTGTCATTAAGATTGATGCCCCTGTTAGTAACCGAACGCCGAAGCCTCTCTTTCAGCGTATCCTGATGCGTTGTGGCGCTCCCCCGCTGCGCGGTGATGAAGAGCATTACCTGCAGCTGTTGACACTTTACTTCCAACGCTGTGATGTGGAGCTGCTCATTGTGGACGAGGTGGAGCACATTACGATACCGGCTTTACGACGGCGGCTGTTGGAATTGTCCAATCTTACCGGAGTGCCCATCGTCTGCGCTTCCTGCAATCCCCTAACTTGGGCGGCCAATGACACTGAAATCCAGGGCCGTTGGAACGACTATTTCGAATTAGGACAACTAACCGACCGGCGCTTGGATGCCTTTTTGACCCTGTTGGAATTTTTGTTGCCCTTTGACCAAGATTCGTATTTGGGGTTGCGGGAAGTGAAAGGCGCAGATGGGCAAGCGACTGTGCCGGGGCCGGCGCATTACATTGAACAGTGGACAGATGGTGTTTTGCGAGAAGTGATGGTGCTCATAACCGACGCCTGTTACAAAGCGTTAGAGAGCGGTCAGTTAAGTTTGACGATGGCCATCCTGGAACAAGCGTGGCGGGATATTAAGCGGGCTAAAGTCGTTAACTTCCTTGACTATTTGCGAGCCAAGCAGGGGGTGGTCCATGCCTGATGTCTGGTTTTTTGACGTCTTGCCCTGTCGGCCGGCACCTTATGAGGATGAATGTCTAAGCGGCTATCTGATACGACTGGCAGCTGCGAATGGTACCGTTAACTTTGGCACTTTTATCCGGACACTCTTTCCGATGTGGCCGGCGGGGCGTGGAGTTAATACTCTATGTTGGGAATATCCAGTGCCTGATTGGGACGAATTACTACCACGCCGCACGCAATTGCCAAGAGAAAGATTGGATAGAATGACTCTACTTCCCTGGGTAGCCAAGTTTCGAGAACTGCCTTTGGAGGCGGGAGGACCACCTTGCAGACCAGGGCAAATGCTGCGCGGTATTGTGCGGCCAACGTTGCAGGTATGTCCTCTGTGCCTGGAGGAAAAGCCTTATCGACGATTGGTGTGGCGATTACAATCTGTGACAACTTGTGTTGGCCATGGCTGTTATTTGCAAGATACATGCCATGTCTGCGGTGAACTACTGCCGGTCGTTAGCAACAACCAACAACATCTACATTGTAGCCATTGTGGGAACGATCTACGGCGATTACCCATTCTCCCAGCCTCTGCCGAGCTGCTGGCCGAGCAAGCCAGACAGCAACCCGATTGGGAATTCCTGCTAAATCCTGCTGTCAGCCTCATCAATGAAAGCGAAGCCGCAGCAAACTGCAGATTGCCGCGGATGATTGGCCTCAAATTGCGGTATCTTCGTTACCAAACAGGCTTAACGACAGCAGAGCTTGGCCAACAGATTCAGCCGTCTGCCAGCCAAATAAAGAATGCAGAACATGGTTGGCAGAAACGACCGGTACCGTTGACGCTTTATTTGAGCTATCTGAAAGGATTTGGGTTTTCGTGGCGCAGTTTTGCTGCCCTGAGCTTGCCACCGGATTTTATTGCAACGCAGCTTCGGCCACCATTTATGTCCTTGCGTATCTGTCCGACGCAGGTTGTCCCAGTCATCAATTGCCAGCTGGGACCGGTGTTGGCCTGCGCCGCCGATTATATGAGCGGAAACTTGTGGTGTTGAAATGCAAAATCTGTAAGCGGAAATTTACTCGTACCTACGATGGAGAGTTAGTAACCAAATTTCGTCATCCACCCTTGCCACCAGAGACAAAAGTGAACGTTCATAAACCTAAAGAACAGATTGAAGAGGTCAGGCGCTTAGGTTTAGAGGGGACGAGTATTCGCCAGATAACCAAACGTATGGGCTGGGGAAAAGAAACAGTGCGCAATTGCTGGCATTCACTCGGTATCACTGAGGAGGTTCACACTGCCCAAAGACTGCGACGACAACAGAAAAGCCAAAAGCTCAGGGAAGCATTGTGGTCCGATGTTGAGAAAGTTCTCGATTCCCTCTGCCAACAAGAAACGTCTGTTAGGCTCATTGATGTCGCCCATACCTTAGGACAAGACGAGAGTTTCATTTATCGCTATCCAGATATTGCCAACCGAATAAGGAAAGTGGTAAGGCAACACGAAGCCAGAGTGAAGCAACGCCGCTTTGAGGAATTAGAAGTGAGAATTAGAGAGGTAATCGCTGAAAGCCGTGAAAACGACGCGGTGATGAGTACACATTACATTTTGGAGCGAATTGGCATTGGTGCCTGGCAATTACAGAACCATTACCATGAACTGTGGCAAATGATTCGCGAAGTTGTGGCTACGGACAAGGAACAGCGCAAAGTACAACGAATATTTCAACAGTGCCAAGAGGTAAATGAAGTGGCAACACAGTTGATAATCCAGGGCATTCCGTTAACGAAGACAGCCATTATTGAAGAAATGAGAAAGCGCCTTCCGGTTACAATGGCTAACCCGCAGGTGAACGCGTTGCTGGATAGATGGGTGGGCGATCTTGGGTCGAGTAGCTGACTTGTCGTAGACAAATAGGTGAGGGAATGGCTTTGTTATTTGTTAGTTCCGCCTGCAACATTTTTTCTACAGTTACGCTGGATTGCTATTCTATTCTACAGTTACGTTGGATCTGACAGCAAACTGGCAGGAAATAGAGCAGCACCCTCTTTTTGTCACCCATGATGGCCTGCGGCCATAGGCTTTGTGAAGTTTTAATAAGGCCTGGTGAGATAGGGCCGGTTGTAGACAGTGCGTCTGCAACCGGCCTTTTCGTTTACCTATATTCAAGCAAAGGAGGTTTGCTCAAGATGACGGTTTGTTCACAACAAACTCAGGTTTTTCTGTACACAGACGGTTCCTATAAAGGGAATCCCGGCCCCGGTGGATATGCTGCTATTTTGCAGAGCGGCGTACACGAAAAGACGCTGACAGGCAGCGAGGCACATGCCACCAATAATCGCATGGAGCTGCAAGCGGTCATTGCCGGTTTGGCCGCCCTCAAACGCCGCTGCCAGGTGACAGTGGTCACAGACAGCCAGTATGTGGCCACGATTTTGAACGGCGGCAAAGCCAGAGCCAATCGTGACTTGGTGCAGCAGGTGCGTGCATTGGCCGCCGGACATCACCTGCGCGTGCAGCTTGTCGCCGGGCATAGCGGCCATGCCATGAATGAGCGGTGTGATGCGTTAGCGCGGGCAGCGGCGCGGCATGCCGGTTAATCTCACAATCAAATCACCAAATTAGTCACGGCCGTTATCTGGGCAGGTAACTGCCGTTTTTCATTTCGATTCCCATTCAAATTCAAAAGGAGCGTTTTTCATGTTTACCCAACGTTTATTCACCCTGCATACCCGCCTGATGTTCAGCCGCTGGACCCACAGTCATGATGAACAGAGCAACGCCTGGGAAGAAACCGTGTCCGCCCGGCTTGGCCCCTTCTACCTGGAAAGCAACGATGTTTTTGTGCTGGACCATTCAGACGTGTATCTGGGCATCTGTCTCCCCCTGCCCTGGCGCGAAAACGGCCGTTGGCAGCACTTCATCCTACAGCTGGGCTACAGGGCCTGTCGGGGAGAGGAACAGGTGCGGCAAGCTGGCTTTGAGAAGAATTGGCAACAGCCATTTCCCAGCACCACTACTATGCGAAACCGATAAATGAATTTGTTCACCTTTCATATTTTGAGTTGCAGTCCAGCAGACTACACCTCTTTTTGTTTACCCCCCTCACCTACACAACAAGGAGCAAGAAAATGACCGTTTTACGTTTTGATGACAACCGTGGTGGTTTGGCTTATCCCTTCCTGCCCGAAGCGCTGCAATGGCAGATTGCCTCCCGTCCTTTCAGCAACGAAGCAGAACTTAACAAAATTTTCCAGGCAGCCGAACCGACGCTGCGCTGGGTCAAAGATGACAAAGTCTTGGACCTGTTGGTGCCGGAGATGGATACCAACACCTTCCTGTCCCGTGCTGGCTTGCGGCTGTCTATGGACAAGGGTGGCTACGTCTTGAGCAAGCGGCTTTCGCGCGTCATGCGGCCGTTTTGCTACTGGGGTTTCTTCGACCAGAATGAAGTCACCATCGACTACAACGAACTGCTCGACGGCCGTTTGTGGGACGGCAGTGGTCAGGTCAGCCGGGGCTTCATCCAGCGCCTGGCTGATAGTCTCGACCTCGATGAACGTCACCGCCGCGAACTGCTGCACACCAATCGCTTTGAAATAACAACGCTGCATGCTGGCGGGCAGGACAAAGGGCACGTGCTGGTGGTAGATGACCTGGCGGTTGACTTCATGTTCCCCGCTGGCAGTGCCAAGCAGGAGCTGTCTTTGGTAGACGGCCGTGTTTTCATCGGTCTGCATCCCATCCACAGCGAAGACCAGTTCTGCCTGGACATCCAGAGCCTCATCAACCTGTACCCGTTCTTCCAGCCAGAACATCTGCTGGCCTGGGCAGGCATGGAAAGCGCGCTGTTTCTAGAGAGGATTGGCAGCGGCCGTTTAGGAAGCATCCTCAACCGCCTGTACGATGCCGACTCGGTTAGCGATCTGGACACTCTGGCCAACTGGCACGTGGGTGAGTACATCGCCAGCGGCGGTAGCCTGATGTGGTTCTCTGGCATGGTCAAAGCCGTTGCCAAACAGCATCTCAAACGGCTGGGCAGCCGTGCCAGCAAGCTGCGCTGTCCCGTGCCGGGCGGCCGTTACTACATCTTTCCGGCAGTCGTGGGTAATCGTCAGGTGCCAGAAGGTCAGATCGAACTAGACCCCAGCTGCGCCACGGCCTGGGTGAACGACACAGATTGGCTCACCACCATCGTGGATGTGCTGGGTGGCTGTGACGGCGATGATGCCGTCTGGGTGTTCCCCTTCAGCGACCAGTCTGACGCGGGCAAGCAGAAGCTACTCGTCTGGCGCAGCCCCAACCAGTTGGGCGAGTATGTGATATTGCAGCCAACAGACGTCAGTCACATGATCGCCTGGGATGTGCCCGGCAGTCGCCAGCTTTCCTACCCCAAAATGCAAAGTCGCCTGCTCCCGCACCGCATTGATAGTGTCACCTATCAGTACGGCGAATTAACGGAAGCAAGCGGCTGCAATAGAACAAATGTATCATACTCTGTCGCGGCGATGGCGTCAACCATTCAGCGGGCGGCGGCCAACCAGGGAGTGTTGGGGGCGCACTGCAATGCGCTCATGATGTGCAAGGCGGTTTACGGCCGTTTACCGGATCAACTCCCAGCTACCCTGGAAGCAGTCATCGACGGTTCCGTGAAAACCGGTCTGGACTTGAGCCCCGTGCGGCAGTGGAACCAGATGGCCATCTCTCGCATGGTGCAGCATGGCCAGACAAACGCCACACGGGCCATGCCCTCTGTGCTTAGCGACCGGCTGCCCGCCTGGTTACGGGAAGATGCAGCAACGGCCGCCGCCGCCAACGCAAAGACCCATTGGCTGGACACGCTGGCCAAGGCGTTGGAAACGCATCAGGCGCAGTACTGGGCCGATGTTGAAGCGCTGGCCACCGAAGCGTGCCCGCCCGTGGTACTGTTTGACCAGGGCGGCAGCTGGCTGCATGTGGGCAAGGAGCTGCGTCGGGTGTATAGCCAGGTGATGCGTCAGGCGCTGCCAGGTGAAGACGAATCTGCTGAAGCGGATGAGGCGTTGGCGCTGCAAGCCACCTTTGCCGCCGCCCGGCTGGCCAGCGAGACATATCTCAACCAATGGCCTGTTGAAAAACGGCCGTTTGTGCTGTTGGGTGCGGCAGCTTACCTGTATGCGCAGGGTCCGCAGAACGGCGAACCGGTGCGGGATGCCCTCATCTGGCAGCTGGGGGCAGAACGGGACGGGGCCGAGAGCGGTCGGGAACCAGGGCTGGCTCAGCTGATGCTTCAGGCCCTGCGCCAGATTGGCCTGCTGGGTGAACCGGTCTGGACGACGGTAGGGGCAGTGCTGCACTACGCGGACGCACCCACCCGGCACGCGGCGGGGGTGCCGGTGCGCCTGAATGGGGTTTGGCTAAATTGGCTCAATGCAACGGCGGAACGGCCGTATACCCGCATGGCCGATGTCCCCCCGGCGGAACGCAGCCAGGCGAAAGCGCGCATCGCCGACTACGTGCAGGACCGGTTCCGGGGCATGATGCTGACCACCGAAGTGATGGACAACGACAGAGTGATTACCCGCACGCCACACGGCAATCTGTTTGGCTATGTGCAGCGCGACCATGAACTGGCCGCCATTCGCTACGATCAGTGGCGCATTGCCTGGGCCCACGCCATTGACGGCAACGTTTTGGCGGTGCTGGAACCGGCCGTTTAGCTTTTCATTTCTTTCTATCAGGTCTACCAGGACGGTAGCTGGCCTTCGGGCTGGCTGCCGTCCTTTTTTTTCCTGCCTGGGCAGGTTTCACGTCATGCCAGGGTGCTGGGTGGGCTAGCCGGTGGCGCTATCGCGCCTGATGGGACGAATTTTTTATCAACCTTTTTGCTCAAGGAGAGTGACACATGTTTCAAAAACTTATCATGGTTGGGAATTTAGGCAGTGAACCAGAAATGCGTTATATGCCCGATGGCCAGGCCGTCACCAATTTTTCGCTCGCGTGCAACCGGCGCTGGACTGACCGGGCCACGGGTCAGCCGCAAGAAGAGGTAACCTGGTATCGCGTGTCAGTGTGGGGGCGTCAGGCTGAAGCGGTTAATGAATACCTCAGCAAAGGCCGCCAGGTGCTGGTTGAAGGCCGCCTGCGGCCTGATCCGAATACCGGTGGTCCGCGCTTGTGGACGCGCAGTGACGGTTCGATGGGGGCTTCATTTGAAGTTGTGGCTGACCGGGTGCAGTTCCTGGGCAGCAACGGCAACGGCAATGGCAACGGAGCCAATGGCCACACGGCCAATGTGGCGCAGCCTGAATACGAAACAGACGACATTCCGTTCTGAGATCGGGAATCGTAATTTCCAGTTACTGAGAAGAGCAGCTGCCTTTATGGTGGCTGCTCTTTTTTTCTTGGAGGAACTGTATGATTGAAGCGGCCCTCATTCTGCTCCTGCTGCTTAGCCTTTTGTGGTGGCTGAACCCGTGGTCTTCATCTAGCCGTCGTCGCTCGCGGAAATTGAACAATAAGCCGTATTGGCTGGATGGCAACGGTTATTAGGTGGACCTGAATGTGTTGGATGGGCGACTTCTCAGCTCATCTAACACATTCGCTGGATACGGCCGTATGCGGCCACGGACGGTGTACAGTCGTTTCGCAAAATTGCCTTCATGCTGCGCGTATTTCCCACCCTGCCCGCCCTCATTGAAGTCCCTGGACTTCAACCTGAAGGCCAAAGCCTTCAGGCACCAGGCCCACCCCCCGACCCTGGCGTTTTCAGCAGTTGTGGATTCACATCTGTTATTGCTGGCCGTCTGTTTGCTGGTAACGGCTGTAGATTGAGGATTGACAAAGGTTGTCCACCCTATTGGCTGTTCACTTTGACTGTTAGGACACCCTCTGGTTGTTGCCGCAGGGCCAGGCGAAAACGTTTAGCGCTGCTAGAAGCATCTCTCTGCTAACTGTGCGTCCGCCCTGATAAAAATGACATTGGGCGAAAAACAAGAGACGTACAGTTAACTGACAGCCGTTCAGTTTCAGCCGTAATCACACCTGAGTCGCGAAAGGTGTATTGACGACTTACATGAAATCTATTATGATTTTTCCAATTAAGTCGGTATCCGACATATAGAGGTTGATGTATGACACAACAGGATGACGATATTTTTAAGTTACTGCCACTGCGGGAACCAACCTTCTTTATTTTGCTCAGCCTGAGCGAAGGGGAAAAACATGGCTATGCCATCATCAAAGACGTGGCCGATGTAAGCAACGGTAAGGTCAATTTAAGCACGGGGACTTTGTACGAGGCACTGGCCCGGCTGCTAGATCAGGCACTCATCGAACGGGTAGAAACAGATGCTGATAAGGACGATGCTGTTACCCACCCTGGCCGCCCCCGTAAAGCATACCGCCTCACGACCAAAGGCGAACGGGTTGTGCAAGCCGAAATGATGCGCCTGCACACGCTCATTACGGCCGCGCGGCAGCGATTAGGCCTGGAACCTGGATGAAATGATGGCAAAGTGGCTCGTCTCTCTGTCCAGCCGGACGTATACCTGGTTGTTATGCCTCTATCCATCCGAATGGCGGCAAAAATTCGGCGAGGAGATGCATCTGGTATTTACGGAAGCGGCAACTGTGGCGGCGCAACAAGGCGGGCTCGGTCTCTTTTTCTGGCGTGAACTGCGTGACATCCCCCAATCTCTGGCAAAAGTTTATTGGTACGACTGGACAAAAAAGTGGCGCCAGGGAGCGCAGCGCCTGCATGAAGCTACCTCGGCTGCCGATTTACCCCTGCCGCCGCCAGACGGCCGTGATTCCTGGCGACAGGCAGTACTAGAATTGAGCCCCTTCTTACTGGCCGCTCTCCTCTTACTTTTAGCCACTTACCGGCCGCTTATCGCCTTACCCCCAGGCTGGCAGCGCAATATGGGTTTCCTGGAACAGATTATCGTACCCCTAACCTTACCCATCTTTCTACTGGGGCTGGCGCGTGGCCTGCCCCGCTGGGCCTATCCATCTGGCGGGCTGTTGACAGGCTATTACGCCCTCGCGGCCAATCAATTCGGGTTACGGCCGTTCCTGGTGGTCATGCTGTTGGCTACCATTATCCTGGCCCTGGTGGCCTTAGCCACGAACCCGCAGCCCGCACCTCTGCCCATTCCGCTGCGCCGGGTTGGGCAAGGCCTTTCAGTGGACTGGTCGCGCCTCTCCTTTGCCGTTTACGGCGCACTGCCTTTGGTCATCATCATCGCTTTTGATGATGGTTATGCCAACAACCGGACACCCTATCTGGCCCTGGCCGTCCTGGTGATGGTTGCCGGCGCGCTGCTCTACAGCCGCAGCCGCCAAACCTTGACGCAGCTCGGTGTTTTGGTAGGCGCCATGTCGCTGGCCATCTGGACCGCCTGGCTGGACAAGCTCTCTTTTGCCGGTGGCCTGGAAAACTGGATCATGGCCCCCTATCCCGGTGCGGCTGCTCTTGCCTGGACGATGCAATTATGGCTCACCTGGACGTTCCTGATTTTAGCCCCTGCACTGCTTACGACTCTTAGCCAGGCAGTCAGACCGAAACGCATGTTCTCTTTGTAGAGCGAATTTCAAAATCGCCCCACTACGAAGGAGTCCAGTTACGATGACCGCAATCTCCTCAATCTTGCTCCTGGCGTTGCCGTTTGCTCTGGTTATTGCCGCTGGAACACTTATTCGCCGACGCGGGAATCCAGCTACGGCCGAACGGCGTACCTTCCTGTTCCTAAGCTGGGTAGGTATGGGGCTCTTGTCCGCGATCCTGGCTTTTCCCCGACTGCTGCCTCAGACTGGGAATAGCTGGGCTACCCTGCTGGCGCCAATAACGATCGGGGTGATTGCCATGACCCTTGTTTACAGCCGCGAATGGGCCAGCTTGCGCCGGGGCGAAAAAGTGCTGATTATTCTGGCCTTGATTTGTCTGGCAGGGTTGGTGGCCCCGCCTCTCTGGCGTGGCATCGTAGCCGGGAGTTGGCAGCTGCTTGGCCTGGATTTTCTGATTCCGGCTATTTTGCTGATCGCCGCGCTGCTGGCGGCCGTCTGGATGTTGGGCCAGCATTATCCACTCCTCTCCGGCGTAGTTGTTCTGTGCTGCCTGGCCTTGTTCAACCTGTCAGGGATGGTAGCACTGCCCTTGCCCGGCGAATCACCAGGCTGGCTGTCACTAGGGAGCTTGGTAGTCTATCTGGCTCTACCTACCCTCACCGTGGCTGCGGCGGCGACATTAATCGTCAACGGGCTGATGGCATTACCGACTCCTGGCAAAACTGGCCCTATCCTCTGGCGGCCCATGGCCGGACGGCTGGCGCTGGCTGCTCTCCTGCTAGGCGGCTTTGTTTACACTTTCTGGTGGGTTTGGGTTTGGGACAGCACCGACGATGGTATACGCGGGTATCTCATGATTCAGGTATCTACGCTGGCAGCCATTACTGTTGGAATGGTAATCGCCATGACCACTACTGGCTGGCGACGGTGGCTCGGTTTGCCACTGGCGATAGGGGTTATAGGCCTGATGTTTGGCACCGCCAGTCTGGCAAATGGTGACCGCAGCCCACATCACCGGGTCACCGAAGCCCGCGCCACCCGCATCCAGGCGGCGCTGGAACATTTTCAGACCAAGACTGGAAGTTATCCGGCAGAATTGGCAGCGCTCGTTCCGGCTGAACTGTGGTGGATTCCACAGCCGATGATCCTGCCAGATCAAGCGTGGTGTTACGAAGGCGGCACGGACTATTTCCGGCTGGGGGCGCTTTACCGGGAATACTGGAGCACCCCCTTCCTTATCGTACACGACTATGCTTCTGCTGGCGATATACCGGAGACGAGCTGGGAATGTGACCGGCAGCTGGCCGAAATCGGGCCGCAGTACGAGATGGTATTCAACACTCCGGCCACACCTATTCCCCTGCCTACCAGCGCCGTTTCTGTGGCACGAACGGTCGTCGAACCTGTCCTGCGTGCCAACTCTTTTTCGGTGGGCAGCTGGTCACCGGATGGCGCCTATTTCGTCTTTGGCCTGACGAGCTATTATGGGGAACTTGGGGACCAGATGGAAATTGACCTGCATTTTCTCCAGGCCGAAACGGGTGAGGTTTGTGAAGCAGGCGGCGCTAAGTGGCGGGCGGGACAGTATTCGGACGGTTTGCGCGAACATTCTGCCTGGCTGGCGGACGGCCGTCTTCTGTACGTATCTGAGGACGGTGAAATGATGGCTGTCACACCCTGCGCCGACAGCGTCGAGGATTTGGCGGTTCGCTACCCGGTCACGTTTACGCGTGCGCTTTCTTTCAACGAACAAAACCAGCGAGTGCTGCTTAAATCCGAGGATGCTTACTGGCTGCTGGACACGGCCACCCTGGATGCCCGGCCAATCACCGGTATTGCCGCGAACCCATCTGAAATCTATCGGGGTTTGTACGTCTGGTCGCCGGGCGGCGAGCGTCTGGCTCTGTCCCTGATGCATGGCCCAGACTTGAGCGATGAAGCCAGCCTCATCGTCGTAGATGTGGCAACAGGGAGGGTAGAAAGAAGTTGGCCGCTGGCCGCTGCTTCGGATGCCAGCCTGCCCATTGTGGCGTGGTTGGCAGGCGACGAATTGCTGGTACACGACCGCAAGCCGCTCCTCATGGACCTCCGCACTGACCCACCGCAGACAACAGACCTGATTGGGGACATCTTCCTGCTGGATATTGAGTATCCCACCGATTTCTCCTCTCTGGATTCTCTGCCCAATCTGACCGGAGATGGCTATTACGTGGGTGTCCGGGCCAACCACCCGCGTAATCAGGGGGTGTATCTGTACGCATCGGCAACGGGTCAGGTGGAGCTGTTCCCACATGACAGTGACTCCCTGTTCTTCTCTCCTGACGGCCAATGGCTGCGACTCCCCAAATGGGAGGATACGCCGACCTACCGGGATGAATATGAATTGGTCTGGCTAGATGAGACCAGGCAAACGCACCGGCTGGCAGTAGAAGGCCATACCCCGCGCAGCCATCCGCAACTATTCCCCGTCTATCTGGCCAGCCGCGCCCAACTGGTCTTTAGCTCCTCGCAAGGTATTTCGTTGGTGTCGCTCCCCGATGGTGAAACACTTCGTTTTTGGGAACCGGCCGGTAAACGGGATTTCTATCGCATCCTCGCCACGCCTAACGGGGAGGCGCTGGTGGCTGTCGCTGATGGGGACGGGTTGTATTACATTCCGCTGCCGCCGGGTGAATGACGTGTTCCTGGCAAAAGGAGAGTATTGATGAGCATGACCACTTTGCAACAGTGGGCTGTTTTGCCTGCCTTGTTGGTAGCGATAGTAGGGATGTTGGTGCTGCGCGGCCAGGAGAATGAAACTAGAGGTCGCTACGTGTTGCTGCTGCTGGGGATAGGGGTGCTGTTCCTATCCGGTCTGGCGTTCACTATGCGCTTCATAACGGAGCCATATAATCAGCCATTTTCGCATCTTTTAACCCTTCTGGCACCATCGTTGTTAGCCATCATGGCGCTCGTTTTGCTAAATGCGAAAGCAGTCGCGCATATGGATCGCCGTGCCCGCCTCACGGCCATGTTCCTTGTTCTGGGGATTGTTACTTTATCCAGCCTTCTCTGGGATTCTCGGTTGGGGATGTCATTTCTCATTCTGCCCGGCATCCTGATAGTGGTGCTGGGTTGGGTATTGTTAGGGCAGCGCCAGCTGTGGCTGGCTATCGCTTTGAGTGTATTCAGCCTGGGGGCACTGCTTTTGTTAAACCGGATGATAAGCAACCCGCCCGATTACACCATCACTGCGAACTCTCTCTGGCTGCGTTTGCCTTTGATTATCGCTTTTTTTGCTGCACCAGGGGTCACGGTGGTGCTGTCTGGAGTGTTGCTGACGGCCGTTTTGCAGCCGGATAAAGCGCCTCATTCCCGGTGGGGCCGCCTATTGAGCAGCGGTTTAGCCATTCTGCTGCTTGTGGGTCTGGCCTATATTACCTTTTGGGGTTCGGTATGGGACAATACCAGCGATGGCCTTTCTAGCCTCATGATCTCCGGGCAGGCAGCCGTTGTGGCAGTGGGGGTGGGCATGGTGATGACGGCCGTACTCCAGGGTGGTCGGCGTCTGGTTGGCGTGTTATTTATTGCTGTTGTGCCCGTCTTGTTTTACCAATCCTTCGAGTGGGGTTGGGACGCCTCTTATCACGCAATAACGGAGCGACGGGCAGCGCAAATTGCCGGTGCGCTAGACCAGTTCCAGGAACGTGAAGGGCATTACCCGGAGACGTTGGCCACATTGAGACCGCGTGACTTGCTTTTCATCTGGCAGCCAGTGATTCTGGCCGGTGAGACGTGGTGTTACCAGGGAGGCACGGATTTTTACCGGCTGGCGGCCTTTCACCGGGAATTTTTTAGCTCGCCCGTTGCCCTGCGGGTGTATGAAGCGGCGGGAGAGCCACCGTCAGGGTCGTGGGAATGCGAGGCCCAGCTGGCGGTGATGAAGGAGCGGTATTACTCACCAATGGAAGACCCGGCGGCGTTTCAGCGCCCCATGCCAACGCCGCTGCCAGAGATTGAGGTTGGAATGCCCAAGACCGTTGTCCAGCCCGTGTTGAATGGCCTGCCGGTAGCGGTGGGCAGCTGGTCGCCAGACGGCCGTTACTTTGTGTTTGGTGCTAAAAACGGGCCGATGACGCCAATGACCCTGCATTTTTTGAATGGGCAGTCGGGCGAAATATGTACGGCGAACGGCGATTTTACTTACATGGAGACGCTGCACCAGCACCACGTCTGGCTGCCAGATGTTGAATCCGAAGCGACTTCAAACCGTCTGCTCTTTCTGGACGCAAATGGCGAGATGATCGTTTTCACACCGTGCCAGCCAGAGGGGGAACGGCTGACGGATCGTTTCTCGGAAACTTTTACCGAGATTGGGGGACGTGGGGAGGCGAACGGCCGTATTCTGCTGCAAAGTGAGGCGGCGTTTTGGATATTGGACGGCCGTACCTTCTCCCTCCAACCCATTCTCGACGTCACCCCCAATTTATACGACCTGCATTGGGATCAGGCAGCCTGGCTGCCCGGCGGTGAGCGGCTGGTGATTAGCCGGCTGGACGGCCGTAGCGGCAGCAATGGCGGCGCCACCCTCTATCTCGTGGACGGCGACAGCGGTCAGGTGGAGACAATTTTGCATCTGCCCGGCGATTTTGGCCAGAGCGCCCCTTGGGTTGAGGGTTTGAGCGAAACCGAAATCCTCCTGCACAGCAGCGGCGATTGGCTCATCGTTGACTTTAGCGCCAGCCCGCCGCAGTTCACCAACGTATTGGCGGACATTTTTAATTTGGACGTGGATTTTCCCGATGAAATATCCGCCTCCGGTTCTTTTGTGGATAAGGATGGGAGCGGTTATTACCTGGCGGTGCGCCTGAACCACCCGCGCAACCAGGCCGTCTATCTCTACCACGGCACTACGGAACAGGTACATGTGTACGATCACAAACATCACACGCTGCTGCTCTTCCCCGATGGCGAACTGTGGGAGATGGCAAAACAGGAAAGCGAACCCACATACCGGGACGAGTATGATCTGGTGTGGGCCGAACAGCCAGAGGCGGTACAGCCGCGCCTGTTCATTACCGGTCATAGCCCGCGTGAGTATCCCCATTTGAGCCTGCGCTACCTGCCACACACAGCGCACCTGGCGGTGGCTTCGGCGCATGGCATTTCGCTCGTTTCGCTGCCGGATGGGGAGATGGTAATGTATTGGGATCTGGTTGGCGATGGTTTTTCGCCCTGGCTGCTGGTCTCCCCGGATGGGTCGGCGCTGGTGGCGGCGAAGGATTTGGGCGGGTTGTATTATCTGCCACTGCGTGAGGAGTGAACGTGATTCGTGAGGATGCAGACATCAACAGAATGCAGAAGAATTTTTACCGGTCGTTGTTTATCGGGTTCGCGGCGACAGCTTTGGTTGGGACCAGCCTGGCAGCGACTTTTGCTTCTGCCACTTCGATGGGGTGGCTGGTCATCCTGGTTGTTGGTGTTGCTTTTGGACTGGTTGGTGGGCTGGTGGGCTGGATGGGCTGGCAGAAAGGGCGCAGCCACACGGCCGTTGCCCTCATCAGTTGTATTTCCCCACTCACCAGCTTTTTGCTGGTCCTCAGGATACCGGGGATCGTCATACGTTATTTTGGGTGGGAGGCGGCCGGTTTTGCCACGGCCGTTATCCTCTGGTTTGTATTAAGCGTAACCGCTGGCTGGCTGCTTACCATTCGGCCAAAACTATCGACCATATTACGCGTTTCCCTCATTTTTGCCGGTCTGCTTTTGTTGTTGTTCCTGGCCTTTTGGGTTTATTTGCTCTCCTTCCTTTCCTTTGACCGGCCGCCGCGCGTTCAGGAAATAGCCCTCGGTGACCTGAATGGAAATGGCTATCTGGACGCCTACCTGGCTACCGCGCCTGACGGTGAACCCTACGTGCATCCAGACTACCTGTTGTTGAATGAGGGAGACGGCCGTTTCACAGACAGCGGGCAGGATTTTGGCGATAACTCTAACTTTTCGGTGGTGTTGGGAGATTTGAACGGAGATGGCTTGTTGGACATCATGATTGGTTGGTACGGCATAAAGGTGTACACGAATTACGGCAGTGGTACTTTTAGAGGCCACAGTAGTGCTTTTAGCGGCCACTATTCCCAGAGCGATGGGCAAGATGGAATTTACCGCTTTGATGTCGCCCTGGCTGACCTCAACCGCGATGGCCATCTTGACGTTTTTGGAGCCGGTTGTTGTGGCGGTGGAATCCCGGGTAAAGGAGGAATGGAGCGAGTGTTCTATCCCACCAGCCGGGCCTGGTTGGGGAATGGTGCGGGCACTTTTTCTACCACAGGACAATCGCTCGGTCAGCTAGGAAGCCAGGCCGTTGCCCTGGCCGATTTAAACGGCGATGGCGCCCTCGACGCTTTTCTGGCTAACAGCAGCAGGATGGACGCATCGGGCAATTCTCAGCGCGGCGTACCCAACACTATCTGGGTTAACGATGGGCAGGGAAACTTCACCGATAGCGGTCAGCAGCTGGGGAATGAAGAAAGTTACGCCGTTGCCCTGGGCGATCTAAACGGCGATGGCTTCATAGATGCGGTAGTTGGTAATCGTGGTCCGGATGAAATCTGGTTTAACGACGGGCAGGGCAATCTCAGCGACAGCAGGCAGCGATTGGGCAGCGGCCTGACACGCGCTGTCTTCCTGGCCGACCTGGACGGCGATGGTGACCTGGACCTGGTCGCTGCCGGTGAAGAGAGCGCCCAGATCTGGCTGAATAAAGGCGCCGGGCAGTTTAGCCAGGGCCAGCGGATTTCTTACAATCAGTACGAAGCGATTGCCTTGGGCGACGTGACCGGGGATGGTATCGTGGACATCTTTGTGGCCGGTGTGGAATCGTATCAGGTGTGGCGTGGGGTGGGCGACGGCCGTTTTACTCCTGACCCCCGCCGCAATTACAGATAGCCGCCGCGCCCTATAAGGAGGTAACTGTTATATGTCATGGATAAACATGAATCAACGTAGCCGGCGCATCGCTTTTCTGGTCTTGTTGGCCGTCGCTGTAAGCGGCCCCTGGTACTTTGAGAGAATTTATGTGCCGCCGACATACATCTGCTCAGCGCCCAACATCCGGCTGGACGAGAACTTTTGTGGTATGCCGGTTGCCATCACTGCGTTTATTCCCTGGTTCGGCCGTGACCTGATGCAGCTGGTAACCACGCTGGCCGCCGGTGCCATCGATCCCATGTCGCTGCTGTTCTTCTCGTTTCTTCTCCTGCTGGCGCTGCCTTTCTTAAGTACGCTGGTTTTGATTTTGTGGGAAGGCCGGCGGCGCTGGCGAAGAGGGCAGAGCGTGCTCCTGGGCCTGGGGCTGACCGCCAGTGTGTTGATAGCCTTGCTGGAACGCCACCCGGCCTTGTGGGGCGTCTGGCTTTACGTGGCCGCCGCCGCCGCCATGCTTCTGTTGGAGGTTGGTGCCTGGCACAAACAGGAGGCTCAGTTGTGACTCCGTTCCACGCCCTCACCTGGATTTATCGCTGTGGACTGCGCCTTTTTTCGGTGAATTTTCAGCAGGAATTTGCCGGTGAAATGGAGGCGTTATTCCGGGAACAGCTCATGTCGGCGGCGGAAAACGGCCGTCTGGCCCTTGTCGCCTTTATGGTGCGCGAACTATCTGGTCTGATCGCCGGCGGTGCGCGCCAGCGGGTGTATGCCTGGCGGGTGCGGCCGTTGCTGGCGGTTTCGGCAGGCGGCGGAATAGTGTTGCCTGAGGATGGCTGGTGGCTGAAGCGATGGATAAGGTATCTGCCCCTGGCGCTGCTGCTTCTGGTTGTCTTGTTCGCGTTTCAGGCGTGCCGCCATCTCTGGTATGTGACCTTTGATGAAACCTTCGACGTGCGCCACGTCGCTTTAGGCGACCTTAACGGCGACGGCCGTCTCGATGCGTTTCTCTCCGTTGGCTCGGTTGGCGACGGTTACTGGCGGGCTGACCGGGTGCTGTTGAATGAGGGTGACGGCCGTTTTACAGATAGTGGTCAGGAATTAGGGGAATGGCGCAGTTTTGCCGCGGCTGTGGGTGACATCAATAACGACGGGTACATGGACGTTCTTTCCGGCAGCTACAGTGGACTGATGTATTATCAAAACGATGGTGGCGGCGCTTTTACGACCACCATCTATGAGCCTGGCGATTTTGTGCATCGCTCGTCCCACCTGAACGTAGCGCTGGCCGACCTGGATGGCGATGGCCGCCTGGACGCCTTTACCACCGGCTGCTGCGGTTGGATTGGCAAGGATGTGCGTTATCCTGCATATAGTGAAGTCTGGCTGAATGATGGCGCTGGTGGTTTACGGCGCAGTGGGCAAGAAATTGGGCAAACAAGTAGCAATGCCGTGGCTTTGGGAGACTTAAACGGCGATGGTGCCATTGACGCTTTTTTAGCCAACGGGCGAACGATTCATGATCAAGTCAGACCCCTGCCAGCCATGGCCAGATTCAGGCAATGGTGGCAGGCTGCCGCCCAGGGCAACGTGAGTCAGAACATTTACACCTTCAACAGCCCCAATACCGTCTGGTTTAATGATGGCCTGGGGCAGTTCAGCGACAGCGGCCAGCAGTTGGGGCAAATGGAAAGCATGGCCGTGTCCCTGGGCGATGTAAACGGCGATGGTTTTCTGGATGCGGTGTTGGGCAATAACGGCGCAGACGAGGTGTGGCTGAATGACGGACAAGGCAACTTCAGGCTGGGACAGCGATTGGGCAACGGGCTTACCTGGTCTGTGTACCTGGCCGACCTGGACGGTGATGGCGATTTGGACCTGGTAATAGGCGGGGAAAGCCACGGCCGTGTCTGGCTGAATGACGGCAGCGGCTATTTCCGGCGCGGGCAGGGTTTTGGCTACGGCCGTTACCAATCCATTGCCGTGGGTGACGTGACGGGGGAGGGTATCGTGGACATCTTTGTGGCCGGTGTGGAATCGTATCAGGTGTGGCGCGGTGTGGGCGACGGCCGTTTCTCTGCCGAACCACGCACCAGTTACCGGTAGCTGGCCAGGCGCAGAGGGGCAGGCGTATGACGGAGATAAACGAGTATAAGGCTGGTTGGCGCAAGATTTTCCTGGTGCTGCTGCTTGTGGCTCTGATCGGCCCCTGGTATTTTGACCGGGTTCATGTGCCTCCAGCCTATCCTTGTTCTTCCGGCATCCGGCTGGATGAGGATTTTTGTGGCCTGCCTGGATCGGGGCTGTGGATTGTGCCCTTTGCTTTTGGCGGCGTTTTTAATGTGGCAAGAGAGTTAATCGCTTCATCCGGGGATACATCGTGGCTGATGGTTTTGTCTGGTTTTTTGCCACTGCTGATCTTACTGCCTTTTTTCAGCCTCCTGTTGGCCATGTGGCGGCCACAAAACCGGCGTGGTCAGATTTTTCATATGATCATTGTGGGGGTCGCAGCGGTGAGTACCGGGCTATTTCTGAGCCTGCCCTCCTTTTCCAGGCTGCATTGGGCTTTATGGGGACCCTGGTTCTACCTGTGCCTGGCGCTCAGTATGCTGTTGTTGGAGTCGTTGGCATTTTGGGAAGGCGGCCTTCCTCAGCACATTAATCTGGAAGAGAGCGACGTTCTGGCAGAGCGACCATCCAACCTATGAACCAGTACGAGAAACTCACCTGGATCTATCGCAGCGTTTTGCGCCTGTTTCCATCTCCATTCCGGCGGGAATTTGCCGATGAAATGGCAGCGCTGTTTCAGGAGCAGCTCCATGAGGCGTCCATTCATGGCCGTCTCCCCCTCCTCATCTTTTTCCTGCGTGAATTATTTGGGCTGCTGGTTGGCGGTATCCGCCAACAGCTCTATGTCCGGCGGGCACGGCCGTTGCTGGTGGCTTATGCGGGTGGTGGCGTCGCTGAATTAATCGGACGCCACATCCCCTGGCGCAAAATCATTCTCCTCGTTGCCTGCCTGCTGCCCTTACTGCCGGTGGTTATTTATCTTGCTGGCTTAAGCACCATGCGTGCGTCTGAGAATCGCCGCATGGTCAACCACGTGGTGCTGGCCGATTTTGATGGTGACGGCCGTCAGGACGCCCTGATCATCCTCAACCGCCTGGAACGTGACCACCCGCCGGATCGTCTGCTGCTCAATGAAGGCGACGGCCGATTTGCCGCCAGCGACCTCTGGCCGGAAATAGGCTATGCCCAGTCGGCAGCCGCCGGTGATCTGACTGGCAATGGGCGCATGGATGTGGCTGTCGCTTACACGTTTGGCGGGTTGGCGCGGGTGCTGAATGACGACAGCGGTACACTTATTCGCTTCGGCGTTGTCCCCCAGAATTCTGGCTACAGCAGCAAAGCTGTGGCACTGGGCGACCTGGATGGCGACGGCCGTCTGGATGCCTTTGTCACTGGCTGCTGCCCTGGCGGCCAGGTCTGGCTCAACCGGGGTGATGGGCTGCTCGTGAGCAGCCAGCAGCGATTAGGCCCGGCCCTCAGCCAGGCCGCCGCTCTGGCCGATTTGAATGGCGACGGTTCCCTCGATGTGTTTGTGGTTCACGGAAACAACTGGCCGTATATCATTTGGTGGAATAGCGGGCACGGCCGCTTCAATGACGGCCAAACTGTGGGGCAGATCGGCGATTTTGCCCTCACAGACAGCAGCCAGACGTTTGGCACGGCCGGTGGTTTTGCCGTGGTCCTGGGCGATGTCAATGGTGACGGGTTTCCTGATGCCGTTGTGGGCCGGAAGGGCGCGGATGAAATCTGGCTTAATGATGGGCAGGGTCACTTTACCCTGTCCCAACGTTTTGGCCGCGGGTTCACCCACGCCATTTTCCTGGCTGACCTGGACGGTGATAGCGACCTGGATATTGTTGCCGGGGGCAATAGCAGCGCCCGTATCTGGCTGAATGATGGGGCAGGAGAATTTAGCCAGGGCCAGCGTATTCGTTACGGCCGTGGCGCAGCCTTTACACTGGGTGATGTGACCGGTGATGGTATCGTGGACATTTTTGTGGCCAGGGTAGAATTGTACCAGGTGTGGCGTGGGGAGGGAAACGGCCGTTTCATCACTGGCTCAGAATAAGCGGGTTGACAAAGCCGCTGGCTGTGCGTAGAATGGCCCCGTAATCGCACGGATGCACTACTTGAGTGCATTCTTTGACACAGACAAAAACAACCACAAATCAGGCATCCCACTTCCATAGTTTTGGAAATTGGCAGATTGCTCTTCAGATTATTTTCCAGTTCTGGCAACAGTCTGCTGTTGATTCTTCTTGCCTGTCCCCCTTTCATGATTGCTCGTCCAATTTACGGATCGGTCTTTCCCGTGAACCGAAATCAGGCCCTGTGGGTAATTGTCCCGTTTGCTTGCTGGTCCTACTGACCGGGTACATCACCCTGTTTGAATGGTCTCCACAACTGCCTGCGGCCAATTACGCTTTTCGCCAGACCCCCCAACGATCAGTAGCCAGTTTGTCTGATGTTTCGACTGACTCAAGTCAATCGTTTGCCTTTGCTTACCTGCAAATTGCCGGTAGGCAATATTCCTCAACCCGAAATCCATACAGGGAGAATAACAATGAAAAATAGTAATCCCCTCTATCTGCCGCCATTTTTAGGCGACCTGTTTTTTGGGGCCCTCTTCACCTATGGCGTGGAAGTTTTCCGGACGCAGTCTGGCATGGCCCCCTTAACAGCCAGCGCAGCGCTTGTCCTGTGGCTGTTGTCGACCATCCTTTTTAACTTCGCTGGATTGTTGTTGGTGGCGTTGATAGACCGCATTCTAACCAACGAAAGTGCAACGGCCGCTGATAAAGCGCTTGTTGCGGTGATGCCCCTTCCTGAAATAAACCACGAGATTCCAGACGAAGAAGACGTAGATCCTTTCTGGCCGACATCGGAGGCAGGCTATGAATGAAACGAGCCCGACCCGTCGGCCAGATAAAACCTACTCCAAACACATCATGCTGACCGCGTTTGGCTGGGAGAAGATTGAAGCGTGGGCCAAGGTCAACGGCCTTAACTTCAGCGCCGCCATCGAAACCCTGGCCCTGATGGGGCTGGATGATGAGCGCAGCTCCTACGCTATTCCCGCTCTGCGGGCTACGACGCTCCAGGGCATCCGCCTGTCCTTCAACCGCATTGCCCGCCTGCTGTCCGATATCGCCATCGAAACGGCCGTTTCGCGCACCATGTCGGAAGGGATCATGCTGCAGCTCATCCGTGAGCTGGCATCTGAACACCCTGACGACTTCGTGGCCATGGTGCGCATTCCCCGCGACGGCCGTAACCAGCTCCACCAGCGCATACGCAGCCTGCACGACGACATCAAAAACAACGCCGAACAAGACGCCATCCGCCGCATCAAGCAAAAAAAGTCGGTCACGCTGGTGCAAGCTTTATTTGACGGACCGGAAGAGGAGCAAATGCATGGCTAAACAGCGTCTGGCCATTGTGCGCGGCGAGCGCATCAACAATCGTTCGGCCAAAGGAAACCCGGCTTACGGGCGGCTGAAGGGGCTAATGAACTATCTCGCCTACGGCCGTTACGTCGATCAACCGACCTTTGCCCTGCACCCCGGCGGTGAGCAGGTGCAGGTGCTCCAGCCAAGCGCAGAGCCGCCGCAGCGCGGCCTCTGGCTGGATCACAGCGGCGTCGTCACCACACACAGCGACGCCCTGCACTGGGCCAAAGAGAAAGTTCACGCCTATGGTTACGGCTACACCTACCAGCTGCTTCTCTCCACCCGCCACGGTGGCCTACTTCCCCAGGATTTTAACCATGTCCTGGCGCAGGGCAGCGCGGTGAGCGGCGTACAGGAGTGGCGCCTGATGCTCCATGCCGATACCGACAACCAGCACGCCCACGTGATTCTGCTGCGTCAGGAGAAACTGGCAAAGGCACAGTACACCGCCTGGCAGCAGAAGATGCAGGCAGAGCTGGAGCAGTTGCAAGCGGAGCGGTATCAAGAACGACAATTAGAAACAGAAATAACCCACTCGACCGAGTTGGGGCAAGACCTGGCTGCTGCCCTCGAACTGGAACAACCAGAACCGACACAGCGCCGGGGATGGGAGATAGACCTATGAATCTTGAAATGGGAGAAATTAAAAACGGAACATATTTTAAACAATGGTGGCAGGAGATGCCCGCCACCCCAAAGAAACGCTGGCTGCTGTTCCTGCTGGGATTCAGCCTCTTCTGGCTGGCAGGGGCGGCCTATGCGCCCACAGCCGTGGCCGGGATCGCCCGGCTAACCGGCCTGGCCCGTGGGTTGGCAGCTCTGAGCATGGGTGGTTTTGGCTTTTTCTGGGGCGGGCTGAAAGGGCTGGGCCTCATCCAGGAAACGGCTCAGGAGCCAAATCTGTTCTGGGTTGTGCTGGCTCTTGCTCTGCCCGGCGCGATCTTTGGCTTCGCCACCATTCTGGACCAGGCCCCCAACCCCCTGTTCAACATGCAGAAAATGGTGAGTAAGTTTGCCCGCTCCCAAGGTCGCCTCAAAGCGGAGGAGCTGACCGAGCAGCTGCTTATCGAACAGGGGGTACCCTACGCTACCCTCACCAACAAGAAAAAGAAACCGGTGAAAGTTGGCCTGGATTACCGCCGCGGTGAAGGGCATATGCTGGTCTCTGGGCCAACGAGGAGCGGCAAAGGGCTGCATTTAACCGACACGCTCCTGACCTGGCCTGGCCCGGTTTTGGTCGTTGATCCGAAGGGTGAGCAGATGGCGCGAACCGCCGCCTGGCGCAGCCAGTTTGGCCCAGTTTACTGTCTGCCGGGACACCAGATCAACCTGGCCGCCTACTACAGCCATCTGCTGGACCGGGACGATACGGCCGAACTACACACCCACCTGATGCGGCCGTGGGAAAGTCGGGAAACGGTGTTTGCCGAAAAAGCGATGTCGCTTTTTAACGCAGCGGGGGCGTATGCGGAAGCCAATGGACTGGATGCGCTGCGCGTTTTAATTGACGTGGCTGAAAGCGATATGGTCGAGGCGCTCAGTGGGTTGGAAACGGTCCCGGCGGCCAAGCGCCATGTACGGGTGTTCACCAATGGGGCCAAGCCAGAGGCGTGTCGGGATGACCGGTTTGTCACGTCCGCCTTCGGCAACTTCACCACCCGATTAGCCAAGTATCAAAAGCATATCGATACCATTGCCCCACCAGCTCCGCACAGCCACTTGGTGCTCGATCCCGACTGGGTGCGCCAGAACGGGACGGTGTACATTACCTACTCTCTCCAGGATTTACATGGCGTGGGTGGGGTGGTTGCCGCCACAATAGCCGCTATTTTACGTCGCCAAATGCAGCAAGGCCGTCGGGAACGACTGTTGGTGGCTATTGACGAACTGCCGGCCATTGGCCTGAAAAATATTGCCGACTACCTGGCCACCTGCGGCGGGTACGGCATCACGCTCCTGCTGTACGTGCAGTCTATTGCCCAGCTAAAGGCGCTTTACGGACAGGATGGTACCAGCGCCATTCTCTCCAACTGCACCCATCAGGTTTGGTATCCCCCTGCGGATTATGAAACGGCCGAAAAGATGTCCCAACTGTACGGCCTGACGCTCAAGGCAAATCCAGCACACAATTCATCTCGCGGTTCCCGCCAGCACAAAGACAATGAGGGGCGGGCCAATACGCAAACCAACAGCAACCAGGGCGCTTCCTGGTCCTGGCAGGAAAAGCCAGAGCTGCTGCCCAGCCAGATGATGGCTTTACCGAAAGACCAGGTGTTGGTGTCTACCCAAACCGGTCCCCAACGGTTTGTCTTTTTGGGGCAGCGCTTGAATCCCATTCCGCTGTTCAGCAAACTGCCGCCGGTTTCGCTGCTGCGCCTGCCCCGGCCAAAATATGGGCAGCGCACGTACACCCGCTGGGGGGCGGCAGCCGAAGCCGCAACGGACGGGGCGGCCTCAGCGCTAACTCAACCAGCCCCAATGGAAAACGCCGCGCCGGACGAGCCGGTAACACCTGCCGCGCCAGAACCCGGGGCACTGAGCGTGCCAGACGGCAGTGAGGGTAACCGGCCGTCTGACCCGGATGATCTGGAAACAGGCAGCATCGGGAGAGACGCATTTTAATGACCCGCACCAGCCATCGCTGGCAAAGCAAGCCGGGCGGCTTCGACGCCCTGCACGCCACCCAGACTTTCCCTGCGGACAACGCCTGGGGCATTCCGGTCTTGGCGCACACGCCAGTCGGTCGGGTACCCGGCTGGCTGGCACCTTACCGGCAGCGCATTCGGGCCAACCAACCGGGTGGGCAAGGTGTGCCTGACGGTGGCTGCGTGCATTTTTTCCTCGAGTGCGCCGTGGTATTGCGATAGTGAATTCCTTGTGCAACAAGGAGAAGTTCGGAAGGAGGCTTCTGGGTCAACTGACTAACCTGGCGGTGAAAGCCAAAGGGGACAATAGCAT
>JADLAX010000071.1 GCA_020848035.1 Anaerolineae bacterium | reverse complement strand
GTTATGCAGGCTGCTCCCTGCGTTTTGGCGATGGGGTGATTCAATTGCCCCTACCGCTTTTTAGAGACATTCATTTTTCGCATTTTTGAGCCATTTTGGCTCTGATTGCACAATAGTTACGTTAATCTGCGAAATCTTTGATTTTTCCCAAAAAGCGACGCTCACCCGTAGCCCCGCCCCAACAAAGGTACGAAATCTTGGTTTTAACCATCCGTCTCATGGAGATTGGCAAAGTATTGTTGCAATAAGCGATGGACAAAGACATAGCCACCACCCACTTTGTATAACAAGATATTTCTCGCTGAATGGTCTAAGAATTGAGTGTAATTAAAGGGTAATTTGCCTCTATGCCACAAACTAACGCGTATGGCATAATGTTTTAGCAAACTGGCTCCTCCATAAATAAAAAAGCCCACTATACCAAAAATGATTCCCGCTACCAAACCAGCTTGAAAATTATTAGTGATTAAACCAAAAGGTATTGCAGCAGGAAGAGAAAAAAGTGGCACCATCAAAAGACTGTTCTTAATAGATAATAGAATGCCTTGGTTTGGATAACTTTTTTTCTCTAGGGCGTTGTTTTGCAGCCCATTTATCAACAAAAACATAAGTGCAAGCAAAAAAACTAATACCCCGAAAAGCGTTGGAGCAATAACTTGACTTATAAGCCATCCCATAATTATGCCCAATAATAACCCTGGTAATAAACCCTTTCGAGCATGAGGCCATGACCACCCTACTGAATCAACCGTCCTTATTTCATCATCAAAGCTTGTTCCATCTAGAAAATGTGAAGGTATTGAAAAGAACAAAGCTACTATTACGCCACCTAATATAGCGGAAATCATTGAATCAAATAACAAAGTGAAGCAAAAGGCCAAAACGAAGATAATAGCGCCAATTACGATGGTTCTATTGGGAAGATGATGGTGTTTATTATGTGTTCGATGAAATTTAGCTTTCTCAAAGTACCAGCCATCTATGACAGCTACCAGTAAACCGTACATCAACGTGAAGCCGAAAGGGGAAATGATGTAGCTTAAATCGAGCGAAATAGAAGGGAAATCGGCTAATTTTTCAAACACTTTTACAGAAAGTGATGGGTTTAATATTTTGCCTGCAAAAATAAACATCCATAATACAGTGCCAGTCACAAGCCCTGTGAAGGATCGAGCGGCTACTAAATAGAGCCATTGCCATTTTCGATTGATATGCCAGCTCGGTTGTAAATGCTCAAGAAGAAATATCGTTTGGTTGTTATGGGTCATTCTTTGGGCTAACCAGCTTAACCAATGTTTGGTTTGTTCTGGAGTGTAAGGTGAATTGGGTTGGCGGCTAATCATCCGCTGGACATATCTTTCAAATATCTGTTGATGATATGAAGTTTTTACATGCTCGCTATTGCCTGATTTTGCCAAATTATAAATTGGATTTTTATAGATCTCGCTCCTGGTCTGAGATGTGGACTCTTCCTCATATGCAAGCGTCATGATTTGCAACATCAAAGGGGATCGGGCGAGTTCTTGTAAAGCGGGATCGATATGTACCGCTTCTCTCAGGCTCGATAAATTTTCGCCAAAGGTTGCTAAATAATCATCAATCTGTGATTCAGTGAGCGCTTGTAAAAGAATAGCTCCGCCGAGCTTTAATTGAACCCCGCAAGACTGATACTCATGCGTGCGGCTGGATATGACTAGACTTGTCAGACCATGTTTGCCTCGAAACGCATTGATAGCATGGATGCATGCTGTGCGTGCCTGGTCGGAGACTTCATCAAGCCCATCTAATAATAAAAGCAGTTTGTTTTGTTTGAGCCAGGCCGTGCTGAGGTCACGAGGGATTTGATATTTGTTGGATAATTCTTCCACAACCCAATCAAACAGCGTCTCTTTTTCTCGCCAAGAGGCAAGATTTAATATGACGGGTATCGGTTCTGATGGGTCTTGGTTGGCGACATCAATGAGCTCTTGAGCTAGCTCTAGCAGAGTGGTTGTTTTACCTGCGCCGGGTTCGCCCAAGATAAGGAGCGCTTTATCGGATTCGTTGAACACATCCCGCAAGCTGTTGAAGGAATCTAATGTTTGTTGGTCGTAAACAGTTGCCCCTACCACATCATGCCAAGGATTCTCGACCATTTCTGGGGTGAACTGCTTGCCCAAAGATAACAGCCTTTCATCAGCTACAGCCTTCTCGAAGACCCCCTTCACCCAGAAGTTATTTACTTTTTCAAGCAAGATCAATAGCTTTTTCCTGTCTTTCCACTCTTCACGAGATAATCGCGTTGCTTCAGGAGGGAGCGATGTGATATTTGCTGTTATTTTGGCATCAATTGCTGGCCAGTCCACGTGTGGGCGTAAACTTTGCGCTTGTTGTGCCAGCTTATCTAACATTTGATGACGAATTGAATAGCGCAACAATTCCCTTATCGCGTCTTTTTTTGCTTCAGGAAAATTATCGTAATCTACATCTAAATCAAAACAAAGTGATTGAAATTCGCTTTTATTGAAGTAAGTGTTGAGATTGCTTTGTAATTGATTTAGATAATTTTGTGAAGCTCTATCCATAAGATTCACCGCATTCATGAAGTAATCGTAAGCGCAGTAGTGTGCTCGAAAAGGAGTTTTTCTGGAGAAGTATAAATTGTGGATAACAATATGAGTTCATAAGATTATAGTCGCCAACCTTAATTTGAAGCAAAATCAGTTGTTCGCCGCTATAATCCTCTCTATGCTCAACCTCATCTTCTTCATCGTGGGCCTCATTGCGGCCGTTTTCATCAACACGTTGGCCGACTATTTGCCGTCGTCGCACACGCCGCTGCGGCCGCAGTGGCACACCTGGGGTTGGTCGAAGCGCAAACGGCCGCTCCTGGTTTTCATCTTCACGCCGCTATTGTTGGGCAGTTTGCCCTTCTTTTTGGACAGCGTGGTGGATACGGCCGTTAACAGCCTGCACATCGCCGTCCTCATCCTCATCATCGTGACCGACCTGGAGCACAAACTCATTTTTGACGCGGTGACCTTGCCGGCAACGGCCGTTGCCCTGCTCACCAGCCTGTTGGTCACCCCCGAAGAAAACACCGTCCGCCTGGCCGTGGTGGGCGCGGTGACCGGTTACGCCATCTTCTTTTTGCTCTACTGGGTCGCCCAACTCATCTACGGCCCCGGCCGCGGTGCGCTGGGCGCGGGCGACGTGAAGCTGGCCATGCTCATGGGAGCGATGTTGGGCTTTCACCGTATCTTTTTTGCCCTGATCCTGGGCATCTTTTTGGGTGGCATCTTTTCTTTGCTGCTGCTGCTCAGCCGCCGGGTTACGCGCGACACGGCATTGCCGTACGGCCAATATCTGGCCCTGGGCGGCATCGTCATGCTCATCTGGGGCGCGCAGTACGTCCAGCAATTTTTAGATTAACTTAAAAACAAACCGCAGAGTGCGCGGAGGACGCAGAGAAATATGGGTCAACATCAATTAGTGTACTGCCTTGATTCATAATCAAAGATTTCGCAGATTTACCAGATTGTTTAATCCTTTCAATCTGCGAAATCTTTGATAAAAGCTTGCATCAAGCACACTATTTGGTGAAGAGCCAAAAATATTTGTAAAAAACCTCAGCGCTCTCCGCGTTCTCTGCGATAAAAAGTAAGCACTATGGAAGTGAAAATCATCGAGAAACTCAAGGAAGCTGGAATTGTGGTGGCGCTGCCGGGCGATTTGCCGCTGGCGACTATCCTGCCCATTGCCGATGCCCTGCTGGCCTCGCCGATTTTGGCGGTGGACGTGGCCTTTGGCGGCGACGAGCTGCCTCAGCTGCTGCACGATTTGCGCCAGCGGGCCGGGGACAAGCTGCTGATTGGCGTGAGTGGGGTGGAAACGGCCGTTCAGCTCCACACGCTCCACCACAGCCCCATCAACTACATCTCTTCTGCGCGGCTGGACGATGTGCTGCTGGCAGGCTGCCGCGAGCGCGGGCTGGCCTACCTGCCCGGCGTGATTAGCGTCTGGGCGGCCCAGGCGGCGCAGCAAAAAGGGTGCGCCAGCATTCGCCTGCGCACCGGCGGCCCGGCCGGGGCCGACTACGTGCGCGCCCTGTGTGAAGTGCAGCCCGATTTGGGCATCATCGTAGAAACGGCGCTGCATCCCGAAGATGTGCCTGGCTACCGGCAGGCGGGCGCAGCCGCCCTGGTGGTCGGTGCGCCGCTGTTCAGCGGCCCCACGCAAACGTTGGCTGATCTCATCACTCAGGCGCGCCGCTTTACCCAGGCGTGGCAAAACAGCAGCAGTTGGCAAGACAAACGGTCCTTGAACGGCCGTCACTGAAAGAGGAGATTGGAGATTGAAGCCCCATAACCTCCAATCTCCAATCTCCAATTCTCTGTGGGAATCTTATGACTCAATTGACAATACGGCCGTTAACCAGCCACAACGATTACGAACAAACCCGGCAGATTCACATGGCTGCCTGGGGCCTCGCCGCCGCCGATACCATTCCGCCGCTCTCCATGCACGCCTTTCAGCACAACGGCGGCATCCTGCTCGGCGCGTATGACGGCGACCAGCTGGTGGGCTATATCCTGGCCACGCTGGGCACGGTGGAGACGCCGGGCCGCATTGACCAGATTGCGGCGGCGCGGCTGAAGCTGTTTTCGGTGATCATGGGCATTTTGCCCGCGTACCAGGGGCAGGGTGTCGGCACTCAGCTGAAGCTGGCCCAGCGCGAGGCGGCGCTGCGCCTGGGCATTCGCATGATTACCTGGACGTATGATCCGCTGGAGAGCCGGAACGGCCGTCTCAACATCGGCAAGTTAGGCGCAATTTGCAATCGCTATTACCGTGACTTCCACGGCCCGATGGCCGGACGCAACGCCGGGCTGGCCAGCGACCGCTTTGAAGTGGAGTGGTGGGTCACCAGCAATCGGGTGGAAGGGCGAGTGGCGCAGCAAAGACGGCCGTTAAGCCTCGATGCCATGCGCGGTGCCGGGGCGGTGGTGGTCAACGAAGCGACGTTTGACGACGGGTTACTCATTCCGCCGCTCGATTTTGAGCGTAGCGACAATAATCTACTGCTGGTGGAAATCCCGGCGGACATCCAGGCGCTCAAAGCGGCCGATCTGGCCCTGGCGCGGCAGTGGCGGCAGCACACCCGGCAGCTGTTTGAGTATTATTTTGCCGCCAACTTTGCCGTCACCGACTTTGTGTTTCAGCCGGGCGAAGACGGCCGTTCGCGCAGCTTTTATTTACTGACTCACAATGATTCCTAAGGAATGAAGCGTGAAACGTGATTTGCTCTTATTCACGTTTCACGTTTCACGTTTCACGCTCAAAATATGAAACTTGAACGCATCGACCTCACCTACATTTCCATGCCCCTGGTGTCGCCGTTTGGTACCAGCTTTGGTGTGCAGCAGCAGCGCGACGCTCTGATTTTGGCGCTGCACGGCGAGGGGCTGACCGGGTGGGGTGAGTGTGTGGCCACCAATGATCCGGGGTACAGCTATGAAACGGCCGTTACCGCCTGGCATATTCTGTCCGATTTTCTCATACCGGCGGTGCTGGGTAAGGAGCTGGACGAACCGGAGCAGCTGCAGGGCTGGCTCAGCAAAGTGCGCGGCCATCCGCTGGCCAAGGCGGCGCTGGAGCAGGCCGCCTGGGACATCACCGCCCAGCGCGACGGCCTGTCGCTGGCGCAAAAGCTGGCCCAGCCCTACCCGGAAGGGCCACGCCAGCGGGTGAAGGTGGGCGTGAGCATCGGCACCCAGCCCAGCATTGCCCAGACGATGGCTGTGATGGCCGATTATTTGGGGGAGGGATACGGCCGTATCAAGCTCAAAATCAAGCCGGGTTGGGATGTGAAATTGGCCTGGCAAGCCCGCCACGAATTTCCCGACGTGCCCATCATGCTCGACGCCAACTCCGCCTACACCCTGGACGACGCCGTCATTTTCCAGGCCATGGACGAGCTGAACCTGCTCATGATCGAGCAGCCGCTGGGCTATGAAGACATTTACGATCACAGCAAATTACGGCCGCAAATCAAAAGCCCGCTCTGCCTGGACGAGAGCATTCACTCGGTGGACCATGCCCGGCTGGCGGTCGCCCTGCAGGCGTGTGACATCATCAACGTCAAGCCGACGCGGGTCAGCGGCTGGACCGAGGCGCGCAAAATTCATGATTTAGGCGTGGCCTACGGCCTGGGGCTGTGGGTGGGCGGCATGTTGGAAACCGGCGTGGGCCGGGCCGCCCAGCTGGCCCTGGCGTCGCTGCCCGGCTTCACCCTGCCCGGCGACATCTCCGCCACCGCCCGCTACTACGAACACGACATCGCCACGCCCTTCTTCCTCAACGCCGAGGACAGCACCATCACCGTGCCCACCGGGCCGGGCCTGGGCATTGAGGTCGATAGGGCGCGGCTGAAAGAAGTAACCTTGCGCCAGGAAAGTTTTACCAAATAGCTTATTTCCCCGGAAACTCCAAGTTTCCGGGGAAATGTCTGAGGGAATCATGTTTGAAGACAAAACCATTTCATTTATTGGCAGCGGCATCATGGGCGAGGCGATGATTCGCGGCTTGCTGGGGCAGAAAAACGTGTTGCCCAACCAGATCCTGGCCGCCGATCCGTGGGGGCAGCGGCGCGAAGAGCTGCAAGACCGCTACGGCATCAATGTCACCGACGATAACCGTGAAGCGGCCGAAAACGGGCAAATCATCGTCCTGTCGATTAAGCCGCAGACGCTGCCTTACGTGCTGCCCGAAATTCGCGGCCATCTGCGCCGCCAGGATTTGCTGCTGTCGATTTTGGCCGGGGTGCCCATCAAAAAGCTGGCCGACGGCACGGCCCATGCGGCCGTTGTGCGTTCTATGCCCAACACCCCGGCGCAAATTGGCCAGGGCATCACTGTCTGGACCAGTACGCCGGAGGTGACCGAGGTGCAGAAGCAGCAGGCGCAGGCCATTCTTGCCTCGCTGGGCCAGGAAATCTACGTCGAGGAAGAGGATTACCTGGACATGGCCACCGCGCTCAGCGGCTCGGGGCCGGGTTACGTCTTCATGATGATGGAGGCGCTGATCGACGCCGGGGTGCACCTGGGTTTTTCCCGGCGCATTGCCGAGCAGCTCGTGTTCCAGACGATGCTTGGCTCGGTGGAGTACGCCATGCAGTCGGGCAAACACGTGGCCGAACTGCGCAACCAGGTGACCTCGCCCGGCGGCACCACGGCCGCGGCGCTGTACCACATGGAAAAAGGCGGCCTGCGCACGGTCATCTCGCGCGGCATCTGGGCCGCCTATCAGCGTTCCGTCTCCCTGGGCAAGGGCAAGACGGAGGATGACCCGGAAAGCTGACCGAGACCGGAGATTGGAGATTGGAGATTAGGGATCTCCAATCTCTAATTCTCTAATCTCCAAAAAAATGATCCCCACCATTTTGCTGCAACACGGCCGTTTCTTCCGCAAGTTCCAAAACCCGATGCGGGTGGTAACGGCCGTCTCCCCCCAAGACGTTTTGCCAGCGCTGGTTGAGGTGGAAACGGCCGTGCACGCCGAAAATCTGTACGCGGCCGGATTTATCGCCTACGAAGCGGCGGCTGCTTTTGGTCTGGCGGTGCATGCGCCGCTGGACGGGCTGCCGCTGCTGTGGTTTGGGCTGTTTGAAGCAATTGAGGAGATTAGAGATTGGAGATTGGAGATTGAGCAATCGCTAATCTCCAATCTCCAATCTCCAACTGTAGGCGATTGGCAGCTAGCGATTGGTCGTGCCGACTATGATGCGGCCATTGCGCACATCAAGGCACACATTGCGGCCGGGCATACCTACCAAGTGAACTACACCTTTCCCCAGCACGCCCGTTTTGCCGGGGAGCCGCTGGCTTATTTTGCCGAATTGGTGGCGGCGCAGCAGGCCAGTTATGCGGCGTACCTGGACATCGGCCGGTTTGCCATTTGCTCGGCCTCGCCGGAGCTGTTTTTTACGCTGGACGGGACTCGTCTGTCCTCGAAGCCGATGAAGGGAACGGCCGTACGCGGCCTCACCCTGGCACAAGACAAGGCCAACATGGCCTGGCTGGCCCACTCAGAGAAAAATCGCGCCGAAAACGTGATGATTGTGGACATGATCCGTAACGACATGGGGCGCGTGGCCGAGGTGGGCAGCGTGCACGTGCCGAAGTTGTTCGAGGTGGAGCGCTACCCCACGCTGCTGCAAATGACCTCCACCGTGCAGGCCCAAACCCGCGTCCCGCTGAGCCAGATTGTGGCCAACATGTTCCCCTGCGCCTCCATCACTGGCGCGCCCAAGGTGCGCACGATGCAGCTTATCAAGGAATTGGAGCCACAGCCGCGCGGCGTCTACACCGGCTCGATTGGCTTTCTGGCCCCCGACGGAACGGCGCAGTTTAACGTGGCCATCCGCACCGTGCTGGTGGATCGCGAGCGCGGGCAGGCGACTTACGGCGTGGGCAGCGGCATTGTCTGGGACTCGCTGGCGGCGGAGGAGTACGAGGAGTGTCGCGTAAAATCAAAGGTGCTGACGGAGAAACGGCCGTCTTTCTCTCTGATCGAAACAATGTTGTGGCAGCCCAACGGCGGCATCTTTTTGTGGGACGAGCACCTGGCGCGGCTGCGCGATTCGGCGGAATATTTTGGGATTGAGTGGTCGGAAACGGCCGTACTGGCTGAACTTGATGCCCTGTCACAAACCCTGACCGAGCCGGTGAAAGTGCGCTTATTGCTGGGGCAGGACGGCCGTTTTACCTTACAAACGGTGCCGCTCAGCGTCGGCGCCCGGCCTGGACCGGTGCGGGTTGGGCTGGCGCAGATGCCGGTTGATTCGCAAACCGTCTGGCTGTACCACAAAACCACCCGCCGCGACCTGTACGACGCGGCCCGCGCCTCCCGCCCCGACTGCGACGACGTGCTTCTGCACAACGAGCGCGGCGAACTGACCGAGGCCAGCAGCTCCAACCTCGCCCTGCTGCTGGAAGGCGAACTGGTGACTCCGCCGATTGAATCCGGCCTGCTGGGCGGCACCTTCCGCAGCTACCTGCTGAAAAATCCGAAGGGTTGGCAAAACCCCGGTGGCCTGCCGCTGCGCGAAAAAGTGCTTACCCTTGCTGATTTGGCGCGGTGCGAGGGGATTTATTTGTTTAACTCGGTGCGGGGGTGGGGAACGGCCGTACTAATTTCCACTCAATGAAGTGACTGATTTTCAGTTCCAGTCCTGATGGCAAATATACCATTTCCCTTCAATATTTTTACCAATCGAACCATCACTTCCCCCACAAGAAACATACGCCCGAAGAGCTCCCTCTGTTTCTGCATAAACCAGCAATCTTCGTGAAGATCTTGGTGTAAACACGACTGTAAGAGCTGGATAATATTCGACAAAGATGCATTCATCTATCGTTAAATATTCATATCCTGCTGGTGGTAAAAAAGCGTATTGGCAACTATCCCCATGTTCAATCTGGCCTTGTCTTGCTAATTCAACGACTTTTTCAAACTCTGATTGGTGTTCAGCAAAAAAGATTTCTTCAAGTGTAATGCGGGGAATAGACCATGGCAATATGACACAAGCGATAAAAATCACAAATATTATTGGGCCTTTGCCTCGCAAGAATGCACGCAAGTTTATCCAAATAAGGATCGGCGTTGAAATTACCAAAAAGACAAAGCTACAGCATACGTAACCATCAAAAATGGAAAGCGGAGTCCTATAAGAAATATAAATCCATACAGCATAAACTACCGAAATAATCACCAGTTTATTTGTTGAGAGCAACGATTTGGGCTTATTTTCCATGTTTGACACCTATGTTTTTCAGTCTAAGCAGTTAGAGAGTGTCTTTAAAGCACCTAGGTGCATAAGGCTCGATTAAATCACATAGTCTGTGCTACAATATTGCCAATTGATTAATGGATTGATCAATCGGAGGTGTGTTATGAGCAAAACGATGAGCGCGACAGATGCCCGCATTCATTTTGGTGAGTTAATGCGGCATGTTACAGAACACCAGGAACCTGTTTTTGTGGAGCGCGCAGGAAAGCCGCAGGTGGTGGTCATTTCTGTGGCCAAATATGAGCAACTAACAACCCAAAACAACCGTCCTGATTGGCAGGAAACGATTTACCGTGTTCTGGCGCTAGGCCAAAAGATTCATGAGCATGCCGGGGACGAACCACTGACGCCTCCAGAAGAGATCATCCGACAAATGCGCGAGGAACGTAGTGACCACCTTCAAAGTTTATTGCCCTGATGCCAGTTTGACCATTCGATTCTTACTCAATAAAGGGAATGCCGACGCACCAATTGTTTTATTGTGGCGTGATTGGTTGCAGGCAAATCATCAACTGATAGTCCCGTCTCTCTTCTTTTATGAAGTTAGTAACGCCTTGTTCCAGTATGTACGGCATGGTCGCATGGATGTCCAAACCGTCATTGAGGCTATGCAGGAAGTGAGCCGATTTAATTTGCAGATTTACCGGGATGATTTATTGCATCATCGAGCTGTTCAGCTAGCGGAACAGCTAGGCTTATCAGCTACCTATGATGCGCATTATTTGGCTCTGTCCGAACGTTTAGGAGCAGAATTTTGGACGCTGGACGCCAAGTTGGTGAATAAAGTGAAGTCGCAGCTTTCGTGGGTGAATTTGTGGCAAGGCTAATGCGCCTCTCGTGGTGATTTAACTTTGCAACCCCGCCAGGATCAACGGCCGTTTCTCCCCCAAATACGCCATATCCGCCAAATACAGCAAATGATGCCCATGCGCCAGGTTGGCGATAAAGGCTTCGTTGCCTTTTTGCGCTTCGGCCTGCATGTAGCTGACCAACGTTTCCAGCCGCAAAATCATCGCGTCTACCAGCTCGGGCCGCTGTGCGGCGGGGAAGCCGTAGGCGTCGCAAAAGAGGCGAGCCCGGCCGATTTGCGTTGTCAGATCGCCCAGGCCATCCGGGTTTTGCGGGTGGGTGAACGGTGCCCAGCGGTAGAGCGCGTAGGCGATGTCCCACAGGCGGGGGCCGGGATGCGCCGTGTCAAAATCGATGATGCCGACGGCGTGACGGCCGTTTAACACCACATTGTACGGCGCAAAATCGCCGTGGCAGATCACCTCCACGGGCGTCTGGCTGGGCAGCAGCCAGGTGTGGCTCTCCAGGTTTTGGGTGAGGAAAGAGCGCGTTGCCTCGTGGTAGGCGCGCAGCAGCTGGGCCGCCGAGATCAACGCTTCCTCGCTGGCCGCGGCGGCGCTGAGTGGATAGTTGCACACCTGCCCCGCCAGAAAGGTGACGATTTCGTTGCCTGCCTCATCAAAGCCGAGCGGTTGGGGAACGGCCGTAAATCCCACCGACCGCACGTGCCGCAGCAGCGCATGAACCGACCTGGTCCATGCGCCGGCTGGCCGACGCACCGTGTTCGCCACCCGGGCAATCTTGTTTTCGCGGCCACCTTGTAGGAATTCCATGAACGTTGTTTACAAACCGCTGCGCGCTTTGACAATTTCGGCCATGATGGAGAGGGCAATTTCTTCGGGCGTTTGCGCGCCGATGTTCAGACCGATGGGGCCATGAATCCGGCCGATTTCCGCCTCGCCAAAGCCGTAGCCGCGCAGCCGCTCCACGCGCTTGGCGTGGGTTTTGTTGCTGCCCAGCGCGCCGATGTAAAACGGGTTTGCCTTGAGGATGATTTTTAGCGCCGGATCGTCGATTTTGGGGTCGTGGGTGAGCAGAGCCACGGCCGTTTCCGGCGTCACCTTCACCTCAGCAAACGCTTTGTCCGGCCAGGCCTGGATGAGCTGGTCGACGTGCGGGAAGCGCTCGTCGCTGCCAAAGGCGCGGCGCGGATCGATGACCAGGGTGCGGTAGCCCAGCGTCTTGGCGTAGCTGGTGAGAGCAATGGCGATGTGCACGCCGCCGACCATGATCAGCGTCGGGGCCGGTCGCACGGTGTCGATGAAGACCTCAACTTCATCTGTTAGCTGCACACGCTGGGGATGCACCGCTTTGGCTTCGGCGGCCATCGCTTGCGCGTCCAGCGCCGCCTCACCCAGGGTGCCCAGGCGCTCTCCGGCCCGGCTGACGGCCAGCTTGTGCCCCAGCATCCCCTCCGGTCCACGAATCACGGTGATGGCCGCGCCCGCCTCGTCGTTTTGGATGAGGCGGTGCATGAAGTGGTAAACGGCCGTATCCAACGGCTCGACAAACACCTCAATCGTGCCGCCGCAGGCCAGACCGACGTCCCAGGCGGTTTCATCGGCCACGCCGAAGTGGAGCAATTTGGGGTGGTTGGCTTGCAGCGCGGCCGTGCCTTCCTCCACCACCGCGCCCTCCACGCAGCCACCGCTGACCGAACCAGCGATACGGCCGTCGGGCGTCAGAGCCATCTTGGCCCCCACCTTGCGCGGCGCAGAGCCCCAGGTTTGTACCACCGTGGCCAGGGCCACCGGCTGCTTTTCGTCTTGCCAACGATTGATGTCGTCGATTACTTCTTTCATTTTGGACCTCGTTTTTGAAGGCTAAGAATTGCCGTCCGTTCAAAAATAAAGAGTGGAACACAGAGTTACACCGAGATGACACGGAGCTGCACAGAGTAAAAAAGCCAATCTGCACTAGCGATGTTCGGTTACGCCAACCTGCTGGCACATGGCCAGGACCGGGCAGGTAGCGCAGTGCGGGCGGCTGGCGGTGCAAATGTGCTTGCCAAAAGGGACCAACAGCCGGTTGATTTCGATCCAATAGCTTTCGGGCAGTGTGGCTTGCAGGGCTTCCATCGTCTTTTCCGGCGTCTTCTCGGCCACGTAGCCCCAGCGGTTGGTAACCCGGTGCACATGAATGTCTACGCTTATCACCTTCTGGTCGCAGGCGATGCCCAGGGCTAGATTGGCGCACTTCGGCCCAACGCCGCTGAACGAAAGCAGCAGGTCGCGGTCGCAGGGCAGCTCGCTGCCATGCTCGGCCACCAGCTGTTGGGCGATCGCTTTGATTTGCTCGGCTTTGCGCTCGGAAAAGGAGCTGCGGCGGATGATTTCAGCAAGTTCGGCCACATCAAGCGCGGCGATCTGCTGCGGCGTACGGGCGCGGGCGAAGAGGTTGAGCGACACGGGCAGGGAGACTTCATCGTAGGTGCGGATGGAGAGGATGCAGCCGATGAGCTGCTCAAACGGGCTGTCGTGCCCCTTTGCGGCGAGTTCGAACATGGCGGCTTTGGGAAACGGCCGTACCGCCTCCGCCACCCGTTTCATCACCACATCAATATCAAACGTTTCTTTTGCCATAATTTTTGGACACTGATGAACACTGATTCACACAGATAAAAAAATATAATCAGCGTTTATCCGCGTTCATCCGCGTCCCATTCTCCTACCTATCCTTGATGAAGGCGGCCCCAGACAACTTGAGCTGCTGGCGGCGCGACGGCCGTTTTTCGGCCGTCAGGTTCTGCAAATGGGCCGCCAGCTCTTCCAGGCTGGCCAGGTTGTGCACCGGCAAAAAGTCGTCGATGTAGGGCAGCGCCGCCTGCATGCCCCGCGTCAGCGGTTCGTACTCGGCCGAGCCCAGCAGCGGATTGAGCCAGATCAGCCGGTGGCAGCTGCGCTGTAAACGGCCGATTTCCTTCTTCAGCAGCAGCGGATCGCCCCGGTCCCAACCGTCGCTGATCAGCAGCACCACCGCGCCGCGCCCCAGCACCCGGCGACCCCAGTCAAAGTTGAACGTCTTCAGCGATTCGCCGATGCGTGTGCCGCCGGACCAATCCGTCACCTCTCGCGATACTTCGGCCAGGGCGCGATCGATCTCCTTGCCGCGCAGCTGCCGCGTGATGCGCGTGAGGTGCGTGCTGAACACAAACGCCTCCACTTCCTGCTCCAGCCCCTTGGCCAGGCTGTAAATGAAGTGCAGCAGCAGCCGGGCATAGCGCTCCATCGAGCCGCTGATATCGGCAATGACGATGAGCGGGCGCGGTTTGTACTTAAACTGGCGGCTGGGCCACTCGATCAGCTCACCGCCGTAGCGCAGGTTGCGCCGCAGGCTGCGCCGCAAATCGAGCCGCTGGCCGCGACCGGGCCGCTGCCGCCGGGTGCGCCGCAGCCCCAATTCCCACACCATCTGGGCCATAAAATGTTTCACCGCCTGCATCTCTTCCTGGGTCAACTCGCCAAAATCTTTGCGGCGCAGCACCTCGCGGGTGCTGTAGGTGCGCGTCACCTCGATGACCTGCTGCACCTCGTCATCTTCGTCCTCGCTGTCGCTGCTGGCTGGCTCGGGCTCTTTGAGCGCCGGGGCGGTGATGATCGGTTTATTGTTTGGCGCGTCGGGGCGGAATTTAAACAGCTCGTCGAAGATCGTTTTGTCGCGTGGGGCACGCCAGAACAGCTCAAACGCCTGCTCAAACAGGGGCAAATCGTCCCGGCTGTGCACCAGCAGGCTGCGGGCCGTGTAGAAAAAGTCTGCCTTACGCGCCAGGTTCACGTGCTCCAGGGCATGCACCAGGTCGATCATTCGGCCCGGATTGACATCCATGCCCAGGGTGCGCAGCAAACGGCCGAATAAAATCAGGTTGTGCAGGAGGTAGTTGTTGGTCATGAGATTTGACCCTCACCCCAGCCCTCTCCCTACAAGGGAGAGGGAACCAGTTCCCTCCCCTGCCAGGGGGAGGGCCAGGGAGGGGGTTGGTTACGCATTCGCCTTCACGCGATCCAAAATCTGCTTCGTTGTGTGGCCGTTGACCTTCTCGATGTCGTCCTGGTATTTGAGGATGACGCCGATGGTGTTTTCCACCACTTCCACGCTGAGCGCCTGGGCGTCCAGGGCGACGAGGGCGGCGGTCCAGTCCAGCGTCTCGGCCACGCCAGGGATTTTGTACAGGTCTTGCTGGCGCAGCTCCTGGATGAAGTAGGTGACCTGTTCGGCCAGCTGTTCGGCGGCGTGGGGCAGTTTGGCGCGGACGATGTCGTACTCTTTTTCGAAGCTGGGGTAATCGATCCAGTAGTAGAGGCAGCGCCGCTTGAGGGCGTCGTGCACTTCGCGGGTGCGGTTGGAGGTAAGCACCACCACGGGTGGCTGGACGGCTTTGATGGTGCCAATTTCCGGGATGGTGATTTGAAAGTCGGAGAGGATTTCCAGCAGGAACGCTTCAAACTCTTCGTCGCTGCGGTCAATTTCGTCGATGAGCAGGACGGGGCGCTGGGTTTTGCTGCGCTCGATGGCCTGGAGTAGCGGCCGTTCCAACAAATATTCCTTGCCAAACAGTTCGGCCTCGCTGGCCCGCTCGCCGCGCGACTCCAGCAGGCGGATGTGCAGCATCTGCCGCGTGTAGTTCCATTCGTACACCGCCTGGTTCACGTCTAGCCCCTCGTAACATTGCAGGCGGATGAGCTCGGTGCCCAGCAGTTCAGCCATCACTTTGGCGATTTCGGTTTTGCCCACGCCGGGTTCGCCTTCGAGAAAAAGCGGCCGTTGCAGCTTTAGCGCCAGGTAAGCGGCCGTAGCCAACCCGCGATCGGCCACATAATGCCGTCCGCGCAGCGCTTCTTGTAGTTGGTCGATGGATTCAATCTGCATGGGGTCTCCTTGCTGTGGAATGGTGATAGACCTATTTTAGCAAGAAAACGGCCGTTGCCCCATTGTTCCTTCAAAATTTTGTAGGGGCGGGACGGCGCGGCCTGGTTTGGGGCTAAACAGGGAGTCTTGTCTCCGCGCCGTCTCGCCCTGTCGGAAACGGCCGTTTGGGGCGAGACAGGCGGGACAAACGGCGTTGGGTATGGCCAAGCGCGTTGCTCGCCTGTCCCGCCCCTACGACAATTGATTGTGGGGTCAATTGACAAACGCTTACGGTTTGATAATCGACGGCAGGTAGATTTTGAAATTGTCGTCGTTCAGAATGGTGCCGCCCGCGCTGTTGGCGGTGATTGTTACCGGGTTGGCATTGCTGATTTGCACGCTGAACGTTTCATCCTGTTCCGCCTTGGTATCACCGTAGACCGTAATTTGGAACGTTTTGCTCGTCTCGCCAGCGGCGAAGGAGACCGTGCCGGTTTTAATCTGGTAATCTTCGCCGGGTGTGGCAAACTGCGGGCCGCAGCAGGCGCTGCTGGTGGTGTAATCGACCGTCACCGGGAAGGAAGTCTGGCGCGACAGGTTCACGGTGAAGACGTACGCCTGGCTGCCGCTGTCTCCTTCCAGCAGCGGATTGCTGAATCCCAGCGAGAGCTGGGCCGTGTCGTCGTCGGTGATGGTGCCGACGCCGCTGCCATCGGTAATGGTGGCGTTGGTGGGGCTGGACAGCGCGACGGTGAACGTTTCGCTGCTGCCTTCGTCGATCAAATCACCCAGGATGGTGACGCTGATCGTTTCGCTGGTGTCGCTGGGGGCAAAGGTGAGCTGGCCGCTGGTGGCGGTGAAATCTTGAGGGGCAACGGCCGTTCCCGCCACCGTTGCATAATTCACCGTTACCACCTGCCCGTGCGCCGGGGAAAGGGTGACGGCAAAGGTCGCTACCTTGCTGCCGCTGTTGCCTTCAACAATCGTCATATCGCCAATGGCCAGCGCAGGCAGCCCGTCGTCGTCGATGATGGTGCCCGTGGCGCTGCCATCGATCAGTTCCGCACCGCTGGGATTGCTCAGGGTAACGGTAAACTCTTTGTCTACCTCATCAACCGTGTCACCATTGACGGTGACGGTGATTGTTTTGCTGATCTGGCCGGGGGTAAAGGTGAGGCTGTTGCTGGTGGCCTGGTAATCGGTGGGGGCAACGGCCGTTCCGTTGGCCGTGGCATAGTTCACCGTCACCGGGCTGCTGCCTGCTGGTGACAACGACACGGTAAAAACCATGTTGGTGGTGCCCGAATTGCCCTCCAGCACCGAAGTGTCGCTGATGCTCAACTGGAGCCGCGCCTCGTAGGCACCGATGTCACAGGTGGCTGTGCCGCTGTTGTCGCCGTCAAACGGCCGGGCCACGCCGCGCTGGTCGGTGGGGGCGTTGGCGGCGCAGGTGGTGTTGTTGCCTGCGTCGATGGCCGGGCTGCCGGACAGCAGGGCATGGGTTTGGCTGGGGCCGCCGTAATCGCCCAGGGCGGTCAGCTGGGGATCGCTGCCTTCCTGGTCACCCGTGCCGTGCAAATCACAGCGGAAATCGTTGGAGAAGTTGTACCCCTCGCTGACCCAGGTGCCGCCGACCAGGCAGTTGCGCTGGCCGTTGTTGTAGAACAGCGTATGGCCCAGCGTCACCGACCCGCCGTTGATCGCGCCAATGCCGCCGTACTGCGTGCCGCTGCTGGTAGCGACGTTGTTGGCAATGGTGCTGTGCCGCACGATGGCGTGCGCCGAAGCGCCGATGCTGGCCAGGGCGCTGTAGCTGTTGGCCGTGTTGCCGCTGAGGGTCACGTTGGTGAGGGTGACGGTGGCCAGGTTGTTGTAGATGGCTGCGCCATCGCTGGGGGTTTGGTTGCCGGTAAAGGTACTGCGGTTGATGACGGCCGTACCACCAATGATGTACAGCCCGCTGCCGCCGTTGGCCGAGCTGTTGCCCTCAAGGGTGCTGTCGTTGATTTCCAGCTGGCCAGACATGTAGATCGCCCCGCCGAAGCTGCCGTCGTTGTTCTGAAGCAGAGTGCTGTTGACCGTGGTGGTGCTGCCCGACCAGGCATAAATGCCCCCACCGCCGCCTTCGGTGCTGTTGTTAATGATCTGGCTGTCTTCAACCACGAGATCGCCGGTGTTGAAGATGCCGCCGCCGCCGTCGTTGCCCGCGTTGTTGTTTTGCACCGTCACCTGCGCCAGCTCCAGCGTGGTGAAGTTAAAGATGCCCGCACCGCGTTCGCCGGAACCCGTGACAAAGCCATTTTGAATGGTGAGATTTTCTATGCGGATGGTGCCGGAACTGGACGTTTCCATGACGCGGTGGCTGCTGCCGCCATCGAGGAAGGTGAGGGTCGGGCCAGCGCCGGTAAGGGTAAGGGCTTTGTTGACGTCCAGCTCTTCGTCGTAGGTGCCAGCGGCAATCTGGATGGTGTCGTCATCAGCGGCTTTGTCGATGGCGGCCTGGACGGTGCGGCAGGGGCTGCCCGCCGAGGTGCAGAGGTTGCTGTCGTTGCCGGTGGTGGCGTTGACGTACCAGGTGGTGGCCGAAGGTGCGGCGTACAGGGGGTTGGTGCCGCGCGGCCAACTGCCCGGCAGCAGCGCTACCAAAAAAGCAATGCTCAATAACGATGCCGGAAGTACAAGCGTCTTTTTCATGGTTCCTCGCTCAGTTGTTGAATGATTGGGTTGCAAGGCTGGGAAACGGCCGTTTCCCAACACACCCTCAACAAGCATAGTGAGGAAGCGATCACAAATCGATCACTGGGCTGTCAGGCCACCGTCTACCGTGAGCGTGGCCCCGGTGGTGAAGGAAGAGGCATCGGAGGCGAGCCAGAGCACGGCCTGGGCTACTTCTTGGGGGGTGCCGAGGCGGCGGCTGGGGTTGTTTTGGATGGCCCCGTGCTCCAGCTGGGGCAGCTGGGCGATGGCTCGCTCTACCATGGCGGTGCGGATGATGGCCGGGCAGACGGCGTTGACGCGAATGCCTTTGCGGGCGTATTCCACTGCGGCCGTGCGGGTAAGCCCGACGACGGCGTGTTTGCTGGCGGCGTAAGCGGGCATGGAGTGCGCCCCCATCAGCCCGGCCACGGAGGCGGTGTTGATGATGGTGCCGCCGCCTTGCCGCAGCATTTGCTGGATTTCGTACTTCAGGCAGAGCCAGACACCTTTGGCGTTCACCGCCATGATCTGGTCAAACTCCGCTTCGGTGACGTCGATGGTGCGCACGGGCGCGCCTTCGATTCCGGCGTTGTTGAAGGCGATATCGAGACGGCCGTATGCCGCCACCACGGCATGTATCATGGCTTCTACCTGGGCTGCCTGGGCAACATCGGTTTGGATGAAAACGGCCGTACCACCAGCCTCGCGGATCATCTGCACCGTTGCCTGCCCCCCTTGCGGGTTCAGGTCGGCAATGGCCAGGCTGGCACCGTGTTGGGCAAAAAGAACGGCCGTTTCGCGGCCAATACCGGAACCACCGCCGGTGATCAGGGCAATTTTACCGTTGAGCTGCATAGGAACCTCCAGATGTGTGGGATATCGTGCCGCCAATCAAGCGGGGGTGGACGGCCGTAACCGGCCAGTTAAATCACGCAGTTGGGCAAAGCTGATCGGTTTCATGAGGACAAAATCGACCTCGGGGCGCAGGCTTTCGGCCAGCCAGGCGTCGGCCGTGGCCAGCATTATCACCGTCTGCGCCAGGTGGGCCGCCTGCTTAATGAAGTTCAACACCTCTGTGCCGGGAATATCCGGCAGGTGCAGATCGAGTACGATGAGCGCCGGGGTTTGGTTTTGCAGCAGGGTCAGGGCGGTACGGCCGTTTTCCGCCACCACCGTTGTAAACCTGGCCGCCCGCACCGCCGCCGAAAAAATATCGGCCAGCTTGGCATCATCTTCCACAATCAAAGCCACGGGTTCATTCATCCAACATACTCCGCCACGGGATGCAGGGGCAGCGTGATCACAAACGTGGTGCCCTGGCCGACTTCGCTGTGCAGGTCAATACGGCCGTTCATCAAAGTCACCAACTGCCTGACAATCGACAAGCCCAAACCGGACCCCAACTTTTTCTTCTCGCCAGGCACCTGCCAGAATGGCTCGAACACCATCTCGCGCGCCGCTGGCGCAATGCCCACACCGCTGTCCGACACCTGAATCACCCACTCGGCCGGGCCTGATGGGTAAATCTGCAAATCCACAAATCCTTCACCGGTAAATTTTATACCGTTGCCCAACAAGTTAGTGAGAATTTGACGCAGCCAGTAACGGTCGCCGTAAATTTGGGTGGGCATTTCCGGGGCGATGGTGCAGTGCAGGGCCAATCCTTTGGCTTCGGCCAGCACCCGTACCAATTCCTCCACTTCTTGCACCAGATCCAGCAGCGGAAACGGCCGTGGATTAAGCTTCAGCCGACCGCCTTCAATGTGGGCCTGGTCCAGCAGGTTGTTGACAAAGTTCAGCAGGTGGCCGGTGCTGTCGATGATTTGCGACGTGGCCTCCTGCTGTTGGCCAGAAAGCGTGCCGTAGACACCCGCTTGCAACATTTCGCTGTAGCCCAGGATGGCGTTGAGCGGCGTGCGCAAATCGTGGCTGACGTTGGCCAGCAGCTGCGACTTCATCTGCGACGCCGCCAGGGCTTCATCGCGGGCGTGGCGCAGCGCCTGCTCCTGGCGGCGGCGCTCGCGAATGTCGCGAACGATGCCTTGCAGGACCTGTTCGCCGTTCAGCTCAAACATGGTCACCGACACTTCGGCGGGCAGCAAATCGCCGTCCCGGGTGAGGAAATCAATTTCAAATTGGGCCAGACCTTTTTGGCGCAGGTGGGTCGTGTGCTGCCGGATTTGTTGGGTGGCGTTTTCAGGATGGAGCTGGTCGATATTCATCATCAGGAGCTCCTCCCGCTCGTACCCCAGCATCTGTTCAATACGCAGGTTGGCGTCGTGGATACGGCCGTGCCAATCCAACAAAAAGATGCCATCGCCCGACTGCTGGAAGAGGTTGCTGTACTTTTCCTCGCTCTCCTGCAAAATCTGCTCATTGCGCCGGATCGCCTCGTACTGCCCCTGGACAATGTTAAACGTGCGCTGGCCAATCAGGGTAAGAAAGGCAAACAGAAGGCCCAGCAGCACCGCCACCACACCCAGGGCCAGCCATTGCAGCTGGTTGGTGCGCACCACCAACGGCGTTACGTCGTCGTACACCTCAAACACGCCAACAATTGGGCCGCTGCTGCCGTTGGCATAAATCGGCACGTAGCTGGAAAACACGTCCAGGTCGGAGATTTCCTGCTCGAAGGCGCTAAACGTTTCGCGGTGGGTCAGTTCGCTGGCCACACCCCCTGATCGCGCTGCCAGAAAACCAACATTGTCCAACTGACTGTCGCCAATTTGGGCCATTTCGGTGGAGAAAACCGTTATGCCCTCCAGGTTATACACCTTGATTTTCACCACGGAGAGATCGTTGAGCTGTTCCTCAACCAGCCGGTACAGCTCGGGAAGGCGGGCATCATGTTGCAGGGCTTCCGGGGTGAGTGTGGCCGATTCGGCCACAAGGGGGGCAAACGCGGGCCAGAGGAAGTTGGAGAAAGCCTGGGTGAGGGCGACATTTTTGCTTTCGGCCGTTTCCACCAGGTTGGTACGCACCGTCTGGCGCACAAAAAAGCCCAGCAGCAACGCGATGACAATAAATGAAATGAAGCTGGAAATAAAGAAGTAACGCCGCAGCTTAATCATCTCTGGTTCTCGAATTCTGAAGCAGGTTGTTCTTCCGGCTCATTGTAACAGAGAAAAACGAAGTTCAGATGTAGATTAGGTGAAAATCGCTGGGCAAAAGTAGGCGTTCAGTTCTCTCAAGAGCGTGGGACACGAAGCGCCCTCGTGCGGGCTGCCAACTGCACGGCTGCCGGCAAGCTGACAAGTGCGGGCAAAAAAGAAGGCGCGGCGTATGAAGGTGGATACGCCGCGCCTCTACAGGAGAAAGCTTGTTTGTTATGCGTTGTGGTTCAGGCCTGGTTGAGCGGCTCGCCCGGGGCGGCTACGGCCGTTTTGCCACGTTTGCGCCAGCCATCGGCCAGTTTGGTAAAGAGGACAACGGCCGTTGTCACCAGGGCTATCGGTACAAGGGTGCGGGCAAACGCCGCCAGGGCGAAGAGGTTGAAGCCGTCTGCGCCGTCCCGGCCCCGGCCGTCGCCAAACTCAGGGCGTTCGGGACGGCCGTCCTGGCCAAAACCAGGCCCGGCCAATTCGCCAAACTCTTCACCTTCGGGCCGTTCAAACCCGCCGCGATCGCCGCCCCGGCTGGCCACCTGACTGGCAAACCAGCTGGTCTGCCCCAGGGCGTAGGTGGCCCCGGCAACGGCCGTTACGGCCAGCAAAATGGCTAAAATGCGTCCAACTGTTTTCATCATTCACCCCCTGCTGTGGTGGGCCGCGACGGCCGTTTTTTGGTCAGCGGCTGCCAGAGGTACCGTTTGGTGGTGCTCACAATCCACTTCCAATCCAGGGCAATATGCAGCGCCACCAACCAGATAGCGAGATCGGCCGTTTGCTCGTGCAGCCGCCGCCAGAAGAAGCTGTCTGCAAAACTCAGACCCAGCTGCCGCATGGCCACCTCAGAAATCCAGATGCCGGTCATGGTGAGCACCACCATGTCGATAAACAACACCAGGTCAATCAAGTAACGCAGCCGCTGCCCGCCGGGCAGCCTGCTCAACAGCCGCCTGGTGATGGAGGCAATCCAGTTCCAGTGCAGCAGCATGTGGTAAATCAGCGCCACACCAAAGCCCAGCCCCAGCCATTCATGAATGGCCAGCCCGGTGAAGCGGGTGTTCATGTCGATGATGAAGGCAAAAAAGAGGGCAATATCCAGCCAATAATTTTTTAGCGTTTCGCTAAACCGCTTCTTTTTTCGTTCTACAGGTATCGTTGTTGCAGCCATTTTTTCCTTTTTTGTAAGCATTCAGTTCACTCCCGCACGAGGGCGCAAAGCGCCGAGGCGCGGCCCATGCTCTACAGAGAACTGAACGACCACCTTTTCTTTAAAAATTCGTCAGTAAAGGAATTCGGGGTCTTCAGGATTTCGTAGGGTTTGGCGTGAAACGTGAAACGAAATGTCACTCCGGTCACGTTTCACGTTTCACGCATCCCAGGCTGCAAACCCCAAAATTCCCAAAGAGCCCGAATTGATTGAGAAAGTTTAGGAAAAAGGTGTTTAGAAATTATGAAGAACCTTTTGGGATTTTGTTTAAGAGGCGCTCAATCGCCTGGCTGTGGCGCGGGAGCGGCAGCGCCAACGGGCAGGCGCAGAAAGGCGACGGCCGCTACCAGCAAAAAGATGACGGCCGTTGCCACAAACGTCGCCCGCAAATCAAACCAGAAAGCAATCACCGAACCCACCAGCGGGGCAACCGCGCGGGCGGCGGCGGCAATCGAATTTTCGATGCCGTAGACGCTGCCTTCCTCGCCCGGCTCGGTGTAGCGGGCCAGCAGGGCGCTGAGTGAGGGGACGATACCGCCCGCAGCGGCCCCGGTGAATGCTTGCAGCACCAGCAGCTGCCAGGGGCTGGTCACCAGGCTTTGCGGCAAAAAGAACAGCCCTGCGGCCAGGGCGCTCCACTTGAGCACCTGGCCATGCCCCACGCGATCCCCCAGACGGCCCAGGTAAACGGCCGTAATCGTGCCCGCTGCCGCCGACACACCAATCACCAGCCCGGTGATGGTGTTCAGGTGGTCGCTGTCTACCAGCAGCGTGGCAATCAGCAGGGGGGCAAAAGGGATCAGCAGGGTCTGGCCCAGGTTGGCCAGAAAGCGCAGGCTGTAGGTCAGAATCACGCCCTTGGCCTGGAAAACATGCCGCCAATCGGCCAGAAAGCTGCGCTTTTTGACGGCCGTTTCCGGTTGGCGAGCCCGGTTCTCTTCAATGCCCCAGTAGACCAGCAGGCCGCCGGCCAGCAGCAAGGCAGAAGTCAGGATAAAGGTGAAGCGGTAGCCAAAAGCGTCGGCCAGCACGCCGCCAATCAGCGGACCGATGGCCACGCCGGTCGTCTGGCCCATGAGCAGCAGGCCCATGGCATAGCCGCTGCGCTGGCGCGGGGCAACAGCAGCCACCAGGGCATTGGCGGCGGCTACCGTGCCGGTAATCGTGCCCTGGAGGGCACGCAGCAGCACCAGCTCTTCGCCGGAGCGCACAAAACCCATCAGCAGCATGACAACCGCACCGCCAAACATGGCCCGTTCAACCATGAGTTTACGGCCGTACCGATCCGCCACGGAGCCCCAAATCGGCGAGGCAATCATCATCGTCAGCGCCTGGGCGGAGAAAACGGCCCCGGCCAGAAACTCGGTGCTCAGGGCCGTGCGGCTGCCCAGTTCGGTGACGTAGAGAGAAAGAAAGGGAAAAATGACGGAGAAGCCAACGGCCGTTAGCAGTTGGGCGACAAACATGATGATCAGGGTGCGCTGCCACGGTTCAACGGCGCGGAGTTTTTGGAGGAGGCGTGAAGACATAATTGGGCCAGTAATTGGGTAATTGAGTAACTCGGTAATCAGGTAATTGACGCCACAAATTACTCAATTACCTAATGACTTATTTACAATCTTTTGGTTAGAAATTATGGGCTGATTGTTACGGGGTTCTCGTAGTAATGGGGCAGCACCTGGAACCAGCTGTTGCCAATTTGTAGGGGAACGGGATTGCCGTCGGCGTCGACGAAGGTGAACATGTCGCTGCGGTTTTCGCGCAGCCAGGTCACCGGATACTGCTGGCCGTCGCGCAAAATGATGGCGCTGCCCTGCCCCCAAATCTGGATTTCGATGGGCCAGTCGGTGCAGACGCCGTTGCTGTGGGTCAGGCAAATGGAGTGGTCTTTTTCATGAACGGCCGTGAGCAAAATCACGTTGGCGGCGCTAATTTGTGTGTCGTTGTTGGCGTCAATGGTTGGCTCGCCATCGGCCCAGCGGTAGTAACGGCCGTCGGCCGGATCATACACCCATTCCACCAGCTCATAGGTGTCGTAGGCCACCTCGATGCGGGTGGCAGGGGCACCATCGGGCGGCGGCAGGGTGCTAAACGTCAGCCACGAAGTGAACTGGGGCGGGCGGTCTTCGTCGTGGGCAGCAATGGCTGCCCATAGGCCCGCCGGATCGGCGTGCAGGGTGTGCTCCCACGGCTTGTCCTCATCGGTGCGGTAAAAGCCGGTCTCGTGCGAGCGCAAAATCCGGTCGCCAATGTCGGAGCCGTGCAGCCGCTGCGACACAACCGGATGTGCCCCCGACATCGCCAGGGCGGCGTCGTACATGGCGGGCAGTTCCTTGTCGATGAGGCGTGCGCTGCGCACCGGGCCGATGTCTGGCGGGGTCTGGCTGTAGAAAATGGCGGTAAAGCGGGTAATGTCCGCCTCGGTGACGTGCTCAAACACCAGGTCGGCCTGGCTGAGCCCGTTTTGCGGGCGGGCGTACTGCGGCGGGCTGTTGGAAACTTTGATGGCCAACGGCCGTCGCAACAAATTCTCCGGTTCGGCCACCAGTTCACCGGTCAGCGGGTTGCGATCGGTGCCAAAATCCTCCGGCGCGGCCAGCACAATGCCCGGCAGGGCGGTGGAGGTGGGAACGGGTGTGACTGTGGCGAAGGGGGTGGCCGTTGGTGCGATTTCTATCACCTCGGCCGTGGGTTCTGGCGTAAACGTGGGGTTGAGGGTTGGGGTGCTGGTGGCGGCGGCAATGACGGGAATGGTGGGAACGGCCGTCGGTAACGGCTGGTCGTCGGCACTGCGGCAGGCAACGGCCGTTAGCAACAACATAAATAAGGTGCCCAGGCATAAGAATACAAACCATTTTCGAGACATGCCGCTAATTGTACTTCCTTTGGCAAAAAAAGAGGTGCTTCGCCAAATAGTTGCTTGACAAAGGCTTTATCAAAGATTTCGCAGATTTACCAGATTTTTAATCATTTCAATCTGCGAAATCTTTGATGATGAATCATGAAAGCGCACGAATTGATGTTGACCCAAAAAGATCGGCGCAAAGCCGAGCAAATTTACGACGGCTCAACGTGCTTGAGCGGGTCAAAGCGGGTCTCCGCCAGGAGCAGCAGGCGGTTCAGCAGCAGCGCCAGCAGTCCCACCACCAGCGCTCCGGCGACAATTTTGTCGTACCGATTTTGGGCAATGCCGTCAAACAGCAGCGTGCCCAAACCACCTGCGCCAAACTTCGCGCCGATGGTGGCAATCGAAATGGCCACAATGGTGGCCAGGCGAATCCCGGCCAAAATCACCGGCAAGGCCAGCGGCAGCTGCACCCGGTACCAGCGCTGCCAGCTGCTCATGCCCACCCCCGTGGCCGCTTCCAGCGTGGCGGATGGCACACTGCGCAGCCCGGCCACCATGTTGCGCACCAAAATAATCTGGGTGTAGATCACCAGGGCGACGATCACCGAGGTCTGGTTCAGGCCAAAGAGGGGCAGCAGCAAAATGAGCAGGGCGATGCTGGGAATGGTGTACAGCACACCAAGCACGCCCAAAACGGCCGAAGTGACTCTTGCCGAACGCAGCAGCACCAGGCTCAGCGGCAGGGCAATGGCGATGGAGATGAGCAGGGCCGAAACCGTCATGAATAGGTGCTGCCCCAGCAGCCTCAGGATGATGTCGGGCCGGTTGAGAATGTATTCCATGACAGCTACTGATACGCCTGGATGTTGCTCAGGGTCAAAATGCCTACCGGCCGGTCATTTTCGGTGACGGTAAGCGCCGGGGCATTGCTGTTGAGCAGCAGCGAGAGGGCCCGCCGCAAATTATCATCGCGGGCAATGGTGGGACGGCCGTTCAGCACAAAATCGGCGGGCAGCGGCTTCATTGCCAGGTCCACCCGCACCAGCCCCAACTGCCGGATGATGTCATCGGCCCCCACCAGGTCATAGACAAACTGGTTAGCCGGGTGGCTGAGAATGTTAAACGGGGTGTCGTACTGGATGAGACGGCCGTCTTTCAAAATAATGATCTTGTCCGCCAGGCGCAGCGCCTCTTCCACGTCGTGGGTCACAAACAGGATGGTTTTTTTGAGCTTGCGCTGCAACGCAATCAGCTCGTCTTGCAGGCCGGTGCGGGTAATGGCGTCCACCGCGCCAAACGGCTCGTCCATCAAAATCACTTCGGGATCACCGGCCAGGGCTCTCGCCACGCCCACCCGCTGCCGCTGCCCGCCAGACATCTGCGAGGGATACCGGTCGCGGTAAACGTCGGGCGGCAAATCCACCAGGGCCAGCAGCTCATCCACCCGCTGGCGAATCCGGTCGCGCTGCCAATTCAGCAGCTCCGGCACGATGCCCACATTTTGGGCCACCGTCATGTGCGGAAACAGGCCAATCTGCTGGATCACGTAGCCAATCTGGCGGCGCAGCGTCGTGGCGTCAATCTGCCGAATGTCTTGCTGGCCCAAATAAATGGTGCCCGAGGTTGGCTCGTAGAGGCGGTTGACCATCTTGAGCAGGGTCGTCTTGCCGCAGCCAGACGGCCCCAGCAGCACCACAAAGCTGCCCTCATCGACATTGCAGCTGATGTTGTCTACCGCCGGTTGGGTGGAATTGGCATACTGCTTGGTGACGTTTTCAAAGCGAATCGCCGTCATAATTTTGCATCGGCGGGTGCCCAACGTTGCCGCCGGGCACCCGCCCCATCATTTACCTCGGTTAACCGTCGATCAGCCCTTGTTCCACCAGGAATTCACGGGCGACCTCATCGGGTTCACGGCCGTTTCCCGACACCTCATTGTTCAGCCGCTGCATCGTCGCATCGGTGAGCAGCGGGGCAAGGCTGTTTAAGATATCGGCAATATCGCCATTTTCATCCAAAACGGCCTGGCGCACCACCGGCGCCACCTGGTACGGCGGGTACAGCCCTTTGTCGTCCTGCAAAGAGAGCAAATCGTAGGCAGCCAGCTCACCGTCGGTGCCAAAGGCCACCACCACATCGGCTTCGCCGTTCAGCAGCGCCTGGTAACGCAGGCCAGGATCCACCGTGAGGATGTCGGCAAATTCAAAATCGCCATAAACGCGCTTGAGGCCGGGGATACCATCTTCCCGTTCGACAAACTCCGGTGGGCCAATGAGCACCAGTTCATCGGCATGGGCCACCATGTCGGAGAAGGTGGTGATGCCCAGTTCGCTGGCGCGGTCACGGGTCATGGCCAGGGCCTGGGTGTTGTTCATCGGCGCGGGGTCCAGCCAGGCGAGGGAAAACTGTTCAGCGTAGTCGGCCTTCACCGTGTCGTACACGGCTTGCGGATCGCTCATCACGCCCAGCTTCAGCACGGTGAGCAGCCCGGTGCCGGTGTACTCGGGATAGATATCAATTTCTTCATCCAGCAGCGCCTGGTGGGTTACCGGGGTGCCGCCCAGGTTGAGCTTGCGCTCCACGGTGTAACCCGCATCTTCCAGCATGAGGGCATACATTTCGCCCAGAATAAACTGCTCGGTAAAGTCTTTGGAGGCCACGGTGACGGTTTTTTCACCACCGCCACAGCCAGCAAGAACGGCCGTAGCCATTAACCCCACCAGTAAAGCCAAAATAAGCTTCTTCATCACTTTCTCCTTGTGTGGTACTGATTGGCACTCAATCAGTATGAATCTGTAAACAGCTCCCTCCGCACCGATAATCTGCGCCTGTCTGGCGCATCTGGCACAGAGCCCTTAGATTGGATGATGCCTGACCCATAATTCTTACAAACATTTGTTCGAAAAATTCAAATTGCCTCAATAACGTGGCTTTGGGCCAAAGGCAGGCTGGGGCAACGTCAGGCAGGTGGTTGGAGCTTGCGCTGGGCAGCTTCCAGGATGATTTCAGCAGTGAGGGCCAGCAGGGCCACCGGGACAGCCCCAACCAGCAAGATGGCAATATCGTACAGGGCAAAACCACGCACCACAAACACGCCCAGCCCGCCAATGCCGATAAACGCGGCCAGGGTGGCGCTGGCAATTACTTCGGTGGCCGCCGTGCGTATACCCGCCACGATGATCGGCAGCGCCAGCGGCGTTTCAACCCGCCACAAAATTTGCCGGGCCGTCATGCCCATCCCTTTGGCCGATTCACGAATGGCCGGGTCGATGGTTCGGTAGGCGGCATCTGTGTTAACTAAGACCGGGGGAAAGGCCAGCAGCGTCAGGGCAATGACGGCCGATGTGAAGGAGAGTCCCCACACGGGAATGGCCAGGAACAGCACGGCAATGCTGGGAATAACGCGCAGGGCGTTAAACGTGTTCAGCACCACGGCCGAAACCATCTTAGAGCGGGCCGTCCACACCCCCAGGGGAATACAGACGGCCATGCTGATGGTTAGCGCCAGGGCCACCAGCAGCAGGTGTTCGCCCAAAGCGCTCCACAATTCAGCCAGGTGGCTTTGTGTGTATTGGCTAACTTCTTGCAGTAGTTCCATGGCAACGGCCGTTTACCTTTTTCCACATGGGCCAAACCCCCGGCAAAATAGGGAGCTTGCTGCCCAACGTTCCAACGTGTGCCTTGTTCATTATAGGGAGTGATCGATTATTTGCCACCAAATCCAGCAGACCTTCATATTCCCGTTGCGCAATTGTAAAGCCGTGGCAAACTTGTGCCGCTATGGACACAACACGCCCTTTGATCCACGCGATTCAGGCCGCTTATCCCAACTTTGTGGTTGAGGAGGCCGTCTTCCTTGAAGATGGCCAATATAACGATGTACTGCTGGTAAACGGCCGTACCATCTTTCGCTTTCCCCGGTACCCCGGCGGCCTGGAACAGCTGGCCCTGGAGACCAAGATTTTAACGGCCGTTCAGCCCTACCTGCCGCTGCCTGTGCCCCATCCTACCTTCGTGCACTTCGCCAATCCGGTAGTGGGCCAGGCGTTTATGGGCTACGAACGGATTCCCGGTGAACCGCTTTACCCGTCCGCGTTTGCCCAAATTGAAGACAAAGCCACTTTAGCGGCCCAGCTGGCCGAATTTTTGCAGGCGCTGCACGGCGTGCCCATTCAATCCCTGGTGGATGAACCGCTGCCGCAAAGCGAGACGCGGGATGAGTGGCTGGAGGTGTACGGCCGTATCCAGACCAAACTTTTTCCCTACATGCGCCTGGATGCCTGCAAAACGGTGGCTGACCATTTTGAGAGCGTGCTGGACGATCCCGCCCAATACCAGTTTGAGCCAGTCTTACGCCACGGCGATTTTGGTACGGGCAATCTGCTGCACAACCCGGCCACCCAGCAGATGAGCGGCGTCATTGACTTTGGTTTTGCTGTGCTGGGCGATCCGGCCTTCGACGTGGCGGGCCTGCTGACCTACGGCGAACCGTTTGTGCAGCAGATGGCCCGGCATTACCCGGCCATCACCGATTTTTGGCCGAGGGTGCGCTTTTACCACGGCAGCTTTGCCTTGCTGGAGGCGCTGTTTGGCATCGAGCAGGGTGACGAAGAAGCATTCGAAGCAGGATTGGCCAACTATGTCTGAGGCGTGGCAGTTGCTCCTCCAGCCGCTCACGGCTGAACACGTGGCCGAGATTCTCACCTGGCACTACGAGCCGCCGTATGACCTGTACGACATGAGCATTGGGCCAGCCGACGCCATTGTTTTGTCGGAGGCGATGGATTACTTTTTGCAGCCCGCATACCATTTCCAGGCAATGATTCGCCAGCCGATGGGCGAGCTGGCTGCCTTTTGCAGCTTTGGCGAAGATGGCCAGGTGAGCGGCGGTGATTACAGCGCTGAGGCGGTGGACATCGGCATGGGGGTGCATCCGCAATACACCGGGCGCGGCCTGGGGGTGATGTTTGCCGGGGCGGCCATCAATTTTGCGCTAAAGACCTTCAATCCGCCCCGGCTGCGCGTGACCATTGCCGAGTTTAACCGGCGCGCGCAAAAGGTGTGGCAGCGCCACGGTTTTGTGCCGGTGCAGCGTTTTGAGGCCCGGTATGGCAAACGGCCGTTTATCATCTTCATGAAAAAAATGGGCTAAGGGTGTCGGCCGTCACTTACCAGCCACCCATCACCAACGACCCCCTTTATGACAGATACGCTTACCCATTCTCCTCGCTGGCATGGCTGGCTATTGGCGCTGGCGGCAACGGCCGTCTTTAGTTTGGTAACCCCCCTGGGCAAGCTGGCCCTGGACGGCGGCTTTCATCCCACGGCCATCCTCAGCCTGCGGTTTGCCCTGGCGTCGCTGCTGCTGTTCCTGGCGATGGCGCGATCTGCGCCGCACACGCTGCGCATCGACCGACGCGGCTTCCTGGTGGCCGGTCTGGCCGGGGTGATTAACGGACTGGGCGCGGTGGGCTTTTTCTGGTCGCTGCGCCGTCTGGACTCCTCGGTGGCGACGATGTTGTTTGCCCTTACCCCGCTGTTTGTCCTGGGCATATTGGCCCTGCGCGGCGAAAAGTTCACCTATCGCCAGTGGCTGCGTTTGGCGCTGGGATTGCTGGGCGTTTATTTGCTGATTGGGCCGGGTGGGCAGGTGGATTGGGTGGGTGTGCTGCTGGTGTTCACCGGTATTGTGGCGTTTACGCTGGAAATCACCCTGGTGCAGTGGTTCCTGCCCACCCACGATACACGCACCGTCACGCTGTACGTGCTGCTGGGCATGTGGTTGGCGATCACGGCTCTGTGGTTGGGGCAGGGTTTGCCGTGGAGCCAGCCCAACTGGCAGGGCTGGGTGGTGCTGCTGGTTATTTCGCTGGTCAGCACCTTTTTTGGCTGGTGGGCGATGTTTCGCGCCGTGCAGACGATTGGCAGCGGGCAGTTTGCTCTGCTGCTGCCGGTGGAAACGCTGCTGGCCATCTTTTGGTCATTTTTGTTTCTCGGGGAGACGCTGCTGCCGCTGCAAATGGCTGGTGGGGGCTTGATTTTGCTCAGCGCCTTGCTGGCCATAGATTCCCGGCGGGCTGTTTCACGGCGTTTAGCCTGACAGGGTGGTTGGCGTGGGCACTCACTCTTGGGCGTTGTGTTGGCGGAGCAATTTGGCAACGGCCGTTGCCTTATGAAACGTTGTGTGAAAGAGGGGTGTCTGTCCGTTCATGTCTCTGGCGTTGACATCGGCCCCGGCGTCGAGGAGGAGTTGGGCAACGGCCGTATGGTTGGCGTGAGCCGCGGCATGGAGCGGTGTGGTGCCCCAATGATCGTTTTCATTGTGCGCGTTGACGTTGGCCCCGGCAGCCAGCAGAAAGACGACCACGTCCCGGTGCCCCTTCCAGGTGGCGCAGTGCAGCGCCGTCGAGCCGTCTTTGTCGCGGGCGTTTAGCAGGGCGGGGTCGGCTGCCAGCAGGGTTTGCAGGGTGCCCAACTCCCCTTTTTTAGCTGCCTGGAGAAAAGCTTTGGCAGAACTCATGGTGTTTACCCTTTTGCGTTAGAGGTTGTGTTTGCTACGAAAGTAGGCTACCAGGGCATTGGCGTGGCCATGCCCGATGTTGTGCTCCGTTTTGAGCCAGGCCACCATTTCCATGTGTTTCATCTCGGTTTTTCCTTCCAGCAAACTGAACCAATGGTCGACGGGACGGCCGTATTTCTTCTCGATCGAGGGGAAGTAAGAAGCGGGACCTTGTACTTTTTCGTCTGACATTTTTTATCCTTTTTTGAGTAGACCTGACAGGTTTACGACGTTTCGTTTTAGAAAAACTGCTTTGGTTTGCATCGTTACTTGATTATACAGACCTGACAGGTTTACGACGCTACTTGATTATCAAGCATCTCTGCATTCCAAGATGCCTTACAATTGTGCAACTTCGTAAACCTGTCAGGTCGGGAAAAGTTACCTGTAGACCTGACAGGTTTACAGCGCTACTTGGCTATCAAGCATCTTTGCATTCTAAGATACTTCACCATAACGCTACTTCGTAAACCTGTCAGGTCGGGAACGTCAGGCGTAAACCTGTCAGGTCATTCATCCTCCACCAGCCAGGGCTGCAACTTTTTTTCGTCCGGGTCGGTTTGGTGTGCTTCCTGAAATTGGGCCAGACCGCCGAAATAGTCGAGAACGGCCGTCTTATCCACCCGCGTAGGTTTGTCGTGCAGAATGGCATGGTAGGAACTGTACGGCCAGTCGCGGAAATCATCGACCAGACCGTGCTTTTGCGGGTTGCGGTGGATGTAGGTGATGAGGTTAAAGAAGTAGGCGTCAGTGGTGACGGGGATGCGGTGGAACGGCCGTTGGAAGAGGGAGCCGGTACGGCCGTAGCTGTCGTTAATCGTGCGGGCGTAGGCGTTAAAAAAATTGGAGAAATATTGGTGCGGCCGGTCATCACGCGCGTGCCGCCAATACTCGTGCAGGTCATTGCGGGCCAGAATCTCATCCGCTTCCAGCAGCCGCAGCAAAAAATGGAAATGGTTGGGCAGCAGGCAGTAGGCAAACACCTGCACCACCGGGGCAATGTGGTCAGTAAACAGCCGCAAAAAGTAGCGATAGTTGGCCTTCTCGTAGAACAAAGTACAGCGGTTCACGCCCCGGTTATACACATGGTACGTGCCCCCAAACTGGAGCTTTTCCATTTTCCCCTCCTGCTTCGCCTTTATACCTGACAGGTTTACAACGCTACTAAATAATCCAGCATCTCTGCATTCCAAGATGCCTTACAAATGCGCAACTTCGTAAACCTGTCAGGTCGGGAACGCTACGCGTAAATCTGTCAGGTCTTTAACATTCCTTGGCGCTACGGATTGGTCTTGCGCAGTTCGTTTACGGCCGTAATCAGTCCGACCACCAGAAAAATGACCCCGGCAATCAAGAAGCCGTTGTTTTCGGTAAAAAAACCTACCCCGCCCACCAACAGGGCGACAACCAAGAGGGCAATGGTGCCGGAATTTAGTTTGAGTGAATTCATGAAATCTCCTGTAAAGATAGTAGGGCAAAGGCATGTGCCTTTGCCCTACTGTCAACGGTTAAAGCGTTATAACGTAACGGTCATCTGGACAAAAATGGTGTCCCCTTCGCTCAGCGTTTCGGCGTGGCGAATTTTATCTTTAAGGGGGAGGAGGTAACGGCCGTCTTTCGGAAACAGCGACGTGGTCCACACCGTCTCACCAATTTGCGCCGTTACCGGGATCATGCCCCAGCCATACGTCACCGCGCCGGAGATCGACTTCAGGTAGTCGCTCTCCTCCGTCGGAACGGTGACAAAAAAGTAAGGCGACGGCCCACGCCAGTTAAAAATGATTCCGCTAAACTGGACGTCCATAGGCGTTAGTTTATAGTCAGCTGCTATTTGCTGGCAACTTCAAAACCAAGGGCACGAAAAACGCGATTGGTTTGTTCGCCGCCCGTGAACTCTTTTGTTGAAGTCCCGGACACTTCACTCAAGATGTATTTTGGGGGAAAGAGACGGCCGTTAAACTGCACCGCATATTTGTAAGTCGCCTTGTCCAGCCAATGGTCATAATCATTCGCTTCCGGGTAATCTTTCTCGAACTGCCGCAGCACCCGCAAAACCGCGTCCCTGGTAACAAGCGTCCCTTTGAATTCGATGGTCATCTTTTTTCCTCTTTGGCAAAAAACGGCCGTAGGGCAAAACCACGCTTGCCCTACGGCCGTTCCCTTATCACATGATGCTCCAGGCAACCAGGATCACCTTGTCACCTGGTCACCTGGTCACCCCTTCACCTTGTCACCCCGCCACCGCCTCCCCATTCCCCGTCTCGTACAACGACGTCTCCGCGCCCATCATCTGCCGCATAATGTCGTTGCCCTTGGGAATCATCGTGATCCGGGTGCGATCTTTGAGCATATTCTC
>JADLAX010000070.1 GCA_020848035.1 Anaerolineae bacterium | reverse complement strand
TCTTACCGAAACAAATAAAATGGCGGGTACAGTACGCCTTCTTTGCCCGCAGCGGCTTTACGCCGGAAGCGTTAACTTTAGCGCAAGAGCACCGGGCACACTTGATTACGTTGGAACAAATTGAGTCCGATATGCAACATTGGCTGAAATTACAACAAAACCACTAACATTTGAAAATGCTGTTATTGAAAGACTGTCTGGTGTAGCAAGACAGCCTCCTTTCCTGCTGACCAATGCCCTTTTAATTGTTATTCCAGACGCTTGAATTGGTTTGTGTTCTACAAATTAACGCAACTTTCTCGCCGAACAATTCGAGCTGGAGTTATCAAAATCCCTTTTGCCGACAAAGCGACGAAAAATCTGGCGCATCCCTCTCGTTATTTCCCATCCTGTAAGTGGGACCGGGCAAACCAAACATTGGGGCGACTATCAATTTCATACTCCCAATGCGTTGTCTCCCGGATACGGCTCACGCGCCCCGAACTCTTGACCTCATCATCCACAACAGCCTGAACCTCGTCACCCACCTGGAAAAACGGCCGCTGGGCGTACCAGACTGGTTCTTCAAACGGTAGGAGTTCTCCTTGGGCCAGCCCATTGTCAATTGTGCGCAGGGCATCTTCTTCACTGTAATCAGCAACGTAGCCGTTGGCCATGGCCGCATCCAGTAAATCATCAACGGCACTGTATAAACGCTGCCGTGCCTCGTGAGTTAACCAGGCGGCAGCAGTTAACCCGCCCACGGTCAACGAGGCCGTGTAGAGTCGACGATGGCGCAAACCCTGTCCAGACGATGTGCTGGCCAATTTCCTGAGCAAGTTGCCATACATGGCTTCGACATAGCGAGAAACTTGTCCCCTCGAAGGTTGTTTCTGACTGCCGTAGGCGGCCAGCCGGGCGGCTCGTTCTGCGGCCCGCTTCTGGCGTTCAGCTTCCAGAAATTGGGTGTATGGCGTTACTATCTGTTCATGGAGAATGGGCAGAGGAAGTAATTGTTCCGTCAGAAAATAGGCGCAGTTGCGCGCGCCATAAAAAACTACGGCAGCATGATTCACCGAGCGATCACAAAAGGGAAAGCGGTGCAGCAGCGCTTTCAGTGCTAGTTCGTAATTAGCCGTCTCCAACACTTCGTCCAGTAAAAAGATAATGCGGCTGCGCGGTTGCGCCGGAGTGGCGGAGGCGGTGGCATGCAGTAGACCAACATATTGTCCAATAAGCGGATCTTCCAATAGGGCGGCAAAGCTACTCCGCTCATCGCCGGTATCGCTGTCGAGAGCCAGCAGTTGGCTGCCGATGACGTTGGCCTTCACCCGGTAGGTCGTGAAGTAGTTGGGGTTGCGTCGCATTGGCCGGTGACGGCGAATTTGCAGGTGGGGCGCGCTCCAGGCATACCCCTGGCGAATTGAAATTAGCAGCTCAGGCAGCGTCAGCCGCTGGGTTTGAAATGTCATGTTAAAGTTCCAGAAACGGCCGTCTCCGGGCACGATTTTATCTTGATAATTTCTGTTTATGGCGACCTGGAATGAGGGATAAGGCGTTTCTCTTTCGATTGATTGTAACTCAAGGTTTGGTTTAATCTTTTCCGGCGTTTCTAGCATAAGGTAAACACTCCAACGGTTGTGAACTCGAGGTGTGGGATGAGGATTGATCTTAATCGAACGCATTGTCTATGGCAAATCCTCCAATCGCCATTTCGCCTTTCCTCCGTTCCGTCTGGTCAGGCCGCATTTCAGGACAATCGCTTCCTCTCTCTGCTGAAAGGAATGATTTTTTCGCTTCGTTTATCAGTGAAATGTACGGAATGGTTGACAAGGGTGGTGCTATCGTAAAGTTGGGCTCAATTGTTGCTAAATGGCCGCCTTCTGGTATATTTTTTCTGTCCCGTCGTTTGAGCTCTCCTAAATTCTTGTTGGCACATGAATCGGAATCGAACTGTAAGATTCAGCGGCGGGATGTTCTCTATCATGCCCATCTACCGGGCTTTTGCCCGCTTTTTTGTCTCAGCCCCACTCACCTGCAAAGTCGCTGTTTGAGAAGCCTCCTTTCTTCAATTGAACAAGGTCCCAAGCTGGAGAGTTTTTTGCAATATTCAATGTCTAGCGTCTCTCGCTCAAAATAGTTTCGCTCTTACTGAGGCGACAAACTTCAAGACCTTTGCCCACCTTTAGAAAGTGAGCGCCTGACTTTGCAGCCCTTCCTGCACCACTTTCTGCCATTCATCTGGTGCTGGCAGCACGCGCCAGGTGGCATACCCCTGACCATTTCCCTTGTCCAGCAGCGTGATGAGGTTGCGCTCACGGCCGTTTTCCCACAAATATCCAGCCCATTCTGCCAGCAACGGAAGTGAGAGGCATTTGTTCAGCATAGGGTAAAAAAGGGGTGGGATTGACCACTGCATGGCGAGCTGACGGCCGTCATGCCGCAGGACGGGTTTGGCCCCATTATCGAGGAGATAAAACGGTTGCTCAGGATTCATTTCCTTTAGACTGGCCTGTTTATGCAGCAGCACCTGGCTGACCCAGCCACAGGGCAAGGTTGACTGAATCTTGATATGCTGTTTCATCCCCTCCATCTCGATCCGCCTTGCCCCAAGCCAATGCACCCGGTTACCGCCCATCAAGGCGGCCCAGTTGGCCTTAACGGATTCCTTGGCCCCCACCATTTCTAGATAGACCAGGCCATTTTCCTTATCATCAATGGCCAGCGCTGGGGTAAAAACAGCCAATCCTTTGGCCAGAGAAATTTTCTTCGTGAGATCTGTGGTTACCCGCACCGCACTCAGAATGAGGGAAAGCGCCAGGCTGTCGCTGCGCTTGGGCAGAAATTGATAAGGCTGGCACCAGGTAATTTCCGTCTTGTATCCCAACCGCCGCAGCGCCTGGCTTACCGGTCCAGTCTGAACCAGCTGTTCCTTCTGCCAATCGGCTAATGTGGTGCTATCGCCACCAACCGTATTAACCAGGTCTGACAAGGTTATTCCCTCACCGAGCACCGTCATGACGGTTGGTAAACCAGCCAGAAGCACGGTGAGTTCATCCGCGGTCGGCAGCTTCAGAGCAAGCGGATTGGGCCAATAAGCGCCATCATTTAGCTGGGGATTGTACCCAAAGGTCTGGAGGAATTCGGTGACCATGGCTTCCTGTTCTGGGGAAAGCTCCTGGTTGTAAAAGCTGCGGCCGTACGCGCCCAACTGTACCCTGTAAACGACGACACTGCGGGTAACGGGGCGACCAGAAGTCTGGAGCAGCATTTCTTTAAGCTGCGCCCGCACCGCGGTTTCATTGACGGGCAGCGGTTGAACATAAAGGCAGGCTGAACCGACCTCTGCCTTTTGCCACCCAGCCTGCTGGATAATAGCATCCACCTGCTCCTGGATCTGGACCTGCTGGGCGGGCGTAATCTGGCTCCAGTGTCGACCGTATAACTCAAACCCTGCCTTGTTCCAGACCACCGTGCAGGCAATTTCCCGACGGGGCAGGGTGGTACTAAGGCGCGCCTCGTCTAGCTCAAGATTAATCAGTTGGGCCGTTACCGGAGGGTATTGTTTGCGATAAGTCCCTCGGGCCTCAAATCGCACCAGCGGAGGACCCAGCTCTACCTCCGGTCCAAAGCCAATATGATCGCACGCTTTTTCCGTCACCTGGCACACCGTCTGGTAGGCTGCTTCCGTTTGTATGCCCTCGGGATACATCACGGTGGCTACCAGCTGTAATGCTTCGTTGCTAGGCATGTAGGTATCCTGCCCGACAGGAATGGTAGGGATGGCATTCAGGCCGTCCAGGATTGCCTGACGTTTACCGGCTTTGTCGTTGGAATAGATGCGCAGCTCGCCATCAATGGACAACGTGAACTTGTCAGCGTTTGCTGAAGAGATAGGTTGTTGGGTCATGAGGTTACTCCAAAGAGTGAGAGAGAGTTTAACTGAAGCCAAGGCCTCTTTCTTTGAGGCTCGTAAAACGGCCGTGGCCGATAACGAGATGGTCGAGTACATCTATGCTGAGCAGAGTACCCGCTTGCACAATCTGTCTGGTCACCGCAATGTCTTCCGGCGACGGGGAAGGGTCCCCGGATGGGTGGTTGTGGGCGAGAATGATTGCGGCGGCAGAGGCTTCAATGGCTACCCGGAAGATTTCGCCAATGCGCACGACGCTGCTGTTGAGGCTACCGCGGTAAATGAGTTGAATATCCAGCACCCGGTTGCGGGTGTCCAGTAAAATGACGTGCATCTCTTCCTGCGGCAGGTGGCTCATTCGGGGCAGCAGCAGGTTGGCGCCATCGGCGGGGCTGGTAATGCGTGGTTTATCCGTGGCTGTCGGCAGCTGCAAGCGACGGCTTAGTTCCAAAAAAGCCAGCACACGTCCCGCCTGAGCGTCCCCAATCCCGCGAATGCGCCGCAGCTGCGCTTTGTTGGTTCGGGCCAGCTGATGCAGGGAACCAAACCGGTCCAGTAACTCTTGAGCCAGTCTGGGGGCCTCGGCAGTCCCTAGCAGCAGCGCCAGCAGCTCCGTGGTTGACAGAGCTGCCACACCATGTTGGTGCAGGCGGTATAGAGGCTGTTCCTCGGCAGGCAGGTCACAAATGCGCTGTCGCTGCGGCTGGGGCCTGTATGGTTGATCATAAACAATTAGGGGAAGTTGGTTATTCATTGGGGGGTGCCTCCAATTAGGTGAGATTCACCCCATGCGGCGCGTTTAGCGCCAGACACGTTCAGCCTATTACAGCACCTTCTGCCCGATAGATTGAGTCATTAATCAGTATGATTTGGCATGAGGACAATATGACTTTTTCCCCCAACCGCGCGTTTTTTGCCTGTCGGAGCACCCGGATTTGAACCGACGACTAAACGGTTTTCAAAACCAGTTTTCTTTGTAGCTTTCCATACAGGCAAAACATTGCTCCGGATGGCCATAACGGGTTGGTTGGAAACAGAAGCACTCCTGCGCGGAGGGGATAATGCGCTGGCGTGGGCGGAAGTGGAGCGGATCGCTGCTGTTGTCTATGCTGTGCGCTGTCGCCCTACTCCACGCATGTTTTTTTTCAGTTTTTGGGTCAGTTTGACTCCAAAAACTGAAAAAAAATAATCTTCCATCGCGCCCTCGCGCGCGAAACCAACTGAACGGCTGCCTTACTGTTCAAGGAGTTCACTAATCAGGCAGCAAACTTGCAAACTGTCTGCCACACTTCTCCATAACTTCTCCAGATTTGCCCGGTAAGCTGTTCATCGTATTGATTTAACTGCAAAGATTTTGAGGAGCAACACGATGAACAAAAAAAGATGGCTGGTCCTAAGCACAGCTTTCACCGTTTTGGCAGCGCTGCTGGTCACAACCAGCTGCACCGCCAACAATTCAGCCGGGGATGAGGGAACCGCAACGGCCGTCGCCACCATCGGCGATTTATCCGCCAGCGCCACCGCCAGCGGGCAGGTAGTGCCCCAGCGCGAAGCCGTACTCACCGCCAGCACCACCGCCCGCGTCACCGAAGTGGCCGTGCGGCTGGGCGATGCCGTGCAGCCCGGCGACCTGCTGGTGCAGCTAGACACCATCGACCTGCAATTTGACCTGGCCAACGCCGAGCAATCCCTCGCCCTGGCCCAGGCCCGCCTGGATGACCTGGTGGCCCCCGCCACCGCAGCTGACATTACCAGCGCTGACGCCGCCCTAGCCAGCGCCCAGGCCCAGCTGTATGACCTTCTGGCTGGCCCCAGTGCAACCGAAATTGCTCTCAGCGAAGCGGCGATTGCCTCCGCCCAGGCCCAGCTCAACGCCTCCGTGGCCGACTTGAGCAGCACGCAGAACAGCATTGACCAAAGCCAGATCACGGCCGCTGAAGCCAGCTTGCTCGCCGCCCAGCAGCAGTTGGACCGCGCCGTTGAGGTGAACGAGGAAAACCCGACCGAAGCCAACCACCAGGCCCGCTTGCAGGCCGAGCAGGCCGTGGCTAACGCCCAGGCCCAGCTGGCTGCGCTGCTGTCTGGCCCCAGCGTCAATGCCGCGCAAAACAGCGTCGCTGCCGCCAGTGCCCGCGTGGCGGGCCGCGAAATTGATCTAGACAGCACCCTCAGCGGCGCTTCGGCCGCCGAAATTGCCAACGCCGAAGCGGCCGTTGCCCAGCAGCAGGCCAATCTGGCCAATTTGCTGGCTGGTCCCACCACCGAAGAGATTCGCGCCGCCGAGGCCGAAGTGACCCAGGCCGAGCTAACTGTGGCCGATGCTCAGGAAGCGCTGGCTGATGCGGCGATTGTGGCCCCGTTTGCTGGGGTGGTAACGGCCGTTTACGTCACAGAAGGTGAAATTGCCAGCGGCCAGGTGGTGGAACTGGTTGACAGCCACAGTCTGGAAATCATCCTCAGCGTGGATGAGGTGGACATTGGCAGTTTTGCCGTGGGGCAGCCCGCCATCGTTACCCTGGAAGCGTGGCCGGAGCGCGCATTCGATAGCGAAATCGTGGCCATCGCCCCCAGCGCCAGCGACGCCAGCAGAGCCCTGGTCACCTACAGGGTTCACTTGGCCTACCAGGCGGACGACCTGCCCACGCTCATCGGCCTGACGGCCAACGCCAACTTGATCACCGCCCAGCGCGACGACGTGCTGCTGGTGCCCAACGCCGCCATCACCCCTGACCGCGCCGCGGGTAAATATTACGTGGACGTGCAGCAAGCGGACGGCAGCTTCCGCCAGGTGGAAGTGTCGATTGGCCTGCGCGACGGCGAAAACACGCAAATCACCGCTGGCCTGGCAGCCGGGGACGTTTTGCGCCTGGTCACCAGCCAGCCGACAGAAAACATTACCGGCTCAGGGCCGTTTGGCGGCGGCTAAACCCTTAGGGTTTCCCTGTAAAAACGTATCAATAAACCAACAAACCCTCAGGGTTTTTAACACAGGAATAATCTGATGAAAAAGTTACTACGCAATAAATGGAGTTGGATTGGAATTGGTGGCGTCGTGCTGGCGCTGGCCTTATTTGCTCTGGTTCAGGGGCAGCGCAGCGCCGCCGCGCAAACGCCGCAAACGGGCGACATCGTCACCGCGTTTGTAGGCGATTTGGCCGCCAGCGCCACGGCCAGCGGTAATATCGAGGCCGGGCAGCTGCCCGGGCTTTCCCTGCTGCGCGGCGGCACCGTGGCGGAAATTTACGTGGCCGTGGGCGATTCGGTAACCGCTGGCGACCCGCTTTTGCAGCTGGAGACCGCCGTTCTCAACCGCGACGTTGCCAACGCCGAACAAGCCGTGATTATCCAGGAAACCAACCTGGCTACCCTGCTGGAACCGGCCACCGAGGCGGATTTGGCCGCCGCTGAAGCCAACGTGGCTAGCGCTGCCGCCAATCTGGCCGACCTGCTGGACGGCCCCGATCCCAACGACATCGCCGCCGCCGCCGCCGACGTGCGCGCCGCCCAGGCCGACCTCAACGCCGCCTACGCCCGCCTGTCTGAACTGACCGACGGAGCCGACGCCAACGAAATCGAAGCGGCTCAAATTGAGCTGGAACTGGCCCAAACGGCCGCAACCCAGGCCGCCGAGCAGCACAGCACCATTTTGGTCACGGACCCCGAGGGGTTCATCACCCAGGAAACGCTGGACACCATGGAGCTTTCGGCCCGAACAGCCGCTTTGCAAGCTAACGCCGAATTGCAAGCCGCCCAGGAAACGCTGGACGAGCTGCGCAGCGGTGATCCAAACTCGATTGCCGCCACGCAGGCGTCGGTCAGTTTGGCCGCCGCTTCCCTGAAAACGGCCGAACTGCACCTGCAGCAGGTACAGGAAGGTGCGTCCAACGTGCAAATCGCCCAGGCGGAAGCCACGCTGGCTTCGGCGGCGGCAGCGCTAGACCGGCTGGTGCGCGGTGCGACAGACGAACAGATCGCCATCGCCCAGGCGCAGCTGACCCAGGCCCAGACCAACCTGGCCCGCGCCGCGCAAAATCTGGCCAACGCTACCCTAACCGCGCCGTATGACGGGGTGATTACGGCCGTTCATGTCAGCATTGGTGAGCAGGCCAACGGCGTGGTGGTAGAGATGTTCAACCCCACCAGCCTGGAACTGGTGCTGGATGTGGACGAGGTGGACATCAGCAACATCATTCTGGACCAAAAAGCGGTCATCACCCTGGAAACGTGGCCCGACGAGGCGATTGAGGCCACGGTGGTTTCGATTGCGCCGCGTAATACGGCCGTCCAAGGTAGCGGTCTCGTCACCTATGCTGTCTACCTGGCGCTGGGCGACACCGATCTGCCCATTCGCGTTGGCATGACAGCCAATGCAGACCTGATCACGGCACAGCGCAGCGACGTTCTTCTGGTGCCCAACCGGGCGATCACGCCCGACCGGGCGGCGGGCAAATATTACGTTACCCGCGCCGATGGTCAGGTAGTAGAAGTAACCATCGGCCTGCGCGATGGAGAAAACACGCAAATTACCAGCGGTTTAAACGCTGGGGACGAGCTGGTGATTGAAACGGCCGTACCCGTAGACGAACTGCTGCCCCCCGGTCCCGGCGGCGGTGGCCCATTTAGTGGGAATTAAGGACATAAATAATCAAAGATTTCGCATATTTTCCAGATTTAATCTTTTCAATCTGCGAAATCTGTTGATAAAAATCAGGAATGTAACATGATCGAACTAACCAACATAACCAAGTCATACCAGATGGGCGAGGTGATGGTGCACGCCTTGCGCGGGGTGGATTTAACCATCAACGAGGGCGAGTTTGTGGCCATCATGGGGCCGTCTGGCTCGGGTAAAAGCACGCTGATGAACGTGATTGGCTGTCTGGACATCCCCTCGGGCGGACGGTACACGCTGGACGGCATTGATGTAAGCCAGATGAGCGATGACGCGCAGGCCAAAGTGCGCAACCAGCGCATCGGCTTTGTTTTCCAGCAGTTCAACCTGCTGCCGCGCACCACGGCCGAAAAACAGGTGGCTTTGCCCTTGATGTATGGCGGATACGGCCGTACCGACCGTCTCACCCGAGCCAAAGAAGCCCTGACCTCCGTGGGGCTGGGCGACCGCACCCACCATAAGCCAGACGAGCTGTCCGGCGGTCAGCAGCAGCGCGTAGCCATCGCCCGCGCCCTGGCGCCGAACCCCAGCATTATCCTGGCCGATGAGCCAACCGGCGCGCTGGACACCCAATCCGGTGAAGAAATCTTGAACATTTTCCAAGAGCTGCACAGCCAGGGCATGACCATTGTGATGATCACCCACCACTCCGAAGTGGCCAAACACGCCCAGCGTACCATCTGGATCCGCGACGGGGTAATCGTGGAGCAACTTTAGACTTGAAAGGTTTACAAACCTTCTACGCTGAAAGGCTACTTGCTCAAGCAACCTAACCTGGCCAGGTAGTGTCTTCCTAAATCTGTCAGGTCTTATCCGAATCGAGGAAATCATGAATCTTGCAGAAAGTTTTTTAACCGCTATCGACAGCCTAATGGCCAACAAAATGCGCTCAATTTTGACCATGCTGGGCGTCATCATCGGTGTAGCCGCCGTCATTGCCCTGCTGGCCATCGGCAACGGCGTGACCGCCTCGGTCACCGATGAAATCCAGAGCATTGGCTCCAATCTGCTCACCATCAGCGCGGATCTGGAAAACAGCAATGGACTCCCGTCGCTTAGCCTGGAAGATGTCAATGCGCTGGCTGACCCATTGCGCGCGCCGGCCCTCGCCCAGGTAGCCGCCACCGTCTCCGGGCAGCAAGATGTGGTCTATGCCGGTGGCTCAACGTCGATCGCCGTCAACGGCATTACGGCCAACTACTTTGCCATCAACAACCTGGCCGACTTCAGCGCCGGGGATGGGTTGACAGATAACGATATTACGACAAACGGCCGTGTGGCTGTGCTCGGCTCTACCGTCGTCGAAGAGCTGTTTGGTGCCGAGTACCCGGTTGGCAAATCGGTAAAAATTAACGGCGTCAGTTACGAAGTGGTCGGCGTGTTGGCGGAACAGGGGCAAACCATCGGGGCCAGCCCGGATGAGACGGTTTACGTGCCCATCTCCACGGCGCAGAGCCGCCTTTACCCCACCCGGACTCGCAGCGGGGCCAAAGCGGTCAGCAGTATCTCTGCTGAGGTCGTGAATGAGGCGTTGACCGACGCTGCTATTACCCAGGTAACCGACGTTTTGCGCGAGGAACATCGCCTTACCTACGCAGGCGAGGATGATTTCTCCATCCTGAGCCAGACCGATTTACTGGCTACCTTTGACACGGTGACCGCCACGTTGACGGCGTTTCTTGGCTCCATTGCTGGCATTTCGCTGCTGGTAGGTGGCATCGGCATTATGAATATCATGCTGGTGAGCGTAACGGAGCGGACGCGGGAAATTGGCATTCGCAAGGCCGTAGGCGCGCTGCGGCGAGACATTCTGATCCAGTTTTTGCTGGAATCGCTGTTGCTGAGCTTGATGGGCGGTGCATTGGGGATCAGCCTGGGAGTGGCCATTGCTTATGTCACCGGTCCGGCGCTGGATATTTCGCCAGTTGTTGAAACAGCTACGGTGCTGCTGGCCACCGGGTTCGCCGCTGGCGTGGGGCTGGTGTTTGGCATCTATCCCGCATGGCGGGCGGCGGGCTTGCGGCCGATTGAGGCATTGCGGTATGAGTGATATAGTCTGCGAGTGGCAAGTGGCAAGTGTGGCAAGTGGATGGTAAACCAGACTCGCAAAATGGCATACTGGCACACTCGCAAACTAATAAACCATGCAAAAACAGCAAATTTTGGTAGTTGACGACGACAAAGAAATTGCCCGGCTGCTGCGGGGGTATCTGGAGAAGGCGGGGTTTGGCGTGTTGGTGGCGCATGATGGGGGAACAGCCGTTCATACCCTGCGCCGCGACAGGCCAGACCTGCTGCTGCTGGATTTGATGCTACCCGATATGGACGGCTACGACATTACCCGGCTGGTGCGCAACGACGCGGCGTTAGCCCAAATCCCGATCATCATGATTACGGCGCGGGTAGAAGACAGCGACAAAATTGTCGGGCTGGAGCTAGGCGCGGATGATTACGTGACCAAACCGTTTAATCCGGCCGAGGTGGTGGCCAGAGTAAGGGCGCAGCTGCGCGCCAAAAGCAGACTAACCGGGAGCAATGAGGCGTTGGAAACGGCCGTTTTCCAGGTTGCTGGTTTGCAATTGGACATAGGTCGCCGGGAAGTCAAGGTAAACGGCCGTGTCGTTGACCTTACCCCCTCCGAGTTCAGCCTGCTGCAAACCATGCTGGAAAACCCCGGCTTCGTCTTTACCCGCAGCGAGCTGATTGAGCGCGGCCTGGGGCAGGAATACATCGGCATGGACCGGACACTGGACAGCCACATCAAAAATCTGCGGCGCAAAATTGAGCCAGACCCCAAAAATCCTACCTTTATTCAAACCGTCTACGGCATTGGCTACCGCCTAAGTGAGGCTGAATGAACCGTTTACGCACACGTTTTATCGCCGCCTTCATTGGCGTTATTTTGCTGGTGGTGCTGATTCCGCTCACCTTTTCACTGCTGCTGCGCTCGCTGGACATTGCCCAACAGCCCCCCGAAATTACCGAAGTGCTGAGATCGTTGAGTCCAGAGCAGGCTGAAGTGATGGAAAACTTTGCCCGCCAATTTTTCCCCAGGCAAATTGCGGGATTTATCATTTTTGGCGGGCTGTTTGGCGTCATTGCCGGAGTGCTGTTGGCGCGATCGTTTGTACGGCCGTTGGACACTCTCGCCGAATCCTCCCGCCAATTTGGCCCGCGCAACCTCAGCTACCGGGCCGAAGTCCAGGGCACTGAAGAAATTCAGGCGGTAGCCCAGGCATTCAACGAGATGGCCGAACGGCTGGAGGCAGCCGAAACGCTGCGCCAAAATCTGCTGGCTGACGTCGCCCACGAGCTGCGCACGCCCGTCACCGTCATCCAGGGTAATTTGCGAGCCATTTTGGATGATGTGTATCCGCTGGAAAAAGAAGAGGTGGCCCGCCTGTACGAGCAAACACGGCTGCTCACCCGCGTCATCGACGATTTGCGGGAGCTGGCCCAGGCAGAAGCGTCGCAGCTGTCGCTCAATATGACCGAGGTGGATGTAGCAGCGTTGGTGAAGGAAACGGCCGTATCCTTTCAACCCATTGCCCGCAGCCAGCAAATCGAGCTGCACGCCGAGCTGCTGGGGGCCATCCCTACCGTGCCCGCCGACGCCGCCCGGCTGCGGCAAAGCGTGCACAATCTGGTAGACAATGCCCTGAGGCACACGCCTGCCGGGGGCCACATTTTGTTGGAAGTGGAGCAGGTGAACGAGGCGATTCGGATTCGGGTGCAGGACAGTGGCAGCGGCATGACGCCAGAGCAGCTCAGCCGCGTCTTCGACCGCTTTTACCGCGCCGATCCGTCGCGCAGCCGGGAGAGCGGTGGTTCTGGCCTGGGGCTGGCCATCGTGCGGGCCATTGTGAACGCGCATGGGGGGGAGGTTACGGCCGTTTCCCCCGGACCCCACCAGGGCAGCACCTTCAGCCTCACCCTGCCCTTACTCCGGGTAGGGCTGAACGCTTACCGGTGGAAAATCTAATCTGTGAAATCTGTGTCATCTTTGGATAGTTTTTTGATGAGTGGGTTATGACAGCGGAAATGAATGGTGGTGTGTTGGTGGGTGAGGTGCTGCAAAAGCAGAACGTACGCTTTTTGTATACGCTGTGTGGCGGGCACATTTCACCGATATTGGTGGGGGCAGCACAGCAGGGCATCCGGGTAATTGATGTGCGGCATGAGGCAACGGCCGTTTTTGCCGCCAATGCCACGGCCAGGTTAACCGGAATACCCGGCGTAGCGGCCGTCACCGCCGGTCCGGGCGTGACCAACACCATCACCGCCCTCAAAAACGCCCAGATGGCCCAATCGCCGCTGGTGCTCATCGGCGGCTCGGCCGCGACGCTGCTCAAAGGGCGCGGCGCGCTGCAGGACATCAACCAGCTGTCGCTGGGGTAGTGGCCGTAAGTGATGGGTAAACTGGATACATGATCCAAGAAACTATTATTCACCGCTGTCGCACCTGCAACAGCACCAATATTGTAAAAAATGGTACCAACCGCTGTGGAAATCAGCAGTATTGGTGCAAAGAGTGTGGTGCCCGGCGTGTCTTACAGCCTAAACGCCATCCGTCGTCTGAAAAAAGAAACCGCACTGAACGTCTACAAAGAACGGGCCAGCATGCGTAGCGTTCAGCACGCACTCGGTGTGCATGGTCATACCCTGGCTATCTGGTTACTAGAGTAGATTGTTCGGCTGCCAGCCTGTCGCACTTCAGTTGAGCCAGTCCAGCCAAATGACGTGCTTGAACTGGATGAACTCTGATGTTTTGTCGGTCAGCGGCATCAAAAACGATGGCTTTGGGTGGCTCTCTGTCGGCAAGCACGCCAAATCGTCGCCTTTGTCATCGGTGACCGCAGTGCCAAAACATGCCGTAAACTGTGGCAACGTATTCCTGAAGCGTACCGCCAGTGCCGTACATTCAGTGACCTGTGTCATACTTACCAACAGGTGATTACCACGGGTAAGCATAGTTCAGTTGGTAAAGAAAGCGGCGAAACGGCTCATTTGGAGCGCTAGAACAACACCTTACGCCAGCGAATTAGCCGCTATGGTCGTAAATCCGTATCCTTTTCAAAGAGCGACAAGTATCATCATTTGGTAACCAAGTAGTACATCTATGAATACAACTTATCACTTACTTCCTGGCCACTACCACTTTTTTAATTACCGAATGCTTTCTATTCTGTTAAAGCCCCTGTTCATAGCAAAGTAACAGTCATTTGGAAAAACTGACCTACAGGTGTCTAAAGTTACTCGCAGTTTTCTTCCAATCAACATCACAACTCATGGATTTTGTGGAAATGGCGTAAACTGCGAAACTCGAAATTTTCTTATCCGAGGGAGCCGGAACAGGGTATGAAGAAATCTAGGAACAAGAAAAATCACCTGATCCATTCTATTGCGGATCCTCTACGAAATGCGACTTTATTTTTGTATGGTTATTTTTCTGATTTTTGTGTCGTTCCTTCCATCGTTTGACGTAGGCTTAATGGCCGCATGTCGGTCCACACTTCTTCGATGTAGTCTAAACATTCTTGCTTTGAGCCGCTTTTACCTACCGTCGTCCACCCTAGTGGCAGCTCACGTTCGGCAGGCCAGACAGAATACTGTTCTTCATGGTTGACAACAACATTAAAAATCGTACCTTCATTATTCCACATGTTTGATCCTCCATTTGAAAGTAGGAATTATTTACATCAACTGCGCTCGGTCGCGACAAATCATGCGATGGCGATTGGTAGCTAATACATATCGTTAGCCCAGCTACAGCTTCGGTATATTCCACTGCTAATCGATTTATTCTCCGACATTTGCCGGATTAATTAATATCAGGTGTTCTACGCTGTTTGCCAACACCATTTCCCGACTAAAGACAACTTGATGGTACTCACCATTTTGCCATGGCTCTATCATATCGGCATAATTTGGGTGATAGGGATGTCCACTTTGGCCGGTAGCGTGAATCGCCTGGCTACCATCGATGTTAGCCAAATCAACCAATAATCGAAACGTTACGCCTCCTGTAGAACGAGCTGGGTCTTCCCAATCCCAGTCTATGGCATTGATGACGCTGTTGCCCCCATCAACAGGGAATGGCCCACGGTTGAGGATAAACTCCAGTGACACAATACCAAAACGGCCTAATGGTACATTCTCAAACGTTATTGTGTGCAGAGTACCCCAATCCCACTGATTCATGTTCTGACCAATCGTTTTTTCTAACCAATTTATAGTTTCGGTTAACGCTTGCAGTAATAATTCATCACGGGTTTCAACAGATTCGGTATTAACATTGTCCCACCAATGGGCATCAGGCTGCTGCGACAAATTATGGAAAAAGATACGCTGCGTATTGCCGTCAAAAAGGTATACGTCCTCAATTGCGCCGAGTTCATCGCCAACCACCGCTTTTGCAAGATGCATATAAAAGATTTCAAAGATGGTAGTAGCTACGCTATCCCGATTCTCCTGGTAATCCCAATTGCGCAGCTGCTCAATGGCGGCAATCACCCGTTCATCATCAGATGAGAGGTCAAGCAAAAGAGGTACATAATCAGCGGCGAGAAGGGATTTGGCATCAAGCTGAACTTGGGCAAAGTCATTCATGGTGATTTGTCCGTTTTCGGCAAGTGTGGTTTCTAGCATTTCCTGAATGCGAGCCGCCCGATCGCCAGCCCCCCACTCCCGGCTGATTACATATGGATGGTTTTCATCGACAATGGCGTTGTTGGCCGTGATAATGTAGCCTGAGTCTGGGTTCAACAGGCTGGGAAGTTCCTCAAAAGGAATCCAGCCATCCCACTCATACTCGCCTGTCCAGCCGGGTACAGGTAAAGAACCGTCACCATTTAGGCGATTGGGGATGCGGCCTGGTAGCTGGTAGGCAATGTTGCCTTCTACGTCGGCATAGATAATGTTTTGGGATAACGTATCCCAGATGCGCATGGCATCACGAAACTCATCATAATTAGTGGCCTGGTTAAGATCGAGGATAGCCTGCATAACGCGTGATGGCTCGCTACTGGCCCAACTTAGCGCCAGTACCTGATCAAGGCGCTCGTCCGCATCTGTGACGATAACACCGTGATGCGTTTGGCGTACGTCTAAAACATAGTCGCCAATTTCTGCTACGCCAATCACCTCGGTAATGACAGTCATGTCGTGCCATTCCCCTTCAAATTCGTACTGAAGCGGATTAACTGGGTTCAACTTCTCGATGAAGAGATCTTGGGTGTCGACACGAGCATTGGTAAGTCCCCAGGTTATATGATTGTTACGACCGACTACTACCCCTGGCACCCCGGCAAAGGAGAAACCAACGACATCCCAGCCGGGACCATGGAGCGCCACTTCATACCAGCGTGAGGGAATTTCGAGGTCCAGGTGCGGATCATTAGCGAGCAGCGGCAGCCCGGTATCAGTATGTTTGCCACTGACTACCCAGCTGTTGCTGCCAGCAAACGGATGTAGTCCAATGCCAAAAGGTGTATTTTGGTTTGCGCCAATGAAGTTCAGATCCGGACTTAGTACAGTGCTTTCTGGCAAGTCAAAGTTCTTTGATTCTGCCTCGGCAATGGAATCGGTGAAGATGTACGGTCGGTCATCGGAGTAGTAGGGCCATAGATCGGTTACGACTGATTCCCCTAACGTCTGCCTCAAAATAGCTCTTTCCTGCTCGCGGTACATACCGCCGCCAAAACCCCAGTCAAGCGCCACGCCCAGCATTAAAGTGTCTTCTGGCCTCCAAGGTTCAATTTCCCAAGGCTCACCAATTACTTCCCAGATGGTCATATTTAGAGAAAAATTGTCTTGGTTTTCATCTAGATATGCATTGATGCCTGCACTGTAAGCTTCCAGAGCGGTAACAATCTCAGGGCTACTTTCCTGATACATGGCCCATGTAGCTGAGCCAATACGGTTCCAGCCTATGTTCCGTGCTAGAATATCTACCTCAAGCGTAAACTCGCCGTATAGTTCGGCCGTGCGTCCTTGGGCCACACGCCGCTGGACTTCCATTTGCCAAAAACGATCCTGGGCATGCACATACCCCTGAGCAAAAAACATATCCTCGACGTTGTTGGCATAAATGTGGGGAATGCCATATTCGTCTCGATAGATATTGACCGTTTCCTTTACACCCGGCACGGCTAGAACGCCTGCTGTTTGGGGAAAAGGCCGTTGTACTGTGAGCACCGAAATGAATGCACCCGATAAAATCAGGACTAGGATAACAGCCGTTATCCCCATCAGAGCTATCCTGAACGAACGGGTCATACCAAAGCGAACATCTTCCACAAGCGGTTCGGCACTGCTTGTTGACGGTTCCACCATTTCTTCTGGTGATTCAGTGACTGCATCCGGTAGCTCTTCCTCAATGTGGCGTAAGCGGGGATATAAAAAGCAGGCCACAGCCTGAAGCATGGCTATTAAGCCTGTGATTGCAAACAAAAAGGCAATACCGTACCCAGGACCAATCCCGATTATCTCTTCCATAACTGTGCCTGCCCAGGCACCATTTTCAGCAAAAAGTGGCTCAAAAACCCTATCAGCTAATACGCCAGAAAGAAGGTATGAAACTGGCAGCAGCGACCAGGAAAATGCCTGACGCACGGCTCGCGTACGCCCTAGCACGTCGGGGGCCGTTTTACTGTACCAGATAGCGCTAGCCAGCCCATCAGTAATGGGAATTCCCATAAAAAAGAAAAAGGCAACGGTGTAAAAAACAATTGGCACTGGCTCTAAACCGGCGATGAGGACGGCCAAGCCACCTAAAAAATGAACGCCCAAAATGCCATAAATGCGCTGCTTTGGGCCTCGCCAAAAGGTCATTAGTAGACCACCAGCCAAAACACCAATGCCCCCAGACGACAGCGCCAGACCAAGCACTCTGGCGTCGTATAAACTTAAAGCCATTGGTGTCATCAGCGTTACCAGCACACCTACGATAAAGTTGCTGAGTGTAGAAAATATCATTAAGGCAAACAGTCCCGCTCTTGTTGTCAGGTAACGCCAGCCGTGAACCACTTCCCGCCACAAGCTCTTTTTCTCTGCCTGACCTCCGGCGGTCGCTTTAGGACGCGGGATATGAATTTGCCGGATAATTACTAGGGCAATCAGGTAAGTAACAAAATCCACAACCAAAATGCCCCATAGATCAATCGCCAAAATTAAAAACGCAGCCATTGTTGGCGCAAGAATTTGTGCAGCGGCACCAATCATGGCGGCAATGCCGTTAATCCGCTCGTAATGCCGTTTGGGAACAAGCAGCGGCGTAGTGGCCACATATGCGGGCCGTTGGAAGGCACCAACGGCCGACATGATAGTGGTGATGATGCCTACATAAAGCACAGAAAGCTGCTCCGTAAAAAGGAGGTAAGCCAATACTAATGTGCATAGGGCTACGGCCGAATCACTGATAATCATCACTTTTTTGCGATCCGAACGGTCGACAATGGCACCAGCAAAGGGAGAAATAATGATGTTTGGCAGTACCCCCAGTACAGCGATAAAGCCAAAAAGCGTCACCGAACCTGTCTCTAGGAAAACCCAGATGTCAAGGGCGAAGCCAGTTAAACCTGAGCCTAGCAGGGAAATGGATTGCCCTACCAAGAGTAGGATGAACCCTTCGAGTCCGGAAATGCGTCGTTTCATAGGTTGTCTGCCTTTTTCTCCACAAGCATCTTTTTGACCGCTTCGTTGGGAAGCTGACTCAATCGGATAAGCATTTTGGCGGTGGTTTCAATATTGCGGCCATGCGCTGGTAAAGTCATTAAGGTAGTGGTTAAGCCTGCTACTGTAGGCGATTCAAACAGAGCACGTAAAGGTAACTGGATCTTAAAAATGCGGTGAATACGAGAAATAACCTGCGTAGCTATTAAGGAGTGCCCCCCACGTTCAAAAAAGTCATCAAAAATGCCAATCTCGTCAATATTAAGCGTTTCGGCAAATATACTCGCCAAAACTTCTTCCAGGTCAGTCCGGGGAGCTACGTAATCCGGTTTTTGTTGAGTACGATCTGGTGCAGGTTTCGGCAGTCTATCCCGATCAACCTTGCCATTGGGTAAGCGGGGGAGAGTAAGCAGCACCTCAAATGCTGTGGGAACCATATAGCCCGGGAGCTTTTCGCTTAAAAAATGACGCAGGTCCGAAAAAGAAACGTTTTGTCCAGGGCCATAAACCACATAAGCCACTAACTGATTATTTCCTCCGGCGTCTGGCCATGCCTGAACTGCATTCTCTTGTAAGGCGGGATGTTGAGCTAGAATGGCTTCAATCTCGCCTGGCTCAACGCGGAAGCCGCGCACTTTTACTTGATGATCAACTCGCCCCAAAAATTCCAGGTTGCCGTCAGATAAATAGCGCACCAGGTCACCCGTGTCGTAAAATCTCGCGCCCCCAAGCTGCGAAAATGGATCTGGTATAAAGCGTTCGGCAGTAAGGGACGGCCGTTTGAGATATCCCCGTGTCACGCCACTCCCACCAATATACAGACGCCCCGGAACACCTGTTGGTACTGGCTTCATATTGGTGTCCAATACGTACAGGGTGCAGTTGACTAGAGGGCGACCGATGGGCATACGTGGCCATTGCTTTTCTTTCTCACCCAGCGTTGTCGGCTCGTAAATTGTCGCGGTCACCGTGATTTCAGTGGGACCATAGGTATTGATCCAGCGAACATCGTCGCCGCCAAATTTGCGCCAAAGGGCAAATCGGTCCGGGGCTGGTTCAGCGGCATTCAGTAGTATAAGGCGTACATGTGATGGCAGTTTAGGCGACTCTGCTGCCAGCAGGGAAAGTTGGTATACCCATTCATGCCAGAAAGGGGCGGGCAGACTAAGCACCGAAATCCGCTGCTGTGCAACAAATTCGCTAAATTCTAGGTGGGGGGCAATCCGCTCTGGTCGCAACACAACAGTTGCGCCGTTGAACCAGACGGGGTATAGCTCTTCCGTTGTAGCATCAAAGCTGATCGAGGCAAAATTAAGTACGCGATCTTCAGGCTGAATGTCTAAGGGGGGGAGAATAGCCGTTAAATAAGCCATCAGCGAGCGGTGGGTGACGCTCACCCCTTTGGGTTGCCCCGTAGAGCCTGATGTGTAAATAATGTAGGCTAGATTGTCTGGGTGCAGCATTGCCTGTGGTTCATCAGCTGCTTCCTGGTTGATGAGGTGCCACTCTGAATCAAGACAGACGATTTTAAGAGGCTGCGGGCTTTGGTATTGCCAGTCGGCAGCGGCGATTACCGCTTCCTGTGTTAGCAGAACCGAAATATTGGCATTCTCAAGCATAAACGCGAGTCGTTCTTCAGGATAAGCGGGATCCAGCGGTACATACGCCCCGCCTGCTTTTAACACGCCTAGCATCGCTACCGACTGGTCTACCGAGCGAGGAATATACAAGCCGACTGTTATTTCAGGCTTCACCCCCAAACCCTGCAAATAGTGGGCCAACTGGTTGGACCGCGCATTTAGTTCGGCATAAGTCAATGATTTCTGATCGCCTGCTACAGCAATTTTATTAGGCGCACGTCGAGCCTGTTTAGTAAAACGTTGGTGAGCATATGTGCCTGGCCAAAGGAAGGGAGTTGCCGGATTCCACTCATGAAGCAGCTGTTGGGTTTCAAGAGAGGACAATAACGGCAATGTTGAAAGCCGTCGATCCGGGTTTGCCACGATGCCTTCCAGCAATACCTGGAAGTGACTCAAAAAGCGCTGCATGGTGGAAGGGTCAAACAGGTCTGTATTATATTCTAGCGAACCGACTAAGCCCTTGGGGGTATCCGTTAGGGAGAGCGTTAAATCGACCGGGGCAGTATGTGCGACGGCATCAACTGGCTCGATTTCTAGACCAGGGAGCGACAGCGCTGGTTTGGGTGCGGTGCGTAATATGAGCATCGTCTGGAACAAAAGCGGACGGCTCAAATCCCGCTCTGGTTGTAACAGCTCGATAATTTTTTCTACGGGCAAGTCCTGGTTGTCCAGAGCCCCCAACACTACAGGGCGTACGCGCTGAAGCAGTTCCCGAAACGTCGGATCACCAGAAAGATCGGTGCGCAAGGCTAAGGTGTTGACAAAATAGCCGATCAGTCCTTCTGTTTCACTTTGACGACGCCCGGCAATTGGCATCCCCACGATGAGGTCATTCTGTTCGGTGTAGCGGTGCAGCAATGTTTGGAACGCTGCCAGTAAGATCATGAAAAGGGTAACGTTTTCTTGTTGTCGTAACTGATTTAACTGCCTGGATAAGTCGGCTGGAAGATTTACTGGCTCCTTGCTGCCGACAAACGTTTGTTTGCTGGGCCGTGGCCGGTCTGTGGGCATTTGCAAGACAGGCAAACGGCGCTGGCCGTCATTGCTAACGGTTAATTGCTCTTGCCAATAGGCCAGCTGTTTCTCCAACAGCGCTCCCTGAAACTGCTGCCGCTGCCAATGAGCAAAATCGCCATATTGAATGGGCAACTCTGACAATTCAGCCGTCTCCCCTCTGGCTTTAGCCTCATAGATTTGGCTCATTTCCTGAATGAAGATTCCCATTGACCAATCATCAGAGATGATATGGTGCATGCAGATGAGCAGCAGGTGGTCATCATGGTCCAGGCGTAGTAGCAGCGTGCGCATTAGGGGCCCATCTTTTAAATTAAATGGCCGTTTGCTTTCTTCTCCTGCCAGTCGAATTGCTTCCGCCTCACGCGCATCGGGCGGTAGATGGGATAGGTCTTTTTCAGCTAGCGGGACTTCCAGCGCTTGATGGATAATTTGTACTGGCTGATCGTCTATTAAATCGAAAACTGTGCGCAAGATTTCATGTCGCTGTATGAGCTGCTCCAGGCTATGTGACAATGCTCCTGTTTGGTATTGGCCGCGTATGCGCAGGGGTACCGCCAGGTTATAAGCTGGATTTCCCGGTTGTAGTTGGTCTAATACCCACAGACGCTGTTGCACATAAGAGAGCGGCACCTGTGCCTGATCCGGTCGACGTGGAATGGCTTGTTTACTTTCTCGGGTCTGCTCCCTTTGCCGCAGCATAGCCTCCAGCAGGGCGCGCTTTTGCGGTGAGAGTTTTTCAATTTGTTTTTGGATTTCTTCGTTTTTCGCCATTAACTTAGATTACAGACCTGTCGTTTCGTGAACGCACGGGTGCTTTTATGGAAGTTTTGTTGCCTTACCAGGATATTCAACTTTTGACCATGCCTGGTTTATAGTGTGTTGACGGTCAGCTGCATACAAGTTGAGACTGCTTTCATCATCTCCGGTTCGACGGGGTTGGGCTGGGGACGGCTTTGCCAACATTCGAACATGTTGAGCGCATAATGCAGAGTGGCCAACGGTCGTATTATTTCAAATGATCTCACCAGTTCAGCCATCGGTCGGTATGTTGTCCATGGCTGGAGATATGCTGCCTGCAGGCTGGCTTCATGCTCTTGCATATCTGGCAGAGTGAGCGTGATGTAGCCCAATAACGCCGCAGGGCTAAAAAAGGGATGCGACACGGCACTGTCGGCCCAATCGAAGATGACAGGGTGCTGCCCGGCTATAAAAATATTGTTGGGATGAAAATCGCCATGCTCCAGCGTTGCCGGAATTTGATACGAAGCGACCTGTTGGCACAACAGCTCTACCTGTGGTGCGATCTGCACAAAGAGTGCAGAGTCTAGATTGAAGTGAGATGCAGCAGCTTGAAACAACCTGAGCCGCTCCCCTAACCGTGCCAGACGGCGATCAAAACAACCCAAGGCTAGCAGTGTTTCTGCCTTATCTGCAAAATGGATCTGCATTTGAGCCAAAATCCGCATCGTTTTTTGCCACGCCCTCAGATCAAACGTTTCATAAAGCGGTCGCCCGGACATTTCTTCTGTGAGTAGCCAGCGCTGCTTGGGTTCCACGGCCAGCACCGGAGTAATGTGGGCCGAGAACTGCCGGGCCAAAGCTTCCGTCAGTACGGGTTCGTGAGCATAATGCGAAGGCACAGCTTTTAAGTAAACAGATGCTTTTCCCGTTGGGAATCGCAATATACAGCCATCGGGTGAGCGCCGGACAGTTTCGCTGGGACCAGTCAGGAATCGGCTGTTATGGCCCATTTCTGTCTTTACCCACAACGTTACGGCTTCCAACCAACCCGCGTCATCCCAGGGAGACGCTGGTTGACTCAGAGTGGTTATTGGCATCGACGGCTGATGGCGCACACGATGGTAAACTGCCAGCGTTTCCTGAACCATCCTTTCCTGGCGGAAGTGAGCCATAATTCGTTTCTGTCCTGCCTTGCCTAACTGTCTAGCCAACGCTTCATCTTGTAGCAGGCGGCATTGCGCCCCAGCCAGCGCGGTGACATCCACCTCGCGCTTCCCATTTTCGCCAACGAATACGGGAACCAAGAGTCCGGTCTTCTCATGGGTAATTATTTCCGGTAGTCCACCTGTTTCTGTGGCCACTACAGGTACGCCGGCGGCCATGGGTTCTGCCGCAGCAAAGCCAAATGATTCAAAAAGGGAAGATACGACAGCCAGATCGGCTGCCTGATACAGTAGCGCCAGCTGCTTCTGCGGTATCTTGCCCAGGATTTTGAGATGGGTGTTCAACTCGGGGTGCTGCTGTTGTAACGCCTTCACGCTTTGGGCCGAGGTGCGCGAGGCAGGTTCTCCCGCGATAAGGTAGCGTACGTTGGGAAAAGCAGCCACCACTTGCACTGCAGCCGCAAAAAATGCATCGATCCCTTTTACTGGCGATAGGCGGCCAGCAAATAGAATGATCTTATTACCATCTCCACCTACCGTTTGCCGCAGCCGGGATCGGGCTTCCGGGGAGACGTTTGGTTGAAACAGTGGCGTATTAACCCCATTGTGAACCACATATAGCCTTTCGTTCGGCACCTGATGCGTTTGGTTGATGACGTCGGCCATCGCCTGGCTGACGGCAATCAGGGCATCTGCCTCTCGACAGTACCGCTGTTCCTGCCGGACATTTTCTGGATCAGGCACCTGACCCCACCAGCGTTGGCACGGTTCGTCTAACAAATGAACTGTGCTAACAACTCGCACCCCCCATGTGTGCGCCAAAACCTGCCCTGCTGGAAACAGTATCCAATCCTGGCAATGGATAATGTCTGGTTTCTCCCCCTGCCGAAAGGCCAGCTCACGTCCGTAACGAATAAATTCTTCGTTTAAGGCATTTATAGCCGTTATGAACCCGGCATGTTCGCTATCCAGGCCAGAAGATTTTGCACTAATAAAGTGAACGTTAATCGGGCCATATGGGGAAACGGTTATATCCTGTGGCGTAAAGGCTAAAACCGTCACCGAACAACCTAATTCGGCCAAACCATGTGCCAGGTCTCGCGTGTGGACTCCTTGTCCGCCTTTATGTGCAGGGGGATATTCGGCCGTGATGAGCCAGACGTTTAATGGGGCATTTGCTGCCAAATACGTTCTCCTCCGGTCTGATTTACGTACGCTTTTATCAACTTCGTCGCGTTATCCCAGCTTTGAAATAATGAACTGATTTGGGATGAGAAACAGGCAATTGCCGTAAGCTTTGTCGTCAAATCCGCTCTAGACAAAGGGATCACCTCGCACTGCCATGAACCGTCCCGCAACTTCTCTTCTAACAGCTCCGGTACTTGCGCATAAGGGTAATCTTCGTAATAAAAAAGCTGCATTCCAAAGCAATGTTCGGCCGCTAGCCTCACCAGTTGATGATCTACATGGTTGCCTACGGCCAAAGGAACATACAGCTGTCGATAGGTGGGTAAGCTTTGAAGTTGGCGGGCAACGGCCGTAACCAGCGACATCTCAACCGGATGCAGATTGCCCGCCAGTGCGGCTATCGACGCATACAATGGCACCTGGGTAAAGGGGTGTAAGCGATAAATCGCGTCGGGCACTTCCCAATGCACAAAATCTGCCTGTAAAACAGAGCAGGCATGTGCATCTTCCAGCCGTCGGGTTGCAACCCCGTTCTCCTGCTGAATTTGCCAATGCAGGTGCAATTGTTGCCCCAGCGACGACATCCCTGTAGACGCCACCTCTCCAGCGGTCACCGTTACGATCAGGACTGATTGCCCTACGGCCGTTTGCCGAGCAATTTGCCCGCCACAAGACAATGCTACATCGTCTAAATGGGGTGACAAATAGATGGCATCATACTTAGGTTGCGTCAATCCGCCAATTCCTCTCGATTTTTCAAGGCCGTTGCGGCCTCATCATCAGACATTTCGGCCAGCATCTCCAGGATAGCCATCGTTTCCTCATCCGCTGTCTGGCCTTGGGCATCGTCAATTCTTCTGGCCAACTCGGCTACAGTGGGCGATTCAAAAAAGTGACTCAGCGGTAAATCAACCTGGAACGCATCCCGCAGCCGGGCTATTAGCCGGGTAGCCAAGAGGGAGTGTCCACCCAAATCAAAGAAACTGTCGTGGATGCCCACCAGCTCGATGCCTAAAACCTCTTGCCAGATGGAAGCCACCAGCTTTTCAGTATCGGTCTCAGGCGCTACATAGATGCTTTGGATGGCTGGGCGCGGGTGGGCAGCGCGTCCGTTGTGAATGATTAGGTCTACCTCTGTTGATTCACGGCTGATCCACACCTTCATGCGTTCGGTCAAATCGCCGGTTGAGACCACCACGTGGCCTTCTTTAGCCAGCGTTAACACTTTTTTGAAAGCAGCTTCGCTCTCGGCTACGGTCATAGTGAATTGTTCCATGCTTGTCTGGAAACCGGCATATTGTTTTGTCTCTTCTGGCCAATGGTCCCAATTGGCACTGATCCATGGCCAGTTGGTCCGACCGCTTCGGCTCAGGGCAAAGGCATCCATAAACCCATTTGAGGCCGAATACGCTACAAACCCCAACCCACCCAAGATGGCTGCATTGCTGGAAAATAATAAGCAAAAATCAAGTGGCTCAAGTTGCAGGACGCTTTCTAAAATGTACAGACCATATGCTTTTGGTCCAAACTGAGTTTCAGATTCATTGATGCCAATGTCGGCTAGAGGGGTGAAGACGGAAGATCCGCTGGTGACGCCTGCGGCATGTAATACCCCATTTAATTGGCCAAAGCGTACCTTAATTTGCTCAATTGCTGCTTTCATCTGGGCTTCGTCGACCACGTCTGCCTGAAGGATCAAGACCGCTGCACCTAACGATTCCAGTTCACGTATGTTGTGAATATTGCGGCTTACCCGGTCATTGTCATCGTGTGTTTTCAGCCAGACCTCCCAATCTTCTGGGGGAGGGAAGGGGGAGCGGCTGGTTATTACAAGTCGTGCCCGGTAGGATTCTGCGAGGGTACGGGCCAAAATCTGGCCAACACCACCCAAACCGCCAGTGATGAGATAAACGCCCTGCTCTTTTAGGGGAACTGGTGCATTATCAAAGGGTGTGACGCATTCAAAAGTTTGGACCCAGCGGCGGCGTCCGCGGTAAGCAACCGCAAAATCAGAGGGAACGGCCGTTACCTCGGCCAGAATTTGCCTAATCAGTTCAGGATGATTTTCGTCCAAATCTAGACTATGGCAGGTAATATGGGCATATTCCTGAGGAATCACGCGACATGGCCCCAGAAGCGTTGCTTTTTCTGGCTGGACCGTGTCGTGGCTTTCTACTTCCTGCAAATGATTAGATACGGCCCAGATGTGCAGCGGCGTGAGTACATTGGCCTGAGCTAGCGCCTGCGCCAAAAACAGGAGGCTGTAGTAGCCTAGCCACTGGGCTTGCTTGAAAGTTTCTCCGTTGGCTGCTGTTGGTAGCCTAGCCGTGACATTCCATAAGTGCAGCACACTGTCTGGCAGCTTCTTTTGTTGCTGCAATTCCTGTAACAGAGTCAGGTAGTCTATCGCCTCCTGGGGATTAATCACAAAAGTTTCTGCCCCGTCTGCACTGAAGCTGTCGCCTGCGAACACACATATGACAGTTTGCTTTGCTTGTTGCAGCCGATCGGCTATCGCTTTGGCAATACCCATTTCATCCATAAAAAGTAGCCACGTTTTTTTATCCTCCAATTCTTGGGCAACTAAGTGAGATGGCAGCGGTACGCGCTTCCAGGAGGGAACGTTAAGCCATGCATCGACATCATCGATTTTTCTCGTAATGCGTGGGGAAACAGCTGTTGTATCGTTCACTGGCCTGGCTTCGATCCAATAGCGTTGTCGTTCAAATGGATAAGTGGGTAAAGGCGCCCGATGGCGTTTTTCTTGAGCATAAAAGCCAGCCCAATCGACCTGTACACCCGCTAGCCAGAGCCGTCCTAGCGTCTTTAGTATAAAGGCATCATCCGGCTGTTTTTGGTCTGGATGTCGACTAGAAGCCAGCAATACCTGAGTTTGGTCATAATCATCGTGTTGGCGCACCATTCTTGTCAGCGTCTTGCCTGGTCCGACTTCGAGCAATACCCAGTCTTTGTTCTTGAGCAGTTCGCTCAAATTGTCGCTGAAGCGTACCGTTTGCCGCAGGTGGTGCCCCCAGTATTCGGGATTGGTAGCTTCATCGTCGGTAATCCAGGTGCCGCTGACATTGGAGAGGAATGGGAGCTGCGGCGACTGTAACGTGGCTTGACCTACCAGGGCGGCGAATTTGTCCAGAATCGGCTCCATCATGCTGGAATGGAAAGCGTGGGACGTACGGAGGTGACGAACCTCGATACCTTCGGCCTCAAATTTTTTCGACAACTGTTCGATAGCCTGCATAGTCCCAGACACAACGCACTGCTCTGGTAAATTTACCGCAGCCAGGGAAAGATCGGCACTGAGAGATGCCTGTACGACATCTTCCCCCGCAAATACCGCCAGCATTCCTCCTTCGGGTAGGCTTTGCATGAATCGTCCGCGTGCCGCCACGAGGGCTAGTGCCGTTTCCAGTGAGAACACACCGGCCAGGCAAGCAGCAACATACTCCCCAATGCTGTGGCCCAACATCGCTTGTGGTCGAATGCCCCACGATTGCCACAGCTGCGCCAACGCGTATTCGATCACAAATAGGGCCGGTTGGGTGAAGGCGGTCTGCTGTAGTTGGGCTGTTGCTACTTCTGTCTGAGTTGCTTCTGGGAATAGAATCGTTCGCAAATCAAGTCCCAGGTGGGGCTCTAGCAATTCGGCGCAATGGTCTACTTGCTCACGAAATACTGGTTCTGCCTGGTAAAGGTCGGCACTCATTTGCACGTACTGCGCCCCCTGACCCGGGAAAAGAAAGGCGACGTTCCTATCTTCAACCTCACTTTGGTCCGAGAAAACAGCCCCAGGCGTTAGTGCCTCCAGATCTTTTGCACCTTGGGTCAGCGTTTGACAGACAGCTATGAGACGGTGTTTGAACGCTTTACGACCAACTTGCAGTGTGTAGGCCGCGTCAGCCAGGTAGCGAAATGCCATTTCAGAATCAGGCAGCTCAGCCGCCCTGGTTTGCAAATGGCTGGCTAGATTGTGTGTTGCCTGTGCTAAAGCTGCCTCTGAACGGGCCGATAACAACAACAACTGCGATGACCTTGTTTCGCCGGACGGAGCCAGATGCGGTGCTTCTTCCAACACAATATGAGCATTGGTGCCGCCAATGCCAAACGAGCTAACCCCCGCCCGCCGTGGTAGCCGTTTTGTTTGCCACGGCGCTTGCCGTGCATTCACGTAAAACGGCGTGTTGGCAAAGTCGATGTTGGGGTTAGGTTCATTAAAGTACAGCGTAGGTGGCAAGGTTTTGTGCTGTAAGGCCAGCACCGTTTTGATTAGGCTGGCAATACCGGCCGCAGCATCGAGGTGACCAAAGTTAGTTTTAACCGAACCTAGGGCGCAAAATCCGGTTTCATCCGTAGCTGTGCCAAATGCCCGCGCTAACGCTCTTATCTCAATTGTATCCCCCAGGGCTGTGCCGGTGCCGTGCGTTTCGATGTAGCTGATTTCATCTGGTTCCACGCCAGCTGCAGCCAATGCTTCCAAAATCACGTCTTCCTGACCTTGTACGCCCGGCGCAGTAAAGCTGGCTTTGCGCGCGCCATCATTATTTGTGGCTGTGCCGCGGATCACCGCATAAATCTGATCGCCTTCCAGTATGGCTTCTTCAAGCCGTTTCAGGACTACGATGCCTACGCCGCTGCCAAACAACGTGCCTTGTGACTCGACATCAAAGGCCCGGCAATGTCCATCGGGGGATACAATGCCGCCCGGCTGGTACAGATAACCTGTCTTTTGCGGCACATTGATGGCCACCCCACCAGCCAGTGCCATGTGGCATTCATGAATCAATAAACTCTGGCAGGCCAGGTGAACGGCTGCCAAAGCAGTAGAGCACGCCGTGTGAATGGAATAACTAGGCCCGCGCAAATTCAGTTTAAAGGAGACCCGTGAAGTCATAAAGGCCAGATCGTTGCCCAGACCAATTTCGAAAGCGCCGAGCGAGCGCATTACCTCGGGATTTGTCACCAGATTGTATAAATAAGTGTTTGTGCGCGCCCCGGCAAACACCCCAATGTTTTCTTCATAGGTTTCGGGATTGTAGCCCGCTCGTTCCAGTGCTTCCCAGGCACATTCCAGAAAGAAGCGCTGCTGCGGGTCCATCACTTCCGCCTCTTTGGGCGTAAGCCCAAAAAAGCCAGCGTCAAATTTGTCCACATTCTCCAGCAAGGGTGCTCGCTTGACATAAGAGGGGTTTTCCAACAGCGCAGCATCCCACCCTTGCAGGTCGATCTCTTCGTCAGGCAGATCCGTAATTGATTCAACGCCATTAACCAAGTTTTGCCAAAATTTTTCTAGATCGTTGGCTCCCGGAAAGCGGCAAGCCAGGCCAATGATGGCTATTTCTGAGCCGTCTAGCTGCTCTATCACTGCCTCGTTACCCATCATTAATTCTCCTTTCCTCTGGTACGGCGTCTTTCTTGGAAAGCTTTGCGTCGGTTGATTTTTTCATTGCGCGCCTCAGTAGTTGGCGTAGGCGCAGTGGCAGCGGCCGTAAAACCAACCTTTTCTACTAACTTTTCAATTAGCTGGCAGGCTTTGGGCACGCCATGTTCGCTGCGAATCTTCTCTCCCAAGGCTTTTGCTGCTTCAAGGTAGCCTGGGTTGGTCATTGTTTTTTGAATCGCGCTGCCGAGCCATGCCGCCGTTAGTTCACTGTACGGAATTGGAGGCCCGGCAACGCCCAATTCTTCTGCCAGAATGGCAAAATAATGCTGGTCAAAAATTTGGCCGTGGGGCACAAATACACTGGGTACCCCAGAGCGGAACACTGCTCCCGCCGTGCCACCTCCGCCATGGTGCACGATACAGCCGACGCGGGGAAATAGCCAGGCGTGGGGCACGTAGCCAACCGGATACACCTGGGGTGGCAGCTGTTTGATGTCCAGGTTCTCCCAGTTTTGTTGAATGACAGCCCGGCATCCGGCAATCTGCACGGCTTCAACGAAGAGTGTGGCCAATTGCCATGGGTCGGTTCCCGCCATGCTGCCAAAAGTGATGACTAGCGGCCGCTCTCCTGCCGCAATAAATTTGGCTAAATCTGGGTCAATCTCGGCTTCCGTATCATCCAGAAAAAAGTAGCCGGTCAGGTGATAATGATCCGGCCAATCTACCGGGCGTGGCAACACGTGACGGCTAATGGCATACAGGGCTAACTGAGGAGAATTGGCATCTAGTGTGAGTGGATTGGCCAGGGGTGGCAACCCTTGCTCAGCACGAAACGGATTGATAAGCGCGGCGCTAGCGCTTTGTAATGCGGGGGGACCAGCGCCCCCAAAATTGGAAAGCTGCACGGACACAAATGGAATACCAGTTAATTCATGAATCATCCGAGCGGCAGGTTGGGCTGGCCCACTGATTAACACATCGGCATCCTGGCACAAGTCGCGTAGCATCGCAAAGGCGGCCGGTAAAAGATCTGTGAGAGGAGATAAAATAGCCTCCATTTGCGCTGTTGATTCGGGCATGGTTACCCAAGCCTGGTTAATGTGCCGCTGGGTTTCCCGCATATCTGGCCCTATCGGTACGAACGATAAATGGCGTGCCGTCACAAACTGCCCATATTGTGGCGAAAAGGCCATAACTGGCTCATGCCCGCGGTCACGCAACTGCACTGCTAATGCTAAAAAGGGCTGGATATCCCCGGTTGTGCCAAAATTTGTTAATACTATCCGCAAGGCCTGACTCCTGTATGAACAACTAAATGTAGACACACGGAGGGTGCACAGAAAAAACTTGGCGACCCATTAGCTTCGCTTTGGACCAGTTTGTTATAACTGAGGACATACTTTATCGCTTGCCCTGCCGCTTGGCGCGCTCGCGCTGCTGCATTTGGCGGCGCTGGCTCATGCGGGCTTCTCGTTCCGCTTTTTTCTCAGTGGCGCTGCCGTTATCGTCCATTGTGCCCTGTCCCTCCAGATTTTCAATTAGCTCGGCCAGGGCGCGAATTGTAAGCCGCTCATAAAGGCTAACGATGGGAACGTCAAAAGCAAACGCTTTTTTTAGTTGAGATGCTGCCTGCACGGCCAACAAAGAATCCCCACCTAGATCGAAAAAGTTGTCCAGCACGCCGATATGCTCAATGCCGAAAATATCTTGCCACAGCTCAGCTAAAATTCGTTCATACTCGGAGGCTGGGGCTATATACGGCACAGACAGCTGTGGGCGCGCGTGTCGGGTCTGGAGCTTGCCTTTATCTATTGGTTGCGCTTCTTTGGCTTTCAATACCTGCTGACGGGTGACCAAATCTACGGTGGAAAGAATGATTTGCTCCGCCAACGGGGCCGCCAGGATTTGCTCCAAAACGGCTGTTCCTTCTTCTGGGGTCAATGCATGTTGCGCCCACTCCGGACTGATCAACGAAACCTGAGTCTGGAGCCACGCATCCCAGTTTACGCTCGTCCAAATGCCCCTGTGTTTTTGGTGCTGCCAGGCGGCAAAGGCGTCAACAAAGCTGTTGGCTGCCGCGTACGCTGCCATGCCCATCCCTCCCAAAATGGAAGAAAGGGACGAGTTCAGCAGGCAAAAATCAAGGTGGTATCCGAAAAGCGCCGCGGCTAGATTACGCAGAGCATGGATTTTGGGTTCGAAGTGCCATTCACTCTCCGTCACGGCTGTTTCTGCGATCATGCGGAAGGAGCGCTCCCCCAATAGTCGTGCATTGTGAATTACGCCGTTGATATGGCCAAAACGGAATACTGCTTCCTTCACAGCTGATTTTATCTGCGCTCCATCGGTCCAATCAATGCTAAGAACGATTACCTCACTGCCCACCCGTTGCAGTGTCTGCACCTGACGGATGCGTTCACTGATAGTATTCTCCGGTCCGTGGCTGGCCAACCACTCATCCCATGTATTTGGGTGGGGGAACGGGGTTGTTTCCAGCAGAATCAGCCGTGCCTGGTAAGTTTGTGCCAGATAGTGGCACATAGCCATACCTATTTCGAGCAGGCCTCCTGTGAACAGATAAACACCATGGTGCCGGAACCTGGAGCCTGTAATTTCTGGAAAGACTACATGCTGTATTTGTTGTGTCCACCAGTGTGTCCCTCGGCAGGCAGTGGGCTCCTTTGGCCAGTGGGTGGCCGTTGCCAGTACAGCCTCTTTCATCTGGTTCAGGGAAGCGTCATTAATGTCAAGCGCCTGGCAGCGGATATGTGGGTACTCCTGTGGGATCACTTTTACCAAGCCCAGCGATGTGGCTTTGTCAGGAATAAGCGCCTCGGTTGGCGTCAGGGCAGCGGTTTGGCTCGTGACCAGCAATAGATCGAAGCTGGAATCGGGCGAAACGGCCGTTACACCTTGCAGCATATATAGCAGACTGTAATACCCAATTTGTTGGTAGCGGTTGAACATTTGCCCGGCATCCCCGGCTGAATCAAACGATACGAGGAGCCACAAGTGCAAAATGATGTCTGGCATCTCTCCCCGCTGATACAATGCTTGAGCCAATTTGGCATAGTTCTGGGGTTCAGCTGTGTCGATGGTAAACCAGTTCTCATTCTGTGTAAAACCATCCCCTGGATATATCAGCGTTACCGCATGGCCGGCAGTGGATAACGTTTGTGCGATCGCTTCCCCCAAGCCGTCCGCGTCGGCCAGAATCAACCAGTTTCGGCGCTTTTCGGCCAACGTGTCCGCATCAAACTGGATGGGCCAGAAGCGTTGCCAGGTGGGCATATAGAACCATGATTGCTTTGGCTGGCGTTCATTAGCAGCTACGGCTGTGTCGGCGGCCGTTCCGTCAGCCTCGATCCAATGGCGCTGCCGGGCAAAAGGATAAGTGGGCAAAGGTACGCGGGTTCGCCGCTCTTGCCCGTAAAATCTGGTCCAATTCGGGGTAATTCCACCCAGCCAAAGCTGCCCCAATGACTCCAAAGCAGCGGCCTGATCATTACCCGATTGCCTGGGGTGCCGCATTGCTCCCAGCGCAACATGAGAGGCGTCAAAGTATGGATGCTGTCGCGCCAACCGGCTCAGCACCTCACCTGGACCTAATTCCAGCAAAATCGAATCATCTTTTTCTAACAGCCGAACCAAATTGTCGGCAAAACGAACGGTTTGTCTGAGGTGGTCGGCCCAGTAAATAGGACTGATCGCTTGTTCGGCTGTCAGCCAGGTACCACTAACGTTAGACAACACAGGTATTTGGGGGGGGCGGCGCTCAATCTGGGAAACTAATTCCAGGAATGCCTTCTGTGCCGGAACCATCATGGGTGAGTGAAAGGCGTGGGAGGTTTGCAGACGGTGTCCTTTGATACCTTCGGTTTCAAGCTGTTGGGTTAAGGCAGCGATGGCTGTGAACGACCCGGACACAACACAGCGACTGAGACTGTTGACCGCTGCCAGCGCCAACTCTTCATTTAAGAACGGCTCAAGCTCATATTCAGAAAGGGGCACGGCCAGCATCGCCCCGGGGGGCATTTCTTGCATCAATCGCCCGCGAGCGGTTACCAGCTTGAGCGCATCTTCTAGCGTAAACACACCGGCCAGACAGGCGGCCACGTACTCACCTATGCTGTGGCCTACCATCATCTGGGGTTCAATGCCCCAAGAGAGAAACAGCTGTGCCAAGGCATGCTCTATGACAAACAACGCTGGCTGAGCGAACATGGTTTGCTGCAGTTTTTCAGCCCCTTCCGCCTCTTTATCAGATGGTGGATAGATAACATCGCGCAAGTCTACCCCCAGCTCGGGTCGCAGCTTTAGTGCTGCATATTCCACTTCTTGACGGAAGACCGGTTCCTGCTCGTATAAATCGCGACCCATCTGTACGTGCTGTGCTCCCTGGCCGGTAAAAAGAAAAGCCAGTGGCCGCTGCTTCCCCCCGCCTGACCACACCCCGGCTAACATCCGGCTTGGATCGGCCAATGCCGTTTGTGCATCGTCCAAATCGCCGACCAACAACAGGCGTCGATGTTCAAATTGTTGCCGCCCTACCTGCAACGTATAGGCGACATCGGCCAGGTTTGCCTTGGGGCTGTTTTGCAGATGGTTCTTCAGTCGTCTAGCCATATTTTCAACGGCCGTTTCCGTTTTTGCCGAAAGATAAAGGAGTTGAAACGGTCGGGAAGGTTCTGGTTCTGATGGCGTTGGCGCTTCTTCCAGGATCAGATGGGCATTGGTGCCACCCACGCCAAAGGCGCTCACGGCTGCCCGACGGGGCCAGTTCCCAGCTGGCCAATCAGTCAGCGAAGTGTTGACATAAAATGGCGTATTTGCGAAATCAATACCAGGATTTGGCCGTTCAAAATGGAGGCTGGCTGGAAGTTGTTGGTGCTTGAGTGCCAGCACTGTTTTGATCAATCCCGCCACCCCAGCAGCGGCGTCTAAATGCCCGATATTACTTTTGACGGAGCCAAGCGCGCAAAATTCTGTAGCCTGGGTTTGGGCGCGATATGCCTTCGTCAGGGCCTGCACTTCAATCGGATCCCCCAGCGGCGTGGCCGTACCGTGCGCCTCTACATAGCTTACTGAATCAGCTGGTACACCAGCCATCGCCAGCGCTTCGGTGATGACATTAGCCTGACCATCAACGCTAGGTGCGGTAAAGCCTACCTTAAGGGACCCGTCGTTATTTGTAGCTGCCCCTTTAATCACAGCATGGATGGTGTCGCCGTCGGACAGCGCATCGGCTAAGCGCTTGAGAACCACTAGGCCGACGCCGCTACCAAAAATTGTGCCTTGCGCCTGGCTGTCGAACGGACGGCAGTGGCCATCTGGTGATGCCATGCCGCCTGGTGAATATTGGTAGCCGTGTTGAAAACTCACGTTTATCGAGACGCCACCGGCTAGAGCAATGTTGCATGTTTCATTCAACAACGATTCACAAGCGACAAACGTAGCCACCAAGGCCGTGGAGCAGGCTGACTGCACCGTATAGCTAGCGCCTTTTAGATTGAGTTTGTAGGCTATTCTCGTTGCCAAAAAATCGCCCGCATTGCCGATGTTAAGCTGGACTGGTTCTAACCCGGCGAGGGCAGTCGAGTTTTTAGCCAGGTTAAACAGCAAATAGGTGTTCATTGTGGCACCGGCAAATAGGCTGATTGCCCCAGGGTAACTGGAAGGATTGTAGCCAGCGTGCTCCAATGCCGCCCAGGCACACTCCAGCAAGACGCGCTGCTGCGGATCGGTGATAGCCGCTTCGCGATAGCTCATTTCGAAGAAGTCGGCGTCAAAAGCGTCGGCATCCTCTAAAAAGGCAGCAGCCTTTACAAAGTTTGGATCGTTGATTAGGGTCTCATCGATCCCGGCTTGCCGCAGTTCTTCATCACTAAGCTGGCGGATCGATTCAACACCGTCGTGCAAGTTTTGCCAAAACGCAACCAGATCAGACGCGCCGGGAAAACGGCCGTTCATACCAATGATTGCAATTTCTGTGCCGTTGGATAGAGGTAGTGTCATGCAATCCTTACTTCTTGTTATTGGATATCGGAGATGGGTGATTAATCAATGTACACAATCCTATCCCTATGCATCGCCCGTGAACCGTTGCTGGTGCCTCAGTCGCCGCCGCTCGCCCCGACTCTGACTTGCTTCATAGAGCGGCGGCTGCCCATTTTGTTGTTGGTTGAGCATCTCGGCCAGGGCATGTGCGGTTGGACCTTCAAACAGGCTTACAACCGGAATATCTATTTGCAGAGTCTGTTTAAGGTGGGAAATCACTTTGAGGGCAATAAGGGAGTTGCCCCCAAGATCAAAAAAATTGTCATGTACCCCTAATTGATCGATCCCTAGCAGCTGCTGCCAGACATCAATGACCAACGCTTCGATTTCATTTTCTGGTGGAGCATAGGTGGTGCTAAGTGTGGGGCGTGGGTGGCGCTCTCCTCCTTCTGACTGGTCGGCGCGTCCAGTTTGGTTAATCCATAATTTAAGTCGCCCTTCCAGGCTCCCGGTGGACACAACAATCTGTCCGGCCGGAACGTTTGTTACCACCCGGCGAAAAGCTACCACGCTTTCTTCTGGCTGCATGGCATACTGATCGATACTGGTTTGAAAACCCTGACTCAACGAACTTGACTTTTCTGTTAGCCAACCGTCCCAGTTAGCACTGATCCAACGCTGAGATCCATGCTGCACAGCGCAAAACGCATCCATAAACAGGTTGGCGGCAGCGTAGCTTGTCGCTCCAAGGCCGCCCAAAATCGAGACGTTGGAGGAAAACAGGATAACAAAATCGAGGGGCTTGTTTTGTAAAACTTCTTGTAATGATACTGTTCCTTGCACCTTGGCCTGAAAATGGTCCGCGCAAGAGGGTTTGTCTACCTGGGACAGCAGCTTAATTGTCTTTTGCCCTGCCAGTCCGGCGGCATGGATGATGCCATTTATTTCGCCGAAGTGGGCTTCAATGTCAGAAATGGCCGCCTGTAACGCCGCTTTGTCCGCCACATTGGCCTGTACCAACATTACTTCCCCCCCGGCGGCTTCTACAGCCTGAACTTTACGGATTTTTGCTGTGATACGATCATCGGGTTCGCTAGTCGCCAAATATTGCTCCCAGGACGCCCTGGCTGGTAAGGGTGAGCGGCTGACCAGCACCAAACGAGCCTGTACCTCTTTTGCCAGATAGTCGGCCAGCAAAAGGCCGATGTTGCCCAGGCCACCCAAAATTACATAAATACCTTTCTGTCGTAACGGCCAGGGCGTTTCGTCGCTGTCAGTGAGAGGTAAAGGAGTGAACTGCTGTTGCCAGCGATGCCTCCCGCGAAAAGCGAGTACGCGTTCATTGGTTGGCACGGCTATTTCAGCAAGCAGCTGCTGAACGAGGCTGTCGGTACTCGCTTGCGGTAGGGCATCCACGACGTAGCAGGTCACCTGTTCCAGCTCTTGCGGCACAATTTTGCAAGGACTGAGTAACGTAGCCCTTTCCGGCAGCACCACATCCTGGCTCTCAATAGAAAACAGCCCGCTGGCTAACACCCACAGCTTTACCGGTTTCCTAATATCCAGGGTTTCCCATGCCTGTGCCAGATGTAGCAGACTGTAAAAACCTTTTTCTTGTGCGGCTGCAAAATCAGTATCACCTACCCCTTTGTTCCACAGGTGGATGATTTCGTCCGGCAGCTGTTCTTTCTGCTGGAGTTGACGCAATAGCGTGTCATAATCTGCCCGGACGCCAGGGCGAATCGTGATAACGCGGCCGTCACTAAACCTTGCCCCTGGCAGCACACGTACTACTACCTGGTTCTGCATTTGCAGCTGCGCTGTCAATTCAGTGCCTACATCACCTTCATCAAAAATAAGCCAGGTGCGCGGTTCTGCCGCGAATTGACCGAAACGTAATGGCGGACGGGCTGGCGTTTGTTGCCAGGTTGGCACGTAAAACCAGTCGGCAATGTTTAGCGATTTACCCTTCTGCATGGGCCAAGCCCGGTCGGAAAGCTTGCCCGGCTCAATCCAGTAGCGTTGTCGTTCAAAAGGGTAGGTGGGCAGGGGCAAGCGCCGTCGCGTTTGCTTGGCGTGAAATCCTGACCAATCAAGCGCCACTCCGGCAATCCAGAGTTGGCCTAACCGATCCTGCAAAAAGGCGGTGTCATCGACCTGGTCATGGGGATGGCGCATGGTCGGTAAAATGGATTGCCGCCGCTCACGGTCGGCTTGCAGTTGGGCCAGGGTACTTAAGGAGCGGCCTGGACCCACCTCCAGAAAAACGTAGCCTGGTTCAGCCAAGAGGAGCGTAATCCCATCATGAAACAACACAGTTTGCCGCAGCTGGCGTCCCCAATAGGCGGCGCTAGTCGCTTCTTCGTTGGTAATCCAGTTCCCGCTAACGTTAGAAATAAACGGCCGTTGCGGTGGCTGTAACTTTAAAGTGGAGATGAACTGGGTGAACGGCTGTTCAATCAAATCGATCATATGCGAATGGGCCGCTACGTTAATTTGCAGGCGGCGATATTCAATCTGCCGTTCAGTTAGGGCAGCGGCGAATGCCTCCACGGCCGCCACCGGCCCAGATACTACGCATTGGTCTGGGGCGTTTATGGCGGCAAAAGAGAGGTGTGGCGCAAGGAGTGGTCGGACCTGTTCGGCTCCTAGTGGAATGCTGATCATTGCTCCCGGTGGCAGCTGGGCAAACAAATGACCCCGCTTTGCCACAACGGCAAGGGCCTCCTCTAGAGAGAAGACACCTGCCAGGCAAGCTGCTACGTACTCCCCCATGCTGTGACCGATCATCGCCTGCGGTTGCACTCCCCAGGCGAGCAGCAGCCGGGACATGGCGTATGAAATGGTAAAAAGGGCAGGCAGAGCCAGCGCGGTTTCCTTCATTTCTTCCTGAGCCTGTTCAGAGTCACCGTCCCCAAACAGCTTTCGCCGTAGATCAAAACCTATAAGCGGGAGCAAGATAGTGGCACATTGGTCTACTACCTCACGGAAAATCGGCTCCTGCCCGTACAGATCGCGTCCCATGTTGACGTATTGGGCGCCACCGCCAGGGAACATAAAGACGACGGGGCGCTCTTGACGCTCTTCATAAGCTGTCTGTACATTGCCCGGAGGCAAGGTGCGTAACGTTATAAGGGCTTCTGCCTTGTTTTGGCAGATGAAGGCACGACGGAGGGGAAATCGTTTGCGGCCGTTCTGTAATGTAAAGGCAATGTCCGCCAGAGAATCCGCAGACATCTCTAAGTGGTTAGCCAGCTGAGAGGTTAGCGTCTCTAGCGCAGGCGAGGACCTGGCCGACAGAAGCACTAGTTGCCAGGAAGCGGAAGCCTTAGTTTGCGGCTCTGGGGGTATAGGCGCTTCTTCCAAAATAACATGGGCATTTGTGCCACCAATGCCAAAGGAGCTAACACCCGCCCGGCGTGGCGCGCCATACTGCGGCCAGGGCAGCAGCTGATCACTGACAAAAAAAGGCGAGTTGGCAAAATCGATTGTTGGATTGGCTTCGTTGAAATGGAGGCTGGGCACAATTTGTTGATGGTAGAGGCTTAATGCCGTTTTGATCAGGCTAGCAACTCCGGCAGCGGCATCCAGGTGACCAATGTTGGATTTCACAGAACCAACAGCACAAAACTGTTTTGCCTCGGTTAATGCACGATAAGCTTTGGTTAGGGCAGTCATTTCGACCGGATCTCCTAACGGCGTTCCGGTACCATGTGTTTCTACGTATCCAATGGTTTTTGGATTAATGTCGGCCAGTGTCAGTGCGCGGGTAATGACTTCGGTTTGCCCCTCGATTCCCGGCGCGGTGTACCCGACTTTTTGCGAGCCGTCGTTGTTGACAGCGGTACTCTTTATTACTGCATATACAGTATCGTTGTCGGCAATGGCTTCCTCCAGCCGCTTGAGCACCACCACCCCCACGCCGCTGCCAAACAGTGTGCCCGTTGCCTGGGCATCAAAAGTGCGACAGTGGCCGTCAGCCGAATTAATGCCGCCTTCCTGATAAAAATAGCCCGTGCGCTGTGGCACGTTGACCGAAACACCGCCAACTAAAGCAATATCACACTGAAAACTCAATAACGCTTCACAGGCGAGATGAGTCGCCACCAACGAAGTTGAACAACCTGTTTGTACGTCCAGGCTAGGTCCGCGCAAATCGAAATGATAGGAGACACGTGTGCTGAGAAAATCTTTGTCGTTGCCGATCATCACCTCAAAACTGTGTTCTCCATCAGACAGCGTGGGATTGGTGAGGATATTGAACAGTAAATAGGTACTGAGACTGGTTCCGGCAAAAACACCAATGAGGCCGGGGAATATCTGTGGCGCGTAGCCCGCATTTTCCAACGCCAGCCACGACTGCTCTAAAAACAGCCGATGTTGGGGATCGAGCAGCTCCGCTTCACGTGGTGCATAACCAAAGAAGCTGGCGTCGAACTGGTCGATATTTTCCAGCACTGGACTGGCCTTCACGAAATTCGGGGCGTTTAGATGAGCGTCGGGCACACCTAATTCCTTTAATTCATCATCACTGAAAAACGTGATGCTCTCCACACCCTCTCGCAAATTTTGCCAAAACGTTTCAATATCAGGCGCACCAGGAAAACGGCAGCTCATGCCAATGATGGCAATGTCATGATTTTCAGGCAAGTCATCAATCAAATCAGTCATAATATAAACAATTAGCCTCTAAATTTCCCTGGAAACTATCGGTCGTGCAGACATCTGGCAATGCCAGTGTCGGGGAAATGTGGATGTGATATTACCTTGAGTGTGTTGGGGGCACCTTTCTTGCCCGACGGCGGGAAGCCAGTTGTTTTTGGGCACGCGATTGGCTTTCAACGATCGTGGCCATCTCGTCCCGTTCGGCAGTAAGGAATTTTGCCAGGTCACTAATAGTGGGATGTTCCAGCAGCCTTACCAGGGGTAGATCATAGCCGTGCCGTTCTCTCAGCTGGCTGTGCACCTGGGCCATTAGCAGGGAATGGCCACCCAGGTCAAAGAAGTTATCGTATACACCAACTTTTTCTAACTTTAGCGCTTGGAGCCAAATCTCGGCTATTTGCTGTTCCACCTGACTGCGGGGGGCAACAAAGCCGACCGGGCTATCTCCTCCATGGATTGCCGGGATACCCTTGGGTAGTGCCTGCCGGTTTACTTTGCCATTGGCCGTTAGTGGCAGTTCCTCCAAAGGCACAAAAGCTGCAGGGATCATGTACTCGGGTAACCTTTCCCTTAAATAGTGCCGTAAAGCGGCAGACTCTGCTATTGGCGGTATATAGTAAGCAACCAAGCGGATATCTTCAGGTGTCTCTTCATGTGGCACTACAACCGCTTGGTCAACATCAGGGTGGGCGGCAAGTACGGTTTCTATTTCTCCCAACTCTACCCGGTAACCTCGCAGCTTCATCTGAAAGTCGCGCCGCCCTAAAAACTCTAGAGAGCCATCGGGTAAATAGCGAGCCAGGTCGCCGGTACGGTAAGCGGCAGCGGGTGAGGTGTGATCGACAGGTTCACCATATACCGATAACAGATTGCTGAGACTAGACAACTGGATAAATTTTTCGGCGGTGAGTTCTGGTCGATGTAGATACCCTGCTGCGACACCGCGTCCGCCAATAACCAATTCGCCTACCACGCCGATCGGCACCGGTTGGAAATGATCATCCAACACGTACACTTGGGTATTGGCAATTGGCCGTCCAATTGGCACAATACCATCTACCCTATCGATCTGGTGTGTCAAGGACCAGATCGTGGTTTCAGTGGGGCCGTACATGTTTACCAACCGGGCTGGAAGCGTTTCTCTCACGTGTTGTGCCAGATTAGCAGGCAGCGCTTCGCCGCCCAATAGTAAGGTTTTTAGTGAGTTCAGTGCGACTGGTGCTTCCGCCTCCATCAGGATAAGCCGCATGTACGAGGGGGTGCATTGCATCATCGTCGGCTGGTGCCGCTTTGCCTGAGCGACGAGGCTGAAGTCCGTTGCCTCCTGGCCTGTTACTGAGAGGCGCCCGTTGGCCAATTCTTGAAGACGATGTAGATGCGGTAAATGTGCCAATACTTGCTCTGTAGGTAAGCCAAAATCGATCAGGCACGCGACTTCGTTGACGCCAATCTGCTTGATTTTATCAATCAGGGCCAGAGTAGATTCAGCCGTGCCGAAGAGCGCACTGGAATCGTGGTAGCGAGCAAAGGCAAACTGAAGCAGCGCATCTAAGTCAGCCTCATTCATGTTATCCATGTCAAACGGTATATCAAAAGCACGGGCCAATTGTGCCATCAGCCCGGCGGATGTGCGCAGGTAGTTGGTAAACGGTGTGCGAACCGTTTCCCGAATATGGATCAGGTCATCACCAATAAAGGTGTGGAGCATTAGAACTACGTGCCCGGTGTCTGGATCGTATCCGGTGTCCATGCGTGCCTGTCTGTAGAGGACGATCTTTGCTGCCACATCATCAAGCGATTGGCCGAGTAAATGGGTTAAGACACCCGCACCCATTTGCCCAGCCATAATAAATGTTTCGGCATTGCCGGCAGCCGTTAGCCACAGTGGGAGTTCAGCTTGTATAGGGCGAGGGCGAATAATGACTTCAATATTTTGGCCGACGCCATTGCTAACTTGTGCTGGTTCTCCTCGCCACAACTGCCGCACTATTTCCACATTGCGCCGGGTTATCTCTTTTCGTTCCGCATAATTTTCAGGGAAAAAGGCAAAGTCGTTAGCATGCCAGCCGGAGGCAACGGCAATACCCACGCGGCCTTGGGACAAATTGTCTACCACAGACCATTCTTCGGCTATACGTACGGGGTGGTGGAGTGGGATGACTACACTGCCGGCCCGAATTTGCACCCTTTTGGTAATTGTTGCAATGGCTGCGGCCGTCACTGCGGGGTTGGGATAAAGACCGCCAAAGGCATGGAAGTGTCGTTCCGGTGTCCACACTGCCTGAAAACCATTTTCGTCAGCGTAGCGTGCCCCTTCAAGCAGAAGCTGATATTTGTCGTTGGAGGCCTCGGAGTTCTCATCGGCGGCAAAGTAAAAGAGGCTGAATTCTATTGGTTGGGTTGCATCTGGAACGATGTTTTTCGGCTCCCCGGCAACAGCCTGCTCGCCCAAAATGACAACCTTCGCTCCTCGTACTAATGTCCAGAACAGTTCCAGAACAGAAATATCAAACGAGATACTGGTGACGGCAAGCATCGTGTCATTCTCATCACAGCCAATTCGCTCATCCATGCCGGTAAAGAAGTTAACCACATTATCGTGGGTAACCACTACGCCTTTTGGTTGTCCGGTGGACCCAGAGGTGTAAATAACGTAGGCTGGCAGTCCGGAACCCCTAGCATAATTTGGATTATCCGTAGGGTAGTTGGAAACGGTTGGCCAGGCAGCATCCATGGCAATGACGTTTGGCCCCTTAAACGGTAACGCCTCGGCGTACACACTTTGTGTTAAGACGAGAGGCGTTTGTGCGTCGGTCAGGATGAAACCAATGCGTTCTGCGGGATACCCTGGATCGAGGGGTATGTAGGTACTGCCAGATTTGAGCACTGCTAGCAAAGCTACCATTGTATCCAAGGAGCGCGTCATATAAACACCAATATTGGCTCCTGGTGCAGCACCTTGGGTGCGCAGATAGTAAGCCAGTTGGTTAGCCCGCTGGTTTAAGGCAGTGTAAGTGAGAAGCTGCTCCTCAAAAACTAGGGCAATTGCCGTGGGTGTGCGGTCAACCTGGGCTTCAAAGAGGGTGTCAATGCGCTGGTTAGCGGGCAAAGCCGTTGCCGTTGTATTCCACTTTTGCAGTAACTGGCGTTCAGCAGAGGAAAGTAGGGGTAAGAGAAAGAGTGGCCGCTGTGGGTTTTCGGTAATCGCTGCTAGCAGAGTCTGGAAGTTAGCCAACATGCGATGGATGGTTTCTGCTGCAAACAAATCCTGGCTGTACTGGATTGTGGCCCGCAGCCCTTGCGGCGTCTCGGCCATCATCAGGGTAACGTCAAACTGGGCTGCCTGCTGGGACAGGGGAAATGGCTCCACAACCAACTCGCCCATTCTCACGCTTGTGCCCGGTTCGCCCAGGGCAAAGGCGGCCAGATCTACGCCGCCAAATCTGGGTGCCTGTTGGTACATAAACATTGCTTGAAAAATAGGGGAGCGGCTGGGATCGCGGTGTGGGTGAAGCCGTTCAGCAAGGAGGGAGAAAGGATATGCCTGATGGTCAAAGGCATCAAGCGCAGTCTGGCGCACCGTCTGCAGAAAAGTGGCAAACGTTTTTTCTGCTTGGAGCGTGCTGCGCATGACAACTGGGTTTACAAAGTAGCCCACCTGATAGGTGAGTTCTGGTCGGGAACGGCCGTAGGTCGGTGAACCAACCAAAATATCCTGCTGGCCACTATAGCGGGACAGCAAGAGGGTGAAAGCTGCTAACAGCGTCATGTATAATGTCACATCCTGTTCACGGCTTAGGGATTGCAGCTTTTCCGTAAGAGTATGCCCCAGTTGAATAGACTGTGATGCCCCTTTAAATGATTGGATCGGCGGGCGGGGATAATCCGTTGGCAGATTCAAAATCGGCAGCGGGTTATTTAACTGCTGCTGCCAATATGTCCAGTGTTTTTCGCCATCTTCCCCAGCTAGCAGCGTGTTTTGCTGTTCCGTTGCGCTGGCATAGCTGGTGTTCAGCGGCGGCAGGCTCGCCTTGGGGTCCGCATAGAACATCCCCAACTCATGGGCCAGTACCGCCAAAGACCAAAAATCAGCAATAATATGATGCGTGACAAGCAGCAGTACGTGCGTGCTGTCCGGTTGTTGGCAAAGGCGAACACGAAACAAAGCATCCTGAGACAGATCAAAGGAGCGGTGCGCCTCTTCCGTGAGATAAACATTGAGCTGAGAAGGCGTCCATTGACGAGCATCTATCGGGACAAAATCTATAACACCTTCTGGCAAAAAGTGCTGCATCACCTGCCCCGCCTCGCTGAAAAATCGTGCCCGCAGCGACGGATGACGTGTTACCAACGCTGTTAATGCTTGGTGCAGCCGCACTATATCTAGTGAACTGTGAATTTGCACTGCGCTAACGATATGGTAAGCGGTGCTGTCCGGAGCAAATTGCTGAAGATACCATAAGGCGCGCTGGCCATAAGAGGCCGGGATAACAGTTGGCGTAGGAGCGACCGGTCCTTCAACAAAAAGTTGTGACTGCTCTTCTTTGAAATGTACCAGCACCATGTCTGCCAATCCAGCCAACGTAATGCCGCTTAGCAAATGCGCCAGGGGAATTTCAACGCCTAGCTCGGTATCGATTTGGTTTTTAAGTTCAACGGCGGTTAACGAGTCTATCCCTAACTGATTGAGTGAACGGTGTGGCGAAAACTGAACGGAAGGTAGCCGTAAGATCTTGGCTGCCTGCTCTTGAAGGTAAATCATCAACACCGAAGCGCGTGCCGTGGCATTGGGCATAACCAACAGCGTTTTGCGAATGAAGCTCGTTTCACTAGCGGTTGATGGTCCCGTCGATAAAATGCTTTGTTCGATCAATTCAAGTTCTTCCGCTAAGTAAGCATGACGACAGGCATACCTCTGAATTTTGCCGCTGGACGTTTTGGGAATGGTGCGTGCTTTGATAAGGGCCACTGTGTGAAGCTGTAAGCCGTGCTGACTGGAAACAGCCTGACGAATGCTATTGATAACAGCAGTGCTGTCTACTGGCTGGCGGGTATCAAGTTCCTGTACCACCACTAGCTTCTCTTCACTATCTACTGCAACCGAAAACGCAGCACCACAGCCTGGCCTTAATGCAGGATGGCATTGCTCGACAGTCAGCTCTATGTCCTGCGGGTAGTAGTTTTGTCCGCGAATGATAATCAGATCTTTTAGGCGACCCGTGATATAGAGCTCCCCTTCCTGTAAGAAGCCTAAATCGCCTGTGCGCAAAAATGGGCCTCTTCCCAAAAGCATTGCTCGGCAAACTTGGTCCGTCTCTTCAGTCCGCTGCCAGTAGCCTGGGGATACGCTAGGGCCGCTCACCCACACTTCGCCGATTTCCCCTGGCGCGCATGGGGTTAAACTGGTGGGCCTAACAATAGCTAGTTGTTGATCTGGCGTGCTTTGGCCGCAGCTGACTAGAATAGTGGCCTTGGGATCGTTATAGGTAGCCTTTAACACTTTATTTTGCGCCATAGCATCCTGTTGATAAGCGGATACAACGGGCACTCGCTTATAATCTCCGCCTGAAACAATCAGAGTGGCTTCAGCCAGACCATAACAAGGGTAAAACGCTTCTCGCCGAAAACCACACGATTCAAATACGGCTGCAAACCGGTCCATTGTCTCCGGGCGTATTGGTTCTGCGCCATTAAATGCGACTTGCCATTGGCTCAAATCCAACGTGGCTCGTTGTTCAGGGGTAATTTTGCGGATGCATAATTCATAAGCAAAATTGGGACCGCCACTCGTGGTTGCCTTGTATTTGGAAACCGCCTGCAGCCAGCGAAACGGCCGTTGCAAAAAGTCCAGCGGTGACATGAGGGTAACCGGGAACCCTCCATACAGCGGTTGTAAAATTCCACCAATCAGCCCCATATCATGATACGGTGGCAGCCAAATCACTCCCTGGCTTTGCGGTGAATGACCAAAAAAATCATATATCAACGCAGAATTGTGCAACAGATTCCGATGCGTCAACATCACGCCCTTAGGGGTACCGGTTGAGCCTGAGGTATATTGCAGAAAGGCAACTGTGTCGGGATTTAGATTGGGTTCTTGCCAGGTTGTTTCATTCGTTAATATTGTATCTGTTGCTAACCACTCTATTGCTGGGAAGCCAGGCGTTTGACTCAACATCATCTCGGCCATCATCAGGATAGGTGATGTTGTCAGTGCCACTTGTGGTTTGGCATCCAGAGCAATCGCGTGCAGGCGAGGTAAAGTCCGCTGGAGAGCAGTGGGATCGGGCGGATAAACTGGTACCGCAATCACGCCAGCATAGAGGCATCCCAAAAAAGCGACAATGTAGTCTAGGCCTGGTGGATAAAGAAGCAGTGCTCGCGCTCCCGGATCAACAATTTGTTGCAGCTGTGCAGCAACTGCCCGCGCTTTTAGGTCAAGCTGAGCGTAGGTTAACCGTTCTTCTTCATCTTCGCCCGTCACCAGGAATGTGTACAAATTTTCATGTACCTTGGTGCGCGCTTTTTCCTGCAATAATTCAACGAATGTTGGTGTATTTACTCTATTTTTCATTACCAAATAGAAATCTGTCAGAAAGATGCTGGTGTTTTATTGAGTTTGTCCTGAAACAGTTCTTGTATCAATTGACTAAACAAATCTCCCGAATAATTATTTTCCAGATCTTCGGGAATATGGTGTTCAGCCATGAGTCTTGAGCCGTTAAAGTGACGAATAATTGGGTGTAAGTAGGCTGTTAGATGTGCCTGAGCTGGATCCGGGTCTCGCTCAATGTAAAAAGGGTCTGCAATCTGGCTGAAATCGCCATACTCCAGAGAAATTGTGTAATAGTTACCCTGACGCCCCAAATCACTGGCGGCGATGTATTCTGTCGGTATGTCTCGATAGTAGTAAGCTCCTTGCTCTGCCTCAGGTACAACGAGCACATCACTAAAATAACCTGGCTGTAAAAACAGCGATGATCCAGTATTGATCCGGTGAAGAATAGCGTCTGTAATCTCTCGCGGTGTGGCAGATATTGGCTGAAATGGCCAGGGCTTGTTATGGTATCTTTCTTCGAGAATATGGCTCAAGGCTTCGATGTTATGACGAAATCCGTGGATAAAAGCAGACATCGTCTTTTTATAATCCCGCTGCTGCATCAATGTGCCAGCGAAGTACAAATCTTTCACATTTTTTGACTCCCAAGCACTCGTTTGTGCAGGAAATCGTTCGTCTAGGGCAAGTTGTGGGCGGCACGCATGATCAAAAATAGCGGTATCGAAGCGGAATCCGGTGCAAACAAGGACGCGATCAAACTCAATGGTTCTGCGTTCTTCTCTGGCATGTGTATAGATGATATCTACCACAAATTTCCCGTTTTCCCGCCTGATTTTTTCGATATGGGCATCAAGGATGGCGTTTTGGGACTTCAATTGGTACGTGTCCAAAAAATTGTTATTCCTGGCACGTAGGTGACCAACGAAGTGACTTTTCCAAGCAAGCTTAACGGGGTGCGGGCTACAAAGATGGATTGAAGCGGCTGTAGCAATCAAATTATCGGCCGTTTCAAAAGCCGAATTACCTTTGCCGACAATTAATACACGCTCATTGATAAAGTCATGTGGGTCTATCGAAAAATCAACATAGTTTTCCGCTAGTTCGATGCCGGGGATAGGTGGCACATAAGGAGTGCTGAGTCCTGTGGCAACAATGAGGTATCGACAGAGGTAGTGATGTCCCTGTGCATCGGTGAGCATGAAGTTATTGTTTTGTCTGGTAACCTTATTAACTTCTGTGTGATACTGAATGTTCAGATTCAGATGGTTGGCAAAGTCTTCGAGGTATGTTTTGAGATCGGCCGCGTCAGGAAAATAATCAACCGTATAATTTCTGAACAGTAATTCGTCACGGTCACTCAGAAGTGAATTCCAGTCCCAGCGCAGGTTTATTTCATGGTCTTGATGGCCAGTAAATACCTTGTTGATGGAAAGGAGCTTTCGATGTCTTGGAAATTCGCCAAAAAAAGTTCCTGCACTGCTACCGGCTTCTAGTATTAGGTAGTTTTGCCTGTTGCGAGCCAGATAGTAACCCATCTGCAATCCTGCTGGGCCGGCACCAATGATAATATAATCAAGCTGCTTGAGGGCATTCATCAATTCAGACCTCCAATTTCAGGGATGGTTACAATTTCATCTGCCGATGCAGATCACATAAATTGCACAGGGCTGCTTTTGTTGACTTTGTTCCAGATGTGAAGGTTGTCGTTGTTGCAGTGCCAGGTAAAGAAAACCTACTGGATACCTGAAAAGTTCATTATTTAATTGGTGAGTTCCACGGTTGGTCACAAGCACCAGACGATCATAAATGTCTAGACACTCATCAGGTTAGGTTAAGTTGTTGCTCAGCTTAACAACAATACGTTTTGCGGCTATCTGTTTGGTTGTGCGGGTTTTAGACTTCCAGTAAGGTGTGGACTATTTTCTATCGAGCGGAAAAAAATAGCAACTTTGCTCTTGACATTATAGAATAATCCATAGACTATTATGAACCTAATATTTTATGTTGCAACATGTGTTATATTATAGCGACCCATAACTATTCCAACACCTGATGGTTTTGGGCAACAACACAACACCCTAAAGCAGTCGCCAGTCCGCGACTGAAAATCAAAACTGTTAGAGATCCTTGCGTATTGCATGGCTAAACCACGCAGTAGATTCAGGTGGCTCGCATTATTCTGAATCATTCACCTCATGAGCCAAGAATTTTTGTAAAGCGGGATTATTCTTGAGGTAAGATGCTGAATACCCTCGGTTTTACACAACTAATCGGTCTTATTGCTTTGATTTTCCTCCAAATATCTTTGGCCGATTTAAGCGCTTACAAAGTTAGAGCATAAAGGCTTTTCGGGCTAATTCTGTAACGGAAGTCGTAGTTTAATAGCGCTCTGCGCTTCAGCAAGAGGAGTGGTTAATGACGCATGTAACCATTGTTGGGGCGGGTTTGGTTGGGTGCCTGCTGTCTATATATTTAGCTCAGGCGGGCCATAAAGTCACCATTTTTGACCAGATGCCGGACCCTCGCCAGGTTGCCCCTAAATCAAATCGCTCGATTAGCATTACCATAGCGGTTCGTGGCTTTCGCGCATTGGATAAGGTAGGCATTGGCGATGCGGTACGCCAAATATCTATCCCGATTTACGGCCGTATGATTCACGCTTCGTCCGGTCAGCAAACATTTCAACCCTACAGTCCCAAGAACGAAGCCAATTACGCTATGCGTCGCCAGGATTTGCACTTAATATTGCTGAATTTTGCCCAGCAGCACTCAAATATTCACTTAGCGTTTAACAACAAGTGCGTGGGTCTTGATTTGGCTACAGCAACAGCAAAGTTCGAGGACCGACAAACGGACCAAATTCGGGAGGTCCAATCTGAAGTTCTGTTTGGTGCCGACGGCGCATTTTCCAGTGTGCGTCTGACCATGCAGAAGGAAAAACGCTTTAACTACAGTCAACATTTTATTGACATTGCCTACCGGGAAATTGTTCTACCAAAGCCAATTATGGCTGACTTAGAACTTGATCCCAATGCATTCCACATCTGGCCACGCGAAAACATGATGATGTATGGCTTTGGAGATTACCATGGTGACTTTACGCTTTCTTTGGTATTGCCTTATGAAGGGGCGAATTCTCACGAAACGATCAATACATTTGAGGCGTTGCACCGACTGCTGGAAACACATTTCACCGATATATTTACTTCTACCAAACCTCACCTGGGTAACTATTTTGCCAAGCCCGTTGAGCCAATGGTGACAATTCGCTGTTATCCTTGGGTGTCGGGGGAACGCATTGCCCTCATTGGTGACGCATGTCACGCAGTCCTGCCCTTCTATGGGCAGGGAGCCAACGCCGGTTTTGAAGATTGCTATCTCCTGGGGCAATGTTTGGAACAGTTTGCTGGAGAGTGGTCGACTGCTTTGCAGACGTTCCAAGCTGCGCGTAAACCAGACACGGATGCACTGGCGGATCTTTGCCACGAACATGCCATGGTTTTAATGAAATCAGTAGATGATCCCCAGTTTCAGCTGCGCAAGAAGATAGAACAAGCACTGCAGATGCTTTACCCTGAGCGCACTTACCTGTATCACAATGTCTCATTCACCTGTTTGCCATACACCGAAGCCGTGCAGCGAGAAGAGAGCCATCGCCGCTTGATCAACAGAATTCTGCAAATTGAAAACATTGAATCGCACCTGGATACTCCCGAATTCCAAAGAATAGTGAATCCATTTTTAGCTACCTCGTGAAAATGAGAAGTAACCCGTATGAGCGAACGTTCCCGGCCCAAGCTTGATTTATCCCTGGAAACATTAGAATTACTAGACCTTTTATTGGCAGATGAAGAGGGTGGACAAGCCGACGGTACAATTCCTAAACGGCCGTCTACTACCACCCTCATCCCTCTTTCCTTTGCCCAACAACGGCTCTGGTTTTTGCACGAACTTGATCCCAACAACACTGCCTATCACATCTCTTTGGCTGTGCGTCTGGAAGGGGATTTGGACATTCTCCTTCTGCACCGCAGCTTGAATGAGGTTGTTAAACGCCATGAGGTGTTGCGTACCACCTTTACCTTGCTGGATGGTTATCCCATACAGCATATTATGCCCACCTTAGAACTGCCCCTTCCCGTCGAAGAGTTGCAGGCCATTCAGCCAGAAGATCAAGACGCCAAAGTTAAGCAGTTGGCGCTTGACTTCTCCCAGAATCCGTTTGATCTGGAAAATGGCCCGCTCCTGCGCTGTGAACTGCTAAAATTGGCCCCCACCTCCCACGTGCTGTTGCTGACTATGCATCACATCATTTCCGATGGCTGGTCAATCAACATCTTTTTGCAGGAGGCAACCAGCCTCTACCAAGCCTTTCGCGACGGGCACCCATCTCCTTTATCTGGGCTAAACATTCAATATGCTGATTTCTCGCTCTGGCAGCGCGAATGGCTGCAAGGGGAAGTTTTGCAAAAGCAGTTAGCGTATTGGGAAAATCAGCTTGCTCAGTTACCGCCCTTGCTGGCGCTGCCCACCGACCGGCCCCGTCCACCCATCCAGCGTTATGAAGGAGCGGTGCGACGCCATCAGCTTGATCAAACGGTTGCGCAAGGTCTCCGCGCGCTGACGCGACAAACGGGCACGACGCTTTTTATGCTGTTCCAGGCCGCGTTGGCCGTTATCCTTTCCCGTTACAGCAATCAGAAAGATATTGCAGTCGGTGCCCCAATCGCCAACCGTCATCGGCATGAAATTGAGCCGCTCATTGGTTTTTTTGCTAACACCCTGGTGTTGCGCAGCGACCTGACAGGGAATCCCTCTTTTTTGACGTTTTTGAACCATGTGCGTCAGTTAATTCTGCAAGCGCAGGATAATCAGGATATTCCTTTTGAGACGGTGGTTGAGCATTTGCAGCCAGAGCGAAGTCTGAGTTACTCACCGCTGTTCCAGGTGATGTTTACCCTTGACGAGGTGAACACCAGGGCTCTAAATATGGCCGAGTTAAAGATTGAGCCACTGACGACCGAGCAGGTAACGGCAATGTTTGATTTAAGCCTTACCACTGTTGTCGATGATCAGGGAGACATTCGGTTGGAATGGGAATACGCTACCGCGCTGTTCGACGACACGACCATCGAACGGCTGGAAGCTCATTTCGATATGCTTCTTGAAGAGATTGTGAAAAACCCGAGTCAAACGGTGCACGATATTCCGTTTTTATCTGCCGCCGAAAGCAAACAACTTTTACAGACGTGGAACGAAACCCAGCATAGTGTGCCGGAAGCGTGCGTTTTTCAGGAGCTTTTTGAAGAGCAGGTCAAGAAAACGCCAGGAGCTGTTGCTGCTGTTCATGGTCAGAGACAACTTACCTATGAGGAACTCAACCGCCGCGCCAATCAGTTGGCTCATTTATTGGTGGCCGAGGGGGTAGGTTCAGACACGATTGTGGCCTTGCTTATGGATCGTGGTCTTGACTTCCTGGTATCGATCCTGGCTGTGTTTAAAGCAGGCGGGGCCTATCTGCCGCTCGATCCTGATAACCCCCCAGCTCGCTTTGAGCAAATTTTGAGTCAAAGTCGCACCCAGTTTGTTATCATCACCAATTCTTACGAGTCCATATTAGCTGAATCGCTGTCAAAAATGGATGAAGTCAAACGACCAAACGTCTACTCCATACAAAAGCTTGATTTGATAGCACAGTCTTCTCACAATCTAGGCCGTCGATGCCATCCTCGAAATTTAGCCTATGTCATTTACACTTCCGGATCCACTGGCCTGCCAAAGGGGGCCATGTTGGAACAACGGGGCATGGTCAACCATTTGTACGCCAAAGTTGAGGCGTTAGCATTGACGGAAGCGGATCGAATTGCACAAACGGCCCGCCAGAGTTTCGACATTTCCGTGTGGCAGTCGCTGGTTCATCTGCTGGTTGGCGGGAGTGTGTATTTTTATAGTAACGAAGTTGTAATGGACCCGGTTCAGCTGATCTCCCAGGTACAGGCGGATGAGATAACCATTCTGGAAGTAGTGCCATCTTGGCTGCAAGTGATGTTGGACCATGTGCATTTGCAGGACATAACCCTCTATCACCTGGCTCAACTGCGATGGCTGTTGGTGACGGGCGAAGCATTTCCGCCGCCTCTCAGTCGACGTTGGTTGGTGCGCTACCCTCGTATTCCAATGATGAATGCCTATGGTCCTACAGAATGCTCCGATGATGTAACCCATTATATAATCTCCCAGATGCCACCTGCGGCTGAGGTGGTTACACCTATTGGCTTCCCTATCATCAATACACAACTTTACATTTTAGATGAGCAGCTGCAGCCGGTGCCTGTCGGTGTAATTGGCGAACTGTATGCTGGGGGAACTGGCGTAGGACGCGGTTATTTGTATGATCCACAGAAAACGGCAGTCACCTTCCTGCCTGATCCTTTTTCTAATGAACCTGGAGCTCGGTTCTACAAAACGGGAGATCAGGCCCGCTATTTGGCGGATGGCCGCATCGAGTTCCTTGGCCGCCTTGACCATCAGGCCAAAATCAGAGGCTTTCGTATTGAGCTGGGCGAAATCGAAACCACTCTCCGCCATCACCCGGCTATTAAAGAGGCTGTTACCCTCGTCTGGAAAGAAAACAACTTGCCATATTTGGCTGCCTACATCGTTGCTGAGCCAGGCCAGACCCCTGACTTTCGTGAAGTGCGCCGTTTCCTGGAAGAACGTTTGCCAGAGTACATGATCCCCGCCACGCTGGTAGAACTGGATGTATTACCTCTAACGCCTAATGGTAAGATCAACCGGCGCTCCCTGCCCAAACCGGAATATGATACTTCGGCCAACTTCGTCTTGCCCCAAACGCCAGAAGAGGAACAGATGGCCCACCTCTGGCGCGATATTTTAGGACTTGAGCAGGTTGGTATTCACCACAACTTTTTTGAATTGGGTGGCCATTCGCTGCTGGCTACGCGTCTAGCATCTGCTATTCGCCAGGAGTTGCATATTGATTTTCCCCTGCGCGACATCTTCACGCACAACACCATTCATGATCTCGTTCGTCACCTAAACTCAGAGCAATTTGCCCAGCCGCAATCCGTGCCCCTTTTGCAACCAGTTTCCCGAGAACAGCCCGTAGTTGTCTCTTATGCTCAGCAGCGGTTGTGGTTCCTGGATCGCCTTGACCCCGGCAGCAGCACTTACAATATTCCCCTGGCCATGCAACTACGTGGATTTCTCAACCCCTTCGCTCTGGAACAGGCAATTGAAACGGTCATCATCCGCCACGAGGCATTACGCACCACGTTTGCCCTTCATGAGGGACAACCCGTTCAGGTTATCTCGCCGCCAGCGCCCCTTAAGCTGGCGCAAATTGATCTGCAATCTCTATCCCTCACGCAGGGGGCAGCACGTGCCCGTGAATTAATATACCAGGAGGTAGAGCAGCCGTTCAATCTGGAAGCAGGCCCTCTTTATCGCTTCTCCCTGTTGAGGCTTGCCCCAGATTGGCACATCATTGTGGCCAACTTCCATCACATTATCTTTGATGCCTGGTCACAAGAGCTTTTCGCCCGTGAAGTGGTGATTCTCTACGATGCGTATATCGGAGACAAAGCCAACCCGCTTCCGGATTTAGCAGTCCAGTACGCTGATTTTGCTGTCTGGCAGCGCCAATGGCTTCAGGACAAAATCCTGGAAAAACAGTTAGCCTACTGGCGACAAAAATTAGCTGAAGCTCCTACTGCATTAGACCTGCCTACTGATCGCCCGCGACCGCCGGTGCAGACGTTTAATGGGGCCAATTTTACGTTCCTTATTCCAGCCGAGCGGCAGCGGGCAATCAATGCTCTGTGTCAGCAAGAAGGGGTGACGCTGTTTATGCTGTTGCTGGCCGCCTTCAAAGTGCTCCTGGCTCGCAACACCAACCAAACTGATATTTTGGTCGGCTCGCCCATTGCCAACCGTAACCATGCTCAACTGGAAGGGCTTATTGGCTTTTTTGTCAATACGCTGGTGCTTCGTACTGACCTTGGACAAAATCCGACGTTCCGTGAGCTTCTGGAACGGGTGCGGCAGACAACTCTTGAGGCATACTCTAACCAGGACGTTCCTTTTGAGCAGCTTGTGGCGCTTTTGCAGCCAGAGCGTAATCTGAGTATCTCACCCTTTTTCCAGGTCATGCTCGTGCTGCAAAACGTGCCGGTTCATTACAATCGCCTGACGGATATTGAGGTCGAGCCTTACACTGTGGAAGAAACTACGGCTAAGTTTGATATAACCCTCTTTCTGGAGGAACACACTTACGGACTGGAAGGGAAATTTGAATACAATACGGATCTGTTTGATCGTGAAACGATTGCCCGTCTGGCTGAACAATTTAATCGGCTCTTAGGGGGCATAGTAGATATTCCAGACCAGCACATTCATCAGTTGCCGCTTCTTGCGCCAGAAGAGCTCCAGAAAATCCTGGTCTCGTGGAACCAGACCCAGGCTCCGTTCCCGCAAGACCAATGTGTCCACGATCTGCTGGCAGCGCAGGCGGCCAAAACGCCAGCCGCAACGGCAGTTATCTATGAAAACCAGCAGTTAACCTATGCCGACCTCGATCGGCGGGCAGCGCAGCTGGCGGCGTTTTTACGAGCGCGTGGTGTTGGTCTGGAATCGGCCGTAGCCCTTTGCGTAGAACGGTCGCTTGAGATGATTGTTGGCATCCTTGGTATCCTTAAGGCGGGTGGTGCATACGTGCCCATTGACCCCACCTACCCTGCGGAACGGATTCGCTTTATCCTGAACGATACCAACTCCCCTTTACTTCTGACGCAAGATCACTTGCGCCAGAAGTTCGACCACGAGTATGAAACCGTATGTCTAGATTCGGAATGGACAGTGATAGAGGAAAAGGCTGTTAGCACACCTGTTGTTCCTCCCGCGAAAACCGATCCGCAAAACGCCATTTACGTCATTTATACGTCTGGTTCTACCGGCCAGCCGAAAGGTGTGGTTAATAGCCATATAGGGGTGGTCAATCGGCTGCACTGGCTACAACAGATCGATCCACTTACTCCAGCTGACCGGGTCCTGCAAAAAACGCCATATACCTTCGACGTTTCTGTCTGGGAACTCTTCTGGCCGCTAATGACCGGAGCTACTCTCGTTATCGCTCGGCCAGAAGGTCATCGTGATACTGCTTATCTTGCCCGACTTATGGCCGAGCAGCAGATAACCACTATTCACTTTGTCCCTTCTATGCTGCAGCTGTTCATTGAGGAAGTGGCCCGGCAAGAATTTCCCAGCCTAAAGCGGGTCATTTGCAGCGGCGAAGCACTCCCATCCCATTTGCAGGCTCGATTTCAGGAACACTCGTCTGCTCGCCTGTATAATCTGTATGGCCCTACTGAGGCTTCAATTGAGGCCACGGTCTGGCTGTGCAACCAGGATGACACCTTGCAGACCGTCCCCATCGGCAAGCCCATTTACAATATGCAAGCCTATGTATTGGACCGCTACGGTGCGGCAGTGCCGGTGGGTGTGCCAGGCGAGCTATATCTTGGTGGGGTAGGTTTGGCGCGCGGCTACTTAAACCAGCCAGGACTCACGGCTCAAAGCTTTGTGCCAAATCCAGTTATCGATCAATTATCAGAAAAAAGTGATCAAAGACTTAATATCGTCTACCGCACTGGTGATCTAGCGCGCTACCGGCCTGATGGCAATATTGAATTTCTGGGTCGGTTGGACCACCAGGTAAAGATTCGTGGTTTCCGGATTGAGCTGGGTGAAGTTGAAGCAGTTCTCAACCGGCATCCATTGGTTCGCGAAAGCGTGGTGGTTGCCCATGATGTAGCTGGTGGTGACAAGAGCTTGCTGGCTTATGTGACGCTCCATGATTATCCAGTGGAACATAATGCAGCGGAAATCTTACGCCAGCATGTGCTTGCTTCGGTGCCTGGCTATATGGTGCCCAGCCGATTTATTCCCCTGGAGGCATTTCCGCTAACGTCCAGCGGCAAAGTGAACCGGAAGCAGCTGCCATCACCAGATTTTGCGACTGGCAACGCTGGTGAAATTGTGCTTCCGGCTACAGAAACCGAAGCTGCGCTGCTCCCGCTCTGGCAGTCGATTCTGGAGCAGCCGCAACTTAGTGTGACAGCTAATTTTTTTGCGGTAGGTGGACATTCCCTTATGGCTACAGGGCTTGTAACCGCAATCCGTCAAAAGCTAGGGCTAGAGCTACCCCTGGCAACCCTCTTTACCCATTCCACGATTCGTGAGCTGGCGGCCACCATTGACAAACAACGGCCTCATCTCCAGGGTGGCCAGGCAATCACAGCCCTCTCTCCAACTGAGCCAATTCCACTCTCATACGCTCAACAGCGGCTGTGGTTTTTAGATCAGTTAGAAGGGCCAAGCGCAACGTATAACTTGCCAACGGCCGTACGCTTACAAGGGAAGTTAGATGTAGAAGCATTGCACAACGCCTTGACAACTGTCGTGGCCCGCCATGAAAACCTGCGCACTCGCTTTATCCTTTTCGATGGGCAACCCCGGCAGGAGATCAGACCGCCTGTTCCATTGCCCCTAACCATCACTGACCTGGCTGATTTATCGCCGGAGAGCCAGATAATTCAGGTTGAGGAACTTGTTAGCGATGAAGCGAAACGCCCGTTTAACCTCGCGCAGGATCTCATGCTGCGCGGTCAACTGCTGCGGCTGGCCGCCAACGATCACATTCTGCTGCTCACCATGCACCACATTGCCACCGACGCCTGGTCCACCGGTGTTTTGGCCCAGGAACTCAACGCCCTTTATGGCGCTTACACTGCTAATCAGCCCAGCCCCCTGCCTCCATTGCCCATACAATACAGTGATTATGCCACCTGGCAGCGCCAATGGCTTCAAGGCGACCGGCTGCAAGCACAACTGGATTACTGGCAACATCAGTTGGCGGGCATTCCAGCTGTTCATAACCTGCCTACAGATTTGCCTCGCCCGGCCATTCAAGATTTCAGCGGTGAGCATCTAGTCACCTCTCTCGATGCTGAACTGAGTCGTGCGTTGGAGCAGCTTAGCCAAACGCATGAAGCCACGCTTTTTATGACGCTCCATGCTGCCTTTGCCATACTGCTGGCACGTTACAGTGGGGAAACCGATATTGTAGTTGGCACGCCAACCGCTAACCGTCCACAAGCTGAATTGAGTGACTTGATTGGCTTTTTTGTCAATACGCTCGTCCTCCGTACGAACCTTTCCGGAGCACCCAACTTCTTAGCGTTTCTAGGACAAACTCGCTATACAGACCTATCTGCCCTGGCCCATCAGGCAGTCCCGCTGGAAATGCTGGTAGAAACCCTCCGGCCAGAGCGCAGCCTCAGCTACACACCGCTATTTCAAGTGATGTTTGCCCTGAATTACACGCTGACGGCTGATCTCAGTTTGCCGGGACTGACTGTTGAAGTATTGGCAACCTCCCAGCCTTCTGCCAAGTTCGACCTGGGCCTCAACATTTCTCACACCGGGCAAGGCATGTTTCTTGAATGGGAGTATGCCACGGCGCTTTTTAAGCGGGAAACCATTCAGCGCATGGCTGCTCATTTTGAACAACTGCTGCGCGGCATCGTTGCCGATCCGCGTCAACTGGTCAACAAATTGCCGCTATTAACGGCTGTCGAAACCAAACAACTGGTTACAACCTGGAACGAGGAATTTCTAGTTCCATTCCCTGTGGATCGCTGCTTGCACGAGATCATTGAGAAGCAGGTTAGCCGTACGCCGCAGGCGCTAGCAGTTCAGCAGGGTGTCATCCAATTGAGCTATGCCGAACTGAATAAGCAGTCCAATCGATTGGCCCATTACCTCATCAACCTTGGCGTGGGACCGGAACGGCTGGTGGGCATATGTCTGGAGCGTACGCCAGAAATGATTGTGGCCCTGCTGGCAGTTATGAAAGCAGGCGGGGCGTATCTGCCCCTGGACCCCTCTTTCCCGCGCCCCAGGTTGGCATTTATGCTGGCGGATGCTCAACCACAGGTACTTATTACCAGGCAAGCTTTGCTGCCTTTGTTCCCGGAAGACGTAGCGGATTCGTTGGCATTGGTTGAACTGGATAGGGAAGGGGCCTTTTCCCAACAACCCAGTCACAATCCCATTACCACGGTTGATCCGTCTAATCTGGCCTATGTAGTGTATACCTCAGGTTCCACTGGGCAACCCAAAGGCGTTATGGTGCCTCATGCCGGTGTAACCAACTTTATTCTGTCCGAACGGCAGCGGTTTGGCATTACCGAGACAAGCCGACTACTCCAGTTTGCGTCCCTTAGTTTTGATGCGGCCATGTCTGAAATTGGCACGGCACTTTGTGCTGGAGCCTCGCTGTATTTACCCACGCCGGAAGAATCGTACCCAGGGCAGCCCCTGCTGCGTTTGCTGCAAAACGAGAAATTGACCCACGTTAAGCTGCCGCCTTCCGCTCTGGCGGTTTTCCCTGAAGATTCTTTACCCTACGTGGAACTGATGGTGGTCATTGGTGAGGCGTGTCCGGCAAATCTAGTGGCTCAATGGTCGCGTGGTCGTCGCTTTGTCAATGGGTACGGCCCCACTGAGTTCACCATGGGGGCCACCATGGCTGAATGCACCGACGCCGACCGCCTGCCGCCTATAGGTCGCCCTTACGACAACGGTCGTCTCTATATCCTGGATGAGATGATGCAGCCAGTGCCGGTAGGCGTGGTTGGTGAGATTTACCTCGGCGGTATTCAGGTGACACGTGGCTACCTGCACCATCCGGCTCTAACAGCTGAAAAATATGTGCCTGACCCGTTTGCTTCGGGAGCAGGAGGGCGTCTTTATCGCACAGGCGACCTGGGCCGCTTCCGGCCGGATAGTAATGTGGAATTTGTGGGCCGCATTGACCGGATGGTAAAAATCCGGGGGATTCGCATTGAGTTGGGTGAAATTGAAATCACGCTGAAGCGGCATGTGGCTGTGCAAGATGCGCGCGTTGTGGCTTGGGAAAATGAACCAGGCAATAAGCGTCTCGTGGCTTATGTGATTCCCGCCACGGCTGGGCTTGATCTTACTAAACCTCTACGGCAGTTGGCCCAAGAAACCTTGCCCGATTACATGCTGCCGGCTGCTTTTATCATGCTGGAGACCTTCCCTCTGTCGCCTTCCGGCAAGGTCGATGAGCGTCGTCTGCCTGCACCGGAATTTGGTAGCTTGCCTACCGCAGCCATCGATCCGCCGACCACGCTTACCGAGGTCCGACTGTGGCGTATCTGGCAGCGGGTGCTTCAGGTAGGAAGTCTGGGCGTCTCGGCCGATTTCTTTTCCTTGGGTGGACACTCCTTACTGGCCACGCGGCTGGTGGTTGCCATTCGCGATGAAATGGGGTTGGAAATTTCGTTGCGGGCATTGTTTACCCAGCCGACCATTCGTCAACTGGCCGCTTATATTGATACTTCTGTTACCAACCTGCAAGCAGACTTGCCGCCAATTACGGCCATTCCTCGCGATGATCATTTGCCCCTTTCCTTTGCCCAGCAGCGCCTCTGGTTTCTGGATAGGCTTGAGGGACCCAGTAGTACCTACAACATTCCCATTGTGCTTGAGTTGCGCGGCGCGTTGAACCGCGACCTTCTGGACCAGACAATTAGCGCCATTATTGCCCGGCATGAAACGCTGCGTACCGTTTTTGTTCTGCTCGACGGCGAGGCTGGGCAGCAAATCCGTCAGCCGGAGCCGATCTCGCTTAAATACCATGATCTACGGTCGTTGCCCACCACTGGACAGGACAAACGCCTGCACGATCTGGTTCGTGCTGAGGCTGAAAAACCATTTGACCTGCAGCAAGAATTTATGTTACGTGGCCAGGTCATACAGATAGCTGATGAAGGGCACGTTTTGTCGCTCACGATTCATCACATCGCTTCCGATGGCTGGTCGGTTGGCATTTTGCTGCACGAATTCCAGACCATTTACCGCAGTCTGCGCGATGGTCAACCACCGTCACTCCCCCCCCTGTCCATCCAGTACGTTGATTATGCCCACTGGCAGCGGAATTGGTTTCAGAAAGAGATCCACCTGCGCTACTGGCAAAAGCAGTTGGCCGGTATTCCGGATATTCACAGCCTGCCGACCGATTACCCTCGACCGGCTATCCAGAATTATCAAGGCGCGTTAGTCGAGTCACGTCTGGAGAGCTATTTGATGATCCAATTGGAAGCGCTAGGGCAGCGTCAAGGTGCCACGCTGTTCATGACGCTCCAGGCGCTGTTTGCTCTACTGCTGGCGCGCTACAGCCAGGAAACCGATATTGTGATGGGCACGCCCATTGCCAATCGTTCCCATTCGGATTTGCATGACCTCATCGGTTTTTTTACCAACACCCTGGTCTTGCGTACAGACCTATCTGGTAATCCCAGTTTTATTGAGCTTCTGGAAAGGGTACGACAGGTTGCCTTAGATGCTTATGCCCATCAGGCGATGCCATATGAAATGCTGGTTGAGCATCTTCAGCCGCAGCGTAATTTAAGCCACAGTCCCGTGATCCAGGTGGTGATTAATGTGGAAAATGAAGAACCGCTGGAGTCGGACGTGCCGGGATTAACGATCTCCCCTATGCTGCCGGATATGCTGGCGGCTAAGTTCGATCTGGTTCTTTCTCTAAAACGGCACACTGATGGTTCACTTGTCGCTCATTGGGAGTATGCAGCCGCTTTGTTTAGTCGGAGCACCATTGAGCGCATGGCAGCACATTTTGAGCAACTCTTGCAGCGCATTCTGGCTCAACCGGAACAACCGGTGTTTCATCTTTCTCTACTCACACCCGCTGAATCAGCACTGATTTTGCACACCTGGAATGATACGAATATTCCTCTCTCCGTCGCTTTAGCCCATACTTTATTTGAACAACAAGTCGAGAAAACACCGGAGGAAACTGCTGTTTGCTTCAATGACCAAAAGCTAACCTATATCGAACTAAACAGGCGCGCCAACCAACTAGCCCATTATTTGAACCAGTTTCAGCTTCAGCCGGATGAAATTGTTGGCATCTGCGTCGATCGCGCTCCGGAAATGATTGTTGCTCTACTGGCTGTTCTGAAAGCAGGAGGAGCATATCTGCCGTTGGATCCAACTTATCCACAGAACCGCCTACGCCATATGGTGGCCGATTCCGGCACACGTCTGATCTTGACTGAGGCTAAGAATAAAAGCGGTCTTGGCACTTCTAACGATGTTACCCTGATTAACCTTGAGCAAATTGAACCCCTTTGGTCCAATGCCCCAGAACAAAATCTGGACAGCGTAGCCGCACAACTGACCAGTGACCATCTTGCCTACGTCATTTACACCTCAGGTTCAACTGGCAAACCTAAAGGTACCCTGATTCCACACCGGGGGGTGGTGAATCTAGCGCAGATGCATGCGGAAATGTTGCAGGTCAGGCCAGGCAGCCGCGTGTTGCAATTGGCAACCTTTAGCTTTGATGCGGCTACCTGGGATTGGGTGATGACGTTGACGCAGGGTGGCACCCTTTGTTTGATTCCCACCGAGGTGGTTAACAATCCGCCGCAGTTGACCCAGGTAATCAACCAGCAGCAAATCAGCCACGCGCTTATTCCACCGGCTATGCTCCCTTACCTGTCACCGGAAGAGTTGCCTACGTTGACCACATTGCTCATCGGTGGCGATAAATGCAATGAAGAAGAGGTGCAGCGATGGGTAAGGGGCCGTCGTGTTTTCAACGCCTATGGACCTACCGAAGCCAGCGTTTGTGTGTCTCTCTATCCCTACCATGAACATCAGAATAGTTGGTTATTGGGGAGGCCAGGCCAAAACGTCAGTCACTTTGTATTGGATGCCTATGGTTACCCGGTCCCGATTGGTGTCCCCGGCGAGCTGCACATCGGTGGGGTGGGCTTGGCCCGTGGCTACCTGAATCGCCCCCGGCTCACGGCCGAAAAGTTTGTGCCGTTATCCGTGGTTAGTGAGCAGGGAAACTACAGCGAATTGGCTGAAAACCACTATTTGCCAACCACAGTTTACCGCACTGGCGATCTGGTGCGGTACCGGTCTGATGGGCATTTGCAGTTTTTGGGCCGTATTGACGACCAGGTAAAGCTGCGGGGCTTCCGTATTGAGTTGGGTGAAATTGAGGCGTGTCTCGTTGAGCTACCGGCCGTCAAAGACTGCGTCGTGGTTATCAATAGGCAACAGGCCGGAAAAGAACATCTCGTAGCTTATCTGATTGCTGCAGATCCCGCAGCCGTCACGCCCGTGTTGCTGGAACACCTGCCGGAGCATGCCCGTGAACAGTTGCCTGGCCATATGGTTCCTACCGTTTTCCACTTCTTGTCCGCTTTTCCCTTAACGCCAAATGGTAAAGTCGATCGGGCAGCGCTGTCGACCAAGGCCATTCATGCGGACACTTTTATGGCCGCGAAGGGGGAGATATCTGTCAGGCAGTTATCCCAAGAAGAACAAGGCCAATTGCGGCAAACTGTCAACAATACCTACACCGCACAATACAACCAGCTCCGCTGTGTGCACGAACACTTTCAGGCCCAGGTAGGGCGTACACCTGAAGCCATTGCCCTATCGTTTTCTGGACAATCTTTGACTTACTTGCAGTTGGATCAGCAAGCCAATCAGCTGGCGCACTTTTTACAGCGCCAGGGCGTGGGGCCAGAAACGCTGGTAGGCATTGCCGTGACACCTTCTATAGAAATGTTTGTCACCCTGTTAGGTATCCTCAAGGCAGGTGGCGCGTATTTGCCACTTGATCCCACTTATCCACCCGATCGTTTGGCCTTTATGCTGGCCGATGCGCGACCGCTGCTTGTTATAACTCAACGTGCCCTTTTGGATGAATATGAATGGATGCAGCGGGATGACAGTCGTTTTATTGCCCTAGATGACCAATGGGATCAGATTTCTGGTGAACCGATGGTGCCGCCAACCACGCGGGTCACGGTCGATAATGCGGTTTATGTTATTTACACTTCTGGCTCAACGGGGCAACCGAAAGGCTCTCTCATTACGCACCGGGCGCTGGTTAATCATAACCTGGCGCTGATCAAACGGTACAATCTCCAACCGGGTCAACGTTTCATGCAATTTTTCTCGCTGAGCTTTGATGCTTCAGTGGAAGACATATTTCCGACCTGGCTGAGCGGGGCCACACTGCTGGGGCAGCCGTTCCCTACTCAGCGTACTTTTCGCGAATTGGTTACTTTTTGCCAGCAGGAGCGTATCACCACGCTGCACTTCCCCGCTCCGTATTGGCATCAGTTTATGGATAGCCTTACAGAAGCGGATCATCACGCTCTACGGGGAATAGACGTGTTAGCGGTTGGCGGCGAGCCACCTGATCCCAATCGCTTGCGTACCTGGCTGGAGACGGGTCATGGGCAGAGGCGTTTCCTCAACGTGTATGGTCCAACAGAAACAACCATTACCGTTGCGGTGCACACCATCACGGAGGCGGTTCCGGAAGGCAAGTTGCCTATCGGGCAACCAATTGACAACACGCAAATTTACATTTTAGATGAGCAGTTGAACCATGCGCCCATTGGTGAGCCAGGAGAGTTATTTATTGGGGGTTTGAATTTAGCCCGTGGTTACTTGAGGCGACCTGGGCTAACGGCCGAGAAATTTGTCCCGAATCCATTTCCCACCGTCATTCCCGGGCTGGTCGATGAGCGTGGCAGCCGTCTCTATCGCACTGGAGATCTGGCTCGCTACCTGCCCGACGGCACAATTGAGTTTTTGGGCCGGGTTGACAACCAAATCAAAATCCACGGATTCCGGGTGGAGCTGGATGAAATTGAGGTAGTGCTGAATCAACATCCAGATGTGCGCGAAGCGGCTGTTATCGCTCCCGAAGTTACTTCTGAGCAAAAAATGCTGGTCGCATATCTGGTTCCGACACAGCATGGCGGGGACGATGCAGATTATAATCAGAGAATACGGCGCTATCTTGAAGCACGGCTGCCTCATTACATGGTGCCCTCACATTTTGTTTTATTGCCTGCCTTGCCGCTGACGGCCAACGGTAAGGTGGATCGGCGTGCCTTACCCCAGCCCCTAACTGCGGATTGGCACGCGATAGGTTATGAGGCCCCGGAAACCGTCATACAAAAAATGTTAGCGGCCATTTGGAGTGAAGTTCTTTCCCTCAAACAGGTCAGCATTACCGCTAATTTCTTTGAACTGGGGGGGCACTCTCTGCTGGTGGCTAAGTTGCAAAGCCGCATTAACAGTGCGCTCAATGTGCATTTTAGCTTGCGCGATATCTTCCTCCATGCCACCATTGCTGAGCAGGCCAAACTGATTGAACAGGGCAATGAGAACGCGGCGTGGGATTGCCTCGTACCCCTCAATATTAACAAGGCTGCGCCGAATCTCTTTTGCATCCATCCCGATTCTGGCACTCCAGCTTGTTTTGAAGAGCTGGCAGCACACTTAGGACAGAGCGCATCCGTCTATGGCGTGATGGCTGTCGGTCTACAGGCAGATCAAACACCACATACGACCATCGACGCAATGGCCCGGCAGTATGTCTCGGCGCTGAGAGTCTTGCAGCCGCAAGGTCCTTATCTTGTCTGTGGCTACTCATTTGGTGGTCTTGTGGCTGACGAGATGGCCCGTCAGCTTCGTCTTGCTGGTGAAATGACTCATTTGATTATCTTGGATACGCTGGTTTCGTCAGACTTGCCTGCCAAGTCCGATTTTGCCATTGTGGCTGACTATTTACAAAACGAAATGTCAGAAGTCCTGAAGGACCATCCGGGCTTGTTGGATAGTTTGCCGGAGGATGAATCCGTGGCGTATGGACAACTATTAGAACGGTTGGCGGAAATAAAGCTGGGCGTAGATACCTCGTTTGTGCAGCGCCAGGTTGCCCTATTGCAGGCAAATTATCAGGCTTATAAGGCGTATACACCCACTGTTATTTCGGGTCAGGCCATCAGCCTGATTCGGGCAAAAGATGAACCGGGAGTGGATGAAACGGCAGATCTCGGCTGGCAACTACTGACAACAGAACCCATTGAAGTGCACTGGACTCCCGGTACCCATAAAAAGATGCTAGATCGGGAAAATGTGCGGACTTTAGCCGGGATTATCTCTGGCATTCTGAATAAAAAAGGCAGCGAAAACGAGAATAGAAGAACCTAAACCTTAAATCCTTTGCAACCAGCAACCTCTAATTCTGTAGTCGGCCTTCCCGCCGTACCACCTGTAGTCTGGAGGTTGCTCTGAGCTCTTGATTGGTTGCAACTCGGCAATCACTGCGAACTTTACGGCTAATAGTGCGAGGAACGATGAACAACGACTGGGACATTTTAGCACCATTTCACCACCATTTTATTGATAAAGGGTATACGGCCGATTCATCGAGATACATCAAATCTCTTCTGCCAGAGCGCAGGCTCTCTATACTTGCTTTGGGCGGTGGTAGCGGAAAAACGTTACTCCCCTTGCAAGCAGCCGCTTCTCATTTCGTGATCATCGATGCTTCCAACCCTATGGTGGAAATCAGTCGGGCCAATGGATTTGATGCCCGTGTTGGACTGGCCCAACAGCTTCCACTAGAAGATCAAACTGTGGACGTGATTATCACTTTAACTGGGATCATCGACTACATGGAAGACGAAACCGCTAGGCAGGTATTGCGGGAATGTCATCGCGTGGCTAGAGAAGATGCGATAATTTTTGTGGGGCATTTACCGCGCGATGACTGGCGGTTCGCATTAATGGTCCGTTATTTCGGCAAAACAAGTTATTGGCGATTTGTCGCCTTACTTGATCGCATCAGCCAACTCTCGCCTAGAGCTGACAATTGGGTGCGACGGATTTTTCCTTATCACCCCATCTTAGATATGGTCCACCAATTACGTCAGGAAGCAGCAGCGGCAAACATCCCTTTTAAGCGCATATTGCAAGCTCTGCCGGGGGTCAACCAGCCACGCAAAAAAGCGGATATTGAGCGATTGTTGGTCTCAACCGGATGGCAGCAGGGTATTCAATTTTATGAGAAACCTGACCTGCTATTAGCCAGCGGCAAGAAAGTATTGCTTCCTGTATGAAAACAGGCAACTGGATAATACGGGCGCTGTGGTGAAGCAACCTCAATTGATTTATGTTGCCAATTATTCGACACCAATTTCCTAACCATTTTGGAGAAATTAATGTCTCATGAACCTAAACAATCGGCCGTTATTTTGGTTGGCCTGTTAAGCTGGCAACAGTCAGTCATCACATATATCCATCGCCAATGGGGCTGCCAGGCCATTGCTTTGCAGCCAAACTCAGATGAAGACTATTATGTGACGCTGGAATGCGATCAGGTATTGCGACAAAATTTGCTGGACGAAGTAGCAGTGTGTGGAACGTTGGAAAAATTGGCTGAAACGGTGTCGATTGCGGCTGTATGTACACTAAACGAATATTTTGTGCCGTTGGCGGCCAAGCTGGCGGCTCATTTTAATCTTCCCGGATTGGCTCTGGACGCAGCTTTAAATTGTCGCCACAAGCGACGCACGCGGGAGATTTTGGCTCGCCATCACCTCGCCTCACCCCGGTTTGTAGTAGTCCATTCTCGAGCTGAGGTACAAGAGGCCTTGCTCACGGTGCCGCTGCCGGTAGTCGTGAAACCTTCTAACGACTCCGGTAGTGCACTGGTGAAGCGGTGCGAAACAGAGATGGAGGTGATGACGGCTGTTCAGGCGGTCCTCAACCACAAAACGAACGCCCTGGGTTTACCAATGGAACCAGACGTCCTGATTGAAACCTACCTTTCGGGGCCTGAAGTTAGCGTAGAGGCGTGTACGATTGGTGGCGATACCCATATCTTAACCATTACCGCCAAATCTATTTACTCGGCGACCAAAGCGTTTGAAACCAAGCACACTGTTCCGGCCAACCTCGTGCCTGAGCAGGAAGCGGCCGTATATCGCCTCATCACCCAGACGTTGGCCGCCCTAGGAGTAGACAACGGCGTTACTCACACCGAAGTGATGCTCACCGAAGATGGCCCATACATTGTTGAGGTTAATGCCAGGCCTGGTGGTGATCAAATTTCCACCTTGGTGCGGTTGGCCAGAGGATATGATCTGTATGAGGTAGCTGTACACATCAGTATGGGAGGGGATCTGGCAAACTTGCCCAGCTATTTACCGCTTTCTAAAACGGCTACGATTCAATTTTTCTATGCTGAAGAGGCTGGCGTCGTTTTTCGCAAACGGGTACCTGAAGTGCTGCCTGAGGGTGTGTATGCCTTTTTTCCCTACTACCGCACTGGGAATTTAGTGCAGGAAACAACATCCAACTACAACCGATTGGGTTATGTTATAACCCTGGATACACCGCTGCATAATTCGGCTGAATTGGCCCAAAAAACCCTGGATTTGCTGGAACTGCACGTCCGTACCGACTGGCTTACGGTGATGCAATGGCGTTTGATTGGGCTTTTCCATTATTTCAGAGAAGGCTTATTGAGGAGACAATAAAGTGGCTCTAGCTGATCATCTTATTCAATTACCCCACGGTAAATGGGCTATCTGGCGTCATATTGGTCTACGTGGTGCTGGCTTACCGGCCGTGAACATTCACCAATTGGCCGTGTCGGAATGTGCAGCCAGCAGTGACAGTTTGCTCCAGGCAGAAACGGCCGTTGCTCAAACCCGCGACAAAGCCATTGGCACTATTAATGAAGCGTTGAACCAATTGCGGGCTCTGGGACAGTGGGACGACAAGAAAAAACGAAAGTTGCTGCTGAATGCCATCGGCAAACTCAATAAAAATCAGTTACCCTCGGTATCGCAGTTAGACGACGCTGCTGTGAATGGCTCTATCGCCCAGTTTGCTGGGGCCTTGCATCAGCTATCGGCAGCCCGGCAGGCGTATATCGCCTCCTTTGAAGACGCTACTTACCAGATTTCGGCGCGGTTGCGCCAGATTGCCCAGAATGATCGGTTTCAAGAGGCGCTGTTGTGGCAAAATAGACAGGCGTTTCATACGGCCGTTCAACCCCTACTCAACAGCCCACTCGACGATCGGACCAAAGACACACGCCAGCGTGAAGCGCTGCTCACCAGCTATTTGCAGCGCTATTGCGTTAAAAACGACACGATTGGCTCCTTTGGGCCAGTGGGTTGGGCCAATGTATCTACCGAAGGGGAACGATTAAGAGCGCAACCCCAACCTCACTTTGTGGAACAACGAGAAGTCTATTTTGACCAATGGGGCATGGATATTCTGGCCGAGACCATTGCTCAGGATGAATCGCTCCGCCCTTGGTTTATTCCTCGCAGATACCCCGCGCTGCATGTGGCAGGCACCACATTTTACAAACCGTTTTCTCCGCCAATTGAGATTCCGGCAAAATTTGCAGCCGTTTTGGTGGCTTGTGATGGCACGCGTATCGCTAAAACCATTGCTGAAGACCTGTGCCAACAAGCGGAGCTTGAATTTCAGTCTGAAGCAGAGGTTTATGGAATCCTAGAATACCTGAAAAATGAAGAGGGCATGATTGCCTGGACGCTAGAGCTGCCCGTACAGTGGCAGCCTGATCACGCTTTGCGTCAGCGATTGGAAGTGGTAGAGCCGGAAACGTTGCGCCAAAAAGCGCTTGCCCCGCTTGACGCACTGGAAAATGCCCGGCAAGGTGTTGTCAAAGCATTAGGCAAACCAGTGGAACTTGACCATGCCTTGAAGGAAGTTGAAAAAACATTTGCCCGGCTGACGAGCTCGTTTACTGTACAAACCTCGGAAGAGACGAAAATGGGACGGACACTGGTTTATGAAGATTGCCGCCGTGCGATCGACGCCTATATTGGTCCTGATCTCTTGCATGAGCTCAGTCAACCATTGTCGCTACTTTTGGAAAGTGCCCGGTGGTTTACTTATGAAGCAGCTAAGGCTTATCGTTTTCACTTTAATAAAATATATGAGGAATTTGTGTATCAAAGTGGTCAGAAGTCAATCCCGCTTCTCTACTTTATGCCCCAGCTGGAAATCATTTTCTTCGACAACATCGTAAAGCCTTTGATAGATCCTATCCAGGCTGAATTTCGCCGAAAATGGGGGGATATTTTTGCCATCCCTGCCGGACAGCGGCAAGTAAGTTATATGAGTGACGCACTGCGTGCAGAGGTAGAAAAGCAGTTTGCGGCACCTTCACCGGGCTGGCCGGAGGCGCTTTACCATACACCTGACGTAATGATTGCGGCCGACAGTGTTGAGGCAATTAACCTGGGAGCGTACCAATTTGTGCTGGGCGAGATGCATATGTCGCTCAATACGCTGCAAAACCCCTTTTTTGTAGTCTTGCATCCCCAACCGGAGAAGATTGTTGTTGCCAATGAGTGCGACTTGCCCGATCCGTTGGTAATGAACATCAATCCACGTAAGTGGCAGTGGGTGACGGCACGAACTGCTGATTATCTTTGGCGGCCTAAAGATTATCGCCTTGCCTTTACCGACGATGCCTGCGCTCCGCCAAATGCTCAGGTCATCATTATTGGTGAACTCATCGTAGAGGAAGTTGATGGTGAACTTATTGTGCGAACGCGAGACGGCCGTTTCCATGCAGAAATTACCCGTTTTTTTGCTACAGCGCTTTCCATTGAGGTAATCAACAGTTTTTCAATGCTGCCTGCCGCCGCCCATACGCCCCGTATAACGATTGACAAGCTGATCGCGTGCCGCGAAACGTGGCGCATGGATGCCAAAGAAATGGGTTTCGCCTACGAAAAATTGGAGACCGAGCGTTATTTGGCCGTACGGCGCTGGGCCAAAGCTGTTGGTTTGCCCCGCTTCATCTTTGTAAAGAGTCCGGTGGAATGGAAGCCGTTTTATTTGGATTTCGAGAGTCCGGCCCTTGCCGAAAATTTTGCCAAGGTAGTGCGAAAAACAGCTGAAAACCAGGACGAAGAAGAGGGGACCGTACTCACCTTGACGGAAATGGTACCGCAAACGGACCAGGTTTGGTTGCCGGATGCTGCTGGCAACTGTTACACCAGTGAGCTGCGTATCGTCGTTGTTGATCAGATTTCGGCCTAATACAAAAAGAGTAAGCTTCCTGGTAGGTGGTTGTTAACTGACAAAAGTAATTTATACTCGCGGCGGGCGTTTTCTAACCGCACCACCTCTGGTAAAAATGCAAGATTATGCCCTTTGCGAGTATAACTACAAAATGAGCCAAGTACACAGAGAAGAGAAAGGATCAAATCCTTGTGCGTGGCATCCTGTGCGGTTAAAAATCAAATCTGTCAATCCGGGGATGGGTGTTGAAACTGAGAGCGTTTTTAGAAATCATGAATTGACAATATTGGAATTAGTAACCCGCAGATTGAAGCAGATTAAAAGCAAAAACCTGCCAAATCTACTTTAATCTGTAGATCAATTCCTAATTTCCGATGTTGTTTTTAACCTGGAGTCTGAAAATTTCTGCACAATTTCGAGGCTCAATGACCAAATTAACCTATTCTAGTTATCTCAATTTGGATCGGCTATTAACCAGTCAGCATTTGCTCAGTCTGGATCATCATCCCTTTGCCCATGACGAGCTTTTGTTCATCATTACTCACCAATCATTTGAGCTGTGGTTTCGCCAGACGATCCATGAGTTTGACCGACTGCAACAGGCGTTTCGTCAAAACCAGCCGGGCATTATTTTAGACACGCTCAAGCGCGTTCTAACTATCCTCGATTTATGTAATCACCAATTTCAGGTGTTGGAAACGATGTCACCAACGGCATTTGCCACTTTTCGCAACCAATTTGGTAATGCCAGCGGCTTTCAATCGATCCAATTTCGCGAAATTGAGTTTGCGATGGGTATGAAGCGTTCAACGCTCATCGACAAAATTGCGCCAGACGAATTCGGCCGAAGTCAACTAATAAAACGTTATGAGGCACCGACCGTTTGGGATGCTTTTTTGGCTTATTTGCACGAGATGACATACGCTGTGCCGACACACCAACTACAGCGCGACGTTACTGAGCCAATTCAGACTTCGGCCGAGATTCAAACGATTCTGCACCACATTTATTATGAAGATCCAATGACGCGCCATATATGTGAGCGGTTGCTCGATCTGGACAAAGTGGTGCAAACCTGGCGCCAGCAGCATCTTTTGTTGGCAGAGCGACTGCTCGGTGACCAGCCCGGAACGCATGGCATGAGCCTTAGTTATTTGCGCAGAACCATACGACCGCATTTTCCTGATTTGTGGAAAGTACGGCAGCAGTTCATACAAACAGAACCCACTTCCCTAAAATAGGGGCAGCGTTTGCAAGTATCTTCCGAGAAAAATCAAAAGGCATAGTACACGGCAGCTTAAATAACACGTTGGTTTGTAGTAACGGCTTCAACCGGTTAACCTGTAATAGCTTTATGGCAGACTGGGATGTTTTGACACGACTCATTGATCACTTTGTTCGCGCCAGGCGAAGGTCAGAGCGACCATCCCCAGATCGCTGCGTCGATAAGCTGGCCAGGAATCTTGAGAATGAATGTCGGTTAGGTGATGGCTTGCCAGCCAAGCGGGTCTTCTTTGTCCAGGACACGGCCGTCGCGCTTCTCCAGGTGCACCATCATGAGAGTAGGAATATCGCCCGGACGGGCGTGGGCCTTCGACGCGGATGCCCTGCGAACCAGCAGTTACGATGTTTTTGTCGTAGCGGATGCGCCGACACGGCACCATCAAACTTTACTGGCCAGGAGTTCCAGCAGCAGGGTTTTCCCGATTCCCAGAACATATATTTTCCAGAAGCGAGTAGCGCAGCCCCTGGGTGCCAACCCAGCTGGTGACGCCACATCGGACACAAGCAGCCTGGTACCCATTCGCCACCTCTTCAAACGTTTCCAGCTCATGTCCGCCCAGCGCCGCTTCGATCTGAGCTTCTAAAATGGCCAGGCGCAGAGAGTCAATGGTCATCAGGGAGTATTTCCGTCAGCTGCTGGAGTCGGATAGTGGCTATTCGGCGGGTAAGTCTCAACAACAGCCGTTCCGTCCAATAAAGATTGGTGGCCAGCAGCGTCCCCGCGCCCTGTTTGAGCTGTGTATAAGCGTTTTGCTGGGTAACCAGCTGCTGCTCAAGCTGCTTTTTATCGATATTCACCTTCGGCCTCACACGTTGCGATTCTTGAGAACAATTTTAATGGTTTCCCTGGCAAATCCCAAGGCAAAGAAGGTGGCGCTTTTCTCGTGATAGTTCCCTGAATAGCCATCGAATTAATGGAGGACATGCCCAATATCGGGTAAAATGCGGCTGATGTAAACATCTTTAGACTGTTTTTGCCCATCCTTCATCGAATATTTTGCCCTATGCCTCTTCCTGCATCCTCCGTCACATCCGCCACCCAATTTTTCCGGGCAGTAGCCGCTGAACAGGCCACTAACCACACGCCGCTGCCCCACGTCGTCGAAAAGTGGCTAACCTTGCCCAATGGCCGCTGCCGTTTGTTGTGGTGCCAATCAATATACGGCAGTCATTGGGAAGTTGGCTCCATTCAGTCTGGCATTGTGCAGCCCACGGTTGTTTTTAGCGGTGAAATGAGTGGTGCAGCCAGGCAGGCACTGTTCCGTTTTCTGGAATCCCTCCTCGTCTAAACGGCTGTGGATTTTCCACAGCTCTCCGCCCATTCTCTAGAGCATACGGAAGGGGCTGTGAAAGCGCAGCTTAACCGCTTTCCATCATATCGTTCCCCATAAGCCGTTCTGACAAAGCTGGCGCTTAACGGAAACGGCTGCTGGCCAACCCCGAAAAAGTTGACATAGAGAAAAGAGATCGCACACTTTTTTCGGAGGAAAATGACACAGAAAAAACAAAAATATTCAGTGGGATGCAAACACGAAGTTGTCGCCTTGTGGCAAACAATCAATAAAACGGGCACGGGCGTAAAACAAGAATTGGAAATTATGCACGATCTGCTGTGAGGGCAGCATCGCTAACCGGGGCGAGCTAACCGAGATGGAACGTTCTTCATTAGGCCACATCGCATTTCAGATTTGATAGTCCACACAAAACCTTAAATTGTAGCTGATGCTCCTAGCCACCCTCGTTGACACAGTATACTATACCATTGTGGAGGATAAGATGTATGGAAGAAAACATGATGGACGATGTAACCCTCATCACCCTGTTTGAAACGCAGGTTGAGTGTACCCCTGGTAACCTGGCCCTCTCTTTTGCCGATGAGACACTTACTTACCAGGAACTGAACCAACGCGCAAATCAACTGGCGCATACCTTGCGTGATCGGGGTGTTCAATCTCAAACATTGGTCGGCATTTTTTTAGAGCGCTCCGTAGACATGGTTGTTGCCCTGCTTGCTGTCTATAAAGTGGGTGCTGCCTATGTACCATTTGATCCGACTACTCCTCAAGCACGGTTGACCTACATGCTGGTAGATGCCCACATTACGCTGCTGCTGACGCAAACTGATTTGCTGGCGCGTATACCGGAATCGACCGTGCCAATTTACTGCCTAGACAGAGAGCGGCCACAAATTGTCACGGCACCTACCACTAACCTGCCACACATGAGGAATGGACATCCCTCTCTTGCTTACGTCATTTACACCTCCGGCACAACCGGGAAACCCAAAGGTGTTCTAATTTCCCAACAGGGACTGCTCAACCACGCATTGGCAATGCGGCACTATTACC
>JADLAX010000069.1 GCA_020848035.1 Anaerolineae bacterium | reverse complement strand
GCCCTCTCAAGGCTAAAACATGGGTTCGAGTCCCATACGGGGCATCACAAGGCTTCATCCGTTACGGATGAAGCCTATTTTTTTATCTCTGGCTGGCATGTAGAACGGTAAAACCGACGATATCATCGCCCTCATAGCGAATAATGACATCATCATCGGTCAGTTCGCTGTCGTTGGCCTTACTGGGCTTCTTAAAGTTAACATACATCACGTCTGCTTCCTGATCATAAGTTAACCAGACAGAAGCTTCGGGTGACTGACGCACTGTGGGCAGTATTTTTAAATATTCTTTCACCGTATTGTGTAATTGGCAGAAAGTTTTTCAAAATAAACGAGCGTGGAATCTGCCAATTACTTGAGTAAACCGCACAAAAATGGCGCTTATTCTTCCAAAAACTTTGTGCGGTTTACTTGACGTTCATTAAGGCCATATAACCTGATCGGCACTTGATTGATAGAGAGAACTTTTGATGTCATCGCATGAACTTTTGTGGCGGGTGTGTAATGCTGGCAATTGTTACATGGTCCCTCTCTGGTGTCACCGTGAGGAGACCGTGGGAGAACGGCCGTCGGCCAACCCAATAACACACGATCTGTGAGTTCGGAGTATAATGGGCGCACCAACGGCCGCTTTTCTACCGGCCATTTCCAGACAAAGGGTACAAACATGGTCGGCACAGACCGCGGGGCGCCAACTGAATACGATGGAGCCGAGCGCAAAGCTCGTTTAAATGGCGTCTACGTGCCCAACGGCCGTGCCCACCAGACCGCACCCCAGCCCGAGGCCACCCCAGCCCCCCCTGAACCAGCCAGCCAAAATTTCCGCGCCGACGGCCGTTTTCGCCGCATCCTCACCTTTTTTGCCCGCGTGATTGGGCACCTCATCGTGTGGGACATTATCGGGGGACGGCTGCCGCTGCTGAAATCGGCCGTGCGCCAGAGCCGTCCGCGCCGCTTTCGCCGCTGGGCACACCGCTTCCGAGAGCTGGCCGTAGAAATGGGCGGGGTGATGATTAAGCTGGGGCAGTTCCTCAGCTCTAGAGTGGATGTGCTGCCGCCGGAAATTACTGAAGAGCTGGAAGGGCTGCAAGACGAGGTGACGCCTGAAGCCACCGGGCGTATTCTCGCCGTGATTCGGGCCGAGTTGGGTGATTTGGCGGCCCGTTTTGCCCGGTTTGAGGAACGGCCGTTGGCCGCTGCCTCCCTGGGGCAAACCCATCGTGCCTGGCTGAAGCCAGATCGCGACACCAACGACCACAAAGCGGACCCGACGCCAGAATTGGGGCAGGCGGTTGTTATTAAAGTGCAGCGGCCCAACATCGCCGCCATTGTGGAAACAGACCTGGCGGCGCTGCGCATTGTGGCCCGCTGGACGATGCGTTACAAGCCCATCGCCCGCCGTGCTGATGTGCCCGCGCTGATGGAAGAGTTTGCCAAAACGCTGTGGGAAGAGCTGGATTATCGCGCCGAGGTGGACAATGGCGAGCGTTTTGCCGAGATGTACGCCAACGACCCGCGGGTTTACATTCCAGCCATGTACCGCCAGCACTGTGCGGACCGGGTGATTGTGATGGAAAACGTCGAGTCGCCCAAAATCACCGATATTGCGGCGATGGAAGCGGCGGGCATCAATCCGGCCCAGGTGGCCGAAACGCTGCTGGACGTCTACTTTGACCAGGTGTTTCGCGAGGGATTTTTCCATGCCGACCCCCACCCCGGCAATCTGTTCATCCGCCCCCGGCCCGACATTCCCTGGCCGCCAGAGGATGAAGATGAGATAGGCAGCGGACGGCCGTTCTGGCTCATTTTTGTTGATTTTGGCATGGTGGGCCGGGTGCCGTCGTTGATGGGTGACAATTTGCGCCAGGTGTTGGTGAGCGTGACGCAGCGCGACGGCCGTAAGCTTACCGAGGCGTACCAGCGGTTAGGCTTTTTCCTGCCCGGCGCGGATTTGGTGCGTATTGCCGAGGCGCAAAATGCGGTGCTGGACCGCATCTGGGGGCGCAATTTGCTGGACCTGGCTCGCCCCGATCCGGCGGAATTGGAAGAACTGGGCCAGGAGTTCCGCGACTTGCTGTTTGATTTTCCCTTCCAGATTCCCCAGGATTTTATCTACCTGGGGCGGGCCTTGGGCATTGTGTCTGGCCTGGTGGCCCAGCTGGATCAGCAGATCAACCCGTGGTATTACATCGAAAAGTATGGCGAGGCGCTGGTGGCCAACCGGGAGGGCCAGCGCTTTGGCCTGGAGACGGCGTGGCAGCTGGTACGGCCGTATCTCAACACCCCGGCCCAGGTGCAGCGGCTGCTGACTTTGGCGGAAAACGGCCGTTTGCGGGTGCAAACCGACCGCGAAACGCTGCGCCAATACGAGCGCATCGAAAAGAAAATTGGTCAGTTAGGCTGGAGCATTTTGGGGGCAGCGGGAATGCTGTCGGGAACGCTGCTGTATTTGAACCGGAAGAAGAGGGATGAGGGATGAAGTATGAGGGATGAGGGGTGAGGGGTGAGGGATGAAAGAAGAATAAGCTCATCCCTCATCCCTCCTCTTTCATCCCTTTCTAGCCCGTCGTGTCTTCCACGCCCGCTTCGGCGGCGACGCGCTGAACGGCTTCGATGCCGCCCTGGCAGGTTTCTGGGGTGGCGTACATCTGGCTTTTGCCAATCACCTGCTTGTTTGCGGCCAACAGATTGAAGAAGAATTTACCGTTGGTCGCTTCTTTTACCTCAAACCGGTCTGCGTTTGTGCCGTTGTTTTTCACCGATTCAATGCCATTTTGGCAGCCTGCCTTAGAAGCATAACCCTGGCTGGACAAAATATTTTGCCCGTTGCGGGCGGTCAGCCGGAAGTAATACTCGCCATTTTCGCTCGTATAAATTTGAAACTTGGGATGGTTCATGAAATGTTCTCCTTCAACTGTGTGGGGATTCAAAAGGTAACTGGGCGATGTCCCATTTACCCAATTATTTTAGGGTCAACCACAATTCGTGTGCAGTTTTGACCCGCTGCTGGCCAGTTGGTCACATTATGGTTCTTCTAAAAATTCAGCCTGGACCCAACCGATGATACCGCTTACGGTGCGAATTTCCCGCCAGAGGATGCCGCCCTGGTTGGCACGGCCGTTTTCCACAATCACCAGCTCCCCATTTTGCACGACGACAACCTCCTGCCCGCCGGGTGAACGCCTTACCCACAAGGTGCTGCCATTGGTGCGGATGGTGCCCGTGATGCCTTCGATAGGCGTGGGGGTGATGGTTGGGCTGGGCGTGGCCGTGGGTGGTGGAGTGGCGGTGGCCGTTGGGCTGGGGCTGGGTGTAGCGGTGCTGTTGTTGGTGGGCGTGGTGGCGGGAACGGCCGTTGCCCCTGCCTCGTTGTTCGCTGAGGTGGGCGATGGTCCGGCCTGCTCCGGTGTGGCCGAAGGCGTTGCTGCTTCTGGGGTGGCCTCATCGGCACTGCCGGGCGGGCCGCCAAATGCGCCGCTGGCTGGGGCCTGCGTGGCGTTGGTGGCAACCGGCAGGTTATCTCCACCGGTGGTGGTCAGGCTGGTGGGTTCGGTGGTGGGGGGTAGGGCACCCATGGCGCCACTTTCGCTGACGGCTGAGGTGGGTTCGGCGGCGGTTGTGGCGCTGGCAGCTGGCGCTTCAGCGACGGTGGCGGGGCTGTCCAGCGGCACCCCGGCCAGGAAAAAGCCCAGCATCAGGATGAGGCTGGCCAGCGCGTAACCGGTAAACAGCTTCACGCGCAAATCCAGCCGCTGCCCGGCCAGGCCCAACCGCACGATGGCGCGCGGTGACTGGGCCAGGTAGGCCAAAATCGTCATAAGCAGGGCGAAAACGGCCGTAACACCCATGCCAATCAAAGTCCAAGTTGGAAAACCCATGGTGCGTATTATATGCACACCCCAGAAGCACAGGCAAAGTGATACGGCCGTTTTGTGGCGATCTGCTCATCTGGCCGCCCCAAACCCGGCAAATAAAATACGATGTCATGACTGTTGATGCTTTTTCAAAACCAAAAACCGCACGATCTCTGCACGTGGATTCCCGCCTGCGCGGGAGCAACTGTGATAAAAGTCAAGGTCAAAAAGCGAATTTGTCTAAGCAATTTGCCAAGTTGCTTCATCTCGAATGATAGCATTCAAAATGGTTAACAATTTTCGCATGCAGGCCGTGAGCGCTACTTTAGGGAGCTTTCCCTTAGCAATCAAACGGTCATAAAAGGCTTTAAGAATCGGGTTATAACGAATACCCGAGAGAGCAGCCATGTACAAAATAGAACGAACATCTGAACGCCCGCCAAAGATATGGCGATGCCCGCGAAAACGGCCGCTGTCACGATTGAACGGAGCCAGGCCGACTAATGCGGCAATTTTTTGCCGGGACAAAGTTCCCAATTCTGGCAATTCAGCCAGCAACGTAAAGGAGGTGACCGGGCCTACGCCAGGGACGCTTTCTAAACTGGTGCGCTTTTCGCGCCACTGGACGTTTTGGTCAATCCAATTATTGAGGTCATCCTCAATTTCAGCTAATTCGGTTTCTAACCAGTCCAAATGTTTCTGCAAACGAGGCAACAATTCTGGATTGGTCGTGGCACGCCGATTCTTCTCGGCTGTTTGCATGTCGATCAGCTGGCACCGCCGCGTGACCAACGCTTTGATAAGCTGCTGTTCCTCTGTACCGAGAGGCCGTACCTCTGGACGAATCGCTTCGGCAAAAGCGGCAATCAGCCGAGCATCAATCGCGTCTGTCTTGGCTAATTGTCCCTTGGCACGAGCGAAATTACGGATGCGTGTGGGGTTGACAACCACGATAGGCAGAGAGACAGCGGCCAGTTCTGTAACCATGGTTTGCTCGAATCCGCCACTTGCTTCAACTACAATAGCAGCGATAGCCGTTGCCGATAGCAACCTCTCCACCAGAGCGGCGATGCCGGTAGCGTTGTTCTCGAATCGCGTCACTGCTTTCTGGCCCCACTGGGCCAAATCCAAAGCGGTCTTTGATACATCGATGCCAAAAAAGGTTTCTTCTGTTTGCTGTTCCATGCGTCATTCCTTTGTGACCCGCACTAGCAATAATACGGACTTTACTGTCCTAACAACTGTTCGGGTTCTCGCTAACTCTCTGGCTCTGGCGGTCTGCGCTCCTGCGCGGCTTTGCGCCTATGACATCGGCCTACCAGAGTTGTTCAATCTTAACGGATGGTCGCTTTTTTGGCCTCTTGTTTTATCGTTTTCACGATGGGCCTCATCTCCCGCACGGTTTTTTGAACCAAATGACAATCGGCCTTTCGTTTTGGCTTCATCATACTAATGACACCTGGGTCGAAAGCAGCTGCGTTTGCCTGCATTGACGATTCACCCGTTACGATTTACGATTGGGCGCTGGTATAATCTGGCGGTAACAACTCAAGCAAAACGTGATCTATACAAATCCGCGAAATCCGCGGCCTTTTCAACCAAAACGGAGTTTCTTATGACCAATCAATACGATCTTGTCGTTTTAGGCGCGGGGCCAGGTGGCTATGTGGCCGCCATCCGCGCTGCCCAAAATGGGCTCAAAGTGGCTATCATCGAGCGGGAATATTGGGGCGGCGTTTGCCTCAACATCGGCTGCATTCCTTCCAAAGCGCTGCTGAAAAATGCCGAAGTGGCCCACACTTTGCAGCACCGCGCCAAAGAGTTTGGCTTCTCCTTCACCGATTTGCAGCTGGATTACAGCGTTGCCTTCAAGCGCAGCCGTCAGGTGTCTGGCCGGTTGGTGAAGGGCGTGCAGCATCTGATGAAGAAAAACAAAATCGACGTCTTTGACGGCACCGGCAAGCTAACCGACGCCACTACCATCCAGGTGACGCTGAACAGCGGCGAGGCGCAAACTGTTAGCGGCAAAAACATCATTATTGCCACCGGGGCACGGCCGCGCACCATTCCTGGTGTGGAGTTTGACGGCGCGCAAATCATCTCTTACATTGACGCCATTCTGTCTGAATCGCTGCCAGAGAAGCTGATTATCGTTGGCGGTGGCGTGATTGGCGTGGAGTTTGCCTACATGTGGGCCAACTATGGCGTCGAGGTGACGATTGTGGAAATGATGAGCCATCTGCTGCCCAACGAGGAGCCGGAAGTTAGCGATATCCTGGAAAAAGCGTACAAAAAGATGGGCGTGAAGCTGTACCTGAATGCCCGTGTGGAAAAAATCGAGAAGGGGGACGGCCGTGTGACCGTGTCTCTGGCCGATGGCACCCATCTGCAAGGTGACCAGGTGATGCTGGCGATTAACTTCCTGCCCAACGTGGAGAACATTGGCCTGGAAACGGTCGGCATTGACCGGACGGATCGCGGGGCGATTGCCATTGATGAGCAGATGCGCACCAACGTGCCCAACATTTACGCCATCGGTGACGTGGCCACAGAATACCGCCTGGCGCACGTGGCTTCGGCGATGGGCATTGTGGCGGCCGACGCGATTGCGGGCAAACACACCACGCCGCTGGAGTACCGCATGATGCCCCGGGCGACCTACTGCGTGCCGCAGGTGGCCAGCTTTGGTTACACCGAAGCCCAGGCCAAAGAGGCAGGTTATGAGATCAACGTGGGGCAGTTTCCGTTCATCGCCAATGGCAAGGCGCTGGGGTTGGGCGAGAAAGACGGCTTCATCAAAATCATTGCCGACAAGCAGTATGGCGAGATTTTGGGGGCGCACATGGTTGGCCCAGACGTCACTGAGCTGCTGCCGGAGCTGACGCTGGCGCGCAACGCGGAGCTGACGGCCGAAGAGATCGCCCACAACGTCCATGCCCACCCCACCCTGAGTGAGGCGCTGATGGAAGCGGCCCACGCGGTGGAGGGTGAGGCGATTCATATTTAACGTGGCCACAGAGGGCACAGAGATTTGAGAGATTAATTGAGAGAGAGCCTGGGGGCAGTGGTTCCCGGGCTTTTTTGTAGGATTTGTGATGGTAGGGGCAGGTCTTAGACCTGCCCCTACAGATGGGTGTTCATGTTGACGGAACAAATTTTGTCACTGGTGGCGCGGGCGATTGAGGCGCGGTATCTCTTTTTGGACGAGCGGCACGAAACGGCCGTGCGCCTGTTCAACGGCTTTTTGGAGGGGTGCCCGCAGCTGGTGGTGGAGCTGTTTGGGGCAACGGCCGTGTTGTACAACTACGCCGATCCGCCCGTAGAACTGGATGAGGTGTTAACGGCCGTTACGCCGCTGCTGCGTGAGCAGTTCCCCTGGCTGCAAGCGATTTTGGTGAAAACCCGCCACGGCTCTGAGGCCGAAAAGCGGGGCGTGCTGCGGTGGGGCGGCCCGCTCACCAGCAAAATCCGTGAGCACGGCGTGCGTTACGCCCTGGAGCTAACGCTGAACCAGGACGCCAGCTTCTACCTGGACACGCGCCACGTGCGCCGTTGGGCGCTGGACAACCTGGCGGGGAAAGAGGTATTAAACACGTTTGCGTACACCGGTAGTTTAGGGGTGGCGGCAGCGGCAGCCGGAGCCAGCCGCGTCTTACAAACCGACCTGAATAAGCGATTTCTCAACGTCGCCAAGACGTCTTACACGCTGAACGGCTTGGTGATTGACAAGAAGTTGTTCCAGGCGGGGGATTTTTGGCGGCAGATGAGCCAGTTGAATCGAGCGGGCGAACAGTTTGACTGTGTGTTTCTCGACCCGCCCTTTTTTGCACAAACGGCCGCAGGCACCGTGGACTTAAATCAGGGAATGGCAAGATTGGTGAACAAAGTACGGCCGTTGGTTCGCCACGGGGGCCACATCATCGCCATCAACAACGCCCTGTACGTCAGCGGTGCCGACTACCTGGCCGAGCTGCAAGCGCTGTGCGCCGATGGCTATGTAGAAGTCGAACAGCTCATCCCCGTGCCGGAGGACTGCACCGGCTACCCCCACCCCCAAACCACGCCGCCTATCACCGACCCCGCGCCGTTTAGCCACAGCACCAAAATCGCCCTGCTCAAAATTCAGCACAAATAAAATCTACCCGTAGGTTGGGCGTTGTGGCCAGCCAGACGGCGAATCTTCCCAATCTTCCTGTCGGCCGTAGGGGGTCACATCAAGCAGTCGGTAGACATCGCTAAGAGATTCGCAGCCGCGCTTGTAGGTAGAGTAGGTGTGAAACAGCTCATCACCGATGCGGAAAAAGACGCTCAAGCCATGCGTTTCGCCATTTTCCGTTGTAACCAGGTAGTCAGAATTAAAATCGGTGCCAAACGAGGAATACCACGGCCGTTCCCATCCCATTCGCTCTTTGTATGCTTGCAGTTTTTCCAGTGGGGCACGCGAGATAAGCACAAAGTTGGTATTCCGCACGGTCAGCTCCGACAAATCTCCCAGATCGTTCACAAACCCTGTGCAGCCCATACAACCTTTCTCCCAGGCCGGGTCGAACATAAAATGGTACACGATGAGCTGCCGCTGGCCGTCAAATAAATCAAGCAGGCTTCGTTTGCCTTCGGGTCCGTCAAACAGGTAGGATTTTTCAACTTTTACCATTGGCAACCTGCGGCGCTCAGCACTAACGCGGTCGTAATGTCGGGTTGCCTCCTTTTCATGTTCCAGGAGCGTCTCCCGGGCGGCCAGCCACTCTTCCCGGGTCGCGATACGTGGATGAGGCAGATCTTGAATAGTCATGGATTTATCCTTTTTGGGGCAAGATAGTAAGAGTAGATTGTAGAACATGCGTTCTGATTTGTCAATTTTGCAGGGATTACGCCAGCAATTCGAAATATGGATGTTTCTGTTCCGGTTGGCCGGTTCAGGGGGTGCCATACAACCGCACCTGCCCCCCGTAAAAATCACGTTCTTGAATGATTTCCAGCTGCGCGTCGAGCGTTTGGGTCACGATTCCCGTGGGGTCGGTGTACGAATCGTGGCTGTAAACCAGCCACACCCGGCTGCGCCCGTCGATCAATGACAGCAGCCCAGGGACGTCGTTTTCCGTTATCTTTGGTTCCAAAATGCCCCTGTCGAACATATCAACCGGGACGCCATGTTTTTCTACCTGGATGGCGTAGAGGGTTTCGTACGCTTCAAAGTAGTAATCAAACGGAATCTGCACCCAGGAGGCGTGGAACAGAAGTAAATCCCCTTCTTCGGCAAAATTGGCCACGTACCCGGCGGCATTACGCCAATCCTCTTTGAGCATAAATCGGTAATAGTCGCCTGCCGAAAAGAAGTTGTTGGTTGCCAAGATGCCCAGCACCAAGAGCACAACCATGCGCTGTTTAAACTGCGCGATGCCCGCCGCCAGCAGCAGGAACAGCGGGATGGTGAGCCAGATCAGGGTGCGGTCATAAAAAATAGGGCGGCGCAGGCTGACGAGCAGTTCACCCAAGAAAGGAACGGCAAACAGGGTGGCCAGCAGCAAGAGGCGTGCGAGGTTGTGCCGGTAGTACAGCAGCCCTAAACCCAGCACCAGGGCATAAAAAACCCAGATGAGCTGGACTTTACCGGATTGAACCATGATGTTTTCATTCAAAAAGGCACCCAGCACCGTGCCGACGGCCGCCCAGGTGGGTTGGGGAATCCAAAATTCCTGGTAGACCCGGCTGGCTTGCTGGATGAAGGGCCACAGCCAGGGGCTCCACAGCACCAAAATGCCAAGCTGGGCTTTTACCCAGTTTTCGCCGGAGGGCGGCTGGAAGGTGGCGTTGGCTTCAGGTGGTTTCTTTTTTTGCCAGATCAGCAGGCTGAGGATAAAGAGGTTGGTGGCGATGGGGAAAAACACGGCCGTATTATGAGTCAGCATCGTCGCCGCCGAAAAAACCATAAAAGTGATCCAGGCCAGATCTGTCTCGACCGCTTCAAGGCGCAGCCAGTGATGGCGGTTGAGCCAGCCGCGCCAGCCGGTCTGGCTTTGCTGGGCCAACGCCGGGCCAAACTGCTTCACCAGGGCCGGGTCCACTGGCCGGGGAGTACGCCACGTACGCCGATAGTCGCGCAGCTGGCGGCCCATGGGCTGGGCGGCGCGTGGGTCGCTGAGCAGGCGGGTGAGGGCGTAGAGGGCAACGGCCGTATTCAACGCCAGCAGGGTATACATGCGCGCTTCCTGGGCAAAGCGGATGTGGAACGGCGAAAATGCCAGCAGCACGGCCGCCGCCAGGCCCACCACCGGGCCAGACAGGCGCTTGCCGATGAGGTAAATCACCGGGATGGTGGCCACGCCAAACAGCACCGACAGCAGGCGAACGTAATAAGCCGTGTCGCCGCTGCGGGCAATCCAGCCGTGCAGCAGCAGGTAATAGAGCGGCGGATGCTGGTCAATTTTCACAATCCATTGCAGCATCTGGCCCAGACTCTGGTTGGCCAGCCAGACGCTGAACGTTTCATCCAACCACATGCCCTGCTTTTCGAGCATAAAAAGGCGCAGCCCGGCACCAACCAGGGCAATCAAGACGACCAGCCAGGGGGCTACATCGTCCAGTTCAATTTCTTCGCTCACTGCTTGTCACTTACTCCTTCTCTTTGCCTTTGCGCTTTTGCGCCAATTCTGGATACAGTTCAACGTAACAGTCCGGGCAAATGCCGTGAGAAAATTCGGCTTCGGAGTGGTCGCGGATGTAGACGGCTACATCCTGCCAATACCCCTGATCATCCCGAATTTTTTTGCAGTTGGCGCAGATGGGCAGCAAGCCGCTGAGCTTTTTGACTTCAGACAGGGCATGTTGCAGCGAGGTAATGAGCTGTTCCCGCTCCTCTGCCATCTGTTTACGCTGCGAAATATCGTGCAGGACGATGAGACTGCCTTGAACGTCGCCCTGGTGGTTGGTGAGTGGTTTGACGCGCAAGTCAAAACAGCGGTCGCCCAGGGTAATTTCTGGGCCAATATTTTTGCCACTGCGAAAATCATCGACGATGGTATGCCACGGTTGGAGGACTTGGGTAAACGGCCGTCCAATCACCTGTTCCGTTTCTGCGCCAAGCAGGGCCAGCATCGCCTTGTTGATGTCGATAATCCGCTCACGGCCGTCGATGGCCAACATGCCGTTGGGCATGATGTCGACAAAAATGTTGCGGGCCACCGGCGACAGGTCGAGCAAATAGTAGCGATAGACGCTCCACCACAGCAGCACGCTGGTCAGGAGCAGGGCAAACGGCATCGGATCCACTTCACGCGGGGTAACATCGGCAATGAGCAGAATGTTGCCAATGAGCGGACTCAGAATGGCCGCAGCCAGAAAGATGCCCTGCCAGCGGTAAAGGTACGAGCTGCGAACGGTGGTTTCAATCACCAGAACCACGCTGAGCAAGGTTAGCATGTAGCTGTACCCGGTGTGAACCCAGTAATACGGACCAAAGGTGAGCGGGGGGATGTAGGTGAGGATGCCCGCCTGGGCAAATTGAAGATCGCGAATCATCAGCCCGTGCTGGCCGTTGGTCCAGGCCATCACCTGGGTCAGGCCGGGGATGGCAAACAGGGCAGCGATATGCCAGTTTTTGAGCCACTTGTCTTTACCGGTGTACTTAAGGACAAACAAAAACAAGGCTGCGGGCGTGATGGCGATCCATAAATATTTAAGGTTTAGCCAGATATGGCCCGTTTCGGGTGGAGCCAGCGCCATGATGCCGACGTTGAGCGTCCAGCAAATGGCAGGCACCATAAACGCCGCAAACCACCCGGATCCAGACACATGACGAAGGCGCAGGGCATAAAATTGAAACGTGATCATTAAAAAGGCAGTTACGATTATCGAAAGGATGTAAAGAACCTGCCACTGCATTGCCAACATCGGTGCACCTCCTGTGTCCAGCCGGTGAACAATACGAATGGGGCGAAAATTGAGGGCTGGACGATTGCCTGGAAGTATACGAGAAAGCAGCGGCGGGTGAAACAGATACGGCCGTTGCCCGCCTTAAAATATTGTGCGCCAGATTAAAAAACGGCCGATTCCGCCCCCCTCCCAGCCCCACAGGCCAAAATCTAACAAAAAATTGATTGTCACCTTTTGTAACGCCCTGCATCTAAACCCAAGAAGCACATCAAAAATTGAGGCGCAGTGGGGATAAGGCGTGAAGTGTGAAACGTGAATCATCACGCCTCACGTTTCACTCAAATCTTCACGGCGCAAAAGCGAAGGAGACCATCATGTCACTATTAAATCAGGATACCCGCGACCAGTTAACCGAGATGTTTGAGGCGCTGCAAAAGCCCGTCAAAATGGTTGTGTTTACTCAGGAGTTTGAGTGCCAATATTGCCAGGAAACACGCCAGATCGCCGAAGAGCTGGCCTCGCTTTCCGACAAAATTAGCCTGGAAGTATACGATTTTGTGAAACACAAGGCGTTGGCTGACCAATACGGCGTGGACAAAATTCCTGCCACCGTCATCCTGGAAGGCGGCCAAAACGGCAAAGATTTTGGCATTCGCTACTACGGCATTCCCTCTGGCTACGAATTTAGCTCGCTCATTCACGATGTGATGATGGTGAGTGAAGGTGACCCGCAGCTGTCTAAAGAGATGACCGACTGGCTGGCCGAGCTCAAGACGCCGGTTCACTTGCAGGTGTTTGTGACCCCCACCTGCCCCTACTGCCCGCAGGCCGTGCTGCTGGCCCATCGCCTGGCTATGGCCAGCGATATGGTCCAGGCCGATATGGTGGAGGCGACCGAGTTCCCGCACCTCTCCAACAAATATCACGTCATGGGCGTGCCGCGCACCGTGATCAACGAGACGGTGTTCCAGGAAGGGGCCGCGCCAGAGCTGCTGCTGCTGGACAAGCTGAAAGAGGCCGTGGCTGCCTGAGAAATGAATCGCCGAGATTGCGCCAATCTGCCGAGCAGTGAGGCGTGGGCAGCTTCAGATGCCCACCGTCCGCATCTGAGGCTGCGGACTGCTCCATTTTGAGAGAAGAGGGTTACGATGACTTTTGAGCTGAATATCAATGGATTTTCGTTAGACAACCAGGCCAACGATTACGACGTGATCATCATTGGCGGGGGGCCAGCGGGCACAACGGCCGCTATCTACACCGCCCGCTCCGAGCTACGTACGCTGGTGATCGACAAGGGGCTGACGGCCGGGGCGCTGGGCGTGACGAGCAAGATCAGCAACTATCCCGGCGTGCCCGGGCCAATTAGCGGCGCTAAATTGGTGGAGATCATGCGTGAGCAGGCGGAATCGTTTGGGGCCACGTTTATCACCGACAAGGTGGTGGGCCTGATGGTTGATGGCGAGCAGAAGGAAATAATCGCCGGAACCGGGAATTACCGGGCTAAAGTGGTGATTCTGGCGACCGGAGCGATGGGCCGCACCAGCACGGTGAAGGGGGAAGAAGCACTTCTGGGGCGGGGTGTGAGCTACTGCGCCACCTGCGATGGCGCGTTTTTCCGCGATCAGGACGTGGCGGTGATTGGCAACAATGATGAAGCGTTGGAAGAGGCGCTGTTCCTGACCAAGTATGCCCAAACGGTTCATCTGATCGTACCCACGCCAGAGCTGAAGGCGCGCGATGTGCTGGCCCACGAGGTGGCGGAAAATCCCAAGATTAAGGTTCGCCTGGCGACCCGGTTGAAGGAAATTGTGGGCAACGGCCGTGTGGAGCACATCCTCATTCACCCGCGCCAGGGCGAGCCGGAAACGGTGCCAGTCACCGGGGCCTTTGTTTATCTCCAGGGCAGCCAGCCCATCACCGATTTTCTGATGGGGCAGCTGGCCACCACGGCCGAAGGCTGCCTGGTGGTGGACAACGATATGCAGACCTCGCTGCCGGGCGTGTTTGCCGTGGGCGATTTGCTTTGCACGCACATTAAGCAGGCGGTGGTGGCCGCTTCGGATGGCGTGCTGGCGGCGGTGGCGGCGGACAAGTATGTAAACGGCCGTAAAAAAGCGGTCGTGGATTGGGGGTAGAACGGTTACCCAAAATGAGAGAAAAGTTGTAAAAACCTGCAACTTTCTTGCCCAATTCGCTTAGTTTGTTATAGTTTTTCCAATGGAACCCGATTGGATCAACTTGAGCGAAGCGGCCGAACTGCTGGGTGTACATCCGGCCACCATTCGCGCCTGGGGCGACAAGGGCGAACTGCCCATGCAGCGCACCCCTGGCGGCCATCGCCGCTTCCGCCGTGCCGACGTGGAAGCGCGGGCCGTCGCCCCAGACCGGTCGCAGACCAGCGGCGTGCAGCTGGTGGTGCAAAATATGGTTGGCCGGGCCCGGCTGGAGCTCACCGACGGTGCGCTCAACGATGAAGCGTGGTACCAGCGGCTCGACGAACCGGCTCGCCAGCAGCTGCGCCAGCTTGGCCATCGGCTGCTGCACCTCTTCACTCAATTTCTCACCCTGGAAACAGAACGACAAACGGTTCGCGCCGAGGCCAAAACCATTGGCTGCGACTACGAGCGGCTGGGGCGGCAAAGCGGGCTGTCGCTGGAAGAAACGACGCGAGCGTATCTTTACTTCCGCGAATTTTTGTCGCAGACGGTGTACGACATGGCTGAAACGATGGGGACGCAGGGGCCGATTCACTGGGGGCAAATCCACAACAAAATTATCACCATCACCAACGACGTGCTGCTGGCGCTGATTGCGGCGCGTGAGGAACAGCGTTATGAACTCTGAGCCCAAGCAGCTCACCTTTAGCTTTTGGCGCATGCTGCGCCTGAGCAGCTTCCAAATTGGCTCAGCGATGGGCGATATTCTCGTTACCAGCATCTGGAACCGGGTGATGATCTCCCAATTTGGCATTCCGGCCGCGCCAGTGAGCCTGCTCATTGCTCTGCGTTATCTGCTCTCGCCGCTGAGTTTGTGGGCGGGGTACCGGTCGGATACACGGCCGTTTCTCGGCATGCGGCGTACATCTTACATCTGGTTGGGGCGTGGGCTGATGGTGCTCTCGCTGCCGCTGCTGGGCTGGAGCCTGATGCGTTTTGCGGCCGTTCACGACGCGGGCGGCACCTTCGATGGGTTTGGCTGGGTGCTGGCCGTGCTTTCGTCGCTGCTGTATGGCGTCGGCACGCTCATTTCCGGCAGCCCCTACCTGGCCCTGGTGCGCGATTCGGCCCCGAAGGAAAAACAAGGGCTGGCCATCAGCACCGCCGAAACGGTGCTCATCATCTTTTTTGCCATCGTCGGCATCTCTTTTAGCCTCTGGATGGAGGAATTTGATCCGCTGATTTTCTGGGAAATGGTCATTGGCACGATGGTGATTGGCGGCTTTTTCTGGCTCTTTTCGATTTGGGGCCTGGAGCAGCAAATCCGCCGCCAGAAAGGGATCACGCTTGGTCAGGAGATGGCGCAAGACGTTCACCGGGCGGCGGGCAGCCTGTGGGCCACGATGGGGCGCATCTGGCAAGACAAACGGACGCGCCGCTTCTTCATTTTTCTGTCGCTGGCCACGTTTTCGGCCTGGATGCAGGATGCGATCCTGGAGCCGTTTGGCGCGGAGGTGTTCGATTTACCGCTGGCGCGCACGACGCGTTTTAACAGCTATTGGCAGGCGGCCACGGTGGTCACCCTGGTGGGCGGCGCTTACCTGTGGCGCAAACGGCCGCCGGAGCGGCAGCGGCGCATCGCCAGCGGTGGTTTGGCGGTGATGGCGCTGGGCATGCTGGTGTTGGGGGCAACGGCCGTTTTCCACCAGGTTCATCTCGTCGAACTCTCCCTGCTCATTTTTGGCGCTGGTTTTGGCATCTACACTTTCGGTGGCCTGAGCCTGATGGCCGTCATGTCCTCAGACAAAGAAGCCGGGGCTTATCTGGGGCTGTGGACGATTTCCGTGGTGGTGTTTAAGGGGTTGGGTACCTTTGCGGGCGGCGCGCTGCGCGACCTGCTGTTGCTCAGCCTGAATGTGGCTGACGGTGCGGGCTACGGGCTCATCTTTTTGCTAGAGGGGGTGGGGTTGGGAACGGCCGTATTCATCCTCAGCCGTGTTGATGTCCTGGGGTTTGCCCGCGAAATGGGCCGCCTGCTCAGCCGCAGCGAAGTACAAATCGCCAGCGCCGATTGATCGTCCCGGGTTATTCACCAGGATACTGATTACGCCGAAAAATGGTACAATGCGACTTTGCAAGAACAGGAAGGTTAACCCAATGGACGCACACCCACGACATTTTGCTCACACCGACATGGATTTGATGCGTTTGCGCCTTTCGCTTTCTCCAGGGCAGCGTATTCAGGCGATGCTAGATGCGCGTGCTTTGGTGGTCGGCCTTATTCGTGGTCGCTTGCGCCAGAAGCACCCGAATATTCCAGAAACAGAGCTGAATCTTAAAGTGCTGGAGGAGATTGAACGTGCCCAAAATGTCAAACCCTGGCTTCAATCTGTTTCTCGAAATTCTGCATAAGCTGGAAGAGTTAGACATACCGTATGCCATAATCGGGGGTTTTGCTGCCACCATCTATGGCATTACGCGCACGACGTTTGATATTGACATCGTTGTTAATCTAGAAGAACCACACATTCAGGTTTTATCAGCTGCGTTTCCCCTGCCTCGTTACTATGCCGATCCCTACCAAATGCGCAATGCCATGGAAATTGGCAGTTCGTTTAATATCATCGATACCACCCTGGGCGAAAAGGCCGATTTATTTCCATTAACGATGGATCTGCGCTATAGGCCTGCCTTTGAAAACCGGATCCGACGAACAGTGGACCTGCCAGGCCAGGTATCATTTCCGGTTTGGGCTGCACGTCCAGAAGATGTCATTCTCGGCAAGCTGATGGCCTGGGCGGAGGGACGGTCACAGCGCCATCCATCGGACATCTACGAAATAATGGTGTTCCACTATTTGGGTGGCGATCCAGACTTATCGTTTGACGCGCATTATGTGAGTCAGCGGGCCAATGAGATCAGCCATGAAGCGGCTGATTTGTGGCAGTTAATCAACGAAACAGCCAAAGAAGAGGCTGCTCGTCAGTAGTACACTGCAAACCAAACGTAGCTTCTTGGGTCGGGTGTCGTGTGAATTCATTTGATTTTGCTGAGATAAAGGCAGCTATCACTCAGAAGCTGCCTTTTTGTTTGACTAAGGTCAACTTGAACCGTTCTTTTATAACTTTTTTATATCCGTGTTTCTATCCTGTTACATGGAGTGGGCCGCGTTTCTCATTCATAATATTCGCAGGATGAGCTTTATTTCTACTGTTGCTCATGAAGGAGAAAAAGATGAATCTTGATTCTTTGCACGATGTCTACGTCCATGAATTAAAAGATTTGTACAGCGCGGAAAAACAAATCACCGAGGCCCTGCCCAAAATGGTGCAGGCCGCTTCCGATCAGTCGCTTAAAGATGCTTTTTCAAATCACCTGGACCAAACCCAGGGTCACTTGCAGCGCATTCGCCAGATTTTGGATGAACTGGATGTGAATCCCGGCAATGTTAAGTGTGATGGCATGGAAGGGCTGCTTAAGGAAGGCGAAGACATTATCAAAACGTCGGGGGACCGGGTGGCCAAAGATGTGGCCCTGATTGCGGCGGCGCAGCGTGTCGAGCATTATGAGATTGCCGCTTATGGTGCGGCCCGTTCTCATGCCAAAATGTTGGGCTATGACGAGGCCGCCAACGCGCTCCAGCGCACGCTGGATGAAGAGGGTGAGACCGATAAAAAACTGACCCAATTGGCCGAGGGGAGCTTACTCGCCGAAGGCCTCAATCAGAGCGCCAGATAGCAAGCTGGTTGCATCAGGCATTAAAAAAGCAGTCACCAGGTGGTGGCTGTTTTTTGCCGCGAATTAGCCCGAATGACCGCTAATTTTTGTGATGATTCGCGCTAATTCGTTGCAACCCCAGAACACTCCACAGAGATACTTGTGTTAATCGAGGAAAGGCAGACCCAGCTGGCGAATGGTGGGGGCTTCGATTTTGCTGACACCCACACCCAGCAGGCGCATTTTTTGGCCGGGTGGCCAATGGTCGGCCCAGATGGCTTCGGCTAGGGCATAAATTGTGGCGGCTTCACTGATGCCGATTTCCAGCGAACGCTGCCGGGTGAAGGTGGTGAAATCGGCCCAGCGAAACTTGACGGTGACGGTGTGGGCGACCAGCTGCCGTTTTTGCAGCGAGCGGGCGACGTCTTCGGCCATCTCCTTGAGCTTGGCGCGCAGTTGGGCCGGATCGTTGACGTCGCGGTTGAAGGTCCACTCCTGGCTGATGCTTTTGGCCAGCCCATGATCGACGACGACGCTACGGCCGTCTACTCCCCGTGCTCTTTCTTGCAGTGAAACTGCCTGACTGCCAAACGCCCCTTGCAGCAATCCTAAATCGGCCAGGGCCAGCTGCTCGCAGGTCTGGATATTGAGTTTGGCCAGCTTTTCGGCCGTGCGCGGACCAATGCCGTGAATGGCCCGCGTGGGCAGCGGGGCCAGAAAGGCGGCTTCGGTGCCCGGCGGCACAACGGTGAATCCTTCCGGTTTGTCGTGGTCGGAGGCAACTTTGGCCACCAGCTTGCTGCTGGCCAGCCCGACGGAACAGGGCAGATGGGTCTGGTGTTTAACGGCCGTTCGTATCTCCACCGCCTTCTCTTCCGGGTTACCCCAGGCCGATAGATCCACATACGCCTCATCGACGCTCATCTGCTCCAGCGGGCCAAACGGCTCCAGGATGGCCATCACCTGCTTGGAGCAGCTATGAATGCGATCCCAGTTGGCGGGGGCAATCTTCAAGTTGGGGCAGAGGCGTACGGCCGTACTCATCGGCATGGCGGAGCGAACCCCCATTTTACGCGCCTCGTAGCTGGCCGAAGCCACCACCCCGCGCTGGTCTGGCTGCCCACCGATGGCCAACGGCCGTCCCGCATCCTCGGGGTGATCCAAAATATGCACGTTGACATAAAATGCATCCATGTCCAGATGCAAAATCGCGCGTTCCCACTGCCCCACTCTATTTTTGTCTTGAGAATTCATTTATGCCATTAAACTGTCATACCCGCGAAAGCGGGTATCCATCTACCTTAGCGAGCGATGGATTCCCGCCTTCGCGGGAATGACAACTGAAATTTGTGGTTCTTCAGGATTTCGTGGGGTGCCATGAAACGTGAAGCGTGAAACGTGATGACCCTCTGGTCACGTTTCACGTTTCACGAATCACGGGTGGTAACCCCCCCTGAATTCCCAAAGAGCCAAATTTGTTTCTCTCATGGCGCGTACACCTCCGGTTGGATCGGTGCCTGGGCGGGCGGCTGCGGCGCAGTGAAGTAGTTTTGCAAGCTGTAGCGCGTCACCGGCTCAATGAGCTGCTGCGCCAGGTTGGCAATGTCGGCAAACTGGCCGCCCAAAAACCAGATGGCTGCCCCTTTCACCTCGGGATACGGCGCGTACAGCCGCGAGGCCCAGGCAATGTCCTGGATGGCCTGCTCTGGCGTCGGCACTTTTTCGTAGGTCCAGCCCCACTCGGTAATGAGCACGGTGGGGCGAGGTATGCCGTACTGGTCGGCAATCTGGAACAGCGCCTGGAAACGGCCGACTTTATACGGATATTCGTGGTCAATGTCGTCTACCAGGTAGCTGTACTCGTGCAGGGCAATGGCCAGCCGGTCGGGATTGCTGCCCGCCAGCTGCAGAAAGGCCAACATGCTGGGTGTCTGCCAGTCGGTTGGTTCCGGTTCGCCGGAGGCCCAACCAAAAGCAGCCCAGCGGAACCCTTCGGCCAGGGCGAGTTCGGCCGTTTTTAGGGCAAACTGGCCCAGCCATTCCGCCTGGTTTTTGTCCACCTCGTTAATCGTTTCCAGCCAGACCAGGCTGCGGTCCAGCTCCGGTGGGAAGGCGTCGCGGTGCATCTGCCAGTGGATTTCGGCGGCCTGGTCCGGCGGCAGGCTGTAGTTGGGCACGTTCCAATCGTAGCTAGAACCACCCTGGGCCGCTTTGCGGTAGACCAGCACGTGCGGCACACCGCTCTGCTTCATGATCTCCTGGGCGATGAAAATGGGTTGGGCGTTATCCACACTTTTGAGGAAGAAGGGAATGCCCGCCGCATCCAGGGCGCGCATCCACTGCTCCAGACCCGTGCTGTTGCCGCCAATGCCGGTGTGGAACCCCATTTTGACGGGAGAGAGGGCCAATCCCTGCGCGGCGAGTTCGGTGCGAACGGCCGTAAAATCCACCGTCGGAATGGGTGTCGGGCTGGCAGTTTCTGTCGGCGGCAGCGGCGTTGGCGTGGCGCTGTCTGGATTGGCGACGTAGGGCAGGTAAACGTCATCGCCGTCCAGCGTGCCGATGGGCGGCGGGGTGAAGATCAATTCGGCCGTGGGCGTGCTGACCGGGTACGGCTCGGTGGTGGTGGCCCGCGTGGGCACGGGATACCCTTCCGCCGGGCTGGCGGTGATCTGGCTGAGCGCCTCTGGCGTGTTGGCGGGGGGCAGCGTGGGTGTGGGAGCGGGGGGGGATTGGCAGGTGGTAACGGCCGTTACCAACAGCAAGCCCATCAGCCATCTGAGAACTGACCCCCACCCTAACCCTCCCCCTGCAAGGGGGAGGGAATTGGCTCCCTCTCCCTCCCAGGGAGAGGGCCGGGGTGAGGGTCTCTTCACTTTACCCAACCGTGATCAGCTCGCGCGTCATCGTGGTCAGGCTGCGGTAGCCGTCTTCCGTGATGACAATATCGTCTTCGATGCGCACGCCGCCACGGCCCGGCAAATAGATGCCCGGTTCCACGGTAAAAACGTTGCCAGGGATCAGCGGTTCGGTGTTGGCTTCCATCATGAAGGGCGGTTCGTGGCCTTCCACGCCCAGGCCGTGCCCGGTGCGGTGGATGAAATAGTCGCCGTAGCCTGCGTCCTCAATCACTTCGCGAGTGGCGCGGTCCACGTCTTGCCCGGTTGCGCCAGGGCCGGAGGCCAGCACACCTTGCTCGTTGGCCAGCTTCACCGTCTCGTAGATGTGACGCAGTTCGGGGTCCAGTTCGCCCACGGCGAAGGTGCGCGTAATGTCCGACGGGTAACCCTCCACCAGACAGCCCCAGTCGATGACGAGCAAATCACCCGCTTGCAGCCGGCGGTCCGTGGGCACCGCGTGCGGCGATGCGCCGTTCGGGCCAGTGGAGACAATCGGGCCAAAGGCGATGGCGTCGGCACCTTCTTCCAGCTGAAGCTGGGTGAGCATGGCTGCCACCTGCTTTTCCGTCATGCCCATTTCAATTTGGGGAATGAGCCGCTCCATAGCCCGCTCGGCGATGGCGATGGCTCGCTCCATCTTGGCAATTTCCTCATCTTCCTTCACGGCGCGCAGGGCCATCAAAATGGGTTCGGCGTGGGTGGTGGTGAGGCCGGGCGCGTAACGTTTGAGCAGCTCCAGCTCTAGCACACGCATGTGCAGCGCCTCCACCGCCAGCAAATAGTCAGACAGCTCCAGCACGGCGCACGCTTGCTGGAAGGCACCGGTGTACCCTTCATCGTCGTTCCAGGCGAAGATGCGGTCGGCCGGGATGCCTGCGGCCTGGGCTTTCATCGCTTCCAGGCCGGGAATGACGATAGCGGGGTCATCGTCGGCGGGGAAAAAGAGAACAATCGGCCGTTCGCTGACGTGGGAGTGGATGCCGCTGAGGTAGGCCATGTTGGGGCCAGGCACCAGGGCCACACCGTCTACGCCGTGGGCCAGGATTTGCTGAGTGAGTTTGTGGAGGCGGGATTGGTTCATGTACTTGATTCCTTTCATTTACCCCCACCCTAACCCTCTCCCTGCCAGGGGGAGGGCTAGGGTGGGGGTCGGTTTTACGATTGGTCCAATTCTACCAGCGGAATACCAGCCTGCACGGAGTCGCCTTTGGCGCAGTGCAGGGCGGTGACGGTGCCGCTGTAGGGGGCCTGGATGGGAATGATCATTTTCATTGATTCGAGCAGGATGAGCTTGTCGCCGTCCTGCACCTGGTCGCCCACGCTGACCAGCACGTCGGCGACGACGGCGGGAATGGTGGCCGCCAGGGAGACATCCTGGCTGGCGGCACCGCCGCCACGAGGCAAAACACGTTCGTAGTGGTGGGTACGGCCGTTTACCCACAACATTCTTTTTACCCCATCTTTCTGCCCCACCAGCCGCCACTGCTGGCGTGACCCATCGGGCAAGGTACGCTCCAGCAGGATGCCGTTGTCGGTTTGGGCGATGAGGTGGAAAACGGCCGCTTCGACAGGCTCAGCAGCAGCGTCTCCCCCTTTGATCAGCACGTGAATTTCAGACCCCTGACGGTGGGCCTGCACAAATTTTTCGATGTCGTTTTGGCGAAGGGTGAAGTCGGTCATGGGGTGGGGGACTCCAGAACGGCCGTTTCGGCCAGGGGTTCAACCTGTAGCTTCATGCCCTGCATCTGGCGCACGCGCACCTCATCGCCAAAGTGGATGGGTTGGCTGGCGACAGCCTGCCAGATTTCCCCCTTCAGCATGATCGTGCCGCGATACAAGGTGCCGTCCGGGTCAAACGCATCGCGGGCGGTGCCGATTTGCCCCACCATGCCCTGCGATCCGGTGATGGGCGGTTTACGTTGGGCGCGCACGGCAAAGGCCACAATGGCCAGGAAAAATCCGGCGGTAAACAGGGCAATGGCGATGGCCGCCGGAATGGACAGGCGCACAAATTCCGGCGTGCCGGAGTTAAATAAAACCAGCAGCCCGGCGATGAGGGTGATTGTGCCGGTGATCGCCAGCGCGCCGTTGGTGGGGGTGGTTGTCTCCAGCGCCAGCAGTACAAAGGCGACGATGATCAGCCCCATGCCCAGCCAGTTGACGGGCAGCTGGCCCAGGCCGTACAGGCCGATCCCTAAAAACAGCACGCCGATGAAACCGGCCACCCAGCCGCCAGGATTGGAAATCTCGATGATGATCGCCTGGACGCCGATGGCCATCAAAATGGAAACAAGCACCGGGTTGGTGAGGGCCAGCAGCAGCGTTTCGATGAAGGTGAGGGCAATGGCGGTTTGGCTGGGAACGGCCGTATTCAGCACCCGTTCTTCGTCGTTGATGAGGATGGTACGGCCGTCGAGCTGGGCCAACAAATCCTCCGGCGTGGCGGCAATGGCGTCGATAAACCCAGCCTCCAGCGCCTCTGGGCCGCTGACGGCGCGCGCCTCTTCGATCATTGCCTCGGCCAGAGCCACGGCTTCGGGGCCGCGCCGCTCTGTCAGGCCGCGCATGGTGGCCTTCAGATCCTCCACCGCCTTGCGGTAAGCCGTCTCATTGATGTCGCTCCCATCCGAATTAATCGGTGAGGCAGCCCCGATGACGGTTTCCGGGGCCATGCCGGAGGCGTGGGCTGCGGCCGTGATGATGCTGCCTGCGGAAGCCGCCTGGGCGCCGCGTGGCCCGATGTACATAATGATGGGAATCTCCGAGGCGCGGAAGAGCTGCACAATCTGGATCGTGGTGTCCAGCGCCCCGCCCGGCGTGTCCAGGATGATGAGCACGGCATCCGCCTCGGTGCGCACCGCTTCGGCCAGCCCGCGCTCAAAATAGGTGTGCATGATGGGCATCACCGGGCCATCAAATTCCAGCACCGCCACTTCACTGCTCTGGGCACGAACAAGCGCAGTTTGCCCAATGCTTAGGGCAAAACAGAACAAGCAAAATAGATAAACTCGCGCAGATCGTCTCATGAATATTAGGTTGTCATACCTGCGAAAGCGGGTATGACACTCACTCGGATACGGTCGAAATTGGCAAAGATGGTGATCATACAAACATCTGATCTTCCAGATAAACGGTTTGACCACAATCATACTGCTGCCAGGCCGCCAAAACACGCACTTTTAATGATTTTGTCATTGCTTCGGGCAAAGCAGCCTGGCTAAAAAAGCCGAATTCGCTAAGTTCGTCGGCTGACAGCTGAATGGCGGTGATGTCTGAATCCTCCAGCACCCCGCCGTCAAAAATGAACATCAAGGATTCTGTTTTGGGGCGGCATTCGGTGTTGTAGTCTATGACGAGCAGCCGTCCGATGGTCCGGTTAAGGCCGATTTCTTCCAGAACTTCACGCTGGCAGCACTGCTTGGGGGATTCGTTCTTCTCAACAACGCCACCAGGTATTTCCCAAACTGGTTTGTAACTTGGTTTTACGAGCAAAACTTCATTTTTTTCATTGAAGAACAAACAGCCCGCCCCCATGCGTTTTTGGGGCAGTGAGTCATAATATTCATTGGAATAGGACAATGTCATAGCAGTCCGGTGGGGGGCAGCTCCAGGCGCAGGGCGATGATAAATTCGCTGCCGTCCCGGTTGCTGCTTTCGGCCCAAATACGGCCGCCATGCAGCTCCACCAGCTCTTTAGCAATCGAAAGGCCCAGCCCCATGCCCTCATGCTGGCGGCGCAGCGGCGATTCGACCTGGTAGAACCGCTTAAAAATGCGCTCCAGCTGATCTTCCGGGATGCCAACGCCGTTGTCTTTGATGCGGAACCACGCCTCGCGCCCCTGGCGCTGCACTTTGATCTCGATACGGCCGTCTTTCGGCGAAAATTTAACGGCGTTGTTGAGCAAGTTGCCGATGATCACTTCCATCATGTCCTGATCCACCAGGACGAGCAGCTCCTGGTCGGGCAGGGTGACGTGTACGGTTTGGTTTTTGGCAACGGCCGTTTCATCCCGCTCCAGGTTCATTTCCTGCACCAGCGACACCAGATCGACCTTTTGCCGCGTCAGGGCTGCCGTGCCTGCATCGACGTAGCGCAGGTTGAGCATATCTTGAATGAGGGCGCGCAGGTGAACGGCCGCTTGCAGCACGTTGTCGAACTGCGCCGTCATCTCCGGCCCGGCCTCGTCACGCAAAAAGGAAACGTAGCCCAAAATCACCGACAGCGGCGTGCGCAGTTCGTGTGAGGCAATGGCGATAAAGTCGGTCTTGAGCTGATCCAGCTCGTTGAGCTCCGCGTTGGCCTGCTGCAATTCGTTAAACAACCTGGCCTGCTCCACCGCCACCCCGGCAATGTCGGCCAAAATCGACAGCGTCTCAAAATCCTGAATGGAGAAATCGCCGCCACCTTTTTTGTTCAGTGCTTCCAGCACGCCCACCGGCGCCTGAGCCACGTTGTGCATCGGCACCCCCAAAATAGAGCGGGTGCGGAAGGCGATGGTGTTATCCACATTCTGGTTCCAGCGCGGATCTTTGGAGACATCCTGAATATACATCGGCTTGTTTTCGGTGAGGATGGCCCCCGCAATCGAACTGTCCAGCGAGACGGTCATGTTGGCCAATTCCGGCGGCACTTCGTTGGAAGACGCTTTGAAGTGCAGCTGCTGCGTTTTGGGGTCCAGCAGCAAAATCGAAGCAGCTTCGGCGTTGGTGAGGTCGGCGGCTTCGGTGATGATGCGGTAGAGCAGATGATCGAGGTTGGTGGTGGCATTGAGGACCCGGCTAATCTCTACCAGGCGAGCCATCCGTTCGGCATTGAGTTTGGGGCGCTGCACGTTCATAAAGAATCCTTGCTGGACTTACGCACTGACAAATTAATTAGCCGCGAATGACGCGAATTTCACGAATTTTAACTCTGTTTCGCGTCAATTCGGGAAATTCGCGGCTAAAAAAGTTCATCTGTGTAAATCTTACCTTGGTTACGGCCGTTTTCTCCGGTTGTCTTTCAAGATATGATACGGTATGCTGACTGCTTCGACAAGCGGCGGGAAGAGAGATTGGAGACTGGAGATTAGAGATTTTTCATCTCCAATCTCCAATCTCTAATCTCCCAAAAATTTTGAGACGAACACGCAAGATGAGTAAAACCAGCCTGAGCCTCTACCTGCATATCCCCTTCTGCCAGCACCGCTGCGCGTACTGCGATTTTAACACGTACACCAGCCTGCTGGACCTGCGGGAAGCGTATGCCGATGCCCTGGTGACCGAAATGGCCCAGGTGGCGGGCGGCGTGCGGCGGCCGGTGCACACCCTCTTTTTCGGCGGCGGCACCCCCTCGCTGATGTCACCTGCGGCGTTGGGGCGCATTTTGGACGGGGTGCGGGCGCATTTTGAGCTGGCCGCCGATGCGGAAATCACGATGGAGGCAAATCCGGGCACGGTGGATCTGGACTATTTAACGGCCGTTGCCCACACCGGCATCAACCGCATTAGCTTTGGCGTGCAGAGCGTCATCCCAACCGAGCTGGCGCTGCTGGAGCGGGCGCACGATTTTGCCACGGTGGTGGATGCCGTGGCCATGGCGCGGCAGGCGGGGCTGGACAACTTCAATCTGGACCTGATTTACGGCGTGCCGGGGCAAACCCTGGCCAGCTGGGAACAGAGCGTGCGTACCGTACTCGCGCTGGACCCAACGCACCTGAGCCTCTACTGCCTGACCATCGAGCCGGGCACACCGATGCAGCGCTGGCTGCTAAACGGCCGTATCCAACCCCCCGACCCCGATCTCGCCGCCGACCAGTACGAACTGGCCTGCACCCTCCTGGCCGAACACGGCTACGACCATTACGAGATTTCCAACTGGGCCAAACCGGGCCAGGAATGTGCGCACAACCTCACCTACTGGCGCAACGGCGACTATTTGGGCCTGGGCGCGGGGGCACACGGCCACGCCGCCGGGGTGCGTTACCAGGTGGTTAAGCAGCCGCGCGTTTACCTGCGCCGCTTGCAAGAAACGGCCATGCCGGGTTATCCGCTGTCAACGGCCGCTGCCGCCAGCCACCGCGTCAGCCGTGCCGAAGCCATCTCCGACACGATGATGACCCAGCTGCGCCTGCTCAACGAAGGGCTGGACCTGGACGCCTTTGCCGCCCACTTTGGCCAGCCGCTCCGCGAAATTTACAACGGCACGCTGGACCAGATGGTGGAATGGGGCTTGGTGGGGGTGGAAAACGGCCGTCTCCGCCTGACCCAAAAAGGGTGGTTCCTGAGCAACCAGGTGTTTTACCGGTTCATGTTGGACGACGCGTGACGGTGAACCGTAAACGGTAAACGATGATCCGTAGGGGCGAGGCAGGTGGCCAACACCCTGGCTAAACAAAACATCTCCCCACCACCTGCCTCGCCCGCTTATTACCAAAGTGAGAAGTGAAACGTGAAAAATGGATTGACAGTAGCCATTATGGCCGGGGGCCAAAGCAGCCGCATGGGTACAGACAAATCATTTGTGCTGTTCAACGGCCGTCCCATGATTGAAGTGGTCATCGAAGCTGTGGCCGGTTTGGGTGACGAAACGCTGCTCATCACCAACAAGCCAGACGCATACGCCCACTTTAACCTGCCGCTGGTGGGCGACGTGTATCCGGATCATGGTTCATTGGGCGGGATTTTTACGGCCGTTCACGCCGCCACCCAGCCCCACACCCTCGTCGTGGCCTGCGACATGCCCTGGCTCAACCGCCCGCTGCTGGAGTACATGACTGGCTTGCGGCAAACGGCCGACATCATCGTGCCGCGCTGGGAAAAGTACCCCGAACCTCTGCACGCCATCTACAGCCAAACATGCCTGGACCCCATCGAGGCCAAACTCAAGGCGCAGCAGCTAAAAATTACGGGCTTTTTTGGTCAGGTGGCGGTGCGTTTTGTGGAGCGGGTGGAGATTGAGCAGTTTGATGAAGACGGCCGTTCCTTCGCCAACATCAATTCGCCAGAGGATTTGAAGGAAGCCGGTGAACGGTAATCGGTAAACGGTGAAAAACCGCTTACCGATTACCGCTAACGGATAACGGATTACCGCTTGGAAAGGGCAATTTCTGCGGCGCGCAGGGTGTTTTTCATCAGCATGGCGATGGTCATCGGGCCAACGCCGCCGGGCACGGGGGTGATGGCCCCGGCCACCTCGGCCGCGCTGTCGTACGCCACATCGCCCACCAGCTTGTAGCCACGCTCGTTAGTCGGGTCGTCCACGCGGTTAATGCCCACGTCGATCACGGCACAGCCCGGTTTCAGCATGTCGCCCTTGATCATCTCGGCCCAGCCAATGGCGGCCACCACGATGTCGGCGCGTTTGAGATGCTCGGTGAGGTCTTTGGTGCGGCTGTGGCAAATGGTGACGGTGGCGTCGGCTTTTTGCAGCAGCATAGCCATCGGCAAGCCCACAATGTTAGACCGCCCCACGATGACCGCTTCAGCGCCCTTGGTGGGCACGCCCGCATCGGCCAGCAGCTCCATGCAGCCCGCCGGGGTACAGGGGATAAAGAGCGGGTCGCGCCCCTTCATGGCCAGACGGCCGATATTGACCGGGTGAAACCCATCCACATCTTTTTCCAGGTCGATACTGTTGAGCACCGCTTCTTCGTTGATGTGTTTGGGCATGGGCAGCTGCACCAAAATGCCGTTCACGTCCGGGTCGGCGTTGAGCCGGGCGACCAGGGCCACCACCTCTTCTTGGGAGGCGTCGGCGGGCAGCTTGTGCCCGATGGAGCGAATGCCCAGCTTTTCGCACATGCGCTGCTTGCTGCGCACGTAGGTAGACGAGGCCGGATCTTCGCCCACCAGCACGGTGGCCAGTCCGGGCGTGTAGTTGTGTTTTTCTTTCATTTCGGCAACGGCCGCTGCCACTTCATCTCGTACGCGGGCCGCTACTTTTGTTCCGTCGATGACTTTTGCTGACATTGAACTATCCTTTTCATAGGGTGGGTAAACGGCCGTTTCGTTGATAGGTAACGGCCGTTTACGAAATAGTGTGGAAAAACAAAAAGGTCTCCGTGGTGGGGAGACCTTGTAACTCATCAAACTATACCTGCATGGCGGCTGAACCGGCGCTGGCCCTTACTTGGGCAGCATTTCGGTGCCAGCAAACTTGTCCAGCCAGATGGCGATGGCACAGCCGATCGACAAAGAGGTAAAGAAGGTGTAAATGGGTCCGTACTCTTCCAACGTGGTGCCAATGGCAATGACAATAAGAAAAGTCAGGCCGAAGCCAATTAATAATGAAACAAGTGCCACACCTAATCGCTTAACCAGCATAACGTTTTGCCTCCAAAAATTTCTGGCAGTGCCCTGAACGAGCCTCTGCTTCTTGTGTTTTTTATCACAAACAGCCTAAATCGGCAATGAATAAATTATTTAATGCGGTTCGTTGTCGATGCGGAAGCCGTGCCCCCGCACCGTGACAATGTAGTTGTAATCGTCCAGCTCGGCCAGGCGGTCGCGCAGGCGGCGCACCAGGGCGTCGATGGCCTGTTCAGAGACACCCAGCCCATCCGTGCCCGGCCAGACCACGGCCACGATGTCGTCGCGGCTGCACACGGCTCCCGCGCCGTTAAACAGCAGCTCCAGCAGGCGGAACTGGGCCAGCGACAGCGGTGGGTCCAGCTCCTTGCCGTTGATGAGTACGGCGCGCTGAGCTTCATCAATGGTCAGGTTGCCTTCGGCGGTGGGCGGCTCAAAGGTGAGCGGGATGGTGGCGTCGGTACCTACAAAAACCAGCTTCACGGCCAGGGCGATGGAGATTTCATCGCCGTCTTGCAGCTGGATTTGGCCTTCGAATACGGTGCCGTTGAGGTGGGTGCCGTTGCGGCTGCCCAGATCATGCAGGATGTAACGGCCGTTTTCCTGCATAATCTTCACGTGATGGCGCGAAACCTGCCGCTCGGGCAAAACAATGTCGCAGTCAGAACCACGGCCAATCAAAAACTGCTCGCTGTCAATTGTCCAGCGCTGGCCAGCCAACTGTCCTTCACGGGCAACTAAAACTGGTTTTTCATTCATGATTAACGTCCCTCACTGTGGCTTCTTCAACACTACTAGACGGCCAACCTAACTTGGCGGATGAGAAGGCTGCTTAGAATAGTTGTTTGGCAGAATAGGTCCAGTATACAATAAACCTATGGTTGTTACGCTCGAAAGTGGTGTTATTTTACGTGAACGTTACAAGCTGACCAACATTGTTGGCCAGGGTGGCATGGGCAGTGTCTATCGAGCCGAAGATTTGCGCTTGCCGGGGCGGTTGTGCGCCATTAAGGAAGTACAGCCAGACCCCAACACCAATGACACCTATCGGCAGCAGGCCCAGAGCCAATTTTTACAGGAAGCCAGTATTTTAGCCCAGCTTGACCATCCAAGCTTGCCCAAAGTGTCGGATTTCTTTTCGGAAAACGGCCGTGATTACCTGGTGATGGATTTTGTCTCGGGCAAAGATCTGCGCCAGCTGCTGCAAGAAAATGAGGGACCGCTGGCCGAAGAAGCCATCCTCACCTGGGCCGAGCAAATTATCGATGCTCTGGCTTATTTACACCGGCAGGCACCGCCTGTTTTACACCGCGATATCAAACCGGCCAACATCAAGCTGACCCTGGACAACCGCATCAAGCTGGTCGATTTTGGCCTGGTGAAGCTGATGGCCACCGACGACGAGCGGACGATTACCGTGGTGCAGGGGCGGGGCACGGCGCTGTACACACCGCTGGAGCAGTACGGCGGGGATGGCGGCCACACCGACGTGCGCTCCGATATTTATGCCCTGGGGGCTACCTTTTACCATCTGCTCACCGACTTTCCGCCGCCCGATGCCAAGGCCCGCTTTTTGAACCCGGCTTCGCTGCCGGGACCGCGACGGCTCAACGACACCATTTCACCACACGTCTCTGATGCGATTTTGTGGGCAATGGAGATGCATCCAGACGAACGGCCGTTTACCGTGGAAGCTTTCCGGCAGGTCTTTTTTGGCTTGCAGCCGCGTCCGGGCACCCGTCTGCCTGCACCCAGCCCGCCAGGGTTAGACGAAGCCATCCGCGCCAACTGGCTGGCCCTGCTGCTTCTCTTTTTGCTCTTTTTAGCGGCGGTCATTTTGACGGTGCTTTAGGCGTGGTTAGTTGTTAGTGGCTCGTGGCTGGTATTAGCCACTAGCCACATAAAGGATATCCTGTGAATTGCCCCAAGTGCATGGCGAGCAAACAGCAGGTCAAAGACGGCTATACGGCCGCAGGTAGCCAGCGCTTTCGCTGCAAGGTTTGCGGCTGCCGCTACACGCCCAATCCACAAGACCAGGGGTACGACGAAGAAATTCGCCAGCAGGCGCTGGTGCTGCATTTGGACGGCCTGAGCTTGCGGACGATCGGCCGTTTGCTGGGGGTGAATCACCAAACGGCCGCTAACTGGATCAACAGCTATGCCAATTATCTGCCGCCCGACCTGCCGCCGAGCATCCTGGAACTGCTGGCGCTGGATGGGGACATTGCCGATGTCCTGGCTCTAGAAAAAGAGTATGGCGACGCAACACCACGAAATTAGACATTTGGGCCATTTTTTTTGACAGAGCGGGCAACGGCCGTTATAGTCTCTGCACCTCACTTCACTACATAAGGAGAAACAAATGGCAAGTGTAAGTTATCGGCATGTGTATAAGCGCTTTGGCGACGTTGTCGTTGTGACCGATTTGAACATGGAAATCGCAGACAAAGAGTTTGTGGTTTTTGTTGGCCCCTCCGGTTGTGGTAAATCCACTAATCTGCGTATGCTGGCCGGTCTCGAAGAGATTAGCGAAGGCGAAATCCTCATCGGCGACCGCGTGGTTAACGATGTTCCCCCCAAAGATCGCGACATCGCCATGGTGTTCCAAAGCTATGCTTTGTACCCCCACATGTCCGTTTACGATAATATGGCCTTTGGTCTGAAACTGCGTAAGACTCCTAAAGCCGAAATTGATCGCCGTGTGAAAGAAGCGGCCGACATTTTGGGCCTGGGGCAGCTGTTGGACCGCAAACCGAAGGCTCTCTCCGGTGGTCAGCGGCAGCGTGTGGCTGTGGGGCGCGCCATCGTGCGTGAACCAGCCGTCTTCCTCATGGACGAACCGCTCTCCAACCTGGACGCCAAGCTGCGCGTGACGGCCCGTGCCGAAATCAGCAAGCTGCACAAGCGTCTGGGCACCACTTTCATCTACGTCACCCACGACCAGGTGGAAGCGATGACGATGGGTGACCGCATTGCCGTGTTGAGCGACGGCCGTTTGATGCAGATCGATTCGCCGCGCAACCTGTACAACAAACCAGCCAACGTTTTTGTGGCCGGGTTTATTGGCAGCCCCAGCATGAACTTCTTCAACAGCACGCTGGTAGGCGAGGAAGGCAACCTGTACCTCGATACCGGCGACTTCCGCGTGCGTGTGCCCGATCAGCATAAGGCCAAATACAATGCCTACGTGGGCAAAGAAGTCATCTTTGGCGTTCGGCCCGAGCATGTGCATGCCCCCGAATTTGCCCCGCCGAACATCCTGGCTGCGCCGATGGAGGGTACGGTGGAAGTGGTTGAACTGTTGGGCCATGAGCAGCATCTGTTTGTGAACACGGGCCGCAACAGCCTGGTAGCCACGGTAGATACCCGCATGAGCGTCGCTTTTGGCAACAAGGTCGGCCTGGTGATGGACATGACCAACATGCACCTGTTCGACAAGAACACGGAAGAAGCGATTCATTAGCTAGATTTTTAGCTGGTTACGGCCGTCTCTCATACCCATGGGAGGCGGCTTTTTTATTTGGGCCTTCAGGGTTTTGTGGGGTCTGGCGTAAAACGTGAAGCGTGAAACGTGATGCCCTCTTGGTCACGTTTCACGCTTCACAGGCGGTAAACCCCCTGAATTCCCCAAGAGCCTCTTATTTGTAAGAAGTTACGACAGAGAAACAAAGGGTATAGAGAAAACGGTATGCCTGAAGCAAAACGAACGGTTGGGGAGTGGTTTGCGGTGCAGTTTGTCTGGAAGCTGCCCGACGGGGATTATATTCGCGCCGTGTTTCGTGCCGAGATTTTAGACACGATTCCGGCCGCCGATAAATACCTGGTGCGGTTGGTCGAACTGCTGGCCGGGCGGCAGGAAGACGAAGATGGGGTGATGCGCCCCAAAGAGGAGATGACCATTCCCTACTGGGTGTTGGTGCGCCAGATTATTGGCAACCAGGTAACGCTGGCTTATGAAGTGGAAGACGGCCGTCCCCTGCACATGCGCCTTACCACCCTCATCGGTGAACACGACTTTTTTACCCGCTACAACCGGTACAAACTCCCCCGAGAATAAAAGCAGCAATGAAACGTGAGGCGTGAAACCTGGGAGACTGCTTTCTCACGTTTCACGTTTTATGTTTCACTCTCTTTCAACTTCCGCCCGCGTTTGAATAATGATTGGCTGCAGCGCGGTCTGCACCTGGTCAACGCCCTTCTTCACGTTCTGCAGGCGCGACAGCTGGTCATGCCAGAAGCCGGATCCGGCGCTGGCGGCCAGACCGGTCAGGATGATGCCCGCCGACAGGTTGTAGACAGTTTCCAGACCAAAGGTCGTCTGCGCCCAGGTGATGAAGTTTTGCGGCAGCAGGGCCATAGTGAGGAAGTTGGCATCCGAGGGGAATAAATCGCGCAGCAGGTCGGCCGAATCAATTTGCAGCATGTAGGCAATGACAATGCCAAACACCACCGAAATGAAGCGGGTGCGGCGGATGCGCTTGGCTTCCAGCTCCTGTTCTTTGCGTTCCAGGTCCAGCAGCTTGGCCGCGGCTTCGGTGCTGTCTTTGATGGCCGGGTTGTAGGTGTTGGGCACCAGGACGGGATGCTGCATACGCGGGGTGCGAATGAGCAGCCGCTTGACGCCGTCTACCAGCTGCGACCACAGCTGGCCAATCCAGCTGCGCACTTCGTCACGCTGGGCCTGGAGTTCAAACAGCAGCCGGTTGAGCGATTCCAGGTAAACATCCGTGCCGCGATAGGTGCGCAGATTTTCCAGGTATTTTTCAAACTGCTCGGTGAGCTGGTTTTGCACGTGTGGCGGCAGGCCAAAGGCGATAATTTGCGGCCGCAGCTGGTTGTCGTAGATCGATTTGGCGGTGTCGTAGCTTTCTTCTTTCAGGCTGACAAAGTAGGCGCGGGTCCAGGCGCTGACGCCTTCGGCGATTTCGCCGGTGACCAGGGTGGCGGTGGCGTGGTAGACCTGGTCGGGGGTAACGGCCGTTGCCTGCCGCGCCAGCCGGTCAATGGCTTTATTCACTTTTTCCACCAGGTCGCTGCGTTCCAGGGCGACCTGCACCGCCTTGCCCAGCGTTGTGGTGGTGTTCAGCCGGGCCACCAATTTTTGCACTTCGGCCTGGGTCACCTCTTTCACTTGATTAATGGTGTCATCGCCCACATTTTCCAGACCAACGGCGGCAAAAGCGGCCGTAAATTCCTGCTGGCGTAAATGGGTAAACACGGCCTCGGCGGTGAAGGCGGGTTCCAACAGCTTCTTTAGCTGTTCGGTCTGTTTTTCCAGCTTCAGCTTGGCCTCGGCCGACACGCCCAGGTCATCCAGCTGGCCGGGCAGGAAGGCCTGGTATTCGGCCAGCGTTTTGCGCGAGTTGGGCTGGCTCTTCAGCCCCAGCGGCTTGCCCAGAATCCCCTTGAAAATATCCACGATAATTTCTGTGCCGATGGCCATGGTAAACATAGTAACCACATACACGCCCAGCGTCGCCAAAATGGCACCGACGCTGTCGAAAAAGGAATCGGCCGGGGTGGCGGGCTCGTCGGCAGGCTCGTCTTGCAGCGCCAGCGTGGGGGCGGCGGGTGCCTGGGGCAGCGTTTCGGCGCGGACGATGGGGGTGAGGATAGACGTTAGCAGCAAGAGAGCCAGAAAAGCAAACAAAGAGAGGGTGGTACGCGACATGAGACTACTCCTGGAAGATTATGCTTGACAAGAGCTTTTATCAAAGATTTCGCAGATTGAAAAGATAAAATCTGGTAAATCTGCGAAATCTTTGATGACAATCGCCAAAGCGCACTTAGGGTTTGCTTATCAAAAGTTATTTGTAAACGCATCTTTAGGCGATCGAGCTGGCGCAATTCTACAGCGGAGTAAACAAACGCCGCCACATATTGCTTTGCAGCCGGGTTTCTGGATCGACCTGCTGTTTGAGCGCCATAAATTTGGCGACGGTTGCTTCACCCAGGTAGGCACGGGTGACTTCGGGGCGCAGGGTGCTGTCTTTGGCCAGGTAGAAACGGCCGTTGGCCAGCAGCACAATCTCGTCCAGTTCCCGCGCCAGCTGCACCACCCGCGCCCGGTTACCCGCCGTGATGCGGAAATCCATCGCCAGCGAGTAGCCATCCAGGCCGTGGGTGAGCCAGAACGGGTCGGGCCGGTGGCGCTTCATCACCGTGAGGAAATTGGGCAGGCCACGCTGCTGACAGCGCTGCAAAATGTCGGTGAAGGCGGTTTCGGCGTTCTCTTTGGGGATAAAGGGCTGGTATTGAATCAGCCCGCCGGGGCCAAACGGCTTGCGCCAGTCGAGCGAATCTAGCAAAAAGTGGAAGCGGGCGTGGGGTTCGCGGTAGCTTTTGCCATCGCGCAGTTTGGCGGCGCGGAACTTGGCAAAGTTCACCCAACGCATGCCGAAGTTGTTCCAAAACGGCCGTTGAAAACGCCACAGCGCCGACCGGGGGAAAAAGCCCATGATGTCTGGACTGATGCGCTGATATTCCAGGCGCAGGGTGTGGCTGGGATTGGGATCTTCGCCGGGGCGCAGGTAGAGGCCGCGATGCAGTTCGCTGCGGCCCAGCTGCCTGCCCTTGCTGAAGGCGTCCAGCCAGCCCACCAGGTAGTCGGAGTTGTGCAGATGATCTTCAAACCACTGCATGGTGGTGCCGAGGTTGGGCTTGATGAGCGCCTCGACCTGGAGCAGGCCGGAGTAGACGCGCTTGAGGTGCAGGGTGAGGCGGGTGAAGCAGCCGAGCATGCCAAAACCGCCAATCGCGGCAAAAAAGAGGTCGCTGTTTTGCTGGCGGTTGCAGGTTTTAATTTCGCCGGAGGGCAGCATGAGGTCAAATTCGTAGATGTGGTCGCCAAAGGTGCCCATCTTCCAGGCGTTTTTGCCGTGCACGTTCATGGCTGCGCCGCCGCCGACGGTGATGTTGGCCGTGCCGGTGGCAACGGGTACCCACCAACCGTCTTCGATGACATATTCCCAAACGCGCTGCAAGGTAACGCCTGGTTCGACGGTGAGACGGCCGTTTTCCGGGTCCCACTCCAAAATGCGGTTCATGCGGGTGAAGTCCAGCAGGATGCTCTCGTCGTTCATGGCGGCGTCGCCGTAGCTGTTGCCGCCGCCGCGCAGGCCAATGGTGCGGTTGTTTTGCGCCGCCCAGCTAAAAATATCGCGCAGCTGGCCCACCGTGCTGGGGCGGTAAACATAGGCCATGCCGCGGTTGGCGCCGCCCCAACCGGCCGCTGCTTCCAGCCGATCGGCGGGCAAGGGCAAGGTAATTTTGGTTTCTGTTTCGGTTTGAAGGTCTTGTTTAATCATGATTTTTGCCAAGAGATATTAGAGTGAGTGACTGTCTAAAGTAACGTCCCGTTTTTTAGATTGGGCCAAACTTGTTGTGCTTTAAGTTTTTAATCAGGTAACCACCCTCACCCCAGCCCTCTCCCTGGGAGGGAGAGGGAGCCAGATTCCCTCCCCCTGCCAGGGGGAGGGTTAGGGTGGGGGTTTTTAAACACTAAGAAGATTGGCCCAATCTCAGCACGTAAATTTTAGACGGTTACTGAGTGGGCCGCAGCCCAGGCCCGCCTGCTAAAAACTCAACCGTCGAAAGATGACCGACGGAATGTGGTGCAGGATGAGGCCGACCAGCCCCCAGCGGGCGGGCACGTACACTGTTTGCTTGCGCCGCTGCATCGCTTTGTGAATCTGGTCAGCCGCCTGCTGGGGCGAGATGACCCAGAACGGATTTTTGGCGTTTTCGGCCAGCAGGACGGTGTCCACGTAGCCGGGTTTGACGGTGAGCACGTTGACGCCGTGGCGCGTCAGGCGGTTGCGCAGCGATTCCAGGTAGGTGTGCAGGGCCGCCTTGCTGGTATTGTACACCGGTGAGCCAACGCGCCCCCGGTCCCCGGCGATGGAGCCGATGCCCACAATTTGGCCCTGCCCGGCACGCTCGAAGCGCAGGGCGGCCTGGTTGAGCCAGGCGATGGCCCCCAGCAGGTTCACCTCGACCATTTTGCGGTCTTTTTCGAAGTTGTACTCGTCTACGGTAACGGATGGCTGGACGCCCGCGACATAGATGATGAGGTCCAGCCCGCCCAGCTCCTGCACGATGGTTTGGAAAAGGGTGGGGATTTCGTCGTAGTCGGTGACGTTGTGGCTGTAGGTGGTGACGCTGTGGGGGGCAACGGCCGTATTGACCGAATCACTCAATTCTTGCAGTTTGGCTTCACGCCGGGCCACGGCGGCCACGCGGTAGCCACTGCGGGCCAGTTCACGCACCAGCGCCGCCCCAATGCCAGACGACGCGCCCAGGATGATGGCGCGCTGCTGGGGTTCCAGGGGGCGGGTGGGGGGTGTTGAAGGTGTGGATGTCATTTTCTTTCTGTTGCCTTTTGTTTTGTTAGTAAAAAGTGAAAAGTGATAAGTGAAAAAGTTCTTTTCACTTTTTACTTTTCACTTTTCACTCGATAGTGCATTTTACCACAATTAAGTCACTAAATTCCCGACTGGATCACGTCGTTTCCCCGGCTGGCGCTGTGTTTGTAGACGGCCGACATCGCCCCGTGGGTTTCCAGAGCCAGCTGGCGCGGGTCGTCATCGGGGCCGGGCTGTACGGTGCGCAGCAGGAACAGGCGAGCCTTGATGGGCTCTGGACGGGTGGCAAAACGCCAGACGGCCGTTAACAAATGTTCATCGCGCCAGAAAACAATGTCCAACGGCTCGTACAAAAAAACGGCTGGAATGAACGGCACGCCCCCGGCCTGGGCAATCTCAAACGCACCGTAGCGGAACGGCTTTAGCTCGTCGGGCGGCTGGAAGATGCCGCCTTCGGGGAACAGCACCACAGGCGGGAAGGTGTGAAGATGGACCAGCGCATCCCGCGCTTTTTCGCGCGAATCTTTATCTTCCCGGTTGACAAAGACCGTATCCACCGCGCGGGCAATCCAGCCAATGAAGGGCCAGTTGGCCAGCTCTGCCTTGCTTAAAAAGCGCACCGGGAAGATGGAAACCAGCAAAATGACGTCCAAAAAGGAGAGGTGGTTGGGAAAGATGAAGCCATCGTGCCGGGTGATGCGCTGTGCCTCGCGGGCGGTGAACTCGACGTTGAACAGGGGCAGCAGCAGGCGGCAGATGGGCACCAGCAGCCAGGCCGACAGGCGCACGCCGCGCACACGCACGGGCAGCCAGGCGGTGGCCAAAACCAGCCCTGTGGTCAGGATGAGCATCAGGAGAAAGGTGATGATTCGGAAGGTGCCGCGGAGGATTTTCATGGTTGGTTGCCTTTTGATTGAGGGGGGCGCGTAAAAAGTGATAAGTGATAAGTGATAAGTGAAAAGTCACTTTTAACTTGTAACTTTTTACTTATCACTTTTCACTGTCACAAGAGGTAGATCGGATTGCTGTAAATCCAGCCACGTTCCCGGCCCAGGTATGGCAGGGTGCATTCCACGCGGTAGGCACCTGGTTCGGTGGGAATGTGGGTGAGGTTGGTATCGTTTTGGCAGCTGGCGACCAGTTCGCCGTGGTGAATGAGGCGAATGTTGCAGCGGGTGGGGGTGCTGATTTGCAAGGTGGCTCCGGCATTGAGGCGGACCTCCTGCCCCATGGTGCCTTTGCCCTTGCTGGTGGCGCTAAAGCGAAAGCCTTTGGTGGGATGGGGCAGGTCGTAGCCAACAAAGCTGTGCCCCTGGCCAATGGCTTTGAGGATGAGCTGTTTGTCGTAGGCGACGTCACCGGTTAACGGCCGTTCCAGCAAAATATGGGTATTGACGGCGCGAAACAAAAATTCGTAGGGGAAGATGATGCGTTTAAGCGGGCCAAAGCTCATGGGGGTGCCGTGGGCGTCGCTGTTGCCGACGGCCGTTACCCGTTTGCCCTGCCCCAGCAGTTCGTCCCACAGGGCCAGGGTGCGTGGTTCCGGCCCGATGACAAACTTTTGCGGGTTGAAGGCGAGGCGAACGGCCGTTAACTTGTCGATCAGCTCGATTTGTACGGGCAATCGCTCCAGGGCATCCACCAGGGCGGAGATGAAGCTGGACATGTAGTTCCAAATTTCCAGCCCGGTGAAATTTTCCACAGGCCAGTCGCGCCAGCCCAGGTTGGGGAAGGGGAAGATGCGGCAATCATTTTCGTGGGGATGGGCCAAAAAGCTGTAGCCGCCGCGCGCGTTGACCGCATCAATGAGCTGTTGGGGATTGGCGGCACAATCGGCCAGCTCGGCTTCGGCCCCATACACCAGCAGGTGGCTGCCTTGCGGCTGTCGGCGCACGTTATGGATTTCTTCACCGGTGAGCAGGAGAACACGGCCGTTGTCGTTTTCGTAGTACCCTTCTACGCCGTCCACCCACACATTGTGGTCGGTGACGATGATGAAGTCCAGCCCGGCGGCGATGGCATCATTGGCGATCTCGGCGTGCCACTTTTCGCCATCGCTGTAGAAGGTGTGCATATGCATATTGCCAGTGAGTTCAATCATGGTGTTGTTTTCTCGCGCTCTTCCCGGAGCTTCGCGCGGCAATGCTATCATTTTTACGGCCGTTTTCCAAGTGTGGGGATATGGGATCAGCAGTTCGAAATATGGCGTAGGGGCGGGACGGCGCGGTATGGTTTGACATGAAACAGGTAACCTTTTCGCCGCGCCGTCTCGCTCTGCCTGGGGTTAACGGCCGTTTTGGGGTGAGACAGGCGGGAGGCAAGACTCCTCGTCTGGCCAGGATCTTGGCCCGCCTGTCTCACCCCTACAAGAAATAATGCATATTTCGAATTGCTGGTATGGGATTGTGAGAAGGAGGGGAGATACGGCCGTTGCCTACCTACCCCTCCAGCGCCGCCAAAATCTCCCGAAAACTGGCCAGCCCCGCTTCCAAATTTTCCACGATTGCTTCCGCCAACTCATCCGGTTCGGGTAGGTTGTCCAGGTCGGTCAGGCTGTCATCTTTGAGCCAGAAGATGTCCAGGCTGGTTTTATCACGGGCAATGATTTCGTCGTAGGTGTATTTGCGGAAACGGCCGTCCGGGTTGGTTTCTGCATCCCACGTTTCCTGCCGCTTGTGCCGGTTGGTCGGGTTGTAGCAATCAATGAACTCCGCCAAATCCTCAAAGCGCAGCGGCTTCTTTTTCAGCGTGTGGTGGATGTTGGTCCGGTAATCGTAATACCACACTTCTCTGGTCCAGGGCTCCTTGCTGGCGGGGTGGTTATCGAAAAAGAGGACGTTGGCCTTGACGCCTTGGGCGTAAAAAATGCCGGTGGGCAGGCGCAAAATGGTGTGCAGGTCGGTGGTTTCCAGCAGCTTTTGCCGTACCGTTTCCCCCGCGCCGCCTTCAAACAGCACATTGTCTGGCACAACCACGGCCGCTTTGCCATCGCTCTTCAAAATGGTGTGAATATGCTGCACAAAGTTGAGCTGCTTGTTGGACGTGGTGGCCCAAAAATCTTGCCGGTTGTAGGTGAGATCGTCTTTGGCCTGTTCCCCTTCTTCGGTGGTGAAGCTGATGGAGCTTTTCTTGCCAAAAGGCGGATTGGCCAGCACGTAATCGAAGCGACGGCCGTCATCGGCCACCAGCGAATCATTACTGGAAATGGGGCTTTCCCCTTCCATTTCGCCGATGTTGTGCAGAAACATGTTCATCAGGCACAGGCGGCGGGTATTGGACACAATTTCATTGCCGGAAAAGGTTTCATGCTTCAGGAACTGCTTTTGCGCCCGGTCTAGCGGATAGTTTGCTACCAGAAAATCATACGCCGCCAGGAAAAAGCCGCCGGTGCCGCAGGCCGGATCGCCGATGGTTTTGCCCGGTTCCGGCCGAATGCAGGCGACCATTGCCTGGATCAGGGCACGCGGTGTGAAATATTGCCCCGCGCCGGATTTGGTGTCTTCGGCGTTCTTTTCCAGCAGCCCTTCGTAGATGTCCCCTTTTACATCGCTGCCCAGCAGGACCCAATTGGTGTCGTTGATCATGTCAATCAGGCGGTACAGCTTGGCCGGGTCCTGGATTTTGTTTTGCGCCTTGGTGAAGATTTGGCCCAACATGCCCGTTTTGGTGCCTAATTCGCGCAGCAGGGTGACGTAATGCACCTCCAGCTCCGCGCCGCGCTTGCTGCGTAAGCTTTGCCAGTTGTATTCTGGCGGAATGCCCACGTCCCGGTTGTAGGGTGGCTTGCTGTATTCATCCGCCATCTTCAAAAAGATGAGGTAGGTCAGCTGCTCAAGATAATCGCCATAGCCCACGCCGTCATCACGCAGCGTATTGCAAAAACTCCACACCTTCGAAACCACCGTTGCCGTATTGTTATTTTCCATCATTCATTCATTTCCCATCAATCATCGTAGGGGCGGGACAGGCGGGCCAAAACCTTCGCCCATCACCAACACCTTGTCACCCGCCTGTCTCGCCCTGCTAAGCGGGCCAAAACCTTCGCCCATCACCAACACCTCGTCACCCGCCTGTCTCGCCCCTCTTCTTGCGCCATCATCGGGCGAGACGGCGCGGGGCCAACGCCGTTTGTTTTTGCCAGGGCCATACCGCGCCGTCCCGCCCCTACGCATGGTATGTCATTTTGGCGAGAAGCGCCTCCAAATTGTCTCGGTCTTCTGCCCAACGTGCCGGATTATTGATAATGTATTGGCGCGTCGCCGCCAATTCGCGCTCGTTACGGATAATACGTTCATAATAGCCGCGTTGCCACACCGGGGTTCCCTTGGTATGGCGAAGATTGTTAATGCGGATGGTAACGGCCGTTTTATACCGCCCCACCACCACCCCCAACGCCCCCGCCAACACATTCTCAAAATAACCCTGCGTCCGCGACATGTCCGCCTGCGCCGCTACTTCGGTAAAATCAAAAAGGATGTGCCCATGATTCGGCATAACAACCGACGTGTCTACCTCAACATGCTGCGCATGTGCCTGTTCCGAAATACGAGCCAACGCCTGCTCCGCAATTTCCCGAAACGCCATATTCTCAAATAAATTTACCCGCCCAGCCGTGCAAATCGTTACAAAATACAGCCCCGGCCATCGGTAATCCCAGCCCCGCAGCCGGATAGAACGCCGATGATGTTTATGCGGATCATATTTATTCATAATTCCTCCCCGTACGGGCGGGACAGGCGGGCCAAAACCTCCGCCAATCACCAAAACCTCATCTCCCGCCTGTCTCGCCCTGATCGGCGGGCCATCATCTTTGCCATTCACCAAAACCTGGCCTCCCGCCTGTCTGGCCCTCTTCTGCACCACCATTGGGCGAGACGGCGCGGGGCCAGCGCCGTTTGTTTTTGCCAGGGCCATACCGCGCCGTCCCGCCCCTACGATTTCGCCGCAATTTCATGGTAGGGGCGGGACAGGCGGGCCAAAACCTTCGCCATTCACCAAAATCTTGTCTCCCGCCTGTCTCGCCCTGTTTGGCGGGCCAAAACCTTCGCCATTCACCAAAATCTTGTCCTCGCCTGTCTCGCCCTGTTTGGCGGGCCAAAACCTCCGCCATTCACCAAAATCTCGTCTCCCGCCGGTCTCGCCCTGTTCGCCATTGGGCGAGACGGCGCGGGGCCAGCGCCGTTTGTTTTGCCAGGGCCATACCGCGCCGTCCCGCCCCCACGATTTCGCCGCAATTTCATGGTAGGGGCGGGACAGGCGGGCCAAAACCTTCGCCATTCACCAAAATCTTGTCCCCGCCTGTCTCGCCCTGTTTGGCGGGCCAAAACCTCCGCCAATCACCAAAATCTCGTCTCCCGCCGGTCTCGCCCGGTTCGTCATTGGGCGCGCCACCATTGGGCGCGCCATTGGGCGAGACGGCGCGGGGCCAGCGCCGTGTGTTTTTGCCAGGGCCATACCGCGCCGTCCCGCCCCTACGATTTTGCGGCGCGGATGCGGGCGAGCAGGGCGCTGGCGGGTTCGTCGCTGGGGTCTTGGGGGACAAGCTGACCGGCAAACGCTTTTTTGAGGATGGATTGGCGCAAAGCTTCGGCTTGTTGCAAAGCCTCCGTGATAGTTTGCTCTAATTGGGCAACTATTGATTGTTGTTTTTCCAATTGTGAAAAAACCTCTTGCTGTTCTGCGTGACTGCAAACAGGCACGGGGACATTGTGCAGTATCTTTTGGTTCAGATTTTGCATCGTAGTCCCAATGCTTTCCGAAGAAAGAAATTCTTTGACTCTTTGTGAGCTTAAAATCAAACAATAAAAATCGGGAGTCAGAGAAGGAATAAGGCGAATAAAGAGGCTACCAGTTCCACATAACCAGCCATCTTCATTCGCTCGGACTACGGCACACCTTCCCATTTCCCCCCTGCGCCCCATGACAATGTCATTGGTTTGTAATCGGTAGTTTAGAAGCTCATTCAATTTGTTTTCGCCTACCGTCAAATTCCAATCAGGAACAATCTTCAAATCCTTGATATGGCTTGGATTGACTAAAGGTGTACCGCCCGTAATGTAGTCTTCCCTGTGCAATAATGAGCCAAATGGTCCGATTTGAATATTGGCGGCAAGGAGTGAAAGTTTTAGCCAAGCCCACCCGGCCGGAAGCTGGGGCAGGTCGGCGAGGTCGGTGGGGGTAAGGGGGGGCAGGTCTTTGGGTGGGCTGGGTTTGGTGGGTTTTTTGCCCGGTTTGCTGTTGGCCTCCCACGTTTTGACCGCTTCTTTCCAGACGGCCGTTTCCGCTTCATATCGTGCCTGGCGTTCGTCCTGGATGCGCTGGAGGAGGGTTGCGGCGTCTTCCAGCTTGTCGGCGTTGGCGGTGCGCCACTGCGCGGTGAGCTTGCCCTCAAAGGCATGTTTCAGCAGCGCCTGCCGGTATGTTTGCAGCTGCGCCTGCGCCAGTTCCAGACTGGCCACCCCCGCATCCAGCTCCGCAAACAGCGCCTCAATCTTCGCCACAATCCGCTTCTGCTCATTCAGCGGCGGAAGTTTGATTTTCAGGTTTTCGACAAACTTCTTATTTATTGCGGAAAATGTTGAACCCGTACCCTCTTTGGAAATATCTGGTTCTAAGCTTCTCATCAAGTAAAGGATAAACATTGAAGAGATGTCATCTAAAGGGTGAATTGCTGCAAGCCCCCGCCCAATGCAACATTTTTCTTTTGCCAGATTAGTTGGGCCAACTGGTGCTCTTACAGATAATAGCGTTGCACCAGCGTTTGCGATTTTCTTGGGGGAATCACAATATTTCGTCGGTTCAGGATGAATATCACCGAATTCCGCTTTTCCCTGAAAAAAGGGCAAGCCGATCTTTTCAGTATTGTAAGTTGAGGATGGTGGCGATTGCCCCATAACAACATCTGTAAAATCAGGCAAAACGCAAAGTTCCCAACCTCGTGGAATTCCATTTTCTATTATCATCAAGCTACCAACGCCTCATTCAATTCCGCCATCATCGCATCCATTTGCCCGCCACCTGCCGTACGGGCGGGACAGGCGGGCCATCACCTTTGCCATTCACCAAAACCTCGTCTCCCGCCTGTCTCGCCCAATTCGTTTCGCCTTCTTCTGTGCCATCATTGGGCGAGACGGTGCGGGGGTAAGGCCATTTGTTTTTGTCAAGGCCATGCCGCGCCGTCCCGCCCCTACGATTGGCAATGATTTCATGGTAGGGGCGGGACAGGCGGGCCAAAACCTTCGCCATTCACCAAAACCTTGTCACCCGCCTGTCTCGCCCTGTTCATCATTGGTTCGTCATTGGGCGAGACGGCGCGGAGGTAAGGCCATATGTTTTTGCCAGGGCCATGCCGCGCCGTCCCGCCCCTACCGGGATAATGTTTCATTTAATTCGGCCATCACCGCATCCATCTGGCTGCCAAACAATTGGTACATGCGCCCCAGGCCGCCCTGCGCGTCAAAGGGGGCCATCTCCAAATCATCCCGCTCCATGCGGTAAGAGCTAATCATGTGGTCACGTATCATATGCAGCCAGGCCATTTGTGCCTCGTTAAACTTTTCGCCCGCGCCTGCGTGTCGGGCCATCACCCACGTCTGGAAGTTGCGCCGCACGGTATCGCCGTAATGGGTCAGCCGTTCATCCAGCCCGCTCACCCGCCGGATCAGGGCCACCAGCAGCGTCAATTCCTGCACCGGCTGGCTGCCCTGGTAATTATCCAGTTGGGCATACGCCTGCCACACCCGTGCCGGGGCCAAAGCCGGTTTCTCCCGCTTTAGCACCGTCAGCACCTCATGGATCATGGCATACGTTACCTCATGGCGGCGGTACGGCTGGCTAAAAAAGATGGTCAACGCCGCCAGCTCATCCTGATGCACCCGGAAGAATGCGGCCATTTCATCCGCTATTTTTTGGTTTTTGGCGGCGGCGTCTTCATCCCAGCCCAGGTTTAGCACTTCATCCAGCGTTTCGTGGTCAATCGTTTGCTCATGCGCCCGCCGGATGTTGTCCAGCAGGGTAATCAGTTCCCCGGTCAATGGCGTGGCGGCGGCACGCACCAACTGCTCCTGCGCTTCCTGCCGTTTGGCGTCGCCGGGGTCATTGCCCGGCAGCATGTTGGTCAGCTCCAGCGCCTTGCCCTCCACCCGGTCGGGGTCGATGGCGTCCAGTAAATTGCCCACCAATTTGGTTAAGGGCAGCCCGGCGGCGTCGGCAATCTGCTGCCGTTCTTCTTCGCCAATTTGCTTGTTCAGCCGCGCCAGCCGCCCGGCCAACGAGCGCACCGCCTCATCATCAGAAGCGCCCATCATCACGCCATACAGCAAATCATAAAGCGGTACGGTCGGCTTGCTAATCAACGGCTGGCTGTCGGTCTTCAGTGATTTGGTTACGCCAATGGCGTCCACAATCACAAAATGGGTTTTGCCATGGCGCACGGAGGGGCTTCGTTTTTTTAGCTCATCATAATCCATGGTGCGCGTGCCCCGTCCCTTCATCTGCTCAAAATAGTTGCGGCTTTTCACGTCCCGCATAAACAGCAGGCATTCCAGGGCTTTCACGTCGGTACCGGTGGCAATCATATCCACCGTCACGGCAATGCGCGGGTGGTACTCATTACGGAACTGCTGCAAGACGGATTTCGGGTCTTCTTCGCTTTTGTAGGTCACCTTTTTGCAGAAGGCGCTGCCTTCACCAAACTCTTCTCGCACCGTGTCGATAATGTCGGTGGCGTGGCTGTCGGTCTTGGCAAAGATAAGCGTCTTGGGCACTTCGTTACGGCCAGGGAAGATGGCGGGCAAGCTGTCACGAAAGGCGCGAATGACGGTGCGAATTTGATCAGGGTTGACAATATCCTTGTCTAGCTGCTTGCCGCTGTACGTTTCATCCTCATCTTGCAGCTCCCAACGGCGGCGGCGGCTCAGCTTCTCGCGTCGTTGCACCATCTGCTCGGCCCTTAGCTGGCCGCCGTGCTTCGTCACCCGCGTATCAATGACAAAAACCTCACTTTGCACGTTCACGCCGTCGGCCACCGCCTTTTCATGGTCATATTCGCTGACCACGTTTTTCTTAAAAAAGCCGTAGGTGCGGTTATCGGGCGTGGCGGTGAGACCAATCAGGTAGGCGTCGAAATATTCCAGCACCTGCCGCCACAGGTTGTAAATGGAGCGATGGCACTCATCAATAATGATGAAGTCGAAAAACTCCGGGGCTATCTTTTCGTTGTACACCACCGGCATGGGCTCTTTGGGCTGGATGTATTCGTTGGGGTTGGTTTCTTCGGCGGCCTCATCCAAATCTTGCCCCTTGAGAATGGAATAGAGGCGCTGGATGGTGCTAATCACCACCTGGCTGTCCTTGGCCACGTAGGACGATTTGAGCCGCTGCACGTTGTACAGTTCGGTAAATTTGCGGTTGTCGTCGTTGGGGGTGTAGGCCATCATTTCCTGTTCGGCCTGCTCACCCAAATTTTTGGTATCTACCAGAAACAGCACCCGTTTGGCGTGGGAAAATTTGAGCAGGCGGTAAATGGCGGTGATGGCGGTGTAGGTTTTGCCCGATCCGGTGGCCATCTGCACCAGGGCGCGGGGCCGGTCGGCCTTCAGGGACACGTCCAGGTTGTTGATGGCGATAATCTGGCAGTCACGCAGGCCGGTGGGGTCCAGCGGCGGCAAGTTGTGCAGGCGGGCGCGCAAGCTTTGCGGCTGGCGCAGCCATTCTTGCAGCGTTTCCGGCCGGGGGAAGTTGAACAGTTCGCGGGAGCGGGGGTGCGGGTCGGCCATGTCGGTAAAGCGAGTGATGACGCCGGTGGCTTCAAACAAAAAGCGCAGCGGCTCTTTGTTGTTCACCCATTTGAGGTTGGCGGTGGCATAGCCAAAGGTTTGCTCTTCAACGGCCGTAATGCGCTGCCCCTCTTCCTCGCGTTTGGCCTCAATCACGCCCACGGCTTTGCCATTGACAAACAGCACATAGTCGGCCGGGCCAACGTCGGTATGGTATTCCCGTATGGCTTGCCCTAAGCCCTCACTGAAGTTCAGGGTAGCAATATTTTGCACGGCCCAACCGGCCTGCCATAATTGGGCGTCGATGTTGTCGCGGGCAAGTTGTTCGGGATTTTGGTTGTTAGTCATGTTGATTTTTTACAGAAACCGCCTGAATTGTTGCGGCCAGGAAACGGCCGTAAACTGGCTGGTCCACATAAAATAGCACAGACGGCAGAGATACGTCAAAAGTATGTCACGCCTAGCTTGTGGTGAGAATAAAGCAGCTCAAGTTGGTGGGCCGATTTAGCAGATGAACAAATCCTGGAACGCCTGCTGGCGCTTAATTTAGAAAGGGCTGGGAAGGGGAATAACCAATGTGGCTTGTTTACTTACGCTTTGATGGTAATGGGGAAGGGAAAACATATCATGTATCGGCCGATACTAAATGGCACGTTGATAAGATTCTGGCAATGGCCCAAAAGCATGGCCTGTCGAAGTCGGAATGGCTGGTGGAATACGCTTACTTCTATGCCAGGGGAACAATGAAGCCCAAGCACGTGCCTAATTTCCACTTTTACAAATGGCCAGAGTTTGAACAAAAGTGGCATGATGTAGATGGGTAGCAACGGGTCAATAAAAGGTAAGCAATGATCAACACCTCAATCCTCGGCACGTTTGGGACAATGCTTGGGCTGGTTCGCGCCATGCCGCAGCTTGCCAGGTTGCTGCGCGCAAAGGAAGCCTTTGGCGTTTCCGTCGATACGGCCGCAACCAGCGCCATCTGTAGTTTTAGCTGGGTTGTTTATGGGGTATTGACCCATCAATTTTTCTTTAGTCTCTCCAGCGGCCTGACCGGCTTCATTTTCAGCCTCATCACTTTGCAAAATTCCAAAGACAAGCCGGTAAGGGAATCGGGTATTAAACGTTTGGACAAGCATACACAGATATTCCGAAGCGCCAATTTTAAAAAATAGAGCAGCGCGGAATTGGCCAATTACGTGATTGGCAGTGACACCAAAAACTGAGACCCCTCACCTTCCCGGCTGGTAACCGTGATCTGGCCGTCGTGGGCTTCAACGATTGCCTTGACAATGGCCAGCCCCAACCCGGTGCCGACGGCCACCTGCTCATGCTTCTTGACCCGGCGGAACCTGTCAAAAACATAGGGCAGCTCTTCTTCGGGGATACCGTAGCCTGAATCGTTAACGGCGATGTGGATGACGGCCGTTTCTTCCCACACCACCACGCTGACCTGCCCATTTTGCGGCGTATATTTGATGGCGTTGGACAGCAAATTTTGGAACATTCGCTGCATTTGGTATATGTCTCCGGCAATTGAAAGGGAATCGCAGTTGAAGCTCTGGGTCAAACTAATGCCCTTTTTCTCCGCCTGAATGGAAACCGACTGCATGACAAATTCCAAAGCTGAAATGAGGTCAAACGGCTCTTTCACCATTTCCAGCGTTTGACCAATTTGCAGTTTCTCCAGGTCAAGAATGTTGTTCACCATGTTGGTCAGGGTCCGCTGATTGGTTTGCAATATTTCTGCGATTTGCGGCTTTTTCTGAATCAGCGTTGGGAATTGAATCAACATATCGGCATAGAGGCCAATGGTGGTGAGGGGGGTTTTCATATCGTGCGATAAAACCGCCAGAAACGCATCTTTTTCCCGCATCAGGTTAGAGAGGGCGTGGGTCCGATCGGTGATGATGCTTTCCAAATTGTTCATATGGTTTTGCATTTGCCGAACGTACAAATGAAAGGAAATGGATGAAAGCAAAATCGGTAAGAAAAAGGCCGCAATGGCCGTCCACCCATAGGATTTTGTGGCGAAGATGAGAAGACCACTGCCAATTGCTTTGAGCAGAAAGTCGATGAGGGTGGCCCACTGATTTTCTTGCCAAAGTTTGGCCGGTTTTACCTGATCCCCGTGCTGCAAACGCAGCATCACCACCAGCAGCCCAAAGTTGAGTTGTGTATTAACAAAAGCGGTGGCGGCCCAGAGCAGCATCTGGACAAAGAGGTTTGCGTCTTGCAGGTAGTTGTTCAGGTAAACAAAGAAGGAACCGGCGACAAAAACAGCAATGCTCCACATGCCGGTGTTGAAGCCAAGCTGTCGCCAGCTTTTTTTCCACATGACTTCATGGCGGGACTTAACTACCCAGATGGTAATGCTAGAAATCGCGACGATAACGGCCGCTGCGGCGGGTCCAAAAAAGGGAATGGCGGCCATGGCAACGGCCGTTCCTACTTCAAACGTAATGCCCGCCGACTCTGAAACTGGTACAGAGGTTGTGGTGAATTGGGCCACGGCGGCAAACACAGCCAGCAGCAAAAAGATCAGCACGGGGGAGTAAGTAGGTATTAAAATGAGGCCCCAAACCATAAAAACAAGCCCCAGACCACTTACCAAATACAGGTAAACGTCGGTTGCTTTGATACGACTCCCCAAAATGCTTTTGTATTCTGTAGCGATTCTCATAAGGCAAATCAAAATGAGTTCAGATACTTCTGTACTTGGCAGAAAGATTTTCAAAACAAATAGTGTGGAATCTGCCAATCCTCTGAGTAAACCGCACAAAAGTTGCGCTTGATTCTTCCAAAAACCTTGTGCGGTTTGCTTAACAGTCTAGTTCACGAAAGATTCCTTGCGAATAGCAATTCCTTGCTATGCAGATTCAAAAAAAAACTGTCCTTGTCATCAGACACAACAAGGACAGTTTTAGTGTAGGGCAGTCAAACTATTTATGCCGCCACGATATTATTCCTGAGGTACCCAGCTGCCTATTTGTGATGTGCTCCTGGTGAGGCTGGCGGGTGAAACTGCACTGCCGCTCCAGGCGAAGCCACCGCTCCAGGCGAAGCCACCGCTCCAGGCAAAGCCACCACTCCAGGCAAAGCCGCCGCTCCAGGCGAAGCCACCACTCCAGGCGAAGCCACCGCTCCAGGCGAAGCCGTCTGTGTCCATGATGGTGAAGTTTCCATCTTTATCTTGCATGGCCGGGCCACCAAAATGAGCGGTTCCGTCCAGGTCGGCGGCCAGGTCTAGCCCCTGGTTGGCACACCCACTGGCCGTGTTGTACACCGCATCGTAGGCGTTTACCTGCCCGGCCCCTTGTTGGAAGATGCTGTAGGCCAGATCGCCCTGGTCATCAACGGCCGTATGCGCCGAACTCATCAACCGGCATTTCACGTCATCGGGGGTCAGGCTGGGGTCTTTTTGCAGCATCAAAGCGACCACACCGGTGGTAACGGCCGTTGCCTGCGACGTGCCAGACATGGTGAACAAATTGCCGCCATAATAATAATCGGGGTGGGTTGTGGCGATTTGAGAATCCGATTTCATCGCCGCCAATACATGCCCCCCCGGAGCAACCACATCCGGTTTTACGAACCCTTCCACCGTTGGCCCCGCGGCCGAGAAGGAAGCCAGAATGTCATCTGTTCCATTGGCTGGCGTGTAGTTATCCGACATGGCTCCCACGGTAATGACGTAGGGCACGTTACCCGGTACCCCAATGGTCATCGGCTCTGGTCCCGTATTGCCTGCGGCCGCGACCACCACGATGCCCGCCTGCCAGGCCCGCATCACGGCCTGATTGATGGGGTCGTCCCAGTAATACGATTGGGGCGTGGCGCTAAAAGATAAGTTCATTACGCGGATGTTATATTGATCTTTGTTAGCCACGGCCCAGTCAATACCGCGAATCACATCCAGGTAGCTGCCCGAGCCATTTTTGTCAAAAGCAATGATATTGACCAGGTCTACCTTGGGCGCAACACCATTGTACAAATTGGTTTCCTTGCTGCGGGCATCACTCGCGATAATGGCGCTGATGTGTGTACCGTGACCATTGGAGTCGCCGCTGGCTGTGGTCACTTTGTTGTTAATGGCATCATACTGCACGGCAATGTGGCTCTTGAGTGCGCCAACATGCCACATACCGGTGTCAACAACGGCCACCGTAATACCGTCACCGGTGATCCCTTCCTGGTGCAGTTGGGCGGCCCCGATGAGGCTGGGGAAAATGGTGTCTGGCTGGCTTGGCCCACCGGCCACCGCCAAACTGCTGTTTGCCAGGACGAGGCTAACGTCCTCGCGGGCGACCAGCCTGGCGTGCTGCTGAGCGGTTAGCTGAGCGCCCACACTGTTGATGATTGCCAACTCGTGGGTGATGGCTCCGCCGACGGCGGCAACGGCCGTTCTGGCGGTCGCCAGGTCAGCTGCCTGTACCAAATAACTGGAGGTCGGTTCGGCAGGGTGCATGAATGTCCCTGTCAGAATCATGAAGGTGGCCAGAAAAACGGCCAATATCCAAACAACCGAATAAGGTGCTCTCTTCTGTGTGTACATTGGTTCCCCCGAAGCTTTGGTTATGACCAAAGCTGTGTAAATTTGCTCTCCCCAAAATTTAGGAGCGGTCGGTTACAAAATATGTTACACCGGGGTGATACAGGACTTATGTACCTTGTCACTGTAGAGGGGTAGAAACGGCCGTTACCGGGAGGGGGGGAACGGCCGTTTCTACGCGATATTCATTTGGGGCGAACTCCCTGAGATCCCAAAGAGCCGCTGTTTTTCTGTCAGGTTCGCGAGGCAAGGTAAGCTGTCATGGCTTTCAGGCTGTGAAAGTTCTCGATCGTTACATCTTCATCAGGCACTTGAAGGCTAAATTTATCCTCAATGTACGTAACCAACTGCAAGATCCCGAGCGAGTCAATAATCCCGGTCGCCAACAGATCCTGACTTTCGTCCAGGTCATGGCCACTCCCATTCATCCATCTTTCCTGGATGTACTCATTTAAAATAGTAGCAGTATTCATCGTCTATCTCCTTCGAAAATAAGCCGCGGATGGCGCAGATTAACGTGGTCCCAGCCAGGATTCAGTGGTTTGGATTTCTGAGTTGGCCTGCCACAGCGGTGCCCGTTCTGGATGGTAGCGGGAACCAATCGGTACTGAGTAGAGGTCTTCATCTTCATACAGCCGCTCACCTTCCCGCTTCAGCATTTTCCGAAAGGCCATAATTGCCTTAGACGGTTGGTGCTCAAAAATACGGCCCGCAAACGCATCCGTCATTTCTTCCGTGTACCGCTGGTGTACAAAAAGCGCAAACGCCAGCGGCTGCTCCCAAAACAGGTCGATCATGTCTTCCAACACGTCCGCGCCTTGTTCGCAGCGCAGCTGGTGTTCGGCAAATGGGTTGTCGGCGTCCCGGTTGGCCCCGTCTAAATAGGCCTTGATCTCCGGCGCAGCCAGCTGCGCTTCCCGCATGGCCACCGTCAAACCAAACGAGAAGATGGGGTCAATAAAACGGTGCGCATCGCCAATGCAGATGTACCCTTTGCCACAAAAACCTTTTACCTGGTAAGAGTAGTTGGGAATCACATGCACTTCTTCAACCAGATCAATGGTGGGCAGACGTCGCGTCAATTCATCGTTCAATTCGTGGAGTTCACGCATCAGGAATTCCTTCGTGCTCTCCCCTTTTTCCTGGAAGTAGGCCGACGGCGACACCACCCCCACACTCACAACGTCATCGTCCAGGGGAATAAACCAGGCCCAGTGGAACTTCTTCTGATAAAAGATCAACGTGTTGTCTTTGTCTTCCAGTCTGGAGCCGCCGTTGTCGCGAATGGCTCCTTTCACCTGTGAAAAAATGGCAATTTGTTTGTCGTAGTTTCCCAGGTATTTAGGCCCCGTTACCCCAGCATTGGCCAAAAAAGTGGCCTGGCCTGAACAATCCAGGATCACCTCTGTTTCGATTGTCTGGTAGCTGCCGCCGGCCAAGCGCACTTCAACGCCCCGTATTGAGCCATCATCATTCAGCAGCGGCCGGGTTGCCTTTCCGGGCAGCAAGGTAGCCCCTTTGGCGACCGCATGGTTCAACAGCATCTCATCAAAATCGCTGCGTCGCACCTGCCAGGTGGTGCTGTCGTACAGCCCCCAAGCCTCATTGCGGCTGGTGACCGGTACCCACCAGCTGCTGTGCCCCTTCGGTCCGTAAACTTTGACACCTTTTTTAACCGGGTAACCACGGGCCATCATTTCCGCTTCCAGCCCCAATTCGCGAATGACTTTGCCCGCCTCGCCGGTCATGGATTCACCAACGTGGTAGCGCGGGAAACTTTGCTGCTCAACGATAATGGACGAGACGCCTTCTCTTTCCAGAAAAAGCGCTGCTGATGCTCCGGCGGGGCCACCGCCAATAATTACAACATCTGTTTTCATGGTTGTGCTGCTCCTTCAATCTGATTATTTGATAAGTTTGGTGGCAAGTTGCATGTGGCAAGTAGCAAGTTGCTCTGGCAAAAGTCACCTGCCACCTGCCACTTTCCACCAGAAGGCAGAATGCCAATTTAGGCCCTTTCGCCGTATCGTCACGGCTTGTTTCAGTGCCCCTATTCAAGTGGGATGTCAGCCAGCTGTGGTCTAAAGATATGGCTGGAAGATTTTTCAACGGTTTCTATGTAATTGCGCATGGCGTCTAAAACAGGTACTTCAGACCGGTCAAATACTTCACCTTGCAGCAGCTGCAATACCTGTAGACGATACTCGGGATTGGCAATGAAGCGGGTAAAAAGGGGCAGCAGCTTGTAATACAGCCGAATAAATTCGTACCATACACCTGCGCCCTGTCTTAACCGGTCTTCGTAGGGTTGGAAAACGGCCGTTCCAAACTCATTCTTCTCAAATGCCGCCACAATGCACTCAGAGGCGTACTTGGCACTGTAGAGGGCAATGCTGACGCCAGAAGAAAAAATGGGGTCCACAAACCGGGCCGCATCCCCCACCAGCAAATAGCCATTCCCCACAAAGTTCCTCATCGAATAGCTGTAATCCCCCTCACTTTTGAACTCGTTGATCCGTTTGGCGTTCCGCATCGTGTGGGCCAGATTGCTGTTGGTTTGCAGCTGGGCGTTAAAATACGCTTCGATATTTTCGTGGAACTCAGAAAATACTGACTTGTCTACCACCACCCCCACCGACGTGATCTCCTCCGTGATGGGAATTTGCCACACCCAGCCGCGTTCAACCGTGAGGAAATAAATGTGAATGTGGTCACGCGTGTGGTCATCACCTTTGTCTAAATCGGTAAACCAGGCGTGCACCGCGTATTGGTTAAACACCGGATCTTTCTCGATCATGCGCATCTGCCGTCCAACCAACATGCCCCGGCCGCTGGCATCGACGATGACCTTGGCAAACATGTCCACTTCCTGGTCGCCCAGCCCAACGCGCACGCCCACAGCCTGGTCGCCATCAAAGAGGATACGCTTGGCCACCACGCCCTGCATCACCGTCGAGCCCATGGACTCGGCATGTTTCAGCAGCTGATGGTCAAACTTTCCGCGATCCACGTGGTATGTATAATCCTGATGGATGCCTGGTTGGGGAAATTCGGCAAATTCAATGGAGAACTTGCCCCGGTTGGCTGGCGCATGCCAGGTGGCACCGTACTTCTTGACAAAGCCCGTCTCTTCCATCGTTTTCAGGAAACCAATTTCTTCGAAGATGCGGGTGCTGGAGGTAACCATCGATTCGCCAACATGAGGGCGCGGATGGTTTGCCTTTTCGATGATGGTGTTGCGAATTCCGGCCATGGATAAATAGCACCCCATCGCCGCTCCCGCCGGACCCCCACCGATGATAATGACGTCGTTCATAGTCTCTTATACCGCCTTTGCTGAGTTGTTGTGTTGCTGAAAACAGTATTCAATGAAAGGTTTTGGGGGTCAATCGGGCGTCTCCCGCATAAAAATTAGGGCAAACCCTAAATTAGTAGGGTTTGCCCTCACGGGTATGGGCTATTACTTTGTGGTGATCAAGGCGTTGTGAGTTTTGTGCGGGCGGGATACTTCGGCAGCCTCAGCACAGGCTCTCAGCATGACAGAACGATTGGAGTTTTGTGGGGTTTGGCATGAAACGTGATGACCCTTACCCTCTTGTCACGTTTCACGCATCAAGGGCGGTAATCCCCCTGAATTCCCAAAGAGCCGTTATTGTTGAAACGGCCGTTCTGCAATCGTGGCATGGCGGCGGTGAGGCGGCTGGAAAGATCGCGCAGTTGGGCAAAGCTGATCGGCTTTTGCAGCACAAAATCGGCCACGTCACGCAGCTCCTCGCCCCGGCGGGTGTCGGCCGTGGCCAGGATGACCAGCGTTTGGGCCAGGTGGGGCAGCTGACGCACCTCCTCCAGCAGGCGATCGCCGTTGTAGTGCGGCAGGTGAATGTCTAGCAGGAGCAAATCGGGGGCTTCGGTGGCCAGAAATTGCCGGGCAGATTGGCCGTTGTCCAGAACCTGCGTCTGGTATCCGGCCGCCATCAAGGCCATCGAAAATATTTCGGCGAGTTCGGGTGTGTCTTCAACGATGAGTGCGTGCGGTGTTTCCATCCCTGTTCCCTCTGTGCTGATTTGAAATCAATTCCCCCTATCAGACACCAGCGCCAGGTTTGCGTCACATGTTGGGGTATTGAGGATTTGGCGTGAAACGTGAAACTTGATGGCTCTCTGATCACGTTTCACGCTTCACGTTTCACGCTTCACGTTTCACGCTTCACGTTTCACGTTTCACGCATCACGGGCTGTAAATCCGTGAAATCTCAAAGAGCCACCTGTTTCTAACGCTCAGGCTACGGCCGTTGCCCCGCCGCGCCGATTATCCCCTGCGGCCTCCAAACGGCCGTCTTCCGTCCGTGAAACCGAATGCGCCCCGCCAAAATAGATGCTGCGCGTGGCCCAGCGGTTGACCCGGTAACCCATCGTTTCCAGCTGAGCAACGGCCGTTGCCTCAAAGCCCGCTTCACACTGCAACACGCCATCCTCCACATGCACCCGCGCGGTGTTCACCGCCTCGTCGAGCGTCATGTGGTAATCTAGCAGGTTGCTCAGCGCCTGCAAAATGGCGCTGCGGATGCGAATGCTGCCGCCGCTGCCCAGCACCAGCCGCGTCTTGCCATTTTTCAGCACAATCACCGGGGCCATCATCGTGGGGATGCGCTGCCCGGCGGGGCGGCTGTGAAAGCCGTTGGGGTGCAAATCCGCCTCGCCCATCATGTTGTTGGGGATGTAGCCCGTGCCCGGCACCACGTACCCGGCCGATTCACCCGCCGTGGTCGTCAGGCTCACCGCCAGCCCATCGCCATCAACGACGCTGAGGTGGCTGGTGTTGTTGGGCGCGGGCGGTTCGGCGACAAAGGGGGACGCCTGCTGGCGGCTGAGCGCAGATTGAATGTCATCGAGGTACGGCCGTACAAACGCATCAGCCAAAAAGTTCTGGATCGCTGCCCCGGCGGGCAGCGTGTCGCACCAGTTGTCCCAAAACGGCCGGGCCCGGTTGGTGGCCACCATGATTTCGTACAGCAGCTGCAAATGGGCCGCCGAGCCGTGCGGCCGCTGCTGCATGTCGAAGTGGGACAGCAGCTTGAGGGTAAAGGCCGTCAGCACGCCGCCGGTAGAGCTGGGCGGCGGCAGCAGCAGCTCACAGTCGCGGTAGGGCAGGCGGATGGCGGGCAGTTTGTGCACCTGGTAACTCAGCAGATCGTCGGTGGTGAGCAGGCCGCCGTGGGCGGCCTGGTCTTGCAGCAGCGCCTGGGCCAACGCGCCGCTTTGGGCATAGCTGGCCCCTTCGCGGGCCAGGGCTTGCAGCGTGGCGTGCAGATCGGGCAAAAAGAAGTGGTCGCCGCCCTGAATCATACGGCCGTTTTTCATAAAAACAGCCCGCATCCCGGCGGTGTGGGTGTAGAGCGGCTGGAGCAACGTGCAGGTGTCGGCCTGGAAGGGGGCGATGGTGTGGCCGTCTTGGGCCAGCTTGAGGGCGGGTTCCAGGAGCTGGTGAAGGGGCAGACGGCCGTAATCGGCCGCCAGCTGGCACAGCCCGGCAATGTTGCCCGGCACGGCGACCGAGGCGCGCCCCAGGTAAAAATCCTGCGTGGTGGCGCCAAAATCAATGGTGACCTGGTGAAAGTCGAGCGGGGTGGGGGGACGGCCGTTTAACCCCGGCGTGTTGCTGAAAAAGTCATACACTACGGATTGGCCCGTTTGTGGGTCGTACAGGTGGGCAATGCCGCTGCCACCCAGGTGCACCACGCCAATTTCGGCAATAAAGGAGGCAAACGCGGCAGCAACGGCCGCATCGACCGCATTGCCGCCCGCCTGCAAAATTTGTTGACCGGCTGCGGCCGTGGCCGCATCCCCCGCAGCAATCACACCTCGCATAACTTTTACTCCGTTTGAAAGTGGTGGCTATTTTCCCGGAAACTGCCTTACTGGGCACACCTGTTAAGTTAATTTCCGGGAAAATGAAGACAAGTTTACCCGATTCTTTTCCTTATGTCTTTGTATAAAAAACGGCCGTTTTGCCCGGTACCAATTCGCCTAAAATGGCTGAACGTGATAGAAAAACGAGACAATCATTCATTCAAGGAAGGTCGCATGAATCGCAATTCATTTCCCTCAATTTTGGAACAGCACTTTCAGCAAAACCTGTCGGGCTACCTGGCCGCGCTGCGGCGCATGGTAGAAATCAACAGCTTTACCGCCAATGCCCCTGGCGTTAATGCGTTGGGTCAGATGACCGCCGCTTGGTTTGCCCGGTTAGGTTTTCAGGCCGAATTTGTCCAATCCACCATGCCCAACTATGGCCAGCATCTGGTGCTGACGCGCCAGGGGCTCACCCACAAAACCATCGGCCTGGTGTCGCACCTGGACACCGTCTTCCCCGCCGAGGAGGAGATTCGCAATAACTTCCACTGGCGCGAGCAAGGTGAGCGCATTTACGGCCCCGGTACGGTGGACATCAAAGGCGGCACCGTACTCATCTACATGATGCTGGACGCGCTGGCGCAACATGCCCCAGAGCAGTTTGAGGCGATCACCTGGGTCATCCTGCTCGATGCGGCTGAAGAGGCCGAGGCCGAAGATTTTGGCCAGCTGTGCCTCGACCGGCTGGAAGGGCCAGATACGCTGGCCTGCCTCATTTTTGAGGGGGGCAGCAAGGTAGACAACACCTACCAGGTGGTGGTGGCGCGTAAGGGCATGGCCATCTTCCAGGTGAAAACCGAAGGGCGCTCGTCCCATGCGGGCAGCTACCATGCCCTTGGGGCCAACGCCCTGGTGCAGATGGCCCACACCATTCTCAAGCTGGCGGCCATCACCGACTACAGCCGGGACGTGACGGTGAACGTGGGCACGGTGCACGGCGGCGTGGTGACCAACCGCGTGCCGCACGAGGCCGAGGCGTGGCTGGAGATGCGCACCTTTAAGCCGGATGTTTATGCCGAGACGGTAGCCCAAATCCTGGCGCTGAACGGCCAGGCCGATGTGGTCAGTTCGGCCGATGGCTACAGCTGCTCGGTAGCGGTGAATCTTTACCGCAAAACGCCGCCCTGGGGACGCAACGACGCCACCGATGGCCTGTATGCGATCTGGCAGCAGGCGGGGGCGGAGCTGGGCTTCACGGTTTTGCCGGAGGAGCGCGGTGGTTTAAGCGATGGCAACCATTTTTGGCAGCGCATTCCCACGCTTGATGGCCTGGGGCCATCCGGGGGGAATGCGCACTGCTCCGAGCGCAGCGCCGATGGCAGCAAGGACCAGGAATATGTGCTGGTCACCTCTTTTGTGCCCAAAGCCACCTTAAATACGATGGCGCTGCTGGACCTGATTGGCGCATTTGATGAGACTGCATGATGACAAACCAAAAGAATTTGCGTAGGAGGTTGAATCCTGTGGTTTGGTGGGTGCTGGGGTTGGTTTTGGTGGTGGGAACGGCCGTCTGGTATACCAGTCGTTTGGTCAGCCAGGGCGCGGCGGCGCTGCTTTATCCGGCGCGCAGCCTGCCCAGCCAGACCCCGGCCGACTTTAACCTGACGGCCGAAACGGTGCGCATTCCCGTAGACGGCATCGAGCTGGTGGCCTGGTTCCTGCCGCCCGACCCGGCGGTGGAGGGGGCCACCCTGATTTATGCGCATGGTTTTGCCGGTAACCGGGGGGTGATGTTGGAAACGGCCGTTGCCCTACACGAGCGGGGTTACGGGGCACTGCTGCTGGATTTGCGCAACCACGGCGAAAGCGGCGGCCGCGTCAGCACCTGGGGTTACGCCGAAGCCAATGACCTGGTGGCCGCCTACCACTACTTGCTGACTCGCCCCGAAGTGAACCCGGCGCGTATTGGCCTGCTGGGTAAGTCGATGGGCGGTGCGGCGGCGGCCCAGGCGGCGGCGCAACTGCCGGATTTGGGGGTGCTGGTGTTGGAAAGCACCTACAGCAGCTTTGCTGGCAATCTGCCCAACATCCTGCCCAGCATTGCCCACCAGCCGTCTTACCTGACGCCCCTGGTGCTGCGCCGCATGTCGGCGCTTAGCGAGCTGCCGCTGGGGGAGGTTCGGGCGGTGGACACGGTGCCCACGCTAGAGGTGCCGCTGCTGGTGCTGCACGGCGAGCGTGATCAGCTGGTGCCGTTGGACCAGGCGCAGGCCGTTTTTGCCGCTGCCAACGAACCCAAGCAGATGGTGGTGATTCCCGGTGCCGGGCACCTGAACACCTTTGCCGTGGATCCGGCCGCCTACACGGAACAGGTACACCGCTTTTTGGCTGACTATCTTCTAAGAGACGCCATGAGCGATGGCTCAATACCATGAATGAAAAGGACACAGATTAATACAGATTTTCACAGATTTAATCCGCGTCACTCCGCGCAATCCGCGGCCAATTTTTCAAGGAGGAATAAACAATGTCTTTCAACCGATTGGGGACGCTGGCGGCCGGGCTGCTGGGGCTGGGCTGGCTGGTGGCCGTCGTGGTGAATCTTTTTGTCTGGTTCCCGCTCATTCAGCAGATGCCGCCTGATTTTTGGGACAACGCCGATTTGTTTTTGGCGTTTGTGCGCGACAACCGCATTTCCTGGCAGGCGTTTCATGTGGGCACGACGGTGGGATTGTGTGCGGCCGTTTTCCTCGTTGGGTTGGTCGCAGAGTTAGGGCAGGGCGACGGCCGTAGCCGTGCTTTTACGGCGCTGGGCACAGTAGGCGCAGTTTTTGGCCTGGTCGCCAGCCTGGTTGACCAGCTCGGTACGCCGGTTTTGGCCCGCTTTGCCCTGGGCAACCCCATCTTTGTCAACCAGATTTGGGGATTCATCGAACCCGTCCGCGACTCGGGCCTGAAGACGGTGAGCTTTGCCTTCATGGGGCTGTGGCTTATCTGGCTGGCGGGGCGGTTGATTTTACGCACGCGCCGGTTGGGCCAGTTTACCCTGGCGGCAGGCATTGGCCTGGTGCTGCTGGCTATCGTGGAGGCGCTGGTGCCACCACCGCTGGCCTACACCGTGGGCGAGACGGGCATTGGTGGTTTTGTGGTGCTGCTTTTCCCCATCTGGGCGTTCTGGTTGGCCAGCTGGTTTTGGCAGCGGGAAGTGGCGGAGCTGGGTAATTGAGTCATTTTAATTGTTGAGGTAGGTGAGTTGGTGAAAGTATTGCAAACGGCCGTTCGCCTTTTGGCGCGGCTGGTTACGGGGATTATCGCTTTGGCGGTGTTGTTGGGCTGGTATGCAGCCACCACTGTCTTCCTCTTTTCGCTGCGGGATGAGACACGCCCGGCAGATGCGGCAATTGTCTTGGGCGCGGCGGTCGTGCGGGATCGGCCGTCGGCCGTTTTTCGCGAGCGGATCAACCATGCCATCCAGCTTTACCACACCGGCGTGGTGGAAAAGCTTATCTTCACTGGCGGCGTGGGCAATCGCGATGAAATGGCCGAAGGTGAGGTGGGGCGCAGCTATGCCATCAGCCAGGGCGTAGACCCGGCCGATATTCTCTTTGAAGCAACTTCCACTTCCACCGAGGAAAATTTGCGCAATGCCCAGATGGTGGCCCAGCAAAACGGGCTGGAAACGTTCCTCATTGTCAGCACGCCCAACCACATGCGCCGGGCGCTGGCCGTGGCCCATGATCTGCACATGGAGGCGTACAGCTCACCCACGCGCTCCATCCGCTGGATCAACAGCGTTACGCGAACTTTCTCGTTTGTGCGGGAAGTGGTGGCGTTTTCTGTTTATTTATTAAATTTGGGGTAGCGGCGGGTGGCTAGTCGCCAGCCCCGAAAGGAATGATTATGACCCTCGATTGGGATGCTCTCTTAAACGATTGTGTTGATTTTACGCAGCGGCTGATCCAGACGCCGAGCATGACGTATGAAGAAGCGCCGCTGGCCGAGCTGGTGGCCGCCGAGCTGCAAAGGCTGAATTTTGACCAGGTGTGGATTGATGAGATTGGGAACGTGAACGGCCGTATCCGCGGCACAGATCCCTCGCTTGGCGCACTGGTGCTGAACACGCACCTGGACCACGTCGATCCGGGCGAACGCAGCCTGTGGTCGGTGCCGCCGTACAGCGGCACCATTGTCGGCGACCGCATCGTCGGGCGCGGCGCGTGTGATATCAAAGGGCCGCTGGCGGTGCAAGTGTACAGCCTGGCGGCGCTGCTGCGGGCCGGTGTCCGGCCGCGCCGCGACGTGGTATTTAGCGGCGTGGTGGAAGAAGAAATCGGCGGCACGGGGGCCAAACATTGGGTGAAGCACCTGGATTACCCCGTCGATCTGGTGGTGCTGGGCGAGCCATCGGACAACAAGATCGCCCTGGGTCACCGGGGCATTGCCCAGATGTGGGTGCAGTTTAACGGCCGTTCCGTCCATGCCAGCGTCCCGGAAAAAGGCGTGAATCCGAACTTCGCCCTGGCTCAATTCATTCAAGATGTGCAGGCGGCCAAGGGTGAACTTTCGGCGCACGAGCTGCTGGGGGCAACGTCGGTGACGCCCACGATCATTGAAGTAGATACTACCAGCACCAACGTCACACCCGCCTGGGCGCGCGTCTGCCTGGATTTCCGCACCGCCAGCGAAAGCCTCAACAGCTTACGCGCTTTTGTGCAGCGCCTGGTGGGCGACCAGGCTGTTTTGCTGGAGGATGCCATGTGCACTCCGCCGCTCGCTTTTCCCGAGGGGGACGCGACGATTTTTGGCTTTTACACCCCGCCGACGGACGAAAAAGTGCAGCGCGCCCAGGCGCTCATCGGTGCAGGCATGGGGCGTGCGGCCGAGTTGAGCCGCTACCAGTTTGCTACAGACGGCCGTCACTTTGTGCCGTACAACCTGACCATCATCGGCTACGGCCCTAGCGAAGAAAGCCAGGCCCACGTGGTTGATGAGTACATCGCTATCCCCAAAATGGCGGAAAGCCTGCGGGGGCATGTGGCGCTATTGCAAAACTATTAGCTTTTCTGTTAAATTTTGAGCCATGTCGCATAATCACTCTGCCCAATGGGAAATGGCAAACTTTTTAAGCAGTTTGCGCGATTTGGTTCTAACGGAAACGGCCGCACAGCGGCAGCAAGTCTATACGCAGTGGGAGAAACCACTGGACACCCGCGTTGCCGAAGGGTTTGCCATCGAAAACGTCTGTCTCAAAGAGATTCGTAAAGATGGCCTGGTTGAATTGACCTGCTCGCGCAACATCTCTCGCTTTCGCGAGGGAGACATCCTCTGCTTGAGCCGCAACAACCCCTTTGCCCACGACAATTTGATGGTGAACCTGGTGGAGGATGAAGAGACTGATCTCATCATCTCCTGTGAGAGTCCTGTGGAATGGGACAAGGTGTTTGCGGACCAGGATGGTTGGACGCTGGACATCGGTCTTATCGACTTGAGCAGCTACATTCTCAGCGCCCTGGCCGAGGCGGGCGATTCTGACGTGGGTCGGCAGCAAATTTTGCCATTGCTCATGGGCGATCTAAAACCAGAGATCGATCCCAGCTATTACGAACGCGGGCTGGATATTGCGGAAACTTTGGAGCTGAACTGGGATCAGAGCGAGGCAATGGCCAACGCCTACGCAACCGAATTGGCGTATTTGGTGCAGGGCCCGCCTGGTACGGGGAAAACGCGAGTTTTAGCTACGTTAGCCCGCGCTTTGGTGAGCGATGGCGAGCGGGTGCTGATCTGTTCATTTACCCATCGGGCCATCAACAATGCTCTGAACGCCCTCTACAAACAAGATCCGCAAATTGAGGCCATCAAGGTGGGGCATCCGATCCAGGCCAAAGATTTGCTGGTGAAAAATTTTGAATCGTTCCACGCTTCGCCCCTGGCGGCTAAAAAGGGCGGCTACGTAGTCGGCGCGACCCCTTTTGCCACCCGCACCCAACGCCTTAGCTCGGTGACATTCGACACGGTGATTTTTGATGAAGCCAGCCAGATCACCCTGCCTCTGGCGGTGATGGGCATGCTTTCCGGGCAAAAGTACATCTTTTTTGGCGATGATAAGCAGCTGCCCCCGGTGCTGACGACCCGCATGACGGGTGGGGCGTTTAAAGATTCAGTGTTTGGTCGCCTGGCTGGCAGAAATTTTGAGAAGATGCTTACTGAAAGTTACCGGCTGAATGAGGAACTAACCGAGTGGCCGAGTAACCAATTTTATGATGGCTTGTTGGTGTCGGTTCCGGCGGCGGCGCAGCGACGCATTGAACTGGCATCTTTACCGGATCGCCTGGAAGATGTGCTGGACCCAGATGAGCCAAAGGTGTTTTGGGATCTGGCGCACCACAACAACTCTGTTTACAGCCAGCGGGAGGCCAATGCGGTGGTGGATTTGATCACCACGCTGTTGGCGTGTGACTTTCCGGCGGAAGAAATTGGGGTGGTGACGCCTTATCGGGCGCAGGGGCGGCTAATTCGCAATTTGCTGCGGAAGTTTGTGCCGGAAACGGCCGTTCGCCAAAAAATCGTCGTGGATACCGTGGAGCGCATGCAGGGGCAGGAGCGCGACCTTATTATCGTCTCGCTGACCACGTCTAACCCGGCGTTTGCCGCCCACGTGGCCGATTTTTACTTCCAGCCAGAACGGCTCAACGTGGCCATTACTCGTCCGCGCAAAAAATTGATCATTGTGGGCAGCCGGTTTATCTTGAATACCCAGCCGGTGGATCCCGAACTGCAAAAAACGGTAGATTTGTTAGCCAGCTTGTTGGAAAGCTGCACCTACATTTTGCAGACAGAACCGTTCCGCCCCGATATTTGGGAGAGCAATTGGTAACCTCATGGCGCAACTTATCCCCGCGACGCCCATTCAAGGGTCGTCGCCTGAACTGATTCGCCTGTTTAACGTTTTGAAGCGATTGCCGGAAGAGGTAGTCGTTTGCCAGCGACTGCCTGTTTTGCACGGTTCGGGGCCAGATTTTTGCCTGATTTGGACCCAGCGCCTCCTGTTTATGAGCGTTTCAGACGCCACGCCGCTGGATGTGCAGCGCAGTGAGCAGCTGGACTTGTTTGGCGAGAAAGCCAAGCCAGTTGGCGTAGAGGAGGAGGAGCGTCTGTCGCTGTTTTTGCAAACTCTGCCTGCAAAGTGTGCTTTGCCTGGCGCTGTTTTGTTTCCCAACGTGCCCGACAAGCAGTTGAGCTTGTTGCAACGGCCGGAAAAGCTGTATGCCTGGGTTGGCAAGGAGCATTTATCGCCCGATCGGTTGGTGGGGTGGGTAAACGGCCGTCTCTCCGCCCCCCTCTCACCCGCGCAAATCGACCACGTTCGCCAGCTGTTTACTCCAGAAGTGGTGGTGCCCTCGGTGTTCACGGTGCGCCAGCCGGTTGAGCGCCACACGGAAGCGGAACTGGCAAATTACCTGTTGGATTATGACCAGGAACATGCGCTTAAGCTGGATTTGAACCTGACCAAAACGGGCCATGAGACGGCTAAAGACTTTAAGCTGCGTTTGATCAACGGCGTGGCGGGCAGCGGCAAATCGCTGATTGTCATTTACCGCGCCTACATGCTGCACCGCCTCTTTCCCGACAAAAAAATATTGCTGCTTACGCACAATCGTGCCCTCATTCATGACCTGCGCCGTCGCTACGGCCGTTTGAGCGATGGTGATGAATCGGTTGAGATGCATACTTTCATGGGTTGGTGCCGTCGCCATTGGCCCAAAGACAAAGTATGGCGTGATCTGGTGCGCTATCGCGACCGGCTGGATTTGGTGACGCAGGTGTGGCACGAGCAGTTAAGGGACACGGCCGTTTCCGAACAAATGCTCATGGACGAGATCGACTGGTACAAAGATCGGCTGCTTTTTTCTGAGGCCGACTATCTGGCGGCCGACCGTTCTGGGCGTGGTTTTGCCTTGTCTGACCAGATGCGCCAGCGCGTGTACACGGCGATGGAGCGTTACCACCACGGACTCCAGCAGCGCCAGCTGATGGATTGGGGTGACGTGCCCCGGCTTTTGTGGCGGTTGTGGCATGAAGGGGAGGTGGCGCTGCCTCGTTACGACATCATATTGGTTGACGAAGCCCAATTTTTTGCCCCGCTGTGGTTTGAGATTATCAAGCGCATCCTGACACCGCAAACAGGCCACTTGTTCCTGGTAGCCGATGCCAGCCAGGGGTTTTTGAAGCGGGGCCAGTCCTGGCTGGCCAGTGGGCTGGAAGTGCGTGGCCGGGTGCACCGGCTGACAAAAAGTTATCGGACCACCCGTGAGATTTTAGATTTTGCCACGTTACTTTACCGTCGGCGGCTGCCGCAGGAGGATGAAGATGTGGTCATCCCGGATGTGGATCACATGCCGCATGGCGTTTTGCCCGTGGTTATTCCGCTCACCAGCGAACAAGATGAAGTCACCCGGGTCATCAATGAAATCGGGCAGCTGCATCAAAATGGGGTGCCCTGGCGCGACATTTTGGTGATACACGCCAGCCGCGAAGAGACGTCGCACATTGCCAACCGATTGAATCGGGTGTTTGGGGTGGATACGGCCGTTGACCCCGGTAAAGACAATCCGCAAGATCAAATTCGCGTCTGCTCCTTAAACGCCGCCACCGGGCTAGAAAGCCCCATTGTCTTTTTAATGGGCATTCACGATTTGTACGAGATGGAACAGAGCATCCGGCTTGCCGAAGAGGAGCGGGCTGAACTGGTGCGCGACAACACGCGAAAACTGTACATGGCCATTACCCGCGCTGGTCAGCGGCTGGTCATTACTTATGTCGGACCACTGCCTGAGCTTCTAAAAACACCAGGCGAAAGCAGCGTAAATAAAATGATTGGAGATTGATTTTGCAGGAGGGCAAAATGAATTGGAGAGAACGTTTCAAACCGAGCAATATTTCTGAGCGAATCTTTTTGTTGATAACCGGCTTTGTCGCATTATTTAGCCTAACAAATTATGTTGGTCTTTGGCAAGCGATTGCGCCGCTGTTTTCGTGGCTTTTTTGGGGGTATGTACTTTGGAAAGTTTCATCTGGTATTTACAAGCGATATGATGTTTCGTTAATCATGGCGTTAGCATGTTCGCTTAGTTTATTGGCAATCGTATTTGCCTGTTTTGCGCTAGCTAGTTTGGTTATAATTTGGGTGACTGATTTGCTTAGCTGGGTATTGTTTATTTTGTTAATTACAGGTGCTTTTTCAGTACATTCCATTTACCAACGGCGCAAGGATGATCTGTTTGTCGGTAAACTTGGTTTTGCGCTGAGGGAATCTGTATAAATGGCAGTGAGATTGGAGCAAATTTGCCTCTGGTTAGGTATTGGTATTGTTTTGCTACTTGCTGGCTGTAATGGTGAAACCGTAACGAATGAGCCCGTTTCCCTGCCCGATGTTTCTTGCCAACCAGCGGATGTGACGGCCGTTCCGCCATTTACCGTGGGCAGCACGCATACGGCCGTTCCCCCCGAAACCTTCCTCGCTGACCAAATCGAAAACTATTACGGCGTCCAGCTAGTCGAAAACTCGCTGACCAACACCACTGCCTACTGCGATTTATTTGAGATGGCGGATGAAGAAACGGCCGTTGAAATGCTGGCCCGCACATGCTCTGTATCTCAAATGCAGGAAGCAGAACCCCCTGTAGTGGGCCAAGAAGTGTGCGCCCTCGAAAGTACCGGTTTTCGCATGGTGAATTTCCGTCAGGGACGGGTGGTGGTTTCCATTTTGGCAGATTTGGATGGCTTTGGCGTGGATGAATGGGCGGTGGCGGTAAACGGCCGTCTTCAACAATAATTACCGCAAAGACGCAGAGAACGCAGAGCTTTTAAACCCTCTGCGACCTTTGCGCCTCTGCGGTGAAATCTTCTAACCGCTAAATAAACGCCAAATCTGCGCCACAAAAAAGGTGACCACAAAACCCATCACCAGCGGCAGCAGGGCAGCAACGGCCGTCCATTTCTTACTCCCCGTTTCTTTGTAAATGGTGTAAATCGTGGTGCTGCACGGGTTGTGCAGCAGCGAGAAGAGCATGAGATTTACGGCCGTTAACAACGTCCAGCCCCCCGCGCTAAACAGCGCCATCGTGTCTGCCTGCGAATCCAGCTCAAACATCACGCCCGCGCCCGCGCCTGCGTTGGCCCCGGTCACCAGCACCGTCAGCATCAGCACAGTGGGAATCACAATTTCGTTGGCCGGAATGGCCACGATGTAGGCTACCAAAATCACGCCGTTCAGCCCCAGCAGCAAGCCCACTGGATTCAAAATATTGACCAGATGCTCGGCCAGGCTCACGCCGCCAATCGTGATGTTGGCGCTTAGCCAGATAACTGCCCCGGCAGGCAGGGCAAACGTCACGGCGCGCCACAGCACAATCAGGGTGCGGTCAATCACCGAGGTGTAAATCGTCTGCCAGATGCGTGGCGGGCGGTACGGCGGCAGCTCCAGGCTAAAGGTAGACACCTCGCCCTTGAGCATGGTGCGCGACAACCCCCACGACACCCCAAAGCTGATCAGAACGCCCAGCAGGGCAATGCCCACCACCGACAGCGCCGCAATGAGGCCGCCCAGGTAGGCGGGCACCAGGCTGCCCAGAAAGAGGGAGGCAATGAGGATTTGCGTGGGCCAACGGCCGTTACACAACGCAAAATTATTCGTGATGATCGCAATCAGCCGCTCACGCGGGCTGTCAATAATTCGCGTAGCAACTACCCCGGCGGCGTTGCAGCCAAAACCCATCATCATGCTCAGCGCCTGCTTGCCGTGCGCGCCCGACTTGCGAAACAGGTTGTCCAGGTTAAACGCCACCCGCGGCAAATAGCCAAAATCCTCCAGCAAGGTAAACAGCGGGAAGAAAATCGCCATCGGCGGCAGCATCACGCTGACCACCCAGGCGGTCGCCAGGTACATGCCGTCAATCAGGAAGCCGCTCAGCCACCAGGGCAGGCGCAAGAAATCGGCGGCCTGGTGCAGCAGCGGCACGGTTTTGTCGATGAGCAGCGTGGCCAGCATCGAGGAGGGCACATTGGCCCCGCTGATCGTCAGCCAGAAGACGACGGTGAACAGCAAAATCATCATCGGGAAGCCCCAGACGCGGCTGGTGACGATTTTGTCGATGGTGCGGTCCAGGTCGAAGCGCGGCTTCTCGTCGGGGCGAGTCACGGCGCGGTCGGCCAGGTTGGCCGCCTCGGTGTAGATGCCCTCCATCAGCTGCTCATGAAATTCGGGGCCAATTTCCCAGCGTAGGGATTCGGCCGTTTGCAAAATATCCTTTGGGTTTACGGTCGGATTGATCGTTGTCATGAGACCACCTCCAGCGGAATCAGGCGGTTGTTGGCCGCTGCTTCCGGCAAAGTCACTAATTCTGGTCGAGTCAGATCGCCCAGTTCGCCCTGGCGCACGGCCTGGATGAGCCGCTCATCGCCGTCCAACAAGCGTAAAGCAACCCAGCGGGCGTTGGGCAGGCCGGGGAACGCCGCCTCGATTTGCGGCACCAGTCTGGCCAGCGCCTGTTTAATCGCCGGGGATTCGGATTTAGAGCGATACGGTTTGCACACGGTTTGGCCGGTGGCGACTTCGTGAATGGCTTGCAGCAGGTCCTGCAAGCCTTCGCCCTGGCGTGCCGCCGTGGGCACAACCGGCACGCCCAGGTCGCGCGCCAGCCGCCGCTCGTCCACTTTTAGCTTGTGGCGGCGGGCTTCGTCTATCAGATTCAGGCAAACGACGGCCCGGTCGGTAATTTCCAGCACTTGCAGCACCAGGTTCAGGTTGCGCTCCAGCCGGGTGGCGTCGACCACAATCACGGTGACGTCTGGCTGGCCAAACAAGATGAAGTCGCGCGCCACTTCTTCGTCCAGGCTGGTGGAGAGCAGCGAGTAGGTGCCAGGCAGATCGACGATTTTGTACTGCTTGTCGCCGTAGCTAAAGCCGCCCTCGGCGCGGGTGACAGTTTTGCCCGGCCAGTTGCCGGTGTGCTGCCGCAGCCCGGTAAGCGCGTTGAAAACGGTGCTCTTGCCGGTGTTGGGATTGCCTGCCAGGGCAATGACAAAGTCTGAATTTTCCATATTCACCCCCAGCTTGCGCAGGTTGCCCGCGTGGTGCATCGGGCAGCCTTCACAGCCGGAGGCGATGGGTTGAGGTGTTTTTAGTTTGGTTTCCATTGGTTTACTTCCGTTTTCTCGTTCCCACGCTCTGCGTGGGAATGCTAATTGGACGCTCTGCGTCCCACACGCGACGCGGCGCGTCGCCCCAGGCATTCCACGCGGAGCGTGGAACGAGGGATGTCAGGCGGCTTGCTTTACATAAATATGATTGGCCTGGTTTGAGCGCAAGGCAATGATGGCGTCGCGGATGCGGTAGGCGGTGGGTTCGCCGCTGGGGCTGCGCATTTCGGCGGTGATGGCGGTGCCGGGCAGGATGCCCAAATCCATAAAGCGGCGGCGTTCCGCCCCCCGGCAGTTGGGCGAGATGCGAATCACTTCGGCCGTAGCCCCCAGCGGTAATTCGGAGAGACGGGTGCCGTGTTCTGGTTGAGGAACGGCCGTTTCCTCCTGCACAACTGCGGGTAACGGCCGTACCGAAATATTCCGCGCCACAATCGGTGCCAGCAAATGCTCATCGCCGTTGGCCCAAAAGCGAATACGGGTGCTGTTTGATTCAATCAGCCGCACCGTCTGCCCCGGATGCAGCCCTTCGGCTACCAGCTGGGCATACACCACCTCTGGCTCATCCTCCAGGTGGACGATGCGGGCAGGCTGGTCGGGCGGCAGCTCGTTGAGCGGCTGGCCGTGGTGGTGTACATAGGTGCCCTCGGCGCTGGGAATGGGATCCCCATGCGGGTCGTGGGTGGGGTGGCCAAGCCGGGCTGAAAGCGCGTCGGCCGCTTCAGGGGTGAGCTGGTGTTCGTACCGTTCCGCCTGGCTGTGCCATTCCGCCTCGCTAAAGCCGGTTTGCTCGGCCAGGTAGCGCTCCCACAGCCGGTGCGCCCGAATGATGTGCAGCGCCGACTCCAGGCCGTCGGCCGTCAGGGTGATGTTATCGCTGTGGATATGCAGCAGGTGGTCGGCCTGCATGTTGCTCAGCAGCTCGGCCACGTCATTGGTGCTGACGTTGAGCGCCCCCGCGATGCTTTCCACAGTGGCACGCCGTCCTTTTTGCTCATATTTGTAGATGTGCTTCAGGGCATCCTCGCGGCGGGCCCGGTCGGTTAGCTGGCGGGCCTGCTGCCAGCGTGACCATATCCCTTTTTCGGGCCAGAGGAATACGGCCGCTGCCGCCAAAACGGCCGTGCCCATCAAAAGTAATACTGCCGGATTGTTCATTTCATTCCCCTAAATATTTTGATACGTCTAAAAAATTATTTTAACATGGTGTATTTTATTCAGAATCCAGCTTGTGTCAAGTAGAGACGCCGCACCACAACGTTTTACACGATGCCCCGCTCCTCATCATTCTGCAAAAAAAAGAGACGTTGCCTGGCAACGTCTCTACCCATGAATTGAAAATGTGGCTCATCGCCAAACAGGGTGCCCGACAAAGGCTTTTATCAAAGATTTCGCAGATTTACCAGATTTTAATCATTTCAATCTGCGAAATCTTTGATGATGAATCATGACAACACGCTCATTGATATTGACCCGAAAAAACCTTGGCCAACAGACCAAATTAACAATTAACCATTGACCATTATTTCGGTTTGTAGCCCAGCATACGCAGCCCGTTGAGCGACACCAGCACCGTGCCGCCTTCGTGGCCGACCACGGCGGCAGGCAGCGCCAGGCCGGAGAAGAAGATGGTGCCCAGCATGAGCAAAATCATGAAGATGGCAAAGCCCAGGTTTTGCAGCAGGGTTTGCCGCGTTTTGCGGCTGAGGCCAATGGTGTAGGGGATGTTGTGCAGGTCGTCGGACATCAGGACGATGTCGGCCGTTTCCAGAGCCACGTCAGTACCGGCCGCGCCCATAGCTATGCCGATGTCGGCGGTGGCCAGGGCGGGCGCGTCGTTGACGCCGTCGCCGACCATGGCCACTGGGCCGTACTGCTCACGCACTTTTTTAACGGCCGTTACCTTATCCTCCGGCAGCAAATCGGCAAAGTAGGCGTCGACGCCTACCTGCTGGGCGATTTGCTGAGCCACCGCGTCGTTGTCGCCCGTGAGCATGACGACGTGCTGCACCCCGTTGGCATGCAGGGCGCGCACCACGTCGGGCGCGTCGGGGCGAATCACGTCCGCATAAGCCAGAATGCCCAGGAGGACGGCCGTTCCCGCCGCCTCATCCACCTCGGCCATCAACACGCTGGTTTTGCCCGCCTTTTGCAGACGGTCCAGCTCGGCTTCGGCTTTGTCCAGGCCAACCGGATTAAATTTTTGGAAGAAACGGCCGTTGCCAATCCAAAAATGGCGTCCCGCCACGGTGGCCCGCACACCCTGCCCGGTGGTGGCCTGGAAATCGGTTGCTTCGGTCCAGCTCAGGTTGCGCTTTTGGGCCGCCTTCACGGTCGCCTGGGCCAGCGGATGTTCCGATTTGGCCTCGACGGCGGCGGCCAGGGCCAGCAGCTCGTCTTCGCTGGTTTGGCCATCCAGCGCCACCACGTCGGTGACTTGCGGGTCGCCCTGGGTGAGGGTGCCGGTTTTGTCGAAGGCGACCACTTTGATGGTGGCCGCGTTTTCCACGTAGACGCCGCCCTTAAACAGGATGCCGCGCCGCGCGCCGTTGCCAATCGCCGACAGCACCGTGGCCGGTGTGCTGATGACGATGGCGCAGGGGGACGCGGCGACCATGACGGTCATCGCCCGGTAAAATGCCTCGCTAAACGCTTCCTGGAGGAACAGCATAGGCACCACGGCCACCAGCGCGGTGAGCACGATGACGCCGATGGCGTAATACTGCTCGGCGGTGTCGATGAAGCGCTGCGTTTCCGCTTTTTCGCTCTGGGCTTCTTCCACCATTTGGATCAGTTTGGCCAGGGTGGAATCTTTGGCCAGCTTGGTGACGCGAATTTCCAGGCTGCCGTTTTTGTTGATGGTTCCGGCAAACACAGCGTCGCCAACTTCTTTGCCCACGGGCATGGATTCGCCGGTGATGGAGGATTGGTCGATGGCGGAACGGCCGTCTACCACCACACCATCCAGGGCAATCCGTTCGCCGGGTTTGACCAAAATGCGGTCACTGACGACTACTTTTTCGATGGGCAGCTGGTAAACATTGTCGCCGCGCCGCACCGTGGCCTGGGCCGGGCGCAGCTCCATGAGCGCCTTGATGGCGTTGCGGGTACGGTCCATGGCAAAATCTTGCAGCACGTTGGAGAGCGAGAAGAGGAAGAGCAGCATCGCTCCCTCAAACGGCTGGCCAACGAGGGCCGCGCCGACGGCGGCCAAAACCATCAGCAAATCTACGTCGATGGTGCGGTTGCGCAGCGATTCGATGCCGCCCTGCAGGCCAAAGGTGCCGCCCGCGATGTAGGCGATGACAAACAGGACGGTGGCGGTAACGGCCGCTTCCTGCCGTTCGGCGATGAGGCCCCCCACCATGGTGATAAGGGTGATGACGGTGAAGATGGCTTCGAGACGGCCGTCCATCAGCCAATGCCAGGCATGTTTCAGGCCGGTGGCGGGCGGTTGCGGCGCGGGCGCGGTGGGTGCTACTTCGGCGGCTGAGGGGGCCACAGCCACGCCCAGGTTTTGCACGTGCAGGGAAATTTCGTCGGGGGAGATGAGCTGGTTGTTGTAGGTAACGGCGAGCGTTCCGCCCATGAAGCTGGCGGTAGCACGGCGCACGCCGGGCAGCTGGTGCAGCTGCCGTTCCAGTCCAATGGCACAGCTTTCGCAGGCGCGCCCGCCCTGACGGCCCAGCCGCATGGTGCAGGTTTGCCAGCGCTCCTGCAAAATTGGGCTGACCTGTTGGGCTACCCTTTCAACCACGGGTTCGGATATTTGGGTGGGATCGTAGTCGATTTCGAGACGGCCGTCTTGCGGGTGCAAACTGACCTGGATAATACCCTCCTGGTCAGTAATCGCTTCGCTGATTAGATCGGCGCAGTTATCATCTGGTTCAATTTTGCTTTGCGCTGAATCACTCATGGAATATTTCCTTTTGCCCAATTTTAGGCTTGAGCTACCGGTTGAGTCATTGATTTTTATACGTTTTTGGTGTGACAAAATGCAGTTAACCATTGCCAACTCCATAGTTAACAGAAGTTATAACAAAAATTAACCGGCGTGACAATAAAATTTAACCGAGGTTAAAATTTTTCTTATGCTGTGGCTGCGGCAGATTGGGTTGGCTGATTTGCCAAAGCAAAACGGGCCTCACTGTGGGTGAGGCCCGTCGCTGTTTTTACAACTGGGGGATTATTTGTCAGGTTGGGCCACTTTTTAAGAATGGCCCCATCTCTTCTACTAACTTGAACTGGCCTGTTCTTTGGTGAGGCGGTTTTTGCGATTGCGGTACAGGTCTGGGTCCACTACTTCGGCCATCGCTTCGATGTTCAGGTGACCGCCCAAAAATTCGTTGAGCTGGGCGATTTGCGGCAGGGGGTTGGCCAGCATGTCGCTGTAGTGAATGTAGATCACCGAGACGTTGGGCTGGGCCGCCATCCAATCCATCACGCTGTTGAGGTGCTTTTCAAACAGGGCGGAGATTTCTTCGTCGGGGGCCACATCGGGGTCTTCACCCCGGTTGATCAGCATCTTCTTTTGCGACGCCAAAATTTCTGCCATGTTGCGCCGCATGAAAATGACCTTGTATTGGTATTCAGCGGGCATGAACTTAAGCAGCTGGGAAATCACCTTCACCGTTTTGCCCTGCGCGTCGGCCATCCAGGCGGTGTCACCTTTATCCATCTGCTTGACGCGTTCGAATTCGTAATATCCTTTGGGATTATCGTTATCGGCGGTGCGAAGTTTGTCGGTGAGGGGGGGGATGCCGCCTGCTTCCAGCATTTTCATCATCATCGAGGTGCCCGAGCGGGGCAGCCCGCTGACCACGGTCACGACTGGTTTGCTGCCAAATAATTTTTTGAAGATACCTTTCATGCAATATTCCTTGTCAATTGTCTCCGGGCGGAATGTTCAATAATCGTAACACAGGTGGGTGAGATGCAAAATTGAGTGTGTTTGTGTGATACGGCCGTTCCCCTTTATACCCGCTGCGGCTTAAAGCCAAACTTAAAGGTGCAGCTGGGCCCACAGCTGCTGCAAAAATTCGTCACCGGCCTGGTCGAGCGGCCGTTCCAGGCCAAAGTGAATGGTGTGCAGCTGCACATCCCCCACCCAAACGTTGAGCGGTCGGGGCAGCGCTTGCGGGTAGATGAGCAGGGCGTGCTGGCAGCCGCGGGCCTGGGCGTAGGTAATCACCTGGCTGACGTCTGCCTGACTGGGCTTGTCTGGCGTTTTGTACTTGGTGTCCAGCACGGCCAGCGGACGGCCGTTTGCCCCATACAGCGTCAGGTCAATCTGGAAGCGCAGTTCATCGTGCGGGCCAATGGGGGTGCTTTCTTGCGCCTTCACCTGGTACGGCGCGGGCAGGTGGGCTTGCAGCCAGTTGGCCACGCTGCGCTCGTACAGCTGGGCCATGTTCAGCAAAAATGGCATGATGGCATAGTCACCCTCGTCCAGCAGCGGCCCGGTGTGCTCCAAAAAGAAGCGGCACAGGGCATGCATCACCGCGTAATCCTGGTTCAGACGGCCGTAACGGCGATTTTGACATTCCTGGGCGGTAAAGGGACGCAGCGATACCGCTGGCTGCAACAGGTGATAGGCCTGGCGTACGGCCGTTTGCGCCAACGCGCTGCATTGGCCGCTGCGGGCCAGCTGGTGCAGGGTAAAAGCCAGAATCTGGTTATCCATGATGTCCGTCGTTTGGGCATCGTAGCGGCAGGCCAGCTGGACGGTGGGCTGGGTGGCGGCGGGCTGGCGCGACAGCAGCCGTCCGCGCACGTAAGGCAGCTGGGCTGTTTTGCTCAGATACGCCTGCTGCAACCCCTGCCGCCCCCGGCGAATGACGCGTTGCGCCAGGATGTGGGCCAGCAAATTAAAGAATGCCGGCACAGAATCGAGGGTGGTCAGGCCGTCGGTGAGATGGGCCAGCCGCAAATCGTAGGCGGCTTCCCACAGCTGGAACAGCCGGGCGATGGGCAGCTTGGGCTGGATATTCAACTGGAGCTGATGGGGCAAAACAAACTGCCCCACCCAACCCTGGGCGGTGAACTCCCACTGCTGGTCGGTTTTTGGGGAGGGGAAGGTGACGAGCAGCTTCTTGCCATTTTGGTCCAGCAATCGCCACAGCTGCTCGCCGACGGCCGTTGGCAGCTCGCTGCCCGGCAGGCGGAGCGTTTCATATTCGCTGAGGCTGAGGTGGTGAACGGCCGTTGGTGTGCGCAAGTTCCACTATTCTCCTGATTGGATCGTAGCAGGGTGTGGCCGAGATGCAAATCCAGCGGATTACTGCGGCGGGGCGATGGGCAGGTGGACGGTAAAGGTGGTGCCAATGTTGGGTGTGCTGCTGACATCGATACGGCCGTTGTGCAGGGCCACGATCTCACTCACAATGCCCAGTCCCAGCCCGGTGCCCGCCATCGCTTCCCGGTCGATTTGCGACCCCCGATAAAACCGCTCAAAGATGTGCGGTAAATCTTCCTGGGGAATGCCCATGCCGGTGTCGCTGACGCCAAGTTCAATTTCGCGATGGCCGCCGTTTTGGTGCAGGCTGGTGCTTAACTGAATGCTGCCCTGGGCCGTGTAGTTAAGGGCGTTGTCCAACAAATTGGTCACAATTTGGGTGAGCTGATTGGGTTCACCCCAGGCAGGCGGTAAGGGGGATGTGGGGGTAAAGGTAAGTTTAAGCTGCTTGCTTTGTGCCCGCGCTTTGTGCACGGTGACAACCTGCTGCACCAGATAGTTAAAATCCACCGGCTGGTACAGGTGTGTATATCTGTTGCTTTCCAGGCGAGAGAGCGTCAAGATTTCCTCAACCAGGTTCGATAGGCGGCGCACCTGGTTGCGCAACGTGCTGAAATATTTGGCCTGCTTGCCTGGCGGAGCATACTCCAGCAGTTCCAGGTAGAGTGTCAGGTTGGTGAGCGGATTGCGCAGCTCATGCGACACATCGGAGACAAATTTGGACTTGAGTTTGTCCAATGATTTAAGCTGTTCGTTGGCTTCGGCCAGGGCTTGGGTGCGGCTTTGTACCCGCTCTTCCAGCTCGTTGGTATAAGCCTGGAGACGGCCGTACAGCTGAATTTTCTCCAGCGTCAGGCCAATCTCTTCGGCTACCATGCCGAGCAGCCGCGCGTCACTGGCCGACATTTGGTGCTCGGTGGGCAGGTTTAGCATGAAATAGCCGATGTGTTGGCCGGAAAGATGCAGCGGCTGGATAACCAGCTTGCTGTTGGTTGGTGTGGCCAAAAAGTGCTGCAAGCGCAGCGGCAGGGTAGGCAGGATCAACGATTGTTCCAGGCTTGAAACGGCCGCAAAGATCGATTCTGACTCCAGATCGAGCTGACGGCCGCGTAATGGCTGGAGGTGGGGTTGATGGGCTTCGGCTTCCACCGTCAGCAAGGAATCCTGATATTGGTGCAGCAAGATGAGCGTGCGCAGCGAGCCGTAAAAGTGGGCAATTTCCAGGCAGGTATCGTGCATCACCTGGAATTCGCTTTTGCTGGTAGAGGCGGTGGAGATGATGCGGTTGAGCAGATTGAGCTCCCGCGCCTGGCGTTGGTAGGCGATCTGGCTAACACGCAGCTGTTCTTCCTGGTAGTGGCGCTCCAGGGCATAACGCAGGGCCCGGTGCAGAATTGAGGTGGTCAGTTCTTGCTTCACCAGGTAGTCGTGGGCACCGGCGGTGGCGGCTTCGGTGATAATTTGTTCGTCTTCCAGTCCGGTTAAAACGACGATGGGGGTCCAGGGATGGGCCGCGCGCAAGGTGCGCACGGTTTCGACCCCGGTGCTGTCTGGTAAGGTGAGGTCCAGCAGCACCACCTGGGCTGGCTGGGTGGTGAGCAGCTGCAGGGTGGCCTGGAGGGAAACGGCCGTGTTTAAGCGGTAAGCCATCTCGCCAGACTCCAACATGAGCTCAATACGGCGGGCGTCTCCGGGGTTGTCTTCAACGAGTAGAATGTTGATGGTACGGCCGTTCAGCCCATTCTCAGCCACAATACTTACCTTGTACGATGAAGTAAAAGTCACTTAGCAGGCTTTTACAAATGGGTTCAACAGAATTGGATAATGAATAGGGTACGCTACGAACTATTTCCCGGTAGGGTAAACCAAAAACAGCTGCCAGCACCTTCCTGGCTTTCCACACCTACCTTACCGCCACATTTTTCCACAATACGCCACACAATGGATAAGCCCAACCCTTCGCCACGAATCTTTTTCGAAGTGACCCGGGTGTGGGGCTTAAACAGCCGCTTCTGATCGGTCGGGGAGAGGCCCGGCCCGTTGTCGGCGACCCAGAATCGAACCATGCCATTGGATTCGGCCGTAGCGCCCAGCTTTAAAACGGGTGGTTTTTCTTCGCTGCCGCCGTACTTCAACCCGTTGCTGATGTAGTTCAACCATACCTCTTCAATCCACGGCGCATAGCCGTAGGCGCGAGGCCACTGGCTGGGCAGGCTGATTTTGGCCTCAGTGGCCCGAATCTGGTAGCGCAGCCGTTTGAGCACTTCCGTCAGAATCCGCTTGTTGTTGAGTTCGCTAACCTGAATGTTTTCAGATCGCATACTGGCCAGAAAAAGCAGCTCCGTGATGACGTTGTTCATCTTGTAACCGCTCTGCATAATCTGATCAACCGCTTGTTTGGCGGGGAGGCTCAGCTCTTCCTGGTAGTGTGAATCAACCAGTGACGCATAACCTACCATCTGGCTTAGCAGTCCCTGGATTTGGTGGGCCACCGTGTGGGCAAAATCATTGAGCGCCAGGTTCTGGTTTTCCAGCTCAGACGCCCGCTGGCTAATTTCCAGCAGCAGCCGGTGGCGCTCGATGGTGTGAAGAATGGTTTTGACCAACAAGTTGGTGGACAAATCGTTCTTAGACAGGTAATCCTGCGCTCCCAGCTGCACCGCCTGGATGGCCAGTTCATGGTCGGTGTGGCCGCTTAAAATAACCACCGGAATGGTGGGGTGAAATTGGTTGAGTTCAAGAAAAGAGTTCAGGCCGTTGGTATCGGGTAAAGAGAGGTCTAGCAAAACCAGGTCGCAGGGTTCTGAACAAAGTGCTGTTTGGGCGCTTGTGAGCCGTTCGGTGTGCGTCAGGTTAATTACAGACGCTCCACTGCCGACCACACTGGATTGGGCCAGCAGGGTTTTGACCAGATGAACATCTCCTGGATTGTCTTCAATGAGCAACACGTTGATCGTACTGGGATTCATTGTCTTATTTGGCTTGCTACAGTTTGTGTAAAAGTCAGTTTTGTTGACGACAAAAGGTCTCCGGCAAAAAAGTAAGGCTGTCAGGGAACGTATTTTGTCATTTGTTGTTTGTTAGAGTGGCCCGGTTCTCCTGGTTGGGGTGATCCTGCAAATGTATTATGCCCCGCAAAATCTGACTGTTTAACTGGCATCGGTACCAGGTACGGCCGTTTTTTCTGGGGCAATCGGTAGGCTAAATGAAAAGGTCGAACCGGCGTCTGGCTCCGATTGAAGCCAGATGGCCCCGCCGTGGTTTTGCACAATCCTTTTGCAGATAGCCAGCCCAATGCCGGTGCCTGGATACTCTTGACGGGTATGAAGACGCTGAAAAATGGTAAATACTTTTTCGCTCAATTTGGGATCAATGCCAATGCCGTTGTCTTTGACGTGAATAATCCAATGTGTATCGTCCTGGTGGACAGAAATGCGAATGACCGGTTTGCTCTGGCTTTTGAACTTGATGGCATTGCTGAGCAGGTTTTGGAACAGCTGCAGCATCTGCGTTTTTTCAGCAATGACGGTGGGCAGCGGATCGTAGGTGATGGTGACCCGGTTTTCCTGAATAGGTAAATCGAGGTTGGCCAACACCTGCTGCAGAACTTTACTCAGCGACACTTCGGTGAAAAACAGGTTGTTACGGCCGATTTTGGCGTAAGCCAGCAGGTCGGTAATCAGCTGGCGCATGCGCGTCGCACCATCGAGGGCGAAGCCGATAAACTCGTCTGCTTCTTTGTCTAGCTGGCCGCTGTATCGCTGCGACAGCAGCTGAAGGTAGACGGTGATCATGCGCAGCGGCTCTTGCAAATCGTGCGAGGCGGCGTAGGCAAACTGGGCCAGGTCTTCGTTGCGTACTTCCAGGGTATGGGTTTGCGCACGCAGCGCCTCCTCAATTTGCAGCTGGCCGGTAATGTCTCGGTTGACCGCCACGGTGCCAATGGCCCGGCCGTCTTTGTCGCGAATCACCGTAACGGCCGACAAAATGGGAATCATGACACCATCTTTGCGCCGCTGCCAGACCCGGCCCGACCAATACCCGGTTGCCCGAAATTTCTCACGCACCTCGTCAATGGTCTCATTCACAAACTCGGCCTCAACCAGGGCGGTGAGCGACTGCCCCAGCACTTCTGCCTCTTGCCAACCATACATCGTTTCGGCGGCCCGGTTCCAGCTTTGGATGTGAAATTCGGTATCGGTAACCATGATGGCATCGGAAACAACCTGGACGACATCAATTTGCCCCACCGTGTTTCTAAGCTGGTTCAGCTCCGCCTCCAGCTGGTTGGTGTACCGGGTAAGCTGCTGCATTTGGGCATGTAAAACGGTGATTTGGTGCTGGAGACGGCCGTTTTTGGCCATCAGCTGCTCCGTTAAGCTATCGGATTGATCGGTCATAACCGTAAAACCTGCGTGCTGGCACCGGGTTGTCGGATTTGGGTTAACAAGGATGCGACGTAAGCAAAAACGATTAAAAGTCGCGTTTGATTATACATGAGTTCCCTTGCTGCCGCGCGAATTAGGACTTTTTGCCAGTTCACCTATTTGACATTCCGGTTGAACTGGCGCAAAATAGAACGCATGGTCTACTTTCTTCAGGAGGAAATATGACGCGCCTGGCTTCTCGCACATCCCGTTTGCGCCGAATTGAAGAGCTGCTGCTGCTTACTCCCGACGGCATGCGCGCCGTGGATCTGGCCGACCGGCTGGAGGTGGACCGCCGCACCGTGTACCGGGACGTGGATTTTTTGTGTGAGCAGGGCTTACCGATCTGGCAGAAAGACGGCCGTTTCGGCCTGAACCGCACCCGCTATCTCACCACCGTGCACCTGTCCTTTCATGAAGCCATCGCCCTGACCCTCGCCGGACTGCTGCTGGCCCGCACCATTGATGAACGTAACCCGCACGTCACCACGGCCCTGCGCAAGCTGGCTATTACCCTGCCCAACGCCATCTCGCCCCACCTCAAGCGTGCCGCCGACCGCGTGCAAACTCTGAACGACGGCCAGCGCCAGGTGGCCGTGCTGGAAGCGCTGGCTGAAGGTTGGGGCACTGGGCGCAAGGTGCGCGTTGGCTACCGCTCGCCACGCAGCGGCCAGCTGCGCGAGCGGGTCATTGCCCCGTACGCCCTGGAGCCGACGCCCTCCGGCATTTACGTCATTGGCCACGATGATTGGGCCAAAGATATTCGCACCTTTAAGCTGGACCGGCTGGAAAGCGCCACGCTGCTGGAGCGCAAATTTACCGTGCCCGAAGCGTTTGACCTGGAAAGCCACCTGGCTTCCGGCTGGCGCATCATGGCGGGCAGCGAAATTGCGGAAGTGGTGCTGCGCTTCACCCCGGAAGTGACGTCGCACATCCACGAGCGGCAGTGGCACCCCACGCAAAAGCTGGAAAAAATGGAAGACGGCGGCTGCGTACTGCGTGTCCAGGTGGCCCAGCCGCAGGAAATGCAGCCATTTATTCGCAGCTGGGGGGCGCAGGTGGAAGTGCTGGCCCCCGACTGGCTGCGAGCGCAAATCGGCAGTGAGCTGCAGCAGGCCGCTGCTCAATACAAGGAACGGTCGCTGTGAGCCACGACAGGGCTATAGCACGCTGATTGGGACTTGAATACCGTGCCAATCGGTATAAAATGATGGCATGGTCGAGACAAACTTTGGAGAGTTGGTGAAACAGTTGTCACCGAACCTACCACACGCTGCCTTACTCATTGCCAGAGAACTGGCTTATCCCGATTTAGACGTCGATGTTTACGTGCGCCAGCTGGACGATCTGGCCGATCGTGCGGCCAGCAAAGTGCGCGTGAATGATTCAACGGCCGTTCGCGCCGAGCTGCTCAGCGATTTTCTGTTTAAGCAAGAGCAGTTCCAGGGCAATACGGCCGCTTACGACGACCCGCGCAACAGCTTCCTCAATGAGGTGCTCAGCCGCCGCCTGGGCATTCCCATCACCCTCTCGCTCATTTACCTGGCTGTGGCCGAGCGGCTGCATTTGCCTGCCTTTGGCGTGGGGCTGCCAGGGCACTTTTTGGTTGGCGTGCATGCTCGCGGCGACGATCTCTATTTTGATCCGTTCCACGGCGGGGGGCGGCTGTCGGCGGCGGATTGTGCCCGGCTGGTGGAGCTGACGGTGGGGTACAACGGCGCTTTTCAACCGAGCTGGTTAACGGCCGTTTCCAATAAAGAAATTCTCAGCCGCATGCTCAACAACTTGCGCATTATCTACATGCAGCAGCAGCAGTGGGCCAAAGCAATTGCCGTGGTCGAGCGCATGCGCCTGGTCCAGCCCGACAATCCGTACCACCTGCGCGATCTGGGCGTCATTCACTACCAGGCCGGGGCGATGCACCAGGCCGTTACTTTCCTCGAAGCGTACCTCCAGCAGCAGCCCGAAGCCGCCGATGCGGAAACGATCCGGCAGGGGCTGGCCAAAGGGCTGGATGCGTGGGTGCGGCAGAATTAGCCGGTAATCGGTGAGTGGGGTTAGCCGGATTTGAGGCGCTGCAGGCGGCGGGCGGCTTCTTCTAGCGTTTTTTCCTCTTTGCAAAAGGCAAATCGAGCCAGTCCGGCCCCGTCGGCGGGGTTGTGGTAGAAGGCGCTGGGCGGGATGGCCGCCACGCCGATTTCTTGCGTCAGGGTGCGGCAAAAGGCCACGTCGTTGGCAAAACCCAGGTGGGCAATATCAACCATGACAAAGTAGGTGCCGCCGGGCACGATGGGCTCCAGCCCGGCGCTGCGCAGGGCATCGAGCAAGAAGTCCCGTTTTTGGGTGTAGAACTGGGTGAGGTCGGTGTAGAAAGATGGGGGGCTGGATACGGCCGTTGCCGCCGCCTCTTGCAGGGGAGCCGCGCCACAAAAGGTGACAAACTGGTGTGCCCGGAAAATCGCCTGCGACAAGCTGCGCTCGGCGATGGTCCAACCCACCTTCCAGCCCGTCACGCTAAAGGTCTTGCCCAGGCTGGAAATGGTCACGGTGCGCCCGGCCATGCCGGGGAAGCTGGCCAGGGTGTGGTGCTGACGGCCGTCGAACACCAGATGCTCGTACACCTCATCGGTCATAGCAATGACGTCGTGCTGCTGGCACAGCGCGGCAATCAGCCCCAGCTCGGCCTGGCTAAACACCTTGCCTGTGGGATTGTGCGGCGTGTTGATGATGATCAGCTTGGTCCGCTCGCTAAACAGCGCGGTGAGGGCCGCTTCATCAATGACCCACGTCGGCGGGCGCAGCGTGTAGAAGCGGGGCAGGCCGCCCGCCATCTGGATGACCGGCAGATAGGAATCGTAGAACGGTTCGAAGACAATCACCTCATCGCCGGGGTTGACCAGCCCCATGATGGTGGCAAAAATGGCCTCGGTGGCCCCGTGCATGACGTTGATTTCCGTCTGCGGGTCGGGCGACAGGCCGTAAAAGTCGGCCATTTTTTGGGCGATGGCCTGGCGCAGATTGGGACGGCCGTTGGCTGGGGCGTACTGGTTCACATCAGCCCAAATGGCGCGGGCGGCCGCTTCTTTCATGAAGTGCGGCGCGGCAAAATCGGGGAAGCCCTGCCCCAGGTTGATCGCGTTGTGGGCGTTGGCCAACGCGGTCATTTCCGTAAAAATAGTGGTGCCAAAATTGGCGACACGCTGCGCCATGTAGCTCATAAAACTCTCCTATAAAAAAATAGGACACTGATTCACACAGATGAACGCAGATTTTAATCTGTGAAAATCTGTGTTTATCTGTGTCCCTTTTGTTGTTTGTACACCCACAAGGCATTCTTAAAAATCGGGTTAATTGCCAGTTGTTGCGCGGGGATTTTGGCAGAGAACGGCCGTTGCGGCAACAGCGTCCTTTCACATTTTCCCGGAAACTCAGAGTTTCCGGGAAAATTGGGTGCTGCCGCGTTAGAATACGGCGGTATAGTTGGGCAATTATTTCACCAAAGTGGAGGTGCGACGCACTTTCTAACCGAGTGTGGGGCACTTTTTTGGCATTTTTAGGAGGAACGGCCGTTATGCAGCTAACCATCTCACTCGGACAAATGAACGTTGAATTGGGCAATCCCGCCGCCAACTGGCAAACCGTGCAGGCGATGACCATCGAGGCCGCCCGGCGCGGCTCGGACCTGGTGGTGTTCCCGGAGCTGTGGTCCACCGGCTACGACCTGGAAAATGCGGCCAGCCACGCCACGCCCACCGATGCAGGCCTGTTTGCCCAGGTGGCCGCCCTGGCCCAAACGCACCAGATCGCCATTTTGGGTTCCTGTTTGTCCTTGTTGGGCGAGGGGCAGTTTGGCAATACGGCCGTTTACTTTGATAAAGACGGCCGTTCCCTGGGCCAGTACAGCAAACTTCACCTCTTCCGGCTGATGCAGGAAGAGCAGTTCCTCACCGCCGGGCCAGCGCCCACGCTGGTGGAGGCCGAGTGGGGCAAAGCGGGCCTGACCATCTGCTACGATTTGCGCTTCCCGGAGCTGTTCCGCCGTTATGCCCTGGCGGGGGCACAGCTGGCCTTTGTGCCCGCCGAGTGGCCGCACCCCCGTCTGGCACATTGGCAAACGCTGCTGCGCGCCCGGGCCATCGAAAACCAGATGTTTGTGGTGGCCTGCAACCGCGTCGGCCGCAGCAAAAACACCGACTTTTTTGGTCATTCCTGCGTTATTGATCCGTGGGGGGAAACGTTGATTGAGCTAGGCGAGGCGGAAATGTTGGGCACGGCCACGATCGATACCGCCAAAGTCAACGAGGTCCGCGCCAAAATCCCCGTTTTCACCGACCGTCGGCCTGAGGTTTATTAGCCACGCATTTCCCCGGAAACTTATCGCCAGGGTTAATAAACTGTAAGCAGTTTCCGGGGAAATCTACCGGCCACGCAGGCGATCCATGAAGGAACGGCCGCTTTCGCCGCCGCCTTGCTGGTTGATTTCACCTTCCAGCCGAGCCAGCCGCGCTTCGGCGGAGGAGGCGCGGGATTGGGCATTCATACGCGCCTGCCGCTCTTCAGAGAGCAGCGCATCCAGTTTTTGCAGGCTTTGCACCTGCACCTCCAGCGTCGCTTTTTCCCGCTCCAGCTTCACCCGGGCGGCACGCTCTTCGCTGAGTTGGGCCGTGGCTTCTTGCGCCCGCTCGGCAATGACCTCCACCGAGGCCAGCCGCCGCTCCAGCCCCAGCCGGGCCAGGCGTTCTTCTTCCAGGGCGGCACTGGCGTGGCGCGCCTGGCGAATTTCTACTTCCATCCCAGCCATTTCCCGCTCCAGCTTCAGGCGCAGGTCCCGCTCGGTTTTGAGTTCGTCGATGGTGGCTTTGTGTTGGGTAACGGCCGTTTCCAGCTCAATGTTTCGTTTTTCCAGGGCGCGCATTTCGGCTTTGAGGGCGGCGATGTCCTCGTTGGGTTGGCCAAACGGCACCGGCATGGCCAGCTGCGGGGGGGCAGGGATGGTTTGCGGCGGGCCGAGGGGGGAGATGGGCTGGTTTGGGGCGCGAACGGCCGTTTCCTCGGCCACCTGTTTGGGGTCAAACGTCTCCACACTGCTCAGCGGGTCTTCTGAGAGGTCTGCTTTGCTGATTCGTTTCTTAGCCATAATAAACTCTGTCTACCAATGCCTGATAAGCCACCGTGGCCGGGTTCAAAAAACGGGGATCGTATTCAAAAATCGTTTGCTGCATAGACGGCGCTTCGGCCACTGCCTGGCTGCGCGGGATGGGTTCGCTGACCATATTGCCGTGTGTGGCCCGCAGCTCGTCCACCATTTGTTGGTCCAGATTTTGCCGCGCCACGTTCAGCGTCGGCACAATCGTGTGAATGCGGATGTCGATGCCCCGCGTTTGCGCCTCAAAAATGGAGCTGATGTGCTGCCCCGTGCCCGCCATCGAAAAGTAGTCTGGCTTCACCGGCACGATGGCCGCGTCGGCAAACTGGTAAACGGCCTGGGTGAAAGTGTCCAGCGCCGGGGGGCAGTCCAGCACGATGTAGGTAAAACGCTCCAGGGCCACCGCCAGCCGCTCTTCCAACACGCGCACCAGCCCATAATTTTTGGTGCTGGGCATGGCAAACGCCTGGGCGCGCAAAATGTCCTTGGCGTGTTCCAGGTTGTCGGACGCGGGCAAAATCCACAAGTTGGGCCGGGGAAAGCCCTCGGTGGAGCGGTCGGCCGAAATGACGGCTTCGGTGATGTGGCGCTGCTCCAGCAGTACGTCGCCGATATCCGCCTTGCCCGTGTCGATGCCCAGACCGCGAGCGCAGTGCCCCTGCGGATCAAAGTCGATGAGCAGCACGTGACCCAACAAGTAGTAATGCGTGTCCTGAAATTGGAACAAATTGCTGGGATCGCTGACTTTGTCTAAATCTTGGGGAGCCACCCGCCGCATCAGCTTGCGCGACAAACCGTGGGCCAGGTTGATGGCCGTGGTGGTTTTTGCCACGCCTCCCTTGCGATTGACGACGGCCAATACTTTGTCTTGCCTGCCTGTTTTTTGTGTCATTTTGCTGTAGAAGTCGCTTATTCTTATTCGTTTGGGGACGACGGCCGTCATTTTACCATAACTGGGCGAGGGGGAAAGTGAGAAGTGAAAAGTGAGAAGTGAGAAGTGGCAAGTGGCAAGTGGCAAGTGGCAAGTAAAAACTTGCAACCTGCCACTCGCCACTCGCCACTCGCCACTCGCTCCCCATGACCCTGGTGTAAGTGACTTTGTAAATGCCAGCCTTTACACTGGCGGCATGAACAATTCCTCAGCTGCCCAGAATCAATGTCCCACTTGTGGTGGCCGGTTGGTCTTTTCGGCCGACGGCCGTTTCCGCCAATGTGAACGGTGCAATCACCAGCAAACCATCGTGCGCCAGCGCGAGTCGCCGCAGGAGCTGATGCGCGTGCAGCAGTTTTCCACCGAGGAGAGCGGTTTTGCCAACGTGCGCACCGCCGGGGTGCGCGAACTGCTGCGCCAGGGCGCAGCGGCCGCCAAAGCGGGCGAGAAAGACGAGGCGTTTCATTACCTCAGCTGGGTGCTGCGCACCGACTCAAACGAACAGCAGCAGGCCCAGGCGTGGCTCTGGCTGAGCGAGGTGTACGACGATCCGGCCGACAAGCGCCACTGCCTGGAGCAGGTGCTGGCTTTTGATCCCACCCACGGGCTGGCGCGGCGGGGTTTGGCGCTGCTAGACGGCCGTCTCAAAGCCCAAGACATCATCAATCCCGACACAATCAGCCAGACGGCCAGCGCGGAACCGCAACCCACCCAGGCGGAGCAGTTTGTCTGCCCGCAGTGCGCGGGCAAGCTGCAATTTTTGCCCGATGGCGTGACGCTGCGCTGCGGCTTTTGTGGCTTTGAGCAGGCGGTTGGCGCTGGAGCCGCTCGTGCCAAAAACAGCCAGTTTGGCGAAGGCGCGTTTGAGCAAGAGTTCAGCACGGCGCTGGCCCAGGCCAAAGGCCACCTGGCCCCGGTGCAGATGCGCACCTTCCAGTGCCACGGCTGCGCGGTGGAGTTTGTCCTGGCCCCCGAAGCCATCTCGCTGACCTGCCCCTATTGCGATTCAACCTACGTGACGGAAACGGCCGCTGCCCAGGAAATCATGCCGCCGCACGCCGTGGTGCCGTTTCGCATTTCGCTGGAGCAGGCGGAAAAAGCGCTGCGGCGCTGGATGAAAGAGATGGGGGTGGAACGGCCGTCTTTCTCACCGATCGTGGGCATTTACCTGCCGCTGTGGACCTTTGACGTGGGCGGCGAAATTCGCTGGGGCGGACAGGTGAAAAAGGGGGACAATTGGGTGCCCATTTCCGGCAATCACCTCTCGTTTAGCAACGATGTGCGCGTCCCCGCCAGCAAAAAGCTCAACGGCGAGCTGAGCCAGGCGTTTGCGGGCTTCGACCTGGACGGCTTGCAGGCGTACGACAGCCGCTTCCTGGCCGACTGGCCCGCCGAGCGGCACACCATTCCGCTGGCCGATGCCTCCTTGCAGGCGCGCAAGCAAGCGCTAAACGAACTGCGCCGCAATCCGCACAAGCTAACGCTGGAAGATGTGCACAATCTCAAGCTTGGCTCGCTCGGGCTGATTGTGGAGTCGTTTAAGCTGGCGCTGCTGCCGGTCTGGCTGGCGCATTATAAAGTGGATGGGGCGACGTACGATGTGCTGGTGAATGGGCAGACGGGGGTTGTGGTGGGGAAACGGCCGTCGCGCGGCGTGCGCAGCTTCTTTGCCAAATTGTTTGGGTAGCCTTCCTACTCGTTCCACGCTCGGCGTGGGAACGAGAGAGCACACCTACTCGTTCCACGCTCGGCGTGGAATGCAGATCGGGACGCTCCAGCGTCCCAAATGCGGCGCAGAGCGCCGGGGAGGGCATTCCCACGCGGAGCGTGGGAACGAGATAAGATCAGGGGAGCTGGCTGGCGATTTTGGACCAGCGGAACGCTTCGACCTGGTCGGGCTGGTCAAAGAAATATTCTTCCAGGTACGGTTCAATTTCTAGCTGCCAGATGTCGGGGAGCTGCTCACGCAAATTTTCTTCCAAAAAGAAGGTGATGCCAACAAAATAATGCGGGTCGGCAATCTGGCGGTTGAGGCGCTGGAGCAGCTTGATGAGCGGCTCCGCATCGTAGCTGGTGCTGGCGTGGAAATGGCGCAGGACGTCGTAGTTGGGCGGCAGGTGAATGAAGGCAAAGCGGCGGCGCAGGGCGTGATCCACCAGGGCGATGGAGCGATCGGCCGTATTCATGGTACCGATGAGCCGCACGTTGGCCGGAATCTGGAAGCTGCCGCCGCTGGCCAGCGGAATCGCCGCGTCGCGATACTCCAGCAGCACCATCAACTCCCCAAAAACGGCCGCTAAATTAGCCCGATTTATCTCATCAATAATCAACACACACACGCCGCCGTGCTGGCTGGCCCGCTGGCAAAAGTCCAAAAAGCGGCCGGGGACCAGGCTGTAGTGCAGGGTGCCGGATTCGTCGGTGAACGGCCGTATCCCCTGCACAAAATCTTCGTAGGCGTAGGCGGGATGAAACTGCACCATCTCCCCAAAGCCACCCTGCGCCTGAGTCAGGTGCTGGGCCAGCTTTTGCGCCACAAACGTCTTGCCGGTGCCGGGCGGCCCGTACAAAATCGCCTGGCCCTTGCGTTCGATGGCCCGCAGCCAGCGGCTGAGCTCGTCTTGCGGCAGGCCGGTATCGCGGGCAACCTGGTCGAGCGGGTACGGTTCCGGGGTGGTTTGGTAGTTGGCGGGTGGTTCGTGGAAAACGGCCGTGGGCGTCACCGCTGCATACCGGATCGGCGTGGCACTTAGCGCGGACGGCACATCCAGCTCGATTTGTGCTTTGTCGCTCAGCCGCCCGGTCTGGTGCTTGCTGATCTGCTCACACACCCAGATGAGGCTTTGCACGTCCACCATGTCGCGCACGCCGTACTCGGTCAGGGATTCGTATAGCGAGTATGACTGTTCGCGCAGCAGGGCATAACTGCTGGCCGATGGCTCCAGGGTGATAAACATCTTGGTTTGCGGCACGGTGGGGTTGCTGCCGTCATCGGGCTGGATGAACTTGAGAAACCAGCGGGCGGTGCGCGGCTTGACCAGCATTTCCGTTTGCGGGTGGCAGATAAACAGAAAGTAGGTGGCAAAGGGCCATTTGTTGGGCAGGGCGTTGGCGCTGAGGTAGTCGGCGAAGGTTTGCAGGCGGTCGGGGGCAGGGCGGTCGCCGTAGAGCAGGTTGCGCAGCTGGGTGCAAAAGGTAGGCTGGTCGAGATCGGGGTGGGTGAGAACGGCCGTATCCCCCGACGATGGCACCGAACGCCACAACAAATTGTTGTCTTGCGCCAGCTTGTTGAGGTAGTCCAGGAACGTGGCGTAATCCCCGTCGGCCAGCAGTTTGTCCAGCGATTCCTGGCTGAGCCAGACGGCCGCTTTTTCGATCGTGGCCTGCTTGTAAGAAATCTCGTCCGCCATGAAGTCGGGATGGGCAAATTCCTCCCAATCCGGGTAGCGTTGGCGAATCAGTTGAATGAGTTCCTGCACTTGCCAATTCGGTAGCATAAAACCGTAGTTTACTGGAGTTGTTCCTGTTTAACGAGATGAATAGGACACAGATTCACACAGATAAACGCAGATTTTTTGTTTTACATCTGTGGCAATCTGTGTTTATCTGTGTCCCATTGCTTCCTAAAATTTTATTGAGGAATCAACCTACTGCTCGGCAGAAATGGACAGATAGACATTGCTAATCGACGAAGGATCGGCGGTGAACAGCCGCCCGCCGGTGACATTGGCGATGCGGTTTAGCACGTCCTGGTCAGCGGCTTCGCCAAACGCGATGGGGAAAATTTTCACGCCGTCCGCTTCAGCATTGGCGGGCAGGCAGGTGGCGAACATCTGGTTTTCGGTGACGTTGCCCACCGTGTCTTCGCCGTCGGAGAGCAAAATGATGCCGTAGAGCCGGTTTTCGCCCGCGGCTAAATCGTCGCTTTGCAGCGTGGTGGCGGTTTGTACGGCCGTACAAACGGATTCGTAGAGCGCCGTGTTACCGTTGGCTACCAGCCCGGCCACGCGCTGGCTGAGCCCCTCCACCACGTCACCGACGCGGCTGGCCGGGGCCAGCTCAAACACGCCGTCGTTAAAGATGAGCAGCCCAACTTCATCGTTGGCGTCCAGGCGGCTGAGGAATTCAACGGTGGCATCACGCGCCGTGCGAATTCGTTCGCCTTCCATGCTGCCGGAAACGTCCAGCACAATCAAAATGGTGGCTTTGCGCTTGGTGATGTTAAACAGGTCGATAACGGCCGTACTGACATCGGCGTTGGGGCTGGGCAGCGGGGCGATGGTGCTGGGGGTGACGCTGGGGTCGGTGCCGTTTGCCAGGTTCATCGGGGCGTGCAGGGTGATGCTGGTGTTTAACGGCCGTAAATAATTATCAATCGCCATCTCTTGCTGTTCCCGCGCCAGCAAATAATCCAGGAAGAGCTGCGCCGCTTCGGCCTGCTCGTCGCTAACCCAGTCGGCGTTGTCTAAAATGCAGTAGGGATGGTCGGCCCAAATGGTGCCGCCAGCGGGGAAGATAAACGCCAGCGGAAAGGTGAGCTCGTCGCCGCGCTCCACGTTGAAGCGCACGACGTCGGCTTCGGGCACGGCGGCGGCGTGCAGGTAGCTGGGGCCTTGTTGGGCCATGGCTTCCAACAGGGCGGGGGATTGACGGCCGTATTTTGACGTATTTTCCTCTAACTGGCGCATCGCTTCTTCCACGGCAGGCGCGTAAATCTCGGCTGGGGTGAGCGTGTCGGTTTTACCCGCAATGCCGTAGACAAAGCTGGTCATCGCCAGCAGGCCGGAATTGGCGTAGGCCGGGTGGGAATGGCCAAAGCGGAACTCTCCCCACTCGGGACGGCCGTAACTGGCCCATCCTTCTGGATCGGCGGCCAATTCCACAATCGTGTCCCAGCCGATGGGCGTTTCGGGCCAGCCCAGCGTCTCGGCCATGGGCTGCCACATGGCAAAACCGAGCGGGGCGTAAATGGTGGGGGCGCAGCTCTGGCTGGCCAGCGGCTTGTTGGTGCGCTGCCGCCAGGTCTCGTTGGCCTGGTCTACCCACGATTGGTCGCCGGGGCTCCATGCCGTGGGCTGGCTGCTGCCGTCCAAAATGGCATTCATCGACCCGCCCGAGGTGACGTGGCTGACGCTGACCACGATGGGACTGCCGCCTGAGGTTTCAATCTGGGCGGCGTTAAATTTCTCTACCACCTGGTTGAGCCAGCTTTCTTTGGTGTTGGAGGAGGCCAGGGTGACGAGTACGGAGCCAGAGGGAACTTCGATTTGTTGGGGGTTGTCGGGGGTTACGGCCGTTTCGCTATCCCCATCGCGGTTAAAAAGCTGAACGGCAACCACCGACAAAATAACACAGGCGGTAATCGCTAAAATGCCAAAAAAAATGAGGCGGGTTCGGTTCATCACTCCACAGATCCTTTTGCTCGTGGGCAAAGTGGGTTGGAAATATTACTCCACCGGGCGACCAGCGTTTTGCCAAGCGCGTTTCATGTCGTTGTAGCCCATCTGGTACAGCTTTTCATGCCATTCTTCGGTGTAACTCACAATTTGCTCTACCGGAATAAAATCTTCTGGGCAAATAATGATGGGAGACTTAAGCTTTTTATACGCTTGCTTGACGTTGGCTCCCACAAAGTTGTTCACGTCTTCCATGTATTGATCGACAATTTCGGGGTAGTCCGCCCGAATTTTATCCAGCTCATCCCGAATTGCGGCCAGGCTGTTGATCAGGCTAAACATCTTCATATCCGCCTGGAAGGAGGCCAGCAGCGCCCATTCCAGGGTCATGCTGGCGGCTTCATACAGGTTGGTAGGCAGGCTGGCGGGCAGGCTGGGGATGTTGTTTGTGTTCCCCGTTTGTTTGATAGGGGTCATGATTACCACAAAAATTTCTTCCGCACCGGTGGCAATGGCGGCGCTGAGCGGCGTGTTGGCCACCACCGCGCCGTCCCAATATTTGGTTGTCCCCAGGTTTGTGTGCGGGTAAATGAGCGGAATGGAGCAGCTGGACAAAATGTGCTCAACGGTGATCTCGATCTTTTTGTCCAGGCTGTTGCCAAAAACGTGCAGCAAACCCGTTGCAATTTCGGTGGCGGTGATGCGCAGGTGAACGGCCGCTTCGTCTGCCGAGTTGATCCGGTTAAAGTCTACCCAGCCGTCGTTGAGCAGGGTTTGGCGTAAGGGGGCGGTGTCGAGGAGGGAAACGGCCGTAAACGGATTCCAGTTGGGCTTCTGCACATCCTTGGTGCGCAGCCGCCGCCACAGCGCCCACAGCGAACGTGAATTGTGCCCGGAAGCCAACGCCGCCCCGTTTACTGCACCAATCGACGTGCCCACGACCACGTCGGGGAACCACTCATGCTCCTCCAAAAAGCGCAGCACCCCTACATGGTACGCGCCGCGCCCGCCCCCGCCAGACAGCACCAACGCCCGCTTCGGATTCTCACTTAACATCACACCCTCCGTACCAGGTGACAGTTACCTCTGAAGGTGACTGTCACCCTTTAACTACTAAGATTCCCCTTCGACCACTTTGCCCGCCGCTTTCCAGGCGCGTTTGGCGTCTTCATAGCCCAGCTGGAACAGCTCCTCATGCCCTTCGCGTGTGTAGCGAATAATGCGGTCCACCGGAATCGCTTTCTGCGGCGCAACGATGATGGGTTCCGGCAGAGCATGGAACTTGTCTTCCAAAATGTCGGGAATGCCGTTGCCGTCTTTGTCTTCCAGGTTCACCTCTTCGCCGCGCAGCTGGCTGAGCAGCAGGCGGTTGGTGGCCTGTAAGCGCGCATTTTCTACCTGAAGCCGCACCAATTCGTTAATGCGGCGGAACATTTTTAGATCGGATTGGAACGAGGCCAGCAGCGCCCACTCCAGCATGGTGCTGGCGGCCGTGAGGATGTTTTTGGGCGTGGGCAGCTCCGCGCCGCCTTCGTCACTTTCCCAAGGGGTCATGATGACCACCACAATTTCCTCTGCCCCGGCGTCGATGGCCGGGCCAAGCGGCGTGTTGGCCACGGTGGCCCCATCCCAATACAGCGTGTCGTTGAGCTGGGTGGCCGGGTAAACGATCGGGATAGAACAGCTGGCGATGATGTGGTTTAGCTCAATCTTTTCGCGGCGCATGCGGCTGGGGTAGATGTCGTCGCTGTTGCCAAAGACGTGCAGCTGGCCGCTGTTGATTTCGGTGGCCGTAACGCGCAGGTGAACGGCCGCTTCATCCGAATTGATCCGCGCAAAATTGACCCACCCTTGCTCTTGCAGCGTGCTGCGCAGCGGCGTGGTGTCTAGCAGGTAATTGCCTTCCAGCAAATTCCAATGGTGTTTTTGCACGTCGTCGGTGGTGAGGCGCTGCCACAGCGCCCACAGCGAGCGGGAGTTGTGCCCGGAGGCAATGGCCGCCCCGTTCACCGCGCCAATCGAGGTACCCGCGACGATGTTGGGGAACCACTCATGCTCTTCCAAAAAGCGCATGACGCCGACGTGATACGCGCCTCGGCCACCTCCCCCGGAGAGAATCAAGGCATTTTTGCGGGACTCAGTTGGCATGTTGTGCCTCCTTTGAGCAATTTGTTAACCGATGAGATAGGCAGGGCGAACGGCCGTTTCCCCATTCGCCACATCTTCGGAACCCGGTGGCCGGACGGGCAGCACAATGTTGAAGGTGCTGCCCGGCAGCCGCTCCTCATCCTCTGCCTCCGACTCAACCCAAATGCGCCCCCCGTGGGCTTCAATCACGCCCTTGGCGATGGGCAGGCCCAGGCCCGGCCCGGCCCCCTTAAACTTGGTGCTGCCCGTCGAATGCAGCTGCGGGTCGCCAATGCGGAAAAATTTCTCAAAAATTAACGTGTGGAACTTGGGATCAATGCCAATGCCCGTGTCGCGAATCACAATTTCCAGGAACTCTTCTTCGTTTTGGCCAGGCACAATGGCGGCGCGTACATGAATACGGCCGCTGTCCGGCGTGTACTTCACCGCATTGCCCAGAATATTGGTAAACGACTGCACCAGCCGCTTAAAATCGGCATAGATGGGCGGCAAACTGTCGACCCCTTCCACCTCATACAGGATGCGCCGCTCGCGCATCGCCTGGATGAGTGGCTCGACGGCCAGCCGCAGCACTGTGTCCAGCCGCGTTTTCACAAACGTCAGCTGCATCCCGTCCACGTCCAGCTGGCTGGCGTCCAGCATCGCGGTGATCAGTCGCTCCAATTGCAGCGTGGCCCGGTTGATGTGCCCCACAATCTCGCGGGTTTGCTCTCGCGTCAGGGCGTTCTCCTCATTCATCGCCGACAAAATATCGGCGTACCCCTTCACCTGGGTCAGCGGCGTGCGCAGTTCGTGCGAGGCAATCGTGATGAAGTCCGACTTCACCCGGTCCATAATTTCCAGCTTTTCGTTTTGCTCTACCAGGTCAATGTTCAGGTAGCGAATGTGCTCATTTTGGATGTTGAGTTCACTAAACAGACGGGCGTTTTGCAGCGCCACCACGGTCTGGTCGGCCAGGGTTTGCATCAGCTCCAGCTCGATGGGTTGGTAAGGTACGGCCGAAACCTTCGGCCCCACGGCAATCAGCCCCACAATGTCTTCACCGCTGCTCACCGGCACGTACACTTCCATCGTCATGTCGTCCAGCCAGGTGCGCTCTTCTTCGCGCAATCCCTTAAACGCCGGGTTGAAGTCCAGCTCATATTGCAGCAGCGGCTGGTGCTGGGCCATCAGCGTGTTGATGAACAGATCGTCGTGGGCAAAACGCACCGGATGACGGGGCACCACCCCCATGGCCGGGATGGGGGCAATTTCAAAGCCGCCATCTTCCAGGTGGGTCACCAGCATCAACGCCCCCCGGTTGGTTTCCAGCAGTTCGCTCAGCGTGCCCACGATGAGGATGGAGAGCTGCTGCACGTCTAGCGTGCGGGAAATGGCCTGGCTGTAATTGCGCACCACCAGCCCGGCATTCACCCCCTCACCGCGCAGATAGCGGAAAACCACGTTGCTGATCAGGCGGCGGAACGGTTGGTAGAGAAAGAAGCCCAGGGTGATGACCAGGGCAATCAAAATGGAGGTGAAGACGTCATTGGTGCGGTTGATGGCTTCGCCAAACTGGAAAACGATGATGACCGACAGAATCAGCGGCAGCGCCGAGAGCGTGTTGATGATGATAAAGGCGATGCCGCGCTGGGCCCGGGCACGCACGTCGAAAATGCGGTAGGAGGCGATGCCGTAGGCCAGCCCCACCATGCCCACGTAGCGCAGCACCTGGCCAATGATGATGAAGCCCAGCTGGTCAAAAAACTGGATCAGCTCACCGAAGAAGAGGGTGGCCAGCACGGTGAACCAGAACAGCAGCCGGTTGGCGTGCCAGGGAAAGCGGGTTTTGCGGTATTCGCGCCAGGTGGTGATGAGCAGCGCGCCAAAGAGGCCCGCCCAGGTAAGGTACGCCGCCAGTGTGCCGTTGGTCAGCCCCAACGGCCGTCCCCCAGGCAGCAGGAAGGTGCGGTTGGGGACGAGCAGATTGATGAGCAGGGTGGTGAGAACGGCCGTTCCTGCCAAAAGCACATACTTTTGCTTGGGCCGCCAATCCAGGAAGGCGCTGGTGGTGCCCGCCAGGGCACAAACCGACAGCAGTAGTACCAGCGTCGGCAGGTTGGCCAGCGGAATGCTGGCGGCAAAAAAGAGCGAAAACTCCCAAACGACCGACAGAACCAGCGTGGCCACCAGCCAGGACGCCTGGTTTTTCTCCGGGCGGCGGCGAATTTGCGGCAGGATCAAAATGCCTGCATAAAAGCCAGCAGCAATAAGGGGGAGGTAAAGATTGGCCTGGTATGCGTTCATGAAGGCGAGCAGTTGGCTGGTGCCGCACCGGAAAAACTGTTGACAGGCTGGTGAGCGGGCAAAGACTTGGTCATAGGTCGTACGATAGGCCTATTGTAATGGTTGGCACACCTCGTGGCAATTGGGTCACCGTGAATAGTACCAGTGTACCAACAAATTTGCTGAAAGCGGCCGCGTGTGTCAAACGCTTCTTTTGTGGCAAAAAAAAAGCGCAGCGAACCGCTGCGCTTGTGGAGGCGGAGAGGGCGGGATTCGAACCCGCGATACCTTCCGGTATACACGCTTTCCAAGCGTGCGCACTAAGCCTCTATGCGACCTCTCCGAACCGAATGGGAATTATAGTCCGAGATAGCAGGTTTGCAAGCGCGATTGTGAAAATGCACACCTACCAGCCAACGGCCGTTCCATCATTGCGGGGTTCACTGCCGCCAATCAGCACGCCGCTGGCCGGATCGCGCACGATAACCTGCCCGCCGCCGTAGTGCAGCGGCTTGCCCTTCGCCCACAGCTCGTGGCCGCGCTGGGCTAAATTGTGGCGGATGTCATCGGGAACGGCCGTTTCCAACGCCACCTGTTTATGCTCCAGCCAGTTAAAGCGGGGTGCGTCGAGGGCTGTTTGGGGGTCCATGCCAAAATCGATCAGGTTGATGCCCACCTGCAAATGGCCCTGCGGCTGCATAAAACCCCCCATCACGCCAAAGCTGCTCCAGGCCTGCCCGTCCTTGGTGATGAAGCCGGGGATGATGGTGTGATACGGCCGTTTGCCCGGTGCTGCCTCGTTGGGGTGGCCCGGTTCCAGGCTGAAATTGGCCCCGCGATTTTGCAGCTGCACCCCGGTATTGCCTGCGGTGATGCCGCTGCCAAAACCCATGTACAAACTCTGAATCCAGCTCACCATATTGCCCTTGCCGTCGGCAACGGTGAGGTAAACGGTGTCGCCGTGCGTTTGCGGGGAGCCGGGCGTGGGCTGCAGGGCGGTGCCTGGCTGGATGAGGCCGTGGCGGCGGCGCGTGTAGCTTTCGCTTAGCAGCGCCGCAATCGGCACATCCACCTGCCGCGGATCGGCGATGTAGGCGTGGGCATCGGCAAAGGCCAGCTTCATGGCTTCGATGAGGGCGTGGTAATAATCGGCCGTGCCGTAGCCGAGGGCGGGCAAATCAAACTGCCGGGCCAGGTTCAGTGCCAGCAGGGCGGTCAGCCCCTGACCGTTGGGCGGAATTTCGTGAAAGATAAAGCCATTCCGGTAAGCCACACTGATTGGCTCGACCCACTCTGCCTGATACGCCGCCAGGTCGTTTTGCGTTAACACGCCGCCATCGGCCTGCACCGCCTCGGCGATCTGGCGGCCAATGTCGCCGCGATAAAACGCATCATAGCCATTGTCGGCGAGGGTTTGCAGGGTGCGGGCAAATTCGGGGTTGCGGAACAGTTCGGCGGCGTGGGGGGAACGGCCGTTGGGCAGCCACACGCGCCTGGAATCCGGCAACCGGCTCATCTTCTCCGTGGACAGCGCCCAGGAACGGGCAATGCGCTGGCTTACCGGGTAGCCATCGCGGGCATAGGCAATGGGTTGGCGCAGCAGCGTGTCCAGCCCCAGGCTGCCAAATCTTTCCAGGGCTAACTGCCAGCCGCGCAGGCTGCCGGGCACCGTTACCGCCAGGCCGCCAATGGCCGGGTAGCTGCTGTGGCCCTGGCGGCGCACAAGATCGGCCGTTAGCGCCAGGGGCGCGGGTCCGCTGGCGTTGAGACCGTACAGCTTGCCCTCAGCGGCCTGCCAGATCAGGGCAAAGGCGTCGCCGCCAATGCCCGTTGAGCATGGCTCTACCACACACAGCGTGGCGACGGTGGCAATGGCCGCATCGACGGCATTACCGCCCGCTTTCAGCACGTCTAACCCGGCCTGGGCGGCCAGGGGTTGGCTGGTGGCCACCATGCCATTATGGGCGATCATGGTGGAGCGGCGGCTGGGGAAGGCAAAATTCTCAAAATTCATGGCGGTTCCTTAAATTTTTGTACCAGATGCAGCGGCGTAGATCTGGCTTGACACCGAACAGGTGTTCGTGTATACTCCGGTACAGAACAAATGAGCGATTGTCATAATCTGTTTGTTCTTCATGATCACACCAGTTAGTTTACCAGATACCAAGTATTGCGGCAGACAGCACAGGAGTTGGGCAAAATGGCCAAAAAATCGTTATCCGAGCGGCAAAAGAATATTCTGACATACATTGAAGAGTATGTTGCCGAGTTTGGACGCCCGCCAACCATTCGCGAAATTGGCACCGCGGTGAAAATCAGTTCTACCTCAGTGGTGAACTACAATTTGACCAAGCTCAAGGAAAGAGGGCTTTTGGAGCGGGACGCTGAAGTTTCGCGCGGGCTGCGCCTGACAGAAAAGGTGGCGGTTGCTACCGAGCAGGTGAAGCAGTCGGTGGGTAGGGCGATGGCTAAGGCAAATACGGCCGTTGGCAGCGTCTTCCGTGTGCCGTTGATTGGTAACATCGTGGCTGGTTTGCCCATTGAAGTTGGTAACGATGGTGATTTCTCCGTGTATGATGACGAAGATGTGGTTGAGATTGGCAGCTCCATGATTTCTGGGCGGCATGATAATTTGTATGCGCTGCGGGTCAGTGGGGATTCTATGATCGACGCCATGGTCAATGATGGCGACATTGTGATCATGCGCAACGAAAATGAGGCCCGGAACGGGGACATGGTGGCCGCCTGGCTGCGTGATGGCACAACCACCTTGAAATATTTCTACCGTGAAAACGGCCGAATTCGCCTCCAGCCTGCTAATCCCACCATGCAGCCCATTTATGTGGACCCGGAAGAAGTGCAGGTGCAGGGCAAGGTGATGATGGTGCTGCGCCAGACCGCGTAGCAGATAATTTTTGGTAGTTGTGGACGGCCGTTTACGCCGTCCTTTTTTTTACCAATGTTAGTAGAACAAATGTGCGCTTTTGCGCATTCACCTGGATAGGGATTATGAGTGAAAAAGAAACGTGGCAAAAAATGGGCAAGGAGGAACGGCTACGCCACCAGCTAGAAGTTCAATCCCGGCAAATCGAACGTGTCTTTTCCACCCATCAGGTTGCGGCACGGGTGGCTGGTGGGCAGGTAGAGACGCAGTCCATTCGTTTTGATTTGCAGTCTCACCTGGAATCGGGCATTCATCGCTTGCGCGGCTTAAAACAGGATTTGCTGTCGGTGCTGGGGGTGACGGACGTTTCGCTGGCCAAGGATGACAGGGGGCAGTGGCGTCTGGACATTACCCGGCCGCATGAGCCGCCAGTGGCGCTGCTCGATTTGCTGCCGCTGCTGCCAGAACTGCCGGAGAGTACGGCCGTACTCGGCATTGATGAAGAGGGTGCGCCCCTGCTGCTGCCGTTTGCCGATGCCAACATGACCCACGTTTTGGTGGCTGGTACCAACGCGGCCGGCAAAACATCCCTGCTGCGCACGATTGCTGTCTCCCTGGCAATGACCAACCGACAATCTAAGCTCCAGCTGCTGGTGATTGATCCGGATCGGCCGGGCAAGCAGAACCGCCAGCTGGCCCCGCTGATGTTTTTGCCCCACTTGCTCAGCCAGGTTATCCCCGAACCAGAAGAAGGACGGGATGCCCTGCAAATCCTGGTGGATGAAATGCACCATCGGCTGAAGCATGAAACGGTTCGTCCTACCATTGTCACGCTAATTGACAACGTTGAAGCGCTGGTGGCCTTTGCGGCCAACGATGTGCTGGCGTCGTTGGCGGCGCTGCTGCAGCGTGGCGCAGAGGCGGGCATTCATCTGGTATTGGCGACCAGCCAGCCTATGGCGGAGTGGCTCAGCAGCGTCATGCGGGCCAATTTGCCGCTGCGGTTGGTCGGACAGGTTCAGGATGAGGCAGATTCTTTGGCGGCAACGGCCGTTCCCACCGCCGAAGCTGAACGTTTGCTGGGCCAGGGCGATTTTCTGGCGGTCATTGATGATACGCAGGTTCATTTTCAGGCGGCGTTTATTGGCAATTATGATTTGCACCTGACGCTGGAAACAATCCATCGCAACCGGCCCCGGCCGCTGTTGGCCCAACCTGTGCAGCTGAACGCGGCTGGTGAGGTGGTGCCTGAGCCAGATCCCGTTGTGTGGCAGCGCCCCGAAGCGCCGCCCTGGAAAACTGCGAGTAACCCGCCAACGGTCGCTCCGGCAGCCCGCCCTGTGGCTGACGAGTTGATAGATGAGGGCGATTTCGCCGATGATTTTGCGGAAGATGACGAGTAGGAGGTTTGATTAGATGAATGTGGGCATGTTGTGGCTGGATGACGATCGCGGCCGAAGTTTGGAAGAAAAAGTGAGCCGGGCAGTGGAATATTATCAGGAGAAATACGGCCGTTTCCCCGACACCTGCCTGGTGAACCCAACGATGCTAAAAGATGAAACAAAAGTAGGGAAGGTGAGTGTTCAACCTATTGCCAATATTTTGCCGCACCACTTTTGGCTAGGACTGAACACCAACTGAAGATTATTCCTGGGCTACCATTAAGATGGAGCGGCTGCCACCCTCGATAAGCGTCATACGCGCCTGGTAGGTACGGCCGTCTGCCCCCTGAATTTCCGCCGTGGTTCGCACAGAGTCGCCAGCCTCTTGTGTCATAAAAGCCACGGCTTCTTCATTTTTAAGCAGCTTTTGAATGGGGTGCCCGACAACTTTGGCATCCGGCAGTTCAAAAACATCGCGGGCGGCTTTGTTGACCAACACCAGCCTGTCCTCATGGTCAATCACCAGCACAGGATCGTCAATCTGGTCTACTACCACAGACAGGGTGACGCGCTGCCGCTCAATGTCGGTATAGATATTGGCGTTGTTGATGGCAATTGTGGCGTAGCCGCCAAGCGCGGAAAGAGCCCGGGTGTCATTGCTGTCGAAGGACGTTTCTTTCAGGCGGTTGGTGACCCCCAATACGCCAATGGGCTTGTTTTGCAGGATGAGCGGTACGTAAATGAGCGATTTTACGAGCAGGGCGGTGTGGGTCCGCTTCCACTGCGAGTCATTGCCAATGGCGATAGCTCGCTTGGTTTGCAGCACCTTTCCGGCCAGACTGTCGTTGACGCGTTTGCGCATGGACTGGGCTTTGGAGTCGAGGTTTTTGGAGGCGCGGGTGTACAGTTCGCCCTGTTCTTCGTCGAGCAGCATCAGTGACCCTTCTTCCGCGCCAACGACGTAAACGGCCGCTTCCACCACCCGATGCAGCACTTCTTCCAAATCCAGCGACGAGGCTACGGATTTTCCCACGCCGTAGAGCACGTTTAGCTCCTGGGCACGCCGCTGGAGCTGGGAGTTGCTCTCCATGAGCTGCTGCACCAGCTGGTCGCGTTCGCGCTGCAAGCGGCTTTCCCGCAGGGCGCGGTCCACCGACTCGCTAATTTCATCGGCATCAAAGGGCTTGATAACGTAATCGCGAATACCCAAACGGAAGGCAGCAACGGCCGTTTCTTCAGAACCGTGCGCCGTGGCTAATATGGCAGGGATTTCAATGCCGCGTTCCCGCAGCTTTTCCAATACTTCCAGCCCGGTCAGGCGGGGCATCTGCTGATCCACAATCATCAGGTCCGGCTCTTTGGCAATCGCCATTTCCAGACCCATTAGCCCGTTGGAAGCTTGCAATACTTCGAAGCCTTTCGGTTGCAGAATATACTCGCACAAAAAGTCGCGAATTTCCTGTGAATCATCGATGATGAGTACGCGTTCGTACATAGTCTTCTTTCCTTGGCTGGGAAGATTCAATTTTACTATATTACTACTCGCTCAATAAGCTTGCAACCACAGAAATGTGACCGCTTAACGACAAGATGAAAAAACTTGTCACCCTGTTTTGCATGGGATAGCATGGCGGCGTGACAAAACAACCAACCAACCTACACACAATCAATACGTTTTGGGGCATCGCAGCTCTCATTATAAGTACAATTTTGCTCTTTTCGGCGTGTCAGGATAGTCAAGAAGTACCACCCATCATTGTGACCGAAGTGTTCAACGTGGCTGGTGAAGAGCTGATCATCACCCGGATTTTGGAGCCAACGCCTACGGCAACCAGCGTACCAACTCCTGCAGAGGAAACAACCGCGCCGGTGGTGTTGGATATCAGCCTGGTGCGAAATGGGGCACCAGACATCGATCCGCAAAAGACCAACGAAGACGACGGGATCGATCTTATTGAGAACCTGTTTGTGGGGCTGACGCGCTATAACCATGTGACCAATCAGGTGGAGCCGGTTTTGGCTCGTGAGTGGGAAATGGGGCGTAACGGCCGTACCTGGACGTTCCACCTGCGCGATGACATCTTCTGGGTGCGGCCTGGACTGCGCGTGCAGGATGGGTTCATCATATCCGAGGCGGTACGGCCCGTGGTTGCCAGCGACGTCGTGTTTGCCATTCAGCGTGCCTGCTCCCGAGAAACCGATACGCCGGATGCCTTCATCCTCTTTTTGATCGAAGGGTGTGAGCAGGTGCATCAGCAGGCAGGCTCCACCCCGGCCGACCTGGAAAACATCGGTGTTAAAGCGCTAAACGACACCACGCTGCAAATTGATTTGAACCGGCCAGCGGCGTACTTCCTAACCGTTACCAGCATGTGGTTCATGCGGCCGTTGCCGCGTGAACTGCTGGAAGATGAGACCATTGGCGATGATTGGCAGGCGGCTTTTCAATCCGGCACACCCCTCCTCACCAGCGGCCCGTTTATGCCGTTGGATGGCAGCCTGACCCGGCTGCAGCGCAATACCCTGTGGCCAATTCCCTTCCAGGGTAACGTGCAGATTGTGCAGATTAGCTACCTGGAACGGGACGACATTGCCTTTAGCCTGTGGGAAGAAAAGTTGCTGGATGTGATTGATGTTACCGCCATTGATTTGTCCGACGAGCCCGTTGCCACGCTGCAGCAGGTCCAAATGGTGGGCGAACAAACGATGTTTTACCTGGACTTCAACTTCCAGAGCGGTGTTTTCCGCGAACCGACCTTGCGCCGGGCATTTAGCGCCGCCATTGATCGGGATGTGTTGGTGGAGGAAGTGTACGAGGGGCAGGCTGTGCCCATGCGCCATCTGATTCCGCCGGGTGTGGTGGGGGCGCTGCCGGTGGATGAAATTGGCAAAGGGTACAATCCAGACTTTGCCCGGTTGCAGTTAGCCGAAAGCGGTTTTAACAGCTGCCGGTTTTTACCGGAAATTCGTTTTATGGTGTCCTCGTCTGACCTTTCGCTTTTGCAGGCTGAACTGATTCGGCAAATGTGGGTGGAGGAGTTGGGCTGTACGGAAGACCAGATCGTAATTGAACAGGTGCCGTTTGGTACGCTGCTGGCCAATACCCGCCCTGATGCCGGGTCGGCCCGGGCCGACGTTTGGGAACTGGCCTGGGCTTCCTACTACCCCGATGCCCACAACTGGGCTGGTGATTTGATTCACTGTGAGGAAAGCGAAAATCGGGAAAATCGGCCGTGCAGCGAGGTGGATACGCTTATTCGGCAGGCGGCGCAAGCAGTGGACATGGCCGAACGGCAGGCGATTTACCGGCAGGTGGAGACGCTGCTGTTTGGCGATGAGGGCATTGCCCCCATTGCCCCGCTGTACCTGCGCGCCAACTCGGTGTTGGTGCAAAATTGGGTTACTTTCCAGCCGGCCATTTTTGGTGGCGAGCAGTACGACAGCTATCTGATCGAAGTGGATCGTAAGGAGCTGGAGCGGAGTCGAGGATGATGGATGCAGGGTGGATTCAGTTTGGCCAGTGGGCTGAGGCGTTGGGGGCACCTCTACAGCCAGAGCAGATTGCTCAGTTCCAGCAGTATGAGGCGCTGCTGCTGGAATGGAACGAGCGGATGAATTTAACGGCCGTTCGCCAACCCGCCGATATTCGCATTCGTCACTTCCTGGATTCGTTGAGCTGTGTGCCGGTGATGGGAGAGCTAAACGGCCGTTCCCTCATCGACGTAGGTACTGGGGCTGGCTTCCCGGGCTTGCCGCTTAAAATTTTCTTCCCGCAGCTTAAGCTGACCCTGGTGGAAAGTGTTGCCAAAAAAGGGGATTTTTTGCAGGCGGTGGTGGCTGGGCTGGGTTTAACCGATGTGACCATCCTGGCGGAGCGGGCTGAGGTGCTGGGGCAGCAGCCGCAGCATCGTCAGAAGTACGACTGGGCCGTGGCCCGGGCTGTGGCGGAACTGCGCGTGCTGGTGGAATATTTGCTGCCGCTGTGCCGCGTAGGTGGCCAGATGCTGGCTCAGAAGGGGGAAGGGGTTCACGGAGAGGTGGCGTCTGCCGGGAGCGCCATTGTGTTGCTAGGCGGTACCGCGCCTCAGCTGACAAGCGTTACGCTGCCAGGCCGGGAGCAGCCGCACTATTTGGTGACCATTTTGAAGGAAAAAGAGACGCCAGGGGCTTATCCGCGACGGGTGGGGGTGCCTGGAAAACGGCCGTTGTAACTACGCGTCACGCATTTGTTCCAGGGGAACCTGGATTCTGTAGAGGTGTTCCGGCTCATCCTTGCCGCGAATTTCTACTTCGCCCATTGATTCAAACTGGCTGGCTTGCAGCAGCGGGCTGGAATCTACACCCAGGTTTTTGTACACACTTGCGGAGATCACAATTTGCCCGTCGGCGGCGATGTCTACCAGGCGGTGAGCGGTGTTCACGGCATCACCCACCATGCGGAAGGTCATGCGGGTTTCGGCACCCACGTTCCCGACGATGACGTTGCCCTGGTCGATGCCGATGCCCATGCCAAAGCTGGAGCTGAGCCCCTCAAACAGCTCCAGTCGCAGCGCGTTAAAGCGTTGGTGCATGGCAACGGCCGTTTCTACCGCCCGGCTCGAAGCATCGGCCTGATCAAACGGGGCATTAAACGCCACCAAAATTTCATCACCCGTCAGTTCAAAAATAGTCCCCTCAAACTTGTACACCACTTCGGTCATTTGGGTGAAGAAGCGGTTCAGGCGGGCAATCACGTCGTTTGGTTCTACCAGGCGGATAAAGCGGGTTGAGCTGCGCAAGTCGGCAAACATCACCACCGCGTGACGCCGTTCGCGCCGGGCCATCAGCCCAGGCTCGTGCGAGAGCACATAATCGACCAGGCTGGGTCCCATGTAACGTGAGAAAGTCTCTTTGATTTCCTGCTTTTTGCGAATTTCTTCGGCCAGACGAAACTCCTCGATGCGCTTCATTTCGGTGATGTCTTGCAAAACGGCCGCATACCCCACACCTTGAATCGGCGAAACGCTGGTGAACAGGGTATTGCCATTCTCCAGGTTGATTTCCTGGGCGCTGGACTGGGTGCTTCCGTTGCTGTAAGCAGCCAGCAGCACGCTCAGCGGCTTCACATCCCCCAGGAACTTGCCGGTGACTTCTTCGGCCTTCAGGTTAAACAACCGTTCGGCTGCCTGGTTGAACAGCGAAATATTCCACGATTCATCGGTGGTGACGATAGCGTCGGTGGCCTGGGCCAGAATGGCTTCTAGCTTACGTCGCTCCTCGCTGATTTCGGTAAAGAGGTGAGCATTGGCAATGGCAGTGGAGACTGTGCTGCCCAAAGCGATGAGCAGTTCGCGATGTTCTTCGGTGAAGTAGCCAATATCAGGGTGGTTGAGGATGAGAATGCCGACGATGCGGTCGGAGCCAATTAGCGGCACGCCGATGGCTGAGCCGGTTTCGCCTTCGTCATCGGGCAGGGTGACCCAGCGGGTATCCTGGCGAATGTCGTGGATGATTTCACTGCGTTTGTTGGCGATCAGCCAGCCGCCCAGGCCACGTGTCATCACTTCTTGCGTGACGCGGTCGCTAATCTCCAGCGGCGAACCGGCCCGGATGATGAACTTGTGATACACCTGGCCTAGCTCGTTGAGCAGCATGATGTTGCCTTTGGTGGCACCAACGGCCGCTTGCGTCTGGGCAATAATGGCCGACATCATCGATTCCAAATCCAGCTGGGTGCTGACGGCGCGGCTGATGTTGTAAAGCAGCTGTAGGCGGTGTCGCTCTTCTTCCAGGTTGGTGCGGGCGCGTTTAAGCTGGATGAGGGTGCGCACACGCACCAGCAGCTCTTCGCGAATGTGGGGGCGCGAAAGGAATTCGTCGGCCCCGGCTTTTTTGCCTTCGATGCGGGATTCCACCTTGCTCAGGGCGGTGATCATGATGATGGGGATGAGGTGGGTGCTGGTATCTTCCTTGAGGATTTTGCACACCTCAAAGCCGTTGATATCGGGCATCATCACGTCGAGGAGGATGAGGTCAGGATCGTGTTCCCGGGCCATGGCAATGCCATCCTGCCCACCACTTGCTTCCAGGATGTGATGGCCATCCAGCCGCAGTTGGGAGGAGAGCAACAACCTGTTTTCACGCATGTCGTCGATTATGAGCACAACGGAAGAGTCTTTGCTGGAATGATTCACGATACTGTTCACTCTATAAAGTGACATTCCTGGTGGGTAGTGGAATGCCGTGTTGTCATTGATTACATTACATTGATACGGCCGTTTTCAACTGCCATACGGGTGGCTTGGCGCAAGAACTGGTCGGTAAACATGCCTGGGTCCGTTGCTGTCAGAATGGTTTGTGTGGCCTGGCTGACGTAACTAAGTAAGGCAGCTCGTCGAAGTTCGTCTAATTCTGCCACTACTTCATCCAATAGTAAAATGGGACGTTCGCCAGTTACGGCCGTCATCCAGTTGATCTCACCCATTTTCAGAGCCAGGATGGCGGTGCGCTGCTGACCCCGTGAACCAAAACTGCCCAGGGAACGGCCGTTCAATTGAAAAGACCAATCATCGCGATGTGGGCCAACCGTGGTGGCCCCGCGTGCAATGTCTGTTGCTAATGTTTCCTGCAACAGCTTAGCAAAACGTTCTGAAACAATTTCTGACTGTCCCTGATGACTTTCTAACCATTCGCTGACTGCTTCTGGCTGCTGCTCGCCGGGCGGTGTTAACCGGGATTTTTTGGCGTTGAGCCGGGGCAAATACAGCAGTCGGATCGATTCACGCCCTTCAGTTAACGATTCATAATGAATGCGCTGCGTTTCCCGGCTGAGATTGGCCAGGAATTTGGCTCGCCTCAGGAAGATGGTGCTGCCTAACTCCACCAGTTTGTCGGAGTAGATGGGCAAAATCTCCCGGCCTGGCTGGCCTTCGGCTATCTGCCGCAGAACCGCATTGCGCTGTTCAAGCACTTTATTGTAATTGGAGAGTGCCCGACAGTAAACAGGGTCAACCTGGCAAAGGGTGATGTCCATGTAGCGCCGCCGGTTGGCGGGGGAACCAGTGAGCAGCTGCACATCTTCGGGCAGGAAGAGCACCACGCGCACCGCGCCCAACAGGTCCATCAGCCGCACCTTGCGCCGGTCCAGCAGCGCTTCGCGACGAAAGCTAAAGCTGCGCTGCCGCGCTACGGCCGATTTTTGCTCTTGGATGAGGCGCATTTCTACCTGGTGGCTTTGCGCGGCGGTCACCACGCTGGCCACCAGTCGGCCGACCACGATGGGTTCTTCACTCTGGGCGGCGTTCCAGTTTAGCAGCTGGGCGTCGTTTTCGGCGTGGGGCGAGCGGGTGGTGGCCAGGTAGTAAATCGCTTCGAGGAGGTTGGTTTTGCCCTGCGCATTGTTGCCGTAGAGGAGGGTTGGTCCCTGGGGGAGGGTGAGTTCAAGACGGCCGTAATTTCTAAAGTTAGTCAAGGAGAGGTGGGTGATATGCATGAATTTTCGCTATAGCCCGTATTGGGTAGTGGACTTTTTGCCATTTTAACATAGTGATTCGGCAACGCATAAAATCAAACACGGCCGTAACCGTCATCTTGCCAGTTGCCATGCCTGTTTCTCCATGTTATCCTACTGCCGCATCACCGGAAAATGGCCCAAGCTTAAAGGTTTGGTACGGCCGTTTCCCAGATTTTAATGAAACTTGCCAAATCGATTGTGCGTGTCAGCAAAAGGAGTTGGGTATGGTGCAAAACGACGGTGACGGCCGTTCCCCGCTGCGATTAATTCTCCTGTTTTTGGTTGTAATTGTCTTACCCCTGGCGCTGGGGCTGTACCTGGCCCCCCGTGTCGTGCCTACGCCCAAAATCGGCGTGATTCGCCTCAACTACGAAATCTCCAACGCCACCGCTTTTGAGTTCCGCGAGCAGCTGCTGTATGCCCGTGACGATCCTAGCATTCAGGCGGTGGTGATTGTCATCAACAGCCCCGGTGGCACCGCGTCTGACAGCGAAGATTTGTACATGGACGTGCTGGCGGCGCGTCAGGACATGCCCGTGGTGGCCACGGTGGACTTTTTGGCGGCCAGCGGTGCTTATTACATCGCTGCGGCCACGGATGCCATCTACGCCAAACCCGGTTCGGCAATTGGCAGCATTGGCGTCATCAGCTCCCTGCCCGATACACCCTTTTTGGAAGAAGACGTGCTGACGACCGGCCCGTACAAATCGTTTGGCGGCACGGTCGATGGCTACGTGCGCCGCGCCGAAACGCTGAAGTTTGCCTTTTTGCAGGCAGTGGCCAATGGGCGGGCTGATCGGCTGAATGCCGATCTTGATCTGCTGTCTCGCGCCGAAATTTTTGACGGTGTGCGTGCCCTGGAGCTGGGCCTGATTGACGGCATCATCTCCACCAGCGAGGCGTTTGACAAAGCGGCCGAACTGGCGGGACTGCGCGATTATGAGGTGGTGGAGCTGTATCCGCTGACCTTTGGCGAAGACGGCGCGGTAGCCTTTGCCACCTACCAGGTTCCGGCCATCGACCAGGAAAAGTTGTGGGCTACGCCGGTAGATTTGCCGCCCGGTCTTTATTACCGTTACATGGAACTGCCAGCCAACCAATAAAGGTAATTGGGTAATGAAGTAGTTGAGTAACTGGGTAATTGCCAGCCACATACTCAATTGTTGAATTTCCTAATTCCGTCCATCAGGATGTGATTATGCGCCGAGGTTTAATTTTTCTCATCGTTTTTGTCCTTTTGCTGATTGGGCCAACGGCCGTTCGCTACTTGCAGCATTACCGGCTGGGTGGCGGCGATAGAACCATTCCCGCGGCCTACGACGTGGCGGCTGTGGTGGAAAGTGTGCCCACGCCGCGCGCCGCCGCCTTTGTCGATGATCCCGAAACGTTTGGCGGCATGGTGTTGCTGGATCAATCCCATGAAAATGCGTTCACTCTGGATGAGATTAGCTATCTGGACGGCCGTTTAGCGGCTCGTGGTGTTGATCTCATTTCGTACACCGGGGGCGACCTGGCCACCGCGCTGCGTGCCGCCAACGCCTTTGTGGTCATCACCCCGCTGGAGTCGTTCTCCGGGGCAGAGGTGCAGGCGGTAGAGGACTTTGTCCGGCGCGGCGGCAACCTGCTGCTGCTGGGCGACCCCACTCGCTACAGCATTGTGGTGGAAGAAGATTTGTTCACCTTCAACGTTTTTGTGGAATCGGACAAAATTCCGCTCAACAGCCTGGCCAACAGCTTTGATATCATCTTTAACGGGGACTACCTCTACAACACCATCGAAAATGAGGGCAACTTCCGCAACATCATTGTGAACGAGGCCGGGTTTACTACCAGCCCGCTGACGGCCGATCTGGCCAGTGTGGTGCTGTACGGTTCTCATTCGCTGCAGGTGGGTTCGCGGGCCGCAGTGCTGCTGGCCGGGGATGACAACACCTGGTCTTCGGCGACGGATCGTCCGGGTGGCTTGTCTTTGGCGGCAACGGCCGTTAACGGCAACGTGCTGGCCATCGGCGACATTCAATTTTTGATGGAGCCTTATTACACGGTGGAGGACAACGCCCAGTTTATTGCCCAAATTGCCGACTTCCTGGCGTCACCGATTGAGCGGGATTACAGCGTGGTTGATTTCCCCTACTTTTTTGCGCCAGAGGTGGATTTGGTCTATACGGGCGGGCCGCAGCTTGGCCCCAACGCCTTCGACGAAATTATCACCTTGCAGGCCAGCCTGCGTGAGGCGGAAAAAACGCTCAGCCTGACAACGCTGGAAGCGCAGAGCGGCGATGTCATCTACCTGGGGTTGTACAACCAGGCGAGCGATGTGGCCGAACTGCTGGCCGACGCGGGTATCAGCCTGAGCATTGACCCGGCCATTCTCACCGAGGCGGAAACGGCCGCTTTGGCAGCTGAAGATGAGGTTGGGGAGGAAACGGCCGTTGAAGAAGAAACGGCCGCAGATGAAACCGATGAAACGCCAGATGAAGCTCCCTTCCAGCGCCTTATTCAATCTGAGCTGGGCAGCGTGCAAATGTCTGGTACGGCGCTGATTTTGCTGGATGAGGGGGCAAACGGCCGTTCCCTGGTGGTGCTCGCTGCCAGCCAGGAAGGGTTGGAAAACACCATCAACCGCCTGCTGGACCTCATCCCCCTGGATGCCGACTACGCCCTGGCCGACTGCCTGCTGCAAGACAACCTGGCTCTGTGCCCCACCAACGTCAGCGACGAAACGGTGGAAGCTGAGCTGCTCACCGGGGGCGACCTGGCCGCTGAAGAAGCGGCTGATGAGGACCAGGCCGACGAAGCGGACGAGCCGATCGCGGATGACGAAGAAGAAGAGGATGATGAGCCGATTGGTGAGGAAATTGTCGCCACCGACCAGGGCAGCATTGGCCTCGGTGATACTGTCGAAGGCACGCTGCCTGAAGGCGAATCCTTCAGCTGGACGTTCAGCGACGGCCCGGCGGTGATCGACATTGTTGTGGAAAGTGGCGAGGACATGGATGCCGTATTGAGGCTGTTCGACGCCAACAACAACCTGATTGCCTCGGCTGATTCTGGCTTCACCGGCGATGCGGAAACCATCGTGGCCGCCGATATTCCCGATGGCGACGAATACACCATCGTTGTGAAGGATTTTTACGACGATGGCGGCGAGTTTGTCCTCACCGTCAGCGAATCGAGCGAGGCACCAGCCGAAGACGATGATGATGACGAAGGAGACAGCGGCAGCAGCGAAGATGTCACCGTCTTTTTGTTCATCGACGACGATGGTGATCCGATTGGCGATGGTTTTACCAGCCAGGCCGAGCTAGAAGCGCTGCTGGCCGATTACACCGTGGAGACCTGGGTGACCACCGAGGATGGTCCGTTAACCGCCGAAGCGCTAGAAACGGCCGATTTGCTCATTTGGGATTCTGGCGACTACCTGAACCCGGACGGTTTTCTGGATGAAGACACCTTCATTGTTTACGATTACATCGAGTCAGGACGGCCGCTTCTGGTGATGGGTTCCTCGCCGACCATTTTTGGCGACATTGGCCTGTCTGAGCTGTCAGACGTGGAGTTTTTCGGAGAGGATGAGGTGCTGCTGGAAGGCTTTGAAGCAGGTGATGTGCTGACGCTTGATGACACCTACGAGGTCGTTTTTGCCGACTTTTTGGTGGAAGATTTGGAGCCCGGTTCTGTCGCCTTCTTGCTGCAAGGGCCAACCAGCGCCGATGCCGGTAACATTATCGGTCTGGCGGCCATCGATGATATCAATAATGACCAGCAATCCGTCTTTTTGCTGATGCCATTTTCGGTGTTGCCTGAAGATGTGCAGGCGCAGCTGCTGAGCAACATGCTGGCCTGGCTGGGTTTTAGCGCCCCCTAACATTTTCATAAGTCTGGTTGGTTCTGCTGTGGTGAGTGGATAGAATAGAGTTTATGAATCAACCAGACATTATCTTCATCGTCCTGGACACGCAGCGTGCCGACCGGTTGGGCTGCTACGGTCACTCCCGAGCAATTACCCCTAATCTAGACCAATTTGCCGCCGAGGGCGTGCTTTTCGAGCAGGCGATTTCCCCGGCGCAGTGGACGATTCCCAGCCACGCTTCCATGTTTACCGGGTTGTACCCCACGGCGCACCAGGTGACCCAGTCGTCACAGAGCCTGTCTGGGGAACGGCCGCATTTAGCTGAACTGCTGCGTGATTCTGGCTACCAGACGGTGGCCTTTTGCAACAATCCGTTGGTGGGCATTCTCAACAACGGCTTTAAGCGCGGCTTCCAGACGTTTTACAACTACGGCGGGGCGATCCCCAGTATGCCCAGTGATTCGTCCACGCTGCCCCGGCCGCTGCGCCGCCTGATCGAAAGATACACTCAATTTTTGCGCCGTATTTCGTACCCCATCCAGAACTTTTTTGGCCAATCGGACCTGGCATTCCGCCTCTCGCTGAATGCCTGGTTCACCCCGATCTGGTCGCGGGTGGCCAATTTTAAGGGGCAAAACGAGCGCTCGGTGCGGGATTTGACCCATTTTCTACAAACGCGGGAGGAGGACGGTGGGGAACGGCCGTTGTTCCTCTTCCTCAACCTGATGGAAACTCACTTTCCCTTTACGCCGCCTACCAAATTCATTGACAAAATAGCGCCGTACCTGCTGGGCAGCCGCGAGGCACGCACCATCATGCGCCGCTGGAACCGCGAGGCGTACCGCTGGGCTGCCCCGCTGGCCGAGCCGCTGGATGCGCTAGAAGCCCAGGTGCTCAACGATTTGTACGATGCCGAAGTGGCGTACCAGGACGCCTACCTGGGCCAGCTGTTCAACCTGCTCAAGCAGCGGGCCAACGCGGCAAACACACTCACCATCATCGTGGCCGATCATGGTGATGGGCTGGGCGATCATGGTTTTGTGGGGCATGCCTTTGTGGCTTACCAGGAGCTGCTGCACGTGCCGCTGCTGATGCAGTGGCCGGCCCGGTTTGCCCAACCCATGCGCGTGGAAACGCCGGTCAGCACCCGGCGCGTTTTCCACACCATGTTAGACGCGGCGGGACGTTTGCCGCAGTCGGCCAAACTGGACCCGGTGCAGGTGCACGGTCTGACGCTGGCCAACACGGTCGCCGGACGTGATCCGGAGCAAGGGGTGGCCTACAGCGAAGTTTACCCGCCGCTGACCTTTGTGAAGGCGATTGAAAAGCGCCAGCCGGAGCTGCTGGAAAGCCGCCGCTGCCTGGCGGTACGGCGTTCGGTGGTGCAGCAAACGGGCGCGGAAACGGCCGAATTGGGCACCCACAAGCTGATCCAGGTTGACGAAAAGGTGGATGAGCTTTTTAATTTGGCGGATGATCCGTTAGAATCAGTGAACTTGCTGGCAGAACGGCCGTCCCTGGTGGAAGCAATGCAAAAAGAGCTGGTGCGGGTGGGAACGGCCGTAGCCCAACAGAAAACCCAGGCCGCCGCTGGCAGCCAGATAGACATCGACGAAAATATGACCCGCCGCCTGCGTGCGCTGGGTTACATCGACTAAATTTGCCTCAGAGGACACAGAGAGATAAGAGGAAAGTGTTTAACCTCATAATTCTCTGTGCCCTCTGTGGCCAAAAACAAAAAGCAACGAACCGAACATTCATAAGAGAGAGGAAATTAAGATGTTTGATGCAATCAACATAGATCGGGTCGCCTTTGAGATACCGATCCCCGGCTTTTTACAGAACTGGTTCCCCAGCCTGGGCGAAACGCTGCCAATTTTCTGGTATGGCATCATCATCGTCATTGGCATTGCCCTGGGTGCCTGGTGGGCCGCCCGCGAGCTGCAAAAGCGGGAGCTGGGCGTCAAGGCGATTGACGAATTTTATAATGGGCTGATTCTGGTTGTTTTTGCCGGGTACATCTTTGCCCGCCTCACCTACGTCATCCTGGACGTGATTGATGGTGCTCAGTACGCTTCCTTTTGGGACGTGATCAACTTCCGGGCGGGTGGCGTGAACATTTTGGGCGGTTTTGCCGGAGCGGCGCTGGTTGGCTGGTTTTATATCTCCTGGCGGCGGCTTAAGTTCTGGCACTACGCCGATGTGGCCGGTCCGGCTTTGCTGCTGGCTCAGGCAATCGGCCGTTGGGGCAACTTCATCAACCAGGAGCTGTATGGCCCACCAACCGGCACCAACTGGGGTTTGCTCATCGAGCCGCAGTTCCGCATTGCTCAATACAGCGATCTGTCGGTTTATCCAGCAGAAACGCGCTTCCATCCCACCTTTTTGTACGAATCAATTGCCTTGTTTGTCGGCTTTTTGCTGCTGACCTGGCTGAATGCCCGCTTCCGCGACAAATGGGAACCGGGCACGCTTTTTGGCCTTTTCCTGGTCTGGTGGGGTGGCAACCGCACCTGGATTGAATTTTTCCGGCCCGACCAGCCGAGCCTGGGTGATTCATTCCTCACCTACTCGATGCTGGCCGCCTTTGTCATTGCCCTTGTGGGCGTCTGGCTGGTGCTGAAAAAGATGGATCGGCTGCCCGAAGCGATTAGCAACAAGCGGCGGCGGCCTGCCAAGCCCAAGCCACGCCGCAATTAAAGCCGGTGGTCGGTGATCGGTAAACCGTAACCGGGCCGACCACCGATTACCGTTTACGGTTTACCAATTACCGCTCCCACCCACGGCGACGCGTTTCAAAACAAATCTGTACGTTTGCAGCCGAGTTTGTTAAAAAGCCATTCTTTTAATGGCCACTTTAGCAAGCTCGGTTTTGTTTTATGGCTTGTAGAGATAGGATTTGGTAGTTTAAGAAAATAATCAGGGGCATGTGATTTTGTCATTCTGAGCGAAGCGAAGAATCCCGCCAGGCACACAGAGCAAGCGCTTAAGCTGAACCAAAGTATTCTTGAGTATCAAGCGGGCGGGCTGCTTCGGAGGACCTCAGCATGACAAACTTATTGCCCAAATTTATTTTTAATTCATAACCGACCTGCCTCTACAAAAACACTATCTTTGCAGTTTTCAATCTAACCAGAGAAAGTTTCATACCCGCGAAGGCGGGTATCCATCTTGCTCACCAGAGTGGATTCCCGCAGCCTGCCCCCGCGAAGGCGTGGGGCGGGAATGACAAGCAAAAAATGCAAACATAGTGCAAAAAATGAGGAGCAGAAAACACGATGGAAATTGCTGAAAAAGTAGGTGCCCTGGCGCTCACGTTTGATGATGTGCTGCTGACCCCCGGATACTCTGAAGTTTTACCGGCCAACGTGGATTTAAAGACCCGCCTGGCCGGTAATTTGTATCTGAACATCCCGCTGCTGTCGGCGGCGATGGACACGGTGACGGAAGCGCGGCTGGCGATTGGCCTGGCCCGGTTGGGCGGCATTGGTGTGATTCACCGCAACTTGTCGCCGGAGGAGCAGGCGGAAGAGGTGGACAAGGTGAAGCGCTCTGAAGCGGGCATGATTGTGGACCCGGTGACGCTGCGCGCCGACAACACCCTGGCTGATGCCGAGGTGCTGATGAGCCGTTACCACATCTCTGGGGTGCCCATCACCGACCGGGATGGCAAGCTGGTGGGTATTTTGACCAACCGCGATACGCGGTTTGTGGAACCTGGGCCGCAGCTGGTCTCCGAATTTATGACCAGCGACGGCCTGGTGACGGCCAAAGTAGGCACCACGCTGGAGGAAGCCAAGGAGATTTTGCATCGGCACCGCATTGAAAAGCTGCCGCTGGTGGATGAAGCTGGTTATTTGAAGGGGCTGATCACGGTTAAGGACATTCAGAAGAAGGTGAACTACCCCATGCAGGCGTCGGACGAAAACGGCCGTCTCCTCTGTGCCGCCGCGATTGGGGTGGGTGAATCCGGTCTGGCCCGGCTGGCACTGCTGGTGCAGGCAGGGGTGGATGTGGCGGTCATCGACACAGCCCACGGCCACTCCGCCCTGGTGCTGCAAACCTTGCGCGAAGCCAAAAATCGCTACCCCAAATTGCCCATCATTGCCGGAAATGCGGCCACCGCCGAAGGGGTGCGCGACCTGGTGCAAGCGGGCGCGGACGGGGTAAAGGTTGGCATTGGCGCAGGCTCAATTTGTACCACGCGGGTGGTGTCTGGCGCAGGGATGCCGCAGTTAACGGCCGTTCTCGAAAGCGCTGCCGAGTGCCACAAACACGACGTGGCCTGCATTGCCGATGGCGGCATCAAGTACAGCGGCGACATCGTCAAGGCGATGGCTGCCGGGGCCGATGCGGTGATGCTTGGTTCGATGCTGGCTGGTTTGGAGGAAAGCCCCGGTGACATCATTTTGTACGAAGGCCGCCGCTACAAGGTGTATCGCGGCATGGGCAGCCTGGGGGCCATGCAGGGCCACGGCGCGGATCGCTATGGCAGCGGCGTGACCGCTGGCCGCAACGTGCGCGCCGACCGCGACAAGCTGGTGCCGGAAGGCGTTGAGGGGCAGGTGCCCTATCGAGGCAGTCTGGCCGATGTGACTTACCAGCTGATGGGCGGTTTGCGTTCCGGCATGGGCTACGTGGGTGCGGCCAACCTCCAAGAACTGCACGAGAAGGCCCGCTTTATTCGCATCACCAACGCCGGGCTGCTGGAAAGCCATCCGCACGGCATTTTGGTTACCAAAGAAGCGCCCAACTACCAGGTGCGGCGGTAGTTTTCCCTCACCCCAGCCCTCTCCCGGAGGGAGAGGGAGCCGAATTCCCTCCCCCTGCCAGGGGGAGGGCCAGGGTGGGGGTTATTGCAACACTATGAACTTTACACACGACACCTTCATTTCTCCGTTCACCTGGCGCTATGGCAGCGAGGCAATGCGCCAGATCTGGTCGGAGCAGAACAAGCGGCGGCTGATGCGGCAGGTGTGGGTGGCGCTGGCCACGGCGCAGCACCAGGCCGGGCTGGTTACGGCCGCGCAGCTGGCTGATTTGCAGGCCCACGCCGGGCAAATCGATATTGAACGCGCCCTGGAAATTGAAAAAGAGACACGCCACGACGTGATGGCCGAAATTCGCACCTTTGCCGAGCAGTGCCCGGTGGGCGGCGGCATCATTCATTGGGGGGCGACCAGCGCGGACATCACGGACAATGTGGATGTGCTGCGGCTGCGGCAAGCGGCCGTTTTGCTGCAAAATCAGCTGAAACAGTTGCTGGCAAATCTGGCGGAAAGGATTGAGGATACGGCCGTTCTGCCCACCATGGCCCATACCCACATCCAGCCCGCCGAACCCACCACCCTCGGCTATCGCTTCGCTGTTTATGCCCAAGACTTATTGGAAGATTACAAAAATCTCCAATCTCTCATCACCAATCTCCGGGGCAAAGGGCTGAAGGGGGCGGTCGGCACCCAGGCAGGTTACGACGAGATGCTGGCGGGCACCGGGATGGACGCCTTGCAAATGGAAGCAGCCGCGATGGCGGTGCTGGAGCTGCCGTATTTCCCCATCGCTACACAAACGTACACCCGTCAGCAGGATTTGCGAGTGCAGCAGGTGCTGGCCGGGATTGCCGCCTCGCTGCACAAATTTGCCCTGGACTTTCGCATCTTGCAGTCGCCGCCGTTTGGCGAGTGGGCCGAGCCGTTTGGTCAGAAGCAGGTTGGCTCTTCGGCGATGCCATTTAAGCGCAATCCGATCAACACGGAGAACATCTGCTCGCTGGCGCGCTACGTGGCCGGGCTGCCTGCGGTGGCCTGGGACAACGCCAGCCAGGCGATCCTGGAGCGCAGCCTGGATGATTCGGCTAACCGGCGGCTGTTCCAGGCCGAAGGCTTTTTGGCGACCGATGAACTGCTGCGCCGGGCCACGCGCCTGGTGGCCGAGATGGTGATTGATGAGGAAGCGATTGGCCGCAACATGGCGATCTACGGTCCGTTTGCGGCCACGGAGCGGGTGTTGATGGCTCTGGTGGCCGCCGGGGCCAGTCGCCAGGATGGGCATGAGTGGATTCGTGAGGCGAGTTTGCAGGCGTGGGCGGTGCTGCGCGACGGCCGTTCCAATCCCCTGGTTGAGTTGCTGCTGGCTGATGCGCGAATTGGCACGTTTCTAGACGCGGCGCAGGTGAAGGAGTTGATGCGGGCGGAAGGGCATGTGGGAACGGCCGTTCGTCGTGCCCGCACCTTTGCCCAAACCGTGAGAGAGGCGATCTCCCAAACCTGACAGGTTTACGACGCTACTTTGCCCTAAAGATTTGCTGGTTACCAAAGCTACTTTCCGTTAAGGCAACTCTGTAAACCTGTCAGGTTGCGCTGCTAAACCTGACAGGTTTACGATGCTACTTTGTTACAAAGATACGCCGTTTGCAGAGCTGCTTTCCGGTAAGGCAACTCTGAAAACCTGTCAGGTTTAAAAAGATACGCCGTTTGCAGAGCTACTTTCCGTTAAGGGTGGTTTGCAAACCTGTCAGGTTGCGCTGCTAAACCTGACAGGTTTATTACGATGCTACTTTGTTACAAAGATATGCTGTTTGCAGAGCTACTTTCCGGTAAGGCAACTCTGAAAACCTGTCAGGTTTAAAAAGATATGCTGTTTGCAGAGCTACTTTCTGTTAAGGGTGGTTTGTAAACCTGTCAGGTTTCAAAAAAAGATATGATAGAAATTCAAGGGCCACTGCTGGACCAGGCCCACCTGTGCGAGCCCATTTTGCGGGCGCTGCCGGATTGGTTTGGCATTGAAGACGCCACCCGGCAGTACGTGGCCGACACGGCCGTTCTCCCCACCTTCCTCGCTTTCCACACCAACCAACCCGTGGGCTTCCTCACCCTCAAACAACACACGCCCTACGCTGCCGAAATTCACGTGATGGCTGTTTTGCCGGACTGGCACCGGCATGGCGTCGGGCGGGCGCTGCTGGCCGCCAGCGAAGCGTATTTGCGCGAGCAAAACGTGGAATTTTTGCAGGTCAAAACGCTGAGTGCGCAGGACCCGGATGAGGGTTACGGCCGTACCCGTCAATTCTACCTGGCTGTGGGATTTCGGCCGTTGCAAGAGTTCCCGCTGCTCTGGGGCGAAGATAACCCCTGCCTCCAGCTCATCAAACACCTGGGATGAGTGTTGGGCACAGGCAAACTGTATCCCCTCTTTATATCCAGATATAAACCAACTCGCCTCACTTTTTTGCTATTGTTTGCCTCATGCTGGGCGGCGACACAGGCAGTCACTTATGAGCAGCGCAGTTATCCCTGAAAAGGGGGCAGCGGAGGTAAAAATGGACGAGTTAACCTTTCATTTTGGGGCCAGGGTTCATTGTACGGATGATACCTTTGGCACTTTAAGCAAAGTGGCGATTAATCCCAATAACTTGCAACTGGTGGACCTGATCGTAGAAAACGGGCTGCTGCTCAAACGGTCGCGCGTGGTTCCCCTGACGGTGGTATCGTCCCTTGGCGACGATGGCATTTACCTCACCATTTCTTGTGACGAGGTGGCTCAGCTGCACGAATACCGCGAAACCAAAACGGAACGGCCGTTGCCCGGCAATGGCGCGGCGGTGAACCTGGATACCACGTATGCGACGCTGCCGGTGGTGCCGATGGTGACTGAGATTGTGCGTGACGGTGTTTCGCCCGAGGTTAAGGTGCTGTCGGCAAGTACGGCCGTTCAAACCGATGAAGGCACGGTAGGCAAGGTGCATGGGGTACGTGTCTGGGCCATTGATAAAACGGTAAGCGGTATTGAGACGCGGCAAGGGGTATTGTTCCCCGAAACCGGTGTGGTGCCTATCCACGAAATTGAGCGATTTGGCGACGATGTGGTCGTTTTACGCTCCCGCCAACCCGTCACATCCACCTTAAATGAATAACTGACTGCTAAAGTTATTGGCTACAACCACCCATATTCCCCTCCCTCCTGAATGCCTGGCTGGCTTTTTCCTAGCGAAAAGCCAGCCAGGTATGTTTTCGTTGGAAAAAATTCTTCATAGATTAAAAGGCGACTATAGCAATGCTGGCTTCACTGACCTTCCAACAAATCATGCTGCTGCTGCTGCTGGCAGCCGTGTTTTTTTTGCTGCTCACTGAACGGATTCGCATTGATCTGACGGCCGTTCTCATCATCGTTACCCTGGCGGCGTTTGGGCTGCTGACGCCAGAGGAAGCGCTGTCCGGGTTTAGCAGCGAACCGGCCATCGTGGTAGCGGCCGTTTTTGTGCTGAGCGCGGGCTGGTTCCACACCGGCCTGTCCGACAAGCTGGGCAGCCTGATTGGCCGCCTGGCCGGGCAAAATTACAGCCGGATGATCGCCGTGATCATGACGGCCGTTGCCGCCCTCTCTGCCTTTACCCACCATTTGACGATTACGGCCGTTATGCTGCCCGTCACCCTCAAGCTCAGCCGCGACAACGACATTCCTGCTTCCAAGCTGCTTATGCCCATGTCCTTTGCCGCGTCGCTGGGCACCACCATCACCATCATCGGCGCACCCGCCTTCCTCATTGCCGACAGCCTGCTGCGCCAGGCGGGCAGCGAGGGGTTGAGCATCTTCTCCATTGCCCCGATTGGGCTGGCACTCTCCCTGGTGGGGGTGCTGTACGTGCTGCTGATCGGCCGTTTTTTGCTGCCCGCCCGCCAAAATGGCGACGACGGCCAGGACAGCTTTCGCCTGGAAGGGTACTACACCGAAATTGCCGTCGCCGAGGAATCGGCGCTGGTGGGGCAGCTCATGGAGGCGGTGGAAGCCGACGAGGCGCTGCCCTTCCAGGTGGTGGGATGGCTGCGCCGTGGCCAGCCGCGCAGTCGGCCGTATGCCCACAAGCGCATCAAGGCCAACGACGTGCTGCTGGTGCGCACCACGCCCGAAGGCTTTGCCAGCATCGAGCAGGCCCCCGGACTTAGCCTGCTGCCGGTGAGCAAATTTGCCGACGGTGCCATTTCGATTGGCGCAGATGACGAAGAAGAGTCCCAGCGGCTGGTGCAAGCCGTCATTGCGCCGGGGTCAGACCTGGTGGGGCGCACCCTGAGCAAGGTCAATTTTTTGGAGCATTACGGCATGATTGTGGTGGGGCTGTGGCGGCGGAAGTCGTGGCTGCGGGCGCAGCTGGCCCGGGTGCGCCTGCGCGCCGGGGATGTGCTGGTGCTGCTGGGCGACAACGAAGCGTTTCGCCGCGCCGCCGACAACCGCTCCTTTTTGCTGCTGGTGCCCTTCCGCAGCGAATCGCTGCTGCGCCACAAGGCATCCCTGGCGGCTCTGATCATGCTGCTCAGCGTGCTTCTGACGGCGTTTAACGTCTTGGCGGTGGAGATTGCTCTGCTGGCCGGGGCGGTGGCCATGGTTTTGTGCGGCTGCCTGACGGTGCCACGGGCGTATCGGGCCATCGACACGCGCATTTTTGTTTTTATTGCCGGGGCGATTCCGCTGGGGCTGGCCATGGAAAAAACGGGCACGTCGGCGCTGCTGGCCAGCGGTTTGCAGCAGTTGGTCGGCGGCTGGCATCCGGGCTGGGCGCTGCTGCTGCTTTTTGTCGCCTCGGCGCTCATCACCCAGCTCATGTCTGATGCGGGCACAACGGCGCTCATCGGCCCGGTGGCCATTTCGCTGGCGCAGGCGCTGGGCCAGCCGCCGGAGCCGTTTGTGGTGACGGTGGCCATGGCCGCCGTCGCCTCGTTCCTTACGCCGATTGGCCATCACGGCAACCTGCTCATCTACGGCCCGGCCGACTACCAGTTTTCCGACTTTGTTCGGGTGGGGCTGCCGCTGACGCTGCTGGTGGCGGGGGTAACGGCCGTACTCGTCCAACTCCTCTGGCCTGTCTAACCGTTAGAGTGGGCCATTTTTCAAGAATGGCCCACTCTGCTTTCCGTAACAATGCTCCAATCTCAACAATCGACAACTCATTCAGCAATATCACGCCCAGGTGACAGTCACCTTACCACAACACATCGACCTGCTCAGTCGCGTCTGCACCGTCAGCGTGCAAACCATGCACATCATCCACCAAATGCCAGTTGAGGAGTAAAGAAACACAGGATATTGGGGAGGTGGTTTTGTGACGTATCGAAATGATGAAACCTTGCAGTGTCTGGACTGTGGCCGGTTGATTGCCTGGTCTTACAGCAAACAGCGCCATTTTAAAGAAAAAGGCTGGCCTCCGCCGAAGTATTGTCGAGTATGCAAAGGAAAGCGAGACGATTACCATCGTTCAAGCCAGCGTGACCACCCAAGTCCGGTTGTGCCTGACGTACTCCCCAAAAAGCAGCCTCGAATAGATGCTACTTCACTAAGAAAACCTATCATCGAAAAACCGAAACGGCCGTCTTGGTGGGCAAATCCACTTAACAGAATCAATGCGTTGCTACTGTTCCTCGTTGTGCTTGCCGCTGTAGTCTTAATCATGTTATTTCTGGAAATGTATTAGTTGCTCTATCTCGCTAACTGGCGCAAAAAAGATAGGACACAGATTCCACAGATTTTCACAGATAATTCTGTTATCTGTGTTCATCTGTGAAAATCTGTGTCCCATTTTATTTTTAAGCGAATTAGTGATGGGTGACAGGATGTTCTTCAGTGGTCATCTTCTGCGCCAATCCAATCAACCCAAACTGCGCGATCAGGCGCAAAACGGCCGTCCACCTTCTCCCCCCCGCAATTGGCTTCTCGCGAAAAACATCCACCACGTGCAGCGGCAAAAAGAGCAGCATGAGGCCCAGCGTGCCCTGCGCGGCCAGCTTGCGCCAGCGCTCTTGCCACAAGCCCACCGCCAAAAGCAGCTCCACCAGGCCAGAGAGGTAGACGAGAAACGGCCGTCCCGGCACCCCCCTCGGAATCAGCGACACAAAAATGCGCGGCGACAAAAAGTGGGCAATGCCCGAAGCAACAAAAGCAATCGTAAACCCAATCCGACTATTTTTATTTAGCAACAAAACCTCTTTTCCCTCTGTGCCCTCTGTGGCCATAAAATTACCCTTCCAGCAGCAAACTCTCCGGGTCTTCAATCAATTCCTTCACCCGCACCAAAAATTGCACCGCCTCACGGCCGTCGACAATGCGGTGGTCGTAGCTCAGCGCCACGTACATGATTGGCCGGATGGCTACCGCGCCGTTCAGCACCACCGGGCGCTCCACGATGTTGTGCAGCCCCAAAATGCCCACCTGCGGCGGATTCAAAATCGGCGTGCTCAGCATCGAGCCAAACACGCCGCCGTTGGTGATGGTAAACGTGCCGCCGCGCAAATCCTCCAGCGATAGTTCACCATCCTGCGATTTTCGAGCAAAATCCTTTGTCTGCTGCTCAATTTGGGCAAAGCTCATCCGGTCCGCGTTGCGCAGCACGGGCACCACCAGCCCTTCCGCCGCCCCCACGGCAATGCCGATGTCGTAGTAGCTTTTCAGCACCATCTCGTCGCCGTCAATCTCCGCATTCAGCCGGGGAAACGCCTTCAGCGCCCCCACGGTGGCCTTCACAAAAAAGGAGGTGAAGCCAATCTTCACGCCATGCCGCTGGACAAACGCTTCCTGCCGCCGCTTACGCAGCTCCATGACGGCGCTCATGTCAATCTCGTTGAAGGTGGTGAGCATTGCGGCCGTTTGCTGCGCTTCGACCAATCGGGCGGCAATGGTGCGGCGGCGACGCGACATTTTGACGCGCTCTTCGCGGGGATCGGCCGTACGGCTCGGCGCGGGCGCTGGTTGGCGCGGCGGGGTGTCGGCTGGTTTGCCTGCGCTAGACACCGTTTGGGCCGATTCCAACAGCCTGGCCACATCGTTTTTGGTCACCTTACCGCCGGGGCCGCTGCCTTTCACTCTGGTCACGTCCACACCCTCTTCGCTGGCCATGCGCTGGGCCACGGGGGTGATTTTTTCGGTGGGTTGTTTGACGGCCGTTTCTTTAACGGCCGTTTCCTGCTTTTCCGGCGAAGCGGCGTCTGATTTTGCCTCGGCCGGGGCGGCGCTGCCGTTCGGTTCAATGACGCCCAGCACATCGCCCACCTGCACATCCGCACCGGAAGCGACCAAAATTTTGCCCAGCACGCCGGACGATTCCGCGCCGACTTCCACGTCGACCTTGTCGGTTTCCAGCTCCACCAGCACATCGCCCAAATTCACGGGGTCGCCCTCTTTTTTCAGCCATTCACCCACGGTCGCTTCCACAACCGATTCGCCCATTTGTGGTACTTTAATTTCGATACTCATTGGTTCCTCGTTATTGACAGTGGTAGGTTAGAGGTTGCAAGTTGCAGGTTGCAGGTGCAAAATAGACTTGCCACTTGCCACTTGCCACTTGCCACTTGCCACTTGCCACTTGCCACTTGCCACTTGCCACTTGCCACTCGCCACTTGCCACTTGCCACTTGCCACTTGCCACTTCTCACTACTCACTTCTCACTTGTTCAAACGCAAATGCAAACTCCGTAATTGCCTGCTGGTTGCGGCGGTGCCAGGCGCTGGAGCCTTCGGCGGGGCTGGAGCGGGCGGGTCGGCCAATGTAGCGGAGGGGGAAACGGCCGTCTATCACCCCTTCCAGCCGCCAGCGCATAAATTCCCACGCGCCCATGTTGGCCGGTTCCTCTTGCAGCCAGACCACCTCTGCTAAATTTGGATAACGGCTCAGCACCGCTTCAATTTCCGCCTCGGGGAAGCTGTACAGCTGCTCCACCCGGGCCAGGGCCACGTTGAACTGTTCTTGATTGTCCTGCACCGCTGCCAGATCAACATACACCTTGCCGCTGCACAGCACCAGGCGGCGCACCCCGGCAATGTTGTTGTCGGTCGTTTTGGGATCGTCAATCACCGGCTGCCAGCCGCCCTCGCTCAGCTCGGCTGGGGTGGAGGCAGACAGCGGATGGCGCAGCAGGCTCTTCGGCGTCAGCACAATCAGCGGCAGCGGATCGGTTTCCAGCAGTAGCGCCTGTCGCCGCAGCAGGTGAAAATATTGCGCGGCGGTGGTCGGGTAGGCGATGCGCATGTTGGTTTTGGCCGCCAGCTGCAAAAAGCGCTCCAGTCGGCCAGACGAGTGGTCCGGGCCTTGCCCTTCGTAGCCGTGTGGCAGCAGCAGCACCAGCGATGGCGTCTGCTCCCACTTCGCGTAACCACTTACGACGTATTCGTCAATGATCGCCTGGGCCGTGTTGATGAAGTCGCCGTACTGCGCTTCCCAAATCACCAGCCGCTCCGGCGCTTCGATGTTGTAGCCGTACTCAAAGCCAATCGCCGCGTTTTCCGACAGCGGGCTGTTGCGGATTTCGAAGGCGGCTTTGGCCTGGGGAATTTGCTGGAGCGGGATGTAGACACGGCCGTTTTCCCCATCTCTCAGCAGGGCATGCCGATGACTAAACGTGCCCCGCTCCACATCTTCACCCGTCAGGCGGATGGCCGTGCCGTCGGCCAAAATCGAGGCCAGGGCCAGATCTTCGGCCGTGGCCCAATCGACGCTGCGCCCGGCGGCCTCGTCCAGCGCCTCGCGCCGCTTTTGCATGGCGCGGGCCAGCTTGCTGTTGACGTGGAAGTCGGCCGGGGTTTCCAGCAAAGATTGGTTGAGTTGGCGCAGGGTGGGGGCGGGAACGGCCGTATCCACCGTTTTGGCCGCCCCTTTGGGCGGCAGCTCCGCCTGCGGCTCCAGCGAATCGGCAATCTCCTCAATTTGGAGCGATTCGTACGTTTCTTGCAGCACGCCCATCCTGGCCTCCACCAGCTTGTCCGGCTCGGCGGCGTCGATGGTGCCGCGCTGGACCAGGGTGTTGGCCCACTTTTGCCGCACCGTGGGCAGCGCATCCACCGCCCGGTACATGCGCGGCTGGGTAAAGCGCGGCTCGTCCCCTTCGTTGTGGCCGTAGCGCCGGTAGCCCACCAGGTCGATCAGAAAATCTTCCTGGAACTTCTGCCGGTAGGCGATGGCCAGCCGGGCCACTTCGATACACGCTTCCGGGTCGTCGGCATTCACGTGCACGATGGGGATTTTGAACCCTTTGGCCAGGTCGCTGGCGTAGCGCGTGCTGCGGCTGTTCCAGTAATTGGTGGTAAAACCAACCTGGTTGTTGGCGATGATGTGAATGGTGCCGCCCACGCGGTAGCCGCGCAGCCGGTGCATGTTCAGCGTCTCCGCCACGATGCCCTGCCCCGAAAATGCCGCATCGCCGTGGATGAGGATGGGCAGGGTGATGGAGTGGTTAAATTCGGGCTTGCCGGGCTGGTTTACCAGGGTACCTGCGGCGCGGGCCATGCCCGCCACCACCGGATTGACGTGCTCCAGGTGGCTGGGGTTGGGGGCCATTTTGATGACCAGGTCAACGATATTGTCGCCTTCAAAATCAACGGTGCGGTTGGCTCCGGCGTGGTACTTCACGTCGCCGGTCCAGCCGCGATAGTTGCGCCCTTCGTAGCGGTCCTGCTGGGCGGGGTCTTTGAACTGGGTGAGGATTTCGGCATACGGCCGTTGCAGCACATGCGCCAACACATTCAGCCGCCCCCGGTGGGCCATGCCAATGGAAACATTAAACACCTTCGCCTCAGCTGCCCCGCCGATGATTTCGTCCAGCATCGGCAGCATCATGTCCAGCCCCTCAATTGAAAAGCGGGTCTTGCCGGGGAAGATGCGGTGCAGGAACAGCTCAAACGTCTCTACCTCGGTGAGGCGGTTAAGCAAGGCGTGATTGTCGATGGGCGTTTGCGGCGGGCGGAAGCGGCGTGTTTCCACCATTTCTTGCAGCCACTGCCGCTCTTCCGGCACGCGCACGTGGGCGTAATCGAAGCCGATGCTGGCGGAGTAGATTTGCCGCAAGTTGGCGATGGCTTCTTTGGCGTTGCTGGCGTTGGCGGCGGGTGGCCCGCCAATCAGGCTGGCGGGCAGCGCTGCCAGATCAGCCTCGGTGATACCGTGGGTGTCTAAATCCAGATCGGGGTCGCCGGGTGGGTTAAACAGCCCCAGCGGATCAATCTGGCTGGCCATGTGGCCAAACTTGCGGATGCTTTGCGCCAGGTTGACCACCCCCATGATTTTTTCGGGCTGGTACGCGGAGGCTGAGCCTGTCGAAGCCAGAGCACGCCCCGCGCTTGTCGCAGCGTCCCCTGAGCCTGTCGAAGGATGCCCATTCCGCCCACTTTCAGCCGGTGGCTGCCACGTTTCAAACTGCTCACGCGTGGCCGCATCAACCGACTGGGGGTCGCGTTGGTATTTTTCGTACAGTTCCAGGATATAGCCAGCGTTTGGCCCATGGAACTCGTGCCAAAGGTTCATATGATTTTTCTTTTCCAATTTTCGCCTGGCCGGGTAGCCAGGCGGCGTGAAAAAACATTCGGATGAATAAAAATGGTAGCAGCCAAATGTTTTTCGTTTGTTGACTCGGTTTTGCGATTGTACCATGAACTTCCAGCGGTGCAGATACAATCAGGCATATTTTACCGGCTTGTCTGGTGAGCCAGGAATCCGCCGCCTAAATCTAACAAAATGCTTACGCGCGCGTAAGGTGTTGGTAAGAACCCGCTTGTACAATGTCTCTATTTGCTATACTGGAACTTATCAGACTCAAAAGTAAGGAGACCCCCCCATGTTTAACCGAGTTTTTGGACGCCGTGAAGAGGAAGAGCAGATTAAAAGCATGAACCGGCTGCCACCGGGGCAGTCGCTGACGCAAAAGTTCCCCGTGCTGCATTATGGCCCCACGCCCAACACCGATCTGGCCAAATGGAATTTGCGCGTGTTTGGTGCAGTGGAGGAAGAGGTTGTTTGGGATTGGGAAGCGTTTAACAAGCTGCCGCGCACCAAAATAACCATGGATATTCACTGCGTCACCCGCTGGTCCAAGTTTGATACCGATTGGGAAGGCGTTTCGCTGAAAACGTTGGTTGATGAGGGTTTTATTAAGCCGAAGCCGGAAGCGAAATATGTGATCCAGCACTGCGAGGTGGGCTACACCACCAACACGCCCATCGAGCTGGTGCTGCAAGACAACTTCTTGCTGGCGACCCACTTTGACGGCAAGCCGCTGACGGTGGAGCACGGCTGGCCCCTGCGCGGCGTCATTGGCGCGTTTGCCGACCGCAGCGAGCCAAAGTCGGCCTACCTGTGGAAGGGCGGCAAGTGGCTGCGCGCCCTGGAGTTCCGCGCCAACGACCAGCTGGGCTTTTGGGAGAATGCGGGTTACCACAACGAGGCCGACCCCTGGCAAGAGCAGCGTTTCGCTGGCGGCCGCTGGTTCTAAGGGAATTAACCACAAATTACACAGATTTCACAGATTTGAGGGTTTTATCTGTGAAATCGGTGTCATCTGTGGATTTTGGGTCTTCAGGATTTCGTGGGGTTTGGCGTGAAACGTGAAACGTGACGACCCTCTGGTCACGTTTCACGTTTCACGCATCACGGGCTGTAAACCCCCTGAAATCCCAAAGAGCCTGGATTTTTATACGGCCGTTCCCCCACTCCCCATCTTTTCTTGCAAGAACTTTTTGGCGATGTCTACCGGGATGGCCAGGCCGACTTTAGGGCCAGCGATCATGGTGTTGATGCCCACGAGACGGCCGTTGCCAGCCACCAACGGCCCGCCCGAATGCCCCGGACGCAGCTGAATCCCCAGCTGCACCAGCTCCCCGCGATACCCATTTTGTTCTAATGGCAAACCGACGGCGATGACCGTGCCCCAGTTAGCCGCATTGATCACCCCCCAGGGATGCCCCACGGCGACCACCCACTCCCCCGTTTTCAGCTGGCTGGAATGGCCCAACGCAATCGTCGGCAGGTTGTTGGCGGCGATGTAGAGCGCGGCCAGGTCGAGCGTTTCGTCGGTGGCCAGCAGTTGGGCGGGGAAGGAACGGCCGTCGGCCAACGTCACCTCCGGGTCACGCCGCCGCTGCACCACGTGGGCGTTGGTTAAAATCAGCCCGTCGCTGTGCCAGATGGTGCCTGCGCCAAAACCGGAACGGCCGTTGCCCACCCGCACCACGCTCTGCTGCACCGTCTGGATGAGCGCATTCATTGTTTGGTTGATGTTGTTGAGAAGGTTCATGGAAGTAGTTAGCCGCGAATTAGCGCGAATTTTCACGAATTGGATTCACATTCGCGCTAATTCGCGTTAATTCGCGGCCGAAAATTAAGAGCGAGCCACCACGGTGATGTCGGTAGTGTGCACCTGGCCACCGCGGACAAATTGGGCGGAGACGGCCGTTCCCACCACGTCCCCCGCCAGCAGCGCCAGCAAATCGTCATGCGACTGCACCGGGCTGCCGGCAAAATTGACCAGCGTGTCGCCCAGCGTCAGGCCCGCCTGGGCCGCCGGGCTGTCACTTTCCACCGAAACGATCAGCAGGCCGCGCTTCTGGTTCAGCTCTGCCTTCAGGTTGTCGGGCAGGTGGACGCGCTGGGTGCTGACGCCCAAGTAGCCGCGCTGCACCCGGCCATGCGCTTGCAGCGCGTCGGCCACGCGGGCCAGGGTTGGGGTGGGAATGGTCAGGCTGACGCCGCGCCCCAGGGCCGAGGTGTTCAGCCCAATGAGCTGCCCGGCGGCATCCACCAGCGGGCCGCCGGAGAAGCCGGGGTACATCACCACGTCGGTTTGCAGGTAGCGGTCGATTTGCCCGCCCAGCTGGGTGCGCCAGCCGTCGCCCAGGGCGGAAACGATGCCCAGGGTGGCCTGCACGGTGCGGCCGGGTCGCCCCAGGGCCAGCACCAGATTGCCCACGCCCAGTTCCTGCTTGTTGCTTTCGCTAAGCGGCGTCAGGCCGCTGGCGTCGGTTTTGAGCAGGGCCAGGTCGGTGGAGGGATCGCGCCCGACGAGGCTGGCGCTGGCCTGCTCGCCGTTGGGCAGGCCAATTTTCAGGCCGTCGTCGCGGCTGACCACGTGGTTGGCGGTGAGGATGAGGCCGTCGCCCCAGACGATGCCGGTCGCGCCGAGGCGTCGCCGCCCCTCTACGCGCACAATGCTGGAATCGGATTGGGAAACGGCCGTTGCCAATGCCGCCGAAAGTTCAGTCAATACGTTGCTCATCATGTCTCCTTAATCGCGCGGCTGCCTGACCGCGCTTTTTTCGCGGAAAGAATCCGCGCCTACGGTTTACGATGGTCGTTAGTTTAGGGGAAATCGTCCCGGTGAAAATCAGCCATTTCGGGAGTGGGCTACCTGGAAGAATGGGTAGGTTATACCCCCACCCTGGCCCTCCCCTTGCCAGGGGGAGGGCCAGGGTGGGGGTGTTTATTGCTTACAACAACAAAAGCCCCAGGCGTGTGGCCTGAACTACGGCTTCGGTGCGGCTTTGGGCGTTGAGCTTGCCCAGGATGGCGTTGACGTGGAACTTCACCGTGTGGTCGCTGATTTCTAGCTGGTGGGCAATGGCTTTGTTGGTCAATCCTTTGGCCAGCAGGATGAGCACTTCTTGTTCACGCGGGGTCAGCTCAACCAGTTCGGGCAGGGTTTCTGAAGCGAGGGGGGTAGGGGGGAGAACGGCCGTTACAAATTCCGGGTCCAACACCGCCACGCCGTGCTGCGTGGCTTGCAGGGCGGCCACCATTGCCGCCGCCGGAGCGTCGCGGCGCAGCATAGCCTGGATGCCCAGAGACCAGAGGTGGGGAACGGCCGTTTCCTCCGCCAGCAGCGCCACAACGGGCAAAGGGAATGGTTCCGCCTCAGGCAGAGTGACTGGCGCGGCCCAGCCAACGTCCCACACCACGCCATCCAGCCCCAGGTCGGTCCACTCGTCGGCTTGCAGATCGGCCAGCCAGTCGGCCAGGCTGAGCTGGGCCACCACCTCGCAGGCGGGTTCGGCGGCCAGCAGTGCGGCCAGCCCCGCTCGCGCCAGCGGATCGTTGGCCACAATGGCGATAGACAGGATGGGGGGGAGTTCGCTCATGGCGGCCAAGCGTACCACACTTCTCTATGAGGTTGATTAGATTTTCGGGCACTTTGGGGATTCAGGGGGTTTACAGCCCGTGATGCGTGAAACGTGAAACGTGACCAGAGGGCCATCACGTTTCACACTTCACGTTTCACGCCAGACCCCACGAAATCCTGAAGACCCGATTTTCGTAAAATTGGATGGTTGCCTGTAACATTTGCCTCTTTTTGGCAAAAATACGACGCAAAGAGGAACCTCATGACCGCATCCACCATTTCCCACAGCACTCGCCAGCGCCTCACCGCCGCTCTGTTTTTCTCGCAAAGCCTGTTTTCGGCGGCGATGATTGCCGGATTTACCCTGACACCCATCCTGGCGGCCCGGTTGGGCGGCAGCGACAATGCCGCCGGGGTGCCCAACACGTTGACCCTGCTGGGCCGTGCCGCCGCCGCGTACCCCATCGGCTGGCTGTTTGACAAAGTGGGCCGCCGCCTGGGGCTGACCGTGGGGTTCGCCCTGGCCCTGGCCGGGGCGCTGCTGACGGTTTGGGCGGTGATGAACGACTCGTTTTTTGGGCTGTGTGCCGGGGCGGCGCTGATGGGCATGGGGCGCGGCGGCAGCGAACAGGCGCGCTACATCGCGGCTGAGGTGCAGGCACCTGAACGTCGCGCCAAGGTGATTGGGCTGATTGTATTTGCCGGGACGATTGGCGCGGTGGGTGGTCCGGCGCTGGTGGGGCCATCGGCACGACTGGCGGAGCTGTGGGGCTTTCTGGGCGATACGGGGCCGTACCTGGCCTCGGTGGGGTTGTATGGCCTGGGGTTGGTGACGATTTTTCTCTTTTTGCGGCCGGACCCGCGGCAGATCAGCCAGGTGCTGGCGGTGGAAAATGCGGGACAGGTGGATCAGTCGGCGGCACGGCCGTTTTCCGAGATATTCAGCCAGCCCACGGTGCTGCTGGCGGTGGCGGCTATGGCCATCGGCCAGCTGGTGATGGCGCTGCTCATGGTGATTACGCCGCTGCACATGGACCACAACAACCACAGCACGGCATCGGTTTCGCTGGTGATCATGGCGCACACGCTGGGCATGTACGGCTTGTCGAGCGTGACCGGCTGGCTGATTGACCGGTACGGCCGTATCCCGCTCATCGTGGCTGGGGCGGTGCTGCTCATCATTTCTGGCATCCAGACGCCGCTGTCGGTTTCACTGCCGAACCTGATTGTAGCCCTCTTTTTGCTGGGGCTGGGCTGGAATTTTTGCTTCATTGCCGGGTCATCTTTGATGGCCGACGCCCTGCTGCCGGGCGAACGGGCTCGCGCGCAGGGAGCATCTGAGGTGCTGGTGTCATTGGCGACCGGGGTGGGCAGTTTGGGGACGGGGGCTGTGTTTCAGCAAGGGGGCATGACGGCCGTTGCCGCCGTTGGCATTGCGCTCACCCTGCTGTTGATGGCGCTGTTGGTCTGGTTTAACCGCTTTCAAACGCGCCGTACGCCGCCTGCGGCCGCAGCGTAGTCCGGGCAAAAAGATTGGGCCACTCTTCAAGAGTGGCCCAATCTAGACGCAAACGGAATTCAGGCTCAATTTTTGGTGAGCGTTAATGAGTAGCCTGCGGCACCGGCATCAAAGTCGAGCACACCGATGATGTGCAGGCCGCGTTCGGTGAGCATGACATTTTCCACTTCAGCGTCCTGGAAAACAGGACCAATTGCGCCGAAGTCTGGCGGGCCAAACAGGCCCAGGACAAAGTCGCCCTCACTGCCGGTAGAGGTTACCGAAATATCCACGGAATCGCCGCCGCTGCCTAAAAAGCACCAATAATCAATGCCCAGCACGGCCACTTCATCGGTAATCGTCTGGCCATAGTCAAGGCGGCCTTTGATGGTGTCGGGGAAGCCGCCGCCCTCGCTGAAGATGAGGCAGTAGTCGCCTTCGGTGGCGTTGAGGTTGTAGATGCGGATGTGGTAATCCACCGCCACATTGAGCTGAAGATTGGTAATGGCTTCCAGGCCACCGTTCCCCGTGTTGTTGGCCTGCTGCACCACATCCTTGTTCGGATCGATGATTTCCAGGACCAGATTCATGGTGGCTTCGGAAACGGCCGTTACCGTAATTGCTCCCTCGTAATCAAACAAAATGGGCCAGAGATGGGCTTCTTCCTCGGAAAGCAGCTCAATGACTGGCGTTTCGCCGGACAGGTCGTCCAGTTCAATGACGGAAAAGTCGTTGGGATTGCGCGTGGCGGTGGTAAATACCTGCGGTGTGGCGGTGGGGTTACCGCCACCTGTGCTGCTGCCTGTGGCGGTTGGGGTCCCGCTGCCTGTTGTGGGTGTTGCGCCTGGGTTGCCACCTGGCGTTCCCGGCGCAATTGTTGTGGGCGTGGTTGTGTTAACGGCCGTTCCGCCACCCGCCGCTAACGTGATGGTAGGGGTGGCATTACCTCCCGGAGTGCCACCGCCGGGCGGGGCAGGAACGGTGGTGCTGGCGCTGGTGGGCGTTTGGGTGGGTTCACTTTCGGTAATTTCCAGCGTAGGTGTGGGTGGTTGGCTGCCGTCGCTGGGGGTGGGGACGGCCGTTGCCTCGCCAGTGTCCACATCCGCAACCTGCGTGCCAGAGCCAGTTGGCGTCAGCGTGACCCGGGCAATCGGGCTGGGGGAAAGAATGTCACTGGCTTTGAGATACCAGATTTGCATTGTCGCGGCGCTTTTGCCGCAGCCAACCGGTCCTTCAAACTGCTGCCACACCCCGGCTACGGTCATCGTCAGGTTGGTGGGCAGCAGGGAACGCACCTGCGAGTCAAAGCCACCAACGGCAATCAGGCTGCCGTCGGCCCCCTCCAGCTGCCAGGTGGCGGGTGAAGGATGGGGGTCGGTTTCACACACCAGCAGCGGCAGACGGCGATAGTGGCCGGTGAGGGTCACCGCGCTGTCGGCGTAGGCTTCGGGGTCGGCGGCCAGGTCGGTAATGGTAATGTTTTGCGGCGTGGCGGAGCTTTCCGCGGCGGCCGTGCCATCGGCTTCGGCAAAGGGGGTGGGGGTGGGGCGTTGGTTTCCGCTGCACGCCATGAGAAGGGTTACCAGTACGAGCCAAAAGATGAGGTTCCGTTGTTTCATCATACGTTCCAATTTTCTGACGGTTTGTGCCTCAAGGTTTGCAGGCAGCCTGCCGTATGATACCAAAATTAGCGGAGAAAGTGGTGATTGGTTCATAATTGTTTAGAATGACGGGTGGGAACGGCCGTTTGCCCCACCGCCAAAAGGACACCTATGCAGATCAATGATCCCTTCTACGGCACATTCGAAATTCATGAACCGGTTCTGGTGGACCTGCTGCACGCCCAGGCTGTGCAGCGGCTGCACGGGGTGCTCCAGCACGGTATCACCGGGCTGATTGGCCTGACGCAGCCCATCACCCGCTATGAGCATTCCGTGGGGGCGATGCTGCTGGTGCGACAGCTGGGCGGGTCGCTGCGCGAGCAAATGGCCGCCCTGCTGCATGACGTCAGCCACACCGCGTTCAGCCACGTTATTGATTACGTGCTAAACGACCATGACGGGCAGAGCTACCATGACGAGATGAAAGAGACGGTCGTAGCCGCCACCGACTTGCCCGGCATTCTGGCCCGGCACGCTTACGACTGGACTGACTTTATGGACGAGGCGGCCTTTCCGCTGCTGGAGCAGCCGTCGCCCCGGCTGTGTGCCGACCGGATCGACTATTTTTTGCGGGATTGTATTGGGTTGGGATTGGCAACGCAGGTGGATGTGGATCGGGCTGTGGCGGATTTGGTGGTGGGGAACGGCCGTATCGCCCTCAACACGCTCGATGTAGCCCGCTGGTTTGGCTATACCTTCATGCAGGCCGACGACGCCAGTTGGGCCAACTTCCGCGAGGTGGGGCTGTACGAACTGACGGCGCGGGCTATCCGGCGTGGCCTGGAAACGGGCGCGGTGGTGCAAGATGATTTTTGGCTGACCGATGAGGTGCTGTGGCAAAAACTGCATGCGGCGCAGGACGTGCAGCTGCAAGCGTTGCTGGGGCAGGTGTCCACAGAAACGCAGTTTGTGTGGGACGACGCAAATCCGACGTTCCGGGTGAGCACGAAGCTACGGGCAGTGGACCCGGATGTGCTGGGGGAGGATGGGGAATTACGGCCGTTATCTACCCTCGATCCCGATTTTGCCAGCCGCCGCGCCACCTACCTGAGCCGCAAACAGGGTGCCTGGCCGATGCGGGTGATCCAAACGAAAAATGAAACGTGAAACGTGATGGAAAATTTGTCACGCTTCACCCCAAAGGTGAAAAATGCGATTTAATCCCGAAGAATTAACCAACCGTGACCGTTACAAGCTGATGATTGGTTCGATTGTGCCCCGGCCTATTGCCTGGGTGAGTACGATTGATGCCGAAGGACGGCCGAATTTAGCCCCATTTTCGTTTTTTACGGCCGTTTGCTCCAATCCAATGACGCTGCTGTTTTCCCCTGGCTGGAGCGACGTGCGTGGGCGGATGAAGGACACGCTGCACAACATTCGCGCCGTGCCGGAGTTTGTCATCAACATCACCAACGAGGCGACGGCGGAAGCAATGAACCTGACCGCCACCGAGTTTGACGCGGGCGTGGATGAGTTTGCCTGGGCGGGTGTGACGGCCGTGCCCAGCGAAACGATCCGCGTGCCGCGTGTGGCCGAAGCGCCGATCGCTTTTGAGTGCAAACTCCAGCAAATTGTGGTGGTGCACGAAGGGCCGGGTGGTGGGGCGGTGGTGTTGGGCGAGGTGCAGTCGATTTTTGTGCGGGATGATGTGATGGAAAACGGCCGTATCGACCCCATCAAGTTGCAGCCAATCGGCCGTATGGCGGGCTCCGGCTATGCGCACATCAACAGCTTTTTCGAGATGCACCGCGTCCCGCCGCCGGTGGAGTAGAGCCCACAAAACGCCCTGAAAATAAAAATCCACAGATTGCACCGATTGGTCTTATCTGTGCAATCTGTGTCATCTGTGGATGATTTCTCTTATTCCTCTATGCCCTACTTCGGCTGCGCTCAGCACAAGTCTGTGGCAAAAATTTCAGTCTAACCCGGTGAGTTCTGCGCTGACTTGCCAGAGGTGTTGGGCAACGGCCGTATCGTACGAGATTTTAGAGGAGTTCACCGGTTTTTTCTTGGCAAAGTATTGGCCGCTGACACCGGCCACTTCCGGTGCGCTGGCCAGGTAAATTTGGGTTTGGGCACCTTGTTCGGGGGTGAGGAGGAACGGCCGTAACAGCTTAAAAATTGTGCCCATCAACCCTTCCCCGGCGGCAAACTCGGTGGCCACACCGCCCGGATGCAGCGCATTGGTTGTCACGCCGCTGCCTTCCAGCCGCCGCGCCAGTTCATAGGTAAACAAAATGTTGGCCAGTTTGGACTGGCCGTAGGCTTCAAAGCTGCGGTATTTTTGCGCCAGCATGAGGTCGTCAAAATTGATTTTACTTCCCGCATGGGCTCCCGAAGCGACGTTGACGATGCGTGCCGGGGCCGACGACTTGAGCAAATCCAGCAGCAAGTTGGTGAGCAAAAAGTAGCTCAGATGGTTGAGGGCAAACGTCATTTCGTAGCCATCAACCGATACCTGGCGGTCATTAAACATGGCCCCGGCATTGTTAACCAGAACGTTCAGACGGCCGTAGCTGGCCTGAACGGTGGCCGCCAGCTGGCGTACCGATTCCATACTGGAGAGATCCGCCAGCAGGAGCTGCACCTTATCGCTGCCGCTGGCCTGGCGTACCCCGGCCAGAGCCGCTTCACCCCGCGCCTGGCTGCGCGCCACCATGACCACGGTGGCCCCCATTTTGGCCAGCGCCAGCGCCGTTGCTTTGCCCAGCCCGGCATTGGCCCCGGTTACCAGGCACACTTTGTCTTGCATGTTGTAATTCATAGTTTGAAAAATGTGTTGGATGATTGATACAGGAGTTTCGCAGACGAGGTTTTTTAGCCACGAATTTCACGAATTAGCGCAAAATCGGGTTGAAATTCGTGAAAATTCGCGGCTTATAAATCCGTAAAGGCATAAATCCTGTGATTGATAAATGAGATGATGCTATTCGTCAATGCCGATGGAAAACATGCTTTCCAGGTCGTGCTGGGAGAAGACGCGGAAGGCGATGAGCGTCTCGGAGTTGGTGATGCCGGGCACGGTGAGCATCTTTTCTGTCACCAGCTCGGCCATCGTTTCGTTGTCTGGCACGCGAATGATGGCCACCAGGTCAAAACGGCCGCCTACCGAAAACACCTCGCTAATCCCCTTCAGCTCGGCCAAACGGCCGCCGACTTCGTTGATTTTCCCCGGCACGACGTTGAGCAAAACGACGGTGCTAACCATGATTGACTCCTTTTGTGGGAAGTAAACAGCATAACCATATCTGCAAGACGGCCGTTCGGCAAAAACTTCGCTGGTTTCCGTGGCTGGTCAAACGGCCGTTTCCCCCACCACCATTTCCGCTATAATACCTCCACGTTACCAACCCGAGTAAACCACGAGGTATACCCATGAATAAATTATTTGATCACTTCGGTGCCCGCGCCCAACTGCCCGGCACCGACGTCACCTACTATCAGCTAGATAAACTCACCCAATTTGGCAATATCGGCCGGCTGCCCTTCTCCATCAAAGTGCTGCTAGAAGCCCTGCTGCGTACCTGCGATGGCTATGAAGTCAACCCTGAGGACGTCGAAAACCTGGCCAAATGGAATGCCAAAAATCCACAAAAGGACGAGCTGCCCTTTAAACCCGGGCGCGTCATCTTGCAGGACTTCACCGGCGTGCCCGCCGTGGTCGATCTGGCGGCGATGCGCTCTGCCATGGCCCGGCTGGGCGGCGATCCCAAGAAGATCAACCCCATCGTGCCTGTGGACCTGGTCATCGACCATTCGGTGCAGGTAGACCAGTTTGGCTCGGCCGCCGCCCTCTTTTTCAACGCCGAACGTGAATTTGTGCGCAACCGCGAGCGGTATGAGTTCCTCAAGTGGGGCCAGAAGGCGTTTGAAAATTTCAGCGTCGTGCCACCGGCCACGGGCATCGTGCACCAGGTTAATTTGGAGTACCTGGGCCAGGTGGTGATGACCAAGCCGGAAGGGGACGGAATTGTTGCCTTCCCCGACAGCCTGGTCGGTACCGACTCCCACACGACGATGATCAACGGCCTGGGTGTGGTGGCCTGGGGCGTGGGTGGGATTGAGGCCGAAGCGGTCATGCTTGGCCAGCCGATTTACATGCTCACCCCCGAAGTGGTTGGTGTGCGTCTCACCGGGGCGATGCAGGAAGGCACCACCGCCACCGACCTGGTGCTGGTGGTCACTGAGCTGCTGCGTAAGAAGGGTGTGGTGGGCAAATTTGTCGAATTTTTTGGCCCTGGCCTCAGCAGCATGACCCTGGCCGACCGGGCCACCATTGCCAATATGTGCCCGGAATATGGCGCAACCGTGGGCTACTTCCCGGTTGATGATGAGACGCTCAACTACATGCGCAGCACCGGCCGTCCTGAGGCGCTGGTTGATCTGGTCGAGAAATATTGCAAAGCGCAGGGCCTCTTCCGCACCGATGGCATGCCCGACCCCGAATTTACCGACGTGGTGGAGCTCGATTTGAGTACCGTGCTGCCCAGCCTGGCCGGACCGAAACGGCCGCAGGACCGCATCCTCCTCGCCGATATGAAAAGCAAGTACCGTGAATCCCTGCTGGCCCCCGTTGGGCCGCAGGGTTTGGGCTTGAAGGAAGAGGAATTGACGCGCACGGCAACCGTGTCCAACGGCCACGACGTGGAAATTGGCCACGGCGCGGTGGTCATTGCCGCCATCACCAGCTGCACCAACACTTCGAACCCCAGCGTCATGCTCGGCGCGGGCTTGGTGGCCAAAAAGGCGGTTGAAGCGGGCTTGAAGGTGCATCCATACGTCAAAACCAGCCTGGCCCCCGGCTCGCGGGTGGTGGAAGATTACCTCAAGAAGTCGGGACTGCTGCCGTACCTGGAGCAGCTTGGGTTCCACATCGTGGGTTTTGGCTGCACCACCTGCATCGGCAATTCTGGCCCGCTGCCCGAACCGGTGAGCAATGCCATCCAGGCAGGCGATCTGGTTGTTTCTTCCGTGCTCAGCGGCAACCGCAACTTCGAAGGGCGCGTGCATCCTCTCACCAAAACCAACTACCTGGCCTCGCCGCCGCTGGTGGTGGCTTATGCCCTGGCGGGCACCACCGACATCGACCTGGTGAACGATCCCATCGGCAGCAACGATGCGGGCGAGCCGGTTTACCTGAAAGATATCTGGCCCAGCCGCCAGGAAATCAGCGACACGGTGCTCAAAACGATGTCGGCCGATATGTTCCACGAGCAGTACGGCAACGTCTATGACGGCAACGAGGAGTGGAACAAAATTCCGGTACACGGCGGTGAGCTGTACCAGTGGAACGAAGAATCCACCTACATCCAGGAACCGCCTTTCTTTACCGAGCTGACGCCCGAAGTGAGGCCGATCGAAAACATCGAAAAGGCGCGGGTGCTGGTGAAAGTGGGTGATTCGGTAACCACGGATCACATTTCTCCGGCGGGTTCGATTTCCCGTACCAGCCCGGCGGCCGAATACCTGCTGGAGCGGGACGTGGCCCCGCAGTATTTCAACTCGTACGGCTCGCGGCGCGGCAACGACCGGGTGATGACCCGCGGTACGTTTGCCAACGTGCGGCTGCGCAACCAGATGGCTCCTGGCACCGAAGGCGGCTGGTCCAAATACCTGCCCACGGGTGATGTGACGACGATGTACGATGCCTCGCTGAAGTACAAGGCGGACGGCACGCCGCTGGTGGTGCTGGCCGGAAAGGATTACGGCATGGGCAGCTCGCGTGACTGGGCGGCCAAGGGTACCTTGCTGCTGGGCGTGAAGATGGTCATTGCCGAGAGCTACGAGCGCATTCATCGCAGCAACCTGGTGGGCATGGGTGTGCTGCCGCTGCAATTCCAGGCGGGCGACACGCCAGAAACGCTGGGGCTGGACGGCACGGAGTATTTTTCCACAGTGAACCTGACTGATGAGCTCAAGCCGCTGCAAATGGTGACAGTGCAGGCGGTGAAGGCAGACGGCCGTATCATCACCTTCGACACCATTTGCCGCATCGACACGCCGGTGGAGGTGGATTACTATCGCAACGGTGGCATCCTGCACACCGTCCTGCGCAACTTCTTAAAAGCTTGATTTTTGGCCACAGAGGGCACAGAGGTTTCTGAGATGTGATTTTCTCTTTTTTCTCGGTGCTCTCTGTGGCTTATTTCAGCACAGGGAATGGCTGGCAACGGCCGTTTCCTGTGCTTTTTTGTTGGGAGGAGAACGATGTCTTTAGCGGAACAACTTGGCCAGATTTGTGCGGGGTTCGACGGCCGTATTGGCCTCTCGGCCCACAACTTCCAGACCGGCGAAACGGTGGGCTGTCGTGCCGAGGAGGTGTTTCCCACCGCCAGCATCATCAAGCTGCCGGTGCTGCTGACGTTGATGCAGCAGGTGCAGGACGGGCAGTACAGCCTTGACGACACCATCATGCTGCGCCGGGGCGACCAGATTGGCGGCAGCGGCTTGCTGCAATTCCTCTCACCCGGCCTCACCATGCCCATCCGCGACTGGGCCTTTTTGATGATGAGTATCAGCGACAACCTGGCCACCAACGTGCTGATCGACCAGGTGGGCATGGAAAAAGTGCAGGCGTGGCTGGCCGAACATGGCTATCCCGATGTGGTGCTGCGGCGCAAAATTGACTTTACCATTCTGAACAAAGACCAAAACGAGTTGGGCACAGCCACCCCGGCGGCGCTGACACAGATGATGACGGCCGTTTTCCACAACAAACACCTCACCCCCGACGCCTGCCAGGAAATGCTGCGCATGATGAACAAGGTCGGGGCCGACCGCATTGGCCGCTACCTGCCCTTTGAGCCGTATGGCAGCGAGGTGCCGGAAGAAAGCAAGCTCAACCTGGCCGGGAAGACGGGGTCGTTGAAAGGGATGCGGGGGCAAACGGCCGTTGTCTGGCGCGGTAAGCGTGAAGCGAAGCGGGGGTTTGCCATCACCGTCATCAACGAAGGCAATCGCGAACCCGAGCTGTGGAACCCGGATGCACCCGGCGTGCTGGTGATTGGTCGTCTGGCACGGGCAGTGTACGATGCCTGGCTGGGCGGGGAAGGTAATTGAGTAATTAAGTGGCTCTTTAGGAATTCAGGGGGTTTACAGCCCGTGAATCGTGAAACGTGAAACGGGACCAGAGGGCCATCACGTTTCACGCTTCACGTTTCATACCCAACCCCACGAAATCCTGGAGAACCCATTTATTCTTCGGCCACCCACCCCAACACCTGCGCATTGCCCAGGTAACCGGCGTCGATTTGCAGGCGGAAGTGAGCGCTGGTGGGGCAGCCGCACTCGGTACAGACGGCCAGTTCGGCCATTTCCGACGCTTCCACGGGGATACCAAAGGCGACCATGTCGGCAACGGCCGTTGGCAAATCAGGTGTCGTTGGCGTCTCGGCACACTGCTGCCCCACTGGTTTCAAAATCCAGATAAGCTGACCAGTGGCTTCCGGGTAGGGGTTGATGGGCGGTAGAGCGGTGGGAATCTCGTACCCTTCCGGCAGGGGGGCGGTCTGCGGCAGTGCAGGGACCGGGTAGCCGTCGCCGCCAGGAACTGATTCGGGCTGCACCAGGTTGTCGGTGGGCGGCGCGGTGAGCGTGGCGCGGGGGAACACGTCGCTGCCAGGTTCTGTTTCCGATTCCGTACTGGGGGCCGGATTGAGGCCACCGCCATCATCAGAGGGTGTCTGAGTGGGAACTTCTTCCGTTGTGGGGCTGCAGGCAACGGCCGTTAGCAGCAGCCCTAAAAGTAAAAACCATAACAATCGTTTCACAATACACTCCTTCGTCATCACCACCGGGCTATACCCTGGCAGCGACCAGTTTTTTGTCTCGATTGCCCAGCCAGGCAGCAGAAGTGGCAGTTTTGGCATGGCTACGAGATTGTAACAAAATGCGCTATCATACGGAAAATGACAAGGCCCTGCGTCCGGTTCCTTACTCTGGACAAGGTTCGTTGCTGTTTAGGAGATACTCAGAATGAGCTGCCAATTTTCAGGTATGCTCATCTGCAAAGTAGAGACGTTGCATTGCAACGTCTCCAGACATCGTGATTTGAGGAGAACGAATTTATGAAGAGAGCCTTCTGGCTGTTGCCGCTGCTGCTGTTGCTCCTGGCGTGTGGCCCATCAACGCCCACCTTTCCCTCGGCTGATGCCCCGGTGAATACGGCCGTACCCGCCCCTGCTGATTCAGATGAAAGCGAACCGGAAACGGCCGTTGCTTCTGGCCCAACCTCCGACGCCCCGCCCGCTGCGGGCCAGACTGAGTTTGTGCCCGCCACCACGGCCGAAGAAGCCGCCCAGGTTCGCCCGCAAGATTGGTTCAAAGGGGCTGAAGAGCCAGCTGTCGCCATCATTGAGTATGGCGACTTTCAATGACCGGGCTGCGCGAGCTTATCGCTCGTGCTGGAGCGTCTGGTAGACGCCTACCCGGAAGATGTACAGCTGGTTTATCGGCACTTTCCTTTAAATCGCATCCACGCCAATGCCCAAAAAGCCGCCGAAGCGGCCGAAGCCGCCGGCGCACAAGGTGGCTTTTGGGAGTATCATGATGCCCTCTTTGCCCGGCAGCAGGAATGGTCTGGTCTGGAAGCCGATGCCGCTCACGACTTTTTTGTGGCCCTGGCCGATGAATTGGGCCTGGATGGTGCGGCGTTAGGTGAAGACCTGACCAACAATACCTACGCCGAATACGTTACCAACATGGAAGTAGAATCGCTCAACCTCGGCTTGGGCGGTACGCCCAGCGTCATTGTGGATGGTTTCCTGGTGCCCGACGTGCCATTCAATTATGAGATCTGGGCCAGCTACGTGGAGCAGCGCCTGGTGGTCATTGAAGCGCAGAAAGCGCTGGCTGAAATCCAGTACGATGCCGCGCCGCCGCTGACGATTGACGTGGAAGCCAGCTACACGGCGACCATTGTGATGGAATCGGGTGATGAAATTGTGATTGAACTGCTGCCCCAATCGGCCCCGGAAACGGTAAATAACTTCGTCTTTTTGGCCGAAGAAGGCTGGTACGATGGCGTGACGTTCCATCGTGTGATCCCCGGCTTCATGGCTCAAACCGGCGACCCGACCGGGCTGGGTTTGGGTGGCCCTGGCTACACCATCGACGATGAGTTTGATGCGGAACTGTCGCACGATGGGCCGGGTGTGGTGTCGATGGCCAATGCCGGGCCAGATACCGGTGGCAGCCAATTTTTCATCACTACCGGCGCTGCCACCCATTTGGACGGGTTACACGCCATTTTTGGCCGGGTGATCGAGGGCATGGACGTAGTAGAAAACATCACGCCACGCGATCCGCAAGACCCCAACGCCCCAGATGGCGATCGGATTGAGACGATTCTCATTGAAAAGGGAAATTAGTAAGAAGTGATAAGTAAAAAGTGATAAGTGAGAGGTAAGCACTTTTCACTTATCACTTTCCCCAAAAGTAAGTGAAGAGGACAAAATGAGGCACTCGCTTAAAAGTCTCGCTGGTTTTTTGCTCATGTTGCTGCTCACAACGCTGGCCTGCACCGTGCCCGGCACAGGATCAGACACGCCGGAAGCTACGCCGACCCCGGAAGGGGATGCGATGACCTTCGTCATCCCGGCGTACACCTTTAGCCTGGAGCCAGGGGGCACGGTGCCCGGTTCGCAGCTGGTGTACGTGGGCAAAACCGGCGACCTGCATGACGTGACCATCAACGGTGAACCGGCACAAAAACGGGTGGGTGATTCATTTATCTGGTCGGGGGTGGTGGCTCCCGGGGTTTATGCCGAATACAACCTGCGCCTGGCTCCCGATTTCCTGGGTCCGCTGCCGGTAGCTGGCCCGGTTGAAGTGTCGGTGCTCAACCCCGTGCCCACGGCGATCAACACCATGCCCGAATGGCCCAACGCCATTCGCTACAACAACATTGTGATGGCCCACAACGTGCCGGTTGGCTGGACCATTCCTGGCACCACGCTGGTTTACGACGGTGTTTCCACGCAGGGTGAGGTTAATTCGGCCCGATTGACCGGCCTGACGGGGCATCCGCTGTTTGCTCTGGGCGACTCGATCACCTGGATGGGCACGTTGAAGGACAATGTGGCCATCCGGTTTACCTTTCGGGTGGTGAACTTTAGCGAAAACAGCCTCCAGCTGGGCGGTACGGCCGAATTGCTGGTAAACCGCTAACCTGTCTGCCTGACCAGAGGAGTATCCCCCATGTCCCAGCCGCACCCGAAGTATGAACGGCCGTCTGACCCCCTCGTTGCCCAAAATCCGTTCCGCCAGCAGGCGTATACGCCGCAAGCGTGGCCAACCTTTGCTGCGGCTAAGGCGGTGCTGCCTCAGCCCATTTTGCCCGAACAGCCAAAATGGGTGTCGCTTTACTGGCGCACCTGGGAGCTGGCCTGGCAAAACCTGCACCAGCCGCAGCCTGCCTCCGGGTTTGTGGCCAACTACCTGGACGCAGTGACGGATGCCTACCTTTTTATGTGGGACAGCGCCTTCACCAGCCAGTTTGGGCTGTACGGCCGTCGCGCCTTTAACTTCCTGGGCAACCTGGACAACCTCTACGCCAAACAGCACGACGACGGCTTCATCTGCCGCCAGATTGATGTGGCCACGGGCCAGGATTTCTTTTGCCCCTTCGATCCCAACGGCACCGGGCCGAACATCCTCGCCTGGGGCGAGTGGCGTCATTACCGCTTTACGGGGGATGACGGCCGTTTAGCCAAAGTGTTCCCGCCGCTGGTGGCCTATCACCGCTGGTGCCGCGCCAACCGCACCTGGCCCAACGGGCTTTACTGGGCCACCGGCCACAGCAGCGGCCTCAGCAACCAGCCGCGTGTGCCCAACAGCAGCACCCACCACCGTCATTGGACCTGGGTGGACGCCTCGATGCAGGCGGCGCTGAACAGCCTGGTGCTGGCCCAAATGGCCGTGCTGCTCAAGCAAGAATCCCTGGCCGACGAGCTGGAGCGCGAACATACGGCCCTGGTTGGCCTTATCAACAAGCAGCTGTGGAATGAGGCAGCCCAGTTTTACCAGGATGTGGACCCAGACGGCCGTTTCAGCCCGGTCAAATCCGTTGCTGCCTATTGGGGGCTGCTGGATGGCAGCCTGATTCCCGAGAAGCGGCTGGAGCTGTTTGTGCAGGCGCTGCGCGAAAATTGGGCGTTTAAGCTGCCGCACCGCGTCCCCAGCCAATCGGCCGACAGCGAGGGGTACAATTTTGAGACGGGGCATTACTGGCGTGGCGCGGTCTGGCCGTGCACCAACTTTGTGGTGCTGCGCGGGCTGCGCCAGGTGGGGCAGCACGGCCTGGCCCACGAAATCGCGGTGAATCATCTCACGCACGTGGCCGAGGTGTACGACCAAACGGGGGCTTTTTGGGAAAATTACGCGCCGGAAACGGCCGCACCGGGCAGCCCCGCCGCCGAAAATCCGGTGGGCATGGCCGGGCTGAGTCCGATTGCCATGCTGCTGGAGGATGTCATCGGCATTGGTGTGGATTGGCCGCAGCGCCGCGTCTTTTGGGACCGGCGGCTGGTGTCTGAGCAGCCCTACGGCGTGCAAAATTACCCGCTGGGGCCAGACGGCACGCTCTCGCTGGTGGCCGACGCGGCCAAACTGGTGCTGACCACCGACGTGCCCTTTACCCTGACGCTGCGTGATGCGCACCAATCAATGCAAACGGCCGTTCCCAGCGGCACGACAGAAATTGACCTGGAGTGAGGCGTGAAGATTGAAACGTGAAACGTGAGGATTGGCTCTTCACGTTTCCCGTTTCACGCTTCACGGTTAAGAAATGCCACAAATAACCGTCGCTACGATTAATTTACGCAACCGGGCCGACCGCTGGCGAGAGCGCCGCCATTTGCTCATCGCTCAACTGCTGGACATGACGCCCAATTTGATCAGCCTGCAAGAGATCAGCTTTCCCATTACCCAGGGGCGCTGGATTCGCAACCAGATTAATGCGCGGCTGCCGGAGGGGAAACGGCCGTATCGTCTCATCCAGGTTCGTAAGCAGCATCCCATCTATGGCTACCTGGAAGGCATTGGTGTGCTGACCAACCTGCCCATTTTGTACTCCGACAGCCTCAACCTGGGCTATGGCGGGCGGGTGGCGTTGCGGGTTAACGTGGAGCTGAGCAACCGCCAGCCGCTCGACTTTGTCGCCACCCACTTCCACCACATCGCCGAGGACAAGCAGGCGCGGCAAGAGCAGGCCATGATGCTCACCGGCTGGCTGGCCGACAGCCGCCCCATTCCCGCCCAGGTGGTGGCCGGTGACTTCAACGAGACGCCCGACGGGCCAGCCATTCAGATCATGAAGCAGCGCTTTCGCTCGGCGTACCAGCTGCGGCACCAGTTTGAGCCGGTGGCCACGTTTCCCACGGCGCTGGTGCCGCCCGGCGAGTGGGCAGGTTGCCTGGACTACATCTTCGTCTCCTCCGGCATTCGCCAGGTGCCCCAGGCCCAAATCTTTTGCGATGTGCCCGCCCCGGACGACAACACGCTTTACCCGTCGGACCATGTGGGGCTATTAGCGACGTTGGAAATTTGAGTTGGTATTAATCAAAGATTTCGCAGATTTATCAGATTTTTCATCTGCTCAATCTGCGAAATCTTTGATAAAAAATCATACGCATAATCAGCTCATGATGAAGGAAACTATAATGAAACACGTTACCGGACTGCGCTGCGTGATTTGCGGCAAGGTTTACCAACCCGACGAGGTGCTCTACGTCTGCCCCGACCACGGCAGCGAGGGCATTCTGGACGTTGAATACGATTATGACGCCATCCGCGCCGAGATGGGCGATTGTTTGCCTGCGGCCAGCGGCGGGATGTTTGCCTATCGGCCGTTTTTGCCGGTAGCGGAAGAGGTGCCCGCGCCGCCGCTGGTGGTGGGCGGCACGCCGCTGCAAGAAGCGCCGCGCCTGGCCCAGGCTGCCGGTGTGGCCGAACTGTGGTTGAAGGATGACGGCCGTAATCCCACCGCCTCCCTTAAAGACCGGGCCAGCGCCATAGCCATCATGAAGGCGCAGGAGCTGGGCGCTGAGATTGTGACGACGGCCAGCACGGGTAATGCCGCCGCCGCCCTGGCCGGATTAGCCGCCAGCGTCGGCCAGAAGACGGTCATCTTTGTGCCTAAATCGGCCCCGGCGGCCAAAATTGCCCAGCTGCTGGTGTATGGCGCGACGGTGCTGCTGGTGGAAGGCACCTACGACGATGCCTTCGATCTTTGCCTGGCCGCGACGGAAAAGTTTGGCTGGTACTGCCGCAACACGGGCTACAATCCGTACATGGCCGAAGGCAAGAAAACCGTTACTTTTGAGCTGATGGCGCAACTTAATCAGCAAAGAGCGGCCGACGCGCCACCCATCACCCACCTGTTTGTGTCGGTGGGGGATGGCTGCATCATCAGCGGGGTTTACAAAGGGGTGCGCGATTTGGTGGCAGCGGGCTATCTGCCGCAAATGCCCAAGATTATTGGCGTGCAGGCGGAGGGTTCGGCGTATTTGCACGATGCCTGGGCTAACGATGAGGACGTGCTGACCAAGCCGCCCATCGCGGCCAACACGGTGGCGGACAGCATCAGCGCGGGATTGCCACGGGACAGGATTAAGGCAATGACGGCCGTTCGCCAGACCAACGGCGCGTTTATCACGGTGACGGATGCCCAAATCCTGGCCGCCATTCCTGCCCTGGCCCAGGGCAGCGGCGTATTTGCCGAACCGGCCTCCGCCGCGACCTACGCCGGTTTCTTGAAAGCCGCCCAAACCGGGCTGATTGGCCCGGAGGCCTGCGTGGCGCTTATCCTCACCGGCAATGGGTTGAAGGATGTGCAGTCGGCCATGAAGTCAGTGGGCCAGGCTGTGACGATACCGGCGGAGATTACGGCCGTTGAGCGCATTTTCACCCAGTAATTTATCAAACTGTTGCAAGTTGCAGGTGGCAGGTTGCAAGTTGACTTTCCCATGCAGTTGCTACCTGCAACCTGCTACTTGCCACCCATAAAGAATCTATGAACGAACCCATTTTACCCAAACCAACCATCTCCATCGTCGCCCCGGTGTACAACGAAGAAGCGGTGCTGACCGAACTGCACCGCCGCGTCAGCGGGGTGATGGACCAGCTGAACGAGCCGTGGGAACTGGTTCTGGTCAACGACGGCAGCCGGGACCGTTCGGCCGAGGTTATTGCTGAACTGCACCGGAAAGATCCGCGCGTGAAGGGCATCAGCTTTTCGCGCAATTTTGGCTTCCAGGTGGCCGTCACCGCCGGGCTGAACCACGCCCAGGGCGATGCTGTCATCCTCACCGATGCCGATTTACAGGACCCGCCGGAAGTGTACCCCAAGATGATTGCCAAATGGCGTGAGGGGTATGAGGTAGTGTACGGCGTGCGGGCCAGCCGGGTGGGCGAAACCTGGTTCAAATTGTTCACCGCCAAGGTGTTCTACCGCCTGATTCGCCGCATCACCAAGATTGATATTCCGCTGGACACGGGCGACTTTCGTTTGATGGACCGGCGGGTGGTGCAGGCAATTAACAGCATGCCGGAGCGCAACCGCTTTTTGCGCGGCATGATTCCCTGGGTGGGCTTCAAACAAACCGGCGTGGAGTACGAGCGGGCCAGCCGCTTTGCCGGGGAGTCCAAGTTTGGCAGCGTGCGCCAGATGCTGCCGTTTGCCCTGGACGCGATTACCAGCTTCTCCTATCTGCCTTTGCAGCTGGCCACCTATCTTGGTTTTCTCATCGCTGTGATCAGCGGACTGGCCATTCTCACCGTCATTCTGGTGCGTTTGTTTGGGCCGCACAATCCTTTGCTGGGCCAGGCGACCACCCTGGTGTCGGTGCTGTTTTTGGGCGGGGTGCAGCTGATCAGCCTGGGCATCATTGGCGAATATTTGGGCCGGATTTATGACGAGGTGAAGGGACGGCCGTTGTACCTGGTAGATAAAAAGTGGGGCTTCCCGGAAGAAGAATAATCCACAGATTTCGCAGATTGGCCAGATTTTTTCCTATAGCCAAAGAAATCTGCGCTAATCTGCGGCTAAGGCTTTTATTAGGAGAACGATGAGCGAGATTACCAGTACCATGTTTGTGATTGCGGTGAATGATTTAATGGCAACGGCCGTTTACTATCGCGATGTGTTGGGCTTCACCGTGCGGGAGATTGGCGACGACGGCTGGCGCATTTTCCAGAAAGACAGCTGCGAAATCATGGCGGGGCACTGCGCCGACGCCACGCCAGCTAGGGAGTTGGGCGACCACTCCTATTTTGCTTACGTGCGGATGGATGAAGTGGACACATATTATGCGCAGGTGGCGGCCAACGGTGCCCGCATCCTCAAAAAGCCACGCAGCGAGCCGTGGGGCATGCGCGAATTTGCCCTGCAAACCCTCGACGGCCACCGCATCATGTTTGGCACAAAAATCTAACCACCCAAGCGGTACATCTCTGCGCCTTTGTGCGGTAGGCGGGTGAAGGAGGTGCGCAGCTCGGAGTAGCGATCGGTGCGGCGCTGCCAGACGCCGCCGATGAGTTCCAGCATCTCTTCGTCGCTGGCGTTGGCCCGCAGCGGGGCGCGCAAATCGGTGCCGTTGTGGGCGAAGAGGCAGGTGTAATATTCCCCGGCGCTGGAGAGGCGAGCGCGGGTGCAGTCGCCGCAGAACGGCTTGGTGACCGAGGCAATGATGCCAATCTCGCCTTCCCCGTCCAGGTAGCGGTAGCGGTTGGCCACTTCGCCCGGATAGTTGGGGGGCACGGGCTGAATGGGCATTGCGGCGTCGATTTTTTCTAGGATTTCGTCGGCGGTGACCACGTCATCCAGCTTCCAGCCGTTCAGGTTACCCACGTCCATGTACTCGATGTAGCGCACGATGTGCCCGGTGCCCTTGAAATGGTGGGCCAGGTCTACCAGGGTGTGGTCGTTGACCCCTTTTTTGACGACGCAGTTGATTTTGATCTTTTTAAACCCGGCTTCTTCTGCGGCGGCTAATCCTTCCAACACACGTTCAACGGTGGCGCGACGGCCGTTTAACACCTGAAACACCTCATTATCCAGCGAATCCAAACTGATGGTCAGCCGGTGCAGGCCAGCTTCTTTCAGCGCCTGGGCGTGTTTGGCCAGGTAGTAGCCGTTGGTGGTCAGAGCCACGTCTTCCACGCCGGGCACCTGCACCAGTCGAGCTACCAGCGCAGGCAGCTCGGGCCGGATCAGCGGCTCGCCGCCCGTCAGGCGGAACTTGGTGACGCCCAGTTGGGCAAAGAGGGTGGCCAGGCGTACAATCTCGTCGTCGCTCAGCAGTTGGTCGTTGGTGAGGAAGTTGTAGTCGGCCCCGAAAATTTCCGCAGGCATGCAGTAGGGGCAGCGGAAGTTGCACTTGTCGATGACCGAAATGCGCAAGTCACGGATCGGACGGCCGAATTTGTCTACAATTTTAGGCGTTAAGTCGTTCATTACAATTCCCGGTTGTTGCCATCAGGTTTGGGGCAAATCTACCGCAAAACGGCCGTAAGTCAATGGTTTTTATCAACATTTTCTGTTTTATTAACATCCACTAGCAGTGGGTAGTGAGGAAATGGTAAAGCGTAGGGAAATCATCACCTTTGTATCCCGCGCTGCGGCCGTTTCCGTGTATAATGCACCCTGTTTGTCGAATTAATAGCAATTATTCGTATTGATTAGGAGTTTATTTTGCGATCTTCACAACCTGTTTTACCTGGCTGGCTCACCTATTTGCTCTCTATCGCCTTCGTCTTCTCCGGCATTGCGGTTGTTGTCTTTGCTTATTTCACATTTCAAGTGATGTTAAATCGGCCGTTGAACCCGCTGGAGCAATCGGTAGCCGCCGTAGCGGGCGTTGATTTGTCGCTGGAGCAGATCGGCCCCTCGGATGTGCCCACGCTGATGCCCGGGCAAGCCACCCCCACCCTCATTCCCACCAGCGAACCGTGGGAAGGCACCGACCGGGTCAACATTTTGCTCATGGGCATCGATCGCCGTCCCGGTGAAGCCTTTATCTCGCGTACCGATACCATGATGCTCATCTCGCTGGACCCGGTGACCGAATCGGCGTCCATTCTGTCTATCCCCCGCGATTTGTACGTGCTCATTCCCGGTCATGGCCGGGATCGCATCAACACTGCCTTTGTCTATGGCTCGGCGGGCAACAACCCGGTGGGCGGTGCCGCCCTCGCCATGCAGACCGTGGAGTATAACCTCGGTGTGCCGATCAATCACTACATCCTGGTCGATTTTAGCGCCGTCATCAACGGCATCAATGCCCTGGGCGGCATTGATGTTTATGTGCCAACCGCGATTAACGATCCGACCTTCCCGGACATGGATTATGGCTTTGATCCGCTTATCATCCCCGCTGGGCAGCAGCATTTTGATGGGGCGATGGCTCTGAAATATGCCCGCACGCGCCATCAGGACAATGATTTTGGCCGGGCCTCCCGGCAGCAGCAGGTGGTCCTGGCCGTGCGGCAGAAGGCAGCGGCGCTGGGCTTCACCGGCCTTGTTGCCCAGGCGGGCACGCTGTATCGCCAGGTGGAAAACGGCGTGCGGACCGACCTCACCCTGGAGCAGATGATTCGCCTGGCCACGGCTGCCAACAGCATTGACTCCGAAAACATCTACAACGAGGTGCTGGACTACGATTACGTATCCAGTTACCGCACCGAAGCGGGTGCGGCGGTGCTAATTTTGGATAACCAAAAAGCGGCCGTTCTCATTCAAGAGCTGTTTTATAACGGTGAAAATTAACAATCAGAGAAACGTGAAGCGTGAAACGTGAGAAGATGACGTTTCACGCTTCACGTTTCACGCACCCCCACAGAGTTAGTTGATGGACAGAAAAACGTTTGTTTCCCGGCTGCGCGAGCGGCCGTTTTTGCTTGATGGCGCGATGGGGACCCTGCTGCACAGCCGGGGTGTGCCGATGGACACCAGCTTCGACGGCATCAACCTCACCCGTCCCGCCGTGGTGGCGGACATTCATCGCGGTTACATTGAGGCCGGGGCCGACGTGATTGAAACCAACAGCTTTGGCGCGAACCGCTTTAAGCTGGCCGACTACGGCTTGCAGGCCCAGGTGAAGGAAGTTAACCAGGCGGCCGTCAACATTGCCCGGCGCGTCATTGGCAGCGCTTTTCGTGAGGTGTGGCTGGCTGGCTCGGTCGGGCCGCTGGGGGTACGCCTGGCCCCGCTGGGGCGCGTCTCCCTGGCCGCCGCCGCCGACGCTTTTCGCGAGCAAATCGAGGCGCTGCTGACGGCCACGCCAGGGGGTGTCGATCTGCTCGTCTTTGAAACGATGTCGGATTTGTACGAGATGGAAACGGCCGTCACCGTCGCCCGTGAATTGGCCCCCGATTTGCCCATCGTCAGCCAGATGACCTTTACCCGCGATGATCGCACGCTGCTGGGCCACACACCCAACGTCGTAGCGCAGCGGCTGGCGGCGCTGGATGTAGACGTCATTGGCGTGAACTGCAGCGGCGGCCCCGCCCAGGTGCTGCGCCTGCTGCTGATGATGCGCCAGATGGCCCCCGAGAAGCTGCTCAGCGCCGCGCCCAACGCCGGTTGGCCGGAGCAAACCGAGCGCGGCCGCGTGCTTTACCCGGCCACGCCGGACTATTTTGGCCAGTACACCAGCGCCCTGGTGGAAGCGGGCGCGTCGCTGGTGGGCGGCTGCTGCGGCACCAACGAGGCCCACATCGCCGCCATGCGCCACGCACTCGACCATCCCACTCCGTCGCCGATTGCCCTGCCGGTGATCCAGGTGATGACCCAGGCCGAGCAAACTACGGCCGTTCTCGATCCGCCCACGCAGCTGGCGCAAAATCTGGCAAACGGCCGTTACGTCGTCACCGTAGAGATGAGCCCACCCAAAGGCATTGCCACGCAGCGGCTCATCGAGGGGGCGTACATGCTTAAGGAGGCCGGGGCCAACCTGCTCAACCTGGCCGACAGCCCGCTGGCGCGCATGCGCATGAGCGCCTGGGCGGCGGCGCATCTGGTGCAAAAAGCGGTCGGGCTGGAGACGGTGCTGCATTTCCCCACGCGGGGGCGCAATTTGCTGCGCATCCAGGGCGATTTGCTGGCGGCATACGCCATGGGCATTCGCAATTTGTTTGTGACGATGGGCGATCCGACCAAAATTGGCGACTATCCCGAGGCGATGGACGGCTACGACATCGTGCCGACCGGTCTGATTCACCTGATCAAGCAGCAGTTTAACAGCGGCCTGGACAAAGCGGGCAACTCCATCGACCAGCCGACCAACTTCATGGTGGGCTGTGCCCTCAACCTGACCCCCGCCGACCCAGAGCGGGAGATGACGCTGCTGCGGCGCAAAATCCGCAACGGGGCCGATTTTGCCCTGACCCAGCCGGTATTTGATCCGGCGGCGGCAAAGCAGTTTGTTGATTTGTACGAGACCACTTACGAAGAGAAGATGCTGCCGCTGATTGTGGGGGTGAAGCCGCTGTACAACGGCCGTAATGCCGAATTCCTGCACAACGAGGTCCCCGGCATTGTCATCCCGGAAGGCATGCGCCAGCGCATGGCCGAAGCCAGCGATCCGCCACAGGAAGGGGTGGCGATTGCGCGGGAGATTTTGGGGGAGTTACGGCCGTTTACCCAGGGTGTCTACCTCATGCCCGCCTTTGGCCGCTACGACCTGGTGGCCAGCGTGATGGACGTGCTGCAAGACGATTAAAAATGTGACGACTGGCACTGAATGAACATGCATTTCCCCGAATTTGACCGGAAACACGAACCGGTAACGCTAGTTTAAACCAAGAAAAGGCTGGGCGCGGGAGCCTGGCCTTTTCTTTGGTTCTTTCTTTTGGGCAATGCCAGAAGAAAGAACAGATAGGTGCTAAATGACAAGCCTACCACGAGCGAGGCAAGTGGCGCGGCCAGAGGCCGTGCCACAGCACACCATGAAGACCTGCCCAGAGCAGGGGGGCCGGGCCACAGCCTACGATGAAGACCTACCCAGAGCAGGGGGAACTATTGTTAAAGAGCACCCAATGCAACTGCCGCTGGTGAAGATGCCGCCGTAGTAGTGGTTGGCGATTTGTTTGATGGCTTGGGGCTGTCAAATTACACTGATGAGCCACTGGTAAAAAGTGAAAAGACCAGCCACAGCACATAAACCAGAAACACCTCGCCGTAGCAGGCTATTAAGGTGCCCAAGCTATAAAGTGCGTAAAAGGATCTAAGTTGGGATATAGCTCATTTAGTTGAAACAGTTCAACAACAGATTCGGATAGCTCCGGGTTCACAGCATATAAATTTCCTGTCATCTTAAAGAGGAAGGTAGTTGAATCAAGCCAGTTGACTGAGGTTATTTGATCAAAATCAGGCTCAGAAATGGTTGCAGTTGTAGGTTCCCAATTGTCAAAGAAGACTAGATTTGCGCCATCGTCAAAAGCAACCCATTTACCGTCAGATGACCAACCCGTAACCCACATGCTACGACTACCAGTAACGGCAGGTTGCCATTGGCCTGTTTTCAAGTCAAGTATAAAGAAAGAAGTTTCATCAAGCTCAAGAAATCCCACAACTACCTTCTGCTCATCTGAACTCCAACGAGCGAATAGCGGTCGCGTTTGTTTAGGGGTTTGAAAGGTTAAAACGTTGCCTCCAATATCCGCTACCTTTAAGATTCTCCTTTCATTGTCTTCACCAGTGCTAATATAGCGATTGGGAACGACGGGAGACCAAGCTAGCACAAAATCATCTACTTCAATGCTCTCTTGTGTATCCAAATTGAAGGTAATTTGATGCTCTTCCTGCAAAGCTGTCGTATCGCGTAAACGAATGTAAAGCCATTGCTGGTCAGGCGACCACCCCTCTAAAAAACCGTAATATTCACTCAATGAGAAAAAGGGGGTCAACTGTTTAATTTCGCCGCTAGCAATTTCAACTTCCCAAACTGCCCATGTCCCATCTGCTTCCGAAACTGTATAGCCAATAGCAGCTTTATCTGGCCGTAACTGAATAATAGGATCAATGTGGGTATTCGGGCTGGCCATTACTAACAAAGTAGACTTTTGGGTCTCGTTGGAATAAACCCAGATTCCATGTGCATTCTCTTCCTCTGTTTGTGCCGTAAAAGCAAGTTGAAAAACCAAATCTGGCTTTGGTGTAGCTGTAGGAATTGGAGAAGGCGTTGAAGTAGGGGGTATAGAAGGCAACGGTATTACTGTTAAAGTAGTTGCGGGATCTGGGGTAATCGTTTTTTCAGCCAGAGCAGTGGATTGTACAACAGATGGGGTTTCTACTATTGTCCCTGGGGCAACCTGAAGAGTAGTTTTTACCGATGGCTCATCTATTGTTTGACATGCTATAAGCTGTAACAGAAATATAACAATTACTACATCAGAACAATACCTTATTACATTTTTTGTCATAATTTAGACTCTCTTCTTACAAAATTTGGCAGCATCCTTTCTTTAACAACCTGTGGTGGCACAGTCTATAGTTGTTGCTGGCACAGGTACACCATAGGGGTGATTATTTGCAGAGGGTCCGAAAAATGCCCTATCTGTAAGATTCCCGTTTACACCACTTGTGTTGTAATGACCAAAGAATTCCATTCCGTGAATATAATCAGGAACATCGGCATATAAAGCAGCATAGGCAATAGCCACAAACTCCAAATAGACCGGATCCTCTACATCAACCCATCCTTTAGGGTAGCTCGCAAAGGCATATTGATTAGGATCGGTAACAAAGCCAGGGATTGAGGAGTAGTCCCCACCAGCTCTGTTATCTGCTCTATTCTTGATAGTCTGCGTGATCCCTAAAGAGTCTCCTACAAAATATGTTTCAAGCCAATCCGCCGCATCTGGAAGGTATTGTGCGCTGGGATGCAAGGTATGTTGTTCATAATACGCAGCGATAGCGGCAGCTTCATAAGGGAACATATCATTGTTATCTTCAGGTCTGCTGGTGTGCAATGGCACATAAACCGTGCCCAATTCCTCAGTGGCATATGGTTGAATAATACCCAGGTCTAAATGCACCCACGTGAAGTTTGAGTTTTGTGGTAATGTTGTAGGAAAAGGTGAAGGATTTGAACCATCATCTGCCCACCCCCCTTTGCTATCACATTCCCACGGCATGTCCTCACAGGTTGCATGACCTGTAGAATCTGTAAACTTGACGGGATTGTTATACACGTACGAGTAGCGGTTGAAGCTTTGCGGGTTGTTGGGATTTGGTACAATGGTATCCGCTGACAGAAAGCGGTTAAGATAAGGAACATAGTACCGTGCATTCATGAAGATTTGTTACGATGGCTTTAGTAATTTGTAGGGGGCGTAACGGCCGTAAATGACCATTCAATCGTTGTTCCATTCACCGTAATGCGGGCGGTATAGGTTTCGCCGACGGTAAACGGCCGTGCCGGGATCAGCACGATGGCGTCTTGTTTGTCCAGGATGGTGCGCCCTTCCTGCTGCTGGTTGGCGCTGCTGTTCACGTAGCGCGTCTCGTCGATGACGCAGTGGGGGATGGTGGTGCCGTCGCTGCTGGTGAGCGAGGTTTGGCTGACGCTGGGCACCACGCTGCCATCACCAAGCTGCACAATGATAGGCGGGCCAAGCGGTTTTTGCAGGCCGCTGCACGCCGTTAGCGGATTGGGGAATTCGGGTAGGGTGTAGCGCAGCACCCAAATTTCGCCGCCGTCCCGGGGATAGAGAATGGGGAAGGTGATGCTTTCCGGCAGCTGGCCCAGTGGGCGTGTGCTAGACACATCAAGCGAGGCGGTCATTTTGAAGCTGTTGTTGGCGTCGCGAAACACGCCAAAACCGGTTTGGCTGAGGTGCGGGTTAAGCATCGGCACCGCGTGGAACGGGGCAGACATCCAATAATCAATCGCCCAAAAATCTGAAGCGCCGTCCCAGCCGCTGATGGCGATGTTGCTGTTTTGCCCGGCTTCATCCCCTTGCGGCGAGTAGCCGGGTTTGTTGGGGTCCTGGGCATGGGCGCTCAGGCTGTTGGTCATCATGTATTGGCTGTGGACCAGGCTGCCCGCGGACCAGGCGCTGTTTTCGGCGAGCTGCGGCAGGTTGGCCTGGCTGCGGAACTGGTTGTAGTAGCGCAGCCAGTCGGGGCCGGGAACGGCCGTTGCTGTGGCCGTTGCCGTGGGTTGGAGGGTGGCGGTGGGGGTGGCTGGTTCGGTGGGAACGGCCGTTGCTTCCGGCGTTGGCGGCAGGGTGGCGGACGCCGTTGGGGTCGGTTCGGCCAGTTCGGTGGTGGGTGTTGGGGCGATTTCGCTGGGAGCGGCCGTTGTCGTTGCTGTTGCCGTGGGCGGTGGGCTGGTGGCGCTGGGCACGGCGGCAACCTGGCTGGTGGGTTGTGGGGTGGCGGAAACGGCCGTTTCATTCCCGCCACCTCGATTTACCAGCAGAAGCACAATCAAAACAACGTTAAGCACGCCGGACACAATCAGGCCAATGCGGTACGACTTCAGCTGGTTTTCAGGATTAGACATGTTTGTTTTGTCGGTCTACGAAACTCTTTTCACAAACCAGGCGGCGATATACCCATTGCGGCCAGAAACGGTTTGTACGTGTAGCCACTGGTCTTTTTGGCCGATTTTGCTGGCAGCCGCCTCATCTTCCAATACCAGCAGCTCCGTGCCGAAGGGCAGGTAGAGGATGAACGTGCTTTTGTCTACGCGCGGCTCGCTGCGCAGGGTCACGCTGGACCCGCTGGTTTTAACCACCAGTTTAGACGGGGCGGAAGGTGGGTTGGCCTGGCTGGTTTTGTGGACACCGAGGGCGGGGTCGGCAACGGCCGTTACATACCAGGCGGCCACAAATCCCTCCTTACCCTCAATGTCGCGCACGCGGAACCAGTTGTTGCGCTTGCCCAGTTTGCCTTTGGCTGTGGCGGCATCATCAAGCACCACCAGTTTGCTGCTTTGCGGCAAATACTTCAGCACGTTGGAGCCGGAAATTTTGGGCTGGTCGCGCATACTCAGGCCGTTGACCGTGGGGGCCACGATGAGCGCGTCGGAATCATCTTGTAGGGTGGCGGTGGGGGAGGCAGGAACGGCCGTTTCCGGTTTGGGGGCCGGTTTGCTGCTGGCGCTGGGCTTCTCTGGCTTGGGTTCGGCCAGGGTGCCGCTGCCAAAGAAGATGATCTCCTGGATGATTTGCGCGGCCGTTCCGGCAAAACCAAAGCGGCCCACCAGCGTGGGCGGCTTTTCTGGGCTGTTGTGCGGGTCCCACATCTGGTAGTCGCTGCCCTCTTTTTTGTGCAGCACTACCCAGTGGCTTTGCACCCCGGCGGCAGGTGAGTAATCGACCCGCACCACGGGCAGCGAGCCACCGGCCAGCGCCGCGTCGATTTCGTCCAGCGGTGCATCCTGGTTATCACACTCGATGCGCTTTTGGTACCGGACATTGGGGAAGACGGCCGTAATCTGAAACGCTTTTACCCACGGTCCCTGGAAGCCGTTGTTTTGCTTCATCTTCTCGTTGAACGAAGCGACCGTCTCGCTGCCGCCAAAATAGTTGCCCACCATCGTCATGCTGGTGAGCAGACAGCCTAACTTGCCAATCGTTTCGGTCTTGCCAAAGCCCATGATGCTGTTTTCCCAGCGGGGATCATTTTGAAAAAGTGGGGTGCTTGCCATGAAAGTCGCTCCTTAAATCATTTGGAAATAGTGATGAAATCGACAACAACGAATGAGTAGCTGCGATTTCCAATCGTGCCAAAGTAAACGCGATTGGAAATCGCGGTTACGGACCAGCGAACGATACGCCTAGCTGGGCCAGGGCGTGAGGCAAATCCATGCCTGCCCGGTAGTGAATCGTAGCCAGCCCCACGGCGGTGGCCGCGTCGATGTTGTGCTGGAAGTCATCAATGAAGACGGCTTCGGCGGGGGCGCGGCCCAGGCGGCGCAAGGCCCGGTGAAAGATTTCCGGGTCGGGCTTCATGATTTTTTCTTCGCAGGAAATGATGATTTCGTCGAAGGCGTCGGCGATGCCAAACGGATCGGTAAGTTCCAGGCGCAGATTGCTGGCGTAGTTGCTGATAACGGCCGTTTGGTACCGTTCCTTCAACTGGCGAATCAAGGCCACCAAGGACCTGTCCAGCCGATCCCCAGCCCAGAAGCCGGTGCGGAATGCGGCCGTTTCTTCCGCCGTCAAACCCAGGTGCGATCCAATCCAGCGCCACAGCTCCGGCTCGCTGATCGCGCCGCACTGCGCCTGCTGGCCCATCGTGCTGTTGAACACCAGCGCCTCTGCGCCGCCGGGCGGCAGGCCGAGTTTGGCCTCCCACTGCTGCCGGGGGGCGCGATCTTCGGTGCGCAGCAAAACGCCGCCGACGTCAAAAATGATGGCCTGAATGGCTGAACTGCCTGCTGCGGGAGGGTCTGGTTTGTGGTGCATCGCTTGCGTGAATCGGTTTTACATCAAGAATTGATTTGCCGAGGGGAAAAGTAGCACAGTTCGTGTATTCATGTCAACAGGGAAACGGCCGTGACAAGCAATGGGGGAAACGGCCGTGTGAATGGTGGTGGGTTAACGGCCGTCTTCTTCCTTTTGTTCACTGTCCTTTTTTTTGCGGCCGTAAATGGTGGGGTAGAGTTGGGGCAGGCAGTCGGGGCAAATGCTGTGGCTGAACTCCACGCCAGTGTGGTCCCGCACATAAACGGCCACATCTTGCCAGTACCCCTCGTCATCCCGGATTTTTTTGCAGTTGGCGCAAATGGGCAGCAGTCCCCGCAGCGTTTTTACCTGGGCTAATGTGGTTTGCAGCGTTTCGATCAGCGCTTCTCGTTCGCTTTCCATCTCTTTTTGCTGAGATATGTTGCGCACCATGAGCAGTTTGCCCTGGGTTTGCTGGCGGCCTCCCGTCAGCGGAATCAGGCGGACGTGCAGGAAGATGGGCGGCTCGCCGGGCAGGTGCAGCTCTTGCACCTCGGTAAGGGCGCTGTCTAGCTGTGACCACCCGGGCCACACGCTGGCTATCTCTTGGCCGATGAGGTTGGGCTGCGGCAGGGCCACCAGCTGGGGAAAGGCGGGGTTCAAATCAACAATGCGGTTTTGGTCATCCAGCACCAGAATGCCGTCGCGCATTTGCTCCACCACTTTGTCGCGGGCAATGGGCAGAACGTCCAAAAAACGGTGGCGATGGAAGGTAACGGCCGTTAACACACCCGTCATCGTAAAAGCCAGCGGCGTTAAATCCAGCCCCGGCAGTGGGTTCAAATTGATCAGGCTCACAATATTGGCCAGCCAGGGAATCAGCCCGGCCAGCAGAAGAAGGCCAAGCTGCCGCTGGTAAAACCGTTGGCTGGCCAGCCACTCCTTCACCAGCAGCAGCACCCCCAGCAAATTCAGGCTGTAGGCATAAATGACAAAGGTCCAAAACCAGGGGCCGCCGGAAAAAATAGTGCTGTCCGTTTCGCTGCGCAGTCCGGCAAAAAAGAGACCGTGCCACGGATCGGTCCACAACAAAATGAGGGTGAGCAATCCCATGAACCCCAACAGCGCATACAGGTGGCGCGAGAGCCAATGCTGCCGCTGGGTAAACTGTAAGACAAAAATAAAAAAGGCGGGGGTGGTGACTACCACGCCAAAATAGGTGACGTTGAGCCAAAAAATCTTTGAGGGTGGTAGTTGAATCCAAAAGAGGGCGTAGGTGCCACTCCACCAGGCCAACCCTAGCATGAAAAGTGTCAGCGCCGTGGCCCCCGGTGCGTCACGCCGCTGCCACACCAGCAGCGCCACGCCCAGTGAAGAGAGCATGGCAACAAACAGAATGGTGCTGTACAGGATTTCTTGTGCGTTCACGCGTTCAACATTTTTCTGTTTGGATTTATTAGATTGGTCCAACCTTCAAGATTGGACCAATCTATGTAACGCTTTACCGCTACTGCTGCGCCAGATAGTCGTCTACGGCGCTGAACAGCTCTTCCATGTCCGAAGGCTGCAAATCGCCCATGTGGGCAATGCGGAAGGTGACGTTTTTCAGGCGGCTGCCATAGCCGTTGGAGAGGATCATGCCGCGCTCGCGCAGGAAGTTGTTGAGCGCCGAGATGTCGAGGCCCTTGTTGTTTTTGATGCAGGTGACGGTGGGGGATTCATATCCTTCGGGGGCCAGCAGTTCAAAGCCGTGGCTCTTGGCCCAGGCGATGGTCATATCGCGCATGGCCAGGTGACGGGCAAAACGGCCGTCCATCCCCTCAGCCATCATATCGTCCAATTGGCGGTCCAGGGCAAAAAGCAGCGAGATGGCGGGCGTGGCGGGCGTCTGGTTTTTGGCCATCGACTTGTCCAGGGAGATGAAGTCGAAGTAGTAACCGCGATTTTTGACGGTGGCGGCTTTGGCCATGGCCCGTTCGGAGACGGCGCAGAAGGCCAGCCCGGCGGGCAGGGCAAACGCTTTCTGGCTGGAGGTGAGCACCACGTCCAAATCCCAGGCGTCAAACTCCAGGCGCGCCCCGGAAAGGCCGCTGACGCTGTCGACCAGGATCATGATGTCGTTGCCCTCGGGCAGGCTGCGGATGGCGGCGGCAATCTCTTTGATCGGGCTTTCTACCCCGGCGCTGGTTTCGTTGTGCACCACGGTAACGGCGTCAAAGCCGCCCTTGGACAAGCGTTCGACGATCATTTCGGGCAGGATGGGTTGGCCCCATTCCACTTCCAAAACCTCGTTGTCCTTGCCATTCAGCTCGGTGACGTCGCGCCAGCGGTCGCTAAACGCGCCGTTGACGCAGTTGAGCACCTTTTTGTCCGTGCAGTTGCGGATGGCACCTTCCCAAAAGCCGGTGCCGGAGCTGGCGCTGATGAGGATGCGCCGGTTGGTGGCGAACACTTTTTGCAGCTTGGGCTGGATTCGGCCGACCAGGTCAATGCACTCGGGCATGCGGTGGCCCACCATCCATGCGGCCTGGGCGTCTAAAATTTCCGGGCGGACCTCAGTCGGGCCGGGGATGTACAGTTTGATATGCTTGCTGGAATTTCTGGTTGAGTCGCTCATGATTGAAACTAATAGCTCCTGTATTGGTTAGGGTAAATGCTTTTTGAAAAACGGCTTCGTGCGGTGTGCCTTTGACGGTGCGCACGGCGGCTGGTCCGGCGGCCAGCAGCAGTAGGGGGGCCAGGCTGGGTGAGTGCAGGAAAATCGGGGCTTCCCGTCTGACCCGTTCGCGTTCGACCACGCCGCCGAAGCCGACAAACAGGTCTACCTGGTGCCCGGCCAGCAAATCGCTGCTGCCATCGCCAATGAGGAGGGAACGGCCGTTTTGCGTTCCCAACAGCTCCTTAACAATTTGCGCTTTGCCATCGCTGACGGTCAGCGCGCCTTCTTCGTAATCCAAATAGCGGGCCTGCTTGGGCGAATGGCCGTTGCCGCTGACCTGCCACCATTGGCCCGCCAACCGATCATAGTCCACATTCACGGCGCGAATGTTTTGCTTGGGCACGCCGAGAAAGAGGCCAAACTGCTGCACCGGCTCGGCCAGCCCGCCGCTGATGATGTAGACGTGGTGGCCCAAAAAGTGCAGGACGGCAATCACGGCCTGGGCATCGGCGACGATGTTGCGTTTGTAAACGGCGCGAATTTGCTGGATTTGATCGTGGGTGGGGCGGACGGCTTGCAGCCGCTTGGCGTAGACATCCTCTAGATCGAGTTTGCCATCCATCGCGGCATTGGTCAGCACTTCAACGCGCCACTTTTTACCGGCGGTCTCGGCCAGGACATCGATGCCTTCGACGGTGGTGAGGGTGGAGTCGCAGTCGAAGAAGACGTGTTTGTAGGGAGGCCAGCGCATATGAGGGGATTGTACTCTAAGCGTTG
>JADLAX010000068.1 GCA_020848035.1 Anaerolineae bacterium | reverse complement strand
TGCCGGGCGACAACGTGAACCTGCATGTGAAGTTGAGCAAGCCGGTGGCGTTGGAAGAAGGCGGCCGTTTCGCGATTCGTGAAGGTGGCCTCACCGTTGGCTCTGGCGTTATTACCAAGATCCTGGTTTAAAAATTTTAGTGTATAATGGGGCATGTAGCTTTACCGCATGCCCCACGTTTCCTTTAGGGGGTTAGCTCAATTGGCAGAGCGACGGTCTCCAAAACCGTAGGCTGCGGGTTCGATTCCTGCACCCCCTGCTATCAACAACCTCCAGAGACCAACAAGGGCCTCTGGAGGTAATTTTTGTAAAAAGCAGCTGTTTAAACTGGCAAAAGAAAAGCTGACGCCACGATAGCTGACTTCTGAATGGAAGGGAAAACAACGGTGACAGAAAAAACTGCCAATCAACCTAATCCGGTAACCAAATACTGGAAGGAAACTCGTGGTGAGCTGCGAAAGGTGACCTGGCCAACCCGAGAAGAATCACAGCGCTTAACCGCAATTGTGATTGGTGTGACGATTGCGTTCGCTATTTTCTTGTGGGTCTTTGATTTACTGTTCTCAAATGTTATTCAGTTACTTATTGAACAGCTCATCGGACTTGGGTAACTGAGCAATATGGCTGAAAGTAACAAGCGAGATTGCAAATGAGTAATGAATATGAAGATAAGGAAGATATGACAGAAAAAGTTGCCACTGGAAAATCTTCTTTGTCGGCCGGTAGTGAATCGAGCAGCTTCATTCCTGATGACGGCCGTGCCTGGTATGTTGTGCACTGCTATTCTGGTTATGAAAACAAAGTGCGCCACAGCATCGAACAACGCATCGAAACGATGGGGATGCAGGGCAAAATCTTTGATGTGGTCATTCCTACCGAAGAAGAAATTGAAATTAAAGACGGCAAACGCCGCACTGTCGAGCGCCGCGTCTTCCCTGGCTATATTTTGGTTCAGATGCTGCTGGATGAAGATTCCTGGTACGTCGTGCGCAACACGCCCGGTGTAACTGGCTTTGTGGGCATGGGCAACGAGCCCACCCCCCTGCGCCCAGAAGAAGTCGCCAAAATTATGAACCGCATGGAAGCCGAAGCGCCTAAGGTGAAGTTTGACTTCCAAATTGGCGAGAAAGTGCGCATTGGCACCGGCCCATTTGCCGACTTCATTGGTTCCGTCTCTGAAATTGACGCCGATCGCGCCAAGGTTCGGGTCATGGTCTCCTTCTTTGGCCGCGAAACCCCGGTTGAGCTCGATTTTTTGCACGTAGAAAAAGTATAAACGTTAACTTCACGAAGGTGGACTTGTGCCTGGCACAAAGGCTGCCTTCGTATTTTGTTGTTTGATTTCTGGAGGAGCCTGAGTACAGGCGTTTGGACTCCACGGAGGTAATATGGCTAAAAAGATCAAAGCAGTTGTAAAGATTCAGATTAATGGGGGTAAGGCTAACCCAGCCCCCCCGGTTGGTACAGCTTTGGGTCCGCACGGCATCAACCTGATGCAGTTTTGCAAGGAATACAATGCAAAAACGTCTACCCAGGTTGGGCAGGTGGTTCCGGTTGAAGTCACTGTTTTCCAAGACGGCAGCTTCACCTTTATTCTCAAAACCCCACCGGCCACCGACTTGCTGAAAAAAGCCGCCAACATTCGTGGTGGCTCTTCTGTGCCGAATCGCGACAAGGTGGGCACGGTGACCACAGCACAGCTGCGGGAAATTGCTGAAATTAAAATGAAAGATTTGAATGCCCGCGACATGGATGCCGCCATGAAGATTATTTCTGGCACGGCGCGCAGCATGGGCATTAACATTTCTGACTAAGTTATCGTGGGAGAACCTGACCGGGTTCGCTAAAACCACAAGGAGTTAAGATGCCAAAACGAGGACGTAAATATTTGGAAGCCGCAGCTAAAGTTGACCGGGACAAGTTGTATTCTCGGGCTGAGGCTGTGAAGTTGATTAAGGAAACGGCCGTTACCAAGTTTGACCCCACCGTCGAAGTGCACATGCGGCTGGGGGTGGACCCCCGTCATGCCGACCAACAGGTGCGTGAAGTGGTCAACCTGCCCCACGGCCTGGGTAAAACCGTGCGCGTGCTTGTCTTTGCTGAAGGTGAAGACGCCCGCTTGGCCGAAGAAGCTGGCGCCGACTACATCGCTGATGACGAAACCATTAAGCGCATTCAGGACGGTTGGACCGAATTTGACGTCGCCATTGCCGTACCGAGCATGATGGGTAAAGTCGGCCGTTTGGGGCGTGTGCTGGGTCCGCGTGGCCTTATGCCTAACCCCCGCGCCGGTACCGTTGCCCCGGGTGCCGACCTGCCCCGCCTGATCCAGGAATCCAAAGCCGGTCGTGTAGAGTTCCGTGTTGATAGAACGGCCAACATTCATGCCCCCATCGGCAAGGCCAGCTTTACGCCGGAACAGCTTACGGATAACCTGAACTACCTGTTGGACGCCGTAAAGCGGGCCCGTCCCGCCGCCGTAAAGGGCACCTACATTCATCGCATTGTTCTGGCCAACACCATGGGTCCTGGCATTCGCCTTGACACAAACGAAGCTTTGGCGTAAAAATAGCGGCTGATTAAAAACTACATCTAAACTGCACTGTTCTACTGAAGACAGTTGGTTACGATTCAATCGTATTAAAAACGCCAGCCGAGGTGGGGACACGCAAAACGTTCTAAACAATTTCGCTGCCAGTAAACATTACGTTGGCCAGCGTTCTTGATTTGTCCTGACTGCAAAATCCTCATGCTCACTGGCATGAGGATTTTTTTATTTCACTCAAAGGAGGTGAAACAGTTTGGCAATTACAAAAACACGTAAAGAAGAACTGCTCGCCCAATATGATGAGCTCATCGAGAACAGCCGCGCCATTTTCCTGGCCGAATACAGCGGCATGAACGTCAAGCGGATGAATGCCCTGCGCGATAGAGTGTATGACGCGGACGGCACCCTGCACGTTACCAAAAACACGCTGTTCAAAATCGCCCTGGAAAAATCAAACAAAAAGGTTCCGGCGAAGTTTCTGGAAGGTCAGCTGGCAACCGGGTTTGCGCTGAAAGAAGCGCCCGCCCTGGCCAAAGTGTTGGTTGATTTTGCCAAGGAAGAAGAAAAAGTTACCTTACGGGGTGGTTTCCTGGGCAATGAGTTTGTCTCGGCGCAGCAGATTGAAGCTCTGGCGAAACTGCCGAGTCTGGATCAATTACGGGCGCAGCTTGTGGGCGTTATCAGTGCCCCAGCACGCAACGTGGCCTCGGTTGTGGCCAGTGGTGTGCGCCAGGTTGTGAACGTGGTTGATGCATACGCGAAGAAAGAAGAAGGGGCAGCCGAAGCGGCATAAACCCCACCAAATCATTTGTTTAAATAAATAAAATTTTCGGAGGATATTTAAAGTGGCCGATTTAGCAAAAATTGTAGATGAACTGAGCAGCCTGACCCTGTTGGAAGCTGCTGAACTGACCAAAATGCTGGAAGAGAAGTGGGGCGTTAGCGCCGCTGCTCCGATGGCTATGGCTATGATGCCCGGCATGGCCGGTGGTGGCGCAGCCGAAGCTGAAGCTGTTGAAGAACAGACCGAGTTCAACGTTGTTTTGAAAGACGTTGGCCCGAAGAAAATCAACGTCATTAAAGAGGTCCGCGCTTTGACCGCTTTGGGGCTGAAAGAGGCCAAAGACGTCGTAGACAACCTCGGCACCATCATGGAAGGTGTCAGCAAAGAAGTTGCCGAAGACGCCAAGAAGAAGCTGGAAGAAGCTGGCGCCGTTGTCGAACTGAAGTAACTTTTGCTTCGAACAATAAGATTAAAAGGCTAGTGCCAATTGGGGCTAGCCTTTTTTCTTTCCGGCACAATGATGACCATTGAATTTATTTTGGCGTCACAATCACCACGCCGCCGCGAGTTGATTCAGCTGCTGGGCTTTCCTTATCGGGTGATGGTGGCCGACGTGGACGAAGACAGCGTCACGGATGCGGATCCGGCAGTGAACGTGGTGCAAACGGCGCGGCTGAAATCGACACATATTGCCGAGCAGTTGGTGGGCACGCCGCTCTCACCGCATACGCTCATTCTGGCTGCCGATACAACAGTGGCTTTTGCCGGGGAAATGTTGAACAAGCCAGCCAACGATGCCGAGGCACGGACCATGCTGAAGCGGTTGGCCAATCGGCAGCATGAAGTGCATACGGGGTTTGTGTTGTTAAACCCGGTAAACGGCCGTGAATACCAAGGTGTTAGTACGGCCGTTGTCACCATGCGCCCCTACTCCAACGCGGAAATTGATGCCTACGTTGCCACGGGCGATCCGCTGGACAAAGCAGGTGCGTACGCCATTCAGCATCCTGGGTTCCAGCCGGTGGCCAACCTGGCGGGCTGTTACTGCAATGTGATGGGGCTGCCGGTATGCGATCTTATCGTTGCTCTGGAGCAGTTCCTGGGATTGGCTGGTTTGCCGACGCGATGGGCGTTGACGGCCGTTCAACAAGCCCATCTTCACTACCCCTGCCCCACCCTTACTCACCTGCAAAACCGGCCCACCGGTTAAGAAATTTGGCCCCTCGAAATTTTTGACAAGCCATGCTACAATGTTTTGATAACTGGTATTGTTATGTAAATGGTGCCACTTGTTTGGCTCAGAAGGATGGGTGCTATGGACGACAAACTCAAAGAAGCAATTGCCGCCGTACGAACTGGAAATAAACGTGAAGCGCAGCAGCAGCTGACCGTGCTGCTGGATGAAGATCCGACGCAGGTTCAGGGGTGGTATTTGCTCAGTCTGCTGGTAGATTCGCCCCAGAAGCAGGCGGCCTATTTAGGCAAGACATTGGCCTTGAACCCCAATCATGAAAAAGCCAGAGACCAGTTGGCCCTGCTGGAAGCGTCTGGACAGTTGGCCCCAACTTCTAGCTATGTCTCCGACCAGCCGCTGGACGTTCTGGAGCAGTCCGAAACCGACGCGCTGCCCGAGTGGCTGGTAAGCGAATCGGGCGACTTTGCGGCGGCCCCGGTGGTACAAAAGGTCAGCGAAACGGCCGTTCCCAACAACACGCTTCCCGACTGGCTCAAAGAGCCCGCTGTCCCTGATTCCATCGCAGCGCCCGATGAACCCATGACGGTTGTGGGCAAAACGGCCGTCGCCCCCGCCAAAACCCAGCCCGCTAAAACCGCCAAACCCAGTGCCGCCAAACCAGCCCGCCAAGCCCGGCAAAATACCCAGGGCCTCAACGTCGTTTTGGGACTGCTGGTCCTCCTGGCCATCGTCGTCATTGTCCTGTTGGCTTATCTCCTCCTTAGTTAGTATAATGAGACATCTTTATCGGGCATCACAGCATTCACTCTAACAATTACGGTCCGAGCGCGCGTGGCGATTTACAACTTTTTTTATAAACAAACGATGAGCAGAGCCTCTTCCCTTGCGGTAGAGCGCTCTGTTTTTGTTTGGAACGAAAACGTAAGAAACACCTCAATCCCTATCCAATAAAATACCTTCGTTTTTTACAGGTTGTTGTAGGGAAAAACTAGAGTGGAAACGGCCGTCAACCGGCCACCCGATCAACAAAAGTGACTCAGCACAAACCAACAGGTGATGGCGCTTGCCCCAAGTGCCGCCCTGGTTTGTGGAAAAACCCCATACTCACTTCTTTAGGAGGCCATATGTTGTTTCGTAATATTTCTCGAATCATCTTACCCCTGCTGGTGATTGGTGCAGGTGTTTGGTTGGTTGGCCTGACGGCCGGCCCCGCACCTGAATCTGTCAGCCGACAGGAAGCCATCCAGGCATTTGCCCCGGCTGGCAGCGGCATTGTCGAAGCGGGCGATCAGGCGGTACCCGTCTCGCAAATGTCCGTCCCCTACACCGTGAACCTGCGTGATGTTCCGGCCGGTCAGCTGGACCCCGATAACCAGCTGGCGCGCTGGGAACGCGGTGAAATCGACCTGTTTGAACAAGATAGCATCGTCAGTGCCGCCAAAATTGCCGAGCTGCGCGAAGCGTCTAACCAGCTGCTGCCCAGCCAGGCCATTCAGGAGCCCAACGGCCCCAACCCCCTCACCCCCTCTCTGGGCGTCAACTTCACCAGCATGGACTATAACGAATGTTGTGGTCCTGGCGGTGGCAACGTGCCGCCCGATCCAGAACTGGCGGTTGGCCCCAACCACATCATCGCCGTGGTGAACGTGGCCCTGGAAATCTACGACAAAAGCGGCAATTCCCTGGTGGGTCCCACCACCTTTGCCAGCTTCATGTCGGCCAACCCCAACTGCACCGGTGTTTTTGATCCCAATGCCATCTACGACGAATCGGCCGACCGCTTCATTTTAGGCATCGACGCCGACGGTACGGGCTACTGCATTGCTGTTTCCCAAACCGGCGACCCGACGGGCGGCTGGAACCTTTACCATTACACCACCGGCAGCGCCAGCATCTTCTTTGATTATCCGCACGCAGGTGTAGGTCGCGATGCCATCTACATGGGCGCGAACATGTTCACGTCCGTTTTCCTGGATTCCCGCGTGTGGGCGTTCGACAAGCAGGCCATGTACGCCGGACAACCGGCAGCCTCCGTCATGCGCAACCTGGGCAGCAACGAAGACACTCCTCAGCCGCTCAACCTGCACGGCTGGAGCACCGGCACCTGGCCCACCAGCGGACCGCATTACATCGTCACCGAGACGGGTTACGATGGGGCCAACCACACCGTTTGGGCCTGGAGTGATCCATTTGGGACTAACACGTTTACGGCCGTTGGTTCCTTCAACCTCAACACCGCCACCGGCATAACCGCAGGCTTGCCCATCGCGGCCGTTCAATCGGGTGGCGGCTCGCTTGATTCCGGTGACTGGCGTCCCCTGGACTTTGAATACCGCAACGGCTTCGGCTGGACCACCATGACCATCGCCTGTAACCCAGGTGGCGGTACCGTAAATTGTATCCGCTGGGCACAGATTAACCTGGCCACGGCTACGGTTGTGCAGGCAGGCGTGCTCTCCAGCACCGGCGCCCACCGCTTCCACCCGGATCTGGCCGTAAACCACTGTAACGACGTGACCGTGGGCTACACCCGCTCCAGCAGCAGCACCTTCCCGTCGATTTACTACGCTGGACGTCAGGGCACCGACCCGCTTAACACGTTGCAGGCTGAAACGTTGATCAAAGCTGGTGAAATCACCTATACCTCCTTTGAAGCCTTCCCACCACGCCGCTGGGGTGACTACACCGGCATGACCATCGACCCCAATGGCACAACCTTCTGGTATTTGGGCGAGTACAGCAAAAACACCGGCACAACCCAGGGCCGTTGGGGCACCTACATTGCCTCTATGAGCTATGCCACCTGTAACACAGGCGGCCCCACCCCAACCCCCACCAGCACCGGCGTTCCGCCAACACCGACCAATACCCCGGTTCCGCCCACGCCCACCAACACGCCAGGGCCAGGCACCGGCTCCGTTACGCTGAATCCGGTCGCTGATGCTTCGGTTCTTGCCGCCCGGCCAACGACCAACCAGGGCAACGTAGCCACGCTGCGCCTTGATGCGTCGCCAGACATCAACAGCTACCTGCGCTTTAACGTGCAGGGCGTAACCGGCAGCGTTACCCAGGCCACCTTGCGGCTGTACAGCCAGTCCACCTCCGGCACAGGCTACAGCGTCCACCAGGTTGCCGACACCACGTGGGGTGAAACGACCATTAATTACAACAACGCGCCCGCGCTGGGCAGCGTGATCAACAACAGCGGTGCCATTTCCTCTGGCAGCTACATAGAAGTGGATGTCACCAGCTACATCACGGGCAACGGCCTGGTGAGCTTTGGCCTGAATACGGCCGATTCCAACCTGCTCCAATTCCACAGCCGTGAAGGGGCCAACGACCCAGAACTGGTGGTTGACTTTGCGGGCGGCGGTGGGCCAACCCCCACCCCGACCAACACCCCGGTTCCGCCCACCCCCACCAACACCCCAGGGCCGGGTGGCAGCACCTTCACCTTCAACGCCAACGATGACGCGATGGTCTTGTCGAGCCGCCCCACGGTGAACTACGGCGCGTCAAACAGCATGAGCACGGACGCGTCGCCCGTGATCCGCAGCTACCTGAAGTTCAACGTCAGCGGGCTGGACGGCCCGGTGGCCGAGGCAACGCTGCGTGTCTATCTGAACAGCGGCACGGCCCCGTTTGACGTGGCCCAGGTGGCCACCAACAGCTGGAGCGAAGGCAGTATCAACTACAGCAACGCGCCGGCCGTGGGCAGCGTCATTAACGGCGTCAGTTCGGTAAGCGGCGGTTGGATCGAAATTGATGTGACCAGCGCTATCAGCGGTGACGGCACGTTTAGCATGGTTTTGGTATCTAACAGCACCGTGCGCAACGCGTTCAGCACCGACGAAGGCGCTAACCAGCCAGAACTTGTGGTGGTGACCGGCCCCTAGTTTGGCCGCGCCACGCCCCGTTTGAATAAGAAGAGGGCCTCTACGGAGGTCCTCTTTTTTTGCCCACCGGAAGGATGTATGAAATGATGACTTAACTTTGGCGTTAAGTTTTTTTACCTAGACTTAGCCTGCTCCAATAGAGCAAATTCAACAATCACTGGCGTCATCCACCAGATGAAACGTTTGTAGAAGGAAGAAGCCTTTCCCCAAGGCACAATCCAACAAGTAGCCATAGTGGCGACAGGAAAGGAGGTGCTTGCTGCCTGATATTCCTTCATGGAGCGGGAGCCTGACCCCAACAAAACCACATCACTATTTTTCACATACAACCACCATCTTCTGCCATGCTTTCGATTCACATGGGAGGAGATCGAACCAACTTTCTTTTGGAGACAGAATATGCAGGAAAACACCCCCAAACGGTTATCTTTCAGGTTGTTTTTATTTTTAGGTCTGGCGGGCGTGGCGCTGCTGCTCATTTTTATGGCAGCATCGGGCGGACGGCAGGCGGTAAACGCAGCACCGGTTGGTGCACAGTCGGCTGATGGCATCTGGCAGGACGTGGCGGAAGCCACCCTGCGCGTGACGGGTGACCGGGTGATTGTGCCCGCGGCCTACCGCACCGTCTCTCTGGATTGGGCCGCGCTGAATGCGCTCCTGGCCCAGGCCCCCGCCACGCTGAACGACAGTAACGTTGTGCTGTCGCTGCCACTGCCCAATGGCGACTACGGCCGTTTCCAACTCGCCCAAACGGCCGTCATGCACCCCGAACTGGCCGCCAAGTTCCCTGAAATCCAGACCTACGCCGGGATCGGCCTCGATGACCCCACCGCCTATGCCCGGCTAGACCGCACCCCCAAAGGCTTCCACGCCATGATTTTGTCCGGCAACGGCCGTGTTTTTATCGACCCGTACACCACTGGCAACTTTGACCTTTACCAGAGCTACTTCGCCAGCGACTTCATCCCCAACCTGCCTGCGGACTTTGCCCCCGATGTGGTGGTGAAAAATTCAGCTGGTTTGAATGAGGCAGATACGGCCGTTGGCATCAATGGCCTCTTCTCCTCTGGCGGGCAGCTGCGCACCTACCGGCTGGCCGTCGCCGCCACGGGCGAATACACCCAATTCCACGGCGGCACCGTGCCGCTGGCCATGGCCGAAATTGTCACCGCCATTAACCGCGTCGCTGGAATTTACGAGCGCGAAGTAGCCGTTTCCTTCCAGCTGGTGGCCAATAACGACCTCGTCGTCTACACCAACGCCGCCACCGACCCATACACCAACTCCAACGGCAGCGCCATGCTGGGACAAAACCAGTCTACCTTAAACAGCGTCATCGGTTCGGCCAACTACGACGTCGGGCATGTGTTTAGCACTGGCGGCGGCGGTATCGCCGGGCTGGCCGTCGTGTGCAGCAGCAGCAAAGCCCAGGGCGTCACCGGGCTTGGTTCGCCCATCGGCGATCCGTTCTACGTGGATTATGTGGCGCACGAGATGGGCCACCAGTTTGCCGGGAACCATACCTTTAACGGCAACGCAGGCAGCTGCGCCGGTGGCAACCGCAACGGCAGCACCGCCTACGAACCCGGCAGCGGCACCACCATCATGGCCTACGCGGGCATTTGCAGCCCGCAAAATATTCAAAACAACAGCGACGATTACTTCCACGGCATCAGCTTCGATGAAATCGTCTCTTTCACCACCAATGGCAACGGCAATAACTGTGCGGCCGTTTCCAGCACCGGCAACACGCCCCCCACAGCCGATGCCGGGGCCAGCTTCAGCATTCCGCTGAACACGCCATTTACCCTCACCGGTTCTGGTTCAGACCCGGACGGCACGGCGTCGCTGACCTACAACTGGGAAGAGTTTGACCTGGGACCAACCGGAGCACCCAATTCGCCCTCGGGCAACGCGGCAATTTTCCGCTCCTTCAACCCAACCCTTTCGCCGTCGCGCACCTTCCCGCAGATTTCCGACATCGTGAACAACACGCAGACGATGGGTGAACTGCTGCCCAGCTATGCCCGCACGATGACTTTCCGCTTCACCGTGCGCGACAACCAAACCCCGGCAGGCGGGGTGGCCAGCGATGAAACGACGGTTACGGCCGTTACCGGAACCGGTCCGTTTTTGGTGACAGCACCGAATACGGCCGTTACCTGGACTGGCAACACCAGCGAAACCGTCACCTGGAACGTGGCAGGCACCAACAATGCCCCCATTAGCTGCGCCAACGTCAACCTCAGCCTGTCCACCGATGGCGGCTTTACCTACCCCACCATCCTGGAAGCCAACACGCCCAACGACGGCAGCAGCAGCGTGCTGGTGCCCAACATCGCCAGCAGCAGCGCTCGCGTGCGGGTGAGCTGTGCCGGTAATATCTTCTTCGATATTTCCAACACCAACTTCACCATCGAGTTGGGCGGCGGGCCAACCCCCACCCCGTCCAACACGCCAGTGCCACCCACACCGACCAACACGCCGCTGCCGCCCACCCCGACCAACACCCCCGGTCCCGGTGGCCAGACGTTGACCTTCAACCCGGTGGCCGACTCCTACACGATGGCCAACCGGCCCACCAGCAACCAGGGCAGCACCACCACCCTGCGGCTGGATGGTTCGCCGGACAACAACAGCTACCTGCGCTTCGACGTGCAGGGGCTTAACGGCACCGTGTCGCAGGCCACGCTGCGGGTCTACGCGCAGAGCAGCTCCAGCATCGGCTACGATGTGCATGAGCTGGCCAACAACACCTGGGGCGAAACAACGATTACCTACGCCAATGCGCCCGCGTTGGGCAGCCTCATCAACAGCTCTGGGGCCGTCAGCAGCAACGGGTATGTGGAAGTGGCCGTTACCAGCTTTGTTAGCGGCAACGGCCTGGTAAGCTTTGGCCTGAGCACGGCCGATGCCAATCTCATCACCCTGGCCAGCCGGGAAAGCGGCAATCCGCCGCAGCTGGTGGTGCAAACGGCAGGCGGCGGCGCGACCGCCACGCCCACCCCCATCGGGCCAACCCCCACGGCGACCAATACGGCCGTACCGCCCACCCCCACCAACACACCCGGACCTGGCGGCAGTACGTTTACGTTTACGGCCGTTGATGACGCCCTGGTGCAGTCCAATCGCTCAACCGCTAACTTTGGCAGCTCGGCCACCCTGAACACCGATGCCAGCCCGATCATTCGCAGCTACCTGAAGTTTAACGTGAGCGGCCTCGATGGCCCGGTGGCCTCGGCCACCTTGCGCATCTTCCGCAACAGCGGCAGCGCGGCGTTTGATGTGGCTCAGGTGAGCAGCACCAGCTGGAGCGAAAGCAGCATCACCTACAGCAACGCGCCAGCCGTCGGCAGCGTGATCAACAGCGTCGGAACGAGCAGCAGCGGCTGGATCGAAATTAACGTTACCAGCGCCATCAGCGGCGACGGCACGTTTAGCCTGGCCCTGCTGTCGAACAGTTCCCTGGTCAACCTCTTTAGCAGCACCGAAGGGGCCAACGCACCGGAACTGGTCATCGTCACAGCGCCGTAGCGCGGGAATGAAGTAACACCAAGTAATGAAAGAGGCTCTGATAATCAGAGCCTCTTTTCTATACATGGGCAGTTGGTACCCCGCCCGAGGGCGCGTGGCGCCCCGTGCAGGGAATTTGTTGGGGTTTTTTCATTTTTTTGGGGGTGTTCCACCCCCCAAAATGAAAAAACCCGCCTAAAAAACGTCGCCAGGCGCGCAGCGCCGAGGCGACGACGCACCAAAATGGTTGAGTAGATTAGTCATCCTGGCCGGGGATGGGTTCCAGGGGGTTGATGGGCACCGTGTCCAGCGGCGGCTGCGGATCGCTGCAATAGGTGAAGACGCTGTTTTTACCGCTGTGGTAATAATATTCGACCCCATTAACCTGCAAAATCATCTGCTGGCCGGGTACCAGTGCCTGGGTGTAGGCCACGCCCGCTTCGGGGCAGCCCAGGCTGCCATCAGGCCAGGTCACTTCCAGCAGTGAAACCAGCTCAATCGTCTCGGCAGTCACGCCGAGGCGCTGGCTGAGGTCGGTAGTGGCCAGGGCCACCGGGTCTTTAATGCCGGGGCTGCCGGGGGCAGGCTGCACCACGGGTGTGCCTTGCAGCGGCACGGGGGTCACCGCGCCCAGGTCCACAGTCACCGGCTCAGACACCTGCTTATCGCTGGTGGGCGTGGGGGCAACCTCTGGCGCTTCGATTTCAGCCGGGGCATCTTCGGGCGTTTCGTCGTTCACGGGGGGCATCTCCTGGAGGGATGGTTCGGTGGGAACGGCCGTTGCTGCCGGTTCTTCGGGGGTGGTAACGGCCGTACAGCCAATCAGTAACAATATTACCACACTCCAAATCATTTCTTTTGCTTTCATTCACATTCTCCTATTTTTTTATCATAAGGTGACAGACGAAAATTTCTTGTCTTACCACCCCTACAACGTCTTCCACATCAAAATCGTTCCTAAACCCAGACAATATGTGAAAATCAAAATGTTTCTTCTTGTTTTTCATTGATTTTCAACATAGGTTTACCCCAACTCATTTTCCATTAATCTTCAATCGCTAGAAAACTATCATAAATGATAGGTTACAGCCGAATCCAATGCTTATACAATGGCAAACATCAAATACGGCCGTCTAAACAAAAGAGTCACCTATTGCATCTCTTAACAGTCTTTTAACAGCAAGGAGAAAGTAAAGTGGATAAGAAAAACCATTTAGTGCCAATAAAAAAGATGAATCTCAAAAAAGAGTTGATAGTTGGGATAGGGATGGGTGTCATCCTGGCAGCAATTTTCATAACTTTGCAATTTAATCAACACACTGTCAATGCTGGACAGTCCATAACGATCCCTGAAATTGCACAAGATGCTTCCCTACCTAAAGCACCATTAACTGTTAAATCTAGTCCAGATGAAATCATCGCGCTCATGCTCAACAGTCACACACAATGGCAAACCATAGAGGCCAGCGCCATAACCTCCTTTAACGACACGGCCTGGGAAACAAACATTCAGCTTGAGCAATATGGCAAAGGTCGAGGCGATTATGGACCTGCGGGTCTGAAACCTGAGTTTAGCTGGCTAAGTGATGGCAATACACTCTGGCAAGTAGATTTAACCGATAAGGTCTATGAAGAATATGCTTTACCTGAAGATATCAAGTCATTGGCAAGCTATGGACCAACCAGTTTGCCAGTAGATGAAACAGGTACTTTCATCATACGATATCCTCTAGAGGGGACCTTTCCTTCGATGTTGTCCTCATTCTTTTTCCCTCACGGATTAGCGCAGTCTTTTAGTCAACGACAAATTGATGTACTTGGCTCTGACAAAATTGCCGGGCGCGACGCAGTTGTAATATTGACTCAGATTTTTGATAATGAAGGCAAACTGGTTAAAAAACATGAATATTGGATAGATACAAGTACAGGGGTCATTCTCCAAAGCCGAGTTTACACGGAAGCCACTGGCTGGGATAAATGGGCTGAACAAACAACTGTTACAAAAATTGTTTATGACATCCAATTTTCTGACAATACATTTAAGTTTGAGCCTGCACAAGATTGGCAAAACGTATCTACAGAAAGTTAAATTAAAATCCCTACAGGAGAATCAACTCATGAATAAGCGACGCTCCCTCGTGCGCATTCTATTGGCTACAATTACAACATTCTTGTTGACATCAACAGTGTACGCAAGTTATACGATTAATGAAACTGGTAATCGCTTTACTAAAACCGGACCAATGTGGCATATTACAAATTACGGTCTAAACGGTCACGCCTACCAATATTTGCAAGATACTTATCAACAAAATGATCCAGCCAGCGGTCTTTGGAAAGTAAATTCAGGAGAACCATCAGGCCAATATTATTGGTGGGCATATATTCCGCAAAATGGAGGAAATCTGGATGCAATTATCGACTACGAAAAACCAGCAAGTGCCCCAGTAGTGGTCAATCAGGAAAACTACGCAAATACTTGGGTTTACCTAGGAACCATTAGCGGCAACAGTTCCTCCTATGTCAGCATGAATAACGGCTGTGTGGGTGGCCAAGCTTGCGATTGGACCAGGCAAGTTTGGTGGGACGATTTACTGTTTCACCGAGACTAATTCACTTCTGTAAAAACTTTCTGTAAATATTATGCTGGCCGGCGAGTTTTTCTCGGCCAGCTTTTTTTCGCCCTCGGACCTAACTCCGGTACAATACCCGCCATGCGGAAACCATTGTGGCGACCAAGCTACCACCAACGCCTGCGCCTGCTGCTGCTGCCCTACCTGATCGGGATTCTGCTGCTGGTGGTGCTGCCGGGCTTGCTCGCCTTTGGCCTGGCCTTCTTCCGCTACGATGGACTTTCCCCGCCCACCTGGTTGGGCACCCTCAACTTTATCTTTGTCACCACCGACGAGCTGTTTTTGCTCAGCGTGCAAAATTCGCTGGCGCTGGTGATTTTGCCGGTGCCGCTGCGGGTGTTTGGTGCGTTTTTGCTGGCGGTGCTGCTAAGGCGAAACGGCCGTTTCCTCGGTTGGTTCCGTGCCTCCGTCTACCTGCCCAGCATTGTGCCCACCGCCGCTTATGCCCTGGCCTGGCTGTGGATTCTCAACCCACTTTTTGGCCCGGTGAACCTGCTGCTGCAAGCCGTTGGCCTGGCCACCCCTGGCTGGTTTGCCGACAGCCAATGGGCCAAACCTGGCCTGGTGCTGCTCTCACTCTGGCAAATTGGCGAAGGTTTCCTCGTTTGCCTGGCCGCCCTGCAAGACATTCCCGCCGCCGTCGAAGAGGCAGCCCTGGTGGACGGGGCCACCCGCACCCAGCGCTTTTTTTACCTTACCCTGCCGCTGATGGCCCCCATTTTGCTCCTGCTCGCCTTTCGTGACGCGGTTGTGACCCTGCAAGAATCGTTCACCACCATCTTTTTAACCACCGGCGGCGGGCCGTATTACGCCACGTTTACCCTGCCCATGCTCATCTACGAGCAAGGTTTTGGCCTGCTGCTGTTTGGCGCGGCCAGCGCGGCGCTGTGGGTGCTGTATGCCCTCACCGGGCTGATTGTGCTGGCGCTGTACGCCATTGCCCGACAGTGGCAAATTGGCACGACGGAGGAAACTTTTGTCCTTTAGGTTCAGGCTAAGCTGGCGACTGGTGATTCGGCTGTTGGTAACGGCCGTTTTCCTGCTGCCCCTCTTTTGGATGGTGACGGCGGCGCTGCACCCGCAAGGACGGCCGTTGCCTACCACCCTCACCGTCTCGCTGGACTTCACCCTGGACAACTTTGGCCGCGTGCTGGAGCTGGTGCCAATGGGCCGCTACACGCTCAACTCCCTGGTCGTGGTGCTGCTGGCCGTGCCCCTGACCCTGCTCACCAGCAGTTGGGCCGGTTTTGGCATGGCCCAACTGCCTAAAGCCAGTCAGCGCCGCTGGATTGTGCTCTCCCTGGCGGTGCTGATGGTGCCCAGTGTGGCGCTGTGGTCTACCCGCTTTTTCATCTACGCCTGGCTGGGCTGGTACAACACCATCCTGGCCCTCATTGCCCCGGCCATCATGGGCACCAGCCCTTTTTTTGTGCTGATGTTTTACCGCGCCTTTCGCCGCATCCCAACCGCCATCTACGAAGCCGCCCGGCTAGAAGGGGCCGGTGTGCTGGCCAGCTGGTGGCAAATCGGCGTGCCCATTGCCCGACCCACGGCCGTTGGCGTTGCCCTGTTAGCTTTTGTCCTGTATTGGAGCGATTTTGTATCGCCGCTTCTCTACCTGCGCTCGCAAAGCCGCTACACCCTACCGATTGCCCTTCAGCTGCTCCAGCAGCTCACCCCGTCGCAGTGGTCCCTACTCATGGCCGGTGCAGTGCTGGCCACCGTCATCCCCGTAGCGCTCTTTTTGCTGCTCCAGCCCTACTTTGCCCGCATCGGCCGGTAGCCCGACGTTTCTACACGCTAAAGGAGGCCAGACAGCCCCATCGGTGTAAGTTTATGTCAAATATATGGGTCGCTTTCAAAAGGCACACGCTTGGGCGAGGTGGTATATTGGTCGTAACGGCCGTTACCCTCCTCCTCCTGTGTAATGGGCAGCTGCCCAACCGGGTCTACCAAATCATGGCCGGAACTGCCAGCGACGCCCCCTGCGTTGGCGAAGTCACCCTGGCGGTGATTGGCGACTTTGGCGAGGCGGGCCAGCCAGAAGCAGACGTAGCCAACCTGGTCCACAGCTGGAACGTCGATTACGTGCTCACCACGGGCGATAACAACTATCCCAGCGGCGCAGCCAGCACCATCGACGCCAACATCGGCCAATATTACCAGCAGTACATCGGCAGCTACACGGGCAGCTACGGGCCAGGCGCGGCGCAAAATCGCTTTTTCCCCGTGCCCGGCAACCACGACTGGAACAGCACCAACCTGCAGCCGTACCTGGATTACTTCAGCCTGCCCGGCAACGAACGGTACTACGAAATTGAACTGGGGCCAGTGCATCTGTTTACCCTGGACAGCGACAGCCGGGAGCCAGACGGCCGTACCGCCACCTCCACTCAAGCTGCCTGGCTGCAAAATGCCCTCGCCACCAGCAGCGCGCCGTGGAAGCTGGTGACGCTGCACCACCCACCCTACTCCTCGTCTAGCACACACGGTTCTGACCCCACCATGCAGTGGCCGTTTGCCGCCTGGGGCGCAACGGCCGTACTCGCCGGGCACGATCACACCTATGAGCGGCTGCAGCAAGACGGCATTCCTTACTTTGTAAACGGCCTGGGTGGACGCAGCATTTACCCGCTGGGCACCCCTGTACCTGGCAGCGTTGTGCGCTATAATTTGGACTATGGTGCGATGCGCCTTGAAGCTAATCCACACTGCCTCAATTTTCGCTTCTACAGCCGGGGCGGCAACCTCATCGACAGCGTCACACTATACAAACCCGATTTCTTCGAAAATCAACTTTATTTGCCGCTCACTGTCAGGTAATGGGCAGATTACACACCGCATGATTTTGAGAAACTGTCTGCCAGTTACACAAATCAGCGAGCCACTACGAAGTGAGGAAATACCTGCATGAAACCCCCCAAAAGTGTGTCTTTACGCTTAAAAGCTGTCCTCCTGCTGGCCATTGTATTTTTAATCAGCTGCTCGCAAGAGCCACAAACCGTTACCTTTTTAACCTTCGGCGATCCGGCTGAGCAGAGAGCCTACGCGGAGCTGGTAGCTGCTTTTAACGATACCCACCCCGAGGTCTTTGTTGAAGTGACGCACATTCCGTCAGCCAGCGAGTACCGCACCCGCCTGGCCACGGAATTTGCCGCGGGCAGCCCGCCAGACGTGACCCTGATGAACTACCGCCGCTACGCCGCCTTTGCCGCCAACGACCTGCTGGAACCGCTAGGACCCTACCTGGCCGACAGCGAGCTGATCCAGCCGGAAGATTTTTACCCCATCACCATCGACGCCTTCACCTGGGACGGGGTGATCACCTGCATTCCGCAAAATATTTCCAGCCTGGTGGTGTATTACAACGAGGCTTTGTTTGACGAAGCGGGGGTGGCTTACCCCACTGCGGACTGGACCTGGGATGATTTTGTAAAAACGGCCGTTGCCCTCACCAAAGACACCAACGGCGACGGCATCATCGACCAGTACGGCGCGGGCATCGAACCATCGCTCTACCGGCTGGCTCCCTTTGTCTGGCAAAATGGCGGCCCCATCGTCAACAGCGATGAATTCCCCACCCGCCTCACCATCACCCGGCCCCCGGCGCAGGAAGCGCTGCAATGGTTTGTCGATTTGCGCCAGGTGCACGGCGTGGTGCCGGGCCGCGAAGAAGAAGCGGCCCAGGACAGCGAAAGCCGCTTTGTAGCGGGCACTACCGCCATGTTCTTCGACAGCCGCCGGGCTACCCCCACCTTCCGCGAAATTGAAGGCTTTGTCTGGGATGTGGCCCCGCTGCCCAACGGCAAGGAATCGGTTGGCGTGCTGCACAGCGACGCCTACTGCCTCTCCAGCACCACCGCAAACAAAAACGCTGCCTGGGCCTTTATCGAGTTTGCCAACTCCGTCGAAGGACAGACGATTATTGCCGGAAGCGGCCGTACCGTGCCGTCCCTCATCGCTGTGGCGGAATCTGATGCTTTCTTGGAACCCGGTTCCCTGCCCGCCCACAGCCAGGTGTGGTTAGACACAGCCACCAATCTGCGGCTGGTGCCGGTTATCAGCACCTGGGAAGAAATTGAAGGCACCGCCAACGAAGAAATCGAACGCGCCTTTTACGGCGACATCACTGTCGAAGAAGCGGCCCAGCTTATTGACACCCGCACGGAAGAATATTTCCGCCTGGGCGTAAGCCGATAATCATGTGCCACAGAGGAGATAGAGATAATGAGATTCTCTCTTTTTTCTCAGTTTTCTCTGTGGCACATAAAAATTCCCTACGATTTGCCTCCAGAACGGAAGTCCCGGTTGATCCTTCCCGGATTTCTAGGTTATAGTTTTGGCCATGAAAAATTCTGAAAAGATCAGCGCCATTCTCCGCACCGACACCGGTCTTGTTCGCGACCATAACGAAGATTTTGTTTCCTACTGGGAGCCAGGCAGCCCAGAAGAAGAAGCCCGCCACGGCTGGCTGTACATCGTCGCCGACGGGGTGGGCGGCGCGGATGCGGGCGAAGTGGCCAGCAAGCTCTCTAGCGAGCGCACCATCACTCATTACCTGGAAGACAGCGAGTCGCCAGACCTGGGCCAGCGGCTGCTGAATGCGATGCAGGCCGCCAACACCGACCTGCGCCAACACGTGCTGGAGCGCAACGATAACAGCCGTATGGCGACGACGATGGTAGCGGCCGTTTTACACGAAGGCCGCGCTCATATTGCCAATGTGGGTGACAGCCGGGGGTATTTGTGGCGCAACGGCCGTATCCAACAAGTCACCAAAGACCAGAGCCTGGTGGCCAAGCTGGTGGAAGAAGGGGCCATCACCGAAGAAGAAGCCCACTTCCACCCCCGCCGTAACGTCATTTTGTACAGCCTCGGCTCCGAACGCTCGCCCAAAATTGACCTGTTTGAACAGCCCCTGCAAACGGGTGACATGCTGTTCCTCTGCTCCGACGGCCTGACGCGCCATGTGGCCGACGAAGAAATTGCTTATGTGCTGAGCCAGGAGACGATGGACGCAGCCTGCACCAACCTGATTCGTAAAGCCAATGAGCGCGGCGGTGAGGATAATATTTCGGTGGCCATTATTCGTTTTGATGGTGAGGCAACGGCCGTTGCTCACCCCACGACCCACAAAACTACCGCGCCACAAGACTCACTGGTTATAGGCAATCGGCAGCAATCACCCCCGGGAACGGCCGCCCACCGCTCCACCCTTTGGCTCTATACCGTCGTTTTAGGGCTCGTGCAATCCCTGCTCATATTTCTGGTTTGGTTCCTTCTCCGTGTATAATACCCGCCGTCTGTCCACAAGATGATTTTTTCTTCTGTGACACCACCTCAAAATCGAGTACGTAAACAAAAGAACCGCCAGGCTGGGGCTTTGGCAACCCAGCTGTGTTTCTGGGGAACGGCCGTTGGCCCGGTCACAGCCCTATCACCCACTAAAACTTAACATAATCGAGGGGCACCCCGCCTTCTCGTTACCATTTGGAGGCTCTATGAACACAAAACTGCGCATCATCCCCCTGGGTGGATGCGGCGAAATTGGCAAAAACATGACCGTCATTGAATACGAGGATGAAATTCTCGTCATCGACGCCGGGATCATGTTCCCCCAAAACGATATGCTGGGGGTGGATGCCATCATTCCTGACTACAAATATTTGCTGGACCGCCTGGACAACATCGTGGCGGTGCTCATCACCCACGGCCACGAAGATCACGTAGGTGCCCTGCCGCACGTCATGCGCGACATCAACGCGCCGATTTACGCCACACCGCTCACCGCCGGGCTGATCGACGTGAAGATGCGCCGCTCGTCGCTGAAAAAAGAGGTGCAGCTCATCACCTTTGAAGCGGGCGACGTGCTGAAGCTGGGTAAACATTTCACCGTGGAACCGTTTCACGTGGCCCACAGCATTCCCGACTGCGTCGGCTTTGGCGTCACCACCCCCGCCGGGCTGGTGGTGCACACCGGCGACTACAAATTCGACCACACCCCCGCCGATGGCTGGCCGCCCGACTTTGCCAAGCTGGCCGAGTTTTCGCAGCGCGGTGTGCTGTGCCTGCTGGCCGACAGCACCAACGCCGACCGACCGGGCTGGACCAAATCGGAAAGAGACATCGAGCTGGCCTTCGACAAGATGTTCCGCGATGCGCCGGGGCGCATCATCGTCGCCAGCTTTGCCTCGCTCATTTCACGCATCCAGCTGGTAGCCGACACGGCGGAGCGATACGGCCGTTACCTGGCCATCACCGGCCGTTCCATGCGCGACAACACCAAAATGGCCATGGACCTGGGCTACCTCAAAATTGACGAAGCCACCCTCATTGACATCGGTGATATTTCCTCGCTGCCGCCGCAGCGAGTGGTCATCATGGCCACCGGCTCGCAGGGCGAACCCTCGGCGGTGATGGGGCGGCTGGCGCGCGGCAACCACAACCGGCTGCAAATCGAGGAGGGCGACACGATTGTGTTGTCCGCCCACGCCATTCCCGGCAACGAAGAGCTGGTCTACCGCACCATCAACCAGATGTTCCGCCGGGGGGCCAACGTGCTCTACGAAAACATCGCCGACGTGCACGTTTCTGGCCACGCCAGCCAGGAAGAGATGAAGCTGATGATCAACCTGGTACGGCCGAAATACCTGCTGCCCATCCACGGCGAGCTGCGCCACCTGAAGCAGCACGCCGTCATGGCCCAGGAACTGGGCATCCCGGCCGAAAACATCGCCATCATCGAAAACGGCACGCCGCTGGAACTGTCGGCCGAATCCCTGCAAATCATGCCCCGCATGCGCGGCGGCTACATCTTTGTTGATGGCGACAGCGTGGGCGAGATTGATTGGCCCGTGCTGCGCGACCGCGAAAAGCTGGCGCAGGGCGGCCTCTTTTTTGCCGTCATCAGCCTGAACGGCAGCGGCCAGATGGTGGGCCAACCGGAAATCATCTCGCGCGGTTTCATCGACCGGCGTGACGAGGAAAAGCTGCTGGAGGGGGCCAAGGGCAAGATCGACCAGATCGTGAAGCAGTTTGCCGGGCATAGTCAGGGGCTGGATAAAAAGATCGAAGATGCCCTGAGCCGCTACCTTTACGCCGAAACCGGCCGTCGGCCCATTGTGCAGGTGGTGATTAAATAAAATTTAGTGAAGCGTAGGAGGGTTGAAGCGTGAAACGTGATTGACCTCTTCTCACGTTTCACGTTTCACTCAAATAAACTCAGAGGCCTGCGCATCATCGAGCAGGCTGAAGTCGAAGTGGGGTAGATCGAGTGGCACCTGCCACCAGGTGACCCGCGCAGAAGCCAACGGCCGTTTGATCTCAGACGGCCGTTTTATTTTCTCAACCTCGGCAGCAGAAGCGTCTGGCAGCAGAACGGCGTGAACCAATTTCCCTTCAGCCAGAGGCGTCTGCGCGTTGGGGTAGGCAAAACAGAGCAGCCGAGCATACAGCTCCAGCTCACGCACAAAAAATTGCACGCTGTTGCCCTGGCGATCAAAGCCAAAAATCTCGGCGCGGGGAAACTGGTTGCCGTTTTCGCGCACCCAGCTGTAAACCGCCGTGCCGCGCACTTCGCCGCCCCAATCATCAACCAGAAAGCTGGGGAACAGCGGCACCTCCGTGCCCATCACCACAAAAGCCAGGCGCAGCGTGAGCGACTGCTCAGACTCCATTTCCGGCTTGAGTTGGGTGAGCAGCAGGGCGGAACGGCCGTTGCCGCCCACCCTCTCCTCGAATAATTTTCCCCACACATGCTGACTCACTGCCTTCGCCATCTCACAATCCTTCTTCACTCTGCGCCCTCTGCGCCTCTGCGGTTAAATTGTCATTTCTGAGGTGACGATACCAAAACGGCCGTAAACCGGCAAGATTCCATTTGCGAGTTTTATCGGCACTGTCTATCATTCCCTTACACAACCATCCCAGCAGAAAACGCCGCATTTCGTGTGCAAACTTGTTTGCGATTGATGTATTTGCCATTGATTAACACGAATTATCACGGATAGACCCAATACTCAGTGCAAATCCGTGCGCATCCGTGGCAAAAAAGGAAATCTGTTTTCTGCGGCAAGCTTAGGAGTTAAACCGTGATTGAAGAAACCATTACTCGTGCCAAAAAGCTGCGCCGAGAAGATGACCTGGAAGCGTCCCAAATATTGCTGCTTGATTTGCTGGCAGAACATCCCAACGAACCCCGCGTCCTATACGAAGTGGGCGGCTCCTACGACGTTATGGGCGAAGAAAAGCAGGCTATCCCCTACTACCAAAAAGCGATTAAAGCCGGGCTGAGCGGCAGCGATTTGCAAGAATGCCTGGTCTGCCTGGGCAGCAGCCAGCGCAATGTTGGCAACATCACCGAAGCCGTCAAAACCCTGGAAAAAGCCGTGGCCGATTACCCGGAAAACAACAGCGGCAAGGTATTCCTGGCCCTGGCGTATTACAGCGACGGCCGTGAGGACGAAGCCGTGCGCCTGCTGTTGGAACTGCTGCTGCACACCACCACCGACGAAAACATTCTGGCCTACGCCGACCCGCTGGATTATTACAAAGACCACCTCGACGAAGTCTGGGACGATTAACCAACGTGAGACGTGAAACGTGACCAGAGAGGCATCACGTTTCACGCATCACTTTACCCAAAGGATACTGCCATGAAAGCTGTTCTGTTTTACGAACATGGTTCCCTGGAAAACGTGCAGTTCACCACCGTGCCAGAGCCGGAAATTGGCCCGGATGAGGTGCTGCTGGCCGTCAAAGCGGCCGCGCTGAACCGGCTGGATTTATGGGTGCTGGAAGGTTGGCCCGGTTTGAACCTGAAGCTGCCGCACATCATGGGCAGCGACGGCGCGGGGGTGGTGGCCCAGGTGGGCAGCCGCGTCACCGACTTTGCCGTGGGCGACCGGGTGGCGGTTAACCCCACCCTCGGCAGCGACACCGACACCTTCGGGCGGCGCGGCCAGGACAACCTGAGCGACAACTTCGCCATTTTGGGCGAACATGTTGACGGCTTTTTTGCGGAATATACGGCCGTTCCCGCCCGTAACCTGCTCAAAATGCCCGACGCTGCCAACTTTGAAGACGCCGCCGCTGCCTCCCTGGTGTACGTCACCGCCTGGCACTCGCTCATTACCCGGGGCGGGCTGCGACCGGGCGAAACGGTGCTCATCGTTGGGGCCGGTGGTGGGGTGAATACGGCCGCTATCCAGATTGCCCAACTCGCCGGGGCGGGCCGCATCTACGTCGTGGGATCCTCCGCCGCCAAGCTGGCCAAAGCCGAAGCCCTGGGGGCCGATGTGCTCATCAACCGCAACGAGGAAGATTGGGGCAAGGCGATTTTTAAGGCCACCAACCGGCGCGGCGTCGACATCGTGGTCGATAACGTGGGCGCGGCGACCTTCGCCACCTCGATGCGTGCCCTCAAACGCGGCGGGCGGCTGCTTACCGTGGGCAACACCAGCGGCCCCAAGTTTGAGATCGACAATCGGCTGATTTTTGGCAAACACCTCAGCATCATCGGCAGCACCATGGGCACCTCGGCCGATTACGAAACGGTGATGGGCCTGATTTTTAACGGCCGTCTCCGCCCCGTCATCGACTCTATCTACCCGCTCAGCGACGGGGTTGCCGCCCTGCGTCGGTTGGCAGAAGGGGATGTGGTCGGCAAGCTGGTGCTTACTGTTTAGAAGCCGTGATGCGTGAAACGTGAAGAAGCCCTCACGTTTCACGCCACCTAATCCACAGATTAAAAGTAAAAACCTCATGCGCCTATACGAAATTATTATTCTGGCACTTTTGCTGCCACCGCTTTTCTGGGCTTTGTTTACCCGTCAGCGCCCCAACTGGCTGGCCATCTTCCCCGTTGGCGGGGCGCTGTTCACTATTTTGCACCTGTTTATGGAAGGGTACCGCTGGCAAATGGTTCCGGCGTATGGGTTAACGGCCGTATTCCTCATCCTGGCCCCGCGCTGGGTCAACGGCACGCAAAACGGTCCCCGCTTCAGCTGGCTGATGGCTTTGCTGGGGCTGCTCACCTGGCTCATGGCCGCCGCGCTGCCGCTGGCGATGCCCGTGCCGCAGCTGCCCGAGCCCACCGGCCCGTATGCCATCGGCACCTTCACCACCTACCTGGTGGATGAAAGCCGCCCAGAAATCTACACCGAAGACCCCAACGACAACCGGGAAGTGATGGTCCAGGTTTGGTATCCTGCTGCCGCGCCAACCGGCGAACCGGCCCGCTATTTGCCAGACCTTGATGTGGCCGGCCCGGTCATCGCCGAGCAGTTTGGCCTGCCTGCCTTCTTGCTCGGCCACATCAACCTGACCAAGCTGGATGTCTGGACAGACGCCCCGGCAGCCAATGACGGCGCGCCGTTCCCCGTCATCATCTTCTCCCACGGGCTGTCTGGCATTCGCATGCAAAACACCGCAATGGTGCGCGAGTTGGTAAGCCACGGCTACATCGTTGGTGCGGTGGACCACACCTACGCCAACGCTCTGTCCGTTTTCCCTGACGGCCGTGTTTTTGTGTACGACCCGGCACGTATCTTCGCCAATGGGGATTCTAACCCCACGGAGGCCAATCCCCTGGTGCGCCAGTGGGCCGACGACATGGCCTTTTTGCTAGACACGATGGCTGGTTGGAATGCAGAAGCGGGGCATGGGTTAAACGGCCGTTTCGATTTCAGCCACGTCGGGGTTTTTGGCCACTCCACCGGCGGCGGGGCCACCCTCCAGTTTTGCCTGCAAGATGAGCGCTGCCAGGCGGGCGTGGGGCTAGACAGCTGGGTGCTGCCTGTCGGCGACGGGGTGTTGACCCAGGGACCGGCGCAGCCATTTATGTTCATCGGCACGCCGGAATGGCTGGGCGATACCAACAAAGCCCGTGGCGAAGCCATCTTCAGCGGGCTGACGCAGGGCAGCTACAACCTTATTCTGGCCAACACCGCCCACTACGACTTCACCGACCTGGCCTTACTCTCGCCGCTGACGCCGCAGCTGGGGCTTTCGGGCACTATCGACAGCCACTACAGCGCCGAAATTCAGATCGAATACCTGCTGGCCTTCTTCAACCACACACTCAAAGGCGCAGCCACGCCGCTGCTCGATGCGCCGTCGCCCTACCCGGAACTGACCATCGAGCGCAATTGAATGAGAAGGCATGTCATACCCGCGAAGGCATGTCATACCCGCGAAGGCGGGTATCCATCTTGTTTTGGAAAGTGGATTCCCGCTTTCGCGGGAACGACAGGATAAAGATTTCTCGTGAAAGCTGAGAGAATTTTTGACGGTAGTCCTATTTTCTATTAACAGCCCAGCCGCTTCTTGGTTTATAATGAACCCGTCATGTCTGAAGCGACCCTTACCCTGCTCATACAGCTTTTCTTTTGGGGACTGGCCCTCCTGGCGCTGGCCAATCTGGCGCGCTACCGGGACAGTACCCGGCTGGACATTGCCCTGGTGATGGTTTCCATCGCCCTCACCCTGACGCCACCCGCTTGGTACAACAACATCGCCCTTTTCGAGCTGACGCCCTCGACGCTGGCCCTGGTAGCGCATCCGTTTTTGCTGCTGCGGCTGGTGCAGCATTTTCGCGGGATACGGCCGTTCATCTCCCGATTGGCACTGGCAGGCATGATACTCACCACCGTGGTGATGACCTTTTCCGGCGGCCTCAATCCATTTTGGATCATCGTGGCCGCTTACTTCATTGGCGTTGAAGGCTACGCCATTTCCGCCTTCATTCGCTCCGCCCGCGTCAGCAGCGGCGTATCGCGCTGGCGGCTCTCGCTGGTCGCTCTGGGCATTCTCACCCTGCTGCTGGCCATCCTGACCTTCATTCCCTTCCGCGAAACGCTGACCACCAACTCGACGCTCTTTTTTGCCCCCATCACCCTGACGATCATGGCCGGGGCGGCGTTTTACCTGGGGTTTGCCCCGCCGCGCTGGCTGCGCAAATATTGGCAGCTGCGCGAATTAAACACCTTTTTGCACGCCGTACCGGCCCAATATGCCGGGATGGAGCTGGCCCTGGTGGTGGACTATTTGTGCCAGGCCGCAGCCCGCAGTGCGGACAGCATTACGGCCGTTGCCGCCATGCTCGATCCGGAGACAGAACAGCTCGTTGTGGCACCTCCAGCCGAATACCCGGAATTGGCCGTTCACCTTTCGGCAGAAAGCGGCCGTTTGGGGCGTGTCTGGCTGGAGCGTGGGCCGTATTTTGCCACCCACCACGGCGACCTGGGGCAGTTTGGCATCCAGCTCACCCTGGCGCTGGGGGCCAACGGCATCCTCACCGTGCCCATCAGCACGCCCGTGCAGGCATATGGCCTGCTGTTGGTCTTTTGCCGCCAGAAGCCGCTGTTTGTTGATGACGACCTGGATTTGCTCTCGCTGCTGACGGCACAAACGGCGCGTACCCTCAGCTACAGCCACCTGCTGGTAAGCGAACGCAAAGCCCGCAGCCGCGCCGAAACGCTGGCCGGGGTGGCCTCGCGGCTCAGCGCCAACCTTGCCCTGGAACAAACGGTGGCCGTCATTTGTGAAGCCACCTGGCAGGCAACCAACCGCTCGTTTGCCGCCATTTTTACCTACGATGCCGCCAGCAACAGCTTCCGCTTCTGGCATGGGGCGGGCCACTTTAGCGGCCTGCGCCAGCTGGCTCAGCCGCTGCCCGCCGCGGAACAGCAGCGGCTGATGGCCACCAGCCAGCCGCTGCTGCTGCCTGCCATCGAACCCGACCCAGCCTGGCCAGAGGCCGCAACAATTCGAGCGGCAGGCATTCACTCGCTGGGCCATGCGCCGCTGATCTACAAGGAGCAGCTCATTGGCCTGCTCACCATTGGCGCGATTGGGGCGATGGAACCAGTGACTGACGAAGAGATGGCCCTGCTGCAAGGCATTGCGGATCAGGCGGCGATGGCGGTGCAAAACGGCCGTCTTTACCAGGAAGTGCAGCAGTACAACAACGAACTGGAAACCCGCGTCGCCCAGCGCACCGCCGATTTACAGGCGCGTAATGAGGAGCTAGACGCCTTTGCCCACACCGTGGCCCACGACCTGAAGATGCCCATCACCCACATGGTAGGGCTGGCCGAAACGGTGACCAACAAGTTTGAAGCGCTGCCACCAACCGATCGCCAGCGCTACCTGGAAATCATCCAGCAGAGCGGGCAAAAAATGGCCAATATTATCGACGCGCTGCTGCTGCTGGCCGGGGTGCGCGAGATGGAAATCCCGATGGCCCCCGTGGACATGGCCATGGTCGTTGATGAGGCGCGGCAGCGGCTGGCCCACCTGAACCGGCAATACAGCGTGAAGGTCCACCTGCCCGAGGAGTGGCCGTTGGCCCTGGGCTATGCGCCGTGGGTGGAAGAAATTTGGGTGAACTATTTGAGCAACGGCATGAAATATGGCGGCCATCCCCCGGAACTGACGCTGGGCGCAACGGCCGTTGCCGACAACATGATCAAGTTCTGGATTCAAGATAACGGCATCGGCATCAGTCCGGATGCCCGCGAGAAGCTGTTTGTCCCCTTCACCCAGCTCAACCTGCGCCACGACAGCGGCTACGGGCTGGGCCTCTCCATCGTGCAGCGCATTGCCGAGCGACTGGGCGGCGAAGTGGGGGCGGAAAGCCTGCCGGGAAAGGGTGGTTTATTTTGGTTTACCCTGCCCGCTGCCCCGCCAGAAATGGCCACTTTGCGCCGCCCCAACCCGGCCAGCTATACCCTCCGTTAACGCTCTGTCAAAAACGCCGTGCGCGTCCCCACCACCCGCTGCAATTCGGTCACCGTTAGCTGCATGAGGGCGTGAATGTCCCCGCCGCCGCCGTAGATGGGACCGGTGAGTTGGAGAACGGCCGTTTCCACCACAGTTTCAATTAGCTGGCGATAGCCAAACGGCGGCACCGACCCCGCCACGTAGCCCGTATGGGCCAGCACCTGTTCCGCGCTGGCAATCTTCACCCGCCGCCGCGACACGCCCAGAAAGTCGGCCAGCGCCTTGCGGTCCAGCCGGGCCAGGCCGCTGGCAATCACCATCACCGGCTGGTCATCGGCCACAAACAGCACCGACTTGATGATTTGCTCCGGCGCGACGTTGAGAGAAACGGCCGCATCTGCCACCGTCGGCGTGTCCACCTCCAGGTGCAAAATTTGGGCGGTGATTCCTTGTCCTTCAATAAATTTTTGTAAATGAGTTGCTGTATATTTTTTTTCAATCATCAGAAGTGTACATTATCAAAAACACAACTCCTGCTATACAAACCTAGGCTAATATCAAATATCTAATATCAAATATTCTGAAAATAACAAAAAATATAGTGGGAATATTAGTTAGAGAGATTATCCACAAAACAGTAGAATAAGAAGCAGACACTTTAAGGCTGTAAAGTAATAGAGAAAAAGCAAAGCTTTCAACGATTATTATCAAAATCATTGAAATGATAACAGCAAATATTTTGATAAAAAAGAGCGGAACTGTGACTGAAACAGTTTCTCGTAAAGCGGGAAAATTGTTCCCATATGCAATGAGCTCACCGAACCGAAAATAAATAACACAGAAAGACAAAAAATTAATTGTTGAAACGTACTCAAATGTAATTTCCTCAGCTAGCACAATTTTCCGCAAAATCTGTAGTTTGAGAAATGGTAGTAACCCTAGACAACAAAACAAGATCACGATGAAAACAACAAACTCGAAAATTGATTCAAGCGCCCCTTCAAGACCAGTCATTTCTGAGCTCCATTTTTTTACCAAACATAGACACCAAAATACAAACAACTTCTAGCTTAGAATACCAAGAACAATCACCTAATAAAAGCACTTAAGTGTTCCAAGAAAGCTTCTCACCATAGCTCAACAAGCTATTTAAGTTTTCCCCACGGCCGATTTCAGGCATAATTGCAGAAAAATATCAAGGTGCAACGCACTTGTTGGCAAACCGGTCTTCAAGAAGTGCGTCGCACCTGAACAGATAACCCACAATCCCACTGAGAGGCCCATGACTCAACTAATTAGCCACATCCACACAAATAGTTCTGAGTACAAAACCAATTTTGCGCACAACAAGCAGTTGGCCGACCAGCTGCATGAACGGCAAAAAGAGGCAGCGGGGGAACGGCCGTCCCGCACCATCGAGCGCCATTTAGCCCGGGGCAAACTGCTCGTCCGCGACCGCATCGACGCTATTTTGGACGAGGGCAGCCCGTTTTTGGAGCTGTCCCCGCTGGCGGCGTGGGAGATGTACGACGGCGAAGCGCCCAGCGCGGGCATCGTTACCGGCGTGGGGCGTGTGGCCGGACTGGAGTGCATGATCATCGCCAACGACCCGACGGTGAAGGGCGGCACCTACTTCCCCGAAACGGTGAAAAAGCATTTGCGCGCCCAAACCATCGCCGAGCAAAACGAGCTGCCCACCATTTACCTGGTCGATTCCGGCGGCGCGTTTTTGCATTTGCAGGCCGACGTCTTCCCCGACCGGGAGCATTTTGGCCGGATTTTCTACAACATTGCCCGGATGTCGGGCAAGGGGATTGTGCAGATTGCGGCCGTTGTCGGCTCGTGTACCGCGGGCGGCGCGTACATCCCGGCGATGTGCGATGAGACGATCATCGTGCGCGAGAACGGCACCATCTTTTTGGCCGGGCCGCCGCTGGTGAAGGCGGCCACCGGCGAAGAAGTAACCGCCGAGGAGCTGGGCGGGGCGGACGTACACACCCGGCTTAGCGGCGTCGCCGACCATTTTGCCGACACCGAAGAGGAAGCGCTGGCCAAGGTGCGCGAGATTGTGAGCCATCTCAACCAGCGCAAAAATGTGCCCGTGGTGCTGCAAGCCCCAGAAGAGCCGCTCTACGATCCGGCAGAGCTGTACGGCGTGGTCCCCGCCGACAGCCGCCAAACCTACGACGTGCGTGAAATCATTGCCCGGCTGGTGGATGGCTCCCGCCTGAGCGAGTTCAAAGCGCGCTACGGCCCGACGATTGTGTGCGGCTTTGCCCACATTTTGGGCATTCCGGTGGGCATCGTGGCCAACAACGGCCTGCTCTTTAGCGAATCGGCCCTGAAGGCGACGCACTTCATCCAGCTGTGCGGCCAGCGGGGGACACCCTTGCTCTTTTTGCAGAACATCGCGGGCTTCATGGTGGGCAAGCAGTATGAAAACGGCGGCATCGCCAAGGACGGGGCGAAGATGGTGATGGCCGTAAGCAACGTCAACGTGCCCTGCATCACCCTGTTCCACGGCGTCAGCCACGGCGCGGGCAATTACGGCATGATGGGGCGCGCCTACGATCCGCGCTTTCTGTTCACCTGGCCCAACAGCCGGATCAGCGTGATGAGCGGCGAGGCAGCGGCGGGCGTGCTGTGGGACGTGGGCCAGGCGCGCGCCCTGCGCCAGTTCGAGAATCCCACGCCAGAGCAGATTGCCGCCACGGAAGCCAGCTTCAAGCAGCCGATTTTGGACCAGTACGAGCACGAAAGCGACCCCTATTTTGCCACCGCCCGCCTCTGGGACGACGGCATCCTGGACCCGGCACAGACACGCATGGCGTTGGGGTTGGCGTTTTCGGCTACTTTGAATGTGGGGTTGGGAGACGGCCGTTTCGGCACCTTCCGCATGTAGTCCACAACTCGTTCCACGCTCGGCGTGGAATGAAGATCCGGGCGCTCCGCGCCCACGGGACGCAGAGCGTCCCAGACGGCATTCCAACGGAGACCGTTGGAACGAGGGGATAAAACACATGATCAAAACATTTGATGAAGCCCGCTATTTAATCCGCGACCTGCAAATTTGCACCATTTTTGCGAGTGAAAAAAACGGCCTGCCCTCGCTGTGGGAGCATATCGACATACCCGAAAAAATTGAGGGGGAAACAGGCTGGGGTCCCAGAGTTTCGGCCGTTTGGGATTGGAAAAACCGCCTGCCCGCCACCTTCCCCGACGAGATTTTCTACGGCAAAATCAAGGGCGGCTTTGCCGTGCTCATGACGATGGATTACCTGCGCCACATCCACTTCCCCGCCGCCTACAAACCGGTCAGCCAGCTCAATCCGTTGGCGGGCCACATTTTTGAGATGATTCGCAATGAGCCGTGGGAGACCACAGCTCTGCGCAATGAAACTGTAGACGCCCACGGCTGCACCAAAAGCCAGTTTGATACCGCGCTCAAAAATCTGCAAATTTCCCTCAACGTCGTGCGCGCCAACGATCCGGCCATCGAGCGAGATACCTGGCTGGCGTTCCAGGAGCTGTATCCCGACGTTTGGGAACTGCACGTGGTAGAGGAGTGAGGTACGCGGAGGCGTAAACGCCCGTTCGGGCAAGCCCTCACGGGCTTCCACAACTAGCCGGATGGCAGCCATCTGGCAACCAGATGGCGGCCATCTGGCGACCAGATGGCTTCAGCCTCCGGCGGTGTGGAAATTTGATTACCCTGTCCCCCTGGCTCTTCCCCAAGACAAACGCTACACTTGATCCACGACAATCAAGGAAAGGCGGTTGATAAAAAATGCGAATATTGTATGTCGATAATGCCGGACAACTCCACCTTTTGACGGAAATGCCATCGGGCTGGGACAAAGCCAGTTTGACCAGCACCGAGCTGCTGTGGATTGACCTGAACCACGTGGAAAGCGAGGCAAACACCGAACGATTTCTGACCCAGCACTTTGGCTTCCATCCCCTGGCCATTGATGATGCCCTGAACGAAACTCACCTGCCCAAGGTTGACGATTGGGAAACCTACCTCTACATTGCCCTGCAAGATATTGCCGCAGAAACCCATCTACAAACCATTACTTTGCCTGAGCTGGACCTGTTTTTGGGCAAACAATTCCTGGTCACTTACCACATTGAGGAGGTAACGGCCGTTGATCGTGTCTGGCAGCTCTGTCAGCGGCACCAGCGCTGGCTGCAACACGGCGCGGATCATCTGGTCTACCGCATCATTGACGAGATTGTGAACAACTATACGGCCGTTACCGAGCAGCTAGAAGCGCAAATTGTGCAGCTCGAAGGCCAGATCTTCACCCATCCTTCCGCCGACCTGCTGGAACGCCTGGCCCACTACAAACGCCTGGTGCTGCACATCCGGCGCACCCTGGTGCCCCAGCGCGAAGTGGTCAACAAGCTGGCGCGAGATACCTTCGCCGTGATTGGCCAGAAAGACCAGGTCTACTTTCGCGACGTCTACGACCACATGGTGCGGCTGTACAACCAGAGCGACAGCGTGCGCGACCTGCTCACCGGCACGATGGAACTGCACCTCTCCGTCATGAACAACCGCATGAACGACGTGATGAAAACCCTCACCATCATCACCACCCTCTTTATGCCGCTCACCTTTATCACCGGCTTTTTTGGCATGAACTTTTTTGAGGCCACTTCGCCCTTACGCGCCTGGACCGGCACCGGCATGCTGGCCTTCACCCTGGCAGGCATGATTGTGCTGCCGCTGGGCATGTTCTACTGGATGCGCCAACACGCCTGGATGTGAACCAGGGCAATACTTGCCCCAATTTCGCGCCCATTCGCGAAATTCGCGGCTAAAACAACCGCCTGGGCCACTTGTGCTGGTAAAAAGATGAGCTTCGTAACTGGCCAGGAACGGCCGTTTTCCCCTATACTCTGTGCCAGAGCCATTGAAAATCTAGGGTCTTTCGGATTTCGTGGGGTTTTGCGTGAAACGTGAAACGTAAAACGTGATTCACCTCTGGTCACGTATCACGTTTCACGTTTCACGGGCTGTCACCCCCATAAATTCCCGAAGAGCCAAAATTAATTGAGGGAAGAATCCTCATCTTTGCCTCACCACACCGCGACGATCCCTCTTTAGCGCAAGGAGGCGACATGTCTAAACTTCACGATCTGCACCAGCTGGGCCAATCAACCTGGCTCAATTACATGCGACACAACTACATCACCTCGGGTGAACTGCGCCAGGCCATTGCCGATGGCGTGCAGGGGGTAACGGCCAATGCGGCCGTTTTCAGCCAAACCATCACCCAACACGACGACTACGACCCCGCCATCAGCCAGCAAATGGCCGAGGGCACACCCTACCGCACCATCCACGAACGGCTAATGACCAACGACGCCCGCCGCGTCGCCGACCTGCTGCACACGGTGTACCAGGAAAGCGACAGCTGGGATGGCTATGTCAGCCTGGAGATGGACCCCGGCCTGGCCCAGGACGCCAGGCAAATGGTGGCCACCGCCAAGCACCTGCTGCACAGCATGGACCGGGCCAACACGATGGTGGAAATCCCGGCCACCCTGCCCGGCTGCGATGCCGTCCAAACGCTCATCACCGACTGCGAATCGCTGAACATCACCCACATCTTCACCGTCACCGACTTTGAGCGGGCGGCCCAGGCGTACATTGCCGGGCTGGAGCGCCTGCTGGCGACCCAAAGCACCTGGCGCATTCTGCCAACGGCCGTTGCCTCCTTCTCCGTGGGGGCAATTGATGCGGCGGTGGACCCGGTGCTGCGCCAGAACAATCGGCCCGATTTGTGTGGGCAAACGGCCGTTGCCCTGGCCCAACTGCTCTACCAACGGTACCGACAAATCTTCAGCGGGCCGCGCTGGGAGCGGCTGGCGCGCGCCAATGCCCGCCCCCTGCGGCCCAAATGGACCCGCACCACCCCGGTCGATCCGGCCCTGCCGCGCACCCACTACGCCAACGCCCTCATCGGCCCGGAAACGATCATGACCTTCTCGCCGGAAACGCTGGCAGCGTTTGCCCAAAGCGGCCAGCCCGCCCTCACCCTCACCAACGACAGCGGCGGGGCACAGGCACACCTGGAAGCGGTGGCCCAGGCAGGCGTAGATCTGGACGACATCGTGCACAATCTCCAGGCGCAATACCTGGCCGCGGGCGAAGCGCAGTACCAGGCGCTCATCGAGGCCGTCATGCAGCGCTCGGTTGCCCTGGGCATCGCCGCCTGAGACCGTTTTACCGGTCGCCCGTAAAGCGGTGGTGATGATCTTCTTCTTGCTCGCATTTGCTTTTTCACTGCCGTTTTGGCTGCTGGGGAGCGGCAACCCTGTCCAACTGCTCCCAGGGCTTCCCCTGAGCGCCCTGGGAGCCTTCGCGCCCGCGCTGGTCGCGATCTTTCTGACATACCGGTCGGATCGGCTGCCAGGTTTGTGGCCGCTGTTGCGGCGCTCCTTCGATTACAAGTGCCTGAAAAGCACAAGTTGGCTCATCGCCATTCTGCTCATCAACCCGGGCCTGGCGGTGTTGGCCTATGCCGTCATCGAGGCAATGGGCCAACCCTTGCCAGCGCCCGGCCCGTTCACTTTCTCCGTTTTGCCCCTGGCTGTTTTTTTCTTCATTGGCGCACTTGGCGAGGAAATTGGCTGGTCGGGTTATGCCACCGAACCGCTGCAAAAGCGCTGGGGCACGCTAACGGCGGGCGCGATTCTGGGCATCGTCTGGGCCATCTGGCACTTTGTACCGCTGGCACAGGCGCAGCGCCCGGTAGAGTGGATTGCCTGGTGGTCGCTCAACACGGTCGCGCTGCGGATGATCATGACCTGGCTTTATGTTCGGGGGGGACGGAGTGTGTTTGGAGCGGCCGTTTTCCACACCCTGATCAACCTCTCCTGGCAGCTCTTTCCCATCAATGGCTCGTTTTACGACCCGCGCATTTTTGGCTTGCTCACCACTGGCCTGGCCAGCCTTATTTTTGCTACAGATCACTTGCGGGCCACCAACTTGTCTGAAGACGGCCGTTAACCTGGTTAAGATTACTGTAAAACGTAATGCCCAAACTGGTCCAAAATGACCGGGTCGGCCCAATCGGTGATCGCGTCGCGGCGGCCCAACACATCCCCGGCAGTGTGGGCCCGGCCCCGCCCGGTGCTGACCACGGCCACGTTGACAAATGCCGGATCCCCCAGCAGCGCCCTGGGCAGCGCCAGCTCAATCACCGAGGGCGTTCCGGGATGAACGGCCGTACCCACCGGCAGCGCCAAATTTTGCCATACGGTGCCATCCCAGGCGTAAAACTCAAAGCTGCTGCCCGCCGTGCCCTTCCAATCCATCACCCGCAGGTCCAGGCGGAATTCCGGCTGGTAGGGTGCGGCCACGGTGATGGGCCGGTTGTCCACATCCACGCCGCCACCCTGGCCATCTTCGCTGATGTCCAGGTAAAGCATAAATTGGCCCCACCCGGCAGCGTACACGTCATCCGCCACCGTAATGGCCAGGTAGAGCAAATCAGCGTCATCCCGCACGTGCAAATCGAGCAGGTCGAGGTGGGGAAACTGCATAAAATTGTCGTCCGGCTCATCTTGCAGCAGCGGCGCACCGTAGCTGGCTTCCACGACGCCATCCACCAGTTCAGCGGGATATAGGTACGGATAGCTGAGAAACTCAACACCTTCGTGCAGCTCGTTGCCATTCTGGAAATCAAAAAAGGTGGCGTTTTCCCAGTGTGACCCCTGGCCCCAGCGCGTGGTGCATTGCGTCGACACCCAGGCCGGTTCCCAGTAAACCACGCCCAAGCCACCGTTGCTGAGCACGCTTTGTGACAAATCGACCAAAAACTGGCGCTGGCCTGCTGGCGAAATGCCGTAGCCACGAATCCCCTGGTTGAGGATGTTATCGGCCGTTTCCTCGGCCGCGTCAAAGGTCCAGGGGTACGCCGTCTCCACAATCATGACCTCTTTGCCGTAGGTCTGGCGCAGGTAGGTGGTGAACGCGCCCACGTCCACCGGCGAAAGCTGGCTCCACTGCGGGTAGTAAGATAGGCCAATCACGTCAAAATCGGTGACGCCGTGCTGGGTGGCTTCGCGGAACCACCAGCCGGCGTTTTCCGGCTGGGCCACGTGCAGCACAATTTTGGGATTGCTGTTGGTCTCGGCAGCCAGGGTGCGCACGGCGCGAATCCCGGCGTTAAACAGCTGGGCGTCACGCGGCCAGTCCAGCCCATCGGCCCGCTTCACCAGCCCGGCGTTGGTTTCATTGCCAATCTGGATGAAGTTGGGCAGCACGCCCTGGGCGTACAGCTCGCTGAGCACGTCGTAGGTGTATTGGTAGAGCGCGTCGGGCAGTTCCGCTTCGGTCAGGTCGGCCCAGGCGGCGGGGATTTCCTGCTTGCCGGGGTCGGCCCAATTGTCGGAGTAGTGGATGGAGAGCAGGGTGGCCATGCCCGCCGCTTTGGCGCGGCTGAAGGTGCGGGTGACGTCGGCCAGGGTGCTGTAATCGGTCCAGTCGGGGTTGTGCCACAGCCGGGCGCGCACCAGGTTCGCGCCGTGGTCGGCAAACAGTTCATACGCGTCGCGCGATTCACCGTCTTCCAGGTAGACCGCGCCGCAGTCGTCCATCTCGTTAACGTAGGACAAATCGAGGCCGAGGAAAAACGGGGCATCGGCTTCCGGCATGGGCACAACGGTTGGCACGGGTGTGGGTTCCGGGGAGGGTTCGCTGGTTGGCGCGACGGTTGCGGCGATGGTTGGTTGGGGGGTGGAAACGGCCGTACTCACCCCCTCCACACTCACCACCTCATTCCGGCACCCCACTAACAGCACCAGCAGCCCCAAAACAAAAATCTGCGAAATCTGTGTAATCTGTGGATATTTCCCCAAGAGTTACTCCTTCACCGCCCCCTGCGTCAGGCCGCCCACAATCTGGTCCTGCAAAAGCAGATAAATAATCATAATCGGCAGCGCGCCAATCAGCGCCCCGGCGGCAAAGACGCCCCAGCGCTGGTTAAACTGCGCCCCGGCAAACACCTGGAGGCCGACCATCAGCGTGTACTGCTCGCTGCTCTTCAGCAGCACCCGCGCCAAAATAAACTCGCCGTAGATGTTGATGTAGTTCAAAATGAGGATGACGATGAGAATCGGCCGCAGCAGGGGCAGGATGAGCCGGGTAAAAATTTGCCAGTCGCTGGCCCCTTCCACCATGGCCGACTCGTCAATCTCGCGCGGAATCGTATCCAGAAAGCCCTTCATCAGCCAGATATTGATGCCCATCGCCCCGCCCAGGTAAACCAGGATGAGGCTGGCGTGGGTGTTCAGGCCCACGCCGGGGAAGATGTCGCCCACCTGCGAGATCATCAGGAAAATGGCCACGATGGCCAGCAGCGCCGGGAAAACCTGGATGAGGAGGATGCCTTTGAGCATGGTGCGACGGCCGTTAAAGCGAAAGCGTGAGAAGGCGTAAGCGGCCGTTGTGGTGATGGCCAGGGAGAGGACGGCCGTAATTGAAGCCACCTTAAGCGAATTGCCAAACCACGTCCAAAAAGGAAACTCGCCCGAGGTCAACAAAATGCGGTAGTTGTCGAACCCTGGATTGGCTGGAATGAGCGTTTGCGTGGCCAGCGAACCGGTTGGGTTCAACGAGGCCGAAATCACCCAGAGGATGGGAAAGACCGAGAAGACAATCAGGAAAAGCGCCACCACCAGGCGCAGGCCCACGCTCACCGTGCGCCGGGCCTTCATTGAGGTGCGCATTTGCCGCAGCGGTACCGTGCTAGACATTTTCGCTGACCTCCTCCCACATGTTGGTGTAGCGGAACTGCAGCAGGGTAATCGTGCCTACGATGAAAAAGATCACCATCGTGATGGCCGCGGCAAAGCCGTAATTGACCCCCCGGCTGGCAGTAAACGCCAGGTTGTAGACGTAGCTGATCAAAATGTCGGTGTGCCCTGCTGGCGTGGGCGTACCGGCCATCGGCGGCCCGCCCGCGTTAAAAAGGTAGATCAGGTTGAAGTTGTTGAAGTTAAAAATCAACGAGGCAATCAGCAGCGGCCCCACGGCTACCAGCAGCAGCGGCAGGGTAATTTGCCAGAACTGCTGCCAGGCGCTCGCCCCATCCACCTGCGCCGCCGAGTAGTAATCCTCCGAAATGGATTGCAGCGCCCCGCTGCAAATGAGCATGAAGTACGGATAGCTCAGCCACAGGTTGATGAGCAAAATGGCGACTTTAGCCCACCATTGGTCGGTAAACCAGGGTGGTGCCCAGCCGAGCATGTTTTCCAAAAAGCGGTCAATCACCCCCAGCTCCGGGTTTAACATGCCGCGCCAGATCAAAATGGTGAGCAACGCCGGGACGGTGTAGGGAATGATCAACAGGGAGCGAATCAGCTTCTTAAACGGGAAGCCGCGCTCATTAAACATGATGGCAATGCCCAGCCCCAGGGCAAAGTTAAAGAGCAAACTCAGGATAGCAAATGCAAAATTCCAGGTGATGATGCGCACCAGCGGGCCGCGCAAAGCGGGGCTGGTGAAAAATTCGCGGAAGTTGGCCAGCCGGATCGTCTCGACAAACCCCGGCCGCAGCACCGTGCCATCCGGCGCGGAAAAAGTGCCGCGAATGTTTTGGAAAACCACGCCTGTTTCCTGGCTAATCATGGCGTCGCGTTCAGCGTCGTAGGTGTATAGGGGCAGCAGTTCGGCCGCTTCTTTGGGCGAGCGAATCTGGATGGTGCGGCCCACCTCGCCAAACAGAATGTTGGGCAGATTTTGGTCCGTGGTGGCCAGGATGGTGTTTAACCGGTTGAAGCCTTCGATCGTCTCGGGAATGCCGTCCGCGTCCAACGCGCCCAGGCCAGCTTCGCCCGGTTGGGGCTGGGTGAGCGGTTCGCCGGGCACGGCCAGGTAGCCGGTGCCGGCGGCATCTTGCAGCCAGAGCACGTAGTCGCCAGCGTCCGATTTGTAGGCGGTCCAGCTGTAGGCGCGGCCTGTCTCTGGCAAATATTTCTCGTTCAAAATCTGGTCAATGGCCTGCTCCTGGGTGATGAGATGGCCTTCGCCGTAGTTGGTGAAGGAGACCCAGATGGTGAACAGGATGGGGTAGATGGTGAACATGGCCATGAGCACCAGGCCCACCACCATCCAGCGGATGGGGTATGCCTTGCGGTGCAGCAAGATGACGTTGACCACCACGACCACCACAAACGTGGCGGCGGCGAGGGGGTAGTAGCCCAGGGCAATAACGCGGAGGAGGAAGAATACGGCCGTACTATCCACCGCCAGCAAAAAGACCAGGCGCAAAAACGGCGACAGCGCCGCTGCCCTGGTTCGTGGGAGGGGGGGAGAAACCCTGTCAGACACGGTATCACCTTAAAGGAAGGCCGGGCACGCCCGGCCTTCCCGTCTCTCAGATTGGGCCAATCTTATTCGGCGTTTAATAAATTAGTTGGGCAATTTACCCCCACCCTAACCCTCCCCCTGAGAGGGGGAGGGAATCCGACTCCCTCTCCCTTGCAGGGAGAGGGCTGGGGTGAGGGTGTTTACCCGATTAAAAAGCTAAATCATCAAAAGATTAGACCAATCTCAGTCAGCAAATCTTAAACAGTCATGCAGCGCATTTATTCGGTCGCGATGTCCACCAGGTGCGTTTCTGGATCGTAGGTAAAGGTCACGGTGCTGTCGCTGGCCAGGCTGAGGGCGTAGTTCGGCCCATCCTGTGCGCCGTCGGAACCGTAGTTTACGGTCCAGTCGCCGTCCAGCGCCACCTTAAATTCGTAATCACCGGCAGGCAAATCCACCACCAGGGTATACAGCCCGTCATCGCCCTGTTCCAGGCTGGTGGCCTGGCAGGCCGGGTCCCACTGCGCGCCACAGCCAGCCTGGTCCTGGTAGGTGCCGGGCAGGTTTACCATGCCCGCCAGCGCCCCACGAATTAAGGCGCGGACCTGTTCAGCGGCGTCGGCCATGGCTTCTTCGGCCGTTTGCTCGCCGGTGATGGCCAGGGTAATGCCGTTGTCGGCGGCGGCCCACACAGAGCCCATCTCAGGAATGTTGGGCATGGGCATGGCGTTGGCCCCGGCCAGACCCATCGCCCGCAGGTCAGGGTCGTCGGTGGCTTCCAGCACGGGGATGTAGGCAGACGGACGCAGGCCCGTTTCGTACAGCAGCTGCATCACCTCTTCGGTGGCCACAAACTCGGTCAGGAACGCCTGGGCCAGCAGCACGTTTTCGCTAAACGGATTGATCATGAAGCCCTGCACGCCCAGGAACGGCGCACCGTCATCGGGGAAGCTTTCGGCCACGGCGTAGGGCACACCCGAGGCGCGAATGCGATCCAGCGCCCACGGCCCAGCCATGAGGAAGGGCATCTGGCCGGTTTCAAAGAGGGAGTGGGCGGTTTCATAGTCAAACGTTTCGGGCATGAGCCCTTCTGCCACGGCCGCCGTCATCCAGGCCACAGCGGCCACTTCGCCTTCGCTGTCCAGCCCCACATCGTCGGGATTCCAGGCACCATTTTCATCCTGGCCAAAGATATAGCCGCCAAAGGCGGTTTGAATGGGTAGGGCATTGTAGAGCGGACCGGTGGAAACGGCCGTAGCATACTCCACCAACCCTTCGCCTTGCAGCTCGCGCCCAATCTGCAAAACCTCGTCCCAGGTGGTCGGGGGTTCAGCCACCAGGTCGGTGTTGTAGAAAAAGCCCAGGTTTTCCGAAGCGTAGGGCAGGCCGTACAGATTGCCATCGGTATAGGTAAAGGCGTCCAACGTAGATGGCACAAACTGGTCTTCGATGTCGCCCAGCTCAATCGGGGCCACCAGACCACTTTCAATCAACGCGCCCAACCAATCATGCACGCCGATGTAAATATCCGGCCCTTCCCCGGCCGGGGCGGCAATAATCACCTGGGAGCGAATGTCTTGCACCACGCCCAGGTCTTGCACCACCAGCTCAACGTTGTATTCGGCCAGAAATTCTTCGGCCAGCCCTTGCAAAATGGGGGTGCGGGTGTCGTCGGCCCAAATCGTCAGGGTCGCCACTGGTTCTACCGCCGGAGCCTCGGCTTCTGGCTCTTCCGCCGGTTCCTCGGCAGGCGCTTCGGTGGGTTCGGCCGCAGGTGCCTCAGCCGGTTCTTCGGCTGGTTCTTCAACCGGTTCTTCGGCAGCCGGTTCTGCGGCAGCCGGTTCTGCGACGACGGGTTCGTCTGCGGGCAGAGGTGTGGGTTCGACATCGGCTCCACCACACGCCGTTAACATCAAGGCGAAAAGTAGAACAAAAAACAGGGTTAGAAAATGCTTCTTCTTCATCAGGAGCCTCCAAATGGTTAAAACTCTATGCACGGTTGGAAATGAGCAGCGATGCTCTGGGCTAAATCAACACGTGTTGACATCACGTGTTACGAAGATTATACTTTTCCAAAAAAGAAAGTCAAGCTGTTTTTGAGTAGAATAAACCGTCACATCCAATCACCCGTCACAAGAAAAATTACCATGAGAAAATGCGCGCTTTTTAACGACAACTGGCAGTTTGCTGCCCAAAAATTAAGTCTGGATGCAGCAGACGAGCTTTTTGAATCCATTACCCTGCCCCATACCAACCAATTGTTTGCCCACAACAACGTGGACAACCAGGCGTACCAGTTCATTTCCACCTACCGCAAGAAATTTGCCTGGCATACATCGTCGGGCGACGATCCGACACTGGTTTTTGTTGATTTTGACGGGGTGATGCTGGCGTGCGAGGTGTATGTAAACGGCCGTTTCCTTCTAAACCACCGCGGCGGGTACGCCCCCTTTTCGGTCGACATCACCGACCAACTGCAAGACGGCGAAAACTGCCTCACCCTGTACGTCGATTCGCGCGAGCGCAAAGACATTCCACCCTACGGCCACCTGGTTGATTACCTCACCTTCGGCGGCATTTACCGCGATGTCTATCTTCGCGAAGTTCACACCACCCACATCGACAACCTCTTCGTGCAGACGCCCGACGTGGTGCAAAACCCCCGGCTGCTGGCCGACGTGCGCCTGAGCCACCTCAAGCCCGGCCTTACCCTGGAAGCAGTTCTGACGGATGCCGCAGGCCGCCAGGTGACCCGGCTTCAGCAGCCGGTTGAAGGCCAGACCACCCGCCTGGAATGGCAAACGCTGCCCGACGTGGCGCTCTGGTCAATTGACATGCCGACGCTTTACACGCTGCACGTCTCGCTGCGGGAAAACGGCCAGGTGCTCGATACCCTGACCACTCGGTTTGGCTTCCGCGAGGTTGTGTTTGGTGGGGACGGCCGTTTCTACCTCAACCAAGAACCCATCCCCCTCTTTGGCCTCAACCGGCACCAAACCTACCCCTACATCGGCGCGGCCGCCCCCGCCCGCCTCCAGCGCCAGGATGCCGACATTCTGAAATATGAACTGGCCTGCAACGTCGTGCGCACCTCGCACTACCCGCAGTCGCCCCACTTTCTGGACCGCTGTGACGAGATTGGCCTGCTGGTTTTTGAAGAGATCACCGGCTGGCAGCACGTCGGTGATGAAAAGTGGCAGGCGATTTGCCTGGACGAGCTGGAAACGATGATCAAGCGGGATCGCAACCATCCCGCCATTATTTTGTGGGGCGTGCGGGTGAACGAGTCCGGCGACCACGATGATTTTTACCGCTGCACCAACGCCCTGGCCCACCAGCTCGACCCCACCCGCCAGACCGGCGGCGTGCGTGACTTCCTCGGCAGCTCCTTTTTGGAAGATGTCTACACGCACAACGACTTTTCCAACGGCGTGCGCACCCCCACCGAACAGCCCCACCTCATCACCGAGTTTGCCGGGCATATGTTCCCCACCAAAAGCTGGGACCATGAAGAACGCCTCATCAACCATGCCCTGCTGCACGCCAAAATCCACAATTTACAGCTGGGTCACCCGCAAATTGCCGGGGCAATTGGCTGGTGCGCCTTTGACTATGCGACCCACATTGAGTTTGGCTCGGGCGACCGCATTTGCTACCACGGCGTGATGGACATTTTTCGCCTGCCCAAGTGGGCCGCAGCCTTCTACCAAAGCCAGCAGTCCCCCAACAAGCAGCTCGTTTTGCAGGCCGCCACCCACTGGACGATGGGCGACCGCTCCGGCGGGGGCAACAATCCGCTGACGGTGTTTAGCAACTGCGACGAAGTGGAAATCATCATCGGTGACATCAACGTGGGCAAATTTCAGCCCGATTTGGCGCAGTATCCACACCTGCCCCATCCCCCGTTCACCATTGACGGCCTAAACGCTTACAGCGCCTGGGGCCAGTCCGAATTTTATGATTTACACCTGGTGGGCTATGTGAACGGCCGTCCCGTAACCGAACAGTGGATCGCCAGCAACCGCCTGCCCCAACGGCTGGAGCTGAGCACCGACACCGACCAACTCGTCGCCGATGGGGCCGACATGACCCGCCTCATCTTCCGCATCACCGACGAGTTTGGCAATCCGCTGCCCTACGCCGCCAAGGTGGTGACGTTTGAGTTGGAGGGGGACGCTGAGTTGATTGGCGAAAATCCGTTCCCGCTAATTGGCGGGCAGGCGGCGCTGTACGTGAAGGCGCGCCATCAGCCAGGCACAGTCACCATTCGCGCCTGTGCTCCGGGGTTGGGGGAGACGGCCGTTTCCCTCACCCTCCTGCCCGCACCCAACCAGCAAATCGAAACATGACGTAGGGGCGGGACGGCGCGGCATAGTTCGGGACTAAACAGGCGGCCTGGTCTCCGCGCCGTCTCGCCCAACCTTTCGTCAACAACCGTTTTGGGCGAGACAGGCGGGAGGCGAGACCCTTCGCCTGGCCATGATCTTGGCCCGCCTGTCCCGCCCCTACCAGAAAACACCCTTGTTTGGAATTGCTGATTCCCAACCAGGAAAATCGGCAATTTGCGTAGAAATCGTTAGAATTCGCAAGGTCTGTGCAGACCTGACAGGTTTGCGCAAAAAGGTGAGTTAAAACGAGAAAAACCTGTCAGGTCTTCTCCCGAGAGTTAAAAAATGCCAGAAGATAAGATTATTACCCAAAAAGATGTGGCTGAACGGGCCGGAGTTTCCCGCGGCGTGGTCTCTTACGTCATCAACAACGGCCCGCGTGAAGTCGCCCCGGAAACGCGCGAGCGGGTGCTGGCGGCCATCGACGAATTGGGCTACCGGCCCAACAAACACGCCCAGCGCCTCAAGCTGGGTGAAGCGACGGCTAAAGAGTCGTTGGGCATTATTGCCGGGGGACACAGCTACAATGTGCTGGATCGGCCGTATTACAACACCATCATCGCCGGTTTGTTTGACGAAGTGCACCGCCTGGGCCAGGAAGTGCGCTTTTTCAGCTTTTTCGACGCCCTAACCGACCCCGTCTTTTTCAACAAAAACATTCACCGCGACGAAATCTCGTCCCTGATTTTGATCCTCCCGGCGATGATTGCCCAAAATCCCGATCACCAAAAAATCCTGGACCAGATCGCCGAGCGCATTGACAACGTGGTATGCCTGGAGGAGCCGCTGAAAGAGTGGCCCACGGTCATTTTCGACCGGGCGGCGGCGGCGCGGCAGGCGGTGGAGCACCTCATCAAGCTGGGGCACGAGCGGATCGCCTTCCTGGCTATCGAAGACGCCCGCCTGACCGGCTACCGCCAGACGCTGGCCGACCACAACCTGCCCTACGACGAAAGCCTGGTTTTTACGCCCGATCCGTCTCATGTCCTGTCGTCGGCATATGCGGCGATGGTGGAAATTTTGCAGATGGATGAGCGGCCAACGGCCGTTTTCGCCGCCAACGATGAGAGTGCCATCAGTGCCATTGCCGCCATGCACGACCACGGTGTGAAGGTGCCCGACGAGATCGCCATCGTCTCCATCGACAACATCGGCCTGGCGGAAATGGTGCGCCCCAGCCTGACGACGGTGGACGTGCCCAAACGGCGCATGGCCGCTTACGCCATGCAGGTCTTGATGATGCAAAAACAGTTCAAGGGCCAGCAGGCAGCTTCCATCGTGCTGCCCACCGAGCTGATTATTCGGGAATCCTGCGGTCATCACCTCAGGTAAACTATCCACAGATTTCGCCGATAACACAGATTTTCTTATCTGCGTTCATCGGTGTTAATCTGTGTCCTATTTTTCAAGGGAGAGCACAAAGGCTTATGCCCCATGAATGAGCCAGCCGTTTCGCTTTCGCTCAAACGATTTCTTCTCATCGAACAGTGCCCGGAAACGTGGCAGGGGCTGGATCTGTACCTGTTTCGCGACGACCACGTGCATTTTTACGTGGGGCAGTCGCACCTGGCTTTTGCCCGCGTGTGGGAACATCTGCTGGGCGGCTTTAAGGGACATTCGATTGTGGGGCGGTTTGTCTGGGTCAACTGGCCCCGCTCGATGAACTTCACGATTGAACTTTTCTGCTCACAAGACGCGCAGTTTGGCAGCGTGGGCGGCGATCTGGATCTGGCGGAGCAGCTGCTCATCCGGCAGCATACACCTTGTTTTAACGTGTCGCACAATCGAGTGGCAACGGCCGTTCCCCCCACCTACCTGCCACCCAACGCCCCCTTCCGCCGCCGCGCCAGCCTGCGCAAGCTCATTTTTGAGGCCGAACGGGCCGTCAAGGCCGAAGACAACGTGCTCTGGTAAAAAATGAACGATACAAGTTTGCTGTCTCCAGAATTAGAAACCGACATCATTGAGCTGGCGCAAAGCCTGATCAGAATCAAAAGCCTGCCGGGCGATGAAGAAGCCGCGATCCGACTGGCTGCCCAACAAATGGCGGCGCTGGGCTACGACGAGGTGACCATAGACACGATGGGCAACGTGGTAGGCCGAATTGGCAGCGGCGGCACAACGATCCTGCTGGATGCCCACGTCGATACGGTAGCGGTGAATGATGCGGCCGCGTGGGCGATTCCCCCATTTAGCGGCGAGGTAAGAAACGGCCGTCTCCACGGTCGCGGCTCAGTAGATATGAAATCGGCCGTGGCGGCCGCCATTTATGCCGGAACTGTGGCCAAAAACAGCGGAATGGCCGCTGGCAAAACGATCTACGTCTCCTGCACCGTCATGGAAGAAGATTGCGACGGCGAAAACCTGAAACATCTCTTCCAGGAGCTGAACCTCAAACCCGACTACGTGCTGATTTGCGAGCCGTCCAACAACCAGATCATGCTGGGCCACAAAGGCAAAGCGCAGATGACCATCACCACCTACGGCGTATCGGCCCACGGCGCGGCCCCGGAAAAGGGCCAAAATGCCATCTACGAAATGGCCGACATTATTCAGCGGGTGGAACAGCTTAACCTAAAACTGCCGATGGTAAACGGCCGTAAAGGCAGCCTCGTCATGTCCCAAATTGCCAGCGCCAGCGCCTCGCTCAACGCCGTGCCCACCACCTGCGAAGTGTACCTGGACCGCCGCATGATCCCCGGCGAAACGGAAGAAACCATTCAACAGGAAATGGCCCAACTCATTGCGGGCAAAAATGCCGCCTGGGCCGTCGGTGTGCTGCACAAAACAAGCTGGACCGGCCACGAAGTGCGCTACGAACCGTTCCACCTGCCCTGGCAGATCGAGCGCGATCATCCGCTGACCCAGGCGTGTGTGGCCGCCTATCGTGAAACGTTTGGCGCAGAACCAGTCGAGTTTGGCTTCTGGGATTTCAGCACCAACGCCGTTACGGCCGTCAGCCAGGGCATCCCCACCATCGGCTTTGGGCCAGGGGATTACAAACTGGCCCACATGCGCGACGAAAGCTGCGACGTGCGCCAAATCATCGACGCCTGCCGCTTTTACATCAACGCCATCCACAGCATTTAATTAAGGGTTGGTTGCCTTCATATGGTCATACGAGTGCTTGATTAAGTCGCGCAGCACCGCTTCATTTACGTCAGACAGCTTGTTGATGTAGAGGCACGCCTTGCCAATCTTGTGCTTGCCCAGCTGCGCCAGCATCTCGTCGTATTTATCAAAGCCGGGCATGATGTACACCGTCAGGCTTTGCTTGCGTGGCGAAAAAGCGACCAGCGGCATATCCCCTTCCCGGCCGCTTTCATACTTGTAGTGGCAGCTACCAAAGCCGACAATGCTGCCCCACAACACGGCCTCTTCGCCAGTTATTTCTGCCATCATCTCCAGCAGCTTAAAACTGTCCTCACGGCGCGTCTCATGGTCAACATTGCTTAAAAAGTCGGTCACACTATCGTCAGTTGGGCGGGTTTTATTTTCAGCCATCCAAACTATCTCCTTTTGGGCTGTCTTAACTGCCTCAAGCGAGTGTCGAACATTCGTTCCATTTTAATCAGGACGATGAATGCCGTCAACTAACGTGAATTTTGTCTTAACTGGACCTGGACCCATTTGGTTTTTTGAAGGGAATGGGTAAAGTTATCTCCTCCCAATCAAGATTGGCTGCTTACCTGAGTTTGTGGCGGCGGTTTCAAGGAGAAATGACCAATGGCTAACACCACACTGATGAAATTTTTTGAGCACAACAACTGGGCCAACTTCCAGCTTATCGAGGCTTGCGCCGCTTTAAGTGACAGTCAGCTCGACGCGGAACCAGATGGCGCGACAAAGGGCAGCATTCGGCTCACTTTGCACCACATGATGGCTTCGCAGCAAAGTTACTGGACGCAACTGGCAGGGACACCGCCCGTGTTTGACTGGCAAAGTCCGCCCAACTTCGACGCTATCCGGGAAGCGGCCAAAGTTACCGGCGAAGGACTGCTGTCGCTGGCCAGCGACGAGTCTGGCAAACTAGAAGCAACGTTTCACCATGATGGCTACGCCATAGAGCCATGGGTGGTGATGCTGCAAGCTATCAATCACGCCACCGAACATCGCGAGCAGATTAAAAGTATGCTCAGCAAGCTGGGGGTGACGCCGCCCAGAATTGACGGGTGGATGTACGGCCGTATCACCCACGCCCTCAGCGAACAAAACTCCTAAGCAGCAGGAAATCCTAAAACAAATGAACAAACCTAAAGCGATTATGAACTGGAGCGGCGGCAAAGATTCGGCTCTGGCGCTGCACGCCGTTTGGCAGGCCAACGAATACGAAGTAGTTGCGCTGCTGACCACGGTGACGGAGGGAGACGGCCGTATTTCCATGCACCACGTTCGCGAAGCCCTGCTCGACCAGCAAGCCGCCGCCCTTGGCCTGCCGCTCATCAAAGTGCCCATCCCGGCCCAGGCCAGCCTGGCCGTATACGACAATATCATGTACCAACACCTGGCCCCGCTGGTGGCCGCCGGGGTCAGCCACGCCATCTTCGGCGACCTCTTTCTGGAAGACCTCAAAACCTACCGCGAACAGCGCCTGGCCGAGCTAAACCTGACGGCCGTTTTCCCCCTCTGGCAGCAAAATACGGCCGAATTGGCCCAGCAGTTTGTCGGCCAGGGCTTCCGGGCCATCACCGTCTGCGTTAATGAAAAGCACCTGGACCAACGATTTGTGGGGCGTGAGATGGACGCCGCCTTTTTTGCCAGCCTGCCCGCAGGCGTCGATCCCTGCGGCGAAAATGGCGAATACCACTCGTTTGTCTACGATGGACCGCTGTTTGCCCAGCCGATTGCCGTGACGCCGGGCCACATCGAGCGGCGCACGCTGGGCGAGGCCAACAACACCTTCGACACCACCTTTTGGTTTGCCGATTTAGAAACCACCCCGGAATTTGCCAGATGAAAAAGCATGACCCGCGCCACCACCCATTTAACTGGCTGTTTTGGGGAACGGCCGTATCCCTCCTTCTCCTCCTGGCTGCCTGTGGGCCAGATTCATCGCCCGCCACAACCGAAATGGCGGCGGCAGCAGCTACGGCTACAGCCGCACCGACCCCCATTCCCACCGACACGCCGGTGCCTTCCTGCGATCCTTTCACGCCACCCGTCAGCACACCGCCCAGCAGCGTGCCCGCCTACGGCTACCGGGTTCTTCACACCTACCCACACGACCCCGATGCCTTCACCCAGGGGCTGCTTTTTGCCGACGGTGTTTTGTATGAAAGCACCGGCATCAAGCGCACGCCGTCTTCCCTGCGGGAAGTTGATCTAAACATCGGTGAAGTGACCCAGTTTTTGGACGTCGGCAGCGAATTTTTTGGCGAGGGGTTGGTGCTGTGGCAAGACAAACTCATCCAGCTGACATGGCAAAGCCGGGTGGCGTTTGTCTACGACCGGGAAAGTTTTGCCCTGCTAGACACCTGGGAATACGAAACAGAAGGCTGGGGCATTACGCACGACGGCCGTTGCCTCATCATGAGCGACGGCACCAGCACCCTCTACTTCCGCGACCCGGAAACGTTTGCCGAGGTAGGGCGCATCACCGTGCAGGACCAAAACGGCCCAATCGTCTGGCTGAACGAGCTGGAGTTCATTGAAGGGGAGGTATGGGCCAACATCTGGCAGTCGAACCGCATCGTGCGTATCAACCCGGCCACCGGCCAGGTAGTCGGCAGCATCGATCTCACCGGGCTGCTAGACCCGACCACGCTAACGCAGCCTGTCGATGTGCTAAATGGGATTGCGTATGATGCGGAGAACGGCCGTATCTTTGTCACCGGCAAATTGTGGCCCACCCTCTTTGAAATTGAACTGGTCCCGCAGGAAAGTAATGAATAGTGAATGGTCGATGGCTAACGGTTAATGACCAACTTTTCACTTTTTACTTTTCACTTTTTCCTTCACCGGCACCATCTCCACCTTCTCCCCGCGCGTCAGCGGCAGCAGCACGTGGAACGTTGTGCCCGGGCAGGCCTGTTCATCGTGGCCAGGGCTTTCCAGCCAGATCTTACCGCCATGTGCTTCCACGATGCCCCGGGTAATGGCCAGCCCCAACCCGGGACCACCCCCCTTAAACTGCGTCTTGGCCGAGGAGTGCAGCGCCACCTCTCCTGTCTGGTAAAACTTGGAAAAGATCAGCTCGTGCAGGTCAGGATCAATGCCAATGCCGCTGTCGCGCACCAGGATTTCCACCTTGTCGGCCGCATTACGCTGGCCGTTGGTAAAGTGGACCACGCCAGACACGCGAATCGCGCCGCCATCGGGCGTGTACTTAATGGCGTTGACCAGCAGATGGTAAAACACCTTCTCCAGCGCATCCGGATCGGCTTCGATGGCGGGCAAATTCTCGATGTTAGAAAGAGTAAGCGTGAGTTGCCGCTCAGCCACGGCGTTGGCAAAGGTGTCCGTCAGGCGGGCAAACAGCGTGTCAAGGGAAATTTGTTTGTGGTATAAGTTCAACACGCGGTTGTCGATTTTGGCCACCTCCAACATACTGCTGACCACTTCTTCCAGCCGCATCGCCCCCGATTGAATCCCAGCGGCCAGCTTTTCCATCTGCTCATCCTGCCGTATGCTGTTTTGCTGGGAGAGCATCTGGCTGTAGCCGCGCAAAATGGTGAGCGGCGTGCGCAGCTCGTGGGAAGCGATGCTGATAAAGTCAGACTTGGCCCGGTCGAGCTGCTCCAGCCGGGCATAAGCCTCGTGGATGGCCTGGGTGCGCTGGGCCACTTCATATTCCAGCTGCTGCGAGAAGCGGGTGGATTTGTCGAAGCGGCGGGCATTTTCCAGGGCAACGGCCGCTTGCGCGGCAAAAGTCGTCGCCAGGTTGATCGACTCTTCAGCAAATGGCGTGGTAGTTTCGCGAGTGAGCGACAGCATACCAATCACTTCCTCGCCATGCAGCAGCGGCACGCCCAGCCAGGCGCGGGCCAGCGGCAGCGCTTCAAACTGCTGCCAATCGGGCCATTGGGTCACATCGGGGATAAACAACGGCCGTTTTGTCTCACAAATCTCGCGGAAAATGCTCTCGTTCTCCAGCGAGACGCGAATCTCGGCTTGAGCGGCCGTGGGGAAACCGCGCGCCGCCACCAGCTCTAGCTGATCGCCACGGCGCACCAGCACCGAGCCGCGATCATACGCCACCAGCTCGGCCAGCTGGCCGAGGATCAGTTCCAGCACGTCGTTCCATTCCAGCGTACCGGTGAGGGCGCGGCCCATTTTGTGCAGCGTTTCGGCCAGGCGGCGGGCGGTCCGCTCATTCTGGTACAGCGAGGCGTTGTCAATCGCAATGGCGGCCTGGTCAGCCAACGATTGCAGGAAGGGGATGTCTTCTTTGTCGAAAGCGGCCGTTTGCTCACTTTGCAGGCTGATAACGCCAATGAGGCGGCGGCCAGCTCGCAGCGGCAGGTCCAGCTCTGACCGGGTTTGCGAAACGAGGTCATGGGGAATGTAGCGGCTGTCTTGCAGCACATCGTTGACCAGCAGATGACGGCCGTTGCCCGCCACCCAACCCACCAATCCTTCACGCCCCACGCGAATGCGCATCGGCGCACGTTTTTGCCCAGTCAGGTTGCCCCCCACTCCTACCTGGCGCACCAGGTAACCTTCCGAGCGCTGATCCAGCAGGTAAATGCCCACGTAATACAGCTTGTACTGCGCCTTGATCAGCTCGGCGACGGTTTGCAGCAGCGAGTCCAAATCCAAAATGGCGGTGATGTGCTGCCCCAGCGACATGCTGGTTTCCATCTGCATGGCGCGGCGCTGCAGCTGCGCCCGGCGCTGGCCGTCTTCCCAGCGCAGCAGTTCATAGCGAGTCACCGACTGGCGGCGCACAAAAAACACGACCAGGGTAATGCCAACACTCAGGATGAGCAAAATACCGTTGTAAATCAGCCCTGGTGTGACGGGCCAATCATGCACCATAAGCACCCAGCCCAGCAGGGTACCCCCCAGCACCAACCCCATCCAGCGCGCCGACAGCAAAAAGACGCCAGCCCCAACCAGCAAGAAGGTGATGATGCTGGTAGGCAGCGGTTCCTGGGACAGGTAAAGGTGGATAAACACGTTGGCAATAGCCAACCCTACCACGGCCACCCCCAGCGGCTGGGCCCAATCGGGCGGCACCGGCCGGTAGCGCACCAGAGCATAAATCCCCAGCAGAACAACGGCCGTTCCCGCCACCAGCGGCACAACCGTCATAACTATCACCGGGGGCAAAAAGACCAGGTAGGTCGCTGCCAGGAAAAAGTGAAACAACGCATACCCCAGCGTCATTGGCCCCAGACCCAGTTGGGCCACGGCATTTAACGCAGGCAAAATCGACGGGCTGACACTCTCAGCTTTGCTGACAGCCTCAGCCTTGCTGACAGCCTCAGCTTTGCTGAGCAGCGGGGAAAGTTGGGGGGATGTCGTTGTAGACGAGGCGGGTTCAATGGGCGCAGCATCTGTATTAGCCATAGACATGGGGTTCTCTCAACACTTCCGCTTCATGCGGAAAGTCGCTCGGCTCTCAACCTTGCGGCAGCTATTCTACCATATTTCAACTATTAACTCGGGGGTCTGTAAGTAAACCCTAGAAGACATTTGGAAAACAGGGGAGACATTTCTCTGTGAATTGCTCACAGCCCCTGCGGCATAATCGATTTTGGCAATCATTGCACTAAAGCGTAAGATTGCAGACTTAAAAACCTGCTTTCTTTTTCTAAAGTATCCAATCCCGCCACTTTTTTGGGGTAAAGATTGGGTGAAATTTTCCAGACGTGTGGAGGGTTACATGGCTTCGCCAACAATTAGCGCCGCAGAAGTACAGATACGGCCGTTCCACCCCAACGATACCCACGATCAATATGCCCTTGTCTCTGACCCCCGCGTCGCCAGCCAGCTGCTGCAGCTGCCCAGCATGGAACTCAGCGAAACCGAAAAGTGGGCCGAAAGTGAACAAAACGGCCGTCACCGCCTCGTTGCCGACTGGCAGGGCCGGGTGATTGGCTCCATTCACGTCACCAGCTACCTCAACCCCCGGCTCAAACACGCGGGCCGCCTGGGCCTGATGGTCCACCCCGACGCCTGGGGCCAGGGCGTGGGCAGCCAGCTCATGGCCGCTGCCCTGAACCTGGCCGATAACTGGCTCAACCTGAGCCGCGTCGAGCTGGAGGTGTTCACCGACAACCCGGGCGCGATTCATCTTTACGAAAAGTTTGGCTTTGCACGGGAGGGAGTGCGACAAAAGGTAGCGTTTGGCAACGGCCGTTTCCTGGACGATTTTGTGATGGCCCGGTTACACGGCCGTTGCCCCGGCCCCGACAAACCAGCCAGCCCCGCCGCACCGCCACCCCCGGCTACCTTTGCCCCGGAAGATGTCCACATTCGCCCGCCGCGCCCGGCGGATTTTGCCGATTTACACGCCTGCTTCAGCCATCCGCTGGTGGACCGCACGACGCTGCAAATGCCCAGCCAGGAAGCCAGCCAGACGCGCAAGCGCTTTGCCGAGCCTGCCCCCGGCATCCACCGTTTTGTAGCTGACGTGCAGGGCAAGGCGGTGGGCATCATTACGCTGCACCAGCCCCACAATCCGCGCCAGAGCCACGTGGCGGGCATGGGCATGATGATCCATCCGGCGTACTGGGGCCGGGGCATCGGCCGCCAGCTCATGGCGGCCATCACCGACCTGGCCGACAACTGGCTAAACATCAAGCGGTTGGAATTGGAAGTCAATGTGGACAACCCCGCCGGGGTACGCCTCTACGAGAAGTTTGGCTTTGTCATCGAAGGCACCAAACATTGGCACGCTTTTGGCGACGGCCGTTTGGCCGACAGCCACTTTATGGGGCGGATTCGATAAGCGGTTATCCGTAATCGGTAAACCGTTCACCGATTACGGTCTACAGAATCAGGCCAAGGCCGAGCAGCAAGTTAAACGCCAGGGCCGAGAGCACCATCTGCTTGAGCAGGGGGTTGAGCTGGAGCGGGGAAAAGGTGTTTTGTACGGCCGTTCCGTTGCGCACCAGCAGCGGCACCGCCAGCACGTACAAAAAGGCCCAATAGCTGGTAAAAGTGAGCAAAACGTAGAGGGTAGCCAGGAATACGGCCGTTCCCAATAAAATCCAGTGGTACACTCTTGCCCGCGCTGGCCCCAGCCGCACCGGAATAGAAAATTTGCCCGCCTGCCGATCCGACTCGATATCGCGGATGTTGTTGACGTTGAGCACGGCCACCGCCAGCAGGCCGCAGCTGGTGGCGGGCAGCAGCAGCCGCCAATCGAGCCGCTGAGCCATTAAAAAGTACGGCCCCAGCACCCCCACCCAGCCAAAAAAGATGAGCACAAACAGGTCGCCCCACCCGGCATAGCCGTACGGCTTGCGGCCCGCGGTGTAATTCACCGCTGCCCAGATGGCCGCGCCGCCCAGCACCCCAAACACCAGCAAGCCTACCAGCCCTTCCGCGCCAAACGCCAGCCAGATGAGCGCCAACCCGCTCACGGCCGACAGCCCGGCAAACAAAAACATGGCTCGTTTCATCGTTTGGGCGCTGATCTGGCCCGACTGCACCGCCCGCTGCGGCCCCTCGCGCTGCACGTGGTCGGCCCCGTGAATGGAGTCGCCGTAGTCGTTGGCCAGGTTGGAGAGGATTTGCAGGAAAACGGCCGTTACCAGACACAGCGTCGTAATCGGCCAGCTGTAAGCCCCGGCGGCGGTGGCCAGGAAGGTGCCCAGGGCGATGCAGGAGAGCGCCAGCGGCAGGGTACGCGGGCGGGTGGCATCGAGCCACGCTTTGCGCAGAGCAGAAGAGGGTTGCGTCGTTTTGGTCATAAGGGCGGATTATAGCAAGAGACGGCCGTCTTGACGTCACAAACCTATCGAAAGCAGTTGCCAACCTTCATCCCCTGCCAACAGCTCCTTCATAACTCCTGAGCACCTCCTGACCATAGTTGCCACATCAAGCCCAAGCTGGCAGCCAGCCAACCAAAGCAAGAGTTCCCCCGGAAATTCGCCCAGATTTGCCGCAGCAAACAGGCAATTTCCGGGGAAATCTGTTATGTGGCAGCGGGAACCTGACGGCTCCCACTTTTTTTATTGCTCGAAACCGCTCATGTAGTTGGGATCGGCCTGGCTGGCGCAGGTCTGGATTTCTTCAGCGGTGGCGCTTGTGTTGTTGCCAATGCACGCCAGGTAGACCTGGCTCCAGGTTTGCACCTGGAGCAGTTGGGCCGCCGGGTCGCCCCCGGCCACGGCCGTTTCTGCCACCTGCTGCAACCACCGATAAAGCGGATATTTGATGCCATATATGAGCATACTGGCCTCTGGCGAAGAAGCCGCCATGTGCCGACTGAGCGCCTCGCGGAACACGGCCGCATTTTCTGGCCCGACCTCGTTTTGCCAGGCGCGGCCGTTGGCAACGGATTGCCGGGCCGGAACGGCCGTAATCGCATCAGCCCGCGTTGTAAGAAACTCAAGCCAAGCCATACAGGCACTTGGGTCAGCCGCCCGGTTGGAGATGAACAGCAGCGTCTGCCAGGGCGGAGGCAAAAGCTGGCTCTGCAGCTGCGGCAAGGGCAGCATAGCAAATGGTTCCGGCACGCCAATGGCAATCGGGCGGCGGTCGCTGGTGGTAAACCACATGGCCGCCCGACCATTTTGCGTGAACGTATCCCGTACTTCATATTCATCACCAGGCGCAGACGTGTAGAGCGCATTTTGCTGCATCCAGGTGAGGTACTGGTTAAAAACGGCCGTTACCGCCGGGTCCGCCACGTTCATGGTGCCCGCAGACAGGTCCCACAGTTGGATGCCCTGCTCAGCCAGCACCAATTCGATGAACTCTGGCCCGGCCAGGCTGGCAAACCCTGTCGAGACAAACCCATAAATGGCTGTATCGCCAGCTTGGCCCAGCTGAACGGCCGTATTGAGCAAATCGTTCAGCGTCCAATCGGCGGTGGGGATGGGCACACCCACCTCGCCAAACCGGTTTTCGCTGTAGCGCACCACCACCGGATTGATCTCCAGCGGCAGGCCCAGCAGTTGGCCCTCGGTCTGAACGATAGTCAGCGCCTCGGGCGAGTAATCTGCCAGTACCTCCGGCGAAACCAGGCCCGACAAATCCAGTACGGCATCGCGCAAATTGGTCGGCGGTACGCCAACACCCGGCCAGGAAATACAGTCAAACTGCTCGGTGACATCTTCCAAAGTGAGCGTGCCGCCCGGCCCCAACCGCGCATCAAAAGAAGCGTTGACAACGATATCGGGGTACGCCTGGCGGAAGGTGTCTAACGCTTCGGCCAGGCGGAATTGGTCACCATAAAAGCGAATGACGGTGGGGCCTGTTGCTGGCGGCGGTGCGGCAATGACCGGCGCAGTGGCTTCGGCCCCGGCGGTGGCGGCGGTACCAGCAGAATCGACCTGGGCCAATGCCTCGGGCAGGGGCACGCCAGCCACAACGTGCTGGTGCAGCGCCGGAAGCAGGGCGTCTATCTGGCGCTGCTGGCCGCTAAACCAGGCGCGGTTGATAGCCAGGCTGTTAACCGGATCGTTGAGCAGCGTGCTGTCGGCAAAGCTGCCCATCGTGAGACGGTTGGCCGGAATGCTGCCTACGGGCAGTTCCGGCGGGTTGTAGGACAGGTAAGTCAGCCAGCGCCAGGCGGCATCGGCCTGGCGGCTGCCCCGGCTGATGGTGAGGCAGACTGGTTGGGCCAGATTGGTGGCAGTGAGGTCGCCCAGGGCAGGCGCGGGCAGGCGGCCCAGCGCCTCGCCGATCTCGGCTACCCGGGCGCTGAGCGTTGCCGGATTATCCAGCCAAAGACCGATACGGCCGTCGGCAATCAGCCCTTCCCGTTCCACCACGTCTACATCCGCCACGTGCCCGGCAGCCACCAGGCTGGCCACATCCTGGAGATACGGTTCAATGGCGGTGGCATTGAGGCTGCCGCTGGCATCCAGATTGGCCGCCATGAGCGGCTGGAGCAGCCGCAGCAGGTCATTCACGCTGCCAAAGCCATAACGCGTGCCATCCCCGGTGCTGAGCGCGGTGATCGTTTGCACCAGGTCGGGCCAGGTCCACTCGGCGGCGGGGGCAGCCACACCCGCTTCAGCCAACACGGTTTCGTCAAAGTAAATGAAGGACGGGGTGAAGCTGAGCGGCAGGCCGTAAGCCACGCTGCCAACCTGGCAGCCTTGCAATGCCCCAGCAAAATAATCCTGCGGGTTGATCTCGGTGCTGCCTTGCAGCCTGTCGGCGAGGTCGACAAAGCTGGCTGGGTTGGCGGGGGTGGTGGTGAGAACGGCCGTATCCGCCTGTGTCGCCGGGTCGCTGTCTGGGACAAGGGTGATGACCTGCACCGTTACGTCCGGGTTCAGGCGGTTGAACAGGGCGGCCACCAGTTCGTAGCGGCTGCGCTCGGCTCCCGGCGCGGCAAAGGTGAGGCTGGCGGCCTCGCCCGCTTCGGTCACCGTCTGGTCTGCGGCAGTGGTGGCGGCGATTTCGGCCGTTTCGGGCGAGCTGGCGGTCTGGTCACCACGGCCAAACTGCCACCACAGGGCCACTCCGGCCACAATCACCACAGCGGCGAGGGCCGCCACAGTTCTGAAGGAAAGCTTTACGTTTTGCATAACCATAGACCTCTTGATTTGTTTGTACATCGCCCGCTGAATCTGGGCCGCGCCCGTGAGCTTAAGCTGGTGCGGCGGCGGCATGTCGGCGCGCAGCTCGGCGATGAGGCTGTGCTGCCGCGCCACCCAGTGGCGGCAGGCGGCACAGGTTTGCAGGTGGGCGTTGTAAGCGGCCGTTTCTGCCCCAGTGAGTGCGCCATCGCGGTAAGCGTCGTAGTGCTCACGCACGACGGCATGGGTTGCTTCAGGAAAACGGTGCCACAGCTTCATCCACTTTCTCCGGGGGCCAGCGAGAGGGGAACGGCCGTTTCTGACTGTGCCGCCAGCTGCGCCAATTGGCGGCGGCCCTCGTTGAGCTGCTGGTAAACCGTGCCCAGCTTGACGCCCAAAACCGCGCCAATGTCGGCACAAGACAGGGCGTAACGGTAGCGCAAAATCAGCGGCAGGCGCAGCCGGTCGGGCAGGCTGTTGACCATCTGCCACAGCGACTGGCGGTAAAGGCGTTCTTCCACCAGGTACGCCGGGCTGGGGACGGCCCCGCCACGATGCAGCTGCCTGGCAGAAAGCGTCTCCAGCGAGAGAAAGCGGCGCACTTTTTGGCGGCGCAGGTGGCTGCGGCAGGTGTTGACGGTTACGGCCGTTAACCACGTTTCAAACGCCGCCTCCCCGGCAAAGGTGTCGATCTTCGCCATGACGCGCAGGAAGGTATCTTGCACCGCATCATGCGCAGCAACATTGTCGCGCAAAATGACGCAGGCCAGGTCGTAGACATATTGGCGGAACTGCCGGAACAGCGCCGCAAACGCTTCCAGGTCACCCTGCTGGCAGCGGCCAATCAGCTGCGCCAGGGCGTGATCGTTGTCCATATCTTCCTGACTTTGCTCCAAAGTTTGATTATCATTTAATTAGACGCCGTGCGGGGAAATTTTTTAGTGGTGCGGTACAACCGCGTCCAGTTCTTCGACTTGGTAAGTGACCCGGTTAAGCAGGCGGAAATCGGGAGGCGATCTATATCCTGAACGCGGCAGTTTTGTTGGGGCTGGCGTCATTGGGGCGCAAATTTTGTGATTTAGGAATATAAGGAGAATTTAGGGTGGTAGCACGAAGGATGAAACAGATTGTGTGCCAAAATTTTATAATGTCATGTAAGCAGATAAATAGCCCAATACCAGCCCCAAGCAGCCACAGAAGGGGCCTGACAGGGACGCCCCCAGCTATCAAGAGACCTTGCTATAGCAGAGTCTGGTAGGCGATTTCCTCATCGTCGCCCATTTTGACTCTTTTCTCAGTCAATATCAAGACCAAGAATGACCAGCGGCACCGGGGGGCTGCTTCTACCATGCCTGAGGATATTATGAAGCTCCCCCTCATAATATGCGACGCCAGATGACATCTCTCTTTGCATTGATTTTGTGGGTAAAATTTCAATTCCTACATTTATCAGGCGGCCAGTGTAAAACGCCAGATGCTTAACAAACAAATCGTAAGCGACAAAAGCATACTTGCCAAATTGCACTTCAATGGCAATTTGATTTTTCACATGGTCGGTTTGATTATAGGAGAATATTGGTTCAGCATTTTGAGCAAGCAAATATGTTCTTTGACCTTCAAGTGACATATTTCTCATGGTCTCTAATTGTTCAAAGTCATGAGCAACGTAATAAGAATACCTTGTTGATTGCCAGCCACATTTGGAAAAATGCTTATCAAATTCTCTGTTCAACGCGATAGGACTAAATAGAGGCTTTCCTGTGAACCTTCTTTCTTTGCTGATTTTTGTCCTGCATTTTTCAGCATCAACTGAACGAATTATGTCAAGGATCTCCTGGTAAACTTCTTTTTCATGAACAAGGAGCCATTCTTCGCCATTAAGATGAGAATATTTCTTGGTAATTTTCATGGCTGACTATAATAACATCAAAGACAACGCTGATTATTTATATTCCTGCTTTTCTTCCAGAAGTCTTGCCTGATTTGAACTGCTCCATTCAGTTGGCACTTGAGCAACTTTTTCTCTGCCTGATGGTTTATGGATAGGTTTTCCCAAAGGTCGAAGCCGCAGCGTGCCGTCGTTAAAAGAATCTATGCGTTCTCGTGCCAGGTCAACATAAGTAGAATCTCTTTCACTCCCAACTGCACGCCTGTTGTGTTTAATAGCAGCAATAAGCGCAGAGCCAACCCCAGCATAAGGGTCAAAAACCCAATCATTTTCGTCCGTTAGTGCTAATACACATCGTTCCACAAGTTCAACAGGAAATTGACAGGGATGAATTGTCTTTTCTATATGATTGGATTTGACATTTGGTATTTCCCAAAAACAACCCTCCCACTCTGTGACCAACTCTTGCCAGACATCCGATGGGTTCTTCCCTTGGGGGTTTCCCGATAGCTTTCCTTTATTAGGACCTTTGAAATGCCTCTTCCCAGGATACTTTGAAGGAACACGAATTGGATCAAGGTTAAAAGTATACTCTTTCTCTTTTGTAAACCATAAAATTGTTTCATAACGTCCGGAAAAACGTTTTGAAGTATGCAAGCCATGTCCAAAGTGCCAGATAATTCTATTTCGCAGGAATAAGCCCAATTTTTTGAAAATGGAATAGTAGTAAATGTCAAGCGGAAAAACTTCGCCTTTCTCCACAAAATTTCCAACTTGCCAGCAAATACTCCCTTGAGGACTTAAGACCCGGTAGAGTTGCTCAATCGTTTCGGTCTGAACTTCCAGATATTTTTCAATAGAAACGCGATCTTCGTAGGCTTTACCCAAATTATAGGGAGGAGAAGTAATAATGAGTTTAATGAAATTGTCGGGAATTGTTTTTATCAGTTCATTCGTGTCGCCATGATAGAGAATCAGTCGCTCATCTTGATCAAACTGAGAGAGAATTCTAGTGGTTGCATTCAACGGGAGAGACTTTTGCATCTTGCTTTTCCAAAGTTATAGATCATCAACAGAAACCTTGCCTCTAATCATACTTTTTTCGAACAATTGTGCAACTTTTATCATTTCCTTCGAGCGCAGTCTTCTGCAAGCGTGAAACCACACCTGACGGTATAGTGCTGGCGTAAATAGTACATACCACACCCTACAGATACGGCCGTGTCAATACCCATACTGGCAATAGACAACAACCAAGCAGGCTGCCTCTCGGGCACCATGCGTGGCTAGCGCAGACAGCCATTAACCCCATTACCAGAGTGCTGAGCTCCAGGACCAGCAGGTAAAATCCTCAATTTTTTGCCGCCGTTGCCTGGGCGTAGGTTTGCCGTAGGCCAGTAGTCTGTAACAGATTCGCCGTTAATCGCGACATTCTTCACGATGCACACAAACGGCCAACCGGCCAGTCTACGACCGTGTGCGTGATTAAATAAAAGGAGTTCGTTCTAAAATGTCTCGATCCGTACTTATCATTATTCTTGGTGCCTTCACCGCTTTTGTCTTGCTCGGCGTGGGTGCCGCTGTCGTGCTTGGTCTGCGCTACTTTCAAATCAGCGACGCAAACACCATGACGATCGTTCCCACGGTTGAACTCATCACCGCCACAACTACCGGGCAACCCACGGAGACTGTTTCGGCCACGGCAACCAGTGAGGGAACGGCCGTTCCTCCGCTCACCACCACCCCCCTGCCCACCAACACGGCGGTCGCCACCAACACCGCCTGCACCAACGCCGCCACCTTCATCGCCGACGTTACCATTCCCGACAACAGCCAGATCGTGGCGGGCACCACCTTTGTCAAAACGTGGCGCATCAAAAACAACGGCACCTGTACCTGGGACGGCCGTTACCACCTGGTTCATGCGGGCGGCCCCACGTTGGGTGCCGTGGTTGAAACGCTGCCACTGCCTGCCACCGTGGCTCCCGGCCAGACCGTTGACCTGAGCCTGACCATGCTGGCCCCAGTCACCCCCGGCGCATATCAGAGCGACTGGAAATTGGAAACGCCGCAGGGCAGCTTCTTTGGTGTCGGCAGCAGCAGCGCCCCGCTCTGGGTGGAAATCCAGGTAATCAGCGGGCAAAACAGCACCATCACCGGGCTGGTTTACCAGGACACCAACGGGAACGGCGTTTACAACAGCGGCGAACCGCTGATGGCCAACCGGGAAATCTGGCTGGCACCGGGCACCGCCTGCCACGTAAAAACCGACGCAGTTGCCATTGCCACATCCGGCAGCGACGGCCGTTACACCCTCAGCGGTAACTTTGTGGGCAGCTTCTGCCTGGGGCTGGTGGGGAACGGCGGCCTGGATGACGTGGCCAGCCTCGCCCTGAGCGCCGGGCAACTGCTCACCGACATCAACCTGAAATCGGCCGTGCCCAACCTGTCGATCAGCGGTTTTGTCTGGAGCGACTTCTGCACCACCAACCACGACAGCTCGGTGATCGAAGGCAGCTGTGTCCTGGATGGCGCAAATGGTTATGTTGGCAACGGCATGCTGGAGCCCAACGAGACGTACATCCCTGGCGTGACTGTGCTGCTGCGGTTGGGCAGCTGCGCCAGCGACAACGCCGTTCCGGTTACGGCCGTCACCGACGCCAGCGGCCAGTATGTTTTTAACAGCCTGACGCCGGGCACCTACTGCGTCTTCATCAACGCCACCGCGCCCGAGAACGTGGCCCCGCTGCTGCCCGGCGGCTGGACCTTCCCCTTCAACGGCACCTGGTACCACGAAATCACGCTGATCGCCGGTGCCAGCGCCTACCCGGTGAACTTTGGCTGGGATTATCAGTTCAAATAAAGATATGACCGTGCGTGAAACGTGAAACGTGATTAGTTTACTCACGTTTCACGTTTCACCCAAGAATTAAAGAGAGAGGTAAACACAACCCATGTCCACCAAACGAATTTTGATCCTGTTTATGCTTTTTATTTTGCTGGCTCTGGCGGCGTGCCGCCCGGCTGGTGGTGCCGAACCCACGGCCGTTCCCGCCGACGCCCCCACCAGCGAATCCATCATTGAGCCAACAGCGCAGCCATTGGCAACTGAAGCCCCTACTGACGAACTGACTGCCGCCGACTGCCCCGCAGCCACAGCCGATACGCACCAACTCATCAACGCGGCCCACGGTTTCTGCTTCCTCTTCCCAGCCAACTACGACGTGTTCCACACGGAAACGGGCGAGGTGACGCTGTACGTAAAGTCGCTGCTGAATACGGAAGCACCGCTGGCTGTGGTGCGGGTGACGGCGCTAGACGGCCGTTCCATCCAGGAAATCGTGCCTGATTATCCGTCCGAGGCTGACCTGGCCGCGATCTCCTTCCTGACCATCGACCTGGGCGGCGCGCCGGCCACCGTGCTGGACATTCTGCCGGGCCAGGACCTCAACCGACGCCTCTTTGCCGTGCACAATAACCAGTTGGTTGACATCATGATTGCCCGCATTGGCGACGAGTACGGCGAGGTCGGCCAGCAGGCGGAAGCGCTGTACCAGACCATTACCGAGTCGTTCCGCTTTATTGCGGTTGAGCCGGATGCCGCCCTGGTGGCTGGTCCCGAATGCCCCACGGCGGGTGCCGGGCAGGTGCTCTACACCAACGCCGAGGATGGCTTTTGCCTGCTGCTGCCGGAAAATTACATGGTAGATGACACGCTGACGACGGAAATGGGTACAGAAACGGCCGTCTTCGTTGAATCGCTCATGAACACCGCCGCACCCAAGCTGTTTATTACCGTGGAACCGGCCAACGGCCGTACCCTGGAAGAAGTCACCACAGCCCGCCAGGAAGAATTTGCCGACTTTGGGGTAATGTTCTCCTTCGGTTACATGCTCGACGGCGTTCCCGCCAACCAGTTTGATCAGCTGCCCGGCCAGGACCTGAACCGCCAGGTATTGCTGGTGCACAACGACCAGTTCTACAGCCTCACCTTCGTGCCCGACGATCCAGAAATGGTGGCGGTGTACGCTGAAATGCAGGCGTTGTACGACCTGGTGCTGGATTCCTTCAGCTTTCTGAGCCAGCCGTAACCAAACTAAAAAGAGGTGGCCGCCGCTCCTGAGAGCGGTGGCCACCTCTTTGCCTTTCAAGCGTGGCTGTTAAAACGTGTAGCCGAAATTGTCAATGTCTTTTTTGAAGTAGTTGTGAATGATTGCGGCCGTTTCCGTGTCGTAATAATCGCGGTAATGGTCGTGTTTGGATTTTCTCAGATGGGGCAGGGTAACGCCCTTGCCGATCTTATGCATGACCCGCGCAAAACCCTCGTCCAGGTTCTCAAAACGTACAATTTCATCAACCAGGATACGGCCGTCTGTATCCGCAATCCACTCAGTCTGCGTCATAAACATTTTAGGAAAGTTGTAATAAAGGGGATCTTGCTCGCCAAAAACCCGCTGCACCCATTCGTTAAAGGGGATGGGTATATCGCTCATCTCCGTCTGGTTGGTTTTGAGGCGGTAATGGTACTGCGAAACCACTTTGTCCCAAGGGTTACGCACAATGGTAAAGATCAGGCACTGCTCCCATCGCTTGCGGCCTACCATCGCCATTTTTTCCGCAGCGGTCAGATGTTCAAACGGGAGTTTAAGCGCCCAGGCTACACTGCTTCCTCCAGTTTTGTTGATATGAATGAAGATGAAGTTATCGAAATAGCGATATCTCACCTGGTTCCGTGTAACCCTTGCAAAATTTATTATTTTTCCAATCAAGGCGGCCTGCTTTTTCTGGTTTTAAATGGACGCATCGTGCGCTGGCGCTCAAGCTAAGCGCCGCGAAGAGCATCTCACGGCAAATGACACACCCAGACCCGGGCGTGATGTTGAAGAAACTTATTCTCCCTTACTATGAATCGAACTTTTCAATGTAGGGCGAAATAAAGTAGGAAGTAGAACGAGTTACGCCATTTTTTGTGTAACTGTATTCAATTGATGAGGGGGAAGGCGTTAGAAAACAACTTCTTCCGGCAGGTTTTGCTCTCTCTAACGTCCTCAGGCTCTCTACTTCTTGCTCGTCACAAGTATGGTTGACTATTGTGGGTACTAACCTTAAATTCAATCTTAAAATTTGGCGTGGTTTCCCCCTCTAGCATAAACATTCAGCCTTATCTGAAGCCAGGGCAGCGCCAGGGCGACGCCCCCTCGTGCGAGTACAAAAGCTCACAAAGCAACAAAAAAGCCATCTGTGTGTCACAGGAAGTGAATCCCATAACAACAGATGGCTGATCGGGTAAAACCAGAAAGCAAGCGAGGGTGTTGGCGCTACCCTGGCCTGGTCAGGCTGTTCCAGTCGCGTTTCTCTCGTGCCAGTTTGGGGGAGGAGTTTTTGCCCGCTTTCTTATAACCTAACCAGGATATCGGGAGAATACCATAAACAAAGCTTATCGTGCAACAAATCAATAGTACCGACTCACAAATGGCTGCGGGCGGGCGTGTGGCTGTGGGGCAGGAAGAGGCGAATCTGTGTCCCGTTACCTGGCTCCGATTGAATCTCGGCACGGCCGTCGAACAGCTGCAAACGATCGCCTACGCCATACAGCCCATACCCGGTGCCCTTTTTGCCAGACATTTCCGCCATTTCAAAGCCCTGGCCGTAGTCTTTGACAATGACCGACAATCCTTTTGTTTCTTGTTGCAGGATCAAAACGGCTTCTGGCACCCCAGCATGTTTTACCACGTTAAACAGAAGCTCTCGCACAATCTGGTACAGCAAAACGCGCAGCTCTTTGCCAACGGGTTGAGGCTGGCCTACCACTTCGTAGGCGACGTGCAACCCGTAAAGCTCCTGCATATGAGCGGCCAGCCAGCGCAGCACTTCCGGCAGTTCCTCTTCGTCCAAAATGGGCGGGCTCAGCTCAACGGTGAGCTGCCGGGTCAGGTTCAAACATTGGGCGAACAGCTCGGTGAGATCATCCAATTCGTCATGCTGCTGCACCTGATCGCGCAGAAAGTGGAGCTGGATTTTGGCGGCCACCAGCGTTTGTTGGAGGGTGTCGTGCAGGTTACGGGCGATGCGTTGGCGCACCGACTGTTCCGAACCAATCAGCTCGGAGGCGAGCCGCCGTACCTGGGCGGTGCGCTGCTGCACACGTTGTTCCAGCTCCACGTTGAGCCGGTTAACTTCAGCCCGGGCAGCGCGTTCGGCCTCAAACAGGCGGGTTCGTTCGGTAACATCGCGAAAGACGTTAACGGCAAACAAAACCTGCCCCTGTTCATCAAAAATGGGCGTCGCATTAACTACCGACCAGCGTTCTTCGCCGCCATTGAGATAACGAAAACGTATCATAACTTCCGCTGGTTTCTGCCCCTGCAATGCCAACCGACCCGGCAGCCGTTCGACGGGGAAAGGATTGCCCCACTCGTCACAAATCTCATACAGTTCGGCAAAGTTGGTTGTGCCAACCTGCAACATCGCCTCTGCCGACGGGTAGCCCGTGATTTGTGCGGCCGTTTCGTTGGCATAAATTAACCTGCCCCCCGGCGTTTGGACCGTAATGCCCTCGGTAATGCCGCTCAAGATCGCTTCCAACTGGTCTTTAGACTGGCGCAGCTGCTCTTCGGCCTGCCGCCGCTGGGTGCGATCTTCCACCTCGCGCCGGGCTCGATGAATAGCTGGGGCCAGGCTGGACAGGTGATGTTTCAGCACGTAATCAGTAGCTCCCTGTTTTAAGCTCTCGATCGCCTTTTCTTCACCGATGGCTCCAGAGACAAAAATGAACGGGGTATCGGGGCACGTTTCCTGGGCCAGGGCCAGGGCTTCAAAGCCATTAAAGGCGGGCAGAGCAAAGTCGGCCAAAATCAAATCCAGGTCGATCTGCTCCAGGGCCTGGATGTATCCGGCGCGGTTGGCCACGTGGGTAATGACGCAGGGAATTTTTTCTGCCTTTAGCGTTTCCTCGATCAGTTCCACGTCGAAGAGATCGTCTTCAAGGTGCAAAATTTGCCACGGCCGTTCCATTCACGTCATCCTTTTACCGAACCGGCGGCGGTTCATTGATCACGGCCCAAAAGAGACCAATTTCCTTCACCGCGCTCAGAAAGTCGTGAAAATCAATGGGTTTCACCACGTAAGCATTCACGCCCAGCTTGTAACTGTCCACCACGTCCTGTTCTTCACGCGAAGAGGTTAACATCACCACCGGAATTGTCCGTAAATTCTCGTCACTTTTGATCTGCCGCAGCACTTCAAGGCCATCCACCTTGGGCAGCTTGAGGTCCAGCAAGATCAGCACCGGGTTACCCGGCGCGCGCATACGAAAACTGCCCCGGCTGTAGAGAAAGTTGAGCGCCTCTTCACCATCGTGCACCACCAGAACTTCATTCGCCAGATTTTTTTCCTCCAACGCCGTCAGCGTCAGCTCCATGTCCATCGGATCATCTTCAACCAATAAAATCCGTTTAAGTTCCACCACTCTTAACTCCTCCATCGTCCTCTCTCCTTACACCGCGGTTGGTAACGGCCGTTTCCGCACCGACAACAGGTAGGGTAAAGTAGAATGTGGCACCTTCCCCTTCTTTACCCTCAGCCCAGCTCTGGCCGCCGTGCCGCTGCACCACCCGCCGCACCGTGGCCAGCCCAATGCCCGTGCCCTCAAACTCCGCCGCTTTATGCAGCCGCTGGAATACGCCAAACAACTGCCCCACGTACTGCATGTCAAAACCTGTCCCGTTATCGCGCACAAAAAAAGTGTGCGTCGCTTCGCCCAGCATCACGCCAATTTCTATTTCCGCCTGCGCCCGCTCCCGGCTAAACTTTAAGGCATTGGAGATCAAATTGCTCCAGACCAACCGCAGCATGGCTCGATCCCCACAAACCACGGGCAGCGCCTGAATGTGCCACTGAACCTGGCGGTTTTGCAGCTCTGGCTCAAAGCCAGCCACCACCTCCCACACCAGCTGGTCCGTGTCAACCTCCGTCCAATGAATTTCCGTACGGCCGAATCGCGAAAACGCCAGCAAATCGTCAATCAAAATCCCCATCCGCCGCGCTTCGTCCAGCGAAATCCTGATGTACCGGTTCGCTTTTTCATCAAGGGATTCCGCCACATACTTTTGCAGCAGCTCCATGTAGCCCGAAACGTGCCGCAGCGGTGCCCGTAAATCGTGTGATACCGAATAAGAAAACGATTCCAACTCGCTGTACGCCTCCTCCAGCTGTTGCGTACGCCAGCTAAGCTTTTGGATGAGCGTTTGTTGTTCCGAAACCAGCGTGGCGTACCCCAAAGCAATGGCCGTTTGTTCAGCAAAAAGCGTCAGCAAATTTAGGTCATCAATGGGAAACAGCGATTTGCGCCGATTAAACACCTGCAAGACACCCCAGGCGCGTTCCTGACTCAGAATAGGCACAATCATGGTGGCCTGAGCCCCCAAATCTACCGCAATTGGCGCTTCCTCAACCGTAAACTCTGTGGGGATGTGGCCCGTGAGCGGCGCCTGCGTTTGCCAGCTGCGCCAGACGGCCTGGCTGTCCACACGCCGCCCACCAGGCAAAGCGTTACCGTCGGTCGAAGCACGGATTTGTAGGTGACCGGCTTCGTCATCCCACAAAACCACCATGGCGGCCATGCCACCCACAGCCTGCATGGTCATCTGGCACAAACGATCCAGCGTGGCGGCAATCGGCTCACCTGTCCACGGGCCAACCGTCTGGCGTAAAAAGCGCTGCATCTCGCTGAGCTGCCAATAGCGGCGCAGCCAGAACGGCGGGGCAAACCCGGCGTAATAGGCCAGCACCACAAACAGGCCAATAAATTGATTGATCGTATCAAACAGCGGCGCGGACGAGGGGAAAACAAGCGTCACGCCAATTCCTAATACCAGCAGGGCCAGCAAAACAGAGCCAGACGCGGCCAGCGTCATACGCCAATGGGTTACCCCGGCCGACATCATCGCCCCACGCACAAACGCAACGGCCGCATACAGCTCCACCAGCACAAAATAAGCCACAAAAGCCACCATCACCGGTAGCGGCAAAGGGGACACAAACAGCAAAAGCAGCCAGGACACCCCCAGCCCAATGATGGCAAACCACCACACGCTGTCGGGAACCGGGCGGAAATCCAGCACCAGCCGCAGCAGCAGGTACGGGTGAGCGATCAGGGCAAGTTGGGTGGTCAGGCCCAACCAGCGGTTGAGTTCGGCATTGGGGCCAGGGTTCAGCAGCAGGCGCTGGATAAACACCATGTAGGCAAACGCGCCAAACAGCAGGGCAATATCAAGCCTGGTTTGATCACGGCGGCGGATGTAGTTGGCAAAAGTGAGGACAGCAATGAGCACCAACGTGACCTGAGTGATCAGGGTCAGAAACTCATTTAAAGTCATAGGCGTTGTCGTCTTCTTCCAGGCCAATGGCCATAAGATAACCGCGGGCGCGTTCGGTGAGGGGAAATTTGTTGACCAGCGCCCAAAAGTTGGGGCCGTGGTTGGCTTCTTCCAGGTGAGCCAGTTCGTGAATGACTACATATTGAAGCACCCATTCCGGCATAGCCGCCAATCTGTGGCTGATGCGAATGGTGCCCAACATGGGGGTGCAGCTGCCAAATCGCTTGTTCTGGTTGGTGACATAGCGAATGGACGTCCACTTCAGCCGATTACCAAAGTAAGTCTGGTTGAGCTGCCGGGCCAAAAGCTCCAGCGCCGCATCCGACTGCGGCGACTGCTGTGCCTTTTTCTGCAGCCGCTGCTGCAACTTCTCGATGATCGGCCCGAGCTGCCGGTCACTCATACGCAGCGGAGCACGCACCACGAGAGTGCCATTTTTCAGCTCTGCGCTTACCGTCTTTTTACGTTTGGGGCTGCGAACAATTTCCACGGGCCATTTGGTGTTCTGCGCTTCCATTGGGGGAGAGTATACCTCACAATGCGCCAACGGCGCTCGTGTTGCCGGGCATATTTTTGGATACGGCCGTTCCCCCCCCTCGCAAACAGCCACAGCTGAACGCGGCTGAACGTGGATTTAAATTTGTCCGCCCGCTGCGGCAAACTGTGGCTTTTGATTCATGGCGTTGCGCTTGCGCTCCTGTTGTCCCTGTCAAACCACACACCAGCCGCCGCCGACGCATGTTAGGGCCGGGCTGAATAAACGGCCGGATAAATTTTTTGGGCGTGGTAAAACAGGTCGGCCAGGGCCATTACCTTCCAGACGGGGCCTTTGGGCTTCACTCTTTTGCTGCCCACCGCTTTGGTCAGGCTGAGCTGACCCAGCAAAATTTGGTGCAGCGCTTCGCCGGTGATGTCAACTTCCAGATCGGGTTTGTGGTTGTTGGCACGGCCGTATTCAATTTGCAACGGCCGTTCCTTCGCATTGATCAGCAGCAGCGCCGCCGGATCCGTCACGTTGAAGCGAATGCTCAACTTCGCCTTCAACAATGAGTCTGTCGCCTGGGGAATGTCCGCCTCCACCTGGCCAAACAGCTGTCCCAGGCAGTCGTAAAGATGGGTTTCGTCGCGGTAAGCCATGTGCAATTTCCCAGTTACCCAATTACCCAATTACAGGAAACGTAACCTGGTAATTGGGTAATTTATTCCTCGTCACTCTCGCCCTTCAACCGCTGCTTCAACTGCTCCGCCTGGAACTGCACCGAGTAGTTGATCATATACCAGATGCCTTTCCATGTTTCCGGGTCCAGCAAATCTTCCCGCGTGGCCCCTTGCAGGCTGTCCATGATGCCTTTAGCCACGTCGGGCGTAAAACGATCGATGTTGCTTTTGACAAAATTCAGCATCGTGTCTGGCTGGAGCGGTTTGGGCAGCTGTTCATTCATCTTATCGCGCAGCTGGTTGGCCTGGAACTTGGCCGAGTAGCCAAGCATGTAGCCCAGCCCCTTCCACGTTTCAATGTCCATCATATCTTCGCGGGTCATGTCGCGGAAATTTTCCAGGATGCCCATTTGCATTTCCGGGGTGAACTGGCTCAGGTTTTGCCGCAGATAGGTAAGCAGTTGGAGGGGGTTGTACGGCGAGGAAGTGGTGGGGGGAACGGCCGTTTTTAAATCCGCCACCAGTTCATCCAGCTCATCCAACAGCGCTTTTTTGCGCGCCAGCAAGTCAGCGTCCGCTGTGCTGGTGGCTGAGACTGGCGCAGCCTGGGCCACGGTTTGGTGCACGCGGCAAAAATCAGACCCTTCCAGGGCACTATTTTTACACGGCTGGCCCGCCTTGGTCGTGGCGGCGCAGCGGGTAGGGGCTTGGTCACTCATCAGTTTCCTCCTGTGGGAAGTGGGCAGTAAGAAGTGAAAAGTGATAAGTGGGAAAGTTCTTTTCTCTTTTCACTTTTCACTATTATTTCCGTCGCCAAAAAAACAAACCAGCCACGGCGGCCAAAACAGCCGCTCCCGCACCCGCCGCGATGGCCGTCGCTCGACTGCCGCCGCTTTTGGCCGGGCGATAAGCTCGCTTGACGGGCAGCGCCGCCTGGGCCTGACGCCGCACGTCGGCCAGTTTGGCCGGATCGTTACGCAGTTCGTCGGCCAGGGTGCGCTTTTTGGCCAGGTCTTCATCGGTCAAAAAGTGATCGTGACTGCGAATGCCAGACAGCTCCAGACCATGCTTTTTGTAGAGCCGGTAAATTTCCTTCACCCGCTCAATTTCAATGTTGCGGCCGAGCGTGTAATCTTCGAAACGGCCGTCCATCGCCAGCAGCGCCGTTTCTGCCAGACAGGCATAGGCCACTCCTGGCGGCAGACCAATGTTCATGCCAAAGTCGGGCTTGCCCGGCAGCAAAATCTCGCCCGACTCAATCACCAGCACGTCCGGGCGCAGCGCCGCCTCTTCCTCGGTGATGTCCGGCGGGCGGGCAATGTCGCAAATGACCGCGCCAGGTTTGCACATCGTTATGTCAATAATGCGGGTGTTCAGCGCCGTCGTGGTGGTCACAATGAGATCGCAGTCGCTGACGTAATCATCGGCCGTGGTGCTGAGCGTCACCTTCGCCGTGGGCGTTTCGGCCTCAATGGTCTGCTTGAGGGCGATGAGCTTCTCCGGGCGCGGCGCCACCAGCACAATGTTGGGCACCGCCTGGGCCAGCAGCCGCGAGCAAACCGAACCAATTGACCCCGTCGCGCCAATGACCATCACCTTGCCCTGGTGGGCTTCATCCAGGTTGTTGCCCATCTTCACCACCGCCTGCTTGGCCGTTTCCAGCGTGGCAGCCACGGTCAGGCTGTTGCCGGAGGTGATGGCAATGTCCGCCTTTTGGGCCACGGTAATGCCCGCGTCGCCTACCACCGAAGTGAACGCCCCCAGCCCCATCAGGCGCGCGCCGTACCGCTCAGCCATGCGCGAGGCGCGAATGAGCCGCCGGTAAACAAACGCCGGATCGCGCCGCATCAATTCACGCGGCGTGCCGCCGATAAACATCAGGTATCCTTCCACTTTTTGCCCGGTGGTTGCGCTTTCGATGCCGGTGATGCGGCTGCCGTACATCGGCGGCAGGTGGGCGGCCACGCGTTCGACCAGTCGCTCCGGCAAATAGCGCGTCCAGCGGAACTTGGGATGGGTATAAATAAATCGGGGCGACAAGGGATGAATGACAAAGGCAAATTTGTTGATGCCCGCCTCGTCTGGCTGCAAATATTTGATGCCTGGCTGCCAGTTCATTTGGGCCATCAAATTGAGGTAGGTGTTTTCGGTGCGGGCGGCCTGTTTGTCGGGGCTAAGGGCAATGAGGCAGGCTTCAAAAACGGCCGCTCCCAAATGCGCCAGTTCGTGCCCCAGCGGCGGCATGGTGGTGACAATGGCCGAAACACCCCGCTCGCGCAAGTCAACCACATCTTCTTCGGTGGCCGACTCCACCACAATCACTTTGCGCTTGAGCTGTTTGGGCGCATAGCGGCGAATGCCGCCCATGTCCCCGGCCAGCACATCGGCCCACTCAAACAGCTTGGGGCTGCGCGGCCGTACCGTTTCCCCGGCCTCGGGAAACAGCCGCCGGAATGGGTAAGCACGCAGCTGGTTTAAGGTGGGTTCGGCAACGCGGGCCAGCGTTTCGGCGCTGCCCACGCCAGGAGCCTGGGGCAGGGCAAAATAAACGATGGGGTCGGCATAGCGCAGCTCTTCGGTGAACTGCTCCAGCGCCTGCGCCAGACCGCCATGGTTTAAGCCGGGGGCCATCAACACCCGCTTGCGCGACCAGATGCCGGGTTGGGACTCATCGGCCAGGCGCACGGCCCAACGCTCCATAGCGGCGCGCACCCCAGCGCCATCCACCACGGGCGTTTGCTGCGCCGTGTTAAACAGCGGCTCGGCGGCCGGGTGAGCTACTCTGGCTTTGCCCAGGCGCAGCGTTTTGCTGACGCCGGTGAGGGCAACGGCCGTTACCTGGCCGTCCAGTTCCGCAATGTGCGCCGCCATTTTGTCCAGGTCACCGTCGCAGCCAACATGCTGGATATGCACCGTACGGCCCAACAATTCGATGGTTTCTTGGGATTCGGCCGTACCGTGATAATGCAGCACGGCAACTTTGGGGTTTAAACCAGCTTGCTCCACCATAGATGTGCTCCTTTTTTCCTTTGGGTCAATGGGTCCATATTGTTCGGCGCTTTGTCGTTGAATTGGGTCAATTTTGCCTTCAAGATGGGTGTGACTGATTATACTCATTTTGTAACAATTTTCAGATCATTGGCAATTTGATCATTTTGTCGGGTCTGGCCTGAAACGTGAAGCGTGAAACGTGATGGCCCTCTGTTCACGTTTCACGTTTCACGCATCACGGCCTGTAAACGTAAGCCCCCTGAATGCCCAAAGAGCCTCATTTTTGTCTTGCTTGACATCCATGACGCACTGTGTTATATTGCTTCATGATGCAACGCGTCATAAACCAATCTAAACATATTAAGTTATCGGCAATCTTTGCTAAACAGATTGCAGGAGGCACAAAAAATGGCAGAAAAAATCGAGTTTAACGAAACGGTAGAAGAAAACGTCAACATGCTGCGGGAAAACGGCCGTAAAGTCATGCTCGCCGGTTTGGGTGTTTTTACCCTGGCACAAGAAGAACTGACCCAGCTGTTTAACAGCCTGGTTGAGCGCGGCTCCACCACCGAGCAGAAAACCCGTAACATGTTCAACAAGCAGGTTGAAAACCGGCAAAAAGACGTGAAAAAAGCGGCCAAGCGGGTTGAAAAAGAAGTTGAAAAGCGCCTGGAAGATGTTCTGCACACCATGAACATTCCGTCCAAAAACGACATTGAAAAACTCAGCCGCAAGGTCACCACGCTGAACAAGAAAGTCAACGACCTGAGCAAAGCTGCATAACCATCACAATGGTAAATGCCACCGCGGCATTTACCCGACAGCTACCACCTCTTGGGACGGGAGAAATCACAGATTGCGGGTAGGTGAGTCTCATCTACCCGCAGGCTGTCGCTAGAGACGGCAATATTTTTAGCCGTACACACCACATTGTGAATCAGGTGAGGTAAAACCATGACAGACAAAATTGCAGTTGAAGAAGAAGTTGTAGCCGAAGGGAGCAATCCTTTTGTAGAAGGTGTACGCCGTGTTTTATTGGCCGGGGTCGGCGCTGTGTCGTTGGCGCAGGACGAAGCCGAAAAGTTTGTCCACAAGCTGATCGAAAAGGGCGAAATTGCGGAAAAAGACGGCCGTTCCCTGCTCAACGACCTGTCTGAAAAACGTAAGCAGCGCACCCAGGATAGCGGCAAGCGCGTCAGCGACGAGCTGGAGAAGCGCATGGAAAGCCTGCTCAACCGCATGAACATTCCCACTAAATCCGACATTGAGCAGTTGAGCCAAAAAGTGGCCGAGCTGACCAAAAAGATCGACACACTGAAAGAGCAAAAGTAAGCCACTGCTGCTTTTCTACAATTGAACAACATAAGTTTCGGGAGAGGAACGGCCGTAAAAAGCCCGCCCTCTCCTTTGTTGCATATCCCACAATCACGCCTATAATTTTGGATGACGCACTGAATCATTAAAGGAATTACCCGAAGGAATTTAGCCACTATGCCCGTTATCAAGCGTTATCCCAACCGCAAGCTTTACGACACAGAAGCCAAAAGATATATCACCCTAGACGGCATCGCTGAGCTAATCCGTGAAGGGCAAGAAGTACAGGTGGTAGACCACACGACCGATGAAGATTTAACGGCCGTTACCCTCACCCAAATCATCTTTGAGCAAGAAAAACGCAACAGCGGCTTCCTACCCAAATCAGTCCTCACCGGGCTGGTGCGGGCGGGCGGCGATACGCTCAACGTGCTGCGGCGCAACCTCAACTCGCCGCTGGAACTGCTGAAGCACGTCGATGAAGAGATTGAGAAGCGGCTGCAAACCCTGGTAGAGCGCGGCGAAATGGCCAAAGAAGAGGCCATCCACCTGAGCGAAAAGCTGATGGCCGCCGGCCAGGAAAAAAGCAAAGAAATGATGATTGGCCAGCAGCGGCTGGAACGACTGCTGGGTATGCGGGGCGTGCCATCCCGCGAAGAAGTTGAGGCGCTGACCAGCCAGATCGAATCGCTGTCGGCCAAGATCGACTCCTTAATTGAAGAAAAAGATATCGAAAACACCCAACCACAATAACCCACACGAACCCGCTGTATGATCAATATCACCGGCTCTATCAAACGTGCGTTCGTTTTTCCCGCTATTCCGGAAACGGCGCTCACCTATTACAGCGACATCAGCCGCGTCGCCGCTTTTCTGCCCCACATTAGCCTTGTGCACACCTACGCCCCCAACCAGATTCGCATGTTGTATGAAACGGTGGAACTGGGCACGTACACCATTCAAATCTACTCGGATTTGGAATGTACTGTAGATTTGGCGGCTAAACAGCTCCAGGTATACCCGGTCAAAATCGAAACGGCCGCTCCCATCCAGGCGGAAACATCAATGCGCCACACTACGGGCAGCGGTCTGTTTGCCATCGACACCCAATTTTTTGACCTGGGCAGCCAAACCCGCATCGAGTACACCATCCGCCTGAAAGCAGACCTGGAACGGCCGTTAGGCATGCGCCTCATGCCCAAACGTGTTGTGAACCGTATTGCCCAAAGCATTACCGACGGCCGTGTGCGCGAAATTGCTGATGGTTTCATTAAAGAATCGATGGATGCGTTTCCCGGCTGGGAAGCCACTTACCAACCGGTGAGCGAGTAAAATGCAGTTTCAGGGCACCATCCAATTTGCCGCCGGGCAAACGGCCGTCTGGCACACCCTCACCAACCCGCATATCGTCAGCCGCTGCACGCCCCACCTGACGGGTTGGGCCGAGCTGCCCACCAATTCCCAGTTTCAACTACAGTTTACCTGGGGCAGCGGCAGCAGCCGGGTACACATTCCCCTCCTGCTCACCTGGCAAAACATGACACCCCCCTCTTTGCTGGAGTGGTGCAGCGAGGCCCAAATTGGCAGTACCTGCTTGCTGATGAACGGCCGTTTCCACCTCAACGCCACCACCCCAACCACCACCCAACTCACCTTTGCCGCTGAACTGGATCCCCCCAACAAGATGCTGCGGCAGGTAATTCAATCCACCGCCCCCCGCCTCCTGGATAACTTCTTTCGCTGCCTGAAAATGAGTGCCGAAGCCGTTTGACACGACGGCACAGATTAGGTAAAACTTATACAGTTAAATACCTACAAAAATCAGCAAAAATACACAAAGCCTGGGTACTTGTTGCCTGAATAGCAAACAAGGGGCAAACCAAAAACAAATCGCGAAGAGCAGAATAATTTTCTCAACCATCAACTATCCTGCAGGAGAAAACTCAATGAAAATTGAAGGCAGCTACCCGTTTGCGGCACCTCGCGATGTTCTTTGGCCCATGCTGTTGGACCCCGTCACGCTGGCCAACATTATGCCCGGCTGTGAAGCGCTGGAAACCGTTGGCGAAAACCAGTTTCATGGCATCCTCAAAATTAAAGTTGGCCCCGTTCAAGGCAAATTCCAGGGCGAAGTCACCCTCACAGATGTGCAAAGCCCCCGCGGTTACAACATTCTCATCGACGGCAAAGGCGCACCCGGCTTTGTCAAAGGAACCGGCTCCATGCGCCTGGAAGAAGATGGCGACATGACCCTGCTGCACTACAGCGGTGATGCCCAGGTAGGCGGCCGTTTGGCCAGCGTAGGCCAACGCCTGCTAGACACCTCGGCCAACGCCATTATTCGGCAGAGCCTGGAAGGGCTGGGCCAGCAGGTGCAGGCCCGCATGATGGCCGACGCGAGCAGCGAATTGGGTATGACCGACGCACCCATGCCGCCAGCACCACCCTCGCAGGCTGCCTTTGCCGCTGGAGTAGCCAAAAACCTGGTTGAAGAATACCTGGCCCCAGAAAACCGGGACAGCCTGATTAAAGGCGTGCTCGGTGTGGTGGGCATTTTGCTGCTTGTTCGGCTGCTGAGCAACTGGTGGGCCAACAACATTGCCCAAAAAGTTGCCAAAGCCCTGGAAAAAGGAGGTAAGGAGGTCTAATTTTTAGAGCATCACACATTATTTGAATCCCAGCTATTTTTACCAGCACCCTGAGGCAAACGGCCGTTACGCCGCCAGCCTCATCCACGGACCTTATCAACAGCGCATCCCCCTGCGCACCTATCAGGAAGGAGACGGGCTCTATGAAAGTCAGTGTTACCGTAAACGGGAAGCTAGTTGAGCGAGAGGTTGAACCCCGCACCCTCCTCGTTCACTTCCTACGCGATCACCTGGGCCTGACGGGCACCAACATCGGCTGCGACACCGGCCAATGTGGTGCCTGCACCATTCACATGAATGGCATGGCCGTCAAATCGTGCGCTACCCTGGCCGTTCAGGCCGATGGCGCGGAGATTACCACCATCGAAGGCCTGGCCCAAAATGGCCACCTGCACCCCATGCAGCAAGCCTTTTGGGACAATCATGGTCTACAGTGCGGCTTCTGCACCCCCGGCATGATCATGGCCGCCACCAAACTCGTTGCGAACAACCCCAACTTAACCGAAGAAGATGTACGGCACGGCCTTGAAGGCAATATTTGCCGCTGCACCGGCTACGAAAACATCGTCCGTTCGGTAATAGCGGCAGCCGCCGCAGGTGGAGGTGACTAATGGGCAGCTATATTGGTAAAAGCATGAAGCGGGTCGAGGATCCGCGTTTTATTCAAGGCAAAGGCCGCTATGTGGCCAACCTGACCCTCCCCGGCATGGCCTACCTGGCCATCAAGCGCAGCCCCTACGCCCACGCCAAAATCAACAGCATCGACACGTCTGCCGCCGAAGCGCTGGACGGCGTGTTGGGCGTCTTCACCGGGCAAGATTTGCTGAACGATGGCGTGGGTGCCCTGCCCTGTGGCTGGCAGGTGCCCAACATCAAAATTCCGGTGCAGTACGCGCTGCAGGTAGACAAAGTGCGCCACGTGGGTGATCGCGTCGCCATCGTGGTGGCCGAGTCGCCGTACATCGCTTACGATGCGCTGGATCTGATTGAGGTGGATTACGATCCGCTGCCTGCGGCCATCGGCGCGAAAGCCACCATGGAAGCAGGTGTTTTGGTACACGACGAAATCGCCGACAACGTGAGCTACACCTGGGAAATTGGCGACATGGCGGCCCGCAATAAGGCGTTTGCCGAAGCGGACCACATCGTCGAGCTGGACCTGATCAACCAGCGGCTGATTGCCACGGCGATGGAACCACGGGCGGCCGTTGCCCAGTGGAATGAGTTCACCGAAGAGATGACGCTGTGGACCACCAGCCAGAACCCCAACCTGACCCGCGTGGTCATCAGCGCCTTTACGCTGCAAATTCCCGAGCACAAGCTGCGCCTCATCTCGCCAGATGTAGGCGGCGGGTTTGGCAGCAAGATTCCCCACTACCCGGAAGAAATTTTGGTGCCGTGGGCGGCGCGTCGGCTCAACCGCCCGGTGAAATGGGTCTCAACACGGTCAGAAGCGGCCGTTTCCGACACCCAGGGCCGCGATCACGTTACCAAAGCCCGGCTGGCCATCAAAAACGACGGCACGGTAACGGGGCTGGACGTAAACACCTGGGCCGACAACGGCGCGTACCTCTCCATCGTCGCCCCGCTGATCCCCACCGCGTTTTACATCACCCTGCTCTCTGGCCTGTACAAAATTCCCGGCATTTACGGCAACATGTGGGGCACCCTGTCCAACACCGTGTGGGTTGACGCCTACCGTGGCGCTGGTCGCCCGGAAGCGTCTTACGTGGTGGAGCGGCTCATGGACCTGGCGGCGCAAAAGCTGAACATGGACCCCATCGAGTTCCGCAAAAAGAACCTCATTCCCGCCGAAGATTTCCCGTACCAGACCCCGGTGGCCTTGCAGTACGACAGTGGCAACTACCAGGGGCTGTTTGCCGAGGCGGAGGATCTGTCCAACTATGCTCAGCTGCGGGCGGACCAGGCTCAGGCACGTGAGAACGGCCGTCTCGTCGGTATTGGCGTGGCGGGCTGTATCGAAGCGTCTGGCCCGGCGCCCTCGGCCGTGGCGGGCGCGTTGGGCGGGGTGACCGGCTTCTGGGAAAGCGGCTCGATTCGCGTACACGCCACCGGCAAGGTGACCGTGCTCACCGGGGCGCACAGCCACGGCCAGGGTCACGACACCACCTTCCGCCAGATTGTGGCCGACCAGTTTGGCATCAACCCGAACGACATTGACATTTCGCATGGGGATACGGCCGTTATCACCAACGGCATGGGCACCTACGGCAGCCGCAGCACTTCCGTCGGTGGCTCGGCCCTGGTGCGCAGCGCCGAAAAGGTGCGCGGCAAGATGATGAAGCTGGCGGCTCACCTGCTGGAAGCAGACGAAGCCGACATGGCCTTCGACGCCGCTACCGGCAATTTCCATGTCAAAGGGTCGCCCGATAAAGCCAAGTCGTTTGGCGAACTGGCCTTTGCGGCCTACACGGCCCACAACATGCCCGCAGGCATGGAACCGGGCCTGGAAGAAGACACCTATTACGATCCGGCCAACTTCACCTACCCCAACAGCGCCCACATTGCCCAGGTGGAAATCGACAAAGAAACCGGTCAGATCACCATCCAGAAATACTTTGCGGTGGATGACGTGGGCAACGTGATCAACCCGATGATCGTGCGCGGCCAGGTAGTTGGCGGCATTGCTCAGGGCGTCGGTCAGGCGCTGTGGGAAGGGGCACAGTACGATGCTGGCGGTCAGCTGGTCACCGGTTCGCTGCTAGACTACACCATGCCACGCGCCGATGGCTTCCCGATGATCCAGACCAGCCGCACCGTCACCCCCTCGCCGCACAACCCGCTGGGCGTAAAGGGTGTGGGTGAAATGGGCACGATTGCCTCAACCCCCACCATCGTGAATGCGGTGATGGATGCCCTGGCCCCGCTGGGCGTGAAGCACATCGACATGCCGCTGACGGCCGAAAAAGTATATGCAGCCATCCACGCTGCCAATGGAGGAGGTCACTAATGTATCCACCCAAGTTTGATTATTACCGCGCCGCTTCCCCCGATGAAGCCGCTGCCCTGGTGCAGGAACACGGCGGCAAATTCCTGGCGGGCGGCCACAGCCTGATCCCGGTGATGAACCTGCGCCTGGCCGATCCCGGCGCGCTGGTCGACATCGGCCGGTTGGACATGAAAGGCATCTCCACCAGCAGCAGCGGCGTAACGATTGGTGCGCTGACCACCCACGCCATGGTTGCCGCGTCGGGCGACGTGCCCACGGCGCTGTCTGAGGCCGCGGGCAAGATTGGCGACCCGCAGGTGCGCAACCGGGGCACGGTGGGCGGCAACATTGCTCACGCCGATCCCGCGTCGGACCTGCCCACGGTGCTGCTGGCCCTGAAGGCAACGATTCACACCAACGGCCGTTCCATCCCCGCCGATGACTTTTTTGTGGACCTGTTCACCACGGCTCTGGACGAGGGTGAGATGATCACCTCGGTGTCGGTGGCCAGTGAAGGGGCCAACACCGGTTCGGCCTACGCCAAGCTGCCCAACCCCGCCTCACGCTACGCGATGGTGGGTGTGGCGGCCCAGGTGACGGTGCAAAACGGCGTGTGTACTGCCGCCAGCGTGGCCGTCGGTGGGCTGACGCCAAAGGCAACCCGTGCCAGTTCGGTGGAAGCCGCCCTGGTGGGCCAGCCGCTGAACAGCGACACACTCGCCGCCGCCGCCGCCGCTGTGACCAACGATCTGGACCCCGACGACATCCTGGGTGACATTCACGCCAGCGCCGACTATCGGCAGCAGATGGCCCCGGTGTTTGTACGACGGGCTTTGGCAACGGCCGTTTCTCGCGCCAGCTAATCAACTTTCTCTAATCGTTAAACTGGCCGGTAGGTGACACTCCCCTACCGGCCTTTTTTGTGACATTTGTCAGTCCGAACCTGGATCCTTCCAGCCTGTTCATCACCCCGCTTTTCCTATAAAATCTGACCATGTTCAGCCTGGTTACCTGGCAGATCGCTGCCAAATTCCAGGATTTCTCTCGTGTAAAGGAGTTGCCGTGGCCCATCGTGCATTGCCCAACGTCATCCGCTTCACCATTCTGCTCATCGTATTCCTGGCCCTGGTCGTCGCTTGTTCCCAGGAACCAGAGCCGACCCCCACACCGGTTGAACCAAGCGCAACCACCACCCCCACGCCCACCGTTACCCCCACTGCAAGCCAAACCCCAACCCCAACCCAGACACCGACACCAGCACCGCTAACCCCCGCGCAAATTTTCGACACCCTTTCTCCTGTCGTGGCTTTCATCGACACGCCAACGGGCACGGGCAGCGGCATTCTGATTGCCGACAGCTATTTGCTGACCAACGCCCACGTGGTCTGGCCGTTTGAAGCAGTCCGAGTGGTTTTTGCTGATGGCGAAGAGTTCCTGGAAGCACCGGTCATCAACGTTGATTTGATGGCAGATCTGGCCATCATTGGGCCGCTGGAAACGGAGAAAAGCGGCGTGCCGTTGGTAAATGGCGAGGACCTGGTCATTGGTACCGACGTATTTCTGATTGGTTACCCCGGCGAAGTGAACGATTTTCCGCAGCCGACGATTACCCGTGGCCTGATTTCCCGGCTGCGCGAGTGGGAAGCGCTCGGCATCACCTATTTTCAATCGGATGCGACCATTGCCGGGGGGCAAAGTGGTGGGGTGCTGGTTTCAGCAATGGGCGATGTGATCGGCATTTCGGGCTTCTACTTTAGCGAAGCCGCCTTTGCCCTGGTGGCTTCCGCCCACGATTTGCTGCCTCGCGTCGAGGCACTCGTAGCCGGTGAGCAGATCGACCAGATGGGTGAGTGGCGCCTGCCATTAGACAGGCCGGGTCGTGAGGCGGATTTTGTATCTCTGAATGGCTATTGGGATCACGCGATATATTTGCTCAATGAACCAATCAAAACAGAACTGGAAATCGAGTTAAGTGGCGAGGAAGACGGCATTTTGACGGTGTATGACATTTACGGCAACAGTCTGATTTTTGCCGACGAATCCATCGGTGACAGTGAGTTTGGCAAAGAAACCATCGAGGTTGATGCGCCTCATTTTATTTTCCTCGAACAAAATGAGTTTTTGACCTCTTTTCTGCGTTTAGAAAGCAACGTTCCCTTCATTCCGTATGTTGAAGAGAACGAAAATCGGCTGATTGCCTCTGGCGACGAAATCTGGGACAAGATTGACTTTGCCGGTGACTATGATGTCTTTAAGATCAACCTCAATCGCGGCCAGGTAATCAACATCCAGGTGGATTCGGTGTTAATTGATCCCCAGATTTTTATTGTGCCGGATCGGCCGTTTCTGGATGAGGAGTTCATTTCCGATGATGATTCAGGGCAGGGTGTTTTTGGTTTAAATGCCGAATTGACCTACGAAGCGCCCGAGACAGCTCGTTACAATATCATCGTGTCTCACGCCGCGGGAGACAGCTACGGCGGGTACATTCTGACGGTAGGGGCTACGTACGAAGGCGCTCCAACACCGGTATCCCCACCGCCTACGGCCACACCCTTCGCCAATGAGTTTGGCAGTTTTGCCACGTATGCAGAGCCTAGAACGGGCTTTACGATGGATTATCCTGACACATGGCAAAATGCGCCTACCACGACAGTGGCCAGGGACATTTGTCAGAACGCCACCATGTGCTTTTCCTACGAGGATATCGGCCTGCTGGTCATCATCATTGAAGACCTGAATGAATTTGGGGTGAGGGGTCTAACGCTTGAGGATTACGTCATTGAGGTAAAAAGTCGTTCGGCAGACGATGAGATGTTTACCCTGGTCAAAGATGAGCCATTTGTGACGGCGTCTGGGCTGGAAGGGCACCTTTTGAGCAACTCCATCGAATCTGTCGACCTGATAACGGTACAGACACTTTTTATCGAAGACGGCTTTGCTTACACCATTACCTATTTTTTGCCGGGAAGTTTGCTGGAGGAAATAGAACCGAGCGTGCTGTATTCGCTCGGCAGCATTGATATTCCCTAAAAACGGCCGTTAACCCTTGCCATACACAAATAAAGGGCAGCGAACCAAATCGCTGCCCTTTTTTATTTAGATTCCGCGGTCAAGGGAACGGTGCCGGTCACGCAGAGTCGGGTGGTCATTTGGGCCATTTGGTGCGGAGGATAGGGCATATCGTGGAGCAGCCACCAGGTGATGATGGCGTAGAGCGACCCGGCCACGTGCCGGGCCATAATTTCGACGGGGGCTTGGGGAACGGCCGTTGCCAACCCCATGCGCAGCTGTAATTCACTGTACTGCGCAATGTAGTCAATCACCCGATTGATCACATAACCCAGGCCATTTTCCCCCAACAGCACGCGGTACAAGTCCGCATGTTCAGCCACGTGGACAAACACCAGCTCGTCCGCCTCAGGATTTTCCCAAAGCGGTTTGTTCATCGTTTTGGCGCTGATTTGCTGGACCAGTTCATCAAAGTAGGCTTCCAGGCTGTCGGCCAGCAGCTCCTCTTTGCTGCTGTAGTGCAGGTAAAACGTGGCCCGGTTCAGGTCGGCCCGGTCGGTGATGTCTTGAATGGTAATTTGCTCAAACTTTTTCTCGCGCACCAGTTCGAGCAAAGCCTGCCCCAACATGTTGCGGCTGCGTTTTTTGCGTCGGTCCATCGTAACTTTCCTTCACCATGTTTGCAGAAATTAATTTCACCGCGGAGACGCGAAGAGCGCAGAGGGACAACTAACAGAGAAAATCTCTGCGTTCTTTGCGGCTCTGCGGTTCGATTTCTCTGGTGAATCTAAAAGGTGCAAAGATAGTGTTCCTTGTCGAATAGGCAACAGCTGTCGATAAATCAACAGAGGGTTGCAGTTCGTGCTTGACAATCATTAAAACCGATTTATTATTTCGACAACACTCTATCGGATATTCAACAACTTGTCAATTATCTTGCAGCAAAAAAACCGGCTCAAGGTTTTAGAGAAAGGAGTAAACACAATGGCAGTTAAACGGCCGTCTGGTCCCCAAGGCTCACTCATTTTAGGCAGCGCCAACCAATTTCGCGACGATGAACCCAACTTTTTACTGGAAAACGTCAAAAAACACGGCGATTTGGTCTACTTTCGGCTGGCCCACATGCACACCTACCTGGTCGGCCACCCCGATTTGGTGCGCGAGGTGCTGGTGACCCAGGGCGACAAATTTGAAAAGGCCCGGCTGGACAAACAAATTCTGGGCAAATTCCTGGGCAATGGTCTGCTCACCAGCGACGGTGACTTCCACAAGCGGCAGCGGCGGCTGGCCCAACCCGCCTTCCACAGCAAGCGCATCCAAAATTATGCGGAAGTGATGGTTGATTATGCGAATCAAGTGACGGCTGGCTGGGAAGATGGCACCGTGCTAGACATCACCGAAGCGATGATGCACCTGACCATGCTCATCGTTTCCAAAACGCTGTTTGATGCCGATGCCATTACCGGATCGGGCGATACGGCCGTTGCCATCGCCAGCGCCATGCACAATCTCCAGGCCGTCTCCAACCGGGATTACCAGCGCGGCTTTTCCCTGCCCAGCTGGGTGCCAACGGCCGATAACCGCCTGCGCAACAGGGCGGCGGCCCAATTTAACCAGGTGATGGACCAGATTATTGCCGGGCGGCGGCAAACGGCCGTTGATGGCCAGGTCGCAGACACCGGTGATTTGCTCTCCATGCTGATGCTTTCGGTGGATGAAGATGGCGCGGTCATGGATGACAAACAGCTGCGCGACGAAGTGGCCACCCTGTTTGCCGCCGGGCACGAGACCACCTCCAACGCCCTCAGCTGGACCTGGTTCCTGCTGGCGCAGCACCCTGAAGTGGAAGCCAAACTGCACGCGGAGCTGGACGAGGTGCTGGCGGGCCGCCAACCCACCCTAGCCGACCTGCCCCACCTGCCCTACAGCCTGCAAATCATCAAAGAAGCGATGCGGCTCTACCCACCGGCCTGGATTTTGAACGGCCGTACCGCCCTGGAAGATGTTGAAATCGGCGACTATACCATTCCCAAAGGCAGTACGGTGTTTATGTCGCCCTACGTCATGCACCGTTTGCCGCAATATTTTGCCCAGCCGGAAGCATTTCAACCGGAGCGGTTTACGCCAGAATTTGAAAAATCGCTGCCCAGGTTTGCCTACATGCCCTTTGGCGGCGGCACGCGGGTATGCATCGGCAACGCCTTTGCCATGATGGAAGCCCAGCTCATCCTGGCCACCATCGCCCAAAAATACCGCCTGGCTATCGCCCAGCGTGAGCCGGTGCGTTACAAGGCCCAAATTACGCTCGTCCCAGAAGCTGGGATTCAGATGCAGGTGATGGTGCGGGAAACGGCCGTATCCCCCACCCCTGAACTCGCCTTTGCCTGAAATAATGTTCACGCCTGATGCAAAAAAGCGGTGCCTGCCCAGCAGACACCGCTTTTTTTGATCAACAATTTACACCAGGTTTACGAACTTTCGGTCTAGCGTCGGCCACCGCCATTGCCCTGGCGGCCGCCACCACGAGCGCCCCGACTGTTGCCGTTGCCTGAGCTGTTGCCGCCGCTCAAAATGGCGGCCACATCGGCATCACTAAGCCACTGCGCGGTGTAGGCATTGCCCGTCGCGTTTTCATAAGCGTTGGCAAACCCGTTCAGATGGTTGCCCGACGCGCTGAGCAAGCTCTGGTACACCTGTTGAATGGCGGCCACGTTGGTGGTTTCCAGCTCGGCGCGCAAATCGGCAATGTCTACTTCTTCGATGAGGCCACCCACCAACAAAGCCGCTTCGTATGATTGGCTGCCCTGGCTCACCAGGTCATCATACAGCGCCTGCAGCTCTGAATTGGTAAACTCCCCTACCCCGTTGCCCGCTGCCGGGTCGGCCAGACCGTACTGGTTTAGCAGCGCCAGCACCATCTCAGTGTGGTTCTGCTCGCTGGCGGCAATGTTGTTAAACAGCGGCGCGCCCCACAAGTTGTACAGCGTCACGTACACATCATGGGCCAGCTTTTCTTCCTCGCGCATGTACAGCAGCGAATCGACATCGGCGGTGGTGAGACCGCTAGAGGTTGTTTGGGCAGACGCTGGCTGTACCCACACCACCAGTCCAACGATAAAAAACAGGGCCAGGCCCAAACCTAAAAGCGATTTCCGGTTCATCAGGCGTTTGCCTGTGGTTTGTGAATTTGTATTTGCTAACATGATCAGTATCCTCCGATACAGTTTCTAATTTGTTTTGTTAAGTGTGAATGCACCTTGTGCGGTGCATTTGCTTCATTACCAATCATCATAAGCAAAAATATGTTGAGAATATAAAGATATGAAAGCTAAAACTTATGCGTGACATTCACTTTGGCAATAAAGTGGCAGAATTTACGTAACCGTTCAGTTGGTATCCCGCACGAGGGCGCTTCGCGCCCCGTGCGGGGAAGAAATTTGGGTTTTTTCACTTTTGAGGGTCAAAATGACCCTCAAAAGTGAAAAAACCCTCGATCTTTGGCCGCGCCAGGCGCGAAGCGCCGAGGCGCGGCCCATGCACTACAGAGAACTAAACGGTTACGAATTTACAAAAGGTTTACAGGTATCGGATAAATCAATAACAATTGGCGGGCATTCTAAGCAGGGTAACGGCCGTTACCCTGCAACCAATTTTTTTACCGTTAAGTAAACCGCACAAAGATTTTGGAAGAAAAAAGCGCCATTTTGTGCGGTCTACTCAATCAGGAGAGACAAATGCGACACGTAAAAATTAGCTTGTTACTGGTACTGGGAAGTTTACTTTTGGCGGCTTGCGGCGCAGGCCGGGTATCTGTTGTGCGCGAGCGCGGCAGTGATGTGTTCAACGTCACCGTCGAGCTGAATGAAGACGACGTGGCTCAGCTGGTGGCTGAGGCGCTGACCGCCAGCGCCAATCCGCTGCTGCGCGATCCGGTGGTGGATTTGCAAAATGGACAAATTGAAGTGACGGGCACACACGAGCGGCGGGATGGGGGTGGGCAGGTAAACGGCCGTATCACCCTCACCGCCTCTGTGCAGGACGAACACCTGGTGCTGCAAGCCACCGACATCAACATCGAAGGCGTGGATGTGTCTGACGAGCGCATCGCCCAGTTCAACAACAATCTGGCCGAGCGCATCAGCGGCCGGGCCGCCCAGCGGATGCCCAACGTCACCTTAACCGGCGTTACCGTCACCGACAACCTGCTGGTGCTGACGCTGGACGCCACCCGCGACAACAACTAAAAAGAGTGGCCCAATCTTGAAGATTGGGCCACTCTAACCAGACAACAAAAGAGGCTGCGGACTTGGTTCGTCCGCAGCCTCTTTTGGCTTATTCAGGAGAGCAGTTAAGCGATTTTACCCGGTCACCTCGTCGACAAAAGCGCTGAGCAGGGCGCTAAACGCTTCTGGCGTCTCGGTTTGCGGCGTGTGGCCCGCGCCCGGAACAATCTGCACTGCGCCGCGCCACAGCGTAGGCATCTCCAGCCCACTGATGTAGTCGGCATTCACCAGCTGCTCGTGTTCACCGTGGAGAATAGCTAACGGCCGTTGCAAATTGCGCACAATCTCCACCTCATCCTGGTAGCCATCCGGGGCGATGCTGGCGGCCATCGTGGCCCGTGCCCGGCCATCGGTGCGGGCAATGTCGGCCACAAAAGGAGCCAGATCCAGCGGACTGTCTGGAGCCAGACAGGCAGCGGCAAACCCCGCCATCTGCTCTGGCGTCAAATCCTGGGCAAAGGCCGCGCCCATCGCCGGGTTCGGCAGGAACGCATTGGCCATGTCCGGTGGGAAGGCGAGCGGCGGCGTGCCAAAAATGACAAATCCAGCCGCATCCGGCAGCAAATTGTGGGCTTCCAGCACGATATGCCCACCCAGGCTCCAGCCGACAAACACGCCATCGGTCACACCCAATTTTTGGGCCACCTCAGCCACAACGGCCGCATACCCCGGCATGTGGTATGTTTTGCCCGGCTCGGCCGCCCGGTCCGATTCGCCATGACCGGGTAAATCCAGCGCCACCACCCGGTATTTCTGCCCAAAATCACCCATCACCTGCGCCTTAAACGTCTGGCTAGAGGCCGAATTGCCATGAACCAGCACAACGGCCGGGCCTGAGCCGCTGCTTTCGTAATAGGCAATTTGCTGCCCACCTGCTTCCACTTTTTTGACGTCCACCTTGGTTTTTCTCCTTTTGATAGTGCTTTACGCCATGTGTGAAAAATCTGCGTCACCTCTTTCTTCAACTTCAATGAAGGTCGGGTAACCAGCTAAAAAATAACAATCAGCAAGATGATGAGCACCACCACCAGCCCAATAAGGTAGGGCCAATATTTGGCGGGGATGATGTCATTGGCCACATCTTTGGCCACGTTCATGGCTACCTGGGTTTGTGACGGGGGTTTGTAGGTGGGGACGGGGGTGGGAATGGGTACGGCCGTTTCTGCCACAACAACCTCGCCTTCAACCACCTCTTTTACCGCTGTCGTGGCCGCCCGCTGTGCCACCTGCACCTTCAAATAGTCGTTCAGCCCCTCCAAACTCTGCCGGATAATCGACTTGGCCGAGGTGTCCATCAGCCGCTGCCCCACGCTGGCAATACGGCCGCCCACCTGCGCCGACCCTTCATAGGCCATGTGGGTTTTGTCGCCCTGCGGGGTCAGCTTTAAGCCACCCACCGCCTTCACAAAACCAGGCGCACCCTTGCCGTCTACCTCCATCCGGTAGCTGTCTGGCGGCACCACGTCCACCAGCTTAATGTTGCCCTTAAACACCCCCTGCACCGGGCCTACCTTAATCTTCAGGTTGCCTTCAAACTCATTGTCGCCCACCTCGGCAAAGCCTTCGCCGCCGGGCATAGCATTCGACAGCACCTCCGGGTCTTGCAGCGCCTCCCAAACCAGGTCTTGCGGGGCGTCAAATATGTATTCACCACTAATTTCCATGGGGTCTCTTCCTTTTTCTCGCGTGATGGGTTGTTGGTGGCGCTAGTCTAATGGGGGATGGGCAAATCGTCAATTGATGGGAAGGAAACGGCCGTTTCCTCCGTTTCCCAGAAGCTGTTAAAATACCCTGGGTGACAGTCACCTCTACACCAAGGTTCTAACCTTATGAAATTTGGACCCATTCCCATTGACCACTCCCCGGGCAAAATCCTGGGCCACAACATCGCCGGGCCAAACGGCCGTCGCCTCTTCCGTAAGGGCCACACCATCACCCCAGACGACCTGCCCGCCCTGCGCCGCACCGGCCGCAGCGTGGTCTACGTGGCCCAACTCGAAGCGGGCGATGTGGACGAGGACAGCGCCGCCCGCCGCATCGCCGACGCGGTGATGGGGCCGCACCTCTACACCAGCCGCGCCGCCACCGGGCGCGTTAACCTCAAGGCCGATGCCCTGGGCGTGCTGCGCGTCGATGCCGCCCGGCTGCACCAGCTGAACAGCCAGCTGGGCATCACCCTGGCCACCCTGCCCCACCACACGGCCGTTCCCCAGGGCAAAATGGTGGGCACCGTCAAAATTATTCCCTATGCCGTGCCGGAAACGGCCGTCACCACCATCGAACAGCTCACCCAATCCGGCCCACTCATCTGGCTCGATCCGCTGCCCGCCCGCCGCGTCGCCGTCATTCTTAGCGGCTCGCCCAGTGCCGCCGAGCGCGTCCAGCGCAGCTTCGATCCGCCGCTGCGCAATCGGCTGGAGCTGCTCGGCTCCCGGCTGGAGAGCATCACCTACCTGCCGCTGGACGATGTCCACGATGAAGACGCCATGGCCGCCACCCTCCAACAGCAAGCTGCCGCCGGAGCCGACCTCATCATCCTGGCCGGAGAAACGGCCATCATGGACCACCGCGACATTGCCCCGCGCGCCGTGGCCCAGGCAGGCGGCGAATTGACCTGTTTTGGCGCACCGGTCGATCCGGGCAATCTGCTGATGCTGGCCTACCTGGGCAACCTGCCCATCCTCGGTGCACCCGGCTGCGTGCGCAGCCCCAAGCGCAACATCGTCGATGAGGTGCTGCCCCGCCTGCTCGTTGGCGACCGGCTGACCCAGGCGGACATCATCGGCCTGGGCCACGGCGGGCTGCTGGAAGATGTACCGGAACGGCCGTACCCGCGCAGCAAACTTTAGAAACCACCCTCACCCCAACCCTCTCCCTCCCAGGGAGAGGGAGCCGAAATTCCCTCCCCCTGGCAGGGGGAGGGCCAGGGTGGGGGTAAATTTCCCACACACCCCACTTTTTTTGGAGGCACTTCATGCAGTTCAAAACCATCATCGAACCGTTTCGCATCAAAATGGTGGAGCCGATTCGCCAGACCACCCGCGCCGAGCGCGAGCGGCTGCTGGCCGAAGCCCACTACAACCTGTTCCTGCTCAAGGCCGAAGACGTCCTCATCGACCTGCTCACCGATTCCGGCACCGGGGCGATGTCCTCGGGCCAATGGGCGGGCATGATGCTGGGCGACGAGTCGTACGCCGGGGCCAAGTCGTTTTACAAGTTTGAAACGGCCGTACGCAACATCACCAACCTCAAACACGTCATCCCCACCCACCAGGGCCGCGCCGCCGAGCGCATCCTGTTTGGCTCCGTCCTCAAGCCGGGCGACATCGTGCCCAACAACACCCACTTCGACACCACCCGGGCCAACACCGAATACCGGGGGGCCGTGGCCTACGACATTCCCATCGCCGCAGCGCACGATCCCGCTGTCATTTTGCCCTTCAAAGGCAACATCGACCTGGACAAACTGGAGCAAACACTCGTAGACAATCCCGGCAAAGTGCCGCTGGCCATGATCACCGTCACCAACAACTCCGGCGGCGGGCAGCCCGTGAGCATGGCCAACATCCGCGCCGCCAGCGCAATTTGCCATCGCCACAACGTTCCCCTTTTCCTCGACTGCTGCCGCTTTGCCGAGAACGCCTGGTTCATCAAAACCCGCGAAGAGGGCTACGCCGATAAAACGCCGCTGGAAATTGCCCAGGAGATGTTTAGCTACGTCGATGGGGCCACGATGAGCGCCAAGAAAGATGGCATGGCCAACATCGGCGGCTTCCTGGCCCTGAACGACGACGAACTGGCACAAAAGTGCAAAAATCTGCTCATCCTCACCGAAGGCTTCCCCACCTACGGCGGCCTGGCCGGGTATGATCTGGAAGCGCTGGCCGTCGGCCTGGAGGAGGTGCTGCACGAGGATTATTTGCAATACCGCATCCGCTCCGTGGCCTACCTGGGCGACATTCTTACCGCCAACGGCATTCCCATCGTGCAGCCACCGGGCGGCCACGCCATTTACATTGACGCCAAAACAATGCTGCCCCACATTCCCCAAAGCGAGTATCCCGCCTGGGCGCTGTCGCTGGCGCTGTACCTGGAAGGCGGCATTCGCTCGGTGGAAATTGGCTCGATGATGTTTGGCCACCAGCCGGACGGCAGCGAAAAACCGGCGGCGATGGAGCTGGTGCGCCTGGCCTTTCCGCGCCGGGTTTACACGCAAAGCCACGTCGATTACCTGGCCGAAGTGCTGCTTTATGTCAACAGCATTAAAAACGACATTCGCGGCGTGCGCATCGTCGATGCCCCACCCGTCCTGCGCCACTTCTCCGCCAGGATGGCCATGATCTAGCAAACCCTAAACCTGACAGGTCCATTCAGATCCTTTGCCGTCAAGGCGTTTTGCGATGCAAAATGCCTTAATCGCAAGGTTGGGTCGTAGACCTGCCAGGTTTATTCCAGACGAATAAGGCCAAACCTGACAGGTGCATTCAGATCCTTTGCCGTCAAGGCGTTTTGCGATGCAAGATGCCTTAATCGCAAGGTTGGGTCGTGGACCTATCAGGTTTATTCCAGACGAATAAGGCCAAACCTGACAGGTCCATTCAGATCCTTTGCCGTCAAGGCGTTTTGTGATGCAAGATGCCTTAATCGCAAGGTTGGGTCGTAGACCTGTCAGGTTTTTTTACGGACAAATGTTACTTCTACCAGCCCGCTGCATCTAATAAAATTGAAAGCTGCACCCGGTAACTGGAGTAACGATATGTCCAATGCACACCACAAATTATCACACGGCCGTCGCGACGCCCGGCGGCAAAAAAAGGCCCGGCAAAACAACATCCTGCTGGCCGCTGCCCTGGTTTTGATTCTGGGCGGGCTGGGCACCCTCATCTGGATGAGCCTGAAAACGGCCGAACCCGCCTCCACCAGCAACAGCTACGGTGCCCCCGCCCTGGCCCAAAAAGGCGGCACCGTCACCGACTTCAGCCTGGGGTCGCTGGACGGCTCACAAATTGCCCTGGCTGACTATGAAGGCGAGGTGATCATCATGAACTTCTGGGCCACCTGGTGCCCGCCCTGCCGCGCTGAAATGCCGGGCATCAACCGCTTTTACGAAGCACACCAGGCTGAGGGGCTGGTTGTTCTGGCCATCAATGCCCAAGAGGATGCGGCGACGGTACGGCCGTTTATCCAGGCCAACAACTTCAGCTTCCCCGTGCTGCTGGATTTGCAAGGCCGGGTGGCCAGCCAGTACAGCACGCGCAGCTTCCCCACCACCTTCATCATCGACCGCGACGGTGTCATCCAGCACGTACAAACCGGCGAAATCAGCGAACGAGAGTTGGAGGACATCGTCTTGCCCCTGTTGCAGTAGCCTCAAGTAACCCTCTGGTTTTGAATGGCGAGACGGAAAACGCAACTGAACGCCGATAAAAAAGCGGCGTCATTGCGTCCATTCGGGATAACATCTGAAAACCTTCGACAGGGTGGGCCAGTTTGCCCGATTTAAGGGTCTGAAGGATACTCTCAACCAGAGATACTTTGGGACAAATTATGACCTTGAGGAACCTGAAAAAGAAGTTCAACCTGTTTTTATTGATTCTCCTTGTTGGGTTTGCCGTGGCCTGTACCTCGCCCCCAGTCAACCAGCCCACGCCGCAGCCCGCCCCCCCGATTCAAGACCTGGATATCGCCGTCGGGCAAACCATTTACGTCCCCGCCTACACCAAAATCTACTCCTCGCCGCGCGGCCAAACGCTGGACCTGACCGTCACGCTGAGCATCCACAACACCGATACCGATCAACCCATTTTTCTCACCTCGATCCGCTACTACGACGCCCAGGGCAGCCTGGTGCGCGAGTATCTGGACAACCCCTTACAGCTGGCACCGCTGGCCACGGCCGATTTCTACGTAGAAGCGACCACGGCCGCAAGTGAAGGGCTGGGAGCCAACTTCATCGTCGAGTGGGGGGCAGAACAGCCCGTCTATGAGCCAGTTGTCGAAGCCATCATGATTCATGCCGACTCCACCCAGGGCATCTCCTTCACCAGCCCCGGGCGTGTCATCAACCAGTTGCAATCCGCTGAAGATTAGCCGTCGGCGACAGTGCCGTGGCTGAAACTGGGCCAAGCGACAGAATTTTCAACCGTTTTTAGGGAATAATAAGCTGCTGACCGGGGTTGATGTTGTTGCTGGTCAGGCCATTGGCCGCTTTCACCGCGTCTACCGTGGAACCATAGCGCCGGGCGATGGAGTAGAGCGTATCGCCGCGCTGCACGGTGTAAAGGGTCACTTCGGCGGTGGCGGTGGCCGTGGGTGGCCGCAGGGATTGCAGCGCCAGTTCCGCTTCACCACGGCCAGGAATGAGGCCAACGGCCGTCTCAAACTGTATCATTGCCGCCGAGGGGTTGCCGCTGCCAGCCAGCTGGTAGCCGTAATTAACGTAAGCGGCATACAGTTTTTCCACCATCGCCGCATTGGTCGGATCTTCTTGCAGCGTGCCGTTAATCAGGTTGATGACCTCTGGCCAATTTTGCTGCTGCCACGCCTGGTCGAGCTGGGCCAGCAGAGCGGCGGTGTCCGGGGTGGGCGGCACGGCCGTATTTGGCGTCGGCAGCGGGGTGGCGGTAACTGGCGGCGGGACCGGGGTGCTGGGCGGCAGGTTAGCGACAGGCTCGTCCGCTGCGTAGGGGGAGGTAACCAGCAGCAAATCAAGCGAAAGTACATCGGGCAGGTCTACCTCGCCTGGGCTGAGGAGCAAATTTTGTAAGACGATGCCGGGAACGGCCGTCACCTCAATGCGGCTGGCAAAACTGGTCAGCTGAGCCATCGACCCTTCCACCACCAGGTGAAACTGGCGCACGTCAAAAACGGACTTCTGGCCGTCGCCGGGCAGGGCCTGCGGCCGAGGCATCGCCTGCAACACGACAATTGAAACGCCGGTGCTGGCCGCGCTGTCGTACAGGCCAGCCAAAAACTGCGCCGCCTGCTGTTCGGTGAGGAAAAGATTGGTTTTCTGGTCAAACTCGGCTTCGGCCGCCGCAATTTGTTGGGCGAGCTGCCCCGTAGTGCCTTGCTCCGCCTGGGTGCGGTTGTTGTATACCGCTTCGGCCGTCGCCGCCTGGCCCACCAGGTCGGTGCGCAGCCGCCAGCGGGGCAGCAGCGCGTTCAGCGTAAACAGGACGTAGCCCACCAGCAGCAGCACCGTGAGCAGCACCGCCAGGACGAGAATCCACCGTTCCCGCACATAGTCGAGCACTGGTTCCAGGTACTGGTTCATTAGGGGGCCACCACCACAGGCTGCAGCGTAACCAGGATGACAAATTCAATCGTTTCTTCCTGCCGGGCAAATTTGGCTGCGGGGAAAAAACGGCCGTCCACCCCCATCAGGCTGCTGGTCACCGGATCGATCTTCACCGAAACGGGCACGGTCTGGCGGCAAAAATCGGCCCAGCCTAGAGTAAATTCCCCTTCGTGAACGCCGGGGGCCAGCCCGGCAATGTTGGCCGTCAGGCTGAGGCTGGACGGTGTGGTGCCGGTGATCACCGCCGCACTCAGCCAGGGTGTCTCCGTACTGAACTGCCACGAAAGCGGCTCGCTGCCCTCAATTTGCACCGCCTGCACCGGTGGATTGCTGCCGCCCTGGGTGGCCGTACCAAAGTTGATCGCCTGCGGCTGCACAGTGAGGAAGGGCACTTCCTGAGCCGACACAACGTACGTTTTGTTGCCGCCAAACTGCTGCCCCACATTGGTGACGGTAACTACGGCCGTTCCATCCGCCTGGGCTGGGAAACAAACGGCCGAAGCCAGGTTACCGGAGCCGGGCAGGTCATAGTCGTCGTTTTGCCAGCTCTGGCCGTTAAAATTGACGGTTACGGCCGTATCCACCCCCAGAGCCAGCTGCGACGTGACAATTTGGTAGAAACGGCCGTTTTTCACCAACAGCCCCACTTTGTCCACATCAGCGCTGGGGTAAAAATTGTGAATTTGCGCCTCGCCGATGGCAATTGGGTTGGGGTCAACATCGTTGGGCTCGTGGCTGTCGCGCAGGTCGGTGGTGGGGGATGGTGTGATGGTCGGCGGCGCATTGGTGGGGGTGATCGTCGGCGTTGGCGTGGTGGGTACCACTTCCAGCACCAGCAAATCATACCATTTGTCGCCGCCAAAAACGCCACGATTGCTCACCTGCACCGATACCTCTATGTCTTTATCCGGCGGCGCTTGCAGGGTCACGCTGGAGCTCAGCGTGCCCAACGCGGCATCATCGTTGGTGAGCGTCACATCGCCAAAGGTAACCGTCAGAAAGGTGTCCACACCTGGCGCGAGAAAGTCGGTACTCACCTCGTAGGTGCGCCCCGCTTTGGCCAGGAAAATCACGCAGTCAACGTCAAAATCGGGATAAAAATTGTGCGCCTGCGGCGGCGCGCCGACAAAGATGGGATTGGCGTGGGCATCGTCCCACTCATAATCGTCGGTGAGTTTGGGTGTGGCGGTGGCGGTGGGTTTGGGGGTAACGGGCACGGTGGGGGGAACGGCCGTTGGCAGCGGGGTGTTGGTAACGGCCGTTGTCGGCGTGGCGGTAGGCAGCGGCACGGTGGGCGTCGGCGATAAAAACGGCTCGGGGGCCTGCACAATTGACTGCACTTCCACGGCCACAAATTTGCCCGATCCTTCCAGCTGGCGCGTGTAGGCGGTGACGGCATCGTCACTGGCCGCCCGGCCGCGAATAAGCAGCTGCCCACCCGACTGCTCCAGGCCGGTGATCTGAATCTGGCTGCCGTCCACGTTGTTGACGGCGGCGAGAGCACCAGGCCAATCCACGTTGTCGGCAACCAGGGTGGGCAGAATGGTATCGATCTGGTTGGTCTGGCTGTGAACGGCCGTTAACGTCACCACCAGCGGGGCAGCTTCAGGGGGCAAACCGGGCGCGGCCGCAGCGGCCGTTTGCCTGGGGAACAGCTCCGATTCCAGGCGAACAACTTCATTATCCAGCGTATTGGCGGTGAGATAGAGCGGAATGAACAAAATTACCAAACCCAAAACGCCCATCCACGCCAGCATTGGCGTTATGGACCTGGGCTCGGGTTCTTCGTAAGCGAGTTCGTACTGCTCGTCAAACTCAATTGGATCAATCGGGCTGTCTGTTTGCACGTCACCTATTCGTTCGGCCGTCTGGCAGCCAATCGCCTCATCGTTTGCAGCGCCAAAAGAATGGCTGCTGGGCAAATTATGTCATAGGGACGTGAAGTCGTCCGTGAAAATAACGAACTATCGCCGTGAAAAAACCGTTTGGGGAGAGGGGGGGGTAGATTTCCCCGAAAACTCAAAGTTTCCGGGGAAATGGTTGAGGATTATATTTTTGTACCCAGCAGCCGCTTTGAAAAGAGCAGGTACCCCGCCGCGACCACCACCAGCAGCCCACCATACAGCGCCACGTCTACCCCGCTGGCGTAGTAGTCGTTGGTGGCCAGCTGGGTGAGCAGGGTAATGGGGGAACGGCCGATCAGCGCACTGCCACCCGCCACCAAGACGATGGTCAACGAGTAGATAAACTGGGCCCGTTCGCGGTCCTTCAAGAAGGTGGTGATCACCGCTGCCGCGACAGCGTTCAGCCCGGCCACAACCACGGCCAGAAAGAGCACATTGACCGTATTTTGCACATCAATCTGGTTAAAATGCAGGAGCACCAGCCACAAGGCAATCTGTATCAACGCCAGCACCATTGCCGCCACGATTTTGGCACCAAAAATGTGGGCCAGGCTGATGGGGGCCGACCAGAGCGTTTCCAGCGTATCGTGCTCCAGCTCACTGGCAACCGAATCGGCCACCATGCTGCCCGCCACAAAGCCAGGGAAAAACATGAGGATCGGTACGATGGTGGCGTACAAAAATTCGTAGCTGGTAGACGGCTTGCCTTCCAGGTCGGTAAAGCGCACCTCGATGCCGCGAGCGCGGCGCAGGTAATTTTCGTACTGCTCCAGCGGCTTGCGCAGCATCATCATGACGATGGTGGACTGGGTTTCGGCTTCGGGCAGAAAGAGCTGCATGTGGGCAATTTCGGCCGTATTTTCCGGCGGCACGTACAGCACCGTGTCGATGAGGCCCTGATCCAGGGCGGCATCGGCCCGTTCGGGATCGGCAAAGTAGATGGGGCGCACGTTGCCCGCGCGTAGATAGTCCAGCAGCGGACTTTCCTGGTCGCCCACAATGCCTGCCTGGATGCGTGCCTGGCTGTTTTGGGCGATGGTGTTGGGGTCGTAAAACGACAGCAGTCCCACGAGAATGACGGACGAGAAGGAGGCGATGAACAGCTGAATGCCGATGGCAATCATGATGGTTCGTTCGCGGGTGACAGAGCGCAGTTCGCGCTTAACGATGGCCAGGAGTGGTTTGAAGTTCATAGTGCAGATCCCAGGATAAAGAGGTTGTAGGTGACGTGCAGCACCCCGGCGGCCAGGATGGCCACGGGATAACGCACGTGCCAGCGGGCATTTAACACGCAGACAAAGCTGGTGAAGGCGAAGTGGGCAATCAGCGGCACGATGAGCAGCCCGCCGCTAAAGATGGCGGTGGAGAGTGCCGCCTCAGACACGACGCTGAGCGAGAGGTACAGCAGCAGCTTTTCGGCGACCAGAAAGCCCACGGCCGAAATCAGGGCCAGGGTGAAAATGCGGCGATACGGCCGTTCTGCCTTACGCTGATACAGCACCACAATGCCTACCGACTTAGCCACTTCCTCCACCAGCACCGAGGCCAGCAGCACGGCAATCAGCGCCACCTGCAGCGGCAGGTTCAGCGAGACGGCCAGCAGCACCAGCTGGATGAGGTAGACAATGGGCACAAAACAGAGAGCGAGGAAGAAGATGGAGAGAAACGGCCGTTTCTGGTTCATCGCCAGGTAAACCGCCTGGGCCAGCTTACGCGTCAGCGGGCGGAAGCCCAGCAGGAACTCCTCGTTCAGCACCCGCGTGCCGATGTACAGGGCAAACGAAAAGATGCTCACAATCGGCACCGTGGCAAAGAGGTACTGCTCCAGGTTAAACATCTCCCCCTGGTACATCTGCACCGCCAGGGTCAGCGGCGAGAGGTAGCTGAAGTCATTCACCCCGCTAAACATGGCCGGGAACACTAGGTAGGCGGTGATAATTGTCACCGCCAGCATAGAGATGAAGGTGGTGTCTTTAAAGGTGCGGTAAAAGAGCGGCACCATCAGGTAAATGGCAAACATGAACAGGATGACGGGCACAAAAATCAGCAGCGCCGCACCCACGTTGCCGCCTAAAACCAGGGTCATCACCACCACGGAGATGAGCGAAAAGGTAAGGTACGGCAGCATCTTGCCCAGGATGATTTCTACCGGGCGGGCGGGCGTAGAGAGCAGCACGGAGAGCCGCTTATCCAGCTTTTCCTGCATAAAGCTGCTGGTGAAGAAGATGTTGATGAAGGCGATGGGCATGACGTACAAAAAGGCGATGATGACCTGGGCAAAGGGAATGGGTGGTTCGGAAAGAGAGGGAATAAACACATCTTCTCCCGCCAGGTCAAAGTCAGACAGGCCCATGTTGGCCAGGCCCGCATCCACCGCTGCGGCATCGGCTGCGTCGCTGGCCCCACTACCCAGGCCGTCGCGGACAACGGCCGTTACCGAATTCTCTTGCACCGTAATGCGCAGGGGGAACGCCTCTTCTGGCACATAATTTTCCGACAGGCGGATGAGTTCTTGCTCAGCCAAATATTGCTTTACCGCGCCCAGGGCGTACTGCGAACGGTCATCTTCGCGGGCGATGACCCGGTCGGCCTCCACGTACAAATCTTGCTGGCCCAGACGCAGCTGCTCAAAGCCCGCAATGGGATCCAGCGTGGTGGTGATGAAACGGCCGTCGGCCAAAACAGGACCATTTGGGGAGACACCAACCCGATAAACCCCCATTTGCACCGTTGCTCCCTTTTGCCAGGCAAGGTAGGATAAACTTGCAGCGGCCAGGAAAACCAGTAGCAGCATGGATCGGGCACTGCCCTGAAAGCGAGACCGAACGCGAAACAGTTCGCGGCGGGCGATCGAAAGTATCAATCTAAAGTTAAGCATAGGTATAAGTCCATTATTCTTGTAAAAAATCCCCCAAAGAGATAGAGAGATATGATCAAATTAAACGACGTAAGCAAACTTTATGAGCAGCACGTTGCCGTGCGTAATCTCAACCTGGAAGTGCGCCCCGGCGAAATTATGGGCATCATCGGGCATAACGGTGCTGGCAAAAGCAGCACCCTTAAAATGATTGCCGGGCTCATCGCCCCATTTTCTGGTGTGGTCGAGGTGATGGGCCACGACATGAGCCAGAACCGGGGCACACCAGAAATCAAGAAGAAGATTGGCTTTTTGCCAGAAGAGAGCGCCCTGTATGCCAACATGACGGTGTTGGAGTACCTCACCTTTTTTGGTGAGCTGTACGAGATGCCCAAAAAGCAAACCCTGGCCCGCATTGAAGAACTGCTCACCGGGCTGAACCTGCCCGAGCGCACCAAGCTTACCGGGGAGCTGTCTAAAGGCATGAAGCGCAAGGTGGCCATTGCCCGGGTGCTGCTGCACGATCCGGACCTGCTCATTCTAGATGAGCCAAACTCTGGCCTGGACCCCCTGACCTCATTTTTTATCCTCAATTATTTAAAAGAGCTGCGCAAGCAGGGCAAAACCATTTTGCTCAGCGCCCACAATTTATTCCATGTGGAGTCGGTTTGTGACCGGGTGACGATATTGAAAGACGGCCGTTTACTCATTTGTGACACCATGGAAGCCATCCGAGCCACGCTCGGTCATCGCGAATACGAGGTACTCTTCCATTCCAGCCAGTCTCTGGATTACCCCCTGGTCGATGGCAACTACCGCGTTCGCACTGGTGATCTCAACGAGCTAAGCAGTCTGCTGCATCAAATCTCTTCTGAACAATGGCACCTGGTAAATCTATCGGTGCAGGAGTCTGCTCTCGAAGAGATTTATGTCAAGCTATCGACCCTTGCCTGAATTACTATAGCAAACACGAGAGACACACGTTATAGGGCAATATTCCCTATTCGCTGATACCTGAAGGCTATTGTTTTCCGTCGGGGCGCTGCCTATGATACGCAAAATGGGCGCAGCTTTTGACGGCTGCCGCATATTTGCGCAAACCATTGCATAAAAGTTCACGTAATCACAAGAGCCAAATGTCTGACCAACCCCGCAACCCAGAGCCCCAAGCCTCGGCCGACCAGCTGCTGCAAGAAAGCAAACAACTGCGCCGTAAAAACGAGCTGTTGCAAGAACGGGTGAGGTCGCATACCGATGCGCTGCGGCTGACCAATGAACAGCTTGAAGTGGAGATTGTTGAACGCATCAAAATTCAGCGCAAGCTGCAAGACCGTATCGCCTTCGACCAGGTCTTGACCGCAATTTCCACCCAATTTATTCACCTGGCTACCGAGGAAATTGATGAGGGCATTGATCAGGCTCTGGCTCAGATTGCCACATTCACCCATTATGATCGCGGTTACATTTACCTGATTGAGGAAAACGGCCGTGAAGTAAAAAACACCCACCACTGGTGCAACCCACAAATCTGCACCAACCTGCAAGAATGCCGCTCGCTCGCTGCCGATCTGTTCCAGAACTGGATGCCCCAGCTGCTGCGCCAAGAAGCCATCTACATTCAAAACATCACCGACGTTGAGCAAGAAACCAGCAGCGAAAACAAACTGCTTGCGCTGCAAGGCATCCGCTCGGCCCTGATCTTGCCGCTGGTGTACAGCAAAGAAGTCATCGGCTTTTTTGGCCTGGACTCCAACCACCCCAGCCTGCCCCACCAGGCCGAACATATCGACCCACTCAAGGTGATGGCCGATATTTTTGTCAACGCCATCATGCGCCAGAAGACGGAACTGGACCTGATGAAACAGCGCAACTTTGGCCAGCAAATTATGGTCACCATGGGGCAGGGGGTGACGGTAACCACGGTTGAAGGTGTTTTTGAGTATGTGAATCCGGCCTATGCCTCTATGTTGGGTTATCCGCAAGAGGCAGTCATTGGCAAAACGGTGCTGGAATTCACCTTCCCCGAAAACGAATCGACGCTGATTCAGGCCCAAATGCGGCGGTTGGAGGGCAAAACCAGCTCCTACGAAACCCGTCTGCGCAAAGCTGATGGTACCCCGCTGTACGTTCTCATCAACGGTGTGCCGCATTACGATCACCAGGGCAAAATCATTGGCTCCATCGCCACCATCACCGACCTGACCGAGCGGCGCGAAGCCGAAGCGCTGATTGAAGCCAACGCCGCCGAAGTGAAGGCGATTTACCAGGCGGCCGTGCAGTTGTTTAAGCCCAGCAACGTGCGGGAATTGGCCAAACAAATCGCGTCTACCGCCATCAACGAATTGGGCTTCGACGCCTGCGGCGTGCTGCTGCTGCAAGAACCCATTCAGGTAGGTGGCGAGACGGCCGTACTCCACCAAACCCACAACCGGCTCATCTGGCTGGCCCGCGAAGGGCGTTACCGCAGCGTGCGCAACCATGTGATGCCCCTGGCCGAGCACAATTTGGTAACTACGGCCGTTCGCCAGGCCAAAGTCATCTACTCCCCCGACGTCGCCAAAGACCCCCGCTACCAGCCAGACAACACCGCCACCCAATCGCAGCTGGTCGTTCCGCTGCGTGCCTATGACCGCATCATTGGGGCCATCGACCTGCAAAGTACCCAACAAGACGCCTTCGACAAACGCGCCCAACGCATTATCACCGTCTTTGCCGAACATGCCGGGCTGGCTATGGAAACGGTTCGCCTGTCTGATGAGCTGCGCAGCCATACCCGAGAATTGGAAACCCAAATTACCGAGCGCAAAAAGATGGAAAAAGCGCTGCGCAGCAGTGAACGACGCTACAAGCAGCTGGTAGAAACGGCTACCGACCTCATCTTCCGCACCGATGCCTACGGCTACTTCACCTACGTCAATCCGGTCACCGTGCGCACGTTGGGCTTCACTTCTGAAGACGAGCTGTTGGGCCGCCACTGCTCCGACTTTGCCCACCCCAGCTTCCGCCAAAAGCTCCTGCAAGCGTACAGCAAGCAGACAACGCCCAAAATTGTGAGCAGTTATCACGAATTTATCGCGCTGGGCAAAGACAACGCCAAAATCTGGCTGGGCCAAAACGTCCAGTCTATTGTTGAAAATGGCAAGATTATTGGCTACCAGGCTCTGGCCCGGGACATCACCAAACGACGTGAGGCTGAAGATGCGCTGCTCAAACGCAGCGAAGAGCTTAACACCACCAACGCCAAACTGGCCCGGGCGCTGCGCACCAAGGATGAATTTCTGGCCAACATGAGCCATGAACTGCGCACCCCGCTGAATGCCATCCTGGGCCGCGCCGAAATTTTGCTGGAGGGCATTCACGGCCCCATCACCGAAAAACAGGCCAGTTCGCTGAAAGTGATTGAGGAAAGCGGCAACCATTTGCTGGAACTCATTAACGATATTTTGGACCTGGCGAAAATTGAGGCGGGCAAAATTACGCTGGACATTCAACCTGTGGCTGTGGGGCACCTGTGCGAAAGCAGCCTGCAATTTGTGCGGCAAGCCGCCCATAAAAAACAGATCAAGCTGTTTGCCGACGTCGATCTCGCACTAGAAGTATGCCAGGCCGATGAACGCCGTTTGAAGCAGGTGCTGATCAACCTGTTGAGCAACGCGGTGAAGTTCACCCCGGTAGGCGGCGAGGTGGGCTTGAAGGCGTTTGGCGATGCCGAAACGGAGACGGTCCAGATTCAGGTCTGGGACACCGGCATTGGCATTGCCCCCAAAGATATGGAGCAGTTGTTTAAGCCATTTGTGCAGCTAGATAGCAGCCTGGCCCGCTCGCATGAGGGCACCGGTCTGGGACTGTCTTTGGTGTTCCGCCTGACGGAAATGCACGGGGGCAGCGTGACGCTAGACAGTGAAGTTGGGGTAGGCAGCCGCTTTACAGTAACTTTGCCGCAACGGCCGTTTACCCACCCCCAGCAGTCCAAAGAGCTGGCCGAAAAAGACCAGCAAACCTACGGCCCGCAGCTGCGTGATGCCAGTTCAGCCGCCGCCCATGACCAGCTCATCCTGCTGGTTGAAGACAATGAAGCCAACATAGAAATTTTTGCCGAATATCTGCAAGTGTGGGGGTACCGGGTAATTGTGGCCCGCAGCGGCAGTGAAGCGCTGGCCCGCGCCCAGGAAGAGACACCCGACCTTATTTTGATGGACGTGCAGTTACCGGAGATGGATGGCTTAACGGCCGTTTGCGAACTGCGCAAAACCGAGGCCATCAAAACAATCCCCATCATCACCCTCACTGCCCTGGCGATGCAGGGCGACAAGGCCCGCTGCCTGGCAGCTGGGGCCAACGTCTATCTGAGCAAGCCGGTGCAGCTGCGCCAGCTGGTACTCACCATCGACCAACTGCTGGCAGAACAAGCTGCCATGCCCAAGGAGCCAACCTTATGATTAAAGATACGGCCGTTTACCAACGCCACCCCCAAACCCGTCAGGGGCAAAACCTCAAGTCTGGCCTGCTGCTGATCAACCAGGAAGACGAAATTTTGTACGCCAACCGGCAAGCGCGCCACTTTTTGGGCCTGTTTAGTGACGACGACTTGCCCCGCAAGCTCAAATTTATGGCCCTGGCCCAATCGGCTTACCAATGTTATCCAACGGCCGCCTGGCTGAACTGGCCCACACGGCCGTCATCGGCCACCACCCGTCGGCTGGTCTACACCCCGTCTCACCGCAGCGATCATTTCCAGCTGAAGGTTGAGATTCTGGAGCAGATTGTGTTAGACGGATCGCCAGTTTGGGCGGTGGCCCTGATTGCGGAAGAGCTGAGAGAAACGGCCGTTTTCGCCCCCACCATCGGTTAAGAGCCACCGGTCTGACGACACAGCCACACCCAGGGAGCCAACTCATGAACCAACCAACACCGCCCACCACAGCGGTTACCAATCTGCCTCACATTTGTATTGTCGACGACAACCAGATGGCCCGCGAGGTTATCGCTGACCTGCTCTCGACCGAAGGCTATGAAGTGTCCCTGGCCAGCAGCGGTCCAGAAATCATCGAGCGCATTGGCGATATTCAACCCGACGTCATTTTGATGGACGTGATGATGCCCGGTATGAGCGGTTATGATGTCTGCCGCCTTCTCAAGCAAGAAAAGCGGTGGCAGCACATTCCCATCATTTTGGTCACGGCGCTAAACGGCCGTGAAGACATGCTGCAAGGTCTAAGCGCCGGGGCCGACGAATTTTTGTCCAAGCCGGTCAACGGCTCGGAATTACGGGCCAGGGTGCGCACCATGCTGCGCATCAAGCACCAATACGACGCCCTGCAATCACTTTTGCAGCTGCGCGAAGATTTAGCCCACATGCTCATTCACGATATGCGCACGCCGCTGACAGTAGCCATGCTGTACAACGATTTTGTCCTGCGGCGTGTGGCAGATGGGACCAAGGACAAAGAGTACGCCACCATTGTGCGCAGCAGCTTGCGTTCGCTAGACAGCTTCATGGACGAAGTGCTCGCGGTGGCCAAGATGGAGCAGGGTGCGCTGAAGCTGGAACCCACCGAAGTTGGTATCAAAGCGTTAGCGGCGCAGGTGATGGAAGCCAACTACGAGGTGGCCCAGCTGCGCCAGTTTGAACTGCGGCTGGATGCCCCAGAGAATGACCTGTTGGTCTGCCTGGACGTTTCGCTGTTCAAACGCGTGATTGATAATTTGCTTTCCAATGCCTTTAAGTTTGCGCCCGAAGACAGCCTCGTCACGCTACGCTTGCAGTATGACCCAACGGCCGTCCCCACGGCACGCTCCTCTTTCCGTCTAGAGGTATTGGATGAAGGCCCGGGCATCGCCCCGGAAGACCAGGAGCGCATTTTTAACAAGTATGAAATTGTGACGCTTAAGAAGAAAAACGGCCGTCAGACAGGTCTCGGCCTGGCCTTCTGCAAAATGGTCGTCGAAGCCCACGGCGGGCACATTTTTGCCTCTGCCAACACACCAAAGGGAGCCATTTTAACCGTTGAGCTGTAAACCCCCATGAGACCTGCTGGAGGTCTCATCCATGCCACACACCATACGAGCTTGTTCGGGCGCTCTCTGCCCGGTTGCTGCCCCGCGCTAGGTGGGGTCAAATGACCACCTTCCTATTCAATTTACCCCGCCTCTTTGCTAAATTACTGCATAGTATTTTGCGCCAGAAGCCTTTGACATATTTTGTAAACACGGGTGCAAAATAGTTCAAGTAGTCAGCAAAAAGTTTTTGAAAATAAAAACCTATCAGAATGAGTTAAATCGTTCTGAATAGTCAGCACCTTTTCAACTGAATCAATTACCTCTTGTATCTGTTTGAACAAGCGATTGGCACAT